>NZ_NIJK01000017.1 GCF_002836975.1 Shewanella indica | reverse complement strand
CATGTCGAATGTAGGTTTGGTCATTTGAATATCCTTTTGGGTGTATATTACTCAAATGACACAGATTTATGAACACTACCGGCCGGTATAACGGATCCTTGTATCTATACCCGCCTTCACTAACCGCTTCACAATATGGAGGTGACCATAATGTATTGCAGTAAAAAGGGGATTACGGTCTGGCTCAGAAATATCGAGTTTTGCACCAACACCGATGAAGTAGTTCACAATATCTTCGTTGCCATTCGAAGCAGCCCTATGGATTGGACTGCTGCCACTGATACTGTCTCTGCTATCGATATCGGCTCCCAGCTTGACCAAAGCCTGGCACAACTCCAAGTCGTCATTATCAGCAGCAATATGAAGCAAGCTGCCCAGTGGTGTTTGTAACTGAATCAGCTCAGTGTTCATTGATAGAAAGGCGATTGCATCAGCGGTTCTCTTCTCCCTGATGCATGTCATCAGAGCCCTTAATTTCAGTATGACTGCTTCGTTCACTTATTTATCCGTCCTGAGTTAGTGATTCCCTGTGTGTATCAAGCCTAATGTTTTCTGGAGTATGAGATTTATCAATAGCCGCGTGCTGGTTGAGTTTTACCGACAAAACATGGGCAAATATTCACCATTGGCCAGTAAATCTATGCTGCCGAACAAGGTTCATATGACGGCTTGTTTTATCAATACCTGTAGTGCCGCATTTATTATCTGAATTCTTGAGTACAAGTTTGACAGAAGGCTACGGCACCCACTAGGTGCAGAAATTCTTACTATTAGGGTTATCTGGGTTCAGGACTTGTATCCTAAAGTCCGGCGCCAGATTGAACCGTTTTATAACGCTCGATATTCGGTCAGATGTTAATGCAGAACCGAAATCCGAGAAGAATGGGATTGGATCATTATTGATAGCCCACATGTCATTCATTGTCTTGGCTAATTCTCTGGCTTGCTCCCAATCACCTGCAAATATCTTGGAGTAATCAAAATGCGGCCATGCCGCAATATCATCCTCCTCTGCCGAATCTTCGCTGAAGAGAAAGGATACGCTGATCTCCGAGTGCCAAGGAAACACGCCTACATCAATGATCCTTAGCTCTTTTTCGCCAAAGTCAGCTAAAGCTTGCCGCAATTTCCCTTCTAGCAGTTGCTCAATGTTTTCTCTGCTGTATTCCATATCCATTCCCATTTCTTTTGATGTCTTAATTACGCTGTATAGCTTTATATGAACTGTTAGACTTCGCGCCTACTGACCTTTCCCGAGATTAGTATCAAGGATGAAAAATGTCGCATGTAGTCTTGCAAGCCGATGTTCAGCCATTTAAATTAAAAATACAGTAAAAACTACTATGCCCATAACTCTTGTTGTAATTGTACGAATTTCCCAAGCCTTACCAAGTCCAGCAGTAATGTAACATGGTCTTGCTAGAATTTGATTGCACTTAAAAACTTAGAAATAGAGTTGTGTAACTTGAAAACACCAAACTCTATATCTACGTAGTACACGTTGCCTTCATTTTTTGGACCACTACCGATAAAAATCATTTCATCGCCTAGGGTGACCGCAATGGGGTTTGCATCAATACCTTCAAGATAAGGGGTATACCTTTCACGGATAGCCGTTACCTCTTCTGGCGGGATTATTTCAACTATCTCCAACTTCTTGTCAGGTATAAAATCACTCAACTCCTTATGCTGAGCTACATCTATGTATTTTCCGATAATTTCTTCTGTGATGCTTTCCATTACTTCCCCGAGAGGTATCACGCCTCAAGTAGCGCTTCAGTTAGTTGACTTGTTAATAAATGAAAACTGATGTAAAAAGAAACAATCAAGCCACCCACTGTAAAACAATAACTTAATCTTCTTTCTGTCTATATCAATATGCAACACCAGATGCAGATGATTACTCATGATGGCGAATGCCGCTACATCAATGGCAAAAACGGACTCCAGTTCAAACAATAACGATTCCACCCAACCACGGTGGTGGTCATAATTCTTGCCCGAGTAGGCATCATCACCACACAGAAAGGCTCGCCGCACCACGCGGCTGCAACAGTGATTATCTTCAAGGCTGATTTGAGTTCGGCGAGGGCGCGGCATAATAACCTCCTTGTTAAATGCTTAAACAAAACATAGTCGGAGGCTAACTACCGCGCCATTAACCTTGGGTATCCATTTTTTTGCCTTCTAAAATTTTAATATCCTAATTAACTTGAAGTTCTGGCTGTTTAGCTGAGTTCAACTTGCCTCTGAGGATACGATACAAACCCCAAGTAACAATAGCATCTGCTGTTATTCCTAAACCAAACATCACTGCAATACTTTGAAGTGTGGGCACAAATATGCCTACTTGATAAAACACAAATGCACCGCCATAAAAAATACAATTGACGATCAAAGATTGATAGAGCATTAGATCGGTACGCCCAATCCCATAAAAGTAGCTATCTATGACACTGTTTAAGCTAAACACCATATAGAATCCCACCATCAGCCACACCAGATCCGTGATCGGTTTAGGGTCACTTACCCCCATTACATTAGAAATAAAACTATTCCACAATGGCGCAGTAAGCATCCAAATAGTAATGATTCCTGTAGTTAACAAGAGGTAGCGATTAACCTGTTTAGGTGTTAGGCCATTATTAATCGCCGCATCCTGTTTTACTAGTTTACCCAAAGCTAAGACAGGAAGTAGCAACCACCCCCAAATAAACTGGTTAGCAATCCAAAATATTCCTGCCTGTTGTACTTGGTTTACCAGTTGCAGGATCATGATAATAAATGCGGCATTACGAACAAAAGACTCAAGACCAGATTTACAGCCAATTTTTCCCCACTCTTTGATCCATTGCTGTTGAGGTACCTTACCTTGTCGTATGTTTAAGCTCACGCCTGATTTCGATAAATAAGTGACAGTTGCTACAGCAAGAAAGCTATTAACAATAATATTGCTAATAGCTATCCCATTTACGCCGATTTGAAATGAGAATGATTGTTTACTGACTAGCAGACAATCGCACATAACTGTCATAACCATTTGCACTATGAGTAATTTATACAGTACTTTTTTCTCGTTTTTCAGCACTAAGACCAACGACAAGAATGCATAAAGGCTAGAAAGCAGAATAGCTAATGACTCTAATCGAATGTATTGAACTGTACTCTCAAACAACTCAGTTTTCTGCTGCATTGCCCCAACGAATTGTGGCGCTAGCCACAATACTAAAACGGTCACAACAAGATAACTCAATACGATAATAAGTAATGAAATACTTGCTCGCTGACGAAAGTCCTTTTCATCGTTGATGACTTTTCCGAGAATAAACGCTAGCGGTATCAAGAGAGTTTCGCTTAGCACCTCATAGCCAACATTTAGCCAAGCTACTTGTGCTGCAATACTGAATGCCCAAGGGCTTGGTATACTCCCCAAAAAGTGGATTCGCGTTGTCGAGTAGATTAACGGTATAAAGCTTGTAAGGATCAACACCAGCCAAAGTTGGTAATCAATTGATCTTCTTTGGTTTTGTTTCAAAATTAAATCTTATCGTTGCTCTTTAGAAAAATTTGAAAAATCAAGCCACCCACTATAAAACAAAACCAGTTCAAACAGTAACGATTCCACCCAACCACGGCGGTGGTCATAATTATTGCCCGAGTAGGGCATCATCATCACACAGAAAGGCACGCCGCACCACGCGGCTGCAACAGTGGTTATCTTCAAGGCTGATTTGAGTTCGGCGAGGGCGCGGCATAATAACCTCCTTGTTAAATGCTTAAAAAAAGCATAGTCGGAGGCTAACTACCGCGCCATTAACCTTGGGTGTCCATATTTTTTAATATTTTTTATAAGCGTACAGAACATCAATCTATACTCACCACCTAACATTCTTGCCAAAGGTATCTTTGGCTTGCTCTTCCTGTTGCTTCAACCACCTTGTTCTTTCACCGCTTTCTTGAATATAAATGCTCAAATCACGTATAGAGTCAAATGGAAGGCTATATGGAATGGAACGTAAATAAATAGATTGTACCGCTGTATTAAGGAATAAAGATTTTTGCTCGGGTTGGTTTAAAAACAGCTCCATTAATTGTGGATGATACTCTTTCATATCCTCGCTACCATGTTGACCTGCAGCAGCGTCAACACGATTCGCCATTAAACGAAGAACATCCGAAGTAAAACCATATTTTTCTATAATGTCAATTATATGACCCGATTGATATACCTCATGATCCAAATCATTTTGAAGTAAAAGCTCGATATACAACGGAATATATTTTTCATGATACATACAAAGAGCATAAGCTCCTGGTTCAGCAAGATGGTCTTCATCCCCACCCCAAAGTTCCAAAGTGGTTGTTTTACAGTAATTAGTGATATTGTAGATAAAAGTAACCGCTTTTCGCTCTAAAGTTGGATCAGTCGTAAATTTCTTGAACATCTCCTCTTCACTGACCGAACCTTCGGGAGTCACCACATTAATTTCAATAGGGCAGTTCCAGTCAATATCAGCGCGATACTCGTCGATTCTAGACGAAATATCAACATAAGCATCAGCTAACTTAGTGAGTGTTTCTAAAGTATTAATTTCATCCACTTCAATATTGATAATAACTTCATCGTTACAGTTGTTAATCGTTTTTTCACATCAAACCTTGGAAATTAAAAATTTACTAAATAAAAAATCAAGCCACCCACTGTAAAACAATAACTTAATCTTCTTTCAGTCTGCGTTCAAGCACCGCTAGATGATTTGAGCACCCGGAGGCCGAAAGATATCCATGAGTTGCAAAGGTTTGATGAAATCGAACCGATTTCACGCAAAAATGTGAGATTTGAGCCGTGCTAGCCCCACCCATGGTTCAGGGGATTTCAATGACTGCGGTTGATAAATAGTGTGGGGTTCAGGCCGTTTGAAAGTACTGGCAACTGGTTGCAAAATGCCGTCGTCGCTTCTCCAAGTGTTCGCAGTAACAGC
>NZ_NIJK01000014.1 GCF_002836975.1 Shewanella indica | reverse complement strand
GGCGAAAAGAACCCCTGTGAGGGGAGTGAAATAGAACCTGAAACCGTATACGTACAAGCAGTGGAAGCGGTACTTGAGACCGTGACTGCGTACCTTTTGTATAATGGGTCAGCGACTTACATTTAGTAGCGAGGTTAAGCGAATAGCGGAGCCGTAGGGAAACCGAGTGTTAACTGCGCGTTTAGTTGCTAGGTGTAGACCCGAAACCCGGTGATCTAGCCATGGGCAGGTTGAAGGTTGAGTAACATCAACTGGAGGACCGAACCGACTAATGTTGAAAAATTAGCGGATGACTTGTGGCTGGGGGTGAAAGGCCAATCAAACCGGGAGATATCTGGTTCTCCTCGAAAGCTATTTAGGTAGCGCCTCGGACGAACACCTTTGGGGGTAGAGCACTGTTAAGGCTAGGGGGTCATCCCGACTTACCAACCCTTTGCAAACTCCGAATACCAAAGAGTGCTATCCGGGAGACAGACGGCGGGTGCTAACGTCCGTCGTCAAAAGGGAAACAACCCAGACCGTCAGCTAAGGTCCCAAAGTAATTGCTAAGTGGGAAACGATGTGGGAAGGCTTAGACAGCTAGGATGTTGGCTTAGAAGCAGCCATCATTTAANAACAACCCAGACCGTCAGCTAAGGTCCCAAAGTAATTGCTAAGTGGGAAACGATGTGGGAAGGCTTAGACAGCTAGGATGTTGGCTTAGAAGCAGCCATCATTTAAAGAAAGCGTAATAGCTCACTAGTCGAGTCGGCCTGCGCGGAAGATGTAACGGGGCTAAGCAATTCACCGAAGCTACGGGTATCAGCGCATCACCTGATGCGATTTGCTGGCGTGATTCACTTTGTGAATGACGCCCAAGCACCCAACACGTTGAGTCGAAAGATGAAACAGGGTGTTTAAGTCGTATGAGGGATGCGCTGANTGGCTTAGAAGCAGCCATCATTTAAAGAAAGCGTAATAGCTCACTAGTCGAGTCGGCCTGCGCGGAAGATGTAACGGGGCTAAGCAATTCACCGAAGCTACGGGTACTGATGCTTGCATCAGTGCGGTAGAGGAGCGTTCTGTAAGCCGTTGAAGGCGAAGGGGTAACCCACGCTGGAGGTATCAGAAGTGCGAATGCTGACATGAGTAACGATAAAGGGGGTGAAAAACCCCCTCGCCGAAAGACCAAGGGTTCCTGTCCAACGTTAATCGGGGCAGGGTGAGTCGACCCCTAAGGCGAGGCTGAAAGGCGTAGTCGATGGGAAACGGGTTAATATTCCCGTACTTCTGCTAACTGCGATGGAGAGACGGAGAAGGCTAGGCCAGCGCGGCGTTGGTTGTCCGCGTTTAAGGTAGTACGTGGTGTGCTTAGGCAAATCCGGGCACACATACACTGAGAACTGATGACGAGTCCCCAAGGGGATGAAGTGGTTGATGCCATGCTTCCAGGAAAATCTTCTAAGCTTCAGGTTAGTAGAAATCGTACCCCAAACCGACACAGGTGGTCGGGTAGAGAATACCAAGGCGCTTGAGAGAACTCGGCTGAAGGAACTAGGCAAAATGGTACCGTAACTTCGGGAGAAGGTACGCTGCCGGCGGTGAAGACCTCGCGTCGTAAGCTGCTGGCAGTCGCAGATACCAGGTGGCTGCAACTGTTTATCAAAAACACAGCACTGTGCAAAATCGCAAGATGACGTATACGGTGTGACGCCTGCCCGGTGCCGGAAGGTTAATTGATTGGGTTATCTTCGGAGAAGCTCATGATCGAAGCCCCGGTAAACGGCGGCCGTAACTATAACGGTCCTAAGGTAGCGAAATTCCTTGTCGGGTAAGTTCCGACCTGCACGAATGGCGTAATGATGGCCACGCTGTCTCCAGCCGAGACTCAGTGAAGTTGAAATTGCGGTGAAGATGCCGTATACCCGCGGCTAGACGGAAAGACCCCGTGAACCTTTACTATAGCTTGGCACTGAACATTGACCCTACATGTGTAGGATAGGTGGGAGACTTTGAAGCGAGAACGCCAGTTCTTGTGGAGTCAACCTTGAAATACCACCCTTGTAGTGTTGATGTTCTAACCTTGGTCCCTTATCGGGATTAGGGACAGTGCCTGGTGGGTAGTTTGACTGGGGCGGTCTCCTCCCAAAGAGTAACGGAGGAGCACGAAGGTTGGCTAAGTACGGTCGGACATCGTACGGTTAGTGCAATGGCATAAGCCAGCTTAACTGCGAGACAGACACGTCGAGCAGATGCGAAAGCAGGTCATAGTGATCCGGTGGTTCTGAATGGAAGGGCCATCGCTCAACGGATAAAAGGTACTCCGGGGATAACAGGCTGATACCGCCCAAGAGTTCATATCGACGGCGGTGTTTGGCACCTCGATGTCGGCTCATCACATCCTGGGGCTGAAGTCGGTCCCAAGGGTATGGCTGTTCGCCATTTAAAGTGGTACGCGAGCTGGGTTCAGAACGTCGTGAGACAGTTCGGTCCCTATCTGCCGTGGGCGTTGGATGATTGAGGGGAGCTGCTCCTAGTACGAGAGGACCGGAGTGGACGAACCGCTGGTGTTCGGGTTGTCATGCCAATGGCATTGCCCGGTAGCTACGTTCGGAATCGATAACCGCTGAAAGCATCTAAGCGGGAAGCGAGCCCCAAGATGAGTCATCCCTAGGTCCTAGAGACCTCTGAAGAGCCGTTCGAGACCAGGACGTTGATAGGCAGGGTGTGTAAGCGTTGCGAGGCGTTGAGCTAACCTGTACTAATGACTCGAGAGGCTTAACCATACAACCCAGATGGGTTTTACGGACTTGAAGAAGTTAGATACTTGATTGAAGTTTGAACTCAAGCTCTGAAAAGAGCACAGCTTTCTGAATTTAGGAATANGAGCACCTCCCTTACAAGGAGGGGGTCACTGGTTCGATCCCAGTAGCGACCACCATATTTCAAAGCAACAGCTTTCTGAATTGAAGAACAAAGGTTAATGACGCAGGTAATTGTTTGGCTGATAAAGCTTGAGCAATACCGTCAGACGGACAATTAACCAGTAAGAATATGTCTGGTGACAATAGCATTGTGGTCCCACCTGATCCCATCCCGAACTCAGAAGTGAAACGCAATCGCGCCGATGGTAGTGTGGGGTCTCCCCATGTGAGAGTAGGTCATCGCCAGACGCCCAATTTTAGTAGTGCGCCAAGGCGTGATACTAAAGGAGCGGTAGTTCAGTTGGTTAGACTACCGGCCTGTCACGCCGGGGGTCGCGGGTTCGAGTCCCGTCCGCTCCGCCAACTTAAAGAGAAAGCCTCATCGAAAGATGAGGCTTTTTTCGTATTCTGCCGTAGACTACCTACTGAATTGTCATCAATAATACTAATCCGCATTGAAGTCTGATCTAATGGTAGGCAACTCAACACTTATGGTTGGCCATGAAATCTGAAACTGCCGAAAGCTTGCTTTGCCTCTCTAATACCAATCCGCATTGAAGTTTGATCTAATGGTAGGCAACTCAACATTTATGGTTGGCCCATGAAATCTGAAACTGCCGAAAGCTTGCTTTGCCTCTCTAAAAAAGAAAAAAATCACCAAAAGCGTATGCGGTTACTCGCCGTGTCCATATTTTTGCAATCCCGTAATCGTACTCAAATAGCGAACCAGTTAAAGGTGGCAAGATCCAGCGTCAACTCATGGGTCTCAAACTATCTTGAACAAGGGCTCGTAGGGCTTGAAGATAAGCAGCGACCCGGCAAAAGACCATCATTGTCCAATGACTAAAAGCGGAGGCTCGCCAGATATATTGAGTTCAAAGCACAATCGAATGAGGGAGGCAGGCTAACCGGGGCAGGTATCCAGCAATACATATCGAGTGAGTTTGGTGTCGAGTACCACCTCAATCATATCTACAAGCTACTCAAGGGCATGGGGTTCAGCTGGATAACCAGCCGCTCTAGGCATCCCAAACAGACCCAAGGCGTGCATAAAAAAGTTTACTCTGGAAACGCTCCTTCACACACCTATCCATATACGACCACACCAGATTGATATTTGGTTTCAGGACGAAGCCAGATTTGGTCAGCAAAATACAACAACACGACTCTGGGCACCGAAAGGCAGTAGACCCAGAGCGCTAAAACAGCAGCAGTTTGAATACGCGCACCTCTTCGGCGCAGTCAGTCCCGCAACAGGAGAAACTGAAGCCATCATCACGCCGTTTGTTAATAAGGACATCATGCGCCAGCACCTGGAACTGAGCGCCAACCGAACTAAACCAGGACGACATGCTGTGGTGGTAATGGATGGTGCAGGGTGGCATACCAATGACATCGCAGTTGATATCCCCAACTTGTCGATACTCAAATTGCCGCCCTATTCCCCGGAGCTAAACCCCATCGAACAGGTGTGGAGTTGGCTACGCCAACGTCATCTCGCTAATCGCTGTTTCAAAGGATATGAGGAAATTGTGGATGCTTGCAGTCAGGCTTGGAACGACTTCGTCAGCAGTACAGTACAAAGCGAGTGATAAAGATGTGCACCAGAGACAGGGCGAAAGTGACTGAACTTTAATGCGGATTGGTATGAGTCGCACTAGTGTTAATGCTTGGGTCACAAATTACAGTGAGGCTGTTTGCTTGTCACTTGGATCAAGGTCCAATGTATCGGACAGCCAACGTATTGGTCGGCTGCATGGTAATCCTGGATAAAAGAGGGATATCAGTCGGAAAGTTGTGCGAAGTATTTAGAATGTCGCGTTCTTCAGTCGCCGGGTTCAACTCCTTGTCGGCTTTATCTCTGCCTGCGCCTTCGTCAAATCATGCTGTTTCTTCTTATCAAAACCATACTTCTTTACCCTAGGCATGCAGGCTATGGTTGGTGATATCTAAGCAATGTGCAACATCTGCGATGGAATGGCTACGATCAACAAACTTTTGACCGTTCCAACTTTGCACTCTTCAGGTAACGTTTACCACTCAATGACCACCTATCTTTTCAGTTATTTTATCTAAGGAAGGTGCGAATAAGCCTTCATAACGTTCTCTAGTGTAGTAAAGCCGATTACTGTGTAAGCTCCGAAAATCGTGGCTTACAGACCAGTCTGCTGTGTTGTGTTTCTAGCAAAGGACTAAGGCTATTTGCTACGAACCACGCCTTGCATTTAGTCATGTAAGCCAACGCAGTGCATACATGGGACTTATTCGCAGTTTCCCTAACTGAGAGGTGTCTAGGAAATCAGTGGCTATTCACTCCATATTTCACGCCGTACCTTGAGTTATTCTCGTTATAGTATGGCAAACTCTGAAACCCTTATTTAATGCGCTCTAGCAGTACGCCTGCCTCCATGTGGTCGGTATAAGGGAATTGATCAAACAAGGCAAAGCGTTTGATTTCGTGAGTTTGACTCAACTGTTCGAGATTATCGGCCAGGGTTTGCGGGTTGCAGGAAATATAGAGGATGGAGTCATAACCCTGTACCAAGTTGACGGTCTCGGGATCCAGGCCGGCTCGCGGTGGGTCGACAAATATGGTATTGCAGTCGTAACTTTTGAGATCAATTCCCTCTAGGCGTTTGAAGCTACGCTCTCCCGTCATGGCCTGAGTAAACTCTTCGGCTGACATACGAATTATTTGCAGGTTCTCAGTGCCGTTTTGCTCAATATTGTATTGAGCGGAATCGACAGAAGGTTTGGCTAATTCAGTTGCCAGTACCTTAGTGAAATTCTGTGCCAGAGCAATGGAAAAGTTGCCATTACCACAATAGAGTTCAAGTAAATCGCCGCTACTGTCACGGGTACAGTCTATCGCCCATTCCAGCATTTTGGTCGCCACATGGGCATTAGGCTGGGTGAAACTGTTTTCCACTTGTTTATAGATGTATTCCTGCTGGTTGACTTGCAGGCGTTCGATAACGAAATCTCTATCTAAGACAAACTTCTGTTTGCGGGCTCGGCCGATAATATCGACCTTGAACTCTTTCCCGAGTCTTTGTTTCAACGCCTTGGCTTCATCGAGCCAGTTATCATCCAACTGCTTGTGATACAGCAGTGACACCAAAATCTCGCCGGACAGAGTAGAGAGGAAGTCTACTTGAAATAGCTTGTGTCTCAGTATGCTGTTGGGGCGTAGCTCGGCCATCAGTGCTGGCATCATTTGATTGATAAGGGCACTGGCTGGCAGGAATTGATCGCAACGAACCTTGGCTTGTTGTTGTTGGTCAAACATGTAGTAGTAGAGGTCATCTCCGTCATGCCAAACCCGGAATTCTGCTCTCATACGGTAGTGTTTCTGTACCGAGGGAAATACCTCTAATACCGGCGGAGTGAAGCGGGCAAAGGCCTGTTCCAGCTTGAGACGCTTTTGTTCCAACTGCGTGTCATATTGATTGGGGTCCATTGCTTCTAAATTCATAATATTCACTCTTGGCTTAAAACCGGGGGCGCAAATATTATACTACGTGGCGCTTATGTCCAGTTTCATTCCTTTGTGCTTTTATTCAAGCTGTGAAAAAATAAGTTCTTATCTGCTTTCGTGGTTTCAAACCATGACTCGTCTTATATCGTTTAGAGGCTCAATTTGTCACGTCCCATACTGGTTTTTGACTCAGGCATAGGTGGCCTATCGGTGCTGAAAGAGATCCGTAAGCTATTGCCGCTGAGACAGTATTGCTATCTGTTTGATAACGCGCGCTTGCCTTATGGTGAGCTCGCGGAAGCAGAGTTGATAAACGGATGTGTGGACTTGGTTACTACCATGGCCAAGCAGATAGATGCCGCGATAGTGGTCATAGCTTGCAATACAGCCAGCACTTTGGTTCTTCCCGAGTTGAGATCTCAACTGACGATTCCTGTTGTCGGGGTTGTACCCGCTATCAAACCGGCTGCGGCTATCTCCAAGCGAAAGCATATAGGCTTACTGGCCACACCGGGAACTGTCAAAAGGGCTTATACCAAGGAACTGATCAATCACTTTGCCAGCGACTGTCAAGTGGAACTCTTTGGTTGTTCAGAACTGGTATTGCTAGCAGAGGCCAAGGCGGCTGGTCAGGCCATAGATATCGCAGAAATGAAGAAGTTACTGCAACCTATCATCTACAGTGAACTAGATGTGCTTGTGCTTGGCTGCACTCACTTTCCTATGCTGAAGCCTGAGCTACAACAAATACTGGGTGATTATGTTGAGTTATTGGACTCCGGTGAGGCGATTGCGAAGAGAGTGAAGAATCTACTGCAATATCAGCAGGAAACCGCTGACTTAGATCAACCAAGTAATGAATGGGCTTTTTATACCAGCGAGAGAATTACTGAAGGATTGAAATCAACGCTGGCCGAGTATGGTTTTGCTCAAACGGCCAAGACCTCGACCAGCGTGATGACGTAGGACTACTATTCCTGTTTATCTGAATCTTGCGATTTGGCTTCACGTACTTTCAGGGTGCGCTCCTGGAATATGAAGTCATTTAGTTTGGTCATCGCCTTTTGAGCGCCGGACTCTGACATTTCCACAAAACCAAATCCTTTACGTCTGCCGGTTTTGCGATCTCTCACTAAACGAACAGAATTCACTGGACCGTATTCCTCAAATAATAACTTTACTTCAGTGTCGTGTGCTCTGTAAGGGAGGTTACCCACGTAGAGAGTCATGGTTGGGCCATTGTAAGTTTCTTGTCCTTTAGCTTGAGCCTGGCTTGGACTGGATGTGAATGCATAAACTGCAGCAGCAAGGAGTGCACCAACAGGGAAGGCCAAAAATGCAGGCAGTTGAGGCATGAGTTGGTATATCGCAAGCGCGCCCAGAATGGCGATGCCCAACACAATCAAAAATGACTTTTGCATAAGAAATGTTCTCTGTGAAGAATAATTGATAAATTACTGTTAAAAGCAATGACTATGGTAATGAATTATTTACCTTTAAACCAGACTGACGCCCAAAAAATGACCTTTGCTCTCATTTTTAAACATAAGCAGGACCTTTAAGCTAAGTTTTTTATGCAAAAAGGCTATTAAATGGCCTTCGAGGTTAAAAGGTAGGCGCTTAGTGTAAGGGGGAGTAAAAAGCTCTTGCGCTATTGGCTGGCCTCCCTATAATGCGCTCCCACTGACACGGCACAGCGGCAACGCGAAAGACGTGACAGGGTCGAAGAAAAGAGGCTCTTGAGTTCTTTCAACGACAGGCGAAAAAAGATGGTAAATACTTCTTGACGCCGCAGCAGGAAAGCGTAAAATACGCAGCCCTGACCCGATGGGAACCATCGCGGTACTGCTCTTTAACAATATATCAAGCAATCTGTGTGGACACTCACAGGCATTGAGAAATCGACAAAACGATTTAACTCGATGAAGAGTGTTCATACGAA
>NZ_NIJK01000007.1 GCF_002836975.1 Shewanella indica | reverse complement strand
CGTGCGTTAAAAATGAGTAAAAACAAGTATCCCATTAAGCCTAAGAAAAATGCCGTTCACACTAAGTGAACGGCATTAGCCCTCAGGGCGCTTTTTCAACATCCAATTATCGATTAAGCGTAAACGAAGTCTACGTGCTCAATCATTGGCTTGAATACGTGACGCTGCATAGCCTGGGCACGTACTTTAACTTCTTTACCGTCCAGAACTATAGTCAGATCGCTGGTATAGAAGTCTTCGTTGGTTTGGATGTTGATGATATCTTTGTGTTCAAACACGATAGCAACGGCTTCTTTGCCGGCGCCATAGATAACACCTGGAACTTTCCCGTCACGACGCAGGCGGCGGCTCGAACCTTTCCCAATCTCAGTGCGGGTTTGTGCTGGAATAGTGTAAGACATAATAATACTCTTTAAATAGTCAATAACTGGCAACTATTTTCGACCAATAGCTGCCTTCATATAAAGCGGGCGAATACTAGCACAAAGACAACAAAACAAACAAGTTGATTTGGCCTTTAAAGGTAAAAGCAAAACCTACTTCCCCACTATCCTGCTGTTGCTCATCTGTAACATCTGTAATCATTACGAAAAGCCATTGCTTAGCAGAAGTTTTACCCTGATCGAGATCACAATTTTTCCATCCAGCTGCTGCTACCCTGCTTTCAGTAATCTGGTTTTATTACATGAAGCAGGCCGATGAACGCCAATCTGCAGCAACTGATACGGGATGATAGCCTGTGCTATAAACTAGCCGCGGAACTCCATTACCTGATCGAACATGCTCCCTTTCAACAAGAGAAGCTCGACCTGATTTTATTGGAGTTTCTCGCCTGTAATCAGCAGAAAAGCGGCCATCTGTTACACCTGATGCGTGCCTTCAGTTGTCCGGATCTTATCGAGCAATTGAGCTCAGATGCCCTTTTTTATGACAGACTCAACACCTTGGTCGCCGACTGGCAACAAACTCGCGAACTGTTACGTCTCAGATTCCAATTCAGCGAGTTGATGGCACTGCTGGAAGACAGAAAACCCCGCGAACAGAGCTTTATCCGCAGGGCAGAAACCGATCTTTCTATGGTAGAAAAACCTACCAACTGCGCACCGGCCCGCAGTCAATGTGGACAAATCCCGACTTCGGATAATAACCGACTCCCCCTAGTTTTAATGACAGGGCAGCCTCACGCAAAGTCTGAAGTTTAACACCGGGTATCGCGATATCCATCGCCATACCCCGCATATGGTAACTTTTCTTGGCTACACCGTTACTCTTACCGGCCAACATGGCGTTGGTTTTAGGCGAACGATAACCTGAAATCACGTGGATCTCTTCAGAAATCGACAACGTCTGCTGCAAATTGAACAGAAGATCGAACAGACGTTTATCCATGGGAGCCGCCAGGTTCTGCCTATGATCCCTAAGCAGATGGCTGAACTGAGACAGAGTGCTACTCTGATAATGACCGTCTTTCCAATAAGTCCCATCACCACGTTCCCCTGTATGGCGATTATAAAAACTCAGGTATCGACTACCTTTGGTAGACCGACTCGCCATCGCTTTTGAAGGAAGCATAGAAACCATTGCCGCGCCACCAAGACCCATCAACAACTGCCTACGGGCAGGACATACTACTGACACTTATTCACCTTGCACAAAAAACAACCACAAGGCGGCAAATTATACGGGATTAACGCCAAGGTCAAGCGCCGATTTGGCCCCAGCGCAGGTAAACTTTTCTCGGGGAGCAGGCGAAAAATGGGATAATTCCTTGTGCCATATTAAGTTAATGCGACAGGCTTAACGTTCGGTCAATGCGGCAAAAAAATCAGTTGATGATAATGCCGGTATACCTCAAGGGCCTAACAAATGCGCTTCACTCCCCGACCGTAGCTCTGGCTTGTTAGCCCATTCAGTATCCAATCTCGTCTGTGCCTCAGTAGCCACCTTAACCCCCGGGCTCAACTGATAGATGTCGCTGCGAAATTGCGCTCTTTCCCGCTCATCTATCCAGGCTGTCCAATAAACCAGATGAACAGGCAGGCGCTGTTCAAATGCAAACCATTGAGTGGTGTGATAATCACTCTGCATCCGTTGCCAGCTTCTCTTATCCCGTACCAGATTATTAGCCATCCAGGACGCCAACTCTTCCACCTTGTCGACCCGAATACAACCTGAAGATAGGGCGCGATTGGCCCTGGCAAACAGATGCTTGTCCGGTGTGTCATGCAGATAGACACTAAAGCCATTGCTGAAATGAAATTTGTAACGCCCCAGGGCATTATCGGCACCCGGTTGCTGCACCAACCGATAAGGGAAACGGCCTCTCGCCTCTTTTTGCCAGGCTTCAGCACTCTCTTCAACTTTATTGCCCTGATAATCATAGACATTGAAATGCCGCTGCTGCAGATATTCACCGTCTTTACGGATCTGCGGCAGTAAGTCGCGCCTCAATATGCCCCTTGGCACAGTCCAGGTTGGATTCAAAACAATGTTGGATATCTCACTGCTGAGCAGTGGGGTTTGACGATAAGGTTTACCGACTATGACTTTGGATCGTAGTTGCACCTGGTTGTCATCCACCAGAGTCAACTCAAACGCCGGGATATTCACCAACAGGTAACGCTTCCCCAACTGCTGTTTATAAACGGTGCGAGCGACGAAATTGCTGGCCAGCATGCGGGCACGTTGCAATGGTTCAGTATTGAGCCAACGCAGTGTATCTGGTCCTATGATGGCATCAGTTTTAAGCCCGTGGCGGGACTGAAACACTTCTACCGCCGAAGCCAACTGCGGCGAATAAACCTTGTTTTCTCCCGGAGTTTCCTCAAGATCGCCAAGCCAATATAAACGCCTGGCAATCGTCGGGATCAGCAGATGGCTATCACCTGGGCGTAACCAACCTCCGGGATCCAACCTAGGCCATTGATGCCGCTCTGCGAGCCAGATCAAATAGCGTATCCGGCTGCTGGTTGCCAGATAATCATCCCCCTGAGGTTCCAGCGCCAGCGCTCGGCTGAGCGTATCCGCATCAGAAGCTAGCGTGTTGAAGGCCAAAGGAACGCCGCGGCGCTTCCAGAAATACGCAATATCCTGCTCTATGCCCTCACGCAACTCCAACTGTAGATTGAGATCACCACGGCTCATGGAACGTAAATCTTCGGCGAACTCTTGCCCTTCTGGCAGCAGAGCCAGCAACTGCAACTGATTATTCAGGGTCCTGAGCGCGGCATCATCGGCTTTCACTGTAAAGACCGCACTGCAGAGGAGCACAATGATCAGTAAAGGCATTAACACGCACTTTGTCATATCGGCCTCCCGGGACATAAACTCAATTATGGCAAATATGCGCCGTGATTCGATGATATTTTGCAAACAACGGGCTGAATAGCCGTTGATTAACATGGGGCATTAACAGGCAACTTATTATTAGCGATTGATAATTAACCAGTTATCAGCACAAGCCTGTGATCATAGAGCTTATTCTGATATAAAATCCTGCCAAAGTGGTAACAGGCAATATAATGAACAGACAAATGCTCATTCGGCAGATGGCCGAAAGACAACAGATCTCAAAGGCTCAGGCCAAAGTACAACTGCAACATATTCTCGCCAGCCTTACCCAGGCTCTCAGTGAAGGTGAAAAGGTTTATCTGCCGCAATTCGGCACTTTCGAACTCAGATACCACCTTCCCCGCAACGGTCGTAACCCACAAACAGGCGAACCCTTGGAGATTGCCGGCAGCAATCAGCCAAGCTTTAAAGCTTCCCCATCACTGAAACAGGCACTACAGCAAGATTAATCCGTTCTCGGGGCAGGATCTCTGCCCCTTCACAAAAGGCGATGCCTGTTTTCAGCCAAAGGTAACGATACTGACGCTTGTATCTGAAGTTTGGGCCGGGATTAGATCTGATATAAGTCAGCCGCCATTACGGACGTAAGCTTGGCTTGAAAACAAGTAATAAGTTTGCTTGGAGTGACTTTAAGGGAATTCAATGAGGGGGACTAAATTTGGAGGCGCGACCCGGAGTCGAACCGAGATCGACGGATTTGCAATCCGCAGCATAGCCATTCTGCCATCGCGCCTTCTTGGGATCACAGCATCTGAGTGCCATGTNGAACCGAGATCGACGGATTTGCAATCCGCAGCATAGCCATTCTGCCATCGCGCCTTCTTGGGATCACAGCATCTGAGTGCCATGTAAGATTGGAGCGACATATCGGGTTCGAACCGATGACCTGTACCTTGGCAAGGTACCGCTCTACCAACTGAGCTAATGTCGCATCACTTTTCTTGCTTTGTATTCAGAGCCAGCCCTGACTACGGATTGGCATTCTACGCTTTTAACCCCGACTGTCAACGAAGAATTAGTGCTTAACTGTTTGCTTGAACACTAAATAATCTTATCGAAACATTATTGTGCAACCAGGTACAAATTAGCGCCTTTTAACCGGCTATCAGATCCTTCCAGGCGGCCTTGATATAGCTGATCATCGACCAGAAGGTTAAAAAAGCCGCCACATACAGCAAGGCGTAAGCGGCATATATCATCCAATCACCCTGCTTCCAGATAAGGCCGATAATTGCCACCATCTGAGCAGCAGTCTTGTACTTGCCAATCCAGGATACCGCCACAGCACCGCGTTTACCTATCTCTGCCATCCACTCACGCAGTGCCGATATCACCAACTCACGTCCTATCATAAACATCGCCGGCAGGGTCAGCCAGATAGTGTTGTAATCTTCGACCAATAGCACCAAAGCCGTGGTCACCATTAGCTTATCGGCTACTGGGTCAAGGAAGGCGCCGAAACGAGTGGACTGCTCCAGTTTACGGGCCGCATACCCATCCAAGGCGTCAGTAATAGCTGCAAGCCAGAAAACAAATGCAGCAACAAACGGTGCCCAAGTGTACGGAAAGTAAAATACCAGAACAAAAACAGGCAGTAAGAACAACCTAAACCAGGTAAGGGCGATGGGTATATTAAACGGCATGATAAAACCAAATAATCAAAAGCAGCGCCAATCTTGCCTGATTTTTACTACCCCCGCAATGCATCGTGTATCGTTTGAGCCATTTCTGGACTGATCCCGGGCACTTTTGCCAGTTCTGCCACACTTGCCCCCTTCACTTGTTGTAATCCGCCCAGATATTGCAGCAAAGCCTTGCGTCTTTTCGGGCCAATCCCAGGAATAGACTCCAAGCTTGAGGTGTTGCGGGTCTTTTGACGTTTATTCCTATGACCGGTAATCGCAAACCTGTGGGATTCATCGCGAATATGTTGAATAAGATGCAGCGCCGGCGAATCATCCGGCAGTGAAAAGCTCTCTTCGGTATCACCGAAGATCAGGGTTTCCAACCCAGGTTTGCGGCTTTCACCTTTGGCGACCCCGATAAGCGTGGGTACGGCCTCTATGCCGACAAACTTTTCATTGACCACTTCCTGGGCCATCCTGAGTTGCCCAAGGCCACCATCGATAAAAACGATATCCGGGATCTTGCCCTGTGCATTGACCTTATCAAACCGGCGAGTCAAGGCCTGCTTCATCGCCGCATAATCATCGCCTGGGGTAATGCCCTTGATGTTGTAACGCCGATACTCGCTCTTGTCCGGCCCTTCGCGATTAAACACCACGCAGGAGGCCACAGTACTCTCCCCCATGGTATGACTGATATCAAAGCACTCCATACGTTTAATCGGGGTGCTTTGTTCAAGCGCCTCTTCAAGAAGAAGAAATCTTTGCTCTACCGTATTGCGGTGAGCCAGCTTGGTATTGACCGCATTGGTCGCATTGGTCTTGGCCAGACGCAGATAACCGGCTCTGTCGCCCCTGACCCGAGTGCGGATGGCCACTTTCTTGTTCAGCGCTTCCATCAGCACCTGTTCCAACTCTTCCAACTCCTCGTAGCTGTCACTCAGAAGAATTTCCCGCGGGATAGTACGTTGAATATCGACGTTGAGATAAAACTGCAGCATAAAGGCTCTGAGTACCTCGGCCATTTCAGTCTGCGCCGGCACGCTAGGGTAATAACTGCGACTGCCAAAAATCTTGCCCTCGCGAATGAACAACAGGTGGAAACAAGCAACTCCTGAGGCGTAGTGCACCCCAATCACATCAAGGTCACCATGGCTGGATGATACTTCCTGCTGCTCGGCCACTCGTCTGAGCGCCATGATCTGATCCCGATAGCGTGCCGCCTGCTCGTAAGCCATGGACTCGGCCGCCAGTTCCATTTTCTTGACCAAGGCGCTGAGCACCTGCTGATCCTTGCCCTTGAGAAACAGGGTCGCCAGCTTGACCTGCTCCTGATATTCCTCATCAGAGACCTTGCCGACACAAGGGGCACTGCAACGCTTGAGCTGGTACTGCAAACAGGGACGCGAGCGCGACTTGTAATAGAGATCGTCACACTGACGAATAGGAAACAGCTTCTGCATCAAATGCAGACTTTCACGCACCGCACCACCATTGGGATAAGGCCCGAAATACAGCCCTTTCTCCCGCTGTGGCCCCCTGTGATAGGCGAGCCTGGGATGCCGGTGCTGGCTCAATAAGATAAAGGGATAAGACTTGTCATCTCTTAGCAGCACATTGTATTTCGGCAAGTACTGCTTGATGTAATCATTTTCCAGTATCAGTGCTTCAGTTTCACTGTGAGTCAGTGTCACATCGATATTGGCGATATGGGACACCAGCGCCTGAGTCTTCACATTAGGCAGATTCTTGCGAAAATAAGACGCAAGCCGTTTCTTGAGATCTTTGGCCTTGCCCACATAAATCACGCTACCGCCGCTGTCGTACATACGATAGACGCCCGGTGCTGAGGTCAGATTTTTAAGAAAAAGCTTGGGATTGAATTCCTGCGGCATGAACCCACTCTATAAATAACGGCTGAAGAGATAAAGATTTCAGGGACAGAAAACAACAAAGAAAGAGGGAGCCGTGGCTCCCTATGTAAATCAGAACTGCCCGGTGTCGAGCATTTTATACCGAATCGCCAATCGGGTCAGCTCCACATCGCCGCTGATCCCCAGTTTGGCGAACAAGCGATAGCGGTAGCTGTTAACCGTCTTGGGACTGAGGTTCAACTGCTCGGAGATATCATTGACCTTCTCACCATTGGTGATCATCATCATGATCTGCAGTTCCCGCTCTGACAGCGACTTGAAGGGGTTCTCATCAGTCTGATCAAACTGGCTCAAGGCCATCTGCTGAGCAATTTCCGGTGACAAATATCGCTGACCGTGAGCAACTTGCCGAATGGCTTGAATCACCTCAGGCGGCTTGGCTCCCTTGGTCAAATAACCGGAAGCACCGGCTTGCATCACCTTGGTCGGGAAAGGATCCTCTGAGTGGATAGTCAATACTATGATTCTGGCATGAGGCTGATAACGCAGAATTTTCCGGGTAGCTTCAAGCCCCCCTATTCCGGGCATATTCATATCCATCAAAATCACATCGGCTTCATTCTGCCTGCTCCACTGCACAGCAGCTTCACCATCACCGGCTTCTCCTACAACTTTAATGCCTTTTTCATCTTCAAGGATCCGGCGGATCCCGGTTCTGACCAACTCATGGTCATCCACCAAATATACGGATATCAACTTCAACCCACCTTAATTATTGTCGGCCTTATCGTGTAGCTCTGTTTCTTCGAAGCCTTTGGGATAATTTAGCCGATCTGCCAACAATAGAAAAGCGCAAGTTAACTTTATGATTATAAAAGAAACTCATTCGTATATCGGTACCAATTGTCGTCAGTGTGCAACAATCTTGTTTTTTGTTGCCGAAGAATTTGCTTGCAAAGGCGATGAAACACCACCCAAAACAGTGTCATATCCAGCTAAGCAAATGAAGTTCAATCCTCATCTATCAACATATGTAAGTTTCGGCCAACTCGTTTCAGATCTCTCAGGGCAGTTGCTTGTGTAGCCATACGCAGCGGCCTTTGCTGAACTTTGATGGTATTGTACAAAATATCCATGTCATCGCGCTTGGTATGGGTAAATTCGATAGTGCCATAAGGAGTCTTGAAGATACCCTTTCGCCCCGTAGTCATCACAGTAATATAGCTGATGGGGATCTGCGAAATCACCCCGTATTCAGACAAAGCCGATTCCAGCGAAACATAGTTATACTCACCGCGCCGCAGTGCACAGGCGATATGCTCCACCGCATAACTATCTCGTCGACTCAGCGCAAACAGGTATACACCGCGGCAAGGTCTTTCCAGGATCCCCTGCTTTATCAACCTCGACAGGCTTTGTTTGAATGCTTCCTGGGTATCATCGAAAAACACCCGCCTGAGATTCCCTTTGGTGTAAACATAGATACCTTGAAGGTCAAAACGATGTAGCCGTTGCAAAGCTGTACTGATATCCATAACGCCACCAAGTCAACTTAAAAGTTAATAATAGAATACCTAAGTGTCCACTTAATACCTATTGATAACTGACTTTGTCTGACTAAACGGCCCTATTTATAGCGCTGAACGTTGCAATCCTTTGCCCGGAACAGCCTAAATCAGCCTTTGAATAATGGCGCAGGAATCCGCCAGCGTAGATGCGCAGCAAAAACGCTAGTTATCCCAACCGACACCAGAAAGAATCCTGTTATTTGATGAGCAAGGCGCTATTGATGCTCACAAAGGCAAGAAAGCTATCCGCTATTAAATGGTTAAGAAAGGTGCAAACCAGTCTCAAAATAACCCCAGGCTGAGGAGCATCATATTCAAATCTGCTTTCAGGACTTGTATCACAACCACTGTTACTCACTTTAAAGGCATTGATGCCTAATACATTTACGGCGTCATATCGAAGAAAACCACAAAATACGGTTGATTCGGCTACACTCAAAACTGAACTCACCACAGGTTTGATAAACTAGGTTTAATCGCTAAAAAAGCGCGATTTCAGCCTCTCTGCTTCAGGAGAACCTATCGATGAACTCCCCTTTTACCACCCATGGAGCCTTAAGCTGGCACGAGCTGACCGCCAGTGACTCCGAACAGGCGATGCGATTTTACGGTGAGATTTTTGGATGGAGTTTCAAAAAAATGCAGTTACCACAAGGCCCCTACCACATTATAGAAAATGACGGCATCAGCATAGGTGGCATCACTGACAGCCCGGCGCCGGCCATGCCAAGCAACTGGACCGGCTATATTACCGTGAAAGATGTCGACGCCGTCGCCATCAAGGCCAAAGAGTTAGGAGGCGATATTCTTTATGGTCCGGAAGATATTCCCCAAGTAGGCCGATTTTGCTGGATCAAGGATCCCTGCGGCGCCATTATCGCTGCCATCACTTACAACAGCACCAAAGGATAGGTAACGAACAGCAGCTATGGTTTGGGGTTTACGATGTTGACCCGCAACATCCCGAATATTTCCAAACTTGAATATCGTCCTTTTACGAATGAAATGTTCAGCGAAAAATTCTTGATTATTGCAGCTTTAATTAGCAATGTTTTCTTTTTGTATCATGCATGTATCAGGCAGGATAACAGAGATTATAGGTTCAGAAGTGACTTACAAAGCATGCCGAATACGCGTTAGAATAACGCCAACTTTTTGCTGTAAACCTGCTTCAAGGGATCTCACACCGTTATGCCCAATGTGCTGACTCAGCTCTTTTCCCGCTTTCGCCGGGCACCACTCGCCATCAAGACAAGCGTCTATCTGCTCCTCGGGTATAGCCTCTACGCTCTGCTGCTTGGTGGGCTTGCTCCCTGGGTAATAAAGTCGCAAACCCCAAAGCAATTGCAACAGCTGCTCGGCCGTCAGGCCAGCCTGGGCGATATCAGCATCAACCCTTTCCTTCTCAGAGTCCGCCTGGATAATTTCGCCCTGCAGGAGAGCGACCCACAGCAAGTATTTATGTCTTTCACGCAGCTTGAGTTGGAGCTGGCATTTTGGCGCTCGCTGACCCAAGGGGCCATAGCCATAGATCACATCCACCTCGCTTATCCACAAGTGAAGCTGCAAAGGCTTGCGTCAAAGAATGGCCAAGCTCAATTCAACTTCAGCGATATACTCGCCCACCTTGAAGCCAAGCAAACACCGCAAGCCGAGGCTACAGAAGACGCCTCTGAACTGCCCAGAGTCATTGCCCGGGATATCCGGGTGACAGAGGGTAAGTTCGCTTATATGGATAAGATCGCCAATACAGAGCTCAGTTACGACAAGCTTAATTTCAGCCTGCAAGCTTTGGATACCAAGGCCTATAGCCTCAGCCTGCCGGAAGACGAGAACAAACCGGTACTGGCGAAAGATGCCAACCGCTATGCCCTGTCCTTGACCGGCAGCGATAACGGACAATTGCAGACTCAAGGCCAGTTTCAGCTGCAGCCTCTCGAAATCACCGGCGAGCTGCAACTGGCCAAAATTTCCCTGCTGCCCTTCTGGCCGTTTGCCGATGGGCTTATTGCCGCCAAACTCAGTGACGGTGAACTCAGCTTCCAAAGCCAGTACCAGTTGAAACAGCAACAAGACCAACTGCATTACAGTACCCACAAGGGCAGGTTTATTCTGGAAAACCTGCTGTTCTCCGACCAACAGCAAGCCAGAGTCAAGCTGCCACTGTTGGCACTGGATAACATTCGGGTGGACGGCGACAACCAGAGTGTTAATGTCGACGAACTGGCGCTGCAAGGCCTGTGGGCCTATGCCCGCCTGGATAAGCAAGGCCTGGATCTACAACAGCTCTTTATGCCCGCCCTGCCTGCCACACATGCCAAGCCGAATGACATAGCGGCCAATGCGCAAGTGGAACCAGCACTAGCCCAACCAGAGACGGCAACTGAAACCGAGGCACTAAATAAGGCCACAGCGCAAGAAAAAGCCACAGCGCAAGAAAAAGCCACAGTGCAAGATAAGGCCACAGCGCAAGATAAGGCCACAGCGCAAGATAAGGCCACAGCGCATACAGCCAAAGAGCCAAACAAAACTCTGGAGCAAGACAAACAATGGCTACTGAGTATTGGCAAAATCAGTCTCAAGGATACAGATCTCAATCTGTTTGAGCAGCAGCAAAGCAATGGTGTCCACTGGCGTGTTTACCCTTTGGATATCACCACAGGTCCTGTGCGTTCCGATCTCGAAGGAAACATAGACTACCAGGTGCAACTGGCACTGAGTTCTGATGCCCAAAAACAGCCAGAGACCAGCCAGGGCCAGTTCAGCTCCACCGGCGCAATAGATGCCAAGGCACGTACTGTCAATGCCGAGCTGAGGCTGACCGAGTTGGAGCTGCAACAGTTCCAGCCCTATCTGGCGCCCTACCTCAATATGCAACTTGAAAGCGGCAAGTTGAGCACTCAGGGCAAGTTCACTGCCAACGCCGAGGGTAAGGCCCATTTTCAAGGACAAGCCGCAATTGGCAAACTGCTTATCAAGGATGGATTGGCATTTGAGCCTCTGCTGAAATGGCAGAATATGACGATAGATGCGATGAACTTTGATTCCGAAGCAAACAGCCTGAAAATCAGCAATATATTGCTGGAACAGCCATACGCCAAGGTGATGATCACCGAAGATCAGCGCACTAATATCGGCGAGCTGATCCGCGCCGAACCACTTGGTGATAACTCAGCGGCTCAGTCGCAGACAAAACAAAGCCAGGCAAACGAAGCGCCGCAGCAAACCGCCGCCAAGGAAAAAAACACCGCCAAGACTGCTGCAGATAAGGCATTTAAACTGGATATCGGCAGCATTGCCATCAAAAGCGGCTCGGCCTATTTTGCCGATAACTCCCTCACCCCTAACTTTGCTTCCGGTATCGAAGGGCTGGAAGGCAAGATAAGCCACCTATCCTCCACCCCGGGAACCAAGGCCAGTGTCGATATCAAGGGCAAGATAGACAAGTATGCTCCAGTCACCCTTAGAGGTGAAGTGAATCCGCTGCTGGAAAAACCCTATCTGGATCTGGATTTAGTATTCAAGAGTGTCGAGTTGACCTCGGTGAATCCCTATTCGGGCACCTATGCCGGTTACTACATAGACAAGGGCCAGCTGTCTTTGGCGCTCAACTATCAATTGGAAGACAACCAGCTGAAGGGAGACAATCATCTGGTGATAGATCAGCTCAAGCTGGGTAAACCCAGTGATTCCGATCTGGCCACCAGTTTGCCGATTACCTTGGCTATCGCCCTTTTGCAAGACAGACATGGGGTAATAGATCTTGGCTTACAGGTTTCAGGAGATCTCGACAGTCCAAGTTTCAGCTTCGGCAGCATAGTGATGACCGCCATCACCAACGTCATCACCAAGGCGGTCACCGCCCCCTTCTCTTTGCTGGCCGGTCTGGTTGGCAGCGATGAAGAGCTGAATCTGGTCGCTTTCCAACCCGGTATAGCCACGCTGGACGCTGACGCCGAAGATAAGCTGAGCAAGCTGGCCAAGGCGCTGGATGACCGACCCAAGCTACAATTGAGCATTGAAGGCGGCGTAGCATTGCGGGAAGACAGTGAGGCGCTGGCAGAACAAAAACTGCAGCAGCAACTGCTCAAGGCCAGCAAGCTTGCGGCCCTGCCGGACGAGCTGAGCGCCAGTCGCTTCCCTACCAAAGGTAAGCTTGCTGATACCCTGGTAGCGCTTTTTGAGCAGCAGCTCAAACAGGATGCCGATGCGGAAAAAGACAAAGTGAAGCAAAAGCTTGCCGAAAAAGCCGGCAGTGAAACAGTCGATGAAGACGCTCTGCTGACTGTATGGCATATGGGCCTTTACAACCAACTGCTCAGCGCCCAAGAGATAAGCAATAATGAGCTGGCCAATCTGGCTCAGGCCAGGGCCCAGGCCATCAAGGCCTTCCTGGTAGACAGTGCTGCCGTTGCCCCCGAAAGAGTCTTCCTGCTGGACAGCAAGACAGAGATGAAACAGGATGCTTCTCAGGCAATTTTGTCGCTGAATGCCGATTAACCAATAGCGATAACCCCGGAACCAGGCGCGCACGCGCGCCTTTTTACCCGGATCTGAGCTCAGACTTTCTTATCAGGGGATTACTTGTTGCGACACTTTTCCTGACGAGCCATCAGACTGGAAGTATCCCAGCGGTTACCGCCCATGGCCTGTACTTCACCGTAAAATTGATCGACCATGGCGGTCAGCGGCAGATGTGAGCCATTGCGTCTAGCTTCATTGAGGGCGATGCCTAAGTCTTTGCGCATCCAGTCCACCGCAAATCCAAAATCATACTCACCCTTCAGCATGGTCTTGTGACGATTTTCCATTTGCCAGCTCTGGGCCGCGCCTTTGCTGATCACCTCAACTACCTTCTCGCCATCTAGCCCGGCGCTCTTGGCAAAATGCATGGCTTCAGCCAAACCTTGTACCACCCCGGCGATGCAGATTTGATTGACCATCTTGGTCAACTGCCCAGCGCCAACATCTCCCAATAGTTCGGCGCAGCGGGCATAGGCAGCCATCACAGGTTTTACCCGCGCAAATACCGCCTCAGAGCCGCCGGCCATAATGGTCAACACTCCATTCTCGGCACCAGCCTGACCGCCGGAAACCGGCGCGTCCATAAAAGCGATGTCCTTCTCGGCCAGCAATGCGGCCAACTCCCGCGCCACATCGCATGAGGCAGTGGTGTGATCGACAAAGATACTGCCCACAGCCATACCATGCACAGCGCCCTCTTCACCCAGTACGACCTGGCGTAAGTCATCATCATTACCGACACAGGCAAAAACAATATCCTGTCCCTCGGCGGCTTGGGCCGGAGTCGCGCAGCAGCGCCCGCCAAACTCTGCCGCCCAGGCTTCAGCCTTGGAGAAAGTACGGTTATAAACAGTGACCTGGTGCCCCTGTTTTTGTAGATGCCCAGCCATGGGATATCCCATAACACCTAGACCGAGAAATGCGACATTCGCCATGATATTTCCTTGATTATTTATGCGCGGGAACAGATTGGCCCAATTGCCGACCATGCTGCAAAGCCTTTGGCGTAAAGCCAAGAGTGACAATTCAAGCCGATGTTTAAGCCGCATTTTGCCATGAGGCAGCATAAAGGAGAAGTTGATACGGGCAAACTCAGCATCCCGCATACAGAAAAGAGCCACGAATGTGGCTCTTGAAATCATCACTCAAGGATGAACATGCGCTTCCATTTCCGCACCGATTTTCTTGCGCATCTCCATCAACTTGATTGCCGAGTCCCTAAGCTCTATGTCTCTTGCCGATGTCGGCTGCCATTCAGGCACAGGCGTTGGTTTACCTTCATCGTCTACCGCCACCATGATGACAATACAGTGAGTGGTCAACTGACGTTCTGAATCCTTGGGATCGCCGGCTCTGACATCCAAACCTATATGCATGGAGGTACTGCCGGTATAGATCACCTTGGCGCTCACCTCCACTATATTGCCCACATGTATGGGTTTGACAAACCTGATCCCCCCGGCGTAAACCGTGATGCAGTATTTACCACTCCAACCGGCCGCACAGGCATAGGCAGCCAAGTCAATCCACTTCATTACGGCGCCGCCATGTACCTTGCCGCCAAAGTTGACGTCTGCGGGCTCGGCCAAAAACCTCAGGGTTATCTGTCTCTCTGTTCCTGCCATGGGATCCTCTCATCAGGCTTGGCGGTCTGCTGACCGCACTTGGCTGAGAGTGTACGCGAAAATTTCGCGATCACCCAAACTTAGATACCAGGAAACTTCCGCCAATCACCAGAGGTAAAGCCAGCCGATAGATCCAAAGCTGCAATTTGCTGCTGATAAAACGGGACAAATGAAACAGTGAGTAAATTCCCATCCCCACCAGGAAGGTGCCCAGCACCTCTACCCCGGCCATCACATCGACATCGCCACCGGCATAAACCGCCGCTGTCAGTAAGGCAAACCAAAGCACGGTATAGGCGGCTATGGCCAAACTAAAAGTGCGAACACCAATCTCCATCGCTGGTTGCCACCGACTGTTTTCACCCCGTACCAACTCGGTCAAATTGGCAGCAATCGCCCCAAGCATGGCCATAACAGGAAACATTGCAGGATTGAGCATAATGAAAACTCCAGAATTATTTGGCGGGATTCTGGCGCTATATTCAAAGAATGCCAATAGAGATGAACAAAGGTTAATTCTGGATTTAGCTTTAAAATATGACTAACTGATTTTAAAGATAAAAAAAGCGCCATCAGGCGCTTTTACAAGTGGTAACCTTAAACTCGCTTCAATAGCAAGGAGCCATTGGTGCCACCGAACCCAAAAGAGTTACATAGCACATGCTCCACTTTGGCCTGACGCGCGGTATGGGCAACAAAGTCCAGATCGCAACCTTGGTCCGGGTTGTCCAAGTTGATGGTAGGCGGAACCACCTGATCTTTAAGAGCCAACGCGGAGAAAATGGTTTCCACTGCCCCGGCAGCACCGAGCAAATGCCCCGTCATTGATTTGGTGGAGCTCACCATCAGCTTGTAGGCATGATCGCCAAAGATAGACTTCACTGCCGCCGCTTCGGCCTTATCGCCTGCCGGCGTAGAAGTACCGTGAGCATTGATATAACCTATGCTTTCGGGGGCCAGGTTTGCATCTCTCAGCGCATTTTTCATGGCAGACGCAGCGCCGGCACCATCGGCTGGCGGCGAGGTCATATGGAATGCATCGCCGCTCATACCAAAACCAACCAGCTCGGCATAAATCTTGGCACCGCGAGCCTTGGCGCGCTCATACTCTTCCAGGACTAACACCCCGGCGCCGTCACCGATAACAAAGCCGTCTCTGTCTTTATCCCATGGGCGACTAGCCGCCTGAGGGTCATCATTACGGGTAGACAAGGCCTTGGCCGCGGCAAAGCCACCGACGCCCAGAGGACAAGTGACATCTTCCGCGCCACCGGCCACCATCACATCGGCATCGCCATAAGCTATGGTTCGGGCTGCGAAACCTATGTTGTGCACCCCAGTGGTACAGGCGGTTGTCACCGCAAAGTTAGGGCCAGTCATGCCGTACATGATCGACAAATGACCGGCAATCATATTGATAATGGTGCTGGGCACAAAGAAGGGGGAAATTTTACGTGGGCCACCGGCCATCAAGGCGCTGTGGTTTTGTTCAATCAACCACATCCCCCCCATACCGGCGCCGATAGCGGTTCCGACTCGACTGGGATCTTCTTTATCCATCTCCAATCCGGAGTCACGCATGGCCTGAATGCCGGCAGCCATACCATACTGAATAAAGAGGTCCATCTTGCGGGCGTCTTTACGGGACAGATACTGCTCTACGTCAAAATCTTTGACTGAGCCTGAAAAACGGGTGCTGAATTCGCTGGCATCAAACTTGGTGATAGGCGCGATACCGCTCTGACCTGCCAGCAAGGCTTGCCAGGTGCTGTCCACTGTGTTGCCGACCGGGGTCACCAGACCCAGGCCAGTGATAACAACTCGACGTTTAGTCACTGTGTCCACCTTAGATTAACGGGTGAGTTACCATGATAGGCTAGGCTGTTGCAGCCTACCATTGCCTCCGGCCAGCAGCCGAATGGTCACAAGACACGATAATGCATCGGCTGATACTGGTACAACCAGAAACTGACGGGGCGAAAACAAAAACAGGCGGCAATTATGCCGCCTGTTTTCTGGAATTCTGGATTACTGATTCTTGGAAACGTAATCGATCGCTGCCTGAACGGTAGTGATTTTCTCAGCTTCCTCATCAGGGATCTCGGTATCAAACTCTTCTTCCAGAGCCATAACCAACTCAACAGTGTCCAGAGAATCTGCACCCAGATCGTCTACGAAAGAAGCTGCTGGCTTAACGTCTTCTTCTTTAACGCCCAGTTGCTCTACGATGATTTTCTTTACACGTTCTTCGATGTTGCTCATTAGTTTTCTTTCCTATTCAAATTACGCACTTGCGTAAGATTGCGAGTAGTTTATTAGATTTGACCAACATTGCAAGCCTAGAATTTGTGGTCTAACCACGATTTTAAGCCCTCAATTGCTGCAGATCACCACCCAATTGCGACAGTATCCCTGCCATTCGCCCTTAAACCATATACATCCCGCCATTTACATGCAAGGTTTCCCCTGTGATGTAAGCAGCAGCATCAGAGGCCAAAAAGAGCACGGCGTTGGCAATTTCCTGTGCCTGACCCAAGCGCTCCATTGGAACCTGGGACATGATGGCCTGTTGCTGATCTTCTGTCAGCTCATCCGTCATATCTGTCTGGATAAAACCAGGAGCAATAGCATTAACTGTAATTTGACGAGATGCAACCTCTCTGGCGAGAGATTTTGTAAATCCGATCAAACCCGCTTTGGCCGCAGAGTAATTTACTTGGCCTGCATTGCCCATGGTACCTACCACAGAACCAATATTGATGATACGGCCATGACGTTTCTTCATCATTGAGCGCATCACTGGCTTGGATAACCTGAAAAGAGATGTCAGGTTGGTGTCCAGGATATCCTGCCACTCATCCTCTTTCATCCGCATCAATAAATTGTCACGGGTGATGCCAGCGTTGTTCACCAGAATATCAACATCGCCGGCTTTTTCTTTGATCGAGGCAAATAAATTTTCAACAGATTGTGGATCTGTGACATTCAGCACCAAACCCTGGCCCTTATCGCCCAAATAAGCCGAGATGGCTTCGGCGCCGCGCTCACTGGTTGCAGTACCGAATACTGTAGCACCGGCTTCGGCCAGAGTCGTTGCAATCGACTTGCCAATACCACGGCTGGCGCCGGTAACCAGGGCAATCTTGCCGGTTAAGTCTAATGTTACGCTCATGAAAAGCTCCTTATTCGATCAATGCAGCTAAAGAAGCAGCATCGTTGACTGCCTTGGCAGTAAGGGATTTGTTAATGCGTTTGCAAAGCCCGGTCAAGACTTTACCCGGACCCACCTCATAGAGCTCGGTGACGCCCATGACAGCCATGGCTTCCACGGTTTCGGTCCAGCGCACAGGGCTGTATAGCTGACGAACCAAGGCATCACGGATATCAGCAGCATCTTGAGGCTGGGCGACATCCGCATTGTTGATTACGGGGATTTGCGGCTGGCTAAATTCGATATCACCCAGAGCAGTGGCCAATTTATCGGCAGCGGGCTTCATTAAAGCGCAATGGGAAGGCACGCTCACAGGCAAGGCAACCGCCATTTTGGCGCCTGCAGCCTTGCAGGCTGCGGCGGCGCGCTCAACTGCGTTTTTTTCACCGGCAATCACCACCTGGCCTGGGCTATTGTAGTTAACCGGGCTAACCACAGCGCCTTCAGCACTGTCTTCACAGGCCTTGGCAATAGCGTCGTTATCCAGGCCTATGATGGCAAACATGGCGCCGGTTCCGGCAGGAACGGCTTGTTGCATCAACTGACCACGCAGCTCAACCAACTTAACGGCGTCGGTAAACTTGAGCACCCCGGCACATACCAGCGCCGAGTATTCACCTAGGCTATGACCCGCCATCACGCTGGGCGCGGCTTTGCCGGCTGCTTGCCAGGCGCGATACAGAGCGACACTGGCACTCAGCAAGGCAGGCTGGGTCTTGTCAGTCTCGTTAAGAGTTTCGGCCGGACCTTGCTGGACAAGCTGCCACAAGTCGTAACCCAGCACTTCACTGGCTTCACGAAAAGTCTCGGTCACGACCGGATAGCCTTCAGCAAGATCAGCAAGCATGCCTACAGCCTGAGAACCTTGTCCCGGGAACACGAAAGCAAAATTTTCCATATTCATTTACCTATGATTGCAGGCAGCAAAGCTGATGCCGCTGCCCGAGTCTACTGATCTGCCCGGCAGATCAACTAGTATGCATTGAGACGTCCTACTCACTTGTGCGAAGCAAGTAGGCACTGAGTATCAGAAGCGAACCAAAGCGCTACCCCAGGCAAAACCGGCACCAAAGGCCTCAAGCAGCAGGAGTTGCCCGCGCTTGATGCGGCCATCGCGCACCGCTTCATCCAGTGCAATCGGCACTGAGGCAGCTGAAGTATTGCCATGTTTGGCCAGCGTCAGCACCACTTTATCAAGACTCATGTCCAATTTCTTGGCTGTGGCATTAATAATGCGGAAATTGGCCTGGTGTGGCACCAACCAATCTATTTCTGACTTGTCGACGTTATTCAATCTCAGGGTTTCTGTCACCACATGGGATAACTGAGTGACGGCGACCTTGAAGACATCGTTGCCCTTCATGGTCATAAAGCCTACAGCCTCGGAGGTTTCTCCGGCTCTGGGCGGAAAGGCGCATTTGAGCAGTTCACCATGACGACCGTCGGCATAGATGTGGGTAGAGATGATCCCCGGCTCTTCACTGGCGCCCACCACGGCGGCACCGGCACCATCACCAAAGAGAATAATGGTGGTTCTGTCTTCCGGCTCACAGAGCCTGGAAAGCACATCGGCGCCTATTACCAGCACTTTCTTGGCCGCACCGGTTTTCACGAACTGATCGGCAACCGACAGCGCATAGACAAAGCCGGAACAAGCGGCCGCGACATCAAATGCGGGGATGGTATGAACCCCCAACATGGCCTGCACTTCACAGGCAGCAGCCGGAAAAGCGTTTGCCGCACTTGTTGTGCCGCAGATAATCATATCGAGTTCACCGGCTTCGATGCCTGCCATTTCAATGGCCTTCAACGCCGCCTGATAACCCATAGTGGCAACCGTTTCACTGGCATCAGCGATCCGACGCTCAGAAATACCCGTGCGCTCAACAATCCACTGGTCACTGGTTTCCACCATTTTTTCCAGATCCTGATTGCTACGCACCTGCGCCGGCAGATAACTGCCAGTTCCAAGAATTTTTGTATGCATAAGGAGAAATCAGCTGTTTATATCTAAAAGTATCGACTCGAGACGCTGCTTGATCATCTCTGGGAGTCGACGTCTTGCTTCAGTGACTGCCAAGCTAATCGCTTGTAAATAGGCAGTTTCATCCGCATTCCCATGGCTCTTGACGACTATTCCGCGCAATCCTATCAGACTTGCTCCGTTATAGTGGTCGGGGTTCATCTGTTTGAGCACGCTTTGAATACTGGGAGCCAATAATTTGGCCAACATGCGTACAAAAAAGCCTCGGGTCAGCCCTTCCTTAAGCTGATGGATCAACAGTCTGGCAATGCCTTCTGAAGTTTTCAGGGTAATATTACCGACAAAACCGTCGCAGACAATCACATCGACTTTGCCGCGGTAAATCTCATCCCCTTCGATAAAACCTTGATAATTGATTTGAGGAGTATGTTGCAACAACTGGGCAGCCTGCTGCACCTGGTCGTTGCCTTTGATCTCTTCGCTGCCGACATTGAGCAGCGCGACCTTGGGTCTGGGTTGTTTGGTCACGGCTTCGCAGAGTACTGAACCCATGACGGAAAACTGGAACAAAGTATCTGAATCACAAGACACATTGGCCCCGAGATCCAGCAGATAGACTGGCTTATGGTTGATGGTGGGAAGACAACTGACCAACGCGGGTCTGTCTATGCCCGGCAGCGTCTTTAGTACCACCTTGGCCATCGCCATCAGCGCGCCGGTGTTACCTGCGCTGACACACGCCTGAGCCTCACCTTTATGCACAGCATCCAGCGCCCGACGCATGGAGCTGTCACGCCGACAACGCAAAGCATGCACTGGCCTGTCAGACATACTGACCACTTCAGTGGTATGTCTAAGTTCAATTCTATCGGTAATGTCTTGCCCGCATTGGGCCAGGTATGGTTGTATCTGGTCTTGATCACCAACCAGAATAAACCTGAGATCCGGATATAATTTAAGTGCCTGCAGGGCTGCAGGCACAGTCACGTGGGGGCCATGGTCGCCACCCATCGCATCTAACGCAAGCGTCAGACTCGTCATAAGACAATCAACAACTTACTTGTTGATTACCTTTTTGCCACGGTAGAAACCGTCAGCAGTCACATTATGACGACGATGCAGTTCACCGCTGGTAGCGTCTACAGACAGCTGAGCAGTGCTCAGTGCATCGTGTGAACGGCGCATACCGCGCTTTGAACGAGATTTTTTATTCTGTTGTACAGCCATTGATCTGTCTCCTGGATTACTTGCTCTTCAGTTTTTCTAACACTGCAAACGGATTTGGACGCTCCTCTTGAGCGGCTTCAATCTCGCCTATGGCCACATCCTTGGAACCTGTATAACATTTATCTATGTCATGGGTCGGTATCAAGGGCATAGCCAGTATCAATTCATCTTCAATCAATTGATGCAGACGAACTTCGCCAATTTCATTGTACTCAATAGGGTCATACGCATCCGGGAGCTCATCGATTTCAGCTTCATTCCGGCAAGGACTGAAACTAAACTCGACCGTAACCTCTGTGGTAAATAGTGTCATGCAGCGTTGACATAGCAGAGTGAGCTCCGTCACAGCCTTCCCTTTCAGGTAGACTATCCCCTGTAAATCCACACCACACTCAATTGACACTGTCACATCGGAACAGTCGCCGGCACATAATTCATTCAATCGCTTCAGTTGCGTACCAGGAACAACACCTTGATAGCTAAGGCGACTGGTCGCAGCACGAATGGGATCAATTGAAACCGGTATCTTTACTGTTTGCATAAGGCGCGCATATTATAGTTTGAAACCGCCGGAGTCAAAGGAAAAATGATGATGTGGCTCGCAAAGGAAATAAAACCTGTGCAGTCCTCGCCATCATAGGCCTGTTCCAACGGGTTCGAAATTGACGGACGCCGAATTCTACCCAAGCACAGGACTCTTCACAAGCCGTTGCCGCGCAAAATAAAGCCAGTCATCTCATCTCAAAGCCACTCTTGCCAGGCATTGGCAAATTTGGCGACAATATCCGGCTCTCACAACGCTTTGGAACCCAAGATATGACCCACCAAGATGACAATACCAAGGCTGCGGTTTCCCCCACAGAACCTCAGTTGATTTTAGCCTCAACCTCAAGCTATCGAAAGGCACTATTGGCAAAATTAGGTTTGGCGTTTGAGTGTGTGGCTCCCGAAGTAGATGAAACGCCCCGGCCTGATGAAACCGCCTTTGATTTGGTCAGACGTCTGGCAGCAGTCAAAGCACAGGCCGGGGCAAAGCAGCTAAGCAACGCACTGGTGATAGGTTCAGATCAGGTTGCCGTGATTGATGGTCAAATCGTCGGCAAGCCACTGACTGAAGAGAAAGCCTGCCAGCAATTGCAGGCCGCCTCGGGGAAAAGTATTACCTTTTATACCGGGCTGGCACTCTATGACAGCCGCAGCGACCGAACTCAGGTGGAAGTCGAACCTTTCATTGTGCATTTCAGAAACCTGAGCCAAGATGAAATCGTCGATTATGTTCGCCGCGAGCAACCACTCTGGTGTGCCGGCAGCTTTAAGTGTGAAGGCTTGGGCATCGCCCTGTTCCGAGCCCTCGAAGGACGGGATCCCAATACACTAATAGGTTTACCCTTAATCCTGCTTATCGAAATGCTCTCCCGTCAGGGGATTAAAGTATTGGGAGATACAGCATCGTCCGGAAGCTAAAGCATTCAAACACTGAATTGCACTCTTGCTTCTCTTTGCTTGTAGCTCGCTCGCCAAGATACATGCGCCATATTGAAACAATATGATATAGATGTCGGATGCGTCTGAATCTTATCTCAACAAGGTAAATTTACGTGCGACCACGGGGCTTTCACTCTACTATAATAACAATTAATCAACATATTTCTTTTGATGACCCCCTGTAGAGTGAAAAGATGACAGATACCGAAGAAGCCTTGGCTCTACTGGCTGCTCCCTGTACAGATAAGCGTTTTTTTCAACGGGCACTGCGCGCACTCGCCTTGGTGACCCAATGTCGCTGGGCAGGTTTTGGCCGACTTAAAAACGCCGCACAAGGTGAGGTCATTGCCTTTTGTGACAACAAACAGTCCCTCCCTGGGTTTGATTATGAACTGGCGGGTTCTCCCTGTGAGTCTCTCTATCAACAACAGGAAATCTGCACTCATCTACTCCACGCCCGTGATCTGCAAAAACGTTTTCCCCACTTTAGCCTGTTCCGCGAGATAGGCGCCCAGAGTTATCAGGCCGAGCTGATCCTCGGCAGCGATGGCAAACCGGTCGGCCATATTTTTGTGCTAGATACCCTGCCCCAGGCCGAAAGTGCAAAGTCAAAAGAGTTTTTTCGGATCTTGGCCCAACGTATCGGTCTCGAATATCACAGGATGTTGGTCAGTCGCGAGCTCACCATGCACAAGCAGATGATAGCCACCACAGATCATCTGCTGGCATTTATCGGTACAGACTACTGCTACCATATGGTCTCCAAAGGGTATGAGCAGCTTTTCAACCGCACCCAAGAGGAGATAATAGGTAAGCAGATAGCTGAGCTACATGGTGTAAAGACATTTGAGAAGAAGATCCGACCACTACTTGAACGGGCCTTTAACGGCGAAACACCGGAAGCCAATCATTGGTTGCATCCACCGCATCTAACAGCGCCGCTGCTGATGAGTGTACGACACTCACCCTGCATCAATGATGCTGGCGAAATTTGCGGCGTCATAGTCTCGTGCCACGACATCACCCGCCTGTCGGCGCTGGCATTGTCCAGTCTGGGCACTGAAGCATTGAACCTTAACACCGGGAGCCTTAGTACAAAGAACCTAAGCCCTGAGAACCTAAGCCCTGAGAACCTAAACGCAGAGAACCTGAGCCCAAAATTATGCCCTGAGTTAAAAACCGCCAATTCCTGAAATTGCACGCCACGTTTTTAACAGAATACAGCAAGCAAAAGGCCTGCATCTGCAGGCCTTTCAAGGATGTGCTTAGGGAAAGGTTCCAATGAAAATCACAGATGGTGCAACAGCCCCAATGGACTATCGATAATGGCCTTTGGCGCCGCTTCATGTAAGCGTTCGCGGCTATGGGCGCCATAACTGACCCCAATGGCATCCATACCGGCACCGGTAGCCATATTGAGATCGTGCACCGAGTCCCCCACCATCAGGGCCCTTTCAGGCGCTATCTTTAATTCAACCAATAACTGTTGCAGCATATCCGGGTGGGGTTTACTTCTCGCCTCATCGGCGCTACGACTGGCATGAAAGAAATGTCCAAGTCCGGTTTCCCGCAGTACACGTTCAAGACCTGCCCTTGCCTTACCTGTCGCCACCGCCAGCAGATACTTCTCACTGCGAAGCTGTGACAACAGTGCCGGAGTTTCACTGAAAAGCGGTGTCGGCGTGGTATCAAGCATCAGGAACTGCTGCTTATATTCCTCTCTGAGCGCCTGATATTCGCCAACGCTTCCCGCTGGATAGAGGCATTGTAAGGCCTCTGTCATAGACAGACCAATAATGTCACGTACAGCCTGCTCCGAGGGGATAGGCAATGCCATAGCCCTTGCCGTATTTTCCATGCAGCGGACAATCTTGCCTATCGAGTCCATCAGGGTACCGTCCCAATCGAATATCAGTAGCTCATATGCCTTCATGGGCGGTTTCCTTATTTCTTTCTATACCCGAGTGAGTTTGTCCAACAACTCAAGCAGTACAGGATCCAGGGGGGCCTGCACTGTCATTTCAGTCTCTGTGTCAGGATGAGTGAACTTAAGTTGCGCCGCATGCAGAAACAGGCGATTCAACCCAAGTGCCCGCATACTGTCATCAAACTTTTGCTCACTGTACTTTTCGTCACAGGCGATGGGGTGACCGGCATACTGGCAGTGCACCCGGATCTGATGAGTACGGCCGGTTACCGGACTCGCCTGCACCAGTGTCGCACCATCATAACGCTGCAAAATTTTGAAACGGGTTTCCGAGGCCTTGCCTTCGGTATTCACCCGTACAATGCGTTCACCCGACTTAAGTGTCAACTTCAGCAATGGTGCCTTAACCACCTTGTCGTGCTTTTGCCACTCACCGCGAACCAGCGCCTGATAGTCTTTTTGCATCTGCTTATGTCTGAGTTGGTCATGCAGGTGCTTTAGCGCGCTGCGCTTCTTGGCAACCAAAAGCACTCCTGAGGTGTCTTTATCCAAACGGTGCACCAACTCAAGAAACTTTTGCTGCGGTCGCAGCGATCTCAGCGCTTCAATCACGCCGTAATCGACACCACTGCCACCGTGTACGGCGATGCCGGCAGGTTTGTTCAGTACCAGAATATGCTTGTCTTCAAACAGAATTCTGTCTTCTAGGCGCGATACCCGCTCCAGATTGGCAGAAGGCGCAGTGCGATAGTTATCTTCACTGACCCGAACCGGTGGAATGCGTACCTGGTCCCCTTCGGCCAACTTATATTCGGGCTTTATCCGCTTCTTGTTGACCCTGACTTCGCCCTTGCGCACTATGCGATAGATCATGCTCTTGGGCACGCCCTTGAGTTTGCTGAGCAAAAAATTGTCAATGCGCTGGCCAACATTGTCTTCATCAATGGTCACCAGGCGAACTTGCTGATTGGGTGATGGCGTCTCGGTATTCATAACACTTATGTTGCGGTTCGGGGCGCGCTATTGTACAACATGTTGAGGCTTTTGATTGCCGATTTTTTTGAATTCGGCTATATTTCAGCGGCGAACCCTGCGTATTGATGAGCCTTTGCTCAATCTATGAACGGTTCGAACGGTGGAAAGCGCTTGAGCGATGTCTGACCTCCGAGGTCGCAAATAATTGATTTGCAAACTGTATATAAAAGAACACTACTGAAAAAATTGTTTTTACGGTTAAACCTGGACGGAAACACGAAATTCAGACCACTTTCAAGCCGCCACTATGCTGTTTTCGAAAGTTAATGTTAACTCGTCATCAAACGACAAGGCTCGACTTCGGCATTACCGGATTATTATTGAAGAATTTATGGGGTTGGTTGATGTTTTACAACGAATTCCTTGTTTTTGTAATCATTGAAAAATAAGCCATAAATAGGATGCGACACGCAGCGAATGCGTCTAACAGCAATGCGCACCTCCCTGCCTGGAGGAACGCCGAGAGGCGTCGCCCGAATGAGACCAGGCCCGTAATGCAGCGACCTGTACGTTTGATGACCTCTTATTAAGAAGAATTACGTCATCATGAAACGGATGTTAATCAATGCGACTCAATCCGAGGAGTTGCGCGTTGCCCTGGTTGATGGGCAACAGCTTTATGATCTGGATATCGAAAGCCCAGGCCATGAGCAGAAAAAAGCCAATATTTATAAAGGTAAAATCACCCGCGTAGAACCCTCTCTGGAAGCGGCATTTGTTGACTATGGCGCCGAGCGTCATGGTTTTCTGCCACTGAAAGAGATCGCCCGAGAATACTTCCCTAAAGGTTATTCCTTCCAGGGGCGTCCCAGTATTAAAGAAGTGGTCAGCGAAGGCCAGGAAGTCATAGTTCAGATAGATAAAGAGGAACGTGGCAACAAAGGCGCTGCCTTGACCACCTTTATCAGTCTGGCCGGGTCGTACCTGGTACTCATGCCCAATAACCCTCGCGCCGGTGGTATCTCCCGCCGGATTGAAGGTGATGAGCGCACCGAGCTGAAAGCGGCCATGGAAAACCTGGAAGTGCCCAACGGTATGGGGCTGATTGTTCGCACCGCAGGTGTTGGCAAGGCTGCCGCCGATCTGCAGTGGGACTTGAAGGTATTGCTGCACCATTGGACAGCGATTCAGGAAGCGGCCGAGAGTCGCCCTGCTCCTTTCCTTATTCATCAGGAAAGCAATGTTATCGTTCGCGCCATCCGTGATTACCTGCGCCGTGATGTAGGCGAAATTCTAATCGATCACCCACAAATTTATGCCGATGCCAAGCAGCATATCGCCCTGGTACGTCCTGATTTTGTCGACAGAGTCAAACCTTACTCTTCTGAAGTGCCGCTCTTTACCCACTATCAGATTGAGTCACAGATAGAATCTGCATTCCAGCGCGAAGTCAGACTGCCTTCCGGCGGTTCTATCGTTATCGACCCCACCGAAGCGCTGACCTCTATCGATATCAACTCAGCCAGAGCCACCAAGGGCGGCGATATCGAAGAAACCGCACTGAATACCAATCTGGAAGCCGCCGACGAGATTGCCCGTCAGCTGCGTCTGCGCGACTTGGGCGGCCTGGTGGTTATCGACTTCATCGATATGACTCCGGTCAGACACCAACGCGAAGTGGAAAACCGTCTGCGTGATGCCGTTCACCATGACCGTGCCCGAGTGCAATTGGGCCGTATTTCCCGCTTCGGTCTGATGGAAATGTCCCGTCAGCGTCTGCGTCCGTCTCTGGAAGAGTCAGCCGCTCACATCTGCCCTCGTTGTAACGGTCAGGGCACCATTCGTGGTACCGAGTCACTGGCACTGTCGATTCTGCGCCTGATGGAAGAAGAAGCCATCAAGGAAAATACCTCTCAGATTGAGGCCATAGTGCCCGTGGATGTCGCAGCTTACCTGCTGAACGAAAAGCGCAAGGCCATACGCATCACAGAGCAGCGCCATGAAGTTGAAGTCTATGTGATCCCGGATCCACATATGATGACCCCGAACTACCGTGTGGTGCGTCATCGCAAGGACGACCAGATCTCTGAAGTCAGCTACCAGCGTGTGGAAGAGCCGGAGAACAAACTGTATGAACCACGTAAACTGGAACGTGCTGCTGCACCCAAGCCAGCACTGAGTGGTTTTGCTACACCTCTCAAGCAGGAAACTGCCGAAGCACCGCAGACAGCCAAACCAGCGGTCAAAGCCGCAGCGACTGAAGCGGCCAAGCCCGGGATAATTTCCCGTTTCTTTGCCGCCTTGGGTGCCCTCTTCTCCTCTTCCGAGGCACAAGCCGACAAGAAGCAGGAAAAGAGCACTAAAGACAATCAGGAAAGCAACGGCCAGAACAACCGCCGTAACCGTCGCAATGACCGCAACGACAGACGTCGCAAGAGTGGTGATGACAAAGACGCTAACCGCGATTCACGCAGCCGCAACCGCAAATCGGCCGCTAACGAGCGCCCTGCCCGTGATAAGGACGAACAAGGCAACAAGCGCCAGGCAAACGACTCCGGTAAACCAACCCGTAATGACCGTAGCGACAAGGCTCCCAAGTCTGAAGCTTTGGATGAACGCAAGAGCCGCAGCAAGGCCCGTGACGAAAGCGAGCAGGAACCAAAACAGGAAGCCGCCCGTGAGCGTCGCCAACGTCGCAACCTGCGTCGTAAAGTGCGCATTGAGGCCAACGATGCACAGGAAGCCGTTGATAACACAGCAGAGGCAACCAGCGCCGAAGTGAAAGCTAGCGCCCAGGCCAAACCTGAAGTAAAGGTCGAGACAAAAACCGAGACCAAGCCGACTCGCGCCAAAGAGACAGGTAACAAGGATAACGCCGAGCAAGCCGACAAACCACGTCGCAGCCGCCGTAAGCCTGCCGCAGCTCAGGCTGAGTCCAAGGAAATGGAAGTTCAGGCCAAAGTTGAAGCCAAGTCTGAAGCCAAGAACGAGACCACTACCGAGCTGAAGGGTGAAGAGTCAACTCAGGTTGCCACTAAAGCCCAAGGTACAGAGGTTTCACAAGACATTCAGGCAAGCGCCGAAGTCAGCCCTGTTGTCAATGCTGAGCAAATCGCTGAAACCAGTGTTCAAGATAGTGGTGTTCAAAGTAATGCCGAAGCCATCGAGAGCGCTGAAGAAGACGATAAGCCCAAGCGCGAAGGACAACGCCGTAGCCGCCGCAGCCCTCGTCATTTGCGTGCTGCCGGTCAGCGTCGCCGCCGTACCGAACAGGAAGGCGAAGAGTCCGAAAGCCCTGAAAAGGTAAGCACTGAAAAAGCAGCCACTGAAGCAGCAAATAACGCTAAAGAAGTGGTTGTTACCGAGGCATCAGCGCCGACTGCTGCCGTTGAAGTCGATGCCGAGCAAGCAAAGCCTGCCGACAAAGCTCAAGAGCCAGCACAAGCTGAACCTCAAGTTGTTGCCAAGCCGACTCCTCAGGTTGAAGCCAAGCCGGCTCCTCAGGTTGAAGCCAAAGCGGAAACCAAAGCCGAAGCTCAGGTTGAGACAAAGCCTCAAGCCGAGGTCGCTGCCAAGGTAGAAGCCGTTGCCGATGCAAAAGCCGCCGAAGTAGAGGTAAAGGCTGAGCCCAAAACAGCAGAAGCCGAACCAGCGCCTGAAGCCAAAGCTGAAAAAGCTGAAGTTGCAAAAGCTGAGCCCGTCGAAGCTGCGCCATCAAAGGCGGTAGAGAAAGCGAGCGAAGCACCCAAGGCTAAAACTGTTGAAGTCGCAGCAGCCAAGCCCAAAGCAGAAACTGCATCGGCAAGCGTCGCCGCCTCAGCCCCTATGGCCAAGCCGGCTGCTATCAGCCGCCCTGCGCGTCAGGCAAGCAATGAAGCCAAGGAAAGCCCGGCAGCAGCACCTGCAACAACCCAGGCAAGTGCCGCACCAAGAGTCAGTCGCTTCAGCACCATGGTTGGCTCAGATACAACCAAGCCACAGGTGGATCAACGTGCTCACGTTGAAGTGCCCAAAGGCCGAGAGTATCTGGCCAATGGCGAAACCGCGCCACGCAAGAGCCATGGTAACAGCGCCGAGTCAGATATGGCCCGTCCCTGAACCTAAGTGTTGCTGAGAAAAAACCATGCCCTCGGGCATGGTTTTTTTATTTTGATCTGCTTCACACTTCTGTCACAACAGAAATTTTGCTAGTATGCGCAACTTTGTTTTTAACCCTCAAGATGGGATCCCAAGCTGAATGTTTGAACTGATACGCCATAAAACCAGCAGTCACAAGGCGGATATACTCTCCGGCCTAACGGTTGCTATGGCGCTGGTGCCCGAAGCGGTAGCCTTTGCCTTCGTTGCTAAAGTAGAACCTATGGTGGGCCTTTATGCCGCCTTTATCATGGGACTGATCACGGCCCTCATCGGCGGCCGTCCCGGCATGATCTCAGGCGCCACCGGCGCGATGGCCGTGGTCATGACCAGCCTGGTGGTGTCTCACGGCGTCAGCTATCTGTTTGCTGCCGTGGTGCTGGCCGGGGTAATTCAAATTACCGCCGGAGCACTGCGTCTTGGCAAGTTCATCCGCATAGTGCCTTATCCTGTGATGATAGGCTTCGTCAACGGCCTAGCCATAGTGATATTCCTGGCGCAACTGGGGCAATTTCAAGTCAAAGTCGGCGAAGAGGAGATGGCCTGGTTGCCCGGTGCAGATATCTGGCTGATGCTGGCGCTGATAGCCATGACGATGGCCATCATACATTTTCTGCCTAAACTGACCACAGCCGTGCCTTCATCCCTGGTGGCCATACTGGCAGTAACCGCTCTGGTGGTAGGCCTGGATTTGGATACCCGCAACGTGCTTGATTATTTGCGCAATATGAGCGGTAATCCTGAGGCAACTATCGCCGGCACACTGCCAAGCTTTGCCATTCCGGCCGTGCCCTTCAACCTGGAAACCCTTTATATCATAGCGCCCTATGCCGTTATCCTGGCTGCTGTTGGCCTGATTGAGTCTCTGCTGACTCTGACTGTGGTCGATGAGATGACCCAGACCCGCGGCCGTGGCAACAAGGAATGTGTCGGCCAAGGCGTGGGTAACGTCACCAGTGGCTTTTTCGGTGCCATGGGTGGCTGCGCCATGATTGGTCAGTCGATGATTAACATCAACTCAGGGGGCCGCGGTCGTCTTTCCGGGATCACCGCCGCTCTCACCTTGCTGTGCTTTATTCTGTTTGCCGCCGCCTTTATCGAGATGATCCCGCTGGCCGCCTTGGTCGGGGTCATGTTTATGGTGGTGCTGGGAACCTTTGAGTGGGCCAGCTTTAAAGTGATGCGTAAGGTGCCCAAGCACGATGCCTTTGTTATTGTGCTGGTGACTGTGGTGACGGTATTTACCGATCTGGCGATTGCGGTATTTGTCGGGGTGATAGTATCTGCGCTGGTATTTGCCTGGGAGCATGCCAAACAAATCAGTGCTCAAAAGAGCATAGATGCCAACGGTTGGGCGGTTTACCGTCTCAATGGCCCACTGTTTTTCGGCTCAGCGGCTTCGTTCCTTGAGTTGTTCGATGCCAACAATGACCCCAAGGATGTCGTGGTCGACTTCCAGTCATCCCGGGTCTGTGACCACTCGGCTCTGGATGCCATAGACACCTTGGCCGAGCGCTATGTGAATCAAGGCAAACGCCTGCATCTTCGTCATCTTTCCAACGACTGCAAACAGTTGCTGCACAAGGCCGGCGATCTGGTGGAAGTCAATCTGATTGAAGATCCCAGATACAAGATTGCCGACGACAAGTTGGACTCATAATTTAACACTGTCCAGACCTTAAAAAAACGGCAAGCTGAGGCTTGCCGTTTTTTCTATTCTACTTCAGCTTGGCACTGAAACGCCGTCGTACCTTATCCAGCTTGGGTTTGATCACCAAGGCACAATAAGGCTGCTCACCATGAAGCGCAAAATAGTCGTTATGATAGTCCTCCGCCGGATAGAAACCATCAAAGGCGGTCAACTCTGTCACTATAGGTGCGCCGAATAAGCCTTCCTCATCCAGCGCTTTAATCATGGAGGACGCCACCTCAAGCTGCTTATCCGAGTGCGCGAAAATCACCGAACGATACTGAGGCCCCACGTCGTTACCCTGGCGATTCAAGGTGGTGGGATCATGGCTGGCAAAGAACACCTCCAACAGCTCGGCATAGCTGATGACTGTGGGGTCAAAAACTATCTGCACCACTTCGGCATGGCCGGTTGCGCCGCTGCATACCGCCTTGTAGTTGGCATCTTTTGCCGCGCCGCCGGCATAGCCGGAAGTCACTTGCGTAACCCCGGCCAAGCTTAAAAATACCGCCTCTGAGCACCAGAAACAGCCGCCGCCCAGGGTGGCTGTCTCCAAACGCTTTTCAGTTGCCGGCTGCAAAGCCTCGGCATCATCTACGGCCTCAAAGACCATGGAGACAGAATTGACGCAATGTCGCAAATTCTTGGCGGTTAACCCCTCTCCTTCAAACACATGTCCCAGATGACCACCACATTGACTGCAGACAATTTCGGTTCTGCGACCATCGGCGTCGGGTATCCGGGTGACAGCACCAAAAATTTCATCGTCAAAGGCGGGCCAGCCACAATGGGCATTGAATTTATGCTCGGACAAATACAATGGGGCGCCGCATTTGCGGCAAAGATATCGCCCCTTGGCATTGTGTTGATACAGCTCTCCACTGAAAGGGCGCTCTGTGCCTTTTTCCTCGATGACATAACGCTCAAACTCGTTCAGGGGTTTCATTTAACGCTCCTCGATTACTCTGCGTAACCCATAAGACCCAAATTGCAGCGGTTACCCTTCACTCTAGTTACACAGAGCCATAAAAGTGACTTGGATCACTTTACGTTGCCCCTATAAAGACATCAAGGTAGACTTGCGCCCGGGTCACCCGACTGCCAACAAAATGTCCATAGAGACACAAGTATCGGGTCAATAAAAAATAACCAAGAAAGATGATGATGAAACTGGAAACCATAGACTATCGCGCCGCAGATGCTGCCGAGCGCTTTGTAGAATCCCTGCGCAGCACAGGCTTTGGCGTGTTGAGCAACCACCCTATTTCACAACACTTGGTGCAGGATATCTACCGCGACTGGCAGGAGTTCTTCAACAGTGAAGAGAAGCAGGCCTTCATGTTCAAGCCGGAAACCCAGGATGGTTTCTTTCCGGCGAGCATTTCAGAAACCGCCAAAGGCCATACGGTCAAAGACATCAAAGAGTACTTTCACGTCTACCCCTGGGGCCGCATTCCTGAGCAATTGCAGGACAATATCCTCACCTACTACCAAGAAGCCAATGCGCTGGCCGCCGAGCTTCTGGACTGGGTCGAGGTGCACTCGCCTGCCGAGGTGGCAGCCAACTACCGCACAGCGCTGTCGCAAATGATAGCCAATAGCCACAAGACGCTGCTGCGGGTACTGCATTATCCGCCGATGACTGGCGATGAGACCCCAGGCGCCATTCGTGCCGCTGCCCATGAGGATATCAACCTGCTCACGGTATTGCCCGCCGCCAACGAGCCCGGGCTGCAAGTGAAGAGCCTCGACGGAGAATGGTTGGATGTTCCCAGCGATTTTGGCAACCTTATCATTAACATAGGCGATATGCTCCAGGAGGCTTCCGCCGGTTACTTCCCATCGACCACTCATAGGGTGATCAACCCGGAAGGCGCCGATATGAGCAAGTCGCGGATCTCACTGCCGCTGTTCCTGCATCCTCGTCCCGACGTTGTGCTGTCAGAGCGCTATACCGCCGACAGCTACCTGATGGAGCGCCTGCGCGAACTTGGGGTTATCTAGCGCCTGCGGGCGCTTTTTTCAGTTCGGAATGCTACAATAGCGCTCTTTTTTCAGTTTTCAGCAGGATAAGCAATAGATGGCGATTCAATGGTATCCGGGACACATGCACAAGGCCCGCAAAGAGATAGAAGAGGTGATGCCTCAGATAGATCTGGTGATCGAAGTGCTGGACGCCCGAATACCTTACAGCAGTGAAAACCCCATGGTGGCCAAGCTGCGCCAGGACAAGCCTTGTATCAAGTTGCTGAATAAGTCTGATCTGGCCGATCCCGAGATAACCAATCGTTGGATTGAGTACCTGGAGCAGGAACAAGGAGTGCGGGCACAAGCCATCACTACCCTGCAACCTGCCATGGTCAGAAAGATCCCCGAGCTGTGCCGCAAACTGGTTCCCGTGAGCGAAGGTGCGCTCAAGGATATTCGCACCATGATCATGGGCATCCCCAATGTGGGCAAGTCCACCATCATCAACACCCTGGCCGGCCGGGTGATTGCCAAAACAGGTAATGAACCTGCGGTGACCAAGGCGCAGCAAAGGATCAACCTCAAAAACGGCATAGTGCTGTCCGACACGCCGGGGATCCTTTGGCCCAAGGTGGACAATGAAGCCTCGGGTTATCGTCTGGCGGTCACAGGTGCCATCAAGGACACCGCCATGGAATATGAGGATGTGGCCCTGTTTGCTGCAGCTTATTTCCTGCATGCTTACCCGGAGGCGATGATGGAGCGTTATAAGCTGACCTCCCTGCCCGCCACCGATATCGAATTGCTCGAAGAGATAGGCCGCAGGCGCGGCGCCCTCAGAAGCGGCGGTCATATCGATTTGCACAAGGCCTCGGAACTGCTGCTGCATGAATTCCGCTCTGGGAAAATCGGCCAGCTGTCACTGGAAACGCCGGAAATGGCCCAGGCAGAAGAGGCGGAAGTGGCCAAGCTGCTGGCAGAGAAAGAGGCCATGAAGCAGGCAAAGAAAGAAGCCGACAAGCTGAAGCGCGCCGGCAAACGCCATCAGGGTTAAGCTTCCCTCAAGAAGCAAGCTTAACAGAAACGGGCCACAAATCGTGGCCTGTTTTTGTTTGTCACTTATCCGACCAATTATCCAACTAAATTCCGCATAAGCTTAATGTTAGTCCTTTGCAGAACCGCTCACCGCACAGGCGGGATAATCTTCTGTCTGGCGGCCTGGATCCGGGCAAACAGTCCGGCAATGCTCAACTCCAACAGATCCAAAACCTGCTCAAATCCGCTGTCGCCACCATAGTAAGGATCCGGGACTTCCCTGATGGGGGTATCGGCAAAGTCCAGCATCAAGGCCAGCTTGTGTTTGTAAATCTGCGGACAAGCCTCATATAAGGCCTGAAGGTTCTCACGATCGGCCGCCAGAATAAGATCGAAATGAGCAAAGTCCTGTGCGCACACCTGCCTGGCTTTGAGCCCTGAAAAGTCCAGCCCGCGCCGCTCACCGGCGGCGCGGGCGCGCCTGTCCGGCGACTCCCCTGAGTGGTAACCTATGGTGCCGGCAGAATCCAACTCCAGTGTCAGCCCCATGGCCTGAGCCTTGGCCCGGGCCACAGCTTCAGCGCTTGGTGAACGGCAGATATTGCCCATACAAACCATTAAGATACGGTTGATTTCACCCTCATTGACACTTGGCACGCTTTGAAATTCCACCTTAAGGTTCCTTATTGGCTGACTCGGCAGGATTGCGTTCCGCAGCCGGGTCGGCGACAGAGACTTTTGCCTCAATAACCTCTGCCGGGAAACTGAGTCGATAGTCGGATCTTACCCTAAGGAAGCGGGCAAACCTAGGCTTGCCGCCCGAGGTCAGCCCGGAGAAAGCAAAAGTCACCCAGGTTCCGGGAAGTGGCGGTGAAGCCCTCTCGGCATCGGTGAAACCTGTTCCCAAGCGAAAGCTTACCCCAGCCTCGGTTTCCACCAGCAAGGCGCCCATCATGCCTTGATACTTGCCCTTTCCCGGAAGTATCGCCAGCACTTTCGCCTCGGCATCTTCCACAGGTTTGAGTTTTAACAAGGCGTCACTGCGCCCCGCCAGATACATGGCATCGATGCGGTGCGCCATCAGGCCTTCGCCCCCTTTGGCCACCACCTGTTGTAACCACAGATGTAACTCTTGCGTGCTGCTCAGACGCCGCTGCTCAATGACATAGAGATAAGGGGTCAGTTGGTGATACTGCTTGAACGCCTGATAACGTTCGGCAAACGCCATTGTCAGCCCGGGGGCATCGAACAGATAAAAGCCCAGCTGGCGCCAGGAGTCTGCTTCGCCTAAACCTCTGGCCAGCAATGATGCAGTATCAAAGCTGTGATAGCCGCCCCAAAGTTCTCCTTCGAGTGCCACTGCAGGAAAGTCTTTCACAAACCAAACTGGTGCAGGAATCACTCTGCCCGAGCGGCTCAGCAAACGCCTGCCGTCCCATCTGGCACGGACACCATCGAGTTTTTCACTGACAAGGAAATCCTTGATTTCGGCCTTTTGTTGTTGCCAACGACCGGCCAGCTCCGGGGCCGGCAATTCTCTATCGGCGCCCGCCGGAAACGAGATCAGAAAAGACAAGGCCAGCAGAAAAGTTTGCAGCAGTAACAGCATGGCCGAAAAACGCTTAAGGTATGCTGTTGTCGGTAAAGATTGCGGATATTGCATAAGCCCTCCCTGGCTATCGGCCAATTGCCTGCTACATCCTATAGCAGAGTCCATAACTACAAGGATCAAAACTATAAAGACCAAAACTATAAAGAGTATAGAAAGTCGTTGGCGGTTATGGTGATAACTAGTGTAACGATTATCGAAACGACCCTCCCCCTTTGCCAAACCTTCCGCCTTGGCATAATAACGGCCAAACACCCTTGATAGGTGCAGTAACTGTTATATCAGCGGCAAGATGAGCTGCTATAATGCCGCCGCACCTTGGAAACCTCAGCGCCACTGCACTAATAGCCAAACTAGTCACGAGTGACTAACGTGAGGTCAATAAAGGAAGCGACAAGTTGCAACCCCATTAACCCAGGAACCTTTCACGGTTCAGCGGGTCTTTATACAGCAACCGGCCATAGCCACAGATCAAGAATTGAGAGAATATGAAACCCGCCAACAACCACGGACTGAAACGCATTTTCCGCGCCACCGGCTTTTCCATGAAAGGACTGAACTCAGCCTGGAAACATGAAGCCGCCTTTCGTCAGGAAGCCGTACTGGCATTGTTAATGATCCCGCTGGCGGTATATCTGGATGTGGCCAAGACAGAAAAATTACTGCTGATAGCAACGGTATTTATCGTCATTATTACCGAACTGTTGAATTCTGCCATTGAAGCCGTAGTCGACAGAGTGGGCGATGAAATTCATCCCTTGAGCGGCCAGGCCAAAGATATTGCCTCGGCAGCGGTCTTTATCAGCCTGTGTTTATGCGGCCTGACCTGGGCCGTGGTTATCTGGCCTCTGGTGTTCTAAAGCGCTTTGCTATGTTGATGCACGCTTTGGTATTTTGAGTGCTTCAGTAAGGAAACCGGGCATCAAGGCAAAACGCTCAATGCCCGGTCAAGTTTAGAACTGACTTCTGAGGTAGTTGACCGCTTGCAGTATCTGCTCCAGGCGGTCATTGCCCGGCAAGTAGGCTACATAGACATTACGTCTGAGCGGTGTTTTATCATCAATCACAAACAGCTCCCCTTTCGCCAGATAAGGTTCTATCATGTTTTGCGGCAAAAATGCACTGCCGCCATTATTGAGCAGAAAGTCCAGCGCAATACGGGCCGAGCCGGTATGCAGCACGGGAATGGGTAACTCGGCATAGTCTCTGGCATGTTGAATATTAAACGCCGTGCCCCAATCGACCTTGATGTAATGCCTGCCTGCCAACTCAGTCACTGAGGACGCCGCAGCAGTGCTCACCAGATGCAGTGACACCTCCCCTATCTGCAACAGTTCAAACTCGTCCAGCTTAGGGGGATCAAAGGCAATGGCCAGATCCAGCGTCCGGTCCATCAGCTGTTTGGTCATCGCCGCCGACGCCAGAATTTCGGTGCGCAGCGCCACTCCGGCAAGCCCCTGATGTAAACCCTGCATATATCCCTGTAGATATGCGTCCCAAATATTGGGCGCCGCGCCGATAACCAATTGTACCGACTGGTGCTCACTCAAGGAGATATCCTGTTTGGCCCGCTCCCAGGCGGTCAGTACCGCTTCGGCATGCGCCAGCATCCGCACCCCGGCCGGGGTCGGTTGTATGTTGTTTCGCTGCCGCTCAAACAGCTCAACGCCGAGAATACTCTCCAACTGCTTTACCCTGAAAGATACTGCACTGCGGGTCAGATAGAGGTTCTCGGCGGCCTTCCCAAAATGGCGGGTATGGGAAACTTCCAGAAATGTTTTGAGTAAATCCGTGTCCATAAAAAATTCTTTATCGTCATAGACAAATTTTTTTGATTTATAAATCAATCATACTAGCCAATACTCTGCTTGCAAATCTCCTCAAGAACCATTTTGTAAGGAATATCGCCATGTTGACCACGACTCCTTCACCATCGGCACTGCAGAGTGCATCTATGCAACAAGCCGCCAATGAGAGTTTCGTCAGCGAACGCCGTTTCTATGACGACAAGAACTTCCCCAAAGGCTTTCGCCGCAGCGGGGATTTTACTTACAACGAAGCAGAATTACTCGAAAAACATGGCGTTGCCATGCAGGCTCTGGCGGAAGGACGCCAAGCCCCCCGAAATCCGGAGGAGAGTCATTTTGTTGAAGTTGTCCGCGGAAATTCCGCTCCCGGTAGCTTGTTGGAAAAGATCTGGGTAAAGTATGTCAAGTTGGCTTCTGGGAAGCCTTTCTACGCAGTTGTCGGCACCAATTTGGTGAAAAAGGCCGATGCTGAGTATCTTGACGATATGATAGATGACGATGTTCAGGATGAGCCTGAACTAGAGGATGACCAATGAAAATTAGGGTTTGCGACTAAATGCGTGGTTGGATTTTATATAAAGAGACCGCGACTCAGCTAAAACCTGAATTGTATGAAATTAACCGATTGTTGGAGGCTGCCAAGGCCGACAATATCGAACTTGAGGTCTATGCTCCCGATGAGTTTGACCTCACAGTGACCCGAGAGGACAACAAGAGTATTTTACTGAACGGGCAACCAGTCGAGTTGCCCGATTTTATTATTCCCCGTATGGGCTCGGGTACCACCTATTTTGCCTTGGCGATTATCCGCCACCTGGAACGTCTTGGCGTTTATTGCCTTAACTCTTCCAAGGCGATAGAAACCGTTAAAGACAAGCTGTTTTCCCAGCAACTGTTGGCCGAAAAGAATCTGCCAACTCCCAAGACCATGCTGGTGAAATTCCCGGTGGATGTTGACCTGGTTGAACGTCACTTGGGTTTTCCTGTAGTGATCAAGACACTGTCCGGCTCGCAAGGCAGCGGTGTGTTTCTGTCGCATAAGGCGCGCGAGTTCGATGATCTGATGCAGCTTATCGAGGCCACCAACAAGAATGCCAACATTATTCTGCAGGAGTTTATCTCCAACAGTCACGGTCGGGACTTGCGAGTCTTCACCATAGGTGGCCGGGTAGCGGGATGCTATGAGAGACGCGGCCAAGAGGACAGTTTCAAAGCCAATGTCAGTGCCGGTGGCTCCGCCAGCCCCTTTGCGGTGACGCCTGAAATAGAGTGGCTGGCAACCCAGACCGCCAATATTTTGGATCTGGATGTCGCCGGAATCGATCTGCTGTTCGATAATGGTCACTACAAGATTTGCGAGGCCAACTCCTCGCCGGGCTTTGAAGGACTGGAATCCTGCCTCAATCTGGATATTGCAGCACAAATACTGCACTTTATCCGTATCCGTTTGGGGATGTTCAACAAGGACTCCAAGAAAAGCGACAGCAGCGAGTCCGAGGCCTGATCCGAACACAAGCTTTAATATCAGACTGAAGCGCTCCATTACGGAGCGCTTTTTTGTTGCGGATCATAAAAATCGATAACTTTACAAACATTTTATTCACACAAAGCACTGTTCTGGTTTAGACTCTCTGCAACCGCGCGGATTTTCAGCATCCGAAAATACAAGAAGTGTCGCCCCAAGAGCGAACCCAAAAGCACTCAAACCGCGCATGTGCCGAATTACCCCGGAAAAGGAATCTCTGAGAAGGCACTTGGACTATCTGAGTAATAAAAAGAGATCACCCCATTGTTGATAACACATTCAATTAACATTTCGGGTTCAAGACTGGTGTTGACACTACTCCTGCTCTGCTGTGCGGCCAACTGTGCTCAGGCCGGCGAGTGGAGTCTGAATATAGGTGGTTTCTATTCCCAGTCCGACACCAATATGCAAGTTACCGATCCCTTGGTCGGCAATGATTTCGATCTGGATTTTGAGTCTGATCTGCAGTTGGCGGAAAACGAGTTTCTGCCTCTGTTTGAATTGGGATACCGTTTCAACGATAGGCACCACATCTATTTTGACTGGAAACAACTGCACCGCAGCGCTGAAACTCAAGCGGTCAGTCGGCCATTTCAGATCCAGATTGACGATACCGTCTATGACGTCAAGGCCGGTGGCCAGCTGGGCACCACGCTCAATATCGATATCGCCCGCATCGGCTATGGCTATGATCTGTTTCAAGGCAACGGCTATAACATAGGGGTCAGTGTAGGGCTGCATACCATGTTCATTGAAAGCAGCTTCGAAGGTTCAATCGGAGCCTGTGCCACCTCAGAGCTCAGCGGCAATATCTGCAGCGCCCAGCCCATTCCCAGACTGGTGGATGAAAGCGTTACCGCACCTTTGCCGAATATTGGCCTCTTTGGTGACTATGAGCTGGCACCCAGTTGGCAATTTAATCTACATGCCCAATATTTTTCCGTGCGCCTTGATGATCTCAAGGGCTCACTGGTCGATATCAGAGCCGGCATGAAAACCACCCTGAGTGATCGTTGGGACATCACCTTGGCCTATAACTATTATAAAGTGGATGTAGATGTGCGTCAGAGCGCTTCGGACGCCGCGGTAAAAGTGGCCGACTACAACCTCTACTATAGTTTTATCGGCCCCATGTTATCGATCAGCTACCGTTTCTGAACTTGTTCTCCGCTTGACGGTACAATCACGCTTTTTGCTGACGCTTTTTCCTGACGCTTTTTCCTGACGCTTTTTCCTGACGCTTTTTCCTGACGCTTTTTCCTGCCCCCTTTCCCTGACCATAGTCGCTTATTGGCAGCTCGAGTCAAAGCTGTCATCCACTATCTTTTGCCGACAATCACCAAGTATTCCAGTCCTCTCGCCTGCCAAGCCTCTCAAAAAGTGAGTTTGATAAAAATCCACTCTTGCTCACAGTTACGCATCTGATAATGATTATCATTTAGCAAAAGAGGTGATGGAGTAGGCAAAGATGAGTAACAAGCTGGCAGTCACAGGGCTAAATGATCCTATCGCCCAAACACTTTTTATCCCGCTCTATATGAAGTCATGCCAATCCAAACTGAAAGATGCCTTCTTCTCAGATCCTTGGGCCTGCGCGCTTATCGAACGATTTGATTATGACTTTTCAAGTTTTGACCAATCTGTATTGAGCTCAGTAGGGGTCGCCATCCGCGCGGGTTACTTTGACAGACTCACGGCGGATATTATCGCTGCGGCGCAGTCCTGTGTTGTAGTCAACCTCGGAGCCGGGCTCGATACCCGCTTTCAGAGGATTCAAAAGCTGATGGGAAACACGATGGAAGACAAGTCCTGGTTTTACAACCTGGATCTGCCTGAAGTGATTGCCCTCAGAGAGCAGCTCCTTCCTGCGGACAGTTGTGAGACATGCATCAGTGCTTCTGTATTTGATAGCGATTGGATGGATGAACTCAATGCCCGTCATCAGGGCGCAACCTTTGTTTTTATTGCCGAAGGCCTGCTGATGTACTTCGACAATTGTCAGGTACAACAGTTGCTTCAAGAACTGGCCAGCCGCTTTCCTGGTTGCCATATTCTATTCGACGGTATCAGTCGCTGGATGAGGGACAATTCAGATAACCACGACAGCGTAAAATATGCCGGTGCCGGTTTTAAGTTGGCGCTCGACTCGCCACGGGAGATTGAGCAATGGCATGGAAAGCTAAAGGTGATTTCAGTCGCGCATTACGCCGATTTCAAAGAGTGGAAACGAGTAGGTTTCTTCAATTATCTGCTGTCCAAATACATACCCAAATACTTCCACTCCAGCTTTCTGGTGCATGCCTGTGTCGAGCAGCCATGAAAAACAAAGGCTTTCCATTAATTACGCTTTCAAGTGACAAGAAGCATGGACAGGTGTAACCCTTTTTGAGTCACACCTGCCACCAAACTCAGCGCTGATCCTGAGCCCGGCGCTTCTTGAAGTCCGAATCTTCAAGCCATTTGGGCCAATCATTGTCATTGGCCAACCGCGCCAGGATATCGCTTATCAAGGCCAAGTCCTGCTGAACCCCATCCAGACTCCAGCTTGGGTCATAATCATCGGCTGCCTTATGATATTTGTGGGCAATATAATCCGGGTCTGTATCCCCCAAACTCATAAACAGCAAGCCGGGTACCCCTTCCTTGGCCAGAGCGAAATGGTCCGAGCGGAACATCAAGCCATTTTGCGGTCGGGGATCGGCCTTGACGCTGCGTCCCTGCCCTTTGGCGGCATCATTCAAATACTGCTCCAGCTCTGACACACCCTCACCATAACGCAGGATGTAATCCACGCCTTTACCCATATTCATGCCGTCTATATTGAGAAATGCCACCAGCTGCTTGGTGGGAACCGGGGGATTTTCGGCAAAGTACTGGGCGCCAATGAGTCCGGTTTCCTCGGCAGTAAAGGCGCTGAACAGAATCGAGCGTTTCGGGGCATCAATGCCCTTTTGCTGTTTGAAGTGCTTTGCCAGTGCCAGAACACCGGCCACACCTGAGGCGTTATCCACAGCGCCGTTGAGCACCACTTCCTTGCCATCTTCAATGGTCTTTCCCAGGTGATCCCAGTGAGCGTGCATCACCAAGTATTCATTTTTGTGCTCGGTTCCAGGCAACAAGGCCGCCACATTGTGGGATTGCGCCAGTTCTATCTTGTTGTTCAAGGTCAGATTGGCCTTGAGTTTCAACGGCACCGCCTTGAAGCCTTTATTGACCGCCTGTTGCTTCAAGGTATCAAAGTCCAGACCCGCCTGGCTGAACAGCTTCTTGGCGCTATCGTGCTGGATCCACCCCATCACGCCAACCGATGATGCGTTGTTGTCTTTATCCACCAGGGTGTACTTGGTATTGGTGTTGCTGTTACGCACCACCCCCCAACCGTAAGCGGCGGGCGCAGTTTCATGCACAATAAATACGGCTTCGGCGCCCTGGCGAGCCGCTTCTTCATATTTATAGGTCCAGCGACCGTAATAGGTCATGGCATTGCCCTTGAATACCTGGGGATCCTGAGTGGCAAAGCCGGGATCATTGACCAGCACAATCAGGGTCTTACCACGAACATCCAGGCCTTCAAAGTCATTCCAGCCGTATTCCGGGGCATTAATACCGTAGCCGACAAATACCACCTCGCTGTCTTGCAGCTCCACCTTGGGCGTCACTCTTTGAGTGCGGGCGGTGAACTCCTCACCGTTGCTGAAACTCATTGAGCCCAGCTTAAGCTGCATATTCTGATCTGCAGTGATCCTGGCCATGGGAACGGCTTGCAGATAACTTTTGCCAAACCCGGGCTCAAGCCCCATCTCCTTGAAGGCCTCGGTAAGGTAATCCAAGGTCAGCTGTTCACCGGCCGACAGAGGCGCACGGCCTCCAAACGCGTCACTGGCAAGGTTTTTTACATCCTGGCGATAGCTGGATTCATCCAGTTCAAAGGGGGCGGCCAACGCCAGAGCGGGCGTTAACAGTGTGGCCAACAGGCCACAGACTGAGGTAAATTTCACGACTTCATTCCTTGCTATTATCTATTTTGTTCAGCCATTGTAACAGCGGGGCAGCATTCGGCAATCGGCGCAACAAAGTGACATTCTGTGAGCCTTTGGATCCACAAGCGGCTTAATTTATGTCAAGCTGAATAGGTAATTGCATTGACAATGAGTTCCCCTATGACCATGACTCTGCTTCAACAAGCCGCCCAATACCTGAAAAAAGCCTTGCCGTTGATGTTAAAACATCAGATACCGACAACGCCGGTCAACTATGCGCTCTGGTATGCCTATGTCAGCGAGCGCAACCCGGCACTCAATGCCAGCCTGGATGAAGCCGTCAGCCAGTACAACACCTGTCCGCCCTCCACGGCGGAACTCCTCTACCGTCATCATCTGGCCCCGGAAGATGAACTGGATGTCAGAGATATGCGCCAGAGTATGGAGGCGATAGCGACCGAGCTGTCTCAGTCACTCAAGGATACCAGCTGCGATGCCGACAGTTTTCGCGCCAAAATCGAGCGTAACTTTGGCCGTATCAGCCGCTTGGATCAGGACGCCATGGATCTTGAACAGGTGATGGGCATGGTCCGAGCCCTGGTGAAAGACTCGGATGATATTCGCAGCAGCACGGATTATTTGAGCTCGCAACTGAGCAAGGCCCAGCAGGAGATAGACAGTCTGCGGCTACAGCTGCAAAACACCGAAAAAGACATATTGTTTGATGCCCTCACCGGCTGCCTTAACCGCCGCGCCTTCGATGCCGACTTCGATAGCTTGTTGAGTCAGTCGCCGAAGGGCTGCTGCCTTATTCTGGTGGATGTGGATCACTTCAAGCGTTTCAACGATGAATATGGGCATCTTTTGGGGGACCAGGTGCTCAAGGCGGTGGCCAAGCGTCTGCAGGATAGTTGCCGTGACGGCACCAAGTTGTATCGTTTCGGTGGTGAAGAGTTCGCTATTCTGGTGCCGACCAGTCAGCTGAGAGTAGCCCGCCAACTGGCCGAAGCCATGAGACGGGCACTGGAGAAGGTTAGCGTCAGAGACAGGCGCAAGGGCCAGCTCATCAGCAATATCAGCGCCTCCTTCGGGGTTGCAGAATGGCAGCAACTGGATACCCGCCAATCCCTTACCGAACGCGCCGACACCTTGCTCTATGAAGCCAAGCGTTTGGGCCGCAATCGGGTGATGCCGATATCAGGCTGAAACCGCCAGCGTTTGCAAGGCTTCTGCCTGCACCACAAATCTAAGCTCGGCGCCGCCGCTCAGGCTGTCGAAGGGATAACAGGTGATCAGCGTCAATAGCCGCTCATCACTGCCCATCAACCAACGTGTCTCAGATTCATGCACGACTGCGGTAGCACGTATTCGATAAAAATGGATCTGGCCATCCATTCCCTGCAAGCGGATCTCCTGCCCCACCCTGGCCCCGGCCAGGATCGCGAAATGGGTATCCCTGTGACCGGCAATCACGGTATTGCCTGTCTCTCCGGCGCCGGCTCCCGAAAGCATCTGCGCCGGTCCAAAGGCCAGGTTACGGCCACTGGCCCCGGCCAGCACATAGAGTGGCTCATGCTTGCCTATCCACAATTTGGCCGTGGGGTGGGTATCGGCCCAGGACCAGGGTTTGTGTGCCTGGCCGTCAGTCAGACTCTTGGCCCAGGCCTTTTCAATCAAGAACTGGGCGAACATGGCTTTGGCTTGCATATATCCTCCTTTAAACAGCATGGCCGAACCTGCCACGACCAGAACAACTATCACTATTGAGCAGATATCGCTAAAGCGCCCCCTATTGACCGAGGGCATAGCGCCTGCTGTCAGGGCCTGCTCAGCCTGGCTCATCGCCCCGCCTCCTCACAAGCACGACGGCCAAAGGCCCTGGGGAAAGCCGCCAGCATCAGCGCCGCCAGCAAACTTGCCAACCCCAGCAGCAACATCAGCCGGCTGTCGGTGGCGGTCTGCGGCAACTTACCCTGCCAGCCCTTGGGCGCATGACTGGCCACTTGCCCTTCCCGGGTCGCCGCGGCGTCCGGATTGACCGGGGTGACATCCACTGCCACCAGGCTGGTGTACGGACTGACCAAGTGGTACTTCAGCGACAGCGCTGTGACCTGGCGTTCAATGCGTTCACTGTTGGCTGCATCTTTGGCCAACTCCAGCGCGGCTATCTGTTTTCTGGCCCAGATAAGATCCAGCCCTTTGGGCTCAGCCTTGGCATTGAGCGCCAGCTCCTGCTGCCAGAATTGGCCATCGATAAGACCGGATACGATAACTGCCTTGTGGGCATTGCTACGCTGTTTGATGCTCACCAATACCGGCTCACCCTGATAGAGATCCGGAATTTGTGCCGACCAGTAATCCGGCACAGTGCCGTCAGGGTAGCGCAGCGACACATCTGTGATCCTGGGAGCAGAGATTTTTTCCAGCAAGGCAACCACCTTTTGCTCCACCTCCTGCATCTTGCCAATATAGGTAAAGCTGCCCCGCCCCAGCTCGGCAACGCGCTGCATAAAGTGGGAGTTGGGGGCAGTGCCTATACCTATGGTAAACAGACGGTTGTCGCCGAGCCTGTCTTTAATCAGTTCAAATAGCGCCTGTTCATTGCCTACGGCGCCATCTGTCATGAAAATCACTTGCCTGAGCGCCTTAATCTCACCTTGCGTGCCGACTTTATTTTGAGCGGCAAAATCATTGTTCAATGCCAACTCAAGCGCCTTGGCCATCTCGGTACCACCGTTGGCTTCCAGGGCGCGAATAAACTGCTGCGCCCGACCTATATTGTGGGCCGTCGCCGGCAAAGAGTTGGCCGCCATGGTCTGCACTGCAGAATTGAATTCAACAACATTGAAACTGTCCTCCGGTTTGAGACTGCTCAATGCATACAGCAGTGCCTGTTTGGCCTGAACTATTGCATCTCCCCCCATGGAGCCCGAAGTATCTATCACCAGAATAAGCTCCCTGGGCAAGGGCTTGGCCACCTCTTTGCTCTGTGGAGGCATCAACATCAATAGACTGTATTCATCCCTGGCAGCTTGGCCTTCGGCCTGCGCTAAAGAAGGTGCTGGGGTATGGGTCTGGCCTTGCTGGCTGAACAGCGCCGCTGCGGGCTTGGCGCCCGTATCCGCTTGCCATTGCAACACAAAGTCGCTGTCGGCCTTGGTATTGTCTTGTTGCAGCTGCACCCGAATACGGCCATCACTCAGGGTTTGTTGGGAAATAGCATGATAAGGGGATTCCAGCGACAGCAAGGGAAAACCGGCATCCAGGATAATATCCAAACTGAGACGATTCTCCTGGCCACCGCTGTGCGCATGGGGGCTTTGCGCTTGGGGGCTTTTAAGATCAGAGCTTTCGCTATCTGTACCGGCAAACATCTTTTCAAGGCCCGCGGCTTCAATCACAGGACTCAGCAACCGCGCCGCCTCCTCCACACCCTTGAAGCTTTGCAGCATGCTTTGAGGCAGATAACGGGGCGTGTGGGTCATGGGAAAGCGCAGGCTAAACTGACCATTACGGTAATCCAATGCCTGCTGGTAGCTGAAGCTGACTTTAAGGGTTTCCCCCGGGGCCAAATTAGCCACCTGAGTGGTGAACAGGTTGGGCCGCTCCTGACTCAGTAAACTGGCGCGCTTGCCCTGAGCCTTGGCCTGCTCAAAAGTGCGCTTGGCCTCTTCCTTTGGTTGAATAACCCCCTCGATGATCCGCTCACCTATTCTCAGCTGCATGCTGTCCACCGCCGCCTCATTGGGCAGCGGGAACAGGTAACGGCCGTGGATCCACTCCTGGGTATCATTGGTGAATGACTGGGTGACGCTGACTCTGTTACTCCAGCCACTGATGCTCATGCTGACTTCGGTTGCCAGTGCCGGGGCCTGAGTGTCGCCAAAAGCGAGCACCCCGGCACATGGCCATTGCGGATTATCAATCAGTTGAAGGGTACCTTCCTGAGCCTGGACACTTGCAGGCTCTTCGGCAAATTGGGGACCATTCTCGGCCCAGGCTTCAACCGAGCTCACCAGATTGAACACCAGCAGTGCCAGCAGTGCAAAGCCTGAAAATTGCAGGGCGTTGACGGCCCTGCATAAATAAGTATCAGAATCGCTGTGACTAGCGGCGGACATTCTCTGAAACTGCTCGTTTTCCTGCCGAGGGATATCCATATTCATTTTGTCGCTCCCTCTCAATTACCGCTTTGTTGATTGGCTGCCAGAGCAGCTCCCTGAGTCTGCAATTTCAGCGTGACCCGACGGTCAAAGAAGTCACTCTCGCGGCTCTGTTTGGCACTGAGGGGAGAACTGGCACCCAAAGCCTGGGTTTGCAAACGCTCTTCGGCAACGCCTTGGCTAACCAAATAGCTTTTCACCGCCTCGACCCGCTGTTCAGACAGCGTCTGGTTGTAATCAGAATTACCACGGCGATCGGCGTAACCGGTCAGATCCAACATCAGCTCAGGCGACAGGCTCATGGCATAGGCCAAATCGTCCAGCTGGCGGGCAAAGTGGGGTTCGATTTCGGCGGTGCCGGTACGAAACTGCACATTCATACCCACTATCAACTCTTCGAGCTGGGTAGCCCGGTCGCGGGAAAGCGCATTAAGACGGCTCTGGGCATCGGCGTATTGCAACGATAACTCCTTCAGCGCTCGCTGCTTCTCACTGAGACTCGCCAGTTGTTCGGTTTGCTCGGCCAGCTGTTGCTGCTGACTCTTGAGCTGCTCGTCATCGCCCACAGACTTACCCACTATGCCGCCGGTGAAGGCACCGATAACGGCCCCCACAGGTCCCCCAACCACGGCGCCCAGCAGTGCGCCTGTGCCAAAGCCAACCAACTCTTCGTTGTGGTCTCTCTCCTGAGTCGGTAAGTTTGGCTGGCTGTCGGCGTGCGCCAGAGAAGAAGTCAGCAACAGTGATGCCATGATCAGGGAGGCTATGGGGGTCTTTTTCATCATCTCGATTCCTTTTGTCTTGTAGAGCTTGCTGCCCAGTTGGCAGCGTTCCTCGTCGTTGAGATGATTAAACCCCATTGAAATGGCAAGTCTGGGGAGCAAAAATGGCACTTTGGCTATCAATTGTGGCAACAAAATGGCAATTGGAAGCTATCGCTTTTTTCACGGCTAAAATCCTGTATAGTCACGGCTATTCACGGCTCGGCAGGAACAAGAGGCAGATGAAACGCATTGCCATAGTGGAAGATGAAGCTGCAATAAGAGAAAACTACAAAGATGTGCTGCAATCACAGGGTTACTCTGTGCAGACTTACGCCAACCGCCCCGAGGCCATGCAGGCCTTCAACACCCGCTTACCGGATTTGGCCATTATTGACATAGGTCTGGAGCATGAAATCGATGGTGGCTTTACCTTGTGCCAGTCGCTGCGAGCGATGTCGGGCACCCTGCCGATTATTTTTCTCACCGCCAGAGACAGCGACTTCGATACGGTTTGTGGCCTGCGTCTGGGTGCCGATGACTACCTGAGCAAAGATGTCAGTTTTCCCCATTTACTGGCGCGGTTGGCGGCGCTGTTTCGCCGCTGCGAACTCGCCGGCAGCAGCGCTCCGGCCGATACCCTGATGGAGCGCGGCGCCCTCACCATAGATGCCAACCGAATTCAGGTATACTGGCAACAGCAGCCGATTGAATTGACAGTGACCGAATTCTGGATGGTGTACGCCCTGGCCAAACATCCCGGCCATGTGCGCAGCCGCACCGAATTGATGCAGGAAGCCAAGATTTATGTCGATGACAGCACCATTACCTCCCATGTAAAGCGGATCAGGCGCAAGTTTATCGCCGCCGATCCGGCCTTTGACTGCATTGATACCGTCTATGGCATGGGTTATCGCTGGGATCCCGAATCTTGAAGTTTCCCTCCTATCACCCGCCAATAGGCCTCAGAACCAAGACTCTGGTACTGTCGCTGTTTTTGCTGTGCCTGCCCTGGCTTGGCTATCAGTATGTGTGGGAGATGGAGAAATATCTGCGTCACGGCCAGGAGAAAACCCTGGAAGGAACCACTCAGGCCCTGGCTACGGCGCTACATGAAAGACCCAGGCTGTTCGACAGCCAGGCCAGTTTCCTCAATCAAGTAGAAAAGGGCCGCGATCTCTACGCCTATCCGCTCAACGGCCCCATTCAGCTGGATGGCCGCCTCAATGATTGGGAGGCCTACCGCCATCGCGCCATGACCTATGGCGAAGAGCATACCCTGATGCGCTTGAGTGACAGCCAGTCAACGCTGAGCTTTACCCATATGGTAGGTAAATATGGCGGCTACCTTTACGGCTTTTTCGAGGTAACGGATCCAAAGGTGATTTACCGCGGCCGCAACAGCCTGAGTGTGGATCGCAACGACTATCTGGCTATCGCCACCCTGGCCCCGGATGGCCGTTTTCGCCGCTACACCATAGCCAACAAGCACGATGGCTGGCTCAGCGCCTTCGAGTTGCCTGAAAATCCGGCGCTCAGCGCCCCGGTGACACCAGAGGTCCGCATTCAGGGCCAGTGGTTGAAAACCGATAAGGGTTACAATATTGAACTCAGAATGCCGCTGGAGATGGTGGGCAGTAAACTCAGTTTTGCCATTCATGATGTCAACGACAAAAAGAGCCGCAGGCTGGAAGCCATAGTTGGTACCTCGGCCACTGACCGCGCCGATAAGCTGGGGACGGTTCTGGTACCATCACCGGAAATTGAAAGTATTATCAAAGGTATGGGGCATAACAGCTCGCGGATATGGGTGGTGGATGTCCATGGCCGGGTGCTGGCCAAGTCGGGCGATATTCGCGCCGATTCCAGTGTCTGGACCCGCTCGGTCGAGGAGGAGCGGCAACCGGAAAGCTTCTTTGGCAAACTGGAACACGACTATCTACACCCCATCTACTACACAGTGCTGACCAAGCCGCCTATGGATTTTATCGACTCACTGCAGGACTCGACCGAACTCGGCGGTAGCCATATTCGCCGGGCGCTGAATGGCCAGATGGCCTCCACCTGGCGCCTGACACCGGATAACAAGGCGGTGGTGTTGGCGGCGGCCAGCCCCATCTGGATTGACGATAAGGTGATGGGCGCCGTGGTTGCCGAGGAAACCACCCATGGTATCCGTACCCTGCGTAACCGGGCACTGGAGAAACTGTTCAATGTGATCCTGACCGTGATGGCCATGGGAACCCTGGCACTGTTTGTGTTTGCCTCCGGGATCTCCAGCCGCATTCGCAAACTCAGGGATCAGGCCGAGCGCGCCATCGACAGCCAGGGGCGGGTTCGCGACACCATTCCACCTTCAAAAGTGCGCGATGAAATCGGCGACCTGTCGCGCAGTTTTGCCAATATCGTCAACCGGTTGGGGCAATATACCCACTATCTGGAAAACATGTCCTCGCGACTATCCCACGAATTGAGAACCCCGGTGGCCGTGGTGCGCAGCTCATTGGAGCACTTGAGTCTGCAGCAACTGGACAAGGACACGGCCAAGTACGTCGACCGCGCCCAGGAAGGGGTCAATCGCTTGTGGCTGATCCTCGCCAACATGAGCGAAGCCACCCGGCTCGAGGAGTCCCTGTCCCAGGCCGAGATAGATGAATTCCCACTGACCAAGGTTGTGGCAGGCTGCGTCGCCGGGTATCAGATGACTTACAAGGAACAAGGTTTCGTGCTGGTGTTGCCGGATGAACCTTTGACCATGCGTGGCGTGCCTGAATATGTCGCCCAGCTGATGGATAAGCTGGTCACCAACGCCATTGAGTTCAGCAAAGCCGATACCGATATCCGCATCAGCCTCAAGGTGCAGGGCAAACAGGCCCTGCTCAGGGTGGAAAACCAAGGGCCACTGTTGCCGGAAAACATGACCGAGCAGATCTTCGAGTCCATGGTCTCAGTGCGGCCACAAACGATGCAGTCCAAACCTCATCTGGGACTGGGACTTTATATCGCCAGGCTTATCACCGCCTTCCATGGCGGCCATATCAGTGCCAGCAACCTGAGCGACGGCTCAGGTGTCGAAATTCGGGTCAGCCTGCCGCTGCTTTAAGCTGCGGACAACTTGAACAAGTCTCAAGCCCGCCGCACTGGCAATGACAAGATTCAATGTTAATATGCCTCAAAGGGGCGCTCGCCCCGCAATCACAGACAAGAGTTGCATCCATGAAGAAAGCCACCAAGCTGGTCTCGCTCGGCCGGGACAAAAAGTGGAGCAAGGGAGTGATCAATCCTCCCGTGTTTCGAGCATCAACCGTCGTATTTGACAGCATGGAACAGATGCGCCACGCCACGGCCAATCGCGCCAAAGGGGAGATGTTCTATGGCCGCCGCGGCACCCCGACTCACTTTGCCTTTCAGGCGGCCATTGCCGAACTCGAAGGTGGTGTTGGCACTGCGCTCTACCCTTCAGGCTCTGCGGCCATCAGTGGCGCCCTGCTGTCTTTTCTGAAGGCCGGTGATCACTTGCTGATGGTAGACAGTGTCTACGAGCCCACCCGGGATCTGTGCGACAAGCTGCTCCAGGGGCTGGGGATTGAAACCAGTTACTATGACCCCTTGATTGGCACCGGTATCCGCGAGCTTATCCGCCCCAATACCAAAGTGCTGTTTCTGGAATCTCCCGGCTCCATCACCATGGAAGTCCAGGATGTGCCGACCCTGTGCCGCATCGCGCATGAGCATCAATTGGTCACCATGCTGGACAACACCTGGGCCTCCCCCATCAATTGTCGCCCGTTTGAGATGGGCGTCGATATCTCGATTCAGGCCGCTACCAAGTACATAGTGGGTCACTCGGATGTGATGCTGGGTACGGCGACCGCCAATGAAGCACACTGGGATACCCTGAGGGAGAACAGCTATCTCATGGGCCAATGCACCTCTGCAGACGATATCTTTCTGGCGGCCAGGGGGCTGAGAACCCTGGGGGTGAGAATGGCGCAACATGAAAAAAATGCCCTCAAAGTGGCCAATTTCCTGGCGCAGCGCCCGGAAGTGGATCACCTGCGCCACCCGGCGTTTGCCAGTTGCCCGGGTCACGAGTTTTTCCAGCGTGACTTCAGCGCCGCCAACGGCTTGTTTTCCTTTGTGCTCAAAGAGGGTAACCGCCAGGCGATGACCGCCTTCGTCGAAGGGATGGAGCACTTCAAGATGGGATTTTCATGGGGTGGCTTCGAGAGCCTTATTCTGGCAATATCCGGTATAGAGAAATTGCGCACGGCAACCCAGTGGGACAGCAGCAAGCCCCTGGTGAGACTGCATATAGGTTTGGAAGATCCGGACGATTTGATTGCCGACCTCGAGCGAGCCTTCGAGCGTTATCACGCCGCGATGCAGGCTTAATCAGCAAAAAGCCCGCTTGAATGCGGGCTTTTTAAGCTTATCGCTGTTAGCGTCAGTCAAAGTCCAGCTCATCTGCCGACACTCCTACGCCCAATTCACGGGATAAGGCCATCTGCTCACGAATATCCTCTATTCGCCTGCGTGCAGCGCTTATCCGTATGTCTTTTTTACTGACCCGGTTATTGGATGTCAGTGTTCCCTCTTGGGCCGCTTCGCTCTTGCCTCTACTCAAAGATTGATTAAATGACATGGTCTTCCCTTAACCTCACGCCGGTTCTTTACCGTCTCCTCAAGAGCACTTCCAACACACTTGGAGCAGAGCCGGTAATCCGGAATTTAAACGATACATCCGGTGTTAAATATACCGGAGCCCCTCACATCATGCCTTATTAAAGAGCCTGTTCCTATCGGAAAGTTCCCATATTTTAATTCCGTTCAGCAAAAACTCAGGCGTATGAAAAATAAACAAAATGCACATGCTCAATTAATTAACGCACGACACACCTTACTAAGGGCATAGAAACATTTGCTTACTATTATCACTGATACAAATTTGTTTAAATTAAAACATCTGCGCAACACAATATTTTTGCAAAGCAATAGTATTTAATATAATTAATTGATTTTAATCGATTAATTCACCCAGCTCACCTTGTTTTAAAACTGTTAAAAATAAATTAATTATAAATTAATAAACATAATCATGTGTTGCTAAATCTAGGTTTAAATTGAATCATATCTTTGTCATTGAAACATTTGACAAACAAAATAAAAACACAGCCAAGCATGGCGATTTACAATAATAATCAAGGAGAGAGATATGACATCCATATCTACAACAGCCAAAGCCGTTCGCTTCGGCCTTATGGCTGCTGCTACCAGTATCGCTTTTACAGGTTTCAGTTATGCTGAAGATAAACCTGAAACATTTGAACGTATTGAAGTCACAGGTTCAAAAATCAAGCGTATAGGGGAGATAGCACCAACACCGGTCACTGTGATCACAGGCGATGGCCTTATTGAAGCAGGTGTTACCAACGTAGCAGATCTGCTGCACAAGATGCCTAATACCCTGGTTGGTCTGTCACCGGAAACCACCAACAACACTGTTTTTGCCAGTGGTCTGAATAACACTGACCTGAGAGGATTGGGTTCCAACCGCACTCTGGTGCTGGTTAACGGCCGCCGCTTTGTAGCCGGTTCGCCAGGCTCAGGCGCCGTGGATTTAAACAACATCCCTACCGCCATGGTTGAGCGCATCGAAATCACTACGGGTGGCGCGTCTGCTGTTTATGGCTCTGACGCCATTGCCGGGGTGGTCAACATAGTGACCAAAACCAGTTTTGATGGCTTGGCTATCGATGCTTCTACAACACGCCCCACCGAAGATGGGGGTGAAGAAGAATATGCCTCGCTGACTTTTGGCTCTGACTTGGGTAAAGCCAACTTTGTGACCAACATCAGTTGGTCACGTCAGGGGCAGATTTCATACATGGACAGAGAATTCCTGCGTGAAGCGCCGATTGTGGTGCGAAATCCCAATGCCAATGGCCCGAATGATCCGCAAGCAATAATGTGGGGCCATGGTCAACAGGTACTGGCTTCATACAGCAAGACAGGCACTTTTGAATCCAATGGCACCCGCTATACCTTCAGCGATGACGGTCAAATTCGGCCAATGGATCTGGGTCAGCCACTGCCGCCGCTAACCAGCGGCCGGGTGGACTATCTCGGTGGTGAAGGCTACAACTTTGCTGAGAACTCTTTCATCAAGACGCCACTGGACAGGATCAATTTCTTTACTGTGATGAACTATGACATCAATGATGATCATAAATTTACCATGGAGGCCAGCTACACCAAGTCCGAAGCCTATGGTGAAAGCTCTCCTGCCTTCCTCAATTTCAAGCTCTATGATGATAATGCCCTGCTCTCTCCTGAAGCGGCGGCTTTGGTGACGGCCGGTGAAGAAAAACCAGGTGGAGGGGTAAAATTAGGCTATCTGGCATCTGATTTCGGCAACCGTAAATACAGTCAGGACAGAACTACAGCAAGATTGGCACTGGGTGTTGACGGTGCACTGTCCGATACCTGGTCCTACGATGTTTACGCCACTGTAGGCCATGTTCAAGCCGACACCGAATGGTATGGTGAAATATTCGAGCAGCGCTTCTATGACTCTGTCGATGTGATCAAAGATGCCGACGGTAATCTGGTATGTCGTGACGAATACGCCAGAGCCAATGGCTGTAAACCTTTGAATATATTTGGCCGCGGCCAATATGATGAGGCCGCCTATAACTGGGTCAGCACAGATGCCATTCGCCGTTCATCAATCGATCAATACGTTGCCGGCGCCTCTGTCAGCGGCGATCTATTTGAACTGCCTGCCGGCTTTATCGCTGCTGCATTCAGCGTTGAATATCGTAAGGAAACGGCTGAAACCCTGCCGGATCCGGCAATGCGCGATGGTTTATTATTTGGAAACCAGTCTCAACCACTTTATGGTGAGTTCGATGTGACCGAGGCATCAGCCGAATTATCCGTCCCGCTGCTGCAGGATGTGATGTTGGTGCAGGATCTGACGCTGGAAACCGCGTTCCGTTATATGGACTACTCCTCCTCCGGCTCTGATACTGCATGGAAAGTCGGCATCAACTGGGCGCTCAATGACGATTTACGGATCCGGGCCAACCGCTCCAAGTCTGTACGGGCACCTAACATTGCCGAACTGTACAACCCATCCAGCCAAACCTTCCGCACCATCAACGATTATTGTGCTACCAGCTTCAGGAACAGGATCAACCCGGACTATCTGGACAATGTATTGGCCAACTGTGCAGCTCAAGGGATCCCGACCGACTTTGAACCTTCCCAGGACTGGTACGGTTCAACTCGTCCAGGCTTTATTGTAGGTAACCCGGACCTGCAGAACGAAGTTGCAGATGACATCACTCTGGGCTTTGTGTACACCCCATCTTATCTGGAAAACTTCAGCCTGACAGTGGATTACTGGAAATTTGACATGGAGAACGTGATCAACAGCTTCAGCGGTGCTGAAGTCGTTAAGTACTGCTATCAGTCAAGCAGCACAGATAACGACTTCTGTCCTTTGCTGGAACGTGATCCCGATACCCATGAGATAGTGAACTACTACGAGAAGCCGGTTAACTCAGCATCCAGTATCACTTCAGGTTTTGATATTGAAGCCAATTACCGCCTTGAAACCAGTTTCGGTGATTGGGGCTTCCGCCTATTCAGCACTTATCTGGAAGAACGTTCATTCAACCCGACCGGATTCGCCGATGATGAAGTTAAATCGGCAGGTGAGCAGGCTCGCCCACGCTGGCGTCATCGATTGACCACAGACTACACCTACAATGACTTCTCGGCCGTATTGACTGCCAACTATCGCAGCGACACTGTGCGGGATAACGAATGGTCACCCAATCAAAACAACTATAACGATATCCCGTCTTATACTACTTTTGATTTGACCAGCCGTTACAACATCACAGATGCCTTGCAGGTTCGCGCCGGGATACTCAACATGTTTGATCGCACCCCACCTCGCCAGCCAGGCGTGTATAACCAAGGTGCTTACTACGACATGCTGGGTCAACGACTCACTGTGGGGGTAAACTACAAGTTCTAATTCTATTGTTACTGAAAAAGCCACTTGCATAACAGCAAGTGGCTTTAAGTAATCGGCACCTTCCCTAATTAACTAAAACCCTGTTAGATAGATGTGGATTGGATATCAGGGTTCCCTCTTAAGCCACTTCGCTTATATCCACACGCAAAGTTTGGTTACTGCCGGTTATTCCTGTTTACTCAAGAGCGCTTTCTTTTAAATTGGATCAAAGTCGGTACCTCGAAGTTAACAATAACACATCCGGTATGTCCTCTCCAAAGTCCCCCCGATTAAAGATACCTATCCTACCGAAAAATCCCCTCATGGCTTTTCAAACAATAAAGACAGTGCTAACCCGCAAAAAATAACGCATAACACACTGTAAAACAAATAAAAATAATTGCTTACAATTTAAAATGTCAACAAAAAACCGCCAAATAGAAACATAGATATAACGTATGAAAAGCCATTTAACAAAAAATACAGACAGATTTTAACCGGTTGCAAAATTTTTAATCAAAAAATTTATGTAGCAAAATTGTGAACAGCAAATTCTCTTAAAATCACCCAAGTTAATCTATTGCTAACATATGTAATAAATTGAATCATTAATTGGTCATTTCCGTATCTGACAAACAAGAAGAGATATGAAAACTATAATTTCTCAAGGAGATAGTCATGACCTCTGTATCTACAACCGCAAAAGCAATTCGCTTCTGTCTTTTAGTTACTGCCGGCTGTGCTGTTTATTCTGGAACCAGCTACGCTAAAGATAAAGATGAACCCATAGAACGTATCGAAGTCACAGGTTCAAAAATTAAACGTATAGGAGAGTTGGCCCCGACCCCTGTTACCGTAATCACTGGTGACGGTCTTATTGATGCCGGTGTTACCAACGTCGCAGATCTTCTGCATAAGATGCCTAATACCCTGGTTGGTCTGTCACCGGAAACCACCAACAACTCTGTTTTTGCCAGCGGTTTGAATAACACTGACCTGAGAGGATTGGGTTCCAATCGAACTCTGATATTAGTGAATGGCCGACGCTTTGTGGCCGGCTCACCGGGCTCAGGTGCTGTAGATTTGAATAATATCCCAACAGCCATAGTTGAGCGTATCGAAATCACCACAGGCGGGGCATCGGCAGTATATGGTTCTGATGCCATTGCCGGTGTAGTTAACATAGTGACCAAGACCAGTTTTGATGGGCTGGCGCTGGATGCCTCTACCACCAGGCCAACACAATCTGGAGGTGAAGAGGAATACGCCTCACTGACCTTCGGCTCTGATATTGGCAAAGCCAATTTCGTAACCAACATCAGTTGGTCGCGTCAGGGACAGATTGCACATATGGACAGGGACTTTTTGCGCGAAGCGCCGATTGTAGTGCGAAATCCCAATGCCAGCGGCCCGAATGATCCCCAAGCAATAATGTGGGGTCATGGTCAACAGGTCCTGGCCACCTACACCAAGACCGGAGCGTTCACCACCCGAGCCGGAGAAAAGTACACTTTCAGTGATGACGGTAAAATTCGTCCAATGAAGCTGGGGCAACCTCTGCCCAAACTCACCAATGGCCGGATAGATTACCTTGGAGGCGAAGGCTACAGCTTTGCCGAAAACGCTTTTATCAAGACGCCGTTGGACAGGATTAACTTCTTTACTTTCATGAACTATGACATTAATGATGATCATAAATTTACCATGGAAGCCAGCTATGCCAAGTCAGAAGCCTATGGTGAAAGCTCTCCGGCATTCCTCACTATTCCGCTTCATGTAGATAATGCTTTTCTTTCGTCCGAAGCTGCAAGTTTGGTCAAAGCGTCCGAAAGGCGGCCAGGTGACGGTGCCAGAGTTGGTTACTTGGCGTCCGACTTTGGTAACCGAAAATACAGTCAAGAGCGAACCACAGCCCGCTTGGCTTTGGGGCTTGAAGGCGCAATCTCCGATACCTGGTCATACAATGTTTATGCCACTGTTGGCCATGTTCAAGCCGATACCGAGTGGTACGGTGAGATGTTCGAGCAGCGCTTTAAGGATGCTGTCGATGTTATCCGCGATAAAAATGGTGCCTTGGTATGTCGTAGTGAACATGCCAGAGCCAATGGCTGTAAGCCGTTGAATGTGTTTGGTCGCGGCCTTTATGATAAAGCCGCTTACAATTGGGTCAGCACAGATGCCATTCGCCGTTCATCAATCGATCAATACGTTGCCGGCGCCTCTGTCAGCGGTGATCTGTTTGAGCTGCCTGCGGGTTTTATCGCTGCCGCATTCAGTTTGGAGTATCGAAAAGAGACTGCCGATACACTGCCAGACCCGGCAATGCGAGAAGGTCTTCTATTTAACAACAGCTCTCAACCTCTGTCAGGCGAATTTGATGTGACTGAAGCATCGGCTGAATTGTCCGTTCCATTGCTAAAAGACATTATGTTAGTGCAGGATCTAACTCTTGAAACTGCTTTTCGTTATATGGACTACTCTACCTCCGGCTCAGATAACGCCTGGAAAGTGGGATTCAACTGGGCGCTCAATGACGACTTTCGAATTAGAGCCAACCGTTCCAAGTCAGTGCGAGCTCCCAACATAGCCGAATTATTTAACCCTTCCAGCCAAACATTCAGAGGAATAAATGACTATTGCGCGGCCAGTTATCGCAATAGAATTAACCCCATATATTTAAGTAATGTGCTGGCTAACTGTGCAGCCCAAGGGATCCCAACTACCTTTGAACCTTCCCAAGAATGGTATGGTTCAACCCGACCAGGCTTTATCGTCGGTAACCCTGAGTTAAAAAACGAAGTCGCGAATGATTTCACTCTGGGCTTTATATACACGCCATCTTATCTGGAAAACTTCAGCTTGACTGTGGACTACTGGAAGTTTGATATGGAGAATGTGATCAATAATTTCAGCGGTGCCGCAGTCGTTAAGTATTGTTACCAATCCAGTTCAACCAATAATCAATTCTGTCCTTTACTCAGGCGAGATCCCACCACTCATGAAATCGTCAATTATTTCGAGAAACCCTTTAACTCGGCATCCAGTATCACTTCTGGCGTTGATTTTGAGGTCAACTATCGTCTTGAAACCGGTTTTGGTGACTGGGGCTTCCGCCTATTCAGTACTTATCTGGAAGAGCGTTCATTCAACCCGACCGGATTCGCCGATGATGAAGTTAAATCGGCAGGTGAGCAGGCCCGTCCACGCTGGCGTCACCGACTGACCACAGATTACACCTACAATGACTTCTCGGCCGTGCTGACCGCCAATCATCGCAGTAGCACAGTGTTGGATAACGAATGGTCACCCAATCAAAACAACTATAACGACATCCCGTCTTATACCACTTTTGATTTGACCAGCCGTTACAACATCACAGATGCCTTGCAGGTTCGCGCCGGGATACTCAACATGTTTGATCGCACCCCACCTCGCCAGCCAGGCGTGTATAACCAAGGTGCTTACTACGACATGCTGGGTCAACGATTCACCGTGGGGGTAAACTACAAGTTCTAATTCTATTGCTACTGAAAAAGCCACCTGTATCACAACAGGTGGCTTTCAGGTGTGACATACCACTGACGCTTGACTATTTAAGCGAGTATATGGCCCAAGCAGTTCTTCTCTTGCACTGCCGCTCCGTGGTTTAATAACTGCCGCCATCTCGAATCCAGGCCCAAGCATGTGGCCCCAACCACACAGATGGCAAACTCAACATACTTTTTGAATTAACAAGGAATTCCCGTGTCCGTACGTTTTCGGGTCGAACCCCGCCATTGGTTAATCCTCGCCGCTTTGGCCATTGCGGCTTATGCCTGTTATCTGTTGGTCGCTCCCTATCTGGGCGCAATTCTGCTGGGATTTATCGTTTCCTTACTGTTTTTACCCGTGCACAAGCGCATCGAAGCGAAACTCCCCAATCACCCCAATCTGAGCGCGCTGCTTTCCTGTGTTTTGCTGACGGTAATCATACTTATCCCGCTGCTGTTTATGCTGATTTCCGTGATTGAGCAAGGGGTCAGCTCTGCCACTCAGGCTTATCAATGGCTGACTCATGGTGGTGCCAAAGAGTTGCTGGAGCATCCCTGGGTACAATCGTCGCTGGCGCTGACCAATAAATGGTTGCCGTTCGATAGCATAGATCCGCAGGAAATATTGCAAAAAGCTACCGCAGCGCTTACGGAGCTCAGCACTCGCCTGGTCGGCCTGAGCACGGCACTGCTTGGCAATATCACCGGCTTCTTTGTCAATTTCTCCCTGATGCTGTTCGTGCTGTTTTTCTTCCTCAGGGATAACGAACAGATAATTACCAGCCTCAGACACGTTATCCCCCTGTCCCGCAGCCAGGAGGATAAAATTCTCGATGAGGTGGAAAAAGTGGCTAAATCGGCAGTACTCGGCTCCTTCCTCACCGCCCTGGCCCAAGGTTTTGCCGGAGGTATTGCCATGACCATAGTCGGCCTGCCCGGATTATTCCTCGGCTGCATGATGGCGTTCGCCTCTTTTATCCCTGTGGTGGGTACCGCACTTATCTGGGTACCGGCCGCGCTTTATCTGGCCTTGACCGGCGATTGGGGCTGGGGCTTATTTCTCTGTGCCTGGGGGATATTGGTGGTTGGTTCTATCGATAACTTCCTGAGGCCGATTCTGATGCAAGGCTCTGCCGGCATGAGTACCTTACTGATCTTCTTCTCTTTGCTGGGAGGACTGCAGCTCTTCGGGCTTATCGGCCTGATCTACGGCCCTATCATCTTTGCCGTTACCCTAGTGCTGTTTCATCTCTATGAAGAAGAGTTTCACGACTTTCTGCAGCAGCAGGACAAGGCCTGAGCTCTTCACATAAGTTTTGGCCTAACCCCTCGGCGTCAATTTGCTATAGCGCCATTGACAACGCCCCGCATTGCGGGGCGTTCTTCACTCGATTCTTTAACATCCAAACTTCAAGTCAATCAACTGAATGCCAGGAAGGGCGAGATACACAGTAGGATCCCTGTGGCGATAATCACGTACAGGCCAACGCCCTTGTATTTGTGCAGCGCCGGCACCCGATAAACCAGATAGGCCGGGATCAAACAGCCAACCAAGCCGAATATTGGACTACAGATAGAGGTGAAGCTCAGCACTGGGGCGTTCAACACAATGGCACTCCAGGATAGCAATATGGTAAATACCATGATGCCGTAGCCCACCAGCTTGGTGTTGATCTTCTCCTTGGGCATAACGCGCTGCAATAGGTTCATGGTGATCCCCTGACACGCTTCCCGAAAACCCAAATAGACCCCGAAATAGGCCGTCATCACCGCAAAGATATTCAGTGTCAGGCTCAAGAGCTTCAGCGTTTGGCCGGGCATACCCTGCGCCACTATCGCCAGTGCGGAAATATTTTCCTGCTCGGCTTTCACCGCCTGCTCATGCCCCAACGCCAGCGTAAAAGACACAGCATAAAAGAACACAGTAACAAACAGGATCCCGAAAGCTATGTTCATCGCCCGCATCGCTTTGAAGCGCGCCACCTTGATGGATTTCTCCCTGGCCCGGTATGAGATCACCATGGGACTGAGGCTTTGAATAAACAGGATCGAAGTCAAGGTAAAGGGCAACATCACTACCGCGTCGCGGATCCAATCTGTGCTAGTGGGCACAGCGCCGATATTATTGATATCCCACTTGTCGACCATCATCAGCCCAAGCAGTGCGACCACCCCAAGCTTGGTGAGCACCATAAGGGTCGAAATCTTGAACAGCAGGCTTTCACCGCGGGAAGCCAGTGCAACCAGAAGACAAATAAGCCCCAGACCATAGAAGGGGTTTTCAGACAACAGACTCTTGGTGGCTCCAAAGCTTTGCAGGAAAGATGCACTGTCATTGGTGATCGCCGTCGAGTAGACAAACACCCAAATCACCAACATGACAAAATAGAGGGCACCGAGAAATATGCCCCAGTTTTTCCCCAGATAATCACCAATCACGCTGGGGTAATCCCGACACTCACGGGACTCGGCCAAGGTATTGATAAACAGTCTTTGAAACATATACATGGCCGGATAACCGACAAGGGCAGACAAGAGAAACACCCACAGTCCCATTAAACCCACCTGCACAGGTAAAAAGACGATACCTGCACCTATGGCCATGCCGATCGACATGATGATCCAACCCCAATCAGTACTGTCAAACCGGGTCGCCTCCTTCCATGCCTGCGTATCATTCCGAGTAATGACCGCGCCCCACTCTGGTGCCAAAGTGTCAGTTTTCATATAACGACCCTAAATGTTATTGGATACTGCTTGTTATTTTTTGCAAAAAAAGTTGCACCTCTTTAACTGGGCAGCCATTCTTTTTTGCAATTTTGTTGATATCAAAGGATTAAATGAAAAACGCCATCAATTACAAGATGTGAGTCACACTAGCAACAATTGCCGTCTCATTAATGGCAAAATAAATTTGCACAACAGCCTTGGTATGCAAATAATTGCATCGTTAAGCCGAAACGCATTCAAAAATAGTTGCAAGTTATCTCAAGGGATTATGGGCCATATTGGTACAGTGATCGCAATCCAAGCCCTTGCCTATCCCCAACTCAGACTCGCCGGAACCCAGTCATGAAACCACAGTGGCAACAGTATATAGCTATCCTCAATCAAGTTGTGCGCCCTGCGCTGGGCTGCACCGAGCCCATTGCCGCAGCCTATGCCGCCGCTGTCGCCACTGAAACGCTTGGTACCAAGCCTTTGAGCCTGGAAGTTCAGGTTTCGGATAACCTCTACAAAAACGCCATGGGCGTATTTGTCCCCGGTACCGGCAAGATAGGCCTGGCCATTGCCGCAGCAGCAGGAGCCCTTGGCGGCGATGCCAATGCCGGTCTTGAAGTGCTGGCAAATATCAACCCGGCGCAAGTGGCCGAGGCCCAGGCGCTTATTGATGCCGGCATGGTCAAGGTATCCCGTATTCAAGCAGACGAGTTTATTTATTGCGCGGTAACCGCTGCCAACGACAAACACCAGGTTAAAATCGTTATCAGTGGCAGCCATACCCGAATTACCGAGAAATGGTTCGATGGCCAGTTGCTGTATCAGGCCGAAGCCTCAGCCCAAGGCAGTACTGCTTCGGTATGCAACGGCGTCGATATCAGCATTGCCGCAATCTATGAGTTTGCCACCGGGGTAGATGTTAACCGAATAAGATTTATTCTGGCGGCGTCCGATCTTAACTCCCGCTTGTCCGACGAAGGCATGAATTCGGCCTATGGTCTGGAAGTGGGCCGAACGCTGAAGAAAAATATCGATATCGGCTTGCTGAGTGACGATCTACTCAATTCGATAGTCATGTACACGGCCGCCGCCTCGGATGCGCGCATGGGTGGCGCTACCCTACCGGCCATGAGCAATTTTGGCAGTGGCAATCAGGGCATAGCCGCGACTGTGCCGGTAGTGGTCACCGCCAAGAAGTTCAGCTGCAGTGAAGATCAGCTGGCCCGGGCACTTATCATGAGCCACCTCGGCGCCATTTACATTAAGTGCCACTACCCGCCACTGTCGGCTTTTTGCGGCAACACAGTGACCAGTGCCGCCGCGGCCATGGCCATGGTGTATCTTGCCGGGGGCAGTTTTGAACAAAGCTGTTACGCCATTCAGAATGTTATCAGCGACAGCACTGGCATGGTCTGTGACGGCGCCAAAGCTTCCTGTGCCATGAAGGTCAGTACCTCGTCCAGCGCGGCTGTACGGGCATTTTTGATGGCGCTCAACCAACATGCCGTATCGACGCAAGGCATAGTCGCCGCCGATGTCGAACAAACAATCAAGAATCTGGGGCAGATGATCTGTGATGGCATGGTGTCGACCGACAATACCATTATCAGTATCATGTCTGCCTAAGCTCCAGTGCCCGGCAATAACCGGGCTTTCACACAAGGATAGCGGTGAAACTTCACAAGTTAACTCCCAAAGACATGGAGATACTCAACGCCATCAAAAATGTGGTCGACGGTATCGCCACCATGTATGGGCAACACACAGAAGTGGTTTTACACAGCCTGGACCGAGACCACCCTTCAATCATCAAAATAGCCAACGGCCATATTACCGGCCGCAGTGTCGGTGCACCTATTACCAATCTGGCATTGGAAAAACTCAAGCGCGGCCAGGATATCTCCGAGACTTATCTGAGCCAAAGCGGTAATGGCAAAACTCTGAAATCCATCACCACGGTTATCCGCAACGAAAAACAGATGGCCATAGGCCTTTTATGTATCAACACAGATATGGATGCGCCTTTGATGTCTGTGTTGCGCTCCATGCTGCCGCAACAATCCCCGCTCACAGAACACTGCGGTACGTCAGAAGTATTCGCCGTCAATATTGAGGAAACGCTGCACAGCACCATAGACAAGGTCAACCAGGAAGTACGCCATTGTCAACAGATCCCGTCATCGAAAAAAAACCGTGAAATCGTGACCCGTCTGTTCGATGCCGGCATTTTTGAACTCAAGGATAGCGCCCAGGTGGCCGCCAAGCGGCTGGATATTTCGGTGCACACCATTTACCGCTACCTGAGGGAGTTAAAAGCCCCTTAGACTACGTCTAGGGAAGCAGAACTTTACTGCTAATGCGGCCAGCCTGAAATGGGGTGGTCGATGGCAAGCAGAGTGACATCAGCGCATGCTTGTGACGCATTGAAGATGGCGTTATTCCGCTGAGGTTTCCCTACTGACGTGATTGTCCATAGCGACCACCGAGGAAGCCAATACTGCGCAAACGATAACCGTGCTTTGCTTCAGAAACATCAGTTAGTACAAAGCATGAGCCGTAAAGGGAATTGCCGGGATAACGCTTGCGTGGAAAACTTCTTCCACGCATTAAAAGTTGACGCGTTGCAAGACGAGCCGCTCATGGCACGTGAGCAAATGAGACAAGCGGTATTTGAGTATATTGAGGTTGATTACAATCGGACCAGACGGCATAGTATTCTTGGGTATTTGAGCCCAGAAAAATTTGAATTAAAAAATAGTGCTTAGCTAAGTGTCCATTATTACCGGATCAGATCAATCCTGGAATACCCGGTGGCGCGAAAGTAACAATGTGAATTATGGTAATTCCCAAATGGTCTTGGTGGTCATTACTACCTGAACAAAAACTGTACATACAAAATAATTCCATATTAATATACCTAGGTAACTTACAATGAAATTAAATAAAGCTTTCATTTTACCAATACTCTCTATTTTAGTGGCTTGTAGTCCTAACTACAATGAAGATGTAATTACTAAAGCCGACATGATAATTAATGCAGAGGCATTAATTATCAAAATCAACCAATATAATATAAAAGAAATCTCTTACCTTTCTGAAGAAACAATTGTTTTAAATGGAGTTGTCATTAATCCTATTACCAAAACTTTTGGGAAAAGTCCGGACGGTGGTTTTATGATGACATATACCCAAAAAGCTGCCGAGAATAAAATTGAAAAATGGAGCCAAGTATTATCCATGACTCAGCCAAATGTAACGTTATCACAAGAGAATCTAAATGAGATACTTGTAGACATGGCTGAAATTGGCGTTACTGATGTGTTTAACGACACCAAATATAATACAGTCCGCATTCAATGGGGGAACTCTGTGATGTTAGGAATAAACGGTTTGGTTTTTGGTGAGAGTATGAATATAGAAGCATTCCAAGAACACGCACAATTTGATATTTTCAAAAAAGTATCAGATAGAGTCTACTTCTTTCAGTTATTATAAGAATGATACGAATAGATTTCTGTAGCGGCATAGTGAATTTAGTTACCTAAATAAACGAAGTGATAGACTTACTTCTCGCAAATAGGTGGCAAACATAAAAAACACAAGACCGACGTTCAGCGCTGAGTTTAAACAAGAGGCTGCAACCGCAATGGGAGTCAGCAATTCAGTCATGCGAAAGTGAGTAAAATAACTCCAACAGAAACAGCAAGGCCGCTCCCCAAATGGGCGTTGTTGCCTAAATCAGCGGAATCTTTTTGGCACTTCATGATCAGATCTTGCATCACAGGTTTAAGGTCATGGGCAAGTTAAAGTGCAATATCACCAATTGGAAGCAATATAATCAGGCATTAGTCAACCGTGGCGCAGTCACCTTCTGGTTGGACGATGCTGCGATTAACACTTGGCATTGCCGCAGCATCACGGCGGTCGTGGTCAATACAGAAGGCTGTTACGAAGTAAATTCACAAATCCATAGGCTTTAAATCTAATGCTATAGATGTGCTATAAAAAGCCAAAAGCCCGCATTAGCTGTGCTAAATAACGGGCTTTTGGCTTAGCTAAATTACATTAGTAATCAAGCATTTAATTTGGTCGGTATGAGAGGATTCGAACCTCCGACCCCTGACACCCCATGACAGTGCGCTACCAGGCTGCGCTACATACCGATATTTGTCTTGAGCGGCTGGCGCAGTATGCCGTCTCAACGAGGCAGAACTTTATCAACAGTCGCGAAGCTGTGCAAGCTCCATCTGAGAATTTTTAGTTTAACTGCCTAGTTTGTGGCCTGTTTTTTCTCTATCGTACAGTCTTTAATCCGCAGCGCTTAATGGTTGTACAAACGCCGCCCTTCACGCATCACTTCGATGAGCTCCGGAGCACTCATCTTCTTGTCCAGGCGGTTCTGATAAGCCTTGTCATAGATACGATATTGGCCGTGACGGTCAATCACAGTAATCTCCGATTGCTGATAGATAGCAAACACCCGAGCGTCACCGACATAGACCCATGTTAGGCTGTCGGGCTGCAGCAGGTGGCGGCCGGCACTGTAATCAGTGGCCGGATTGCTACAACCCAGTACTTGGCTCATCAAGGTCGGCACCAAGCCATAGTGGCTGGTGCGGTACTTGGCCTGGGCGTGGCCACCGACGGGCCAATGGATCACCAAAGGCACGCTGACATTGGCCGGTGACAAATCCCGTCTGGCCTCATCGGCGTTACTGGTGAACACCTTGCCATTGACGCCGGTAATGATCACCAGGGTGTTTTCCGGCATAGCAGACAAGAGTTGCTCCAGCTGTTTGTCAATAAAGTTCAGCGATTGCCGATATTGATTGAACAGCACCTTCTGCGCCGGTTTGAGAGCGCTGTCGGGTTTAACCGTCTGCACCCCGAGGAAACCTACCGGCGTGTCATAATCTTCCGGCGATTTGAGATTAAGCAGCGCAAACCAGGGCGCTTGTTGCTGGGCTCGCCACTGCTGGAAACTATCGATATTCTGGATATCAGCCATGGCACTGCCGCCATCGTCTTCGGCAATATGAGCGTCAAAATCGCGGAATATCGCCTGGGGACGAGCCTCGGCATAATTACTTCTGCTGATAAACAGACCAAGATTGTAGCCCTGCTGCTTGAGGCTCTGACTCAGCAAGGGACTGGTGTAATTGAGTTCCACCGCATCCGTATAGCTGCCCTGCAGACCATAAAGCAGGGAAAACATGCCACTGCGGTAGGTATTGCCACCGCTGAGGTGATTCATAAACGCATGGTTTTGTTTGCCGTAGCGGCTGAAAAACGGCATGGTCTGCTCGTCGGTCATATCAGCCCTAAGGCTGTCGATGGCAATAAACAGTACATTGGGATGTTCTTCTGCGCTGCAGGTCAGCGGCGTTCTTGGGTATTTAAAGCTGGTTTCGGTATCCACCTGCAAGCTGCTGGAGCCGTCGATACCGTGATTTTCCATAAAGGTGCGCGCCGTCGCCGGATAAGATAGCGGGTAGGCATCATCAAAACGGGTAATTTCAGTGACATCAGCAGCATCAGCCCAAATATGAATAAGATGGCTGCTGACAAAACAAACCCCAATAAAGGCCACCACCTTGTTGCCATAATTGCGCTTTTGAATTTTCTCAATCCGCTTCCAGATAAAGTTGGCGGCGGTCAACTCCAGTGCCAAGATCCCAAGGGGAGTGACGATATAAGACGTGCCATGCAGTAAACTATTGAGGTCGGCCCAGGCCAAATCGACAGCGAAGGGACTCAAATGCATGCCATAGTCGTCATAGACTATGGTGTCATACAGCATGATACACAGACCTAGGGTGGCCACCACAGCCGCGTATCCCCGAAGGATACGCGAGTAAGGCAACAGCAGAGTAACGGGAAACAGCAACACCAGATAGACAATAAACGCCAGGAAGCTTAAATGGCCTATGGTACTGACGCCAAGGTAGCCCCAACCAATCCAGGTTTCAGGGTAGCCGACACTTTCCAGATATCGACTGCCGACTATCATGGCCAAAAAGCCATTGAAGAAGGCAAACCAGTGCCCCCAATTGATAAGGCGTGAAACCCTGTCCTTGCCCAACTGCTTTGTTCGCTCGACCATATGGATCCGCTTTTGTAAGTTGCCTGTGTATCTTACATTGTTTGCTATTATGTGCTTTTTGACTTACAACGCCACTATTTAGCGCATTTCAGTTGTTACAAGTCAACGCAAGGATTGTGTCAATGCCTTGGCAAATTGCTCCGCCACCTGCTGACGGGCTTCCTTGGGCACCTTGGTCGACAACAGATGCGAAGCCGCATTTCCCAATGCCATCAGGCCAAGATCGGTCGGAGCCTGGTGTTTTTCCAGCACGGCCAATAATTCGGCGATCAGGGATTCAACTTGCGCATTGGTATATTTTGATTGGATAGCCATAAATAAAAAATGATTCACTCAGATAAGGATTAGCGGCATATAATAGCGGATTTACAACAGAGTATCACTATCGGGGCTTATGAGTATTCACGTCGAACAAGCGATTATTCACGCAATCACCCAAAATGGCGAAGGCCAGCTCAGCTGCCGTCTGCGCCCTCAACCACTGCTGAACAGCCAGGCCGTTGAGACCATGCTTGATGAGCTGCATCAGAGCTATTCCAGTAAAGCGGGAAAAGGCTTTGGCTATTTTGGCGTCCCCGGGGATGATGGCGAGGCCAACCCCGCCTTCAAGGAAGCACTCAAGTCTTATCGCGATGGGCAGCAAGGCTTTGTAGAGTTCTCAGCCACTGCTGGCAAACTGCTGCAGGAAGAACTCTCCAAGTATGACTTCAGCCAGGGTGGCTTTTTGTTACTGGCCTGCTACACCTTTATGGCCAGCGACTACCTGTTTGTAGCACTGCTGAACGCCAAGTCATCAATGACTGTGCTGGATGATATGGAGTTATCACAAAACGACCATCTGGATCTGAATAATATCCAGTTGGCGGCGCGAATCGATCTCACCGAGTGGCAAGCCGACAGTGAGTCGCGCAAATATATCTCCTTTATCCGCGGCAGAGCCGGACGCAAGGTGGCTGACTTCTTCCTCGACTTTATGGGCTGCGTCGAAGGGGTTAATCCCAAGCAGCAGAGCAAGACCCTGATGCAGGCGGTGGAAGACTTTGTCGGTGGCGGTGAACTAACCAAAGAAGAGCGTCAAACCTGCCGCGACCGGGTGTTTGAATACTGTACTTCCCAGGTCGACAGCGGCAGTGAAGTCATGCTTAAGGACTTGGCCGATGAACTGGCTGAATCCGGCATGGATTCCTTCTATGACTTTGCCGTTGGCGGTGATTACGGTTTGGAAGAAGAGTTTCCGGCTGATAAATCCACCTTGAGGCAGTTGAAGAAATTCTCCGGCACCGGCGGCGGCCTGACCCTGAGCTTTGACAGCTCACATCTGGGTGAGCGGGTCATTTACGATCCTGTATCGGATACCATTTTGATCAAAGGCGTGCCCGCCAATCTGAAAGATCAACTGGACCGACGGCTCAAGGGCGAATAAGGCTGTCAAACACATCAAGGCGCTTTCATTGATACCAAAGGCGCCTTGATGCTTTTTCCGGCCGCTATCTTCAACTATTCATCTTTATCGGCTTGCCCTTTTTAGCCACCCGACCATCCCTTTTTATGCAAAACCACCACCACAACTAAGCTTGGCGAGTACCGATTCGAAACAGGTATTGGGTAGCGCTGAAGACAAATATTCAAAAAATATTGTTAAATAAACCATTTAGCTCTAGCATTTGTCATTAACCATTTGTTAACTCCAGACAGGAGTTGGAACTGATTTGACCCACTTACCCTGGTATCGACAACCGCTGTTGCTCAGTCTGATGGCTGGCCTGATAGGCTTTGCCTGTAACAGCTTCCCCATCCCCTTGTTTGCCAATGTGCAGCTGGTATTGGGTAATACCTTCTATGTACTAATCGCCATTTTACTGGGGCCTTGGTATGCCTTGCTCGCCGCCACCATCAGTGTAACTTCCTTGATGTTGCAATGGGACAGTCCGCACGTTTATCTACTCTTCTGTCTCGAGGCATTGGCCCTGGGATTTGCCAGAAAAAAACGCTGGCCGGTATTTTACGCCGGTGTCTGCTTCTGGCTGTTGCTGGGCATGCCACTTATTTATGGTTATCTACACCTTTTCAGCGATTTACCTTCTGAATACATTCCCTTCGTCGTCATCAAGCAGTCGGTCAATGCCATGGTCTATATCACCCTGGGCTGCTTGATTGTGTTGGTAACCCCTGCGCTCAAACGCCTGACCGGCCGTCAGCTACCAGCCAAGCGCAGCGGCTTTGGCGAGCAGCTCTTTTACAGTTTTTTGCTGCTGCTAAACTTGAGCCTGATACTCTCTACCCTGGTATTTAATTATTACTGGGTCAACAAGCAGCAACAGATCCTGGGTAAACACTTACATGAAACCGCCAAAAATATCGGCCTGGTGGTAGAGCATTATCTCGAGCGGCATCAGTCGGTCATTGCTACCGCCGCCGAACTTATTAAACATAGTTCTCCCAGCCCGGATGAGTTGCAGCGGATGCTGTCACGGCTGCACAAACTCAACCCCGGCTTTTTAACCATGCTGATTGCCAACTCTGAAGGCAGCATAGTGCAAGCAAGCCCTGTCAGTGGGCTAAAGGAGCTTAAGGGGGGCGATAAGAAGATCAATGACAGAGACTATTTTCAGCAGGCATTTTTCAATGAGCGGCTGTTCACTTCCGCCGTATTTCTCGGCCGGGGCTTTGGCTCAGATGCCATAGTCGCCATCAGCAGCCCACTGTACCTGGCCACAGGCCCACAAGTTATCGGTATAGTAGAAGGTTCGCTAAATCTCAATCGTTTCAGCGAATTGGATAATGACTTTCTGGAACAGACCAATCAGTCGATGTTCATTGTCGATGAAAATATGCGTCTTATTTACGCCTCCAAGGCGTTGGCCTTACCCAAACTCGAGCAACTCAACTACCGCCAGAGTGGTAAACATTATCGCTCTTTATTGCCCATGCTTAACCTAAAAGCATTGGATAACGACAGTCCGGAATATGTTTACAGCCAGTATCGCCTGCAAAACAACTGGCAAATTTTTGTGCTCGACCCCTACGCCCCACTGCTGCACGAAGTGGAGCGCCAGTTTATTTTCACCTTCGCATTGTTGTTGCTGTTCCTGTTACTGTCGCTATTGGTCGCCAGAGTGGTTGGGCAACGCCTGACCAAACCGCTGGAGTTGATTTCAGAGCAACTCAACAAGGGCAAGCGCCTTACTGAAGATAAGTTACTCAATGACCAAAACGTGCCTGTGGAAGTAACTCACCTCTACACTGAACTCAAGGAGAACCAACGCCAACTGATGGCCCACCAGCTGGATCTGGAAGAAAAAGTCATTATTCGAACTCTGGAGCTGGAGCAATCCAACCGCAAACTCAAACAGTTAGCTCAAACCGATCCGCTCACAGGGCTTGCCAACAGGCGCCACGCCGAAGCGAGTTTCGCCACTTTACAGGGTCTATGCCAACGCAATAACGAAGCCATGGCCGTGGTGTTGATGGATCTGGACTTCTTCAAGCGGATCAATGATGAATTTGGTCATTTGGGCGGTGATGAAACCTTGAAACGAGTCGCCGATTTGCTTAAAACAAAGTTCAAGCGCGACTCGGATCTTATCAGCCGCTACGGCGGTGAAGAACTATTGCTACTGCTACCCATGTGCAACCCTTTCAAGATAGAGCCGTATCTGAATGAAATACGTCAGGCCATTACCGATCTTGAAATCATCAACCCCGAAGATCAACGCCGGATCAGCGTCACTGCGAGTATCGGTGCCCTGATTGCCAATGCCTCCTACAGTCCGTCTCTGGAGGTTTGGTTAAAAAAAGCCGATGCTAACCTATACCAAGCCAAAAGCGAGGGCCGTAACCGGGTCATCTGTACTTTGTCGGCTCAGGATCTTGATTGAAAAAGGTTTCAATCCGCTGCATCTGATAATCAAAGAAAGGGTTCCAGCGCTGGCGCAGCATATCGGCGGCGGGAATGCTGATGACACCGCGCTCGCCACGGGATGCGGCGGCGCCAATTTGAATGCGGTCCATGCTTGTGGCCATTTGATTACCATATAGACTGTCATTGGCAGAAAACGGCAAGGCTACATGAGACAAAGAATAAACTGACACGGGCCATTTAAAGTTGAGTTTTTCCACTCCGGAATGAGTACCAAACTCCCGAGCCTGCACCAGATGACTGAAGCCCACCTGATTCTCAATCAATGTTCCCCGGAAAGTCAGATTGGTTCGCGCCAGTATGCCGCTGATCTCCGCCAGAGGATCCACAGGTGTCATACTGAGGTTCACCTGATTACGGTTGATATCATAGATCACCAGTTCATTGGCTCCCTTGGGCAGTTGCAGGAACAGGTTCTCCAGCACAGCTCTCGTCGATACCGAATCATCCACCAGCGACTGGAACGCCAAAATCGGCGGCAACTGGCGTTTTTTCTCTTCAGGTAAAGCCAGTAAACGCTGGCTATTGTGCTGCGCCAGACGATAAACCACATCACCGGCATTTACGGCGAAAGAGCTGTATTTAAAGGGATCATATTCGGGTGAAATAGTATTCCAGCTGAGTTTCTCCAGCCCCAAAATATAACCCAGCTGCGACTGCCACTGCGCGCCGACCGCCATAGGAGCCAAACCTATGGCCGGCGACAGCATGACCACCTTTTCATAATCAGTAGGCCTGCCTTTATGAAGGTTTTCCAACTCATGGTTGAGCGCCAGACTGGCGCCGGTGGAATAACCTATCACATAGAGAGGTTTGCCATTGAGCACCTGGCTCATATGGCGACTGGCCAGCTTAACGGCCGCGGCCAGATCCTGCCATTCCAAGCGCACCAGGCCGGATGGCAGAGTGCCGTGTCCCGGTAACCTCAGCGCCAACACATGAGCGCGCCCCTTAAACTGCTGGGCAAACTGATGCATGGCGTAGGGTGAATCTGACATACCATGGAGCAGCAAGAGCCCGAACTGCGCATCGGCATTGGCCCACTCGAAACTTTGATTCCAGGGAAAAGCCCAGCGCTTGGGATCTGCTATGCTGCCGCTGTGATAGCGATTTATCGGTGAGTTTATGCCACCGGAAAGTTTACCAAGCTCCTGATCAAGCTCGGCAAACAGTTGCTGCTCCAACTTGAGATAATCGTTAAAGTCTTCGACGCCCTTGTGACGATCAAACTCATGACTCAGAAAGTGAGTATGCCAGGGACTCAAATCAACACGATCATTGAGTAACCAGATCCCGGTCACAGTCAGCGCCAGCCCTATACCGAAACAAGCATAAAAAAGCGCAATAGTAAGCTGTTTCCCCGAGCTGATAAGCAGAGTTTTCATTGACCTTTACCTCGAACTGCCCCAAAGTGGCGGCGCTGAAACGGCATTTCACTGAGATCTATTGGCATAAAAGTCTAACAGAGAGCAAACGTGCACGCACACTCAACGCCTTCATTTCCTTCGCGTATTGGTAACGACCTGGCCAAAGCGCGGGTTTACTTACCCAACCCGCCAACACTGCCGCTTGACTGGCACTGGCAGCAGAACGATGCCGCCGCGGCCTTGATAGCCGCCAACTCCAACCACTGGCGCAAAATCCTGGTGATCTGCGCCAAGATATTTGCCCCGGATGACGACTGGCGTAGTTTTCTGCAGCAGAGGCTCTTTTGCCAAGTCGCACTGGAGATAGGCGCGACAGAGTTGGTAACCGATAGCGGCATAGCACTTATCGCCGGCAATCAAGCCGCCAGCCAACTCAATATCGCCGGCGATGCCGGGCAGAGTCTTAACGGTGCGCCCGGAATACAAAGGCTGGATCAGTGGCGCTGGAAAGTCCCCTATCTGGATTACCGCCAGTTTCCCAACGCCAGTATTCTGCTGCTGCGTCAGGCGCTACGCCAGCCATAAAAAACGCCGCGATCAACGCGGCGTTTTACGATTCAAGTTGAGCAGTTAATCGTAAATGGTCGGGATAGGCCTGCGCTTATGCTGCGTCGCCTTGTAGATGGCTATAATCCTGCTTTCCACCTCGGCAGAAACCGGCTTCCCCTCAAGGAAGTCGTCTATCTGATCGTAACTCAACCCCAGGGCAGCCTCGTCTTCAAGACCCGGGTTGTCACACTCAAGATCCGCCGTTGGCGCTTTGTATACCAAGGTTTCCGAGGCGCCGAGAAAGGCGGCCAATTGCCGTACCTGACGCTTATTCAAGCCAAAAAGCGGCGCCAAATCGCAGGCTCCATCGCCCCACTTGGTATAGAAACCGGTAACATTTTCGGCGCTGTGATCTGTTCCAACCACCAGGCCACCCAGCAGCCCCGCCACTTCGTATTGGGCCGCCATCCGCATTCTGGCCTTGACATTACCCTTCACAAAATCAACCTTTTTGGCATCCGGTAGCGCCAGCTCGGCGCGATCAAAGCCACTGAGTACATGCTGATGAATGCCGCTCACCCCCTCATGAATATTCACAGTCACCAGTTTGCTGGGGCGGATAAATGCCAACGCCTGCTGCGCCTCATGTTCATCACGCTGCTCAAGATAAGGTAGACGCATGGCCACAAAACGGTATTCAGCCTCGGCTTTGCCTTGATTGAGCGAATCTACCGCCAACTGACATAAGCGCCCGGCCAGAGAAGAATCGACCCCGCCACTGATCCCCAGTACCAGCGTCTGGCTGCGAGCCTCCTGCAGTTTGGCCTTAAGAAATGCTACCCGTCTTTCCACCTCATATTCAGGTTCAATAGCACTCAGTACTTTCATTTCTCTTAAGATCTGTCCTTTCACTGTGGGCTCCAATCTGTTATCGGTGTTTATAGGTCTGACTTTGATACCGGCCGTGCAATAATTTACTAGGCGGCCTGGATAACCGACCGCTAAGATAACATAAATTCTTACCCAGGATAGCAAGATGCACGAGGAGAAAATCCATTACTGGCGCGCCCCATCCCATCCCGAACTGGAGATCAGTCGGGCCAGTTTTCAACATTTTCACTTCGAGCCCCATGTTCATCTGGACTTTCATATCGGCGTAGTCAGTCACGGCGGCCAGGACTTTCATTATCGTGGCCAAACCTGGCACCTGAGACCCCATTGGTTATCGACCCTGGATCCCGACAGCAGCCATGATGGCCAGAGCAGCGAACAGCAAGGCTATTGTGCTCTGGTAATGTCCCTGCCCCATGACTGGCTGCAGCAACTGGCGCGGGATCTCGGCCTGGGATATTTCAGTTTTGCCGCGCCTTTGTTGTATCATCCGGCGCTGTATCGGGAATTTTGCCAGCTGCACCATTTACTGACCCAACCCATAGCCGCCAATGATCTCCTGGTTTCCGAAACCGCGGTTATCGCCTTTTTGGAAAAGCTGCTGCGCCAGCACGGTCGCCAGCTCAATACCGAGAGACAGCCTCACGCCTTGAGTCAGAGTCAACTCGATAGGTTAAGAGAAGCCTTTCATGCCGATCCCGCTGCGCCATTTCGGTTGCCGCAGCTTGCCAAGGAGCTGGATCTCAGCCAATACCAACTGCTTAGGCAGTTTCGACAGAGAACCGGCATGACGCCACATGCCTACCTAAAGCGGATCCGCCTGGAATATGCCAAGAAAGCTCTGCTCAAGGGAGATAGTGTGATTTCGGTGGCGCAGCAAGTCGGCTTCTTCGATCAGAGCCATCTGAACAAGGCCTTCAAACGTGCCTTCCTGCTTTCTCCGCAGGCATTTCAGCGGCGCATGCTGTGAACGCCATACGCCTCTCTGATGGCTGAGCATTTTTTACTCCTATACCCAAATATACCCAAACACTTTCAGCCTCGGCTTAGTGAGGCACTACAGAATAGAGTTGACTATGACAGATCTGCATCTTTTGCTGACCCTGGGCACCATTCACCTACTGGCATTGGCGAGCCCGGGACCCGACTTTGCATTGATCCTGAAAATCGCCAGCCGCGAGCAGCGCAACACCGCACTGGCGGCCGCTGTCGGCATCTCTCTGGCGATATTGGTGCACACTGTCCTGAGCCTCACGGGTGTCAGCCTGGCCATTCAAAGCTCGCATACCCTGTTTGTGCTGGTGCAACTCTTTGGCGCCCTTTATCTGGGTTGGATGGGATTGGGAGCTTTTGGTGCCCAGGCCTGGCTTAAACGCGCCTTGAAGGCAAGGCCACTCGCTGAAGCGCAAACCAATGAATTACCAACCAGCCGGGAAGCAATCAATGATGCACAAGTCATGCAGTCCGAGGAGTTAAACAACAGGGTAGACAATAACCTTGGCAAAAGCACCCGCAATAACACTATGTCGGCTACTGCCGGGCTGCTGCTTGGGTTATCGACCAACCTGTTCAACCCCAAGGCGTTGGTGTTCTTTCTAACGCTGTTTTCCACCCTTATCACCCCAGAAGTCAGCAATCAGACCAAGCTGTTGGCCGCTATATTACTGCCGCTGCTCTCGGTTATCTGGTTTGCCATGCTGGCCATGCTGCTGTCTCACGCCCGGGTGCAGCAACGCCTGCTACGCTTTGGTCACTATATAGATTACCTTTGCGGCGCTATCTTCCTGACTGTCTCGGTTGCCATACTGCTGCGGCTATTAACGGCTTAACCCCATAAAATTAAACAATAAGCTGCATATGAAACCCTAAGCCAGACGGGCTATAACCTTTAACTACAGGGATAAACTGTGAAGCAGCAAATAGAATACACCTTAAATTCAGACTAGAATGACCTCAATTCAATTGATTCAAGGTATCTCTATGTGGTGGCGTGTTGTTTTACTCTGTCTTGCTTATTGGCTACTGGGCGCTCATTTCCTCAGATACTCGCACACCATCGCCGCCGCAATCTGCCTGCTGGCACCGGCATTGCTGTTTGTGAAAAGCGCTGTTGGTGTTCGCGTTCTGCAAATCGGTCTCTTGATCGGCGCCGTGCTGGTATGGGCCAAGAGTGGCTTTGAATATGTCGCCATGCGCCAGGCCATGGATGCCCCTTGGCTCAGGCTGGCATTTATTATGGGCGGGGTCACCCTGTTTACTCTGCTGAGCGCCTGGAGCGGTAATAAACTGGCCAGAAATCGTAACCGGGGCTCCTAGTCGTCACACCCGCCAACATTTCCATCTTGGGCCAATGACTCGACAATCCACATCAGAGGTCAGCGTAGGTTAAGTAATAGGGCTATACACTCGAGCCAGTGTATAGCCCTATTTTTTAGCGAGTTAGGTCTTAGGTTTAAATCTTGTATGACTGATACCTTTGCTTTAGCCTCGGCTTGAGCTGCTCCTGGGAACTGCGTACACTGTTCTGATTTCAGTTAAAGGCGTAAAGAATATGAGAATTTTGGTTGTTGAAGACGATCCCTTACTCTCCCACCACCTCAAGGTACAACTGGGAGAATTGGGGAATCAGGTTCAGGTGGCGGGAACCGCCAAAGAGGGATTTTTCCAGGCAACCAACTACCCTATTGACGTCGCCATTGTGGACTTGGGTTTGCCGGATCAAGACGGCATTGCACTTATCCAACAGTTACGGGATGAAGACGTCAAAGCCCCTATTCTGATCCTGACCGCCCGGGTCAACTGGCAAGACAAAGTTGAAGGACTCAACGCCGGTGCGGATGACTACTTGGTCAAACCCTTTCAAAAAGAGGAACTGGTGGCCCGACTCGATGCCTTGGTCCGCCGCAGTGCCGGCTTCGTCAAGCCGGTGATCAACAGCGGCGACCTGTCGTTGGATCTCGCCGCCAAGCAGGTCACCATGAATGGTGAGCCGATGGAGATCACCGCCTTCGAATATCAAATTCTCGAATATCTGATGCGCCACAACCATGAAGTGGTCGCCAAGCAACGTTTACTGGACGTTATTTATGGCGACAAAGAAGGCGATCCCAACACCATTGAGGTGATGGTGAGCCGACTGCGCAAGAAGTTGACCCGTGACGGCATCGAAAATCCAATAGTGACTATCAGAGGCCAGGGGTACAAATTCAACCTGCCATGCAATTGAGAATAAAACCCAAGAAACGCCTGCTGACGCGGATGTTTCTCACTTCGTTGTCTATCATAGCCGTGGTCGGTTTTGGCTTGGCCTGGATGGTCAACATATTGCATGCGCAAAACAGCTACAACGAAGAGACGGCGCAGCTAATCGCCGAAATCCCTCAGGTGGCTGCCGAGCTCAGGGAGCATGACCTGATCCCGGATACCAGCTCCTGGCTTGAGGAGAACAACAAACAGGAGCGCTATGTTATCGCCTCCTGTGACGAGAAGTTCAAACAGGTATGGACCTCTTCGCTGGCAGTGGACAGAGGTCTGTTTGATACCTGTGAACGTTTCAATGAAATCCGCAACGAAGCGCCCCCCTACTACCTGAACATGGCCGACAATCGTGCCTATTTTGCCTATCTACTGTCGGTCGATATCGCCGGTATTCACTACAACCTGTTGGTGCTCAAGGATGCGGCCAAGCTGGAACAGGAATACAGCCAATTTGCCAAACGCACCTATATTCGTCTGGCGCTGGTGTTGGCACTGGCACTGGTACTGCTGATCAGCGCCGCTTATTGGGGCATGCGGCCACTGGTACAGATGCGAAATGAGTTGAGATCCATCATCAACGGCAAGTCCAAGTCACTCTCCGGCGGTTATCCGGTGGAGCTGGAAGGCGTCACCCAGGCACTCAACCAACTGCTGCAGCAATCCAGTGCTCAGCAACAGCGCTATCAAAATGCCATGAATGACTTGGCCCACAGTCTCAAGACCCGTCTCGCCGCTGTACATGCCATCACGGATGATGCCAGCCTGGATAAACAGGCCAGCAGCGAAAAAATCATGGAACAGGTGAGCCAGATGGATCAGCTGGTGAAATATCAACTCAAGCGAGCCATGCTGGGACGCAAGGGCCTCAAGCAGGAACAGACTCCGATTGCCCCTCTGGTGGAGCAATTGGCACAGATGTTGTTCAAGGTATACCGAGACAAACAGGTGAAGTTCAGCGCCAAAATAGAGGACGAACTGCAGTTTCCCGGTAATCAAGGCGACTTAATGGAGCTGTTCGGCAACCTGATGGAAAATGCGTTCCGCCTATGTATTTCAACCGTTCGGGTCAGTGCCGGTTATCAAGGCAACATACTACAGATACAGGTGGAAGATGACGGCCCTGGTGTTGATGAGAGCCTTAAACAGAAGATCATCCAGCGCGGTGTGCGCGCCGATACCCAGTCACCGGGACAGGGAATTGGCCTTGCAGTGTGTAATGAAATCGTCAGCAGTTACGGCGGCACCCTCAGCATTGAGGATTCAGCACTGGAAGGCGCCTGCTTCCGTATTCAGATTCCCATGCAATAAGCCTCAGCGCCGGGTTGGTCCATAAAGCTGCTCGGCGCGATTAAACATGATCCAGGAAGTGGCAATATACTTGTCACCACTCTTTGGACGGTTGCCCCTGTGACTATGGGTAAATCCCGCCGGCGCTATCATCATGGTGCCCTTCTTCGGCGCAATTTTGCGCTGCTGATAGAAGAATTCCGTCTCCCCGCCTTCGGCCACATCATTGAGATAGAACATATAAAGCACCACTCTGTGCAAGGCATCGTTGTGACCGGCCTGGGGAAACTGCTCAGAATGCCAGTGGGGATAACCGCCGACATCGCGCTGATACCTTTGCAAATTGATGGTACCACTACGATAAAGGTATTGTACCAGCGCCTCAGCTCTGGGGGCTCCCAGGCGAGCATAGTTATCCGGTGTCAGGGTTACTGCATTGCCGGACTCATCAGCCACCTGCACGGCCACGGCTCCCATCAGCGCCATGGCATACTTATCAAAGTATCGTCCGGCATGCTTTAGTGTGTGGCCCAGCAGCTCATTACGCAGTGGCTGCAACTCTGGGTACTGATCCAATGTCAGATCGCGGCTGATTTTCTTTTCCTTGTCGACACCATGGCCTGTGCGGCCCTCGGTAACACCGGGATGAGCTTCAAAGGCGGCAATCAGACGATCGCATAACTCATCAGGGATAGCGTTGGGATATACTTCGATAAAGTCCATAAAAATCTCGATTTGCTTATATTTTTTATCCAAACATGCTTACATGTGAGCTAACTAATTGTAAAGCGTACTCTTTGCGATAAAATGATTCGATTGCTTAAAAAAGATGATTTGAATGAACAAGAGCTGTAGAGTCAGTGTCCAACAACTGCAGGTGGGTAACTTCGTCCGTCTTCCTCTGGCATGGAAAGATCATCCTTTTCTTTTCAGTAGCTTCCGTATCAAACAACAGGCGCAAATCGAGCTAATCCGTAAGCTGGGCATAGACAGTGTGTTTGTGGTACCGGACCGCAGTGATACTCCGCCGCTGCCTGCCAATCAACAAGCTGCCCCAATGGAAAATCCACAGGAAGTCACCTCTCTGCAACAACAGATGGAAAGCGACAAGCAACAAAAGATCGAAATTCTCAAGAAAATGCGTCGCGAACTGCATAAGACAGAGGAGCATTTCGACCGTTCACTGGCAAGGATGCGCAATCTGGTCAACAAACTGCGCAGCCGCCCTCTGAATGCGGTTACCGAAGCACAGGACTTGGTGCGGGACATTGCCGAGCAACTTTTATCCTCCGACAACCTGATCCTGCATTTAATGGCCGATTCGGATAAAAACGAAGGCATCTATTTTCACTCACTCAACGTTGCCATTCTCACCATGTTGGTGGCCAAAGAGTTGCAATGGCCCAGAGAAGATATTGAGGCCGTGGGCCTGGGTTCGCTATTCCACGACATAGGTAAACTCAAACTGCCAAGCCAGATACTGCGCAAGCAGGCTCCCTTGACTAAACCCGAGCAAAACCTGCTGAACCAGCACCCGCTGATGGGCGCAGAGTTCATCAAGCTGGCAGTCGAATTTCCGAAAAATGCCAGGGACGTTATCACCAATCACCATGAACTGCTTGATGGCAGTGGTTTCCCAAGAGGCTTGAAAGCCGATGAACTGAGTCAAGCTTCCCAGTTGGTGGCCGTGGTGAACCAATATGACTCTCTTTGCCATCCAGGAGTGCAATCCAAGGCCAAGACGCCTTATGCTGCTCTGGGCTATCTGTATAAATACTCCAAGGGAAAGCTGAATCAGGAATATGTCGGCAAAATGATTAAGATCCTCGGGGTCTATCCTCCCGGCAGCGTGGTCGAACTTTCTTCCGGCCAATATGGGCTGGTAATGTCGGTCAACCTGGATAAGCTGCTGCTGCCGCGAATTCTGGTATATGACGCTCTGGTGCCCAAAGATCAGGCGCCGATTATCGACTTGGAAGCCGAAGGCCTTGCTATCGTGCGCTGCCTGCCACCGGCGGCCCTGCCGGAGAAAATCTTCAAGTATCTCAATCCCAGAGAGCGGGTCAGCTATTACTTCGGCAGCGAAAGCAAAGGCTGAGCCCTCGGCTTATATAACCAAAGTCATTATCGCCATCATAGTTAGACTGAACTAATCTTGTTGTTGCAACCTGGATTTGGGTAGCCTGAAACCAGGCTCACCCCTCACAGGCGGAGGCCGGCAATGACAGAACTACCGGATTTTGACACCTTGATGTGGCTGGCTCAAAACCAGCCGGAAGAATTGGACAAGCTACAGGAGCGTTTGAGTAATGAGTTGATTAATGGTTCCGACTCCAACCAGGACCAGCTCAGAACCATTAAACACCACCTGCAACAGAGTCTGGCACGCTGCAATAACCCTTATCACAGATGCCTGGTCAGCATCCGTATTATGCGCCACAAGTTCGCCACGTTGGCGAGCGTGTTGGAAGCTCCGGACCAATACAGAGATCACAAGGCTCAGGTTATACCATTAAGGCGCAAGCCCCTGTAACCAAGGTGCTAAAGTACTTAACCAGATTTACAGCCAACCTTTGCGGCGGAAAAACAGGTAAGTGCCTACCGCACTGGCCAACATCATCACCACCGCCATAGGGTAACCAAAGTACCACTCAAGCTCAGGCATCTCTTTGAAGTTCATCCCGTAACTACTGGCAATCAGGGTTGGCGGCAGAAAGACCACGGCCGCAACCGAGAAGATTTTAATGATCTTGTTTTGCTGCAAGCCACTGAAACCCATGGCAGCATCCAATAAGAAGTTGAGTTTGTCGAAGATAAACTGACTATGGGGCATCAGGGATTCGATGTCCGACAACATCTCGCGAATTTCCTTGAGTTCGTCTTCAGCCAGTTCCTTACGGTAATACTTCTGTATGTAACGCAGCGATCTCTGGGTATCGAGCAGGCTCAAACGTATCTTGCCGTTGGAGTCTTCCTGCAAGGTGATCAGTTTAAACACATCATCGAGTTCATTACTCTCGAACACCTGCTCACCGACGTTTTCCAGCACAGTGTAAACATCTTCAATCAAGTCAGAGAGGTATTCTACCTTGAGGTTAAAGAGCTCGATAAACAGTGCCTGAGGCGTGGCCACCATGATACGCCCAAGGCGCAAATAGTTGCGCAATAGGCGAATAAGACCAACATCCTCTTCGCGTATGGTGACCAAAAACCGGCTACGCAGGTTGAATGAAACGTTAACCCCGCGTACATCCTGACCAACCCGCTGCGGAAACAGAGAGTTGATATGCAGGCCGTCCTTGTTTTGATAGAAACGTGCCGAGGCCTCAATCTCATTGATATCTTCCTCGTCGGGCACCTCTTCCACAGAATAACGGCTCAACCAATCCCGCTCATCGTCATCCGGCTTGTAAAGATCCAGCCACAGAGTCTGTTCCGGAAGACCGTCTTCTATGGTCAGCTCAATAATTTTAAGCTGCTGATCCTGATAGGTGTATGCAGTAATCATGGGGCCTCCTGAAGATAACAATGCCGTAGAAAGAAATGCCCGGCAAAAAATGTGCCTAGTTTACCTGATAAGCCATCAATGAAAAGCGTTCAGTGGCGTCAGGGGACACTTTTCTCGGCTATCATCAAACGCTCCTCGGTGGAGAGACGGATCCTGAGTCCGTCCACGGTAACCAGTTCATTGGCCGAGATATCTTTCTTACGCACCTGATAGACTTCCCGTCGTTCTTCCTTGGGTGAAACCAAGGTCACCGAAACCACCTGATAACCATCAAACCATTGCCAGGCAAAAAAGCCACAGGCCAGTATCAAGGTAATACCCACGGCTCCAGGAACCAAAAAGCGTTTGAACAAAGGCAAAGGTTCAGCGACCTCTTTCTTTCTTACCTCAGGGCTTGACCTTCGTTTGAGCATGGCCCATGCCAGCGCCAACACCAGGGCTGTCAGCAGGATTTTGGTCAACAAGCTCAACTCCTCATTCTTAGCCAAAAATCTATCAAAGCATCAAATTATTAATTATAAAGGAAAAGCGCATCCTTGACAGTTAGCTGCATCATAAAGCTGCCTGCCAAATCTTAAAGTATTTGAATTAACACTATATGACCTAACTTACATATCGTCTCGACACCATTCACCGCCAGCTTCAGCAGCCATAAAGCACTAAAGCCTGGCGCCAGCGCATGCAAAGCAATACTGGATTATATTGCAAACGGCAGTGAGCAACTCGCAGAAAGGCTTACTTTGATGGGTTTGAGATCAATCTATGTTCAAAAACGGGGCTAAGATGTACTAGCTAAGACGGCAACAAGACTCTCCCACCGACCGCCCTTTCAGTAGCAGTAGCCCCATTTATGGCTTGAATCGATAACCAACGGCTTTTAGGCAAGCACCACTGATACAAAAGCCGTTACGATCTCTCAGTATCTGTCTTATGCATCGACATTAAATAACATCAATAATATTGAAGATTGGCAACGCATATCAGTCATTTTCTTTGAGGCTGACATCTACCAGGTAGTGGCCCTGCAACCAGTTTCGCCCAATCAACAGTTTGTGGGTCATCTTGCTTCTGTCTTTAAGGTTAACCTTGACCGGATATTCCCTTCCCGGCTCACCTATATTGAGTTCCACCATATAACGGATTTCACTGCCCTGAGCATTACGAATCAACGAGGTATTGGTAATCATGGCATGCAGACGCTGCTTTTCACCCTTTTCATTTTCTGTCGTAAAACTCAGCTGCTTGCCGATATTCTTTTCCATATCCTCGTCACCATTCTCCACTTTCAGATCTGTGGCATGCAACGAGTTTTCTACCGCGCCGGTATCAATACGGGTTTGAAAAATCAGCCCGGATTCCCGCACACTGATAGGAGCAACTGGTCCTATAATGCGTTTATCGGCCACATCCACCAGAAAGTCATCAGCCAGCCAATTGCGGCCGATAAGCAGTTTATAATCCATGTGGCTGCGGTCTCTGAGATTAACCTTGACCTTACGCTTGTGTTGGCCGAACGCGATATTCAGCTCCACCATGTAACGCGTCTCCCGCCCTTGAGAGTTGCTGACGGTAGATGTCTTGACAATTTTTGCCTTGAGCTGCTTTTTCTCGCCACTTTCATTCTCAGTGGTGAAGCTGAGCATTTTACCCACGTTATCCTGCATCTTTTTGGCGCTGCCGCCTATCACCTTGAGACCGACCGCATGCATAGAAGTATTGGCCGCCCCGGTATCAATTCGGGCCTCAAAACTGAGTCCGGCTTCGGTGACCGTCATAATTTCAGTCTGACCTATAACTGTTTTTTCCTGGGCAAACACGGATGTCGAAAGCAACATAAAACAAAGACCAAGTTTTTTAAGCATGGGACTATTCCATTCATTTCAACTAACGAGATGAAAATCCGGCAGAAATACCGGAACTTAAAGATAAGACAGATGTTAACGCTTCAGGTTCCCGAGAGCCAGGCTCGAGCCTTAGTCAATTCCGTCCTGGGAAACACGAATACCGGGCAAGGGATCATCAGCGCCAGGGTTTGCGCCATTCCTTCAATCACAGAGCTGTCAGTAATAACAGCTATACGGGAAAAGTCTTGCAAATGAAACAGCCCAAGACAGGCATCATCCCATACGGCCTGCAAAGAGATACCCTCGAAGTCGGCGCCGTATTCATACCAGAGTTTAATGAGCACATGTTCCCTAAGTTTGGACTCAACCGCCGGTAGCAAGACAGCATCATAATCTTCACTACTGACAATACCGCTGGCACGAACCGCCACAGTATTGTCATCAAACCCGGAAAGCAGTGTCAGCATCCTGAGCCTCCAGTTTATGCATTATTAAACCTGGAGTTTGGCAATTTCCTGATCGAACAGATTCTTGATCAAACCGGCAAACTCACTGATAAATAAGGTTTGTTTTGCCGTGGCCTTATGATTGGCCACCTTGGCCAAGATCTCTTCCAGATCATACACTATGGCATCGATTTCACGGATGACTGTGTTGCGTTGGACGAAAGATAGTTGTGGGTTTTGGCCACAGACCATAATAATCTGTGCCGACAGCTGCTCTTCGAACTCCTCCATAACGCTGCTGTCGCTCAAAGATCCCCCCTCAGGGGTCTCAAACAATCCAAGGTGTTCAGTCAGGAATTGAATGAGGTGCATATAGCCGTCTTTGTCTGTAACCATCTTTCTTCCCGCGTGCAACGTCTCAGGCCAACCCATAAGGGGCACACTCTCCGGTCTAATTGCCGATTAAGCCGCGACCGGAAAGTCACATTATGAAACAAATTCCACCTTGAGTCTTGCCTCAAATCAAGCTGTCGTTCGTTACTTGTTTAATCTTAGAACAAATGAAACAGGAACAGCCTTACTGATGCTGGATAGACCGGCAATTTCACGTAATTTTTCAACCCCATCGGTCAGACCAAACTCTTCGGCATTCACTATGACGGCTTTCTGTGAAGTGACCAAAAGGCTCGACGGCCCAAGCCTGGCCACAACCAGTTCAAAACGTTTGTTCTGGGTCTTACCATGCAGTGACAATACGCCATCTATCTCAGTACTCAACAACTCACCTGGCTTGAGCTTATCAACCAACTCAGCGGGTACTTGAGCCGTCAGCGTAAGGGTCGGGAAATTGGCCACTTCAAACAACATGGTTTGCATCCGTTTATCCCGTATCTCTATGCCGGTATTGACCCCGCTTAGCGGAATTTCCAGCTTGAATTCGCCATTATCAGCAAGCGTGCCACTCAACTGGTTAAACTCATGTACCTCGGCAATGTCACCTTTTTTAACCGATATAAAACTGACCTTGGAATCGGCATTATCCAACTGCCAGTCAGCCGCCAGCGCCAGATTACTGAAGGCGCCGAGCGCCAATAAAGGGATCCATTTCTGCATATTCTTTTCCTTGTAGGGCATAAAGTGAACTGAGCCTGGATTTAAGATGTTTAAAAACAGACACTTCGCCAGAGAAAGGGCAATTAAGCCCATCTGTGATCTGCATTGGCTTACCGGCCTGAATGCAAGGCGTGGCTTGCAGCAGATGGCCTTACTCCTTTGCAAGAACAACACAGCAGATAGGCCGATAAGCCACGCCCTTCGGGGCTCTTACGGCAATAGTGCCACGAGAACTTACTCGCACCTTCCCTAGATTACTCATTACTAAAGCATATTGTTCAATTCAATAAAACAGGTTCGCTATTTTTTAACCGAAATGACTGTCGTTTCATCCTGAAGTAGCCTGTACGCGGCTTTCACCCAGACGCACTTCTGCAAGCCATTCCAGCCCCGAATATCGATACATGCTCCCGCTTACCCTATCCTTCAAATCTGTTTACTTACCCTTCAAACAAAGTGACTCCGTTCCTGCCAACACTTGCGGAAAACTGCGAAATTCACCCGAATAAATTAATTGTTTCAATGCAAGCCAGGCCTCAAAGCGCTATGATCTCCGGCAATGCAAACCCAAGCCGTTTAACCGGCCCCAAATTGAAACTGAAAACCTCGATGACAGCGAACCTCCTTTGCCCCTGCAACTCCAAGCTCCCTTATAGTGAATGTTGTCAGCCGCTTCACACCAAACAGCACAGTGCCGCCAATCCAGAGCAATTGATGCGCTCCCGCTATGCCGCCTTTGTTAAAGCAGAGTTTGATTATCTTATCGATACCCATCACCGGGATTATCGCCAGGGACTGAACGCACAAACCCTGGCCCAGATGCCAAAGACCCAGTGGTTGGGCCTGCAAATTGTCGCGCGGGAGCCTTTGACAGCTGGACAAACCAAGGCCAGAGTCACTTTCAAGGCCTGGTATCTGGCCGATGGCCAGTTGGACGCTATTTTTGAAGAATCTGAATTTATATTTGAGGGCGGCCGCTGGTTTTACACCGAGGGCAAGCAGTTTGCGGTCAGCTATCCCAAGCGCAACGACACTTGCATTTGCAATAGCGGCAACAAGTTCAAACACTGCTGCCTGAAACGAATTTAACTTAGGCTGGATTTAACTTAGGCCGGATTTAAGTGTGGAACCTAAAAAACTTAAACTAGCTGATCAATGCAGCAATGCAGGTTGACTCTGTTGTAGAAAAGCATTGAATTCGGCCTCTCTGAGCGCCGGGCTGTACAGGAACCCCTGGGCCTGATGACACATGCATGAAGTAAGGAAGCTTTCCTGTTCAGCGGTTTCAACCCCTTCAGCTGTCAGGGAAATATTCAACGCCTTGGCCATGGCGATAATCGCACTGACGATTTCGCGGCTCTCGCGGCTAATGCTGAGATCAGAGATAAAGGATCTGTCGATCTTGAGCTTACTGATGGGAAACTGTTTCAAATAGCGCATTGAACTGTAACCCGTACCGAAATCATCAATGGCAAGCCCTACCCCCAAGTCAGCCAGTTCCTGGCATAAATTGGTGGCATAACGTATATCCTCCATCAATTCGGTTTCGGTGATCTCCAAAATAAGAGTGCCGGGTTTCAAGCGGTAACGGTTGAGCAACTGCCAAACCTGTTCATAAAGATTACTGCCGAAAAACTGCCGCGCCGACACGTTCACATGCATGGCAATATTGATATTGTGGTGCTGCCACAAATTAAGCTGGCGACAGGCAGCCTCCAGTACCCAGGTGCCTATGGCATTGATGAGCCCCGACTGTTCGGCAATATCGATAAAGGCGCCGGGATAAAGTACTCCCCGCTTGGGATGATGCCAGCGGATCAGCGCTTCCGCGCCTATGTAACTGCAGCTTTGCAGATCTTTAAGCGGTTGATAATAAAGTTCAAACTGCCTACCCCGAATGGCAGCGTGCAGATCTCTTTCTATCTGGGCATCATCCTTGAACGCCTTGAGCAGTGCGCTGTTGAAAAACTGAATGGCCGTGCCCTGCTTCTTTTTGGCGTATTGCAGCGCAATATCGGCGCAAGTCAGCGGCGCGACCAACTCGGCGACTTCGGCAATGTCTACCGCAGCCAGTGCCGGCTTGGGATCCACTTGCTCACGGCCGATATTGATAGGGTTTCGCAGTTGTTGATAGAGGCGATGACAGCAGGCATCGATATCGAGATCGCCGCTATCATCAAGCAACAATGCAAATTCATCGCTGCCTACTCTGGCAATACTGCAGTCGGGATAAAGAGAAGCAAAATGTTTCAGACGGCGGGCGACTTCAATCAACAGGGCGTCGCCCTGTTCATGTCCATAGGTATCATTGAAGCGTTTAAAACCAATCAAATCGATCAGCAGCAACTGCCCGCTATAGGTTCTATCGAGTAAGCGGTTGAAATGGGTACGGTTGTATAGTCCAGTCAGGCTGCAACGCCAGGCCAAGCGCTCAAGTTCGGCCTGATAGTTATGCTGCTCGGTACAATCTTCGCAGGATACCAACACATAGTGATTACCACGCTGGGTAATAAATTGACTGGCATGGTATCTGAGCCAGTATTCCTGGCCAGACTCTCGATTAAGCATCACTTCACCCGTCGCTACTTCGCCACGCAACACCTTGGCCAGGGTCATTTCAGCCTGTTTGGGTTGCTGCTTGAAGAAGGACAACTGCTTTAGACTGGCACCCAGCATTTTCTCTTTTGGGATGCCGGTGATCTGTTCATGGGCGCTGTTGATGTATTCAATCGCTTCTGTGTGCAAATTGATCAGCATACTGACCTGGGCCGATTGTTCAGCGGCCGACTGAAACAGCGTCAGCAATTCGTCTTTGCGGTAGGCGTCATGGGTCGCCAGAGTCAGCGCAAGCTGGTCAGCCACTTGCGATGCCAAATGGATTTCCAAATCACTCCAGTGATGCCCGGTAGAGGTTCGCTCCAGGCTCAAAACCCCTTCAATATGACCATTGATCCTGATAGCAACATCCAGAGAACTGGCAATACCGTTGACGCTAAAATAGATTTCGGCAAGTTCGCTCATGCGCCAATCAACCACCGCATCATTGGCGTCAATATGGCGTTTTTGCTTGAGTTGGTCGATATAAGATGGAATTTGATTGAGGTGTAATGGACGCGGCGTTTTAAGAGGCTTTCCCGAGCCAAAGCGGGCAACTTCAAACTGTACATGCTGATCCCTGGACCAGGACCAGACACTGGCATGTTGCACATCGAGATATTGACACAGGAGTTCTGTAGCCAGTTCAGCCGTCTTGGCGAAGTCACCCTGTTGCTTGGCAACCGAGTTGGTCAACAACTCCAGCAATCGCTGATACCTACGTCGCTTCACACATATCCTCAGGTTCCCTTTCGGGCTCAAAGAAACCCGCGCCGAATGCGCGGGCCTGCCATCATATCTCTGCGCGAGATTACACTTTTACATAATACCCAGCAAGACAAGTCATACTTTGTTACATTTACCTTGTTATATCTTGCTTTATAGCTTTGGTTTACGAACAGAACACTACTGACCATTTGGCTAAAAGCACAGCTTATGCCAAAGCGTTTTCCAACTGAAAAATCATTTTCTCGGCACTGCAGGAAAAAGTCAGCGCCAGGGTCACAGTCTGCTCTGAGTTGCTGAGTTCTACCTTGACATCGGCGAAGCGGTCTGTGGCCAATTGCTTGAGCGCCTCGGCATCAACCATTGCCGACTCACCTTGAAAAGTCAACGAAAGCAAGGTGTCTCCTTCTTCGACGACTGTCCCTATATCCACATAGCTGCCACATTCGGCACAAGTGTCCTGCACATTGGCGGCCTGAGCCTGTTCAATACTCTTCATCTCTTGTCTCCGATACTGAGAGTCACCCATCAGTATAAGCCATGGACGACACCTGGACTGAGGCAAGACTCACGCCGTTTGATATAAACCGGCCAGTTTGCGTTGTTCCGACAGTTGATCAACAAACTCCATCAATACCGCCTTGGGTTGGTTTAAGGTGCCATCAGTACGTAGTCTTGTGTGCCAATCACAATTATTCAGTGCTTCCTGCATCCCGCTGTCTCTCTTCCCCCGAATAACCAAAGGTTCGGGCACCAGGGCCTGGGCCAACTGAAAGCTACGTTCACCGTCACTGAGAAAATGATAGCTGTTGTCTACCGGCAAAGGCTCCTGACTCAAGTCCCCAAGCAAAGGTTGAGGCTCAGGCAAGTCAAATTGCTGCCGCAGGACAGCATCCTGTGCAATATCGTCGTGCAGGTGAAACTGAGGCCAATCGCGCACATCCTGAGACAGCAACGCCAAAAGCAGGGCAAACTCACCCCGGCGATGGGACTCAACAGCCAGATTAAGCCGTTCGCCCAATTGCAGTTCATTGATTAAGGAAACATCAGTACGCATAAAAAAACATCAACAAAACAACTCGTTGTTAGTTAATCGACCAAATGATCAGGAACTTTAGCCCTTTTTTTAAAATCGGGCTTTACATGAAAAAGGTTTCTGACTACTATGGCGGCCGCAATTGAGGAGGGGTTCCCGAGTGGCCAAAGGGATCAGACTGTAAATCTGACGGCTCCGCCTTCGAAGGTTCGAATCCTTCTCCCTCCACCATTTGCCTACAATTTAAAAAGACACGAAAGTGAAATCGTGGAGGGGTTCCCGAGTGGCCAAAGGGATCAGACTGTAAATCTGACGGCTCCGCCTTCGAAGGTTCGAATCCTTCTCCCTCCACCATTTGCCTACAATTTAAAAAGACACGAAAGTGAAATCGTGGAGGGGTTCCCGAGTGGCCAAAGGGATCAGACTGTAAATCTGACGGCTCCGCCTTCGAAGGTTCGAATCCTTCTCCCTCCACCATCTTTCACTCCAATGTCTGGCTCCAAATATGTGGAGGGGTTCCCGAGTGGCCAAAGGGATCAGACTGTAAATCTGACGGCTCCGCCTTCGAAGGTTCGAATCCTTCTCCCTCCACCATCTTTCACTCCAATGTCTGGCTCCAAATATGTGGAGGGGTTCCCGAGTGGCCAAAGGGATCAGACTGTAAATCTGACGGCTCCGCCTTCGAAGGTTCGAATCCTTCTCCCTCCACCATCTTTCACTCCAATGTCTGGCTCCAAATATGTGGAGGGGTTCCCGAGTGGCCAAAGGGATCAGACTGTAAATCTGACGGCTCCGCCTTCGAAGGTTCGAATCCTTCTCCCTCCACCATCTTTCACTCCAATGTCTGGCTCCAAATATGTGGAGGGGTTCCCGAGTGGCCAAAGGGATCAGACTGTAAATCTGACGGCTCCGCCTTCGAAGGTTCGAATCCTTCTCCCTCCACCATCTTTCACTCCAATGTCTGGCTCCAAATATGTGGAGGGGTTCCCGAGTGGCCAAAGGGATCAGACTGTAAATCTGACGGCTCCGCCTTCGAAGGTTCGAATCCTTCTCCCTCCACCATCTTTCACTCCAATGTCTGGCTCCAAATATGTGGAGGGGTTCCCGAGTGGCCAAAGGGATCAGACTGTAAATCTGACGGCTCCGCCTTCGAAGGTTCGAATCCTTCTCCCTCCACCATCTTTCACTCCAATGTCTGGCTCCAAATATGTGGAGGGGTTCCCGAGTGGCCAAAGGGATCAGACTGTAAATCTGACGGCTCCGCCTTCGAAGGTTCGAATCCTTCTCCCTCCACCATTTCTTTTTATTCTTTAGTAAAACCTCAAAGCGTTTTATCTACGCCTATACTAATCAACTCCACAGTAATCAATAACCTAACCTGTATCTGTGCCTAAATGCGCCTGAGTTTTCGCTATCCATTGTCATTACCTTTGGTTATGATTAAGACCATCCTGTTATAAGAAAGAACAACAACAATGGCCGATCTCTGGGTAAACGAAGCAATTGCCAAAATCGAAGCCGATTTTCAGCGCAGTGCCGACACGCATTTGATTAAACTGGAACTGCCGGCGGTCGCCGGAGTGGATATCTATCTTAAAGATGAAAGCACCCATCCTACCGGAAGCCTCAAGCACCGTTTGGCAAGATCACTGTTTCTGTACGCCTTGTGTAACGGCTGGATCAAACAGGATACTCCTGTCATAGAGTCCTCATCCGGCAGCACAGCTGTCTCCGAGGCCTACTTTGCCCGCCTATTGGGGCTACCCTTTATTGCCGTTATGCCAGCGTCCACCGCCCGCAAGAAGATACAGCAGATAGAGTTTTACGGCGGCCGTTGTCACTTTGTCAATCACTCCAGCGAAATCTACGCCGAGTCTGAACGGCTGGCGCGGGAGCTGAATGGCCATTATATGGATCAGTTCACCTATGCCGAGCGGGCCACCGACTGGCGCGGCAACAATAATATTGCCAATGCCATTTTCGATCAGATGCAGCGCGAGCCCTTCCCTATTCCCGAGTGGATTGTGATGAGCCCGGGTACCGGCGGCACTTCGGCCACCATTGGCCGCTATATCCGCTATCAACGGCTTTGCACCAAGCTGTGTGTGGTCGACCCGGATAACTCAGTGTTCTATGACTATTTTCAACAAAGAGATGCGGCCATCACCTGTGAGCAAGGCAGTAAGATTGAAGGTATAGGCCGCCCCAGAGTTGAGCCCTCCTTTATCCCGGGGGTTGTCGACTCCATGTTGAAGATCCCCGATGCTGCCTCTGTGGCGACAATCCATTGGCTGGAACAGATCATCGGCCGCAAGACCGGGGCCTCAACCGGCACCAACCTCTATGGTGCCCTGATGCTGGCGGCCGAAATGAAACGCAACAACCGCCAGGGCTCAATAGTGACCCTGATCTGCGATCCCGGTGAGCGCTATCTGGACACTTATTACAACCCCGAGTGGATAGCCGCCAACATAGGGGATATCAGCCAGTATCAAAACAAACTGAAACTGTTTGAAACCACGGGTGAACTCTGCTGCTAACAACGCGCTTCAGATAACAAAAAGCCGCATCAATGCGGCTTTTTGTCGATTACCACTACGGATTAATCGATATCCAGATACTTGTGAGTCTGGATAGACAAACGCCAGTTGCGTTCGATACAGACTTTCATCGCCAGCGCCGTCGCCCGGCTCTTTTGGCTGATGGGCTGCAGGCAGATAGTCTTGTCTTTGAGATCCAACCCCAGCAGCAGTTGATCCAGTTCCTCAATATGAGCCTCGGTCGCCACCGGATGCTTAATCTCATTTGCCCGCTCCAGCGCCTGACGCAGTACCGGCATCCCCCCCTTCATACCGACCTTGGGCGAGACTGTGACCCAGGTATCTGCGCTGCAATTCACCTCAAAGGTGCCACTGGTTTCAATTTGAGTGCCAAAGCCTGCGGCATTAAATGCTTCTGTCATTTCAGTGAGCGGATAGAGGCAAGGCTCACCCCCTGTGATCACTATATGCCTGGCATTGAATCCCTGCAGTTTAAACGCCTCCAGTAACGACTTGGCATCATGCTCGGCCCAGCGGCCGATACTGCCATCGGTGCGGATCACATCGGCAGGTTTCACCTGATTGTGCTCAAGCTTGTCCCAGGTCTGGCGGGTATCACACCAAGGACACCCCACAGGGCAACCCTGCAAACGCACAAAAATGGCCGGAACGCCGGTAAATACACCTTCCCCCTGCAGGGTTTCAAAGACTTCGTTGACGGGGTAGTACATCGGGGTTCCTCATATTTGCCGGGGCGGCATTTATAGAGGAATTTAGCCCCAAGCGCAAGGATGAGCGAATTTTCCGTTTTTTATCCAGTCGGCGCTGACAGTCGGCCAAATTAGGGTAAACTGTGACGATTGAGTCATCCCTTTGAATAGACGCTTATGTCTTCATCCAATCAATCGCTTATGTCATCAGAATCAAACGCACCGCAAACCGCAGAGCCGACCCAAAGCACTAAGCCAGCTATTTCCAAGGCGATAGTCGTTTTCAGCGGCGGTCAGGACTCCACCACCTGCCTTATTCAGGCCTTGGCCCAGTATGATGAAGTACATGCCATCACCTTCGACTATGGCCAGCGCCACAGCCAGGAGATTGAAGTTGCCAAACAACTGGCGCAAAAACTCGGCGCCGCCAGTCACAAGGTGCTGGATGTTACTCTGCTCAATGAGTTGGCCATCTCGGCCCTGACCCGCGACAATATCCCGGTATCAAACGACTTGATGGACAATGGTCTGCCCAATACTTTTGTTCCCGGACGCAATATTCTGTTTCTGACCCTGGCGGGGATCTACGCCTATCAGATAGGCGCGGAGGCCGTGATCACAGGCGTCTGCGAGACCGACTTCTCCGGCTACCCGGACTGTCGTAATGACTTTATCAAGGCAATGGAATCTGCACTGGTACAAGGCATGGACAGACAGCTGCGTTTGGTTACGCCACTCATGTGGCTCAACAAGGCCGAAACCTGGGCACTGGCAGATAAATACCAGCAACTGCCACTGGTAAGAGATGAAACCCTTACCTGCTATAACGGCATTCTTGGCAAAGGCTGTGGCACCTGCCCCGCCTGTTTACTGCGTCAAAAAGGGCTGGATGAGTATCTGGCAACACCGGACAGCATCCAGGCGATACTGGCGGCCAAGACAGCGTGAAGCCGAGTTCCGCTTATTTTTCAGGTGTTGTGTTAACAGCCCTGGCGCTGCTGCTGTATTCTCTGCCGCTCACTGAGCTGTTGGCCTTTCGCCGCAGCGCCATAGAACAAGGTGAGCTTTGGCGGCTTGTCAGCGGCAATCTGCTACACACTAACTTCTGGCACCTGCTGATGAACCTCGCCGGGTTTTGGGTGATCCTTTATCTGCATAAGGAACACTATAACGCCCTGGGCGTATTGATATTGACCCTGGCACTGTGTCTGTTTGAAGGCGTAGGGCTTTATCTTTGCTACCCTGAGCTTATGGGGTATGTGGGGCTAAGTGGCATACTGCACGGCTTGTTCGCCTTCGGCGCCCTGGCCGATATTCGCAGCGGTCGCAGTTCAGGTTACCTGCTGCTTGCTGGCGTTATTGCCAAAGTCGGCTGGGAGCAATGGCAAGGCGCGGCCGCTGAAGTCAGCGCCCTGATTGGCGCCAGAGTCGCAGTTGAGGCGCATCTTGTTGGCCTGATTGGCGGTATCGCACTGTTTGGTTTATGGCGACAGAGTACCTATAAAGCACCGAAACTTTGATACCAAGCTCAAGCATTTCAATAGGTTTTTTTAAATTAGACTTTTAAATAAGGCTTTTTAAAGCCGTTGATAGATAAACAGCACAAAGAACCCGGCTTTTGCCGGGTTCTTTGTCAATGGGTCAATTTTAGGGATTTAGGCCTTGATAAGCTCCTCTCTGAGCCTTGCCACTTCATCACGCAGTGCAGCGGCCTGCTCAAACTCCAGATCCCTGGCATGCTGGTGCATCTGTTTTTCCAGCCTGTCGATTTCATGCGCCAGATTGGCAGCGTCCACCTGATAAGCCGACCTGCGCTCTGCCACCTTACGGGCACCCGGCTGCGGCGCTGCCGATGAAGGGGAATCTCCCACATCCATAACATCTGTTATCTTCTTCACCAAACCTTTGGGCACTATGCCATTGGCCAGGTTGAAGGCGTGCTGTTTCTCGCGGCGACGATTGGTTTCATCCATGGCCTTGGCCATCGAAGGGGTCACCTTATCGGCGTAGAGGATCACCTTGCCATTAATGTTACGGGCGGCGCGGCCTATGGTCTGGATAAGTGAGCGCTCGGAGCGCAGGAAACCCTCTTTATCGGCATCGAGAATACACACCAGAGACACTTCCGGCATGTCCAGCCCTTCCCTGAGCAAGTTGATGCCGACCAACACGTCGAAGACCCCCTTACGTAAATCGCGAATGATCTCCACCCGCTCCACGGTATCCACATCCGAGTGCAAGTAACGCACCTTAACCCCGTGTTCATCGAGATATTCGGTAAGATCTTCCGCCATCCGCTTGGTCAGCGTGGTCACCAGCACACGTTCATTAACGGCAATGCGTTTATTGGCCTCGGAGAGCAGATCATCCACCTGAATCGCCACCGGCCGCACTTCCAGCTCGGGATCCAACAAACCTGTAGGCCTGACCACTTGTTCGGCCACATCGCCGCCGCTGCGTTCGAGTTCATAACTGCCCGGTGTGGCCGACACATAAATCGTCTGCGGCATCAAGGACTCGAACTCTTCAAACTTGAGCGGTCTGTTATCCAGTGCCGATGGCAGGCGAAAACCGTACTCCACCAGGGTGGTTTTCCTCGAACGGTCGCCCTTGTACATGGCACCTATCTGCGGCACTGTTACATGGGACTCGTCGATGATCAGCAGACCATCCGGCGGCAGATAATCCAGCAAAGTCGGCGGCCCTTCTCCCGGTGCACGCCCGGAGAGATAACGGGAGTAGTTTTCGATACCGGAGCAATAACCCAGCTCTGTCATCATCTCCACATCGTACTGCACCCGCTCACTGATCCTTTGTGCCTCAATCAGCTTGTTGGCGTCCAGTAACTGCTGGCGCCGTTCTCTGAGCTCAGCCTTTATCTGCTCTGTGGCCGCCAATATTTTTTCTCTCGGGGTCACATAGTGAGTCTTGGGGTAAACCGTGGCCCGGGCAATGCGTTTACGTACCTGGCCGGTCAAAGGGTCAAATAGCGACAGCTGCTCTATCTCATCATCGAATAGCTCGACCCGAATGGCGTCTCGGTCCGATTCGGCCGGGAAGATATCTATTACCTCACCGCGCACCCTGAAGGTACCGCGCTGCAGTTCAATATCGTTGCGGCTGTATTGCAACTCACTGAGCCGCTGCAGTATATCCCGCTGGCCAATGATGTCGCCCTGGCGCAGATGCAGCAGCATCTTCATGTAAGAGTCGGGATCGCCAAGACCATAAATGGCTGAGACCGAGGCCACCAACACCACATCACGCCGCTCCAGCAAGGCCTTGGTGGCAGAGAGTCGCATCTGCTCAATATGAGCGTTGACCGAAGCGTCCTTCTCAATAAAGGTGTTGGTCGAAGGCACATAGGCTTCCGGTTGGTAGTAGTCATAGTAAGAAACAAAGTATTCCACCGCATTATGGGGGAAAAACTCTTTCATCTCGCCGTAGAGTTGCGCCGCCAACGTCTTGTTGGGGGCCATAATGATAGTTGGCCGCCCCTGATTAGCAATCACATTGGCAATAGTGAAAGTTTTTCCTGAACCGGTTACCCCCAGCAAAGTCTGATTAGCGAGCCCGGATTCCAGTCCATCAATCAATTTGGCAATGGCGGTGGGCTGATCTCCTGCAGGGGAATACTGAGACTCCAAGCGAAACGGCGTAGCTGACACTTTAATGCTCCTTCGGTTAAGCCGTTTATTTTACCCATTGAGCCAGATAAGGCCAAGCCAAAAGCCACAAGACTCCTGCCAACATGATGTCAGTAGCAGCTTGTGCTGAAACTCAGCAACAAGACGACAGATGTGGCGGTCGAAGGCGGGAATTCCACCCAAATAAGTCAAACAGGTAGATTTAATGCACAAGGATCGGCAGATACTTCCTTACAGCTTTGTTACAAAAAACACCAAGCAAACCCAAGCGGCTTGACTTTCACATCTAATTGTTTTTATTGAATTTATTTTTTAACCATTCAAACTGACCAATTTAAGTTCAATGCAGATGCCACAAGGGTTTGCAGCCCATAAAGTCGGGAAGCTCACAGGTTTATCCACAGATTTAGTGGATAAGTCAGTCTAACCCTGTAACCATGAGGGATTGCGGCAAGCAGTGTAAGCCAATGCATGTTGCTGGATCTTTTGTAATAAAAGAACATATGAAAGTGTGGCACTCACCTTGAAAGGTAAGATGCACCAAAATGAACTCAAAGCAGCTGAATTGCACCTTTTTGCGCCGCTTTCATGACGAGTTAGACTCCAGGTAAATTGCTCAAAAACCTCCTGCTTGTCAGATTTCAGCCCTGTGGACAGGCAAAAGCCGCCGAAACTCACGCACCTTGGCCTTCCAATGAAACCCGCTTTGATTGAAATGACACGGAATATCTGTGTTTAGCCGTTATTTTTTAAGCAAAAAATCTCCACAAAGCAGTTTTATCCATCACTATGAGCATTAGATAAGCAATTAACAGCTTAATGACACTTTTTTTGGGGCTGCGAGTTGACTCTACCCACAGAGCGATTTACTATGCGCTCCGTTCTCAGCGAGACAAGCAATAAATAACGATTCCCCTGTAGTTCAGTCGGTAGAACGGCGGACTGTTAATCCGTATGTCACTGGTTCGAATCCAGTCAGGGGAGCCAATTTACGCAAGTCACCTGAAAACAATAGGTTAATCCTAGCTAAATAAATTATTCCCCTGTAGTTCAGTCGGTAGAACGGCGGACTGTTAATCCGTATGTCACTGGTTCGAATCCAGTCAGGGGAGCCAATTTACGCAAGTCACCTGAAAACAATAGGTTAATCCTAGCTAAATAAATTATTCCCCTGTAGTTCAGTCGGTAGAACGGCGGACTGTTAATCCGTATGTCACTGGTTCGAATCCAGTCAGGGGAGCCAATTTACGCAAGTCACCTGAAAACAATAGGTTAATCCTAGCTAAATAAATTATTCCCCTGTAGTTCAGTCGGTAGAACGGCGGACTGTTAATCCGTATGTCACTGGTTCGAATCCAGTCAGGGGAGCCAATTTACGCAAGTCACCTGAAAACAATAGGNATTCCCCTGTAGTTCAGTCGGTAGAACGGCGGACTGTTAATCCGTATGTCACTGGTTCGAATCCAGTCAGGGGAGCCAATTTAATTAGTTGAAATCTGTTCCCCTGTAGTTCAGTCGGTAGAACGGCGGACTGTTAATCCGTATGTCACTGGTTCGAATCCAGTCAGGGGA
>NZ_NIJK01000027.1 GCF_002836975.1 Shewanella indica | reverse complement strand
CTTTAAATGTGGAAGCATTATTGCAATGCGACATTAGCTCAGTTGATAAAACAGAAGGTCGGTACCTTTGTTGATTGTCAATTTAGATGATGAAGCAGATAAGTGATGCGACATTAGCTCAGTTGGTAGAGCGGTACCTTGCCAAGGTACAGGTCATCGGTTCGAACCCGATATGTCGCTCCAAATTCCAGACGCTCACAGTCTTTAAATGTGTAAGCATTATTGCGATGCGACATTAGCTCAGTTGGTAGAGCGGTACCTTGCCAAGGTACAGGTCATCGGTTCGAACCCGATATGTCGCTCCAATCTTTATTTCCCCCTCAAAATCCTTAAAAAGTGCTTTTCGTGATCTGCCGCAGGTTTCTTGCGTTTTGTCTAATATAGCGACATTTGTAAGCACTGATTTATGACCTTGTTCAAATATTCCCACCTTTTTTACTTCCATAATGTCTCCATACCGAATTGAATTGTGCCGTTGACGGCAGAAGAATGGAGATAGGCAGATGCGTATTCAACAGTTACGTGAACTCCTTGAATTTATAGCGAAATGTCGTCTTGATATGGCTCAGCTCTATCATAGATTACACACTCAGGCCGACTCATCCAGGGTCAAACTAATGCTGGAATATTTTGAACAGCATCAGAAACATATTGCTGAAACTCTTGAAAACTATATCGATGATGCGCCAAACAAGATCCTCGATACCTGGTACAAAGACATTGTGTTTGAGGACTTCGGCAAGCGCTGCCGCGATACCATGCTGGCGGCCAATATGACAGAAGATGATGTGCTGAATCTGCATCTGGATCTGGAAAACCGCTTGATTGCCTTACTGGAAAAAACTGCCGGTTCGTCGGCTTCGGCCGAGGTGAAAGGGGCATTGGAAGACTTGGTGCGGGTCGAGAAGATCCAGCAGCAACGACTGGTGCACAGTACTATACGTATGGACGATATTTAACTTCTCCCAGACTTGGCGGATCTGCTTGGGTCTGCCGTTAGTTCTGCCCGGCCCAGACCGGGCTTTTTCATTTTTATCAACTTGTTCTGATTCAAGTCATAAATACTCACTGACTTTACTGCTAGTGTGTTATCAATTATCACAGTCTTCATGCTGATTTTTTATCGGTAGCGTCAGCGTCCGAAAGATGCCGACGGCGACCAATAAGGCGCAGAGAGCCAGGAGCCAGAACCAGGGAAATACCCAGTTAAAGGGTAATCCCAGCAGTAATACGCAGAGTATTAAAATAAGCAGTGTCAGTAGCATCATTCCTGTGCTTCCCTCCGGCATCCTTTGCCACAGCATAAGTTTAGTGAGCGAGTGTTTTTTTCGAGTTAACAAGTCATCAGTATCTGTCAGTCAGGAGATAGGAGAATCGATATGGCCCAGGATTTGTCAGATATGCCCCGTCAGCTGTATAGCGCCAAGGCCGTGCGCCAAGCCGAGTTGGACTGGGTGGCGGCCGGGCAGGGCAGTCTCTACGAGTTGGTTGAGCGGGCCGGGAAAGCCGCCTTTGAGGCATTGGCGGTCAAATTGACCCCTGGCAGCCGGGTGCTGGTCATCGCCGGGCAGGGAAACAATGGCGCCGATGCCTTGGTTTGTTTGCGCTGGTTATTGAACTCGGGTTTCAATGCCAGTCTGTTTATCTTTCCCGCCAGTCAGCCCAGCACTGAGTGGGAGCAAGCCTGGAATAAGTTGCAGCAATCCGTGCCGGAGGTGGCTCAGGTATCAGAGGTAACCGCTGCCGAATACGATTGGATAGTGGACGGCTTGTTGGGAACCGGTCTCAAGGGGGATGTCCGGCCGGAAGCCGCCGACATGATAGCCCAGATAAATACGACAAGGGCCAAGGTGCTGAGTCTGGATTTGCCTTCCGGTATAGATGCAGATACCGGCGCAGCCCTTGGGGCGGCAGTCGAAGCCGAGCAGACACTCTGCTTTGCGGCCCTTAAGCAAGGGCTGCTGACCGGCAGAGCCAGGCACTGCTGCGGCGAGCTGCATTTTGTTGACTTGGGACTAAGTGATTATCTGCCGCCTTCGGATGTGGTCAGAGTCGGCACTGAGTACCTCAAGGGGCTTTTCGATGCCCGCCCAAGGGACAGTCACAAGGGCAAGTCGGGCAAGGTTACTGTTATAGGCGGCGATTATGGTATGGGAGGGGCCGTCAGGCTGGCGGGTGAAGCCTGTCTCAGGGCCGGTGCCGGTTTGGTGACTGTGGTGAGCCGGCCGGAGCATCAACTTACGGTCAATGCCAACAGGCCGGAACTTATGTTCTGGGGCTGTGAACTGGTGGATATGGAGGTTTATCTGCGCCTTGGCTGGGCACAGGTACTGGTGTTGGGGCCTGGGCTTGGCCGCGCCGACTGGGGATATAATCTGTTCAAGGCGGTCAGTCTTAGCGATAAGCCCTGCGTGCTGGATGCGGATGCACTCAATCTCTTGAGCCAGGAGAAACGCTCCCAGGACAATCGGGTTTTGACTCCTCATCCGGGGGAAGCCGCCAGGTTGCTGGCAACGGATATTGCTGATATCGAAGCCGACAGGTTTGCAGCGGTTAGAAAGCTGCAGGCTCAATATGGCGGTGTGGTACTGCTCAAGGGCGCGGGTACTCTCATTTATGATGGTAAACAGCTGTTTGTTGCCCCAGTGGGGAATCCCGGGCTCGCCAGCGGTGGGTGCGGCGACGTGTTATCTGGTATAATCGGCGCGCTGATGGCTCAGGGACTGGACAACACCCGCGCGACTGTGGCAGGGGTGATAGTTCACGGCGGCGCAGCCGACCTTGCTGCCCGTGACGGGGAGAGAGGCATGCTTGCCAGCGATCTTATGCCCTGGATCCGCCATCTGGTAAACACTGACTTGTAAGCTTAACGGGCCAATGTAAGGCGTGGATCCACACTTAAATGACTATCGAACACAGCTTGACTCTGCAATTGGCAGATGAGACTCAAACTGTCGCCTTAGGGCGGCAATTGGCGGCCTTGATCAGTGCGCCGTTGACCATTTATCTGACCGGAGAACTGGGTGCCGGCAAAACGACTTTCAGTCGTGGCTTAATTCAGGCCTTGGGTCATCAAGGTGCAGTTAAGAGTCCGACCTATACACTCGTGGAACCTTATGAGCTTGAAGGAATCGAAGTATATCATTTTGACCTTTATCGACTCAGCGACCCCGAAGAACTGGAGTTTATGGGGATCCGGGATTACTTCAACGAGCGCAGCCTTTGCATTATTGAATGGCCGGAACAGGGGATGGGATGCTTGCCCGCTGCCGATATACATCTGCATATCAAATATGCTAATACTGGTCGCGAAATTTCTCTGCAAGCCGATTCCGACAAGGGTAAGGTGCTATTAAGAAAAATAACAAGCAATGGTAAAGACTAATAACATCTTATTTAAACTGACTTTTTTTATTATCTGTTGGGTAATGGCGGCGCCGACTTTGGCGGCCAATAAACTCGACGGAGTGCGTATTTGGGCGGCGCCCGAGTCGACTCGGGTAGTTTTTGACTTAAGTCAGGCGCCTGACTATAGCTATTTCACGCTGAGCAACCCTGACAGACTTGTGGTGGATCTGAAAAAGAGCACCAATGGCGTCAAGCTGGAAAAAGTTGAAAACAACAGCCCCTTGGTCAAAAAGGTGCGTTTGAGCCAACCGCCGGAGAAAGGCACGCTGCGGCTAGTCATAGATCTCAAACGGGCCGCCAAGGCTAATCTGTTCTCTCTGCCTCCAACCGCACCATACGGCAATCGTTTGGTGGTGGACCTTGATGACAAGAGCACTTCGGCCAAAGCCAGGCTGACCCCGACAGCCACTGAAGCGGTGCGGGATGTGATTATCGCTATCGATGCCGGCCATGGTGGTGATGATCCAGGTTCCATCGGGCCTTCCGGTCTGTACGAGAAGAAGGTGTCATTGGCGATTGCCAAACGAGTGGAAAAGAAAATTAATGCGACTCCCGGACTTAAAGCCGTGATGATCCGTACCGGCGACTATTTTGTTAACCTGAACCGTCGCTCGGAACTGGCGCGTCAGAGTAAAGCCGATTTGCTGATCTCTATCCACGCCGATGCCTTTACCTCACCTCAGCCCAGAGGCGCCTCAGTGTGGGTGCTCTCCATGCGGCGGGCCAATACCGAGATCGGCCGTTGGCTGGAGCAGAAAGAGAAACATTCAGAGCTGCTCGGCGGTGCCGGTGAGATTATTCAAAATACCGATAATGAACAGTATCTGGCGATGACCTTGCTGGATATGTCGATGGATAGATCCATGGCGATGAGTCACACTGTGGCCAGCGATATTCTTTCTGGTTTGGGCAAGGTGACTAAACTGCACAAGCACAAGCCCGAGTCGGCGAGTCTGGCGGTGCTCAAATCGCCGGATATCCCGTCCATTCTGGTGGAAACAGGTTTTATCTCCAACCCTCAAGAAGAGAGGTTGCTCAGTAATGCCAACCATCAGGACAAACTGGCCAAGGCGATTCATAAAGGTGTACTCAAGTATTTTGAAGCCAATCCGCCGGCCGGAACCATGCTGGCCAAGCAGGGCGCGATTAAACACAAGGTTGTTAGAGGCGAATCTCTGTCGGTAATCGCCAATCGTTATGAGGTGTCGGTGGCCGATATCAAGAAAGCCAATAACTTGAAATCGGATGTAGTGCGTATAGGTCAGCAACTGGTTATCCCCAGAGCCTGAGGAAGAGATGGCAATTCAGATATTACCCCCACAACTGGCTAACCAGATTGCGGCGGGCGAAGTGGTAGAGAGGCCGGCCTCCGTCGTTAAGGAGCTGGTGGAAAACAGCCTGGATGCCGGTGCAACCCGGGTCGATATTGAAATCGATAAGGGCGGTGCCAAGCTTATTCGAATTCAGGACAACGGCGCTGGTATCACTAAGGATGAACTGGCACTGGCACTGTCCCGTCATGCCACTTCCAAGGTGCATACACTGGACGATCTTGAAGCCATTCTCAGCTTTGGTTTTAGAGGTGAGGCGCTGGCCAGTATCAGTTCGGTTTCCCGCCTGACCCTGACATCCCGCACGGCCGAACAATCCGAGGCCTGGCTCGCCTATGCCGAAGGTGCTGATATGGGGGTCAAGATACTGCCTGCGGCCCATCCCGTGGGCACCAGTATTGAAGTGGTGGATCTCTTCTTCAATACTCCGGCGCGCAGACGTTTCCTCAAGAGTGACAAGACAGAGTTCACCCATATTGATGAGTGGCTGAAAAGGATTGCGTTGGCTCGGCCGGAAATTCACCTGACGCTGAAACACAATGGCAAACAGGTGCGCAACTATCGTCCGGCAGAGAATGAAGCCCAATATCTGCAAAGGCTGGCTCAGGTCTGTGGTCGTCCGTTTGCCGAGCAAGCGTTGAGGGTGGAATGTCAGCATGATGACATGCGTCTGAGTGGCTACCTGCAGTCACCCTGGCAAGTTGAGCCTTGTGATACTCACTATTTTTATGTCAATGGCCGTTTGGTTAGAGACCGTTTGGTGAACCATGCAGTCAGGCAGGCCTTTGCCGGTTTGGCCGAGTTGGAACAGCCCGGTTATGTGTTGATGCTGGAGCTGGACCCCCATCAGGTAGATGTCAATGTGCACCCTGCTAAGCATGAGGTGCGTTTCCATCAGGCCAGATATGTGCACGATTATATCCTGCAGGCCTTGAGCTCTGCTCTGCAGCAAGCACAGCAACTGCCGGTCGATGACGTTAATCCGCATTTAAGCCAAACAGATTATGCTGCGCCCATTGATGTGAGCTCAGACGCCGCTGCCACAAGCTTCAACCAAGGTGGGATGATAGATGGCAGCCGTGCCGAGCCGCGTTTTCGCGAGCCCGAGCCAAGTGGCGGCAGCGCTGGATATCAAAGCCAATATGGCGATAGAGCTCCTTTAAGCGGTAAGGCATCGGGTTCATATTCTGGTGCCGGTCCCCGTCAGGGAGCCGCAGCCCCCTCCAGGTCGGCCATCAGTAGTTATGGCGCCTTGTTGGCGACGCCTGGCGTGGTTAATGAAACCAGTCCTGAAGCAAATGTGGCCGTGATGCCGCCCCTGCTGGATGGCGAGCACTGGGTGTTGGTCGAGAATGAGCAGCTTAAACTGCTAAAGGTGAAAGCTGCTGCCAAGCGATTGAGATATAATGAGATTGTCGCCCGCTTTCCTACCGGGTTGACCGGTCAGCCATTGTTGATGCCGGTCGCTGTTGATGCCGATCCGGAATGGCCGGCATTGCTGGAGGAAAGGGAGACTCTGCTGAGGCAATTGGGGCTGGATCTCAGTATTCGTCATTCACAGTTGATAATCAAAAAAGTGCCCCCATATCTGAGGGACACGCAGCTGGCTAGCTTGATCCCTGAACTGCTGCAATGGCTCAGATTTGAGCCACCCCAGGAAGCGGCCTTGGCCAATTGGCTGGCACAGAGCAGCTTGAGTAGCTTTGTTTCGGCACCATTGATATGGCAGGGGATCTCTGCATTGGACGAGCAAGCTCGGCAAGAAATTTTACAGCTGGCTAAGGTATTGCCTTGGCAGCAATGGTTGGAAGAAGAAGGCAGTGAGTAAGGCGAAACAGTCAAGAGTGCTGACATTGATGGGGCCGACCGCCTCAGGAAAAACAGCGTTGGCGCTGGAACTCGCCGAACATCATAACTGCGAGATCATCTCGGTAGATTCGGCTCTTATCTATCGGGGAATGGATATAGGTACCGCCAAACCCAGCGTGGAAGAGTTGGCTCGCGGGCCGCATAGGCTGATAGATATCCGTGATCCCAGCGAAAGCTATTCAGCTGCTGATTTTCGCAGCGATTGTCTGCAGGAAATTGAGCAGATCGTCAATATGGGAAAAACCCCGCTTTTGGTGGGTGGCACCATGTTGTATTTTAAAGCATTATTGCAAGGCTTATCGCCACTTCCCAGTGCCGATGAGGCGATAAGGGCCCAGATACAGCAAGAAGCCGAGCAACTGGGCTGGCAAGTGCTGCATCAGAAATTGGCGCGGATTGACCCGGTTTCGGCCGCACGCATTCACCCCAATGACCCACAACGTCTTGGACGGGCACTGGAGGTGTATCGTATCAGCGGTAAGAGTTTGACCGAATTGACTCAGGCTAAATCGCCTGAGCTTCCCTATGATGTGGTGCAGTTTGCTATTGCGCCACAGGAGCGTAAAACGCTGCATGGGTTGATAGAGACAAGATTTATGCAGATGCTGCAGGCTGGATTCACTGATGAAGTGGCCAAGCTGAAGCAAAGGGGCGATCTACACCTGGATATGCCCTCGATGCGCTGTGTTGGATATCGCCAGTGTTGGCAATATCTGGAGGGTGAATTTGACCATGATACTATGGTCGAAAAAGCCGTCGCTGCTACTAGGCAATTGGCAAAGCGTCAATTAACATGGTTGCGAGGATGGCCGGAGTTGAATTGGCTGGAGAGTGGGGCGCAAGGGAATTTAGTTCAGCTTATGCGTTACTGCCGCTAGCTTAATAGCCCTAGCTGTATAATACTCAAACCGAACAAGAAAGCTTTTTGTTAGTACTATATAAATTAAAAAAAGGAAATAAAAACATGGCTAAGGGGCAATCTTTACAAGACCCATTCCTGAACGCACTACGCCGTGAGCGCGTTCCTGTTTCCATCTACCTGGTCAACGGTATCAAGTTGCAGGGACAGGTGGAATCTTTTGACCAGTTCGTTATCTTGCTGAAAAACACGGTTAGCCAGATGGTATATAAGCATGCCATTTCAACTGTTGTGCCTTCTCGTCCATTTAATGTGAGCAATCATCAGGGCGGTGGTCAGCAGAACTATAACTCGCAGCACGATGATAGCAGCGAACAGTAATAAGTTAAGGAGTTCACTTCTTGTTTGATCGCTATGAGGCGGGAGAAACTGCAGTACTTGTTCATATCGACTTTTCCGATGAAGACAGTCGGGAAGACCTTCTTGAATTGCAACTCTTGGTCGAGTCGGCCGGGGCGCGTTCGGTAGGGGTGATAACAGGAAGCCGTCGGGCGCCTGACCGCAAGTTTTTCTTGGGGACAGGAAAGGCGGAAGAACTGGCAGCTTTGGTAGCTGCGACCGAGGCAAATGTGGTGATTTTCAACCACGCATTGAGTCCTGCACAGGAAAGAAATCTTGAAATTCTGTGCCAATGCCGGGTGTTGGATAGAACCACACTTATTCTCGATATTTTTGCTCAGCGGGCCCGTACCCATGAGGGCAAGTTACAGGTGGAGCTAGCGCAGTTGCGCCACATGTCGACTCGCCTGGTGCGGGGCTGGACTCACCTTGAACGCCAAAAGGGCGGGATAGGTTTGCGCGGCCCCGGTGAAACCCAGCTGGAAACTGACCGGCGATTGCTGCGGGGGCGGATCAAGTCCATCAATCGCCGTTTGGAGAAAGTGGACAAACAGCGGGAACAAAGCCGTCGTGCCAGGAAGCGAAGCGACCTGGCTACTGTGTCACTGGTTGGTTATACCAACGCAGGTAAGTCCACTCTATTCAACGCTTTGACAACATCTGAGGTGTATGCCGCCGATCAGTTGTTTGCGACTCTGGATCCAACGCTTCGTAAGCTGGAGTTGGACAACGGCGCCGTCTTTTTAGCCGACACTGTGGGGTTTATTCGTCATTTGCCCCATGAACTGGTAGCGGCGTTTAAGGCGACATTACAGGAAACCCGTCAGGCCGATCTCCTGCTGCATGTGGTGGACTGCGCCGACGACAATATGAATGACAACTTTGAGCAGGTGCAAGAAGTGCTCAAAGAGATTGAGGCCGATGATATTCCGCAGCTTCTGGTCTGCAACAAGATAGATCTGTTGGAAGAGATAGGCCCCAAAATAGATTTCGACCCTGAAGGCCGACCATACAGAGTGTGGATCTCGGCACAACAAGGGTTGGGGTTGGATCTTCTCAAGCAGGCGGTGGATCAACTGACCGCAGCTACCATAGTTGAGCTTAGCTTGAGAATACCGGCAACAGCCGGGCATTATCTTGGCCAGTTTTATCGACTGGATGCGATACAGCAGAAAGAGTATGACGACCTGGGGAACTGTATCTTGTCTGTTCGTTTACCACAGCCGGACTGGCATCGGCTGGTTAAGCAGAGTCAAGGTGAGTTGGAAACCTTTATCCTCGAACCCGAGATTGATAAAGTAGTTTGTTAATAATCTCGTTTATTCATCCACTTATGGAGAGTTAAATGGCTTGGAACGAGCCCGGTAACAAGGGTAATGATCCTTGGGGAAACAAAGGTGGCAACGACAAGGGGCCACCGGATCTGGACGATGTATTTCGCAATCTGGCCAAACGCTTTGGCGGCAAGGGCAACGGTGGTTCAGGCTTCAGCATGGGAACACTGGCCATAGTTGCAGGTATTGCCCTGGCAGTATGGGGTTTTTCCGGTTTCTACACTATCAAGGAAGCGGAGCAGGGCGTAGTGCTGCGTTTCGGTGAACACGTCGGCGAAGTTGGTCCTGGCTTACACTGGAAAGCCACCTTTATCGATACGGTTTTACCGGTAGATGTTGCATCGGTGCGCTCTATTCCCGCTTCAGGCAGCATGCTGACCGCCGATGAAAATATGGTCGTGGTCGAGCTTGATGTGCAGTATAAGGTGAAAGATGCCTACCAGTATCTGTTTAGTGCCGTTGATGCTAACTCGAGCCTGCGTGAAGCCACCGACAGTGCGTTGCGTTATGTCATAGGTCATTCAAAGATGAATGATATTTTGACAACCGGGCGTGCCAAGGTACGTGATGACACCCGCGCCGAGATTGAACGTATCATTGCACCTTACAATCTGGGATTGCAGATTGAAGACGTTAACTTCCTGCCGGCCAGACCGCCGGAAGAAGTGAAAGATGCCTTTGATGACGCAATTTCAGCACAGGAAGACGAGCACACCTATATCCGTCAGGCCGAAGCTTATCAGCTGGAAATCGAACCTAAGGCCCGTGGTCAGGTGGAACGTATCAGCCAGGATGCCCGCGCTTATAAAGAGCGTGTTGTTCAGGATGCAGAAGGTGCTGTAGCCAAGTTCAACAAGCTGCTGCCTGAATATAAGCTGGCCCCAGAGGTTACTCGTGATCGTCTCTATATCGATGCAATGCAGCAGGTGTTCAGTGATACCAACAAGGTACTGATAGATGCCAAAAATAACGGCAACCTGATGTATCTGCCGCTGGATAAGCTGATGTCTCAGGAAGATAAGCCTAAACCTAAAGCGGAGCAGGAACCCGAGCAGCATGTGGATGCCGTCAGCAGCCAAAGAAATACCAATAACAGCAGCTTCAACGGACGCATGTCCCGCGAAGAGCGTATCCGTCAGGGGAGGGAGTAAACCATGAGCAGATTTGTACTCATTATTATTGCCCTGCTGGCGATTGTTGGTGTGTCTTCATTGATGGTAGTCAATGAAGGGGAACGAGCTATAGTTTCCCGCTTTGGTGAAGTGTTGAAAGACAATGTTGACGGTAAGATGGTGCCCCGAGTTTATGGCCCGGGTCTCAACGTTAAGATCCCGCTGATCGACAAAGTCCGTTATATGGATGCCCGTATCCAGACCCTGGATGGCGCCGCCGACCGCTTTGTGACCTCTGAGAAGAAAGACCTGATGGTGGATTCTTATGTCAAGTGGCGTATCAAGGACTTTGAAAAATACTATCTGGCAACAGAAGGTGGCAACAAGTCCAAGGCAGAGTCGTTGCTGCAGCGCAAGATCAACAGTGACCTGCGTACCGAGTTCGGTAAACTGACCATCAAGCAGATTGTTTCCGGCACCAGCGAAGGCAGCACAAACTTGGCCGAGAGCAGTAGCCGTGATGACCTGATGCGTATTACTCTGGAAAATGCTGCCAAGAGTGCCGAAGGTCTGGGTATAGAAGTGGTCGATGTCAGGGTGAAACAGATAAACCTGCCATCCAACGTCAGCCACAGTATCTTCCAACGGATGCGTGCCGAGCGTCAGGCGGTAGCCAAAAAACACAGGGCTGAAGGTAAGGAAGCGGCCGAGAGAATTCGCGCCATGACCGACGCCAACGTGGTGGTGACTCTGGCCAATGCTCGTCGTGAAGCGGAAAACATTCGTGGTGAAGGTGACGCCATTGCCGCCAAGATTTACGCTGATGCTTATACCAAGGATCCTGAGTTCTTTAGTTTCCTGCGCAGCCTGGAAGCCTATAAGGCTAGTTTTGCCGGTAAATCAGACATTATGGTGCTGGAGCCGGACAGCGAATTCTTCAAATACATGAAGCAAAAAGGCAAGTAACAGTGTTGCTTGAAAGACCCGGACTGGTTCCGGGTCTTTTTTTATCTTTTTCTCAGCTTGATGCGAAAGTCACAGAATTATAAGTATTAATGTGTAAACCAAGAATATATTGTTAATAGTCAAATGGTTATGATTTAGCTTTAGTTAAATTACTTTCGAGATGCTGGTGTTTTGCAGCCTAAATCCGCTGTTTTTTTAACCCAGGCGGCTAAAAAACTGTAATCTCCTTAACCAACTTATGTCTTTTGACTATGATCTGCTTCTAATTTTTCGCTATAATGAGCCCCGCCTCAAAATTCGGCTTTTCCCTTTAGTGAGAACTAAGAGGCCTAAAGTCTTGAAAAACAAAAATTCCAACACCCTCTGGGAGATAAGTGGATGAGCAATGCGCCAGTCGATACCGGACGTCGCAGATTCCTGACAGCTGCAACCGCCGTAGTGGGCGGTGCTGGTGCCGTCGCTGTAGCGGTTCCCTTTATAAAGTCATGGAATCCGAGTGCCAAAGCGAAAGCTGCAGGTGCACCGGTAGAAGTAAATATCAGTAAGCTAGAGCCAGGTCAGCTGATCCGTGTGGAATGGCGTGGCAAGCCCGTATGGATTGTCCGCCGTACCGAGGAAGTTCTTAATGAGCTCCCCACCCACGATGACAGATTGCGGGATCCGGCTTCTGACGAACTACAGCAGCCTGATTACGCCCAAAATGGCGTACGTTCTATTAAGCCTGAGTACTTTATTGCCGTAGGTATTTGTACTCACCTGGGTTGTTCACCTACTTACCTGCCAGACTCTTTTGCAGAGCAGGTTGAAGGTGTGACTTCAGGTTTCTTCTGTCCATGTCACGGTTCCAAGTTCGATATGGCCGGTCGCGTCTTCCAGGGCGTACCTGCTCCACTGAACCTGGTGATTCCCCCACATCAATACATTGATGATGGTAACGTGCTCATCGGCGTAGACCAGGGAGCTGCATAATGGTTAAGAATATAATTGACTGGATCGATGCGCGTATCCCTATGACGGCAACTTATAACCGCCATGTTGGTCAGTACGCCACCCCCAAGAATTTTAACTTCTGGTATTTCTTCGGCTCTCTGGCACTGTTGGTTCTGGTAAACCAGCTGCTGACCGGTATCTGGCTGACCATGAACTATGTGCCTACCGCCGAAGGCGCATTTGCCTCCATCGAATACATCATGCGTGATGTCGAGTACGGTTGGTTGCTGCGTTACATGCACTCCACCGGGGCTTCGGCCTTCTTTGTGGTGGTTTACCTGCACATGTTCCGTGGCCTGCTCTACGGTTCTTACCAAAAGCCTCGTGAACTGCTGTGGCTGTTTGGTATGTTGATCTTCCTGGTACTGATGGCCGAGGCCTTTATGGGTTATCTGCTGCCATGGGGCCAGATGTCCTACTGGGGCGCTCAGGTAATTATCTCACTGTTCGGTGCTATTCCGGTTATCGGTGATGACTTGACCCTGTGGATCCGTGGTGACTATGTGATCTCAGGTGCAACCCTGAACCGCTTCTTCGCTCTGCACGTTATCGCGTTGCCTCTGGTACTCGTGGTACTGGTATTCCTGCACCTGATTGCGCTGCATGAAGTGGGTTCCAACAACCCGGATGGTATCGAAATTAAGAAGAACAAAGATGAAAATGGCTGGCCTGTTGATGGCATCCCATTCCATCCTTACTTCACTGTAAAAGATATCATGGGTGTTGCCGGCTTCCTGATTGTCTTCTGCTACGTGCTGTTCTTTATGCCTGAAGGTGGTGGTTACTTCCTCGAGAAGCCTAACTTCGAAGCTGCTAACCCAATGAAGACGCCTGAGCATATTGCGCCTGTATGGTACTTCACTCCGTTCTACGCCATCTTGCGGGCCGTACCGGACAAGCTGGGTGGTGTAGTTATGATGGGTCTGGCGATTGCCGTACTCTTTGTGTTGCCATGGCTGGATCGCTGTAAGGTCAAGTCGGTTCGCTACCGCAGCATGATTCACAAGCTGAACATTGCTCAGTTTGCCGTGTCCTTTATCGTCCTGGGTTACCTGGGTGCGGTACCTGCGACACCAACACTGACCATTGTTGCCCGAATCTTTACTTTCACTTACTTCGGTTTCTTCCTGCTGTTGTTCATCTACAGCAAGAGTGAAAAGACCAAGCCAGTACCAGAAAGGGTGACATTCAAATGAAAAAGTTATTGATTGCTTTGGTTGCCTTTGTGCCTGGTATGGTGTCTGCCGCCAGTGGTCACAATGTGCACCTGGAAGATGCCAATATTGATCTGACAGATAAAGAGTCGCTGCGTCGTGGTGTAGAGTTGTTTCAAGACAACTGTGCCGGTTGTCACAGCACTCAATATCAGCGCTACCAACGTGTCGCCGAAGATCTGGATATTCCTGTCGATGAGATGCGCAAGCTGATCCACACAGATGCCAAGATCGGCGAGCTGATGGAAAACTCGATTGAAACCAAAGATGCGGCCAAGTGGTTCGGTGCCGCGCCACCGGACCTGACTCTGGTAGCCCGTGTCCGTGGTGAAGATTGGGTATATTCCTACCTCAAAGGGTTCTACAAAGACCCAAGTCGTCCTTTTGGCGTGAACAACACAGTGTTCCCGTCAGTCGGTATGCCGCATGTGCTGGAAGGCCTGCAAGGCATCGCAACTCCAGTTATTGAAACTGAAGTTGTTGATGGCAAAGAAGTTACTAAGGTTAAAGGTGTGAATCCAGCTGAAGGTGGCAGTCTGTCCGCGGAAGAGTACGATCAGGTTGTTCGCGACCTTACCGGTTTTCTGGTTTACTCGGCTGAGCCGGTTAAACTGGAGCGCGAAAACCTGGGTAAATGGGTACTCGGCTTCCTGTTCATATTCTTTGTGATCGCATACCTGCTCAAGAAAGAATATTGGAAGGATGTACACTAACCCTTAGAAAGGGGTAGAATATATTATCCGCATAATGTAAACGGGGGGCATTGCCCCTCGTTTACATTTGTTTTTTTCAATTCCGGAGGGTATCAATGGCTGTTGCTGCCAATAAACGCTCTATCATGACCCTGTTCTCAGGTGCCGATGATCTCTATAGCCATCAGGTTCGCATCGTATTGGCTGAAAAAGGGGTAACTGTTGATGTGTTGCAGGTAGATCCCAATGATATGCCAGAGGATCTGCTGGAACTCAACCCTTACAACTCAGTGCCAACTCTGGTCGACCGTGAACTGGTGTTATACGAAAGCCGTATTATCATGGAGTATCTGGACGAGCGCTTCCCGCACCCGCCGCTGATGCCCGTTTACCCAGTTTCCCGTGGTCAAAGCCGTCTGATGATGCATCGCATCGATACAGACTGGTATTGCCTGGTTGATCGCATCCGTAAGGGTGACCGCGCCGATGCGGCCCGTAAAGAGTTGCAGGAAAGCCTGCTGTCTATCGCGCCTGTGTTTGCCGAAATGCCTTACTTCATGAGTGAAGAGTTCGGTTTGGCCGATTGTTATCTTGGCCCCTTGTTGTGGCGCCTGCCAGTGCTGGGTATCGAACTGGATAACCGCACAGGTAAAGACATCAAAGCCTATATGAACCGTATTTTCGAGCGTGAGTCCTTTAAGGCCTCTCTGACCGAAGCCGAGCGCGAAATGCGCATGGGTATCTGATGAAAGATTTGACCCCAAGTCGTCCATATTTGCTTAGAGCTTACTATGAGTGGCTGATGGATAATCAGCTGACTCCACATCTGGTAGTGGATGCCACTATGCCGGATACTCAGGTACCGCTGCAGTATGTTAAGGATGGTCAAATTGTACTGAATGTCGCCGGCAGTGCTGTCGGTGGCCTGAAGCTCGGTAACGAGTTTGTTGAGTTCAATGCCCGTTTCGGTGGTGTACCACAGCAGGTGCTGCTGCCTATGGCTTCTATTGTTGCCATCTATGCCCGTGAAAATGGTGCCGGCACAGTATTCGATATGGAAGACGCCTATCTGCTTGAAGAGGGTGAAGAATCACTGCTGAATGTGGTTGAAGAGGTTGAACAGCCACGGACTGAAGCCGAAACTGAACCTACAGCAGACAAGCCCAAACGGCGTGGCCACCTGACTTTGGTTAAATAAAGCCGGGTTGACGCTTCAGCTAAAGCATTGCAAAAAGCCAGTCACTATGACTGGCTTTTTCTTTTCAGTGGCTGCAATACCGCGCCTGCCAGCTCCACTCGGTTACGACCATTTATCTTGGCCTGATACAGAGCCTTGTCAGCCTGCTTGAGTGCCTCGCTTGCACTATCTCCAGGATCGAGAGTTGCCAGGCCAACAGAAGCTGTCAGTTGTATGTAATGGCTTTGATATTCCAGGCCTTGTTGTCTGAGGGACTCAAGGAGTTGCTCGCCTCTTTGCTGCAGGGCCTGAGTCCCGGGTTCATCCAGCCTCAGCAGCAAGGCAAACTCTTCCCCGCCTATTCTGGCCAGTCGCTCCTGAGGCTTGAGCGCTTTCTTGAGCAGCTTACTGACATGAATAAGGGCGACATCGCCGGCATCATGGCCAAAGTTATCGTTTATCTTCTTGAAGAAATCCAGATCCAACAGGGCAAGTACCCAGCAGCCCGGCTGCTCTCTTTGCAGTGCGACTTGGCGCATGAATGCGCGGCGGTTGAGCAATCCGGTCAAGGTGTCTGTGTCGGCCTGATGTTGCAGTACCAGCTCGGTGCGCTCGGCATACATTTCGCTGATCAGCAGTATGGCGCAGGAGCTGATAATACATGAGCAGATCACCAAGGCCTTTAAAATGGCCAGAGTGTGTGTAGAAAGCAGGGCGATATCAGGGTGGGATGGCCAGCCGTGCAGCTCAAAGAAGCTGAACAACCCCAGATTGGCTAACATCAGGATCAGGATGGAACGCCATTCACGGATCTCAAACAGTACAACCAACATGATGGCAAACAGCAGGTAATAGCTGTGGATTTTGATACTGGTACCTTGGGCCGTCATTAAAGCTGTGGCGGCATCGGCCATCAACAGCAGCATTAAACACCACCTGGCGGCAAAGAACTTTCCCTTGTAGTTGAGCAGTAACACCAGAGGCAGCAGGGCAACAAAGGGTAGCTGATTCAAGCCGGAAAGAATAAAGCCTTGGTTACCGCTGATGTAAAAACCCAAAATAAACAGCAATATAGTTGTTACGGAAACCAGTACGCCCAAGTTGACCTGAATGACTTTGCGCTCCCGGGTCTTGATGGCACATCTATCACACCCCAGCATCAGCAAAAAATTCAGCAACCTGGTCATATTGGGCATAGGCAAAGCACTTTTATAAGCCACTCGAAATATCAGCTTAATTCAAACCCCGTTGTTGAACCAGCCTTGGCGACAGATAGCAGCGGATTGCCGGTGAAGTTTGGCGGAAAGACCAATGTCTTTCAGCGGTAAGCGGCAGGCATCTCGCCCTCTGTGCCACTTTGGCTTATTCCCAGATTACAGCGGCTATAGAGGCTAGGATTCTTGGCCAAAATGGCAATAAATCTACCCAAGCTGGCGCGGGAAGTTTCGGTCCCCAGAAAGCACTCGCCTTTTTGAGTAAGTTGAAACTCTTCTATCGGTTTATCGGTTAACCAGACGGGGCGCAGTATGGTGTAGTCGAGTGATGAAGCTTCGATAACATTGGCACTTCTGAGGTTAACAGGCCGGGTGAAACCCACCATACTCTTGTCCCTGCTATTGAAGGGTTCAGGAAGTTCTTCATAGATACCGCCGGCATTGAGTGCAACGAGGCGCTGCACCTGAGCATTTTCCATGGCGTGCACCAGATTTCGGGTCTTGCGGTCCAAATCCATTCCACCCATGGTGTTTATCACCAGATCGATTCCGGGCAATGCCGAGACCAGGTCATCGACTTTGTTGGCATCCCCCTCAACCAGCCGAACTCTGTCATTGTAGAGGTGTTGCAGTCGTTCAGATCTTCGAAGAAAAAGCGTCAGTTGCACTTCCTTTATCTCCAACAAACGCGGCAAGATGGCTTGCGCCGAACGGCCATTGGCACCGATTAACAAAATGTGCATCAACAAACTCCATTAAAGATGAAGGCTGGACAGAGGAGAGCCTCTGTCCGCTTGAAAGTTATAAATACTCACCGAAGAATGCGTTCAACTTATCGAAGGGGATCCGCTCCAATTGGTCATAGAGGTCAACATGGTTGGCGTCTTCGATAATCAGCAGCTCCTTGGGAGAGGCGGCTTCAGCGAAAGCTGTTTCACTAAAATAGCGGGAATGCGCCTTCTCACCGTGGATCAACAAAATAGGCCTGGGAGAGATTTCGGCGATATGAGTCAGCAGAGGTTGATTCATAAATGACATAGGGTTGGTGATGGTCCAGGAAGCATTGGAGTTGATGGCCCTTGGGTGAAAACCACGCGAGGTCTTGTAGTAATCGGCGTATTCCTGCACAAACCGGGGTTCACCTCCCTTAAGTTCCAGAGAGATTGGGCCATAGCCGGGTGAGCCATTTTCGGCATCCAACCAGCGCTGTTGGCTCAACTGGCCCAGAATTTCTTTGCGCTGCTCATGAGTCATGCTGTCGTTGTAGCCCTTGGACATGACCCGGGACATGTCATACATGGTGCTGGTTACCACGGCCTTGATGCGTTGATCCACTGCGGCAGCGTTCAGTGCCATGCCACCCCAGCCACATATGCCGATAATGCCAATTCGTTGGCGATCCACCTGGCTTTGCAAGCCGAGAAAATCCACGGCGGCACTGAAATCTTCGGTATTGATATCCGGGGATGCGACGTTCCTGGGTTCTCCACCACTTTCACCTGTATAGGAGGGGTCAAACGCCAATGTGGCAAAGCCGTATTCGGCCATCTTTTGGGCGTATAGGCCTGATGATTGTTCTTTCACCGCGCCGAAGGGGCCACTTATTGCGATTGCGGCCAGCTTGCCCTGCCTTGCTTTTGGCAGGTAGAAGTCGGCGGCCAGGGTGATGCCGTAGCGATTTTTAAAGGTGACTTTTTGATGTTCGACCTTGTCACTCTTGCTGAAGGTCTTGTCCCAACTGTCACTGAGCTTCAATTCAGACTCGGCCAATGCCGGAGTGGGGATGGTGGTTGCAATGGTCATGGCGATACCGGCTCCTGTCATTTTCAATAGTTCACGACGCCCATTATCGAGCGTCTCAGAGGGGGATTTTGCTGTGTCTAGGTTGTTCATGCTGGTGTTACTCTTGGTTGTAGGGCTGGTGCTCCAGGTGCTGGTTCAGCGCGGTTTGCGCGCGCTCGGCGCTGGCTTGATTCACCAGTTGCTTCAAGCCGGTGATCACAGATGTGAGTTGCTCAGGTGTTAGTCCCAGATTCATGGCAATGGCTATGTGGGCCTGAAGTTGGGGTTCAGCGCCAGGCAAAACCGCCAACATGGCCAGCGTTGCGATTTCCCTGTCATGCCAGCTCAGGTTATCGCGGCTGAAAATATCACCGAATAAATGGGTCTTGAGAAACTCATCAATGGCCGGTGCAAAGTCAAACAGAGGGCCTTGGACAACGCCTCCAGCCAGTTGTGTCTGGTTGGCTGTACCCGTTGAGAGTAACGCATCACCTTTGGGGAGCGGATGACTGGGCAACTTGCCAATTTCATCTGTCACGCCGCGAGCCTTGCGTGTCTCTACTACTGACATAAGAGTTCCCAGCGCATTGAGGCTACGGGGAAAGCCGGCGTAGGCATAAACCTGTACCAGTATTTCCTTGGTATCGTTGATGGTGAGTCCGGCATCCAGTCCCTGTTCCAGGGCGGTATCCAGCTTGGCCAAGTTACCTTCGGCGGCAAAAGCCGCAATAGGTACTATCGCTTGCTGTCTTGAGGTTAAAGGCTCTGGTTCTGTCATAGTGGGTGTCCTCGATTGGAACGTATGGGGTGTTTGTCCGGCAGTCTGAAATATTGGGATGCAAAGACACAGTATCAGCGGCCAATAACTAATCCCGGGTTTCATGGGTGCTTCCCTGTCTTGTCTGCTTGATCCTGTCCCAGATACTGTTCATCGCTGACCTTTTCCAGCCAACTGACATTACGGCCTTCATTGTCTTGACCTGTGACCACAAGATGTGTCATCGCAGTCTTGGGAGCTGCGCCATGCCAGTGCTTTATGCCTGCAGGGCACCAGATCACATCGCCTGGCTTTATCTGTTGTCGAGGTTTGCCCCATTCCTGTGTGTAGCCTACGCCCTGAGTCACAATAATTTGTTGGCCTTTGGGATGGATATGCCAGGCTGTGCGGGTACCAGGCTCAAAGGTGACATAGGCTGCAGATGCATTGATTTCATCGGTCGCAGGAAACAGAGGGTCGATACGTGCTGCACCAGTGAAAAATTGCTCTGGCCCGGCAATTGAAGAACGGGAACCTGATTCTGAGATACTTTGCTTGGGCTGAGCAGCCACATTTGGCAGCGAAATAAGCAATAATGTGCAAGTGAATATGAAGTTGAGTTTCATTGCTTTACTCCTTGTTAAAGTGAGACTTGAGTTGTTCGCTTTTGATCAGCCCTGCTTTTTCTATGCGAATTTTCTGCCTGCCTGAAAATTTCATCAGCTCTTTGCCAGTGTCTATCCGCCCTAGCGGGATCAAGCCTTGGGCGTAGCCGTGATCACGATAGAAAATGGCCAGATTCCCCCAAGGGGCGTAATAGGTGAGGTCGCCAACTTTGGCCGAATGTCCGCTGGGGACATCCAAGGTGGAGAGCTTTTTGGGTAAGTCCGCTATTTTCTCACTGGCGCCATAGTCGCTCAGTTCAAGTTCAAGGGGTAACAAGGCAAGAAAATCCCGGCTGGCAGAGTTGTCTTCCAGGCTCGCGACCAGGGTTTTGCCGTCCAGTAACAGAGTTATGCTGTGCATGATTTTTGTCTCCTCAATCTGAGTGGGTAACTGGTCTTGAGCCAGAGACATTTGTCCTCCAAGGAAAGGCAGGACAAACATAAATGCCTTGGTTTTCTTTAAACAGGCTAAATTGGTCAAAGGCCTTGTCCATGTCATCGTCAGACCCTATCCTTTTGGCTTTTCGGGGGTTCGTAGCCTTGTGTTACCCCGACCAAAGCTGTGGATAGCAACAGCAGCAGGGCGCTGATACCAAAACAGAGTTGGTGGCCACCAATGTCGAATAACACACCTCCCAAGGTAGAACCCAAGGCGATAGAGAGCTGAATGACTGCGACCATCAGGCCACCGGCTGTTTCGGCCGATTGCGGAATAGTCCGTGGCACCCAGGCCCACCAACCCACAGGGGCGGCTGTGGCGATAAGTCCCCAGAGGAGTAACAACACAATCACCAAGATCAATTGAGTGCCAAAGAACGCCAAACCGATTGCGCTGACGGCCATCAACAAGGGCATGATTTTCAGCGTCAGATAAAATTGTCGTTTCAGAGCCCCATTGATAAGGCTGGTGCCTATGAGCCCGGCCAGGCCTATGAGCAACAGGATCAGTGATAATGGCTTTACAGCCACTTGTGTGACGCTTTCCAGAAAGGGGCGAACATAAGTGAATAGGGTAAACTGCCCCATAAACAAACTGGCAATCGCCAGCATACCGGCCAGCACTACTGGAGTGCGTAACAAGCCCAGTACCGCAAAAGTGCCGCGGATCCTCGCTGAACGCTCTCTAACCGGCATGGACGGCAGGCTAAGCCATTGCCAAATCAGGGTGATGACAGCTATTGGCAATAAACAGAGAAAGGCGCCACGCCAACCAAGCATTGAGCCCAGATAAGCGCCGAGAGGGGCTGCCAAAATCATCGCCAAGGCGTTCCCGCCATTGAAGATGGCCAGCGCCTTGGGGACTTGTTCACTCGGTACCAAGCGCATGGCAATAGCCGCCGACATGGACCAGAATCCACCTATGACGACACCGATCAGTGCCCGGCCCAGCAAGTAACTGGCATAGCTATCGGACAGACCTATGATGAGGCCGGAAATCCCCATCAGACCTGTCAGTCCAAGAAGCAGTGTTTTACGGTTTACCTTACCGGCCAGTACCGGGATAAGTAAGCTGGTCACCACGGCCAATATGCCGGAAATGGCTATCCCTTGGCCGGCCATTCCTTCGGTTATCTGCAGGGATGAGGCTATAGGAGTCAACAGGCTGACCGGCATAAATTCAGACGCAATTAGGACGAAGACACATAACGACATGGCAAAGACACCACTCCAGCAGGCGGTATCTTCAGTGGTTGGAAGCGGATCTGTAACTGAATGGCTCATAGATTGAGAATTTCCCCTCAGGAGTAGCTGGCGCTGGTAGCCGTTGTTGGATGAATTTATGACCAGCAGAATAGGCCTGGACGCCTGTGGTAACAAGCGCTCTAAATTCATTGAAACTATGAATCCAATTCATTAATAACGGATGTTTTTCGGTTATATTGGCCCAGTTTTCGAAGTATTCTTGTGAATATTTGATTGATTTGGTGAGCTGAAGGCCAAGCAGGGGAATAATATGAAGCGGGAAGAATTGAGTGATTTAACTCTATTTATGGCGGTCGCTGAAGAGCGCAGTTTTACTCGCGCGGCGACCCGACTCGAGCTGTCTCAATCCGCGGTCAGCCATGCAATAAGGCGCCTGGAAGAGGGGGTTGGTATCAAATTACTCAATCGTACTTCCCGTAAAGTGTCCACCACAGATGCAGGTGAAAAATTGTTGGCGGCCCTCAAGCCCGGGCTGGGGATGATCAATGCGAGAATTGAAGAGTTGCGACTATTGGGTGATGCCCCTAGAGGGCTGGTGAGACTGGCTACCAGTAAACCTGCGCTGCGAACCCTGCTGTGGCCCAAGTTGTCACAGATAGTGCGTGACTACCCGGAAGTGCAGATTGAGCTGAATCTGGAAAGTCGCCTCACGGATTTGACCGAAGAACGTTTCGATGCCGGGGTAAGGCTGCGGGAGTTTGTCGGCCCGGACATGATTGCCGTGAAAATTGGCCCCGCTGTGCGATTGGCAGCCGTGGCCACCCCTGAATACTTCAAACGCCATGGCGTGCCAAAGCACCCCCATGACTTGGACGAGCATGCTTGCCTAGTATTGAGGTTTCATGCTCATGCACCCGTCTATGACTGGGAGTTTGAAAAAGAGGGCGAAGAGATAGTCAAACATGTATCCGGCCCCTTTATTTTCAGTGAGAGTGATGTGTGTATTGAAGCGGCCAAGGCCGGGCACGGCATTGCCTTTGTTACCGAAGCCGAAGTGACGGAAGAGATAGAGAATGGATCCCTTCGGCGGGTGTTGGCCGATTGGTGTCCGCCGTTTGAAGGATACTGCCTGTGTTATTCCGGGCGGCGTAATATCAGTTCGGCATTCAGGTTGGTTATTGACAGACTCAGGTATGAGGGTAAGGATTGAACTGGCATCAAGGAGAACCGGCCCAAGGCATCTATTATTCAGGATACAATAAGTTTGTCGTTTGAATGAGCCAATAGCTGACCGAATAAAGCTATCCTTGTTCATCCCCAGGTTGAACCAGCTCAGCGTTAAACGTAACATAGCGTGCGCAAAAGATGGCGCCTGAAAAAAGATGGAACATCTCCAGCGGTATCTTGTTTGCGGCACTGTAAGCCCTATCTCTTAAATCAATCGGTTCCCGTTATATGCTGCTGATGATCGACAACTATGATTCCTTTACCTTCAATCTGGTGCAGTATTTTCAGCAGTTGGGGCAGCAGCCTGTTATCAAGCGCAACGATGAGATTGGGCTCGATGAGATCCGCGAGCTGGCGCCGGATTATCTGGTGATCTCTCCCGGGCCCTGTAGCCCGGATCAGGCGGGGATCTCGCTGGCCGCCATCGAATATTTTGCCGGTAAGTTGCCTATCTTGGGTGTCTGTCTTGGACACCAGTCGCTGGCTCAGGTATTCGGTGCCAAGGTGGTTCGGGCCAAGCGGGTGATGCATGGCAAGACATCGGCAATCAGTCACAATGGTCGCGGGCTGTTTCAAGGTCTGGCCAACCCCTTGACCGTGACCCGTTATCACTCGCTGCTGATTGACTCTGTGCCTGAAGGCTTCAGTCTGGATGCCTGGTATGATGACCCGGTACACGGGCGGGAAATCATGGCCATCAGCCATGCACAAAAACGCCTCTACGGCGTGCAGTTTCATCCTGAATCCATTCTGACCCAGCAGGGGCTTGAACTACTCAATAATTTTCTGCGTCTGGCTTAAGGAGCAGTGAGTCAGTCCCGGATTCGTACCAAGGCTCCATCCTTAACAAGCCTTTACAAGTTTTCAGCTTTTGCAGAACAACATCCTCTGGCAAATATGGTATAACAGGCCGCAATCGCTTGTTTTCTGTCATATGTCGCTTCCCGGCGGCCAAGATAACTATAAAAAAGGAAGGATGATGAAAAGCCTGATGCGTCATGCCGGTCTGAGTGTTTTGACTCTGGCCGTTCTCAGCGGCTGCGCCGCCACCGAGCCGCAACTCACCACCCAAGAGATCACCAAAGCCAGCCAAACAGTACCCTTGGCAGCGCCTCCTGTGGCCGACAAGCCGTTAACTCTGAATCAAATTATGGCGGATCCAGATTGGATGGGACTCGCCCCCAAAGGTGCCTACTGGAGCGATGACAGCCACGCTGTGCTGTTCGCCCGCCAGCAGAGTGCATCTGTGCTGCGCAGTTACTATCGTCAGGGAGTGACAGACAAACAGGCGCAGGAGCTGGCGTTGTCTGAGTTGCATACCATCTCGCAACGAGACGGTGTTTTGAGCCCGGATAAGCGCCGCAAGGCTTATATCTATCAGGGCAACCTGTTCGTGAAGGCGCTCGATAGCGGTGAGATCACTCAGTTGACCCGGCAAAATACCAAGGTTGAAGGGCTGCGTTTTTTAGCGAATGGCGATCTTGCCTATTGGCAGGCGGGGCAGATATTCAGATTGCATGCAGACTCAGGCCTTGTGGAGCAACTCGCGGATATCAAGATGACCAAAGAGCCGGCACAGACCAAAGAGCCGGAAACTTATCTCGCCAAGGAGCAACACAAGCTGATCCGCTATGTGGCCAAACAGCAGGAAAACGCCAAGGCTCGGGAGACGTATCAGCAGCAGTTACAGAATGAAGACCCGACCCTGTCGGCCAAGCCTTGGTATCTGGGTGAGAGTGAGCAGCTGGTGGAACTGAGCCTGTCGCCGGATGGACGCTATGTGCTGCTGGCGTTGCAGGACAAGAGTTACAACTGGCGTGGCGAGCATGACATCATGCCCAACTATCTTGGCAAAGATGGCTATGTCGATCCTGTACCCGTGCGAGCCAGAGTGGCTGAAGACAAGGTGCCAGGGCAGCGCTTGGTACTGCTGGACTTGCAGCAGCAGAGTAAGAAAGAGATAACCATCGAAGGTTTGCTCGGCTACAACCAGGATGTGTTGGCCGGCGTCAAGGCAGAAAACGCCAAGGCGAAGGGGGAGCGCTACGAAAGTGAAAAAGCCCCGCGCAAGATCCAACTGATGCAGGATTGGGGCTGGAGTCAGAGCGCCATTCAATGGCAAGACTCAGGCAAGCGCTTGGCCGTAATGTTGGAAGCCGTGGACAACAAAGACCGGTGGCTGGCCAGTGTCGATCTGGCCAAGGGCAAGCTAGTCACTGAGCACAGGCTGCATGACGATGCCTGGGTCAACTATGACTACAATCAGTATGGTTGGTTACCCGGCAGCGAGACCCTTTACTACCTGTCGGAAGAGAGTGGTTATTCGCAGCTGTATCTCAAGCCGCTCGGTGGCAAGGCGCGGGCTTTGACCTCGGGTAAGTTCGTGGTCAGTGACATCACTCTGAGCCCGGATAATCGTTATATCTACTACAAGGCCAACAAAGAACACCCCGGCAAGTACAATGTTTATCGGGTTGAGATAAGTAGCGGCAAGGATGAACAACTGACCCAGTGGAACGGCGTGCTCGACTACAGCCTGAGCCCGGATGGCCGTTCGCTGCTGTTGACCGCCTCCAGCCTGACCCGGCCGGATGAGCTCTATATTCAAGCCATAGGCGGTGAGCTGACGCAACTGACCCATTACACCAGCGACAGCTTCAAGAGCTATCCTTGGCAGGCGCCTGAGGTGGTTGCCGTGCCTTCCAGCCATGGCGCAGGTAACGTTTATGCCAGGGTGTATCTGCCGGCTGGTTTCGACAAAGATCGCGCCGAGTCATATCCGGCGGTGATCTTCAATCATGGTGCCGGTTATCTGCAGAATGCCCATTATGGTTTTTCCGGTTATTTCCGTGAGTTCATGTTCCATAACCTGCTGGCACAGCAGGGATATGTGGTGATGGACATGGATTATCGCGGCTCCAAAGGCTATGGCCGCGACTGGCGCACCGCCATCTACCGTAATATGGGGCATCCGGAAGTGGAAGACTTGGCCGATGGTGTCAAATGGATGAGCCAGCATGCCAATGTTGATGCCAAGCGGGTAGGCACCTATGGCGGTTCTTACGGCGGCTTTTTGACCTTTATGGCACTGTTTACCCAACCCGAGTTGTTCCAGGCCGGCGCCGCGCTGCGGCCTGTGACCGACTGGGCTCACTATAATGCGCCTTATACCTCGAACATACTTAACACCCCGGATGTGGACCACATCGCCTATGAACGCAGCTCGCCCATCTATCATGCCGAGGGCTTGCAAAAGCCGCTGCTGATCATGAGCGGGGTAATGGACGACAACGTATTCTTCCAGGACAGTGTCCGCCTGGTGCAGCGACTGATAGAGCTGGAAAAGCCGATGTTTGAGACGGCTATCTACCCGGTTGAACCCCATGGCTTCAGACAGCCATCGAGCTGGCTGGACGAGTATCGCCGCATCTATAAGTTGTTTGAACAAGAGTTGAAATAGTCACTTTGCAGGCCTCATTCGAGGCCTGTTTCTTTTTGCTATCAAGATATTGCTGATAAAGCCGCTACATATATAACAATAAAGGGACTAACATAAAAAATGGAGCCCGGGTACGGGTGTGGCAGGAAGGTAATAATTTGGCCTTGTCGGTAGCGGGGGGCGTAAAACCCGGAAGTGTAATAGAGATAGAGCAGCGCCTGTATCAGCAGTTGATACTGGGCAAGCAACGCATTGATAGCGGTGGCGATGAGCTTGAACCTGAGCTGGCGGCGGTGGCCTTCAAGCTTGAGGTTGAACGCGAGGCGACTCTGGAGCGGCTCGCGAGGCAGCAACAGGCCAAGGCGCTTTATCAAAGAGTGTCGGTTCAGTTGAACTATACCCTGGCGGCTGAACTCGGCAACCATCTGGCCTCCATCGAAGAGGTGACACGCTTATCAGGCATAACAGATAAACAGATCTTGCTGCTGGAGTTATTGCAGCACCCAAGGCTTGATCTGGCACGCCTTCGCCCGGTCGTTGCCGAGCAGAGCTGGTTGGTGAGGGACTTGAGCTCTCTGGTCAACAGCCCCTCATTCAGGGCTCGCAGGCCGCAGAATCTGGATGTGCAATTGACAGACCTCAAGCTGGTGCTCAGCTATATAGGCGTTGAGCACCTGCGGGTATTGATCCCTTACTACACCTATCGTCACTGGCTGCCCACAGGTCATGCCAGTTTGCTTTGGACTGTGCGCAAGCTATGGCGTTTCTCGCAGGTGCAGGGCATTGCCGCCAGAACTCTGGCCAGGTTGCATGACTTGGATGCTCCAATGCTGTATGCGGTTTCCCTGATGCAACAACTGGGGATCTCAGTGCTGCTCTCCATGAGCGCCAAGCTGTTTGAGCAGTTGCGCGGCTCCTGGCTCAGGGAGGCGAGTCGAGACAGGGATAAGGCGCTCTACGATGCCATCGCCCTGTGTGATTTTCCCGCCGCTTTGGTCTATTCCCTGGTCAAGCAGCATGCGCTGTCACTCAATTGGCAACTGCCGACTCAGCTTGGGTTTGCGGATGCGGCCATGGTGACCCTGCTCAAGGAGCGAGACACTGCTCTGGGGTTCAGTCAGTTGTCACCCAATGCGGCAGTGCTGGCTAAAGCCGATTGTTTTGCCAAGTGTTTTTTACTGGAAGAGATGCGGCAACTGGAATTCAGGGACAGACAGATCATGATGGCGTATCATGAGCTCACTGAACAGGAACTCATTCGTCTCAAAGGCCAGAATTACCGCAAACCCGAGCTGCTTTAAGCCGTTGCGGAGCCTGTAGGCCTTCCATGGAGGAGCTATGCCCAGTTGGCAAGCCTCGGTATTGAACCGGTTGTTAACTTATGTGGCGCGGCCGTCGGTCAGTCGCGGCAGTGCCAAAGTACCACTCAGTGCTATTCGCCAGCGCTTATTGGAGATGGATCGTCGCTGGTTGGGCTGGCCGCAGGAGCTTAAGGTCGAGCACTGGCCACTGAGCCACTCGCCGCTCATCCATTACCAGCTGCCGCAGCCAAGAGATGTCAGCCTCTTCTATATTCGCGGCGGTGGTTTCTGTTTCAAGACTCCCCATGCCCATGCCCGTTTCCTGGCCGATATCATGCAGCGCAGTTTGGCAGATTGCTATGTACCTGATTATCGTCTGGCACCTGAGCATCCGTTTCCGGCAGCTTGTGATGATGTGCTGGAAGCTTATCGGATGACGCTTGAGCATTGTGACCCGACTCAATTGGTGCTGATGGGCGACTCGGCTGGAGGCAATCTGGCCTTGAGTCTGTTGTTGCAGCTGAAACAACTTGAGTTACCGTTGCCGAGAGCTTGCGTGTTGCTGTCTCCGGCGCTGGATCTCGGCATCACAGGCGACACCGAGCGCATTCTGGCAGCCGACGACCCTCTGTTCACCATTGAATCACTGCTCAGACTCAGAGGCGCGTATCTCGCCGGTAGTAACCCCATGTCTGAGCGGGTCTCGCCGCTTTATGGTTGTTTTAACGATCTGCCGCCCATCTTGCTGCTGGCCGGTACTCGTGAGCTGCTGCTACAGGATGCCGAGCGCCTGCAACAGGCGGTATTACGCGACGGCGGTCGCATAGAAGCCGGTTTCTACCTCAATATGCCCCATGTCTTTCCATTATTTGAACTCTTGCCTGAGGCCATGGAAGCCAGGGGCCAAATCGCTGCTTTTATACGCAATAATCTACTGTTATGATTATCGTTAACTATTCAAAATGTATGAATAGTTAACGAATTCGGTGTCAGTTGAGATTTTTTGTGACTATTTATGCCGTTAAACGGCAGATATTTGCCTGCTTAATTCTCAAACTCAGATCTTTATGCACTTATAGGCCAAGGCATTGCTCCTGCATATTGATCAAACTGGTATTTTGATCACAATTTCGCTAATAATGACACCTAAGCAACACAAGTAAGTGCAGTTTTACTCACAAATAATAAAGATTAACTGCTTAAAACGGTGGCCGACAGAGCCGCCGACAACACAAAGGATGAGAAGGAATGAGTGTAAACATGAATTTGACACGTGCCCAGTTTGATGAAGTCATGGTGCCTAATTATGCACCGTCACCCGTTATCCCGGTGCGTGGCGATGGCAGTCGTGTTTGGGATCAGGAAGGCAAAGAGTATGTCGACTTTGCCGGTGGTATTGCAGTTAACTGTTTGGGCCACTGTCATCCAGCCGCCGTTGAGGCGCTTAAGGCGCAGGGCGAAAAACTCTGGCACTTGTCCAATGTGATGACCAATGAGCCGGCACTGGCATTGGCGACCAAACTGGTTAACGCCACTTTTGCCGACAAGGTCTATTTCGCCAACTCAGGTGCCGAAGCCAATGAAGCGGCCCTGAAACTGGCCCGCCGCTATGCTCTGGATAATTTCGGCGCCGAAAAAGAGCAGATTATCGCCTTCGACAAGGCCTTCCACGGCAGAACTTTCTTTACCGTCAGTGTCGGTGGTCAGGCCGCCTACTCAGATGGTTTTGGCCCCAAGCCGCAGGGGATCACACACCTGCCATTCAACGATGTTGCCGCATTGGAAGCCGCGGTGTCGGACAAGACCTGTGCCATCATGCTGGAACCGCTGCAGGGTGAGGGCGGTATCATAAACGCCACTCCAGAGTTCCTGGCCAAGGTGCGTGAACTGGCCGACAAGTACAATGCGTTGGTGGTGTTCGATGAAGTGCAAACCGGCGTTGGCCGTACCGGCGAGCTGTATGCCTACATGGGTACAGATATAGTGCCGGACATTCTCACCACGGCCAAGGCCCTGGGCGGCGGTTTCCCCATCGCGGCCATGTTGACCACGGACAAGATTGCCGCTCATCTTAAAGTGGGCACTCATGGTTCCACCTATGGTGGTAACCCTCTGGCCTGTGCCGTCAGCAACGCGGTATTTGATCTGGTCAATACCCCCGAAGTGTTGCAGGGCGTTAAACGCCGTGAGCAACTGCTGCGTGATGGCCTGGAAAAAATCAATGCCAAGTACCGGGTGTTTTCCGAGGTGCGCGGCAAAGGACTGTTGCTCGGCGCCGTGTTGAATGAGCAGTATCAGGGACGCAGCCGTGAGTTTCTGTTGGCCTCGGTCGACAATGGCCTGATGACACTGATGGCCGGTGCCAATGTGGTTCGTTTTACTCCTTCTTTGATCATCCCTGAAAGTGATATTGCCGAGGGTCTGGCACGCTTTGAAAAAGCGGTCGCCAAGGTGGTTGCCGCCTGATCCCCGTGGGCCTTGGCCCACTTAGCGCAATAGACTCACAGCTGCTGTTCTGACGGGCAGGCCCGACGGAGCAGCAACTGTGGATGAGTGGAGATTTAACCATGTTAATCATACGGCCTATCCGAGCCTCAGATTTCCCGGCGCTGCGCTGTATCGCCGAGGAATCGGGCCATGGATTCACCTCGCTGCCGGTCAATGATGAACTGCTGACCCGCAAAATCGCCCGTTCGGAAACCTCTTTCGCCAAGGCGGTGGAAACGCCTTTTGATGAAGGTTACCTCATGGTGCTGGAAGACACAGAGACCCAAGAGGTTGTGGGCACCTGTGGTCTGGAAGCCGCGGTGGGAATGGAAGATGCCTTCTACCATTACCGTCTGGGTACAGAGGTTTATCATTCGTCGCAGATAGAAGTACGTAACGAGGTTGAAACCCTCAGCCTGTGTCATGATTACACAGGTGCCGCCGAGCTCTGCACCCTGTTTCTGAGAGATTCCTACCGCAAGGGCAACAATGGCCGCATGCTGTCACGCAGCCGCTTTCTGTTTTTGGCCCAGCATGCCAATCGATTCGGTGAAACTGTTATCGCCGAGATGCGCGGGGTCAGCGATGAAAACGGTAATTCCCCTTTCTACGGCTGGCTGCAGCAAAACTTCCTCGGCATAGACTTTATCCAGGCCGATTACCTCTCAGGTCTGGGGCAGAAGGCCTTTATGGCCGAGATGATGCCCCGCAGCCCTGTCTATGTTTGCCTGTTGCCCGAAGCGGCGCAGAAGGTTATCGGTGAAGTGCACACCAATACACGCCCGGCCTTGAGCCTGTTACAGGCGGAAGGTTTCCGCTGGCGCAACTATGTGGATATTTTTGATGGTGGCCCCACGGTTGAATGCAACCTGGCGGACATTCGCTCCGTGCGCGAGAGTCGCTTACTGACGGTGCGTATCGGTGATATGCCTCAATCAAAGGACAGCTTTATTCTCTCCAACACCCATTTGGCAGACTACCGTGCCGGTTCGGCCAAGCTGGCGCTGACAGACGACAGTGAAGAAGTGATCCTGTCGAGCGAGATGGCCGCCGCACTCTTGGTGGCAGACGGGCAATCGGTCAGGGTATTGGCAATATAGGAACAGCATAATGACACAATTTATCAAGGGCCAATGGCTCGCTGGCGAAGGCCAGGCAATGAGTTCAAGCAACCCGGCCAACGGTGAAACCCTGTGGCAGGGTAATGCCGCTACTCCGGCTCAAGTAGAAGCTGCCGTTGCAGCCGCCAGAGAGGCACAGTTTGACTGGTTTATGCTCGGTTTTGACGGCCGCCTGCAGGTGATAGAGGCTTATCGCGATCAGCTGGAAGCCCATAAGGCGGAAATCGCCGACACCATAGCGCAGGAAACCGGTAAGCCATTGTGGGAAACGGCCACCGAGGCGGGTGCCATGATAGGCAAAATCGGTCTGTCTGTTGCGGCTTATCACAAGCGTACCGGCGAAACTGAAAATGAACTGCCTGCCGGGCGGGCCGTGCTGAGACATAAGCCCCACGGCGTGGTGGCGGTCTTTGGGCCTTATAACTTCCCAGGCCATCTGCCCAACGGCCATATAGTACCGGCTTTGCTGGCGGGCAACACCGTGGTATTCAAGCCATCGGAACTGACGCCAAAAGTGGCAGAGCTGATGCTCAAGCTGTGGGAGAAAGCCGGTCTGCCAGCCGGGGTTATCAATCTGGTGCAGGGCGAAGTGGAAACCGGCAAGGCGCTGGCTTCACATCCTCAGCTTGATGGTCTGTTCTTTACCGGCAGCTCCCGCACCGGCCACTTGCTGCATCAGCAGTACGCCGGTCATCCGGGCAAGATCCTTGCCCTGGAAATGGGTGGTAACAATCCGCTCATCGTTAAAGGGATCAGTGATATCAAGGCGGCCGTGCACGAAATTATTCAATCTGCCTATATCTCCAGTGGCCAGCGTTGTACCTGTGCCCGCCGTCTCTACATAGAGAAAGGTGAGCAGGGCGATGCTTTGATTGCCGCCCTGGTTGCAGCGGTCAAAGCGATAGCTGTCGGCCCCTGGAATGCCGAACCACAGCCCTTTATGGGCTCGATGATCTCTGAAGCAGCAGCCAAGGGCATGGTCGCGGCGCAGCGTAATCTGCAGAATCTCGGCGGGGTTTCGCTGGTGGAACTGACCCATATTGAGAGCGGTACCGGCCTGGTGTCACCTGGGCTGATTGATGTTACCGAGGTGATTGAACTGCCCGATGAAGAGTATTTTGGGCCCTTGCTGCAACTGGTGCGCTACAGCAGCTTTGATCAGGCGATTTCGCTGGCCAATGATACCCGTTATGGACTTTCTGCCGGGCTGCTGGCCGATAGCCGTGAAGACTATGACTATTTCCTGGCACGGATTCGTGCCGGCATAGTGAACTGGAATAAGCAGATCACCGGAGCCTCTGGTGCGGCGCCATTCGGCGGCGTCGGGGCATCGGGTAACCACAGAGCCAGCGCCTTCTATGCGGCCGACTATTGTGCCTATCCCGTGGCTTCCATGGAGGCCGATGGTTTGAGTTTGCCACAGGCATTGAGTCCGGGACTTAGCCTCTGACAGTGAAGGGAAGCGCAGTGGCGCTTCCCTTTTTTGAACATACCATTTGCCTTTGGGCAAACTGCATTACACAGGGAATAACCATGCATACAGATATCAATGCGCTGTTCAATGCCATGTGGCAGGACTATATCAAGATGACGCCTTCGGCGGCCAAAGTGCATCAGCTGTTGGGTCAAGGCAAGGCGATTATTAACGACCATATCGCCTTGCGTACATTTAATCTGCCCAAGGTGGGCTTGGATGTGCTGGCGGCCCATTTCGAAGCGCTGGGCTATGTGGCTTGCGGCGATTATCGCTTTGAGCAGAAAAAGCTGGTGGCGAAGCACTTTGAGCATCCGGATCCGACTCAGCCCAAGGTCTTCATTTCCGAACTACTGGTGGAAGAGTTCAGCCCAGAGCTGCAACAACGGGTTACCGACTTGGTTGAGCAGATCCCAACCCAGGCTTTGACCGCAGATAACTTTACTTATTCAGGCAGGCATTGGCAGCTTGATTATGGCACCTACCAAGCCCTGCTTGCCGAGAGTGAGTATGCTGCCTGGGTTGCCGCCTTTGGTTATCGTGCCAATCACTTTACCGTGTCTGTGAACCATCTGGCCGAGTTCAGCACCCTGGCCGCCGTCAATACCGCGCTCAAGGAAGCTGGTTTTATCCTCAACAGTGTGGGCGGTGAGATCAAAGGCTCAGCTGAAGTCTTGTTGGAACAGTCGTCCACCATGGCCGACAGAATCCCCGTCGCCTTTGATGACAAGACGGTAGAGATCCCCAGTTGTTTCTATGAATTTGCCCTGCGTTACCCTAAAGCCGATGGTGAACTCTATACCGGCTTTGTTGCGGCCTCGGCAGATAAGATTTTTGAGAGCACTAACGTCAAAGCATAGCATTGCTTAAATTCTTATAAATGGCCTCCTTAATTAGGGAGGCTTTTTTTTATAAACAAAACGACATGCTTAATATTTTGATGTCTCAATGTTTTTATTGTGTTTTAAATATGTTTTTTTATTGGTGTTTTGCATGCTTTATTAATTTGTTTTTATGATGTTTTTTATGACGTACACCCAGTTTTTAATCTATTTAGACTAGTCATTAAGTATTGGTGTTGATTGTAAGGTTTTTCATGCCTATGCTTGTTTACATACGTAACAATGTGTATTAAGTGCATTAGTATCAATATCGAGACGCTATTCCACTTGGAACAGCGAAAAAACCATGAACGAGAGAACAAAGTCGAATAATAAATTACTGAGCTTGGTCAAGTTGGCCATGCCTTTGCTATTGTTTTTGGCTTTTTCTAATGCAGCGATATCTAATGAGTTTGAAGAAGTTAATACACTGATATCTATTGCCAAACAGAACACATCACAGGTAAATCAGCTGGCAATCTATTCTCTTTCCTTGCCTTGTATTATGGCTGTTAAACTGGCAGATAACGCCGTCTTGGCCGAAGTGTTTAAAGCCATAGCAGTCAGTTGGTTTATTTTGTTCTTCTGCGGGCCCCGTATTCCCAACCTGGGTGTCCCGCAACTTTCCTTTGGTTGGATGCCCTATTGGGCGCAACTGCTTCTCGAATGGGTAAAACCTATTCGTGGCAGTACCTCTTAGACTGGAATTAGCTCCAGATTAATTCGTTTTAAATAAATTAAGGCTTTTAAATATGAGATCCGGTATCTATCACCGCGATCTGGCCTTGTCACGCATAATAAAAAGTAAAAAAGCAAAGACGATCTTCCCTTTGCTGGGCTTACTATTGCTTGCGGGACAAGCTCAGGCGGTTAATGAGTTTGAACTCAAACAGGAAGAATTCGGCGAATGGACTGCCTATTTCAATGCGTCTTATACCCGCAATGCCTACAGTGAATCGGCTTTCGATGCTTACCGGGCTTATAGCCTGGATGCCAGGGTCGATTACAACAGTGATTGGGGCAGTGTACTGCTGACCTTTGGCAGTGAAAAAGAGACGCTGCACGGTAAGGAGTCGAGCTTTTTTGACCCCTTGTTCGAGTATCGAACGCCACTCTATTCCCTGACCGACACTCTGTCGCTTAAGGGCAGTGTCGGTGTTTATCTGCCGGCGGCGCATTACACCAAGCTGGATAGACTGGAGTATGCCCCCAGAGTGGCGGCTTATCTCTTCTATCGTCCTGAGGGCAACTTCAGCTTCTACCTGTCTCCCAGATACAGGTACAACGCCTACAAGTACAAGACCGCCGGTGAGCGGGTGCTGATTGAACATCAGGTCGATCTGGTGGCCGATGCCTATTGGCAATTTGCCAGTCATTGGTACCTGGATATCAGCGGCCGCTATCGGATGTCGAAGAACTACCGTGGTCGTCGTATGGATGACCAATTCACCTTTGCCCAGGAACTGGGATGGATGCCTGCCGATAGTTGGACACTGGCCATTGGCCATAACAACAGCGGCCGTTTCTACCACCCGGAACTGGGGCCTTCCGAAGGATTTGAGCTGTATAACAAGCGCAGCTCTACCTTCTATTTCTCAGTAACAAAATACTTATAAACTCAATTTATTCAGAGGATTAAATGAAGAAGTCAAGTCTGAGTCTGGCGATTGCAGCCAGCCTGGCACTCGCAGGATGTGGGGCAGGAGAAGAACCATACAAGGAGTTGCCCAAAGATGAGAAACAGATTAGCAGCGACTCGATAGAGAAGGCGGGTGAGCGCCAATATCTCTATATCCGCAGTGTCGGCAAGGCGCCGCGGTATGCTGCTGCCATCCGCGGCTTTAGCCAAGGTGATCCCAAGTTAGTGACCCTGCATAAGACAGAGAATGGCATACAGGTTCGTCAGTTGGATCGGGACGCCATAGGTCTTGGTCATGACAGCCGCTACCAGGAGGGCATCAACCAGGCGCCAGTGCTGACCATCCCCGGTGAATACATAGACTTCAGATGTACCGAAGACAAGTGGCGAGAATGTATCAACGTCGAGCAGGTCAATACCGATGCCAACCTGACCTGGCAGGACAAGCGCTTTTTTGTGCCTGACTTTGCCGACACCAAGATAGCTGAGCTGGGGATCAACGATATCTTTATGTTTGGTGAGTGTGTCACCGAAACTGAATCTCCAAAACTGGTCAATGCCGGAACCTACAAAGGCTATGAAATGGATCTGGACAAGGGGGTGATCAACTTCGAGATTGAACACACCTACCAGGCATCGGGCCAGTGTTTCAATCAGTTCTACGGTGGCAATCTGGATAACCTGTCGTTCACCACTACGGAATTTATCTCCATAGTGGCGCTGGATCAGCTGGCCAGCGAAGATTATCAAGCCATTCCTTACAGCGAGCATGAGAAGGGCACTTTTGGTTTCTTCAACTCCAGTCACAGCTATCGGGACAGAACCGACTCAGAGGGGGTGGATGGCTATGTTCGAACCTACCTGAACCGCTTCAACCCGGCCAAGGGAGAGTTGGTATATTACCTGTCCAACAACTTCTATGAAGCCAGGAACAAGCCGTTCCTGGATGCGGCTATCGAGTCTGTGACCGCGATGAATATCGCCAACGGTCGCTATCATACCGGCTTGCCACAGATTAAGCTGGAGCAGGCGGGCGATAAACGCCACGGCGATCTGCGTTATAACCATATCACTCTGTTTGACGAGCCGCTGGATAACGGTCTGGCCGGTTACGGTCCATCAGCAGCCAACCCGCTGACAGGGGAGATTGTCAGCGCCAGGGTTAACCAGTACAGCTCCAACCTCAAACAAGGTGCGGTGCGTTACTATCGGCAACTGATGCTGGATTATAACCGTGGCAAGCTGGATGCGGCTTCGGTCGAAGCGCTCACCGGCGTGCCTTATCAGCAAGCCGTGGTTAAGCCTGCAGCTTTAGCAACATTGGAAACTGCGCCTGCCGCGCTGGACAAGCCTGCCGATGTGATGGTAGCCGCCACTCCGGCTACTCTGCCACTCAAACCCGTTGAGCAACAGTTCAACGCCTTGGCCGACTTCGATGAAGCCAGCCGTGACTATTGGTCCGAGCATACTTTGATGCATATCGACACTGTGTTTGCCGCAGGCGGTCAGCAAAGAATGTTGCCGACCGGTGTCAAGGACCACAAGATTGATTGGCAGAATGCCGAATTGTGGGCCAATGGTGAAGTTGGCGGTAAGCTGCAGGCATTCGAGAAGCTGAGCCTGGATCTGCAAGATAGCCTGAGCACGGCGCTGGCCGCCCAAGCCTTTGCCGGTACTCTGACCCATGAACTGGGCCATAACTTCGGCCTGAGACACAACTTCGCCGGTAGCCGCGATGGTGACAACACCTTTAGCCAACAGGAAATGGAAACACTGAACCAGGCTTTTGCCGGTGCCGGTTATTCGGATCTGAAAGTGAACGCCGAATTTTCCAGCCAGATGGACTATAACGTTAACCGCTTTGCGACCACTTTTGAGCCCTATGACCTGGCGGCGCTGCGTTTCGGTTATGCCCGTGAAGTTGAAGCCGAAAATGGTGATTTTGTTTCCCTCAAAGAGGAAGATGCCAAGCGTCGTGAGGAGCTGCAAAAGGGCGTGCTCCAGGGCGAGACTCGTTTCGGTGCGCTCTATAACATTGCCCGCGACCACAAGCTGCGCAGCTATGCCTTCTGTACTGACGAGCATGTGTCGCTCAACAGCAACTGTAACCGCAGTGATGCCGGTCAGAAGCTGGATGACATTGCCCAGTTCTATATCGACAGATATCAGGACAGCTATGAAACCAGTAACCTCAGACATAACCGTCAGTCCCTTTATGAAGATCACAGCCTGGGTTACACCATTGCCCGCAAGCGCCAGTTTGATGAGATCCGCCAGTTTATCGAAGATGTCAGCTTCCTCGAGGGGATCTTTGACTTGCCGGAAAACTTCTTCGCCAACGACTGCCAGGTGAAAGCTGCAGCTGGCCAGGATACCTGGTATTGTGCCAACCAAAGGGCGATGAACAAGGCGGCCGACCTGTTTCTGCGCCTTGCCGGTGAAAATGATGCCGTGGTAGATGTCACCTTCCGCACTGCAGATGGCCAGGCAGCGCTGAGACAGCAGTACAACTTTGCCAAGTTGCTGGAGCAATATCGTTTCAAGAGCGCCGACATGACCATGAGGTTTGCTCCGGGTGAAGTGATCAGCCGGTTTGCCGACTCTCCAGAAGCGCTGAAGGAACTGATCATCAACTATGGTATCAAGGAAGAGTTCCGGGATATGCTGAGCGCCGATGTTACCTTCGCCGGTCGTTTGCTGAACGGGGTCAAGGCGCCTGAAGGCTCGCCCAACCATCCTTATGTCAACGAGCGAGATGTGCTTGGGGTATGGCCTGACAAACTGTTGGCAGTGCGCGCCTTGGTGAGCCGCACGACTCCGAGATCGACTTCCAGCCGCGGTCACAAGGCGCTGGTGGATCTGCCACAAACCGGCAAGCTGTTCGAAGAGATGCTTTGCCGCATGGCGCTGGGTAATGGCCCGGATCTGGTCAGCAATGGCAAGCCTTTGTTTGCCGATGCCTGTAACAGCAGCCCTGAGCTGGAAACGTATCTGCCTTACTACAGTGATTTTGCCAGCCAGAGCATAGAGCCTCTGCCCAATTATGACCGCACAGTATCACGCTTCTTTGGTTTTGATACAGTCAATGGTCAACCCAAAGGCAAGAGCAACCTGCTGCAGATGATGCTGAGACAAGTGGTGTTGGCCTCGGTGGACAGCGACTATCAGGGTGAGCAGAAGGCCAGGGTATGGCGTGAATATGTCGGTATTCATCAGGCTGCCCCTGGGCTGGATATGCAGGCCCAAGTGTCCCTGAACGGTAAAATCTATGCCGCCACCGCCGAGAACAAGTTGGCGCTGGCGCTGATTGCCCGCATCAAGGAAGTGCAGCAGTTTATCGCCTCGGCTTCTCCTGAACTGTTGGCGCAACAGCTCAAGGGCGGCACTGTGGGTGAGATACTCAATGGTCAACTGAGCCGCGATCGTCTGGCTCTGAGCTACCTGCCTGTGCTCGATTGAGCCAAGGTCTGACAGCTTGATAGCAAAGAGCCCAGCCTAGGCTGGGTTCTTTATTTTTGTTTCAGCGGCTCTTTGAGGAGCCAGGCTAACCTTCAGGCCTTGAAGGTCAGTGAAACCTTGAGTCCACCTAGTGCCGGGCTTCTGCTGAAGTCGATATCCAACTGATACTGCTCGGCAATATCCTTGACTATCGATAATCCTAATCCATGACCATTGATCTCTTCATCCAGACGATTGCCGCGGCGGGTGAGGGTTTGCATGTTTTTTTCTGCCACCCCGGGACCATCGTCTTCGACACTGACATATACCAGCCCTTGATGTTGCCACACCCTCACCAATACCAGGCTAGAGGCCCATTTATAGGCGTTATCCAACAGGTTACCGAGCAGCTCCATCCCGTCTTCCCTGTGGATTGGCAGCCTGGGAATGCCATCGCTGATATCGAAGCGCCAACTGATTTGTTTGTATCTATGCACCTTATCCAGGGTTTGGCACAGGCTTTCCAGATCCCTTGGCAGTACCAGCTGCGCCGCAGGTAGCATATCGCCGGTTATTCGCGCTGCCGCCAGTTTACGCTCTATCATCTTGTGGATCTGCTCCAACTGCTGTTCCAGTGCCCTGGCGGTGTCGGGATCTTTCAACCCCAGCGCCTCGACCTGCTGACGCATCACCGCCAGTGGTGTCTTCAGACCGTGGCTGAGATTGCCCAGATTATTACGGCTGCGCTGAATTTGATTACTGGTGTATTCAAGTAACTCGTTGTAGGTTTCGGCCAGAGGTTTGACTTCGGGAGGAATAGTCTCCAGTGACAGCGAGTTGATTTCCCCCTCCCTGAGTTTGGCCAGCGCCTGTTTTATCTGCTTAACCGGCTTGAAGGATTGCCTCAATACCAGAAATATCCCCAGGATCATCGCCAGCAGCATAGCCAGGTTGACACTCAGTTTAGTGCCATAAACCTCGGTAAATACCTTACGGCCTATGCTGAGATCCTGTGCCACTGTCAAAGTGGCATTGATCTTCTTGCTGCTGGAGGTCAGCCCCAGTGACAACAACTGAATATCGTGATTTTGTGGCCCCTTGGTTTGCCAGGCTCGGGTTTGCCCTGGCTCCAATTGCACTATCTCCAGGCGTTGATCCCACAAGGAGCGGGAGCGGATCTCCCTATCCGGCAGGTTGAGCTGGTAATAGCGCCCGGAATAGGCGGGTTTGTAGAAGCCGGAAAGCAGGCTCTGATCTATCAGGATCTCACCGTCATTGAGGTGAGTCGCCAGTGCCACCTGTTCCAGATCTTCCTGCAAGCGGTTGATGATAGAGTCGTGAAATGCCTGACGCAGCATGGACTCCATAAACGCCAGGCCTATCAGGGTACTCAGTAACACCAGTGCTGTTAGCCACAGGCTCAGCTTGGTGCGGATGGACATCATCAGGATTGGCTGCCGTGAAAGATATAACCTTGGCCACGACGGGTTTCTATCGCCGTCTTACCCAGTTTCTTACGCAGATGGGTGACATAGACCTCGACCACATTGCTCTCTTTCTCATCGTCAAATTGATACAGCTTATCGGTGAGCTGTGCCTTGGAAAGCAGTTTCTTGGGTGACATCAAGAAAATTCGCAGCAAGCGAAACTCCATGGCAGTCAGGTCGAAACTTTGTCCATTGACTGTTACTGTCTGTTCGGCTTCATCCAGACTGACGCCGCCGAAGTTCAATTGTTTGCCGGGCACAGTGGCTCGGCCATGGGTTCGGTGGATAATTGCCTGCAGTCTGGCCAGCAGCTCTTGGGTATGAAAGGGCTTGCCCAGGTAGTCATCGGCGCCGGCATTGAAGCCTTCGACCTTTTCATGCCACTGACTGCGAGCGGTCAGCATGATCACTGGAGTGGTCAGTCCCTGCTGACGCCATTTTTCCAGCAACTGCAAGCCGTTGCCATCGGGCAGGCCGATATCGAGAATGATGCAGTCATACTGGGTTTCTTTGACCAGATAGTCAGCTTCTATGGCTTTGTCGGTGACATCCGTGACATAGCCTGCTTGCTTTAATTGTTTTGCCAGTTCTTCAACCAGCAGGGCGTTATCTTCAACGAGTAGCAGTTTCATTGGGACGACATTCGCTCGGTAATGGGGTTAGGTTATCGGGTAAACCTGTGCCTGCATTTAGGCTCAGGTTGACGATATGGCCATGTTCGACTTTTATCTGCAAATCATAACGCCATTCACCATCTTTCTGATAGAGATGAGCGTCGATCAATTTGCCATGGCACACCCATTGTAGCTGAGAGAGAGTGGCATCCAAGGAGAGAATCGTCCCGGATTTCACTAATTCCTTGGCGATATCGTGATCGGGTTCCAGGTGGGGACTGGCCACTTCAGCCTTTGCAGTACTCAAAGTCAGGCTAATAAAGCTAATGAAAAATAGCCCTCTCAATTGATGCTCCCGAAAAACAAAAGTGGCCAAGGATATTACCTTGGCCACTCTATAGAATCAGGCTTAAATCAAGCTGAAGCTGGCTTAGCGGGTACCGTAAACCACTATGGTTTTACCGTGCGCCTGGATCAGGTTCTGCTCTTCCAGCATCTTGAGGATGCGGCCCACAGTTTCGCGGGAACAACCAACAATCTGACCGATTTCCTGACGGGTGATTTTGATCTGCATGCCGTCTGGGTGGGTCATGGCATCGGGCTGTTTGGCCAGGTGCAACAGAGTTTGAGCGATACGACCTGCTACGTCGAGGAAGGCCAGGTTGCCCACTTTTTGGCTGGTGCTCTGTAGACGATGTGCCATCTGAGCGGCAAGTTTCATCAGGATTTCAGGGTTAACCTGGATCAGCTGCTTGAACTTCTTGTAAGAGATTTCAGCAATTTCACAGGCTTGCTTGGCGCGAACCCAAGCGGTACGCTCGGCTTGCTCTTCGAACAGACCCAGTTCACCGATAAAGTCGCCCTGATTCAGATAAGAGAGGATCATTTCCTTACCTTCTTCATCTTTAATCAATACGGCAACAGACCCTTTAACTATGTAATACAGAGTGTCTGAATCTTCACCAGCATGGATCAGGGTGCTTTTGGCTGGATACTTATGAATGTGACAGTGTGATAAAAACCACTCCAAAGTCGGATCTGGTTTTGGCTTACCAATCAGAGCCATGCCTATGTTCCTCGATTGATTAAAACGAAAGTAAGGATATTCTAAATAAGGATTTTACGTCAATATCAAAGAGTAAACTTTGAACCTGGTCTTAGTTTAGACTAAGTGAATCAACGCAATTAAATCGCTAATCTTGGTTATCATTCTGATACTTTAGTGATACATGTCAACCAATTCAGATTAAAAGCCTCTGGATTCGCTCGAGTCTGTAGGTTAAATCACATCTTCTCAGCCTTGCTCACAATTCGCCAAGCACATTGAGGGCTATTATTAGCATTTTATTGTTGAATTCACCTCGACTTTCACGCCGGGTTCGGGCTAATTTATGAGTCTGTATGCATAGATTACCACAGGGTATCAGAGTGAAGACCCCCTTAATTGCAGCGGCTGCCATGTTGGCCTTGAGTTTGTTCAGTGGACAGTTACAGGCCTTTGCCATTCCCCAGCCAAGCAAGGAAATTGCCGCCAGCAAACTGGCTTATATTCAGCTCAATGCCGCCAATGGTGAAGTGGAAGCTCAGTACCTGCTTGGCTTGATGTACCTCTCCGGCCGTTTCGTCGTCGAGGACAAAATTGCCGGTCTCGCCTGGTTGACCAAAGCTGCCGAAGGGGGCGAGACCAAGGCGCAGCAAACTCTGGCAGACCTGGCATTTGAAGGCAAGTTAATGCAGCGGGATCTGGCGCTGGCCGAGCGTTGGTATCTGCCGTTGGCTGAACAGGGCAACCATTGGGCCAAGTTCAGACTGGGTTTCCTCTATGCTTCCGGCGGCGAAGGGGTTAACCGCCATTGCGGCAAGGCTGTGGCGTTTTTCAGCTCGGCCGGTGATGACATCTCTCTTGGCAATGCCGCCTGGATCCTGGCCACTTGCCCGGAAGCCAAGTACCGAGATGGTGGTCGGGCGTTGGCGCTTGCCAAGCAACTACTGGAAGTTAACAATCAGGACCCCACAAATCTCGATAACCTGGCGGCAGCTTACGCCGAATTGGGAGATTTTACCGCTGCGGTGGCGACTCAGCAGCAGGCCATTGCAGCGCTTGAGCAGTCACAGGATTTCAGTAAAGCGCTTGAATTTAGGCAGCGGCTGGAGAGTTATCGCAGTCACAAGCCTTACCGTGAAGTGGTGCCCTTGATGGAATAACGCCCATTGTGAATGCTTCAAGCCGATACGGATAATTCCTTTGCTGAACGCTGGGTTTTTCGCTGTGGTTGATTGTGTTTGCGTCAGAAGAAGATAAGGGCGCTTGCATGGGGAGCAAGAATTCGGGCAATAAAAAATGCCCATTATGGGCATATAAAATAGGGTAGGTTGTTGACATACTCGAGGGAACAAACAGATCAAGATGGGGGAATCTATCCCCAAGAGTATGTCAACCATCAGTATTTCGCCTGAAATCCCGATGACTGTAATTTACCCCTTTAGACTTAAATCAAACTTAATCGAGTCTGAAGCCAAAATTTATCTGCAACCAGCTTATTCAATATCCTGCTCCAGCAGGGCTTGGCGCTTATCCATCAGGTCTTTGATAAGCGGCGTCAGAATAAGCTCCATCGCCAATGACATCTTGCCTCCCGGCACGACCAGGGTGTTTACCCTGGACATAAAAGCCCCTTGGATCATCTTCAAATAGTAAGGAAAGTCGACATTGTTGATGCCGCGAAAACGGATCACCACAAAGCTTTCATCCAGACTGGGAATATCCTTGGCACTGAAGGGGTTGGAGGTATCTACCGTAGGGACCCGCTGAAAATTGATATGAGTGCGGGAGAATTGCGGCGTCATGTGATTGATATAGTCGTCCATTGAACGCACGATTGAGCCCATCACTTTTTCACGGGTATGGCCGCGCTCAGAGGTATCGCGGATGATCTTTTGGATCCATTCCAGGTTGACTATGGGTACCATGCCAATCAAGAGATCCACGTGTTGGGCAACATTGCTTTCGCCGGTCACTACACCGCCGTGCAGCCCCTCGTAGTAGAGCATATCCGTGTCTTCCGGTAGCGGCCGCCATTGGGTAAAGGTACCCGGCATCTGGTTGTAAGGCACGGCTTCATCGAAGGTATGCAGGTAGGAGCGGGTTTCCCCTTGTCCCGTGCCGGCATAGTCGGCAAAACACTTCTCCAGACGGGCAAAGTCATTGGCTTCCGGACCAAAATAGCTGATGTTGCGGTTTTCGGCCTTGGCTTTGCGGATCATCACTTCCATTTCGGCGCGGGTATAGTGGTGAAAGCTGTCCCCTTCCACCATGGCCGCATTGATCCCCAGTTGTCTGAAGATGTGACTGAAGGCGGTTGTGGTAGTCGTGGTTCCGGCCCCCGATGAACCTGTCACTGCGATAATTGGATGTTTTGCAGACATTTTTCCTACCTGTTTCAAAGAACTTGGGCCGCAGGCCAACACTGTGGTTATCTGGCCCGTTAACCTTTAGTTAACTACTTATAAAGGAATGCAGGGGGACGGGTCAATCATGGGCAAGTGGAGTTCGGCGCATGATTTCCTCGCGGGAGCGGATGGCAACGGACTCGTCATCTTCGCTGAATTCTACCAGTAAATGGCCGCTCTTGAGCGCCAGATGGCACTTGCCGATGGCCTGCTCCAACGCCTTGTCACCCAGGGAATCGAAACTGCCGTCTTCCACCTGGGAAAGCAGGTATTCCTTAATCAGGTTATCCAGGGTTTCCTTGGGCAGTTGCAGCAGGGATTCATAGGGTATCAGCATGAGTTGACTCCGTCAGATAACGCAGCAATCGCTGCTCCAGATAATAGCGTGGTCGCCACGGTGTGCCACCCTCAATAAAGCCTACATGGCCGCCATTGGCATGAAGTTCATATTCGACGCAGGCGGGCAGATGTGCCAATGATGGGATAACGGCGTCAGTCATAAAAGGGTCGTCTGCTGCATGAATTATCAGGGTCGGTTTGGCTATCTTACCCAATAAAGGCAAGGCGCTGGCCCTTTGATAATAGTCATCGACACCGTTGAAACCGTGCAGCGGTGCAGTCACCTGATGGTCAAAATCATAAAAGGTGTTCAGCCGTTTGATGGCTTCACCATTCAGCGGCAACTGGCTGTTGCCCCGCTCGAGTTTCAGCAACATTTTTTGCTGCAATTGGCGGATAAGATAACTTTGATAAACTTTGGAGAAGCCTTTCTCCAGCCGCTTGGCGCAGGATGCAAGCGCCAGCGGTGCCGATACCACGGCGGCGCGGCTGAGCAGGCTTTTATCTGCAAATTCTCCCTGGTACTTGGCCAGTACATTGCCGCCGAGGCTGTAACCTACCGCCAGTAGAGGCGAGTGGGGATAGCGCTGCTTCAGGGTTTGCAGGCTATGGCTGATATCGGCCGTATCACCGCTGTGGTAACTGCGCGCCAGGCGATTGTCTTCACCCGAGCAGCCTCTGTGATGGTGCACTACGGCGGCCAGTCTCTGCTTCTGACACTCACGCAGCAGGCGGCGGATATAGTGGGAGTCGGCGCTGCCTTCCAGCCCGTGCAGTATTACCAATAAGGGCTTACCCGGGGTTGGCGTCTTGAGCCAGTCGAGATCGATAAAGTCACCATCTTCCAGTTCCAGACGCTCACGCCGCAGCGGCAACCCCGCCACTTTGGTCAGCACGGGAATGATAGTTTGAAAATGGGGGCTTCTGGCCCACCAGGGCGGACGAAAACTGCTGCTCATGGGATCTCGCATGCAAAATGGCCTATTGCCGTGGGCGCTTTGCTGTGGTTAATTGGTTATCGGCCGGATTGTAACACAGATGTCAGCACAGCCGAGTGCAGGGAAATGACAGGAGGACAGGCATGCAAAGACGGCAGTTTCTATTGTGGGCTTTGGGAGGAACAACGGCGCTGGCGTTAGGTGTCAGCCTCTATGTGGATGAGGAGATTGCCAGCTTGAGTGAGCGGGAAAAGCCCCATGATCTTCTGCTTGGTGCCTTGATCCCTGTGTTGCTTGAAGGCGCATTGCCTGAGATTAGCAAGCATAGAGTCGATGCCATCAATCGCACTCTGGATGCGGTCAATCAAACCCTGAAATGGCTACCTAAGGCCCAGCGTCAGGAGCTGGAACAGCTGCTCGACTTGCTGGAAAACCGCTTTGGCTTACTTTTGCTGAGCGGCAGCATGACGCCTCTGATGCTGCGCAGCCCCAACGAATTGGTCGACATGCTGGAGTCCTGGCGCAGCGCTTGGATGGCGCTGCTGCAACAAGCTTATCTCGGTCTCAGAGAATTATTGATGGCAAGCTATTATGCCTGCCCTGAGCATTGGGACAGACTCAACTATAACAAGCCAAAACTGGCACTCTGATACCCGACTGGAGACACATTTGTCGATAGCTGATCCCATTTTGGCCGGGCTGGCCACAGGTTGGAAACATACAGATGGTGCCTCTTTGGCCGAGGATCTTGAACTGGAGACTGATGTCGTCATCATAGGCACAGGTGCCGGTGGCGGTACGGCGGCTGAAATATTGACTCAGGCTGGGCTCAGGGTCTTGCTGTTGGAGGCCGGGCCGCTCAAGTCATCGTCTGACTTTGTGATGGAGGAGCGCCGCGCCTATCCAGAACTCTACCAGCAAGCGGCGGCCATGAAGACCCTGGATAAGGGGATAGGTATTTTTCAGGGCAAGTCGGTCGGCGGCTCCACCACAGTCAACTGGACTACTTCGATTCGAACCCCCAAAGCCACCTTGGATTATTGGCAAAGCCTTGGGGTTAAAGGTTTGTCCCGCAGCGAGCTGGATCCCTGGTTCGACAAGATGGAGCAAAGGCTCAATATCAGTCGCTGGCCGATAGATCCCAACCGCAACAACCAGGCCCTCAGGGATGGCTGTGTCGCGCTTGGCTGGGACTACACAGTTATCAAACGCAATGTGCTGGGCTGCTGGAACACTGGGTACTGCGGCATGGGCTGCCCGGTGAATGCCAAGCAATCCATGCTGGTCACCACAATACCTGCTGCCCTGAATGCCGGGGCAGAGCTATACAGCCATGTTCGCGCCGAACGCTTCGAGCATCATGGTGAGCGGGTTTTTGCCCTTAGAGCCGAGGCGCTCGATGGCTATAACAAGCCTACAGGTGTCAAATTGATGATCCGCGCCCGTCATTATGTGGTGGCGGCCGGGGCAATCCACACTCCGGCATTGCTGCTGCGCTCACAAATGACAGATCCCTATCAGCGCCTCGGCAAGCAGACCTGTTTACACCCAACCGTACTCAGCGGCGCCCGCTTTCGGGAAGCAATCAATGCCCACTCCGGGGCACCGCAGTCGATATATTCGGATCAGTTTGTTTGGCAAGATGGTGCCACTGGTCAACCTGGATATAAGCTGGAAGTACCGCCGGTGCACCCTGTGCTTATCGCCTCCAAGACCTTGGGCTATGGGCCACAGCATGCCGAGTTGATGTCCTGGTTCAATCATCTGCAGGTCACCATAGCCCTGATCCGGGATGGCTTTTCGCCGGAATTGCCCGGTGGTCAGGTATTGCTGACAGATAAAGGCACTGCCCTGGATTACCCCCTGACGCCGGCCTTGTTTGCCGCCGCCAGAAGGGCCTTTGCCAGCATGGCCGAGCTGCAGTTTGCCGCAGGCGCCGAGCAGGTTATGCCCATCAATGAGGGCGCCGGAATTTTGTCCTCCTGGCAAGAGGCCAAACAGGTTATTGCTGAGATGCTGCTGGCGCCACTGAAGACCATAGTGGCTTCAGCGCATGTGATGGGCGGCTGCGCCATGGGTGAAAACAGGCAGTTATCCTGGGTGAACAGCGAAGGCCAGGCGCATTACTACAGCAATCTGTCGGTGATGGATGGCTCTGTATTTCCCAGCAGTTTGGGAGCCAATCCTCAATTGAGCATCTATGGTTTGACGGCGCGCAACGCCAGCTTGCTGGCCCGGAGGCTCAAGCCTGAGCCAGCAGTGCAGGATATTGCTGAGGACTGAGGTTGAACTGCGCCAGATAGGTACTGAGATTGTGTTGCCTGTCTTCAGTGACGCTGCGAGGCAGGCCGTTGAGTTTGTGCAATATCAGCTGCTGCCCTCTGCGTTCCATCATCAGCTCGACATCCAACATCTGTTGGTACTCGGTTTGTCCCAGGTTGGGTTTGGCCAGGCGTCTCAGTCGCCGATAGGGGCGCAGAATACCGCTTTCCCATTGCTCCACTTCGCTGTGGAGCTGGGCCCACGAGCCTTGGTTGAGGCTAACGCCTTTGTTGTCCAGGGTCAGCGCCAGCAGCAAGAGGTTGACTATCAGGCCGTGTTCGTCCTGCAGCTTTATCAGCAGGCTTTCCAGCGCCGGGTAAAGTGTTTCACATTCCTGCCAAAGACTAGAGGTAAACAGACTCGTATGTGGCACGCTTTTCTCCTTGCTTGCAATCTCAACACCCGGGTTTCCCCGGCTCAAAGGCCTGACTCGGCTTCGATGGTGTCTATCTCTTCCTGAAGTTCCAACCAGTTCATTTCACTCTCTTCCAGCGCCTGCGAAAGTTGGGTGCGCTCGGCGAGGATCTCCGTCAGTCTGGGCTTTTGTTCGGCTTCGTAGAGAGAAGTATCCGCCAGCAGATTTTCCAGCTCCGCCAATCTGTCGGTAGCCAGGCTTTGCTCGGCTTCCAGTTTGGCCTGGCGTTTCTTCAGTGGTGATAGTTTTTGCCTCAATTCAGCTTCCAGGCGCTTTTGCAGTTTCTTGTCCTGGGCCGGTGAGGCTTCGTCAACCTGAGACACGCTTGCCGTTGCAGCTTTGGCGGCATCCAGCAACCACTGGTGATAGTCATCCAGATCGCCATCGAACATCCGCACTTCGCCGCCATCGACCAGGTAATAGTCGTTGCAGGTGAGTCTCAGCAGGTGACGGTCGTGGGACACTATCACCATGGCGCCTTCAAAGCCCTGCAGTGCAACGGTCAGGGCGTGGCGCATCTCCAGATCCAGGTGGTTGGTGGGCTCATCGAGCAGCAATAGATTGGGGCGTTGCCAAACCAGCAGCGCCAGTACCAGACGGGCCTTTTCACCACCGGAGAAGGGACGCACTTGGGCCAGCGCCATATCTCCCTGGAATCCAAAGCCACCGAGGAAGTCTCTCAACTCCTGTTCGCGGGCATTGGGGGCCAGGCGCTGCAGATGCTGCAGCGGGGTATCATCCAGCTGCAGAAACTCTATCTGATGCTGGGCAAAGTAGCCGATATTGAGCCCGGGATTGGGCTCGTACAGGCCGCGCATGGGCGAGAGTTGCTCAGACAGCAACTTAATCAGGGTGGACTTACCGGCACCATTACGACCCAATAAACCGATGCGGGCACCGGGCACCAGATTGAGGTGCACCTTGTTGAGAATAGCCTTGTCGCCGTAGCCGACCGACACATCTTCCATCTTCACCAAGGGGGTGGGCAGCGCATCCGGCTCGCGAAACTCCATATAGAAAGGGCTGTCGGCCTTGGAAGGCATCAGCTCAGTCATCTTTTCCAGTGCCTTCAGGCGACTTTGGGCCTGTTTGGCCTTACTGGCCTTGTAACGGAAGCGGTCTACAAAAGACTGCATATGCGCTCTCTCTCGCTGCTGGCGTTCATAGGCCACCTGTTGCTGGGCCATACGTTCGGCACGAGTGTGTTCAAAGGCGCTGTAGTTACCCTTGTAGAAGTTAAGTTTTTGGTGTTCCACATGGACGATTTCGTCCACTATGGCATCGATAAAGTCACGGTCGTGGCTGATCAGCACCAGCGTGCCTTGATAGGATTTAATCCAACCTTCCAGCCAGTACATGGTATCCAGATCCAGGTGGTTGGTGGGCTCATCGAGCAGCAATAATTCTGAGCGACACAGCAGTGCCTGCGCCAGATTGAGGCGCATCCGCCAGCCGCCGGAGAAACTCTTCACCGGATGGCTCTGCTGGGCCTCGGTAAAGCCAAGACCTGCCAGCAGGGTACCGGCACGGGCACGTATGCTGTAGCCGCCTACGGCATCAAGCTTGCCGTGCAGTTCGGCTATCCTGTGGCCATTATCCTCGGCTTCAGCCTTGGCCAGCTGGGTTTCGAGCTCGCGAAACTCACTATCGCCATCGAGCACATATTCCAGTGCCGATACCTCCAGCGCCGGGGTCTCCTGGGCAACGGTTGCAATGCGCCACTGGGATGGCACGCTGATCTCGCCTTTGTCCAGGTGTAGTTGCCCTAAAATCAGGGCCAGCAATGAGGACTTGCCCGTACCGTTGGCGCCGACTAATCCCACCTTGTGGCCGGGATAAATAGTCAATGAGGCCTCGTCAAGCAAGGTCTTGGTGCCACGGATCAACTGGGCATCGGAAATGGTGATCATGAATACTGCTTTGGAATACGCTGAAATTATGGGGCCAGATGATAGCCCAGAACCCCGGTCTCAGGCTATAGCAGCAACACTTTGCTGTGAGCTGGCACCTGGGGGTAAATGACGGTCATCATTTCGAATGAAAGCCCCCCCTCAAAAGTATGGCTTTACGGCTAACGACGCGAAAAACATCGGAAAAAGCCAAAGTTTCAGATATTTCTGAACTGCTGTTTGTAAAAACGTGCAGTACCATCCAAGCGCGCAAAAAAAGCGCCACAGGCAACAAGGAGTTTTACCAAGGGAGCCTAATTACCTTGGGGCGGACAGGGAGAGTCGTAGATGGGCGTGATCCGCGTAGTCAGCATGGCTGAGTTGCATCTCAGCCATGCCGGGCAGATTGAGGCCAACTGGCAAAGCTTGAGCAATGAACAGCTGGTATCTTTGGCGCCGTCCGGGTGCTCGCTTGAGCAGCTCAAGCGGGAACTGGCCGATAGCAGTAGAGTGCTCCTCAGAATGAGAGAGTAAAGTTTATGGACTAAAATTCTATGTATTCTGACTCGCCTGAGAGTAAACACTTTGCTGACATTTTTGCGGCCCATATTGTTTGGCAACCTTTTACTGGCAACGGCCGCAGTCAATGCAGTCACGATTCCCTATTGTGTCGACCCCGACTGGATGCCCTATGAAGGCATAGACCAAGGCAAACATGTGGGCATTTCATCCGGCTTTCTTGAATTCATTGAAGAGCAGACTGATTGGCAGTTTCAGTTAGTGCCCACCGCCAGTTGGCAGCAGACATTGACATATTTGAAGCAACAACAGTGCGTATTTACTCCCATGCTCAACTATACCTCCAGGCGCGCCGAATATTTATCCTTCACTGATATCTATAGTCGCTCTCCCAATGTGTTGGTTTCCCGCCGCGAGCAACCCTTTCTACAAAGTATGGAACAGGTCGGGAATAGAAGTCTGGTGATCCCCAGAGGTTACCGCTTGCTGGATTATGTGCGTCAGAACTATCCCAAGATCCACATTATGCTGGCCGAGACGGAGCAGCAGGGGCTGGAGATGGTATCCAGCGGTGAGGCTGATCTGTTTATTGGTTCTATGTATTCCATCAATGCCCGCATTCAGCAGAGCGGCTTGTTTAACCTCAAAATCGCCGGTTGGGCCGGGCCTGAGGATCAGTTCCGGATGGCGGTGACTGAGAATAGCAAGTGGATGCTGCCCGATCTAAATCGTTTGTTGGCGCAGATTTCTGACGACCACAGGGCCAGGCTGTATCGTCAGTGGAGCAATATGGCGGTGTTGGAGCAGACGAATAGAGGGCTGACTTGGCAGCTTATGGTTGTGATAACACTGGTCTTCGGCGCTTTGTTGGCGCGCTACCGCTGGATTAGTAAGTATAACCGGGAGCTGACAGCCAAGAATCAACAGTTGGAGAAACTGCGTAATCAGCTATTGGAAACCAATAAGGAACTTGAGTTTATTTCGACCCACGATCCTTTAACCAAGTTGTATAACCGTCACTACTTTCATCGACATTTTGCGCCAGAACATCGCAGTGACGCAGCGCAAGGGCATACATCACTGATAGTGATAGACATAGATTTCTTTAAAGATATCAATGATCGCCATGGTCACAGCGTGGGTGATTCCATACTCAGTGATCTGGCTTCTCTGCTCATGGAGGGAGCCCGCGAAATCGACCTGGTGGCCCGTTGGGGCGGTGAGGAGTTTATGATTATTTGCCCGGATACTGATTGTATTCAGGCAAGGCATTTGTGTGAGCGCTTGGCATCGGCGATGACTGTTTATCCCTTTTCTGCCGGTGTTAGCCTTAGCTGTAGTTTTGGCCTGACAGAGCTGAAACCCGGAGAGTCTATTTGGAGCGCATTTGATCGGGCTGACCTGGCTTTGTATCGGGCCAAGTCAGAAGGCCGTAACAGAATTTGCTGCGATCCTGAATATGATCGAGCCAATAAAATCGGGCCAAATTCATCGGTTTGAGGTTAGAGCCGCACTTTTATGAAGTCAATTTCCGTGTTTATGACCCGAATAGTGAAAGTATGTGTGCTCAAGATGTTGAATTTATGGTGTTTTATTTTTTTTATTCGTTAGCGGTGACAAACTGGTGAAAATTGAAACTGTTGATTGCAGCCTATGGGGGTTTCGGTGTTATAATACGCGCCTTATTTATGGGGTTCCGTCTGTCGCAGCTTTGAAGTGGCATACTCCGTCTCCTATTAACTAATCATTTGAAGTTGAATCATGACTGACTTATCAAAATACAGAAACATTGGTATTTTTGCTCACGTTGACGCGGGTAAAACCACTACCACAGAACGTATCCTGAAACTGACCGGCAAAATCCACAAGATGGGTGACAGCCACGACGGTACCACTACTACTGACTTCATGGAGCAGGAAGCCGAGCGCGGTATTACCATTCAGTCTGCTGCGGTAAGTTGCTTCTGGAAAGATCACCGTTTCAACGTCATCGACACACCCGGACACGTTGACTTCACAGTTGAAGTATATCGTTCTCTGAAAGTTCTGGACGGCGGTATCGGTGTATTCTGTGGTTCCGGTGGTGTTGAGCCTCAGTCCGAAACCAACTGGCGTTATGCTAACGAATCTGAAGTTGCTCGTATCATCTTCGTAAACAAGTTGGACCGTATGGGTGCCGACTTCCTGCGTGTTGTAGGTCAGATCAAGCGCGTTCTGGCTGCGACTCCATTGGTTATGACTCTGCCTATCGGCGTTGAAGATGAGTTTAAGGGCGTTGTTGACGTTCTGAACCGTAAAGCTTATGTATGGGATGATTCTGGTCTGCCAGAAAACTACTCTGTAGAAGAAGTTCCAGAAGACATGGTTGATCTGGTTGAAGAGTACCGTGAGCACCTGGTTGAGACTGCCGTTGAGCAGGACGACGACCTGATGGAAGCTTACATGGAAGGTGAAGAGCCTTCTATCGAAGATCTGAAGCGTTGTATCCGTAAGGGTACCATCAATCTGTCATTCTTCCCCACTTACTGTGGTTCTGCTTACCGTAATAAGGGTATGCAGCTGGTTCTGGATGCGGTTGTTGACTACCTGCCATCTCCAACAGAAGTTGAGCCTCAGCCTCTGACTGACCCAGAAACTGGTGAAGAAACCGGTGAAGTCGCTACTGTATCTGCCGATGAGCCACTGCGCGCTCTGGCGTTCAAGATCATGGATGACCGTTTCGGCGCCCTGACCTTTATCCGTGTCTACTCTGGTAAGCTGAAGAAAGGTGACACTATCCTGAACTCTGCTACCGGTAAGACCGAGCGTATCGGCCGTATGGTTGAGATGCACGCTAACGATCGTAAAGAGATCGACTCTGCTCAAGCCGGTGACATCATCGCCGTTGTAGGTATGAAGAACGTTCAGACTGGTCACACTCTGTGTGATCCTAAGCACGAATGTACTCTTGAGCCTATGATCTTCCCTGATCCAGTAATCTCTATCGCTGTAACTCCTAAGGACAAAGGCGCTTCTGAGAAGCTGGGTGTTGCTCTGGGTAAGATGGTTGCAGAAGATCCATCATTCCAGGTTGAAACCGACCAGGAAACCGGTGAAACCATCCTTAAGGGTATGGGTGAATTGCACCTGGACATCAAAGTAGACATCCTGAAGCGTACTCACGGTGTTGAACTGACGGTTGGTGCTCCACAGGTAGCTTACCGTGAAACCATCACTCAAGCCGTTGAAGACAGCTACACTCACAAGAAGCAGTCTGGTGGTTCTGGTCAGTTCGGTAAGATCGACTACCGCATCCGTCCAGGCGAAGCTGGTAGTGGCTTCAAGTTCACCTCCAGCGTTGTTGGTGGTAACGTACCTCGTGAATTCTGGCCAGCAGTTGAAAGCGGCTTCGAAGACATGATGAACGAAGGTCCTCTGGCTGGCTTCCCAGTACTGGACGTTGAAGTTGAACTGTTCGACGGTGGTTACCACGCAGTTGACTCCTCAGCGATCGCGTTTGAAATCGCTGCCAAGGGTGCATTCCGTCAGTCTATGCCTAAGGCCAAGCCTCAGTTGCTGGAACCTGTGATGAAGGTTGACGTGTTCACTCCAGACGATCACGTTGGTGACGTTATCGGTGACCTGAACCGTCGTCGCGGTATGATCAAGGATCAGGAAGCTGGTCTGACTGGCGTACGTGTTAAGGCTGACGTGCCACTGGCAGAAATGTTCGGTTACATCGGTCACCTGCGTACCATGACTTCTGGTCGTGGTCAGTTCTCCATGGAGTTCTCTCACTATGCTCCATGTCCTGCCAACGTGGCTGAGACTGTTATCGCAGAAACCAAGGCTCGTAACGCAGCCAAGAAATAAGGATTAATTATCCTGATAAAAACCCGCCTTGATGGCGGGTTTTTTTATGGGCGAATATCCAGTGCCACTAAGCCAGCAGAATCAAGTTTGTACTCAGTTCGGCGGATGCCGCTGAATATCAATGGGCAATCGGATGGCAACTGTTTCCGAAACTGGCATATGTGGCAAAGGAGCTACCTAAGATAAAGGAGCCATCTAAGATAAAGGCGCTGGGATTGGCAGAGCATTACCGTGAGGAAATCACAGCAAATATCAGTAGAAGGGGGAGTGGTGATAGCAGATAAACAAAAGCCAGCTCGATAAGCTGGCTTTGTTCAGGGCCGATAACGCGTGTTTATCAGTCTTCCAGATTACCGCAGAAACGGTAGCCTTCGCCGTGGATGGTGGCGATGATTTCCGGTGTATCAGGCACACTTTCGAAGTGCTTACGGATACGGCGGATAGTCACATCAACAGTACGGTCATGTGGCTTAAGCTCACGGCCGGTCATCTTCATCAGCAACTCGGCGCGGCTGAGGATCTTGCCTGGGTTTTCCACAAAGTGCAGCATGGCGCGGAATTCGCTACGCGGCAGCTTGTAAGACTCACCCTGAGGGCTGACCAGTGAACGGCTGTTGATCTCCAGGCTCCAACCATTGAAACGATAATGTTCCACGGCGGCCTTTTCTTCAATTTCAGCACCTGAGCTGTTGACACGAGTCAGCAGGTTGCGGGCACGAATAGTCAACTCACGAGGGTTGAACGGTTTGGTGATGTAATCATCGGCACCGATTTCCAGGCCCAAGATCTTGTCTACTTCGTTATCACGACCGGTAAGGAAGATGAGGCCGATATTGTTGATTTCGCGCAACTCCCGCGCCAACAGCAAACCATTCTTACCTGGCAGATTGATATCCATAACCACCAGGTTCACCTTGTTTTCCTGCAAGGCTTTGTGCATCTCTGCGCCATCATTGGCTTCGGTTACCACATAACCTTCTGCCTCGAAAATACTTCTCAGCGTGTTACGGGTAACGGCTTCATCTTCAACGATCAGAATGTGCGGGTTTTGCATGTTATTTACCTAATTAAATCAGTTTATCTAACCATGAGCGCGGGTGACGCTCCGCTATACTCTCTAAAACGCCAACATTCACAGGGTTCACGTAAGTGCTGTTCAAAACTGAAATGAAACGGCAACACACTTCATGATTAGCAAAAAGTATGCTCTCCACCTGGAGAGGCGCGAACTGTACTCTCTAGGATTCCCAGTGGCGGGATTTAGTTCCTGAAAGACATGGAAAATCCAGAAAATGCGATCTTAAAACCAGATTACATTTGGTACAGAGTCGTTATCATTAGAGACTTATGCTGTCGCGTAATGGCGCTAGCCTGGTCACACGCTTAACTCTAGGTCTCTGTCGATACAATCCATTGTACTAGGATTAGGCATTTGTTAACAAATGAAATGTTAACAAATTAATGTTTAACTATGATCTAAGTCACAAGTTTTTATGTTAGATATTGAAACTTAAGCGTTTTGTGTTTTGTCTTACTGTGAGCTTGCTCACGGGGCTAGGGGATTTCGTAAGCCTTTGCTAGAATAACTCCGGTTCATTAGAGACAGATACTACAATGGATGCTGCATTTGAAAGTCTCTGGCAGTACTACCAGAGCGCATGCTTTTTTTTGACTCAGTCGTTTTCTTCCGCTGTTCCTTTTGCCATTATCACCGCCCATAACCCTCTGGGGCAAAAATTGACTTCCTGCCAGAACCGTCTTCTCGATCGGCAATTACAAGGTGATATTGATAAGCTCGGCATACCCTATCGGGCCATTATAGGTGCGGCTGAGGATCTCAGTCATATGGAAAAAAGTTGGGCCCTGTTTTTGGATAAGGCTGCGGCAATCGAACTGGCATTCAAGTACCGTCAGAATGCACTTTATTATGTGGATAAAGGCTTACTGACATTAGTGCCCTGCCATAAAGGCAAGCATGAAATAGAGCTTGGATTATTTGCAAGCCGAGCTCGTTTGGTCAATGAATTACCTGAACTTAGTGATAAATAAGTTGAGGATATTTCATCAGATGCAAATTAGCATTGACTTCATAAGGGCTTTATTGCTAATTTTTTCATCCCTTTCGCAAGAAAGGAACAGAAGAGGAGCGTTAACTAGGTAGTGAGTCAGAGGAAACCAATTTCCTATGACGGCTCATGAGGGAGATTAACGCCGAGGTCGGGATGCGTATTGGTAACGCTCTCCGGTCGGTTGGTCAGGCTGAATCCTGGCGGCTGTCACCTGGTTTTTGGTGGAGAGCTTCTGGTGACGATCGCTTTGTCCCTACTTTGGGGTGCGTTATCTCAGCACCAGGCTCTTCGAACGTTATCTGTTCGGAGCTTAACTCATGAAGTCTATTCTCGTTGTCGACCTTTCCCTGTCACCTGCCTGTGGGGGAATGCGCTGATGTCTCTTGTTGTTGCCAAGTTTGGCGGTACCTCAGTTGCCGATTATCAGGCGATGAATCGCTGTGCCGATATAGTGCTTGGAAATTCGGCTACTCGTCTGGTTGTGGTGAGTGCATCCAGTGGCGTAACCAATCTGTTGGTGGAGTTGTCTCAGGCAGACATGGGGGATGAGCGCCGTCTCAAATTATTGAAGGATATTGCCAGCATTCAATATGCGATTCTGGACAAACTTGGTAGACCTGCTGCTGTTGCCGCGGCGCTGGATGCCTTGCTCAGCCGTATGGCAACGCTCAGTGCCAAGCTGTTGCAGGGGCCGAGTAATGCTATGGTTGATGAGATCCTGTCCCTTGGTGAGCAATGCTCTTCAGCGCTGTTTGCCGCGGTATTGAGAGAACGCGGTGCCAAGGCCAGCGCCTTTGATGTGCGTCAGGTGATGCGTACCGATAGCCATTTCGGCAAGGCCGAACCACAAATCGCCGAACTGAAGCGACTGGCGACAGAGAAATTACAACCCTTGCTTGAGCAGCAACTGTTGGTGACCCAGGGGTTTATCGGTGCCGATGCCGAGGGGCGAACCACTACCCTTGGGCGTGGCGGCAGTGATTATTCCGCGGCTCTGTTGGCAGAAGCTTTGCAAGCCGATGCGGTTGAGATCTGGACCGATGTAGAAGGGATTTACACCACAGATCCCAGACTGGCTCCCAACGCCAGGCCTATCGCAGAAATCAGTTTTAATGAGGCGGCGGAGATGGCTACTTTTGGCGCCAAGGTGTTACACCCTGCCACCATCTTGCCGGCGGTGCGCCAACAGATCCAAGTGTTTGTCGGTTCCAGTCGGGCGCCGGAAAAAGGCGGCACCTGGATCCGCCATCAAGTGGAAGATGAGCCGGTATTCAGGGCCGTTGCCGTGAGACGAGATCAGACCCTGCTTAACTTGCATAGTTTGCAGATGTTGCATGCCCAGGGCTTTTTGGCTGAGACCTTTGCTGTGTTGGCGCGGCACAAGATCAGTGTCGATCTCATTACCACCTCAGAGGTGAATGTGTCGCTGACCCTGGACAAAACAGGTTCAGATTCAGCCGGTAAGGGGCTTCTGACGGAAGCTCTGCTGCAGGAGTTATCGCAAAACTGCCGGGTGCGGGTGGAAGACAAGCTGGCTCTGGTGGCGATCATTGGCAACAAGATAGCCACTACCGCCGGGATCTGTCGCCGGGTATTTGAAGTGCTCGAACCCCATAACGTCCGAATGATCTGTCAGGGCGCCAGTCCACACAATCTCTGTGTCTTGGTGTCTGAAGCCGAAGCCGGTGATGTGGTGGCCGCTTTGCATCGTAACTTATTTGAAGGTGCTCAGGATGCAGCTTGAACACCTGCAGGTTGGGGAGCTGGCCGCAGGTCAGCCTCTGACCATCCCCATATATCGCTTCAAAGGCACCGGTCACTCGGCGCCCAGCGTCTATATTCAGGCCAATGTGCATGGCGCCGAGGTACAGGGCAATGCGGTGATTTTGCAATTGTTGCAGTACTTCAAGGCGCATCCGCCTCTGGGAGATGTCACTCTGGTGCCTTTGGCCAACCCCTTGGGGATCAACCAGAAAAGCGGTGAGTTTACCTTGGGCCGCTTCGATCCCATCACAGGTATTAACTGGAACCGAGCCTATCTTGAGCAGGTCGTCCATCTGGATGACTGGTATCCGCAGTATAGTGAGCTGCCGGAGCAAGCACTGTTTGATGCTTTTCGTCAGCTTCTCATTGCCAACTGTGAGCAGGCATTGGTCAATCCCTGGGGAGTGACGACCGGCCAGAGATTGGCGCTCAATCTGCAGAAACTGGCACATGGCGCTGACATAGTGCTGGATCTGCACACCGGCCCCAAGTCCTGTAAACACCTTTATTGCCCCGAGTATGAGCTGTCAGCTGCCGGCTACTTTCATATTCCCTACACCTTGGTGATGCCTAAAGGCTTTGGCGGTGCCATGGATGAAGCGGCCTTTAATCCCTGGTGGCAACTCAGCGATTATGCCAAGAGTAGGGGGCGAGATCTAAAAGTCGCAGTATCGGCCTTTACTTTGGAGCTTGGCAGTCAGGAGCGTATCGATCTTGCCGATGCCAGTCGGGATGCGGAAGGGATATTAAGTTATCTGAGTTATAGAGAGGTGATAGCCCAAAGCGTACTGCCGCAGGTGATGCCACGTTTTGCTTGTTTGCTGAAAGACTATCGAAAGTTTCACGCACCCATGGCGGGTATGGTGGAGTATCTGGCCGAGCCGGGAGTGCCTTTGCCCGCCGGCGTGCCTCTGGTCAATATTCTCAGGCTCGACCGAGTCGATGTTGGCACAGAGGTTACCAAGCTCTCACTTGAGGAAGATGTGATCCCCGTGCTGCATTTTGCCTCGGCGTCTGTGCACCAAGGGACTGAGCTCTACAAGGTGATGACCAACTACTTTACTCTTTCTGATTAAGTTAGGTCCGGTGTGAGCCGGAATTTAACGTCTATCATTCTGTAAATGGCTGATAAATTGTAATTTTTTGTGTATTTGTTTTTCAATTGTATCCATAGGTGTTACAAATGTTGAGCATCCTTGTGTTTAGGGTGTTTTTAAAACGGAAACATAAAACAACAATAAACAGTCTTAATGGGAGTAGACAATTGAAGAGTCAAGTTGCAATAGCTGTTTCAGCAGCGCTGTTATCCATGTCATGCCATACCCAGGCCGCGCCGTTGAGCGTTTCAGATCCATTTATTTCTTCAGATCTGCTTAGTGCATCCAGCGGTCGCAAAGGACAACAGCAAGAGATGGGGCAACATAAGTTTGTCAGGGAACCAGGACTTGCTGAGGGGAAATACACTTATATAGTGCGCCTTAAAGCTCCCTCTGTGGCGAATTATGCCGGTGGTATTGCCGGGCTTGAAGCCACCAGTCCACAGCGAAGTCAAGGGTTGGCGTCCCAAAAGGCTCCCAAGCTGAATACCGCCAGTGTGGCGGTGAAGTCCTACGTGAAGTATTTGAATGCCAAGCAACAGAACTTTTTAATGAGTGCTGCGGCCCAAGGGGTTCAGTTACAGGCTAAGGTCAGGTATCACTATGCCTTTAATGGGCTGGCGGTCACCATGAATCAGCAGCAGGCAGAAGCCCTGTCCAAGTTACCCGAAGTAGCTTTCATTGAGCGGGAAAGCCTTTATTCAATGGATACCGACAGCAGCCAGAACATGATAGGTTCTCCCAAAGTGTGGGACGGCAGCGCTACAGGGACTCAGGCTATGGGGGAAGGGGTCATAGTCGGGGTGATCGATTCGGGGATCAACAGTGATCATCCATCCTTTGCGGATATTGGGGGTGATGGTTATGACCATACCAATCCCTGGGGACAAGGTGTCTACGTCGGTGACTGTGCGGTAGAGTTCTCTGACATGTGTAACGATAAGCTGATCGGAGTCAGAAGTTATCCTGAGATTACCGATAGTTATGATGATGGGGAGGTCTTTGGTCCAACACCTCCTGCCAAGAATGGTGAGGATTATGGTGGTCATGGTTCTCACACTGCCGGTACTGCAGCGGGAAATATCCTTAAGAATGTCCCTTATGTTGTCGGTGAGGTCGGTGAGGCTCAAGGGGATGGCATTGAGACCGGACTCGAGTTTACACAAATCTCCGGGGTCGCTCCCCATGCCAATATTGTTGCCTATCAGATCTGCCGTCCGGGCAACAATGGCGATAGATACTCAGGTTGCCCCACATCGGCGATTCTCAAGGCTTTGGATGATGCCATTGCTGATGGAGTGGATGTGATCAACTATTCCATCAGCGGCGGTGGTTTCCCTTGGGCTAGTTCCACTGAAATGAGCTTCCTGGCAGCCCGTAATGCCGGCATTTTCTCTGCCGTATCGGCCGGAAATACCTCTGCATCGGTTAATCAAGTTCCCTTTTCTTCACCCAAGAATGCGCCTTGGTATACCTCAGTCGCGGCATCAACCCATAACCGGGAAGTGCGCTCCACTCTCGAATTCAACGGTGACCTGCTGGATTACACTCAGGGAACCGGGCCGGTGATTACTACAGACATCAGCGCACCTTTGGTGTACGCCGGTGACTTGGCTGCTGATAATTTCGAAGGTTGCAACGCCTTTGCCGCCGATGCGTTCAAGGAGCAGTTGGCGCTGATTAAGCGCGGCGGCTGTAACTTCGCCGACAAGGTCAATAATGCCAAAGAGGCGGGTGCAGTAGGGGTTATTGTCTTTAACAAAGACGGTGAAGGCAACGTCAGAAACAAGATGTCCGGACTTGGTAACACCAGTATCCCTTCTGTTTTCATCGGCAATATTGACGGTTTGGCCGTCGTGGATGCGCTGGCGGCTACGCCAGGCTTGGTGGCCAAAATCAATGCCACTCCATCGGCCGTTGAGCGTCAGGCCGATGTGTTGGGAAGTTTCTCTCTACTTGGACCAAACCGTTACTTCGACGTGATTGCGCCGTCGATTTCAGCTCCGGGTGTGGACATCTATGCCGCTTACGCCGATGAACAGTATGGCCATGAAGTGACAGGTACTGATCCTGCTGATTATACCCTGATGTCCGGTACTTCTATGTCGAGTCCTCATGTGGCGGGCGCTGGGGCGCTGCTGAAGTCGGCTCATCCAGAGTGGACGCCGGATAATATCCGTTCAGCCTTGATGCTGACAGCAACAACAGCCAGTGCCATGACCAAGGCAGATGGTAAAACTACCGCGGATCCGTTTGATGTGGGAGCCGGACGGATACGGGTGGATTTGGCCGCCAAGACTGGGCTTGTCATGGATGAGTTGGCGGACAATTATGAGTTTGCCAACCCAGAGCTCGGTGGTGATCCAAGACGTTTGAATCTTCCCAGTATGTCCAGTAGCCAATGTGTTAATAGTTGCAGCTGGAAGCGAAAAGTCACGGCTACCAAAGATGGCGTATGGAGCGCTGCCGGAGTAGCGACGACTGAAGGGTTGAAAATAACGGTTTCACCAGAAAACTTCACTCTGACCAAAGGGCAGTCGCAGGTGGTGACTGTCACCGCCGATATCACTGGGGTGAGCTCAAGTGATTGGGCGTTTGGTAACCTGCTGTTGACCTCGAGCAACCACCCTGATGCGGCTATGCCTGTGGCGGTTAAAGCTGCCCGTGATAACTTGCCGGACAGCTTTACCATCAGGGCGGGACGAGATGCTGACGAGCTGACTTTCAACGAGCTTAAATCGCTTGATATGACTGGACTGGATGCAGAAGTCTCTGCCTTGGCACTGGCCGACAGTTTTGAGGCGGTATTGAAGCAAGATTCAAATGTTGGTAGCTTCCTGGACGACATTACCGATGGTGTCGCCTTCGTTGCCTACAGGGTTGAAGAGGGGGCAAAGCTGTTTAATACGACTATTACTGCCACCAATTCCCCGGATTTGGATCTCTATGTGGCGATAGACAGAGACAGTGACGGGGCGTTGGATGCCCTTGTCGGCCAATCGGCCAGAGCTGGTTCTGATGAATCTGTCAGTATCAGTAATCCAGAAACCGGTGACTATTATATCTTTGTGCAAAACTATGAGGCTTCAGCCGCCAATGCCGAAGATCCCTTCACCCTGAAAACTTCTGTGGTAGAGGCAGGTCCGGCTCAGGACAATTTTACTCTGACCAAGACAGGTGACAACGAGGACTTCTCACTGAAGTTCGCCTGGAAGGATAATTTTGCCGCTAGCGACCTGGGTTATGCTGTGGTAACTCTGACGTCCAGTGATGCCAATGTCGCCGCCAAGAACTTGCCGGTTGCTTTCAACCGGGTCGTTGATGATGTGCAGATGCCTGCGGCCAGTGTACTCAGTGGTGAGATGACCCCTGGGCAGCCAGTAACCATGACTGTAACTATCGCTGCCAATACTTCCCTTGAGGCTCGGGAGTATCAGATCAAGGCCATGGTGCCGGAAGGGCATGAAGTCACGGCTATCAGCGACCAAGGGGAGCTGGCTCAAGGAGTATTGAGTTGGACTCATGTGATGCAAACTGGCGATCCGGCCAAAACACTGAGTTTCAAGTTTATCCCGCGTAAACAGGGGCTGGGGAATAAGCTGATACTGAGCAATACCGTTGTCAATGATACCGCCGAGGTATTGACTCAGGAGTATCTGTTTGATGTCAAAGAAGGTGCTCCTGTTATCAAAGTCAATGCACCCGACCGAGTGGCAGAGCGTAATAGCTTTGTTATCGATGCATCAGCCTCGGCCGATCCCAATGGTGATTCGGTCAGCTATCACTGGACTCAGATCGCCGGCGCGCCGCTGAAGTTTGACAGCTCGGCGGCCAAGCTGGAGCTGACAGCGCCTGAAGTGGGTGGTCCTGGCGATTTGCTGACTTTCAATCTGAAGGTGAGTGACTCCAAGGGTAATAGCACCATGGAAACGGTCAGCATAGTGGTGTTTGACTGGGAGCGTGACAGTGGTGGTTCACTGGGATGGTTGTCACTGTTGTTGCTGCCTTTAGGCTGGCTGCGCAGGAAATCGAGCTAAGGAAGGTGCGAACAAAGTCCTATGTGTGCTCTGCGTCGGCTTACAGGCCTGGATGCAAGGTGTGGCTCGCAGCAAATGGCTTTAGTCCTTTGCAGTAAGCACTTCCCCGAGTCTTAAACTGAAAAAGGCTGCCAATTTGGCAGCCTTTTCTTTATCTGTTGTTAGGGTTTTACCGCCCTGACAATTGGGTTTTGCAGGCTTATCAGGGTTTCGGTGGACTGAATTTCATCTATCGACTGGATACGATTAATCAGCACGTGTTGCAGGGCATCGATGGACTGGCACATTACTTTGACAAACACACTGTAATTGCCTGTGGTGTAGTAGGCTTCGACCACTTCTTCCAGCTCATTGAGCTTTGAGATGGCGGCGGGGTAGTCACCGGCACTCTTGAGATTGATGCCGATAAAACAGCAGACGTCATAGCCCAGAGCTTTGGGGTTTACCGATATTTGGGCTCCGGTGATAATACCTGCCTGTTTCATCTTTTCTACCCTGACATGAATTGTGCCTGCGCTGACGCTGAAGCGTTTGGCCAGCTCGGCAAAAGGAGTTCGTGCATCCTGCATCAGGGCTTCCAGGATCTGATTGTCCAGTTGATCTCTTTGAAATGATGTATCCACAGCATCACGCCTAAATTGCTTATAATCAGGCATGAATTTACGTGTTTTATTGTAAAATTGCCAGTCTTAAGGCGACTTTTGGCTCAACATCTAGGGTGATGTTAGCGGTTATTGTTCGCCTTCGGGCGTGAGAAAAGGCACAGGTGCACTGAAGCTCATGGGGTCACCCGAGTAGGGATGCTGGATGCTGAGGCTGGCGGCGTGCAGCAGCAATCTGGGAGCCAATCTTTTTGCCCAGGAGTCGGCGTAGAAACCATCGCCCAGAATGGGATGGCCCAGCGCCATCATATGCACCCTGAGTTGATGTGAACGCCCTGTGATGGGGATCAGCTTGACCAGAGTTGAATAGCGTCCCTTGCTGATCACCTCATAGTGAGTCAGTGACGGCTTACCCACTTGATGGTCGACTTTCTGTCTGGGCCTGTTGGGCCAATCGCAGATGAGTGGCAGTTCTATACTGCCTTGGTTGGCCTTGATATGACCGGCGACTCTGGCGTAGTAACTCTTTTGGGTTTCCCTGTCTCGAAACTGGCGTTTCAGCTCACGCTCGGCACTGCGCCTCAGTGCCAATAAGAGTACGCCCGAGGTGGCCATGTCCAGGCGGTGAACCACTTGTGCTTGCGGATGTTCGGCCAACACTCTGGCATAGGCGCTGTCGTGATGGGCCGGATCCCGTCCGGGAACCGAGAGCAGTCCCGAAGGTTTATTGATGACTATGATGTCCTTGTCCTGGTAGAGAATATCCAGCCAAGGCTCGGTTGGTGGATTGTAGACAAAATCTGACATGTCATGGCCTCAATGAAAATGGACGGCAAAGATAACCGCGGCTGTCGGCAGATACAAGCTCTTGGGCGTTGTTGCATCCAGGCGCGTAAGCCAACGCAGAGCATCATGGGGCTTGTCCATATCTTACCTGGGTTAATTTGAGTGCTTTACTTCTCTTTTACAACCGCGGCAATTAGTATCTTAGTGTTTGAATTGGAAATGGATTGGTATGGGAAGGCGTTCAGGTTACCTGTTGGAAGATTGGTTGGTTGACCCTCAGATGAGTACGTTGAGCCGCGAAGAGGCTCAAGTACGGCTCGAACTCAGGGTGATGCAGGTATTGCTGTGTCTTATCCATCATGCCAACACCTTGGTGACCCGAGAGATGTTGATCCAGGAGGTTTGGCACGGCGGTATTATCACGGATAACGCCATCAACCGCATTATCGGTTTGCTGCGCCAGCATCTGCAGGATAATCCCAGAGCGCCACGTTTTATCAAGACTGTGCCCAAACAGGGCTATGTACTAATAGCGAAAGTGCGTGAAACGACACTCAATGACGATTCGCCGGACGAACTTTTGCCAATAAAACCGATAGGTGCCGAGACTGAGCAAAAGATAGCAGCAGGCGGCAGCAAGTGGGGCTATTGGGGCGGCGCCTTCGGAGTGCTGGCAGCGGGTATCGCCAGTTGGCTCTATCTGGCACCGGCCCAGGAAAACCCCCAGCTTGAGTTGACCGATGTGGCCATCCGGCGTCTGACTCCACTGACTTCACTCAATGGTCAGGAGGTGGACCCCAGTCTGTCCCCCGATGGCAGTATGCTGGCGTTTTCCTATCGGGAACTGAACGCCGATAAATGGCATATTGAGCTGATGTCACTCGGCGACAGGGTCATCAAAACCATTCCTGTTGTGGGTGATTACAGTCTGCGCTACCCGGCCTGGCGCCACGATGGCAAGGCCTTGGCTTATTTGGCGTTCAGTGAAACTCAGGGCTGCCGTATCATGTTGACAGAGCTGACTGACGAAGGGATGCGCAGCCGCATAGTCAGCCAGTGTCATCAGACGACACAGTCTACCAGCATCGCCTGGAGCCCATCGAACCGCTCGCTGTTTTATGTCGATGCCGATGGGGTCGAAGGCTTCAAACGCATTTTTCTGCTCAGCCTCAGCGATGGCCGGCGTCAGCAGTTGAGTCAACCTCATGTGGTGGGGCGCGGCGACTATGCGCTGGCTTTGTCTCCCGACGGTCACAGTCTGGCGGTGCTGCGCAGTATCAACTGGTTTGATACTCAGATCTTACTCTTTGATATTGAATCCGGTGATTGGCAAAACCTGCAGCGGGTGGGGTATCCACTGCGTAGTATCGCCTGGGATAAAGGCGGCAACGCCTTGGTATACAGAGGTGAGGAGGGGCAACTTCACCGTTTGCAACTCAAACCCCGCAAGTTAACCCGGCTGACGAGTGTGTTGCAGGAAATCAATTCTCCCTCGGCCAATAGTGGTGGACGCATGGCGGCAGTTGTCGGCGAACTGTTTGAAGAGGAGATCTGGTTCTGGTCCTCGCCCTTCGATGAGGCTTCCAAGCCGCAGCGCTTTGTGGCGTCCAGTCGCCGTGATACCGCCGGTACCTTGCGCCACGATGGCAAGGAGTTGATCTTTGTTTCCAATCGCAGCGGCTTGCCACAACTATGGCGTCGGGATGAACAGGGCACCGAGAAACAGCTGAGTCGCCTGAGCACTTTTTCCCATATAGATGAACTCAGTTATTCAGCCGACGACAAGCTGGTTGCCGGTAGTCTCAACCAACAGGTGTTTGTCCTTAACCCTGAAAACGGTGAACTCAAGTTTTTCCCTCAACTGGGCAATGTCCGGAATGTCAGCTGGGGGCGCAGCAGTAATGAATTGCTGGCAGCGGTTAGTGTTGATGGTCGCTGGCAGATAAACAGCCTGCTGTTGGACAGTGGTGAGCAGCAATCCTTACTGACAGATGGCTTTTCTGCCAAATACGCCGCCGACGGTACTCTTTATTTTACCCGCCTGTACAAGAAAGGGATTTGGCGCCTGAAGCAGGGCGTCGAAGAACTCTTTTATGACCAATATACTCCTCACTTCGGCAGCAGTTGGCAACTGGCTTCCGAGGCACTCTGGTTGCTGCGGCCCAACGACAATGCTATGGGCATCCTCAAGATAGATCTCCATACAGGTAAGAGAGAGGAGCGCGACATTCCGATGGAGAAAGTTTCCCCAAGATTGCTGTCAGTGACAGATGACGGCCAGATATCGCTGGCGTTACTGGGGCCTGCCAATACCGATATAGTTGAAGTAATTAACTGATTTATAAGACATCACCTTTCCGTCACCTTTTCATTATGGTGCTTTTCTCTGCCTGAGATAGCTTTAGGGACAAGTTTGATTGCCTGACCACCAAAGCGCTTGGTTTTTACCCTGAGTACCGAGCTAAACGGTTAAAGCAATCTCGGGCGCAGCTTGCGCCCACCCCTTCCCAGCAGGAGAAAAGATGATGAAAAGTTTGAATCAGTTTGTGAAAAATGCGATTGGGTTTGCCTTGCTTTCTACTCTGTTTGCTTTACCGCTACTGCTGGCGTCGACACCCACCAAGGGCAAGGATGAAGTCAATACGCCATCTCTGTGTGAGCCGTATCCAGAGTGTGTGATTTACAAGATCCCCGATGAGTCCATCAATCTATAACCATCAATGGAGGCCATCATGTTGCAGGTAACTCTCTATTTGGTCGGTTCACTGAGCGCTTTTGTATTGGTGTACTACCTGTTTTTAAACTTGGTTCTTGCGTCCGAAGAATCAAGGTTGCTCGACCCGAAGGACAAATAACCCTCCCTTTCCAAGCTAAAGGGGCACGGTATTAACCGCGCCCCTTTTTATTCATCTGCAAGCTTAGGAGAAGCTGTGACCGCCCACATGCATAATGCAAAAGGTCCAGACCACGAAAGCCAGAATGCCGTGTACCAAAGCGTAAAAAGCCTGATCCAGGCGACGTAAGCCGGCGGCTTGCCAGATAAGGTGCAGGTGCAGCCCCAGCACCAGGGGAAACAGTAGCAACAAGGGATAAAGGGCGAATGGGCTGGCATCTCCCAGCAGAGGCCGGGTCAACAGTGACCAGAGCACCATAAAGGCGGTGATCAGCGGGGGCAGGGCAAGCCGATACTGCTCGGGATAGGGAAACATTAAAGGTCCTTGATACAGCTGAATAAAGGCGGATCAGCGGACGGCTCTGGCAATCAATTGCGCCTTGGCTTGCAGCATTCCCGTTTCTCCGCCGGGCATATGGCCTTCAAAGTAATGTAAAGTCTCGAATTTGGCAAATCTGTGTTGTAGCTCACCCTCATTCAGTAAAAAGTCCGGGTTGCTGGGACGGCCGAACTTGGCCTGTTCTCGAGTAAAGGTTTCGTAAAACAGCAGGCCTCCAGGCTTGAGTTGTTTGGCAATCCAGGGCAGCGAAGGACGATGTAAATAGTTGAACACCAATACCACGTCGAAAGGGCGCAGATCGGGCTTGTCACCCTGCTCGAGGTTCCATTCCAGGTATTGGCAGTGAGGAAACTGGCGCCAGAGCTCATCGAAGCTCTCGGGGTTGCGGTCGATGAAGGTGACCTCGGCACCCTGTTTGGCAAACCAATGACCGTTGCGCCCTGAGCCGCAGGCCAGGTCCAGCACTCTGAGCTCAGGTGTTATCTCAGTGTGCCGGTCAAAGGCGGTGATCAGTTCTGCGGTATTCATCCTTTGATCTCCTTGCGACTGTCGATTCTGCGTCTATGAACTATAGAGTAATGCCGCAAGCCCGCAGGCCCGTGTGACATTATGACCGAAAGTAAAACCACAGTCACAAGTAACTCACTCTTGTAGGCTGCCAGGGGAATAAACAACAGGATTAGCAGCAGCTTCATCAGGGTCAACACCCCTTTTAGTTGAATAAGCCAGCGCCAATCCCGGACTATCTCCCACAGCATCAGGCAACTGCCGCTGGCCATGGCCATGATCCAATAGAGCTGCCAGCTTTCTCTGGGGACCGACAGCAAAATACCGCCACCGGCACCGACTATTCCCAAAATGTGCAGGGCTCTGAGGCTGGTCTTACAAAGGCGTTGTAGCCAAAACTGCTTTTCTGACATCTGTGTTTTTGCCATGGCGATGATATTTGTGATCCAGAGTACAAATTTTTCGTTAGCTTAGCAGTATTCACTGATTGGCGACTATGCTTGATCTTGTATTTGTCGAGTCTTCTCACATGGAAATACAGAACATCAAAACGTTAACTTCGTCAGTTATACGGTACGCTGGCCGTGATTTGTATCAATATGTGACCAGCTAATCTGCAAAAGTGCACAGAAATGCGGATAGCAGTCTGCAGCAGGAAACTTTTTGTGACTCAGTTAAATATATGACTAAAGGGGTAGTGATATCTTCTGCCGTGGGAGATATGACGTGCTACAGCCTTGGTAATTGGTATAAAAAACTAAAAAGTACTGTAGTACGAAATAGCTATATATGAGTATGTGAAATAATATGGTGGAGGAACACTTTATGTTCACGGGAGCACTTAAAAAAACAGCACTGGCTGCTCTGATTTCCGGCATGATGGCCGGTACAGCTTATGCCGGCGCAGATGTATTGGCGGATTTTCATGGTGAGATGGGCGGTTGCGATACTTGCCACGTTTCCGAGAAAGGCCCAACCGATGACAACCTGACCCATGAGAACGCTCAGTGCGTTAGCTGCCACGGTGATCTGAATGAGATCGCTGCCGGTGAAAAAGATCTGAAGATTTCTCCACACAAGTCTCACCTGATCGGTGAAATCGCTTGTACTTCTTGCCACAAAGGCCATGAAAAATCAGTTGCTTACTGTGATGCTTGCCACAGCTTCGGCTTCGATATGCCATTCGGCGGCAAGTGGGAGCGTAAGTTCGTTCCTATCGATGTGCAGAAAGATGCTCAAGACAAAGCTATCGCAGCCGGTCCTCGTGAAACCACTGACGTGGTTATCATAGGTTCTGGTGGTGCCGGTTTGGCCGCCGCAGTATCTGCTCGCGACAATGGCGCCAAAGTCATTCTGCTGGAAAAAGAGCCTATCCCTGGTGGTAACACCAAGCTGGCTGCCGGCGGTATGAACGCTGCTGAAACCAAGCCTCAAGCGGCTCTGGGTATTAAAGACAAGAAAGAGATCATGATTGAGGACACCATGAAAGGTGGCCGTAACATCAACGATCCTGAGCTGGTTAAAGTTCTGGCCAACAACTCTTCCGATTCTATCGACTGGTTGACTTCTATGGGCGCCGATATGACTGATGTAGGTCGTATGGGTGGTGCCAGTGTTAACCGTAGTCACCGTCCAACCGGTGGTGCCGGTGTAGGTGCTCACGTTGCCCAAGTATTGTGGGACAACGCTGTTAAGCGCGGTACCGATATCCGTCTGAACAGCCGCGTTGTACGCGTACTGAAAGATGATTCAGGCAAAGTGACCGGCGTTCTGGTTGAAGGTAAGTACACTGGTTACTACGTGATCAAGGCTGATGCCGTGGTTATGGCTACCGGTGGTTTCGCCAAGAACAACGACCGCGTTGCCAAGTACGATCCTAAGCTGAAAGGTTTTGCTGCTACCAACCACCCAGGTGCAACCGGTGACGGTCTGGATGTTGCCATGCAAGCCGGTGCCGATACCCGCGATCTGGAATGGGTACAGGCTCACCCAACTCTGTCTCCACGTGGTGGTGTGATGGTAACTGAAGCCGTACGCGGTAACGGTGCTATCCTGGTTAACCGTGAAGGTGACCGTTTCGTCAACGAAATCACTACTCGTGACAAGGCTTCTGCGGCCATCCTGAAACAGAAAGGTGCCAGCGCCTTCCTGGTGTTCGATGACTCAGTTCGCAAGAGCTTGAAGAAGATTGAAAACTATGTCCACCTGGGCATTGTTGATGAAGGTAAGACCCCTGAAGAACTGGCCAAGAAAATTGGTGTTCCAGGTGCCGAACTGGCCAAGACTATCGCCAGCTACAACGGTTTCGTGAAGTCTGGTAAAGACACTCAATTCGAGCGTCCTAACCTGCCTCGTGAACTGGGTACTGCCCCTTACTACGCTATCGAAGTTAAGCCAGCTGTACACCACAGCATGGGTGGCGTGAAGATCGATACCAAGGCAGAAGTGAAAGCCAAAGATGGTCATCTGATCCAGGGTATGTATGCTGCCGGTGAAGCAACCGGTGGTGTTCACGGTGCCAACCGTCTGGGCGGTAACGCTATCTCTGATATCGTAACCTTCGGTCGTATCGCCGGTGCTGAAGCTGCCAAGTACGCTAAAGAGCACTAGGCCAAACTAATTCTCCGATAGCACGGAGTCGGGGCGCTTGAGCCCCTCATCAAAAAAGCGGACTGTCAGGAGTCCGCTTTTTTCTTTTTGTTGCGCTGCATCATGTTTCCGGTGAGATTGTCTGTGCCAGGCAAAGACAAGTTTAGGTAATTCACTTACACTTTTAGCTATCATTCCAATTACCGGGTCATAAACAGCATGAAGATAGGTTTTTTCAGCGCCAAGCGTTACGACATGCAGCATTTCAACCGTACTAACGAGGCCTTTGGGGCTCAAATAGAGTACTTCGACGTGCGCCTTTGCATGCAAACAGTGAAACTGGCTTACGGATTCGAAGTGATCTGCGCCTTCGTCAACGACGAACTCAATGACGAGGTGCTGACAGAACTGGCCGCCAACGGCACCCGGATCATCGCCATGCGCTGTGCAGGCTTTAATAATGTCGACCTGGATGCGGCCAAGCGTCTGGGAATGAATGTTGTCAATGTCCCTGCTTACTCTCCAGAATCTGTGGCCGAACATACGGTCGCCCTGATGTTGACCCTGAACCGCAAGATCCATAAGGCGTATCAACGCACCCGGGATGCCAACTTCTCTCTCGAAGGGTTGGTGGGCTTCAACATGTTCGGTAAGACTGTGGGCGTGGTCGGCACAGGGAAAATCGGTATCGCTACCATCAAGGTCTTGCTGGGCTTTGGCTGTAAAGTATTGGCATTTGACCCTTATCCCAATCCGCAAGTAGAGGTGCTGGGGGCTCGCTATGTCACACTGGATGAGATGTACCAACAGAGCGATATCATCAGTCTTCATTGCCCGCTGACGGCGGAAAACCGCCATCTGCTCAACGCAGACAGCTTTGCCAAGATGAAGCCGGGCATGATGGTGATTAACACCAGTCGTGGCGGCTTGCTCAACGCCATAGATGCCATGGAAGCGCTCAAGCTCGGACAGATAGGTTCGTTGGGGTTGGACGTGTATGAGAACGAGAAAGAGCTGTTCTTTGAAGACAAGTCCAACGAAGTGATCCAGGACGATGTATTCCGGCGTTTATCGGCTTGCCACAATGTGATCTTTACCGGTCACCAGGCGTTTTTGACCGAAGAGGCCTTGGGCGCCATCGCCCACACCACACTGTCCAATGTACAGAAACTCCTCAGCGGTGAGCGTTCGGGTAACGAGCTTTTCTAAGGAAGGTGCGAACAAGTCCCATGTGTGCTCTGCGTCGGCTTACAGGCCTGGATGCAAGGCGTGGTTCGTAGCAAATGGCCTTAGTCCTTTGCAAGAATTCCCTAAAGATAAATACTGACACCCGACTCCTCGATTGCTAGATTGAGGTTACCGCATCGGGGAGATGCTCATAGGGAGGTGTCATGCTGGTTACACAGAGTCTTCATCAACTGCCGACGGCAAGCGGCAGCATGCAAACCCGGGTCTATCGTCCCGATAGCGAGGGTTGTTTTCCCGCCATCATTTTTTACTCGGAAATCTTTCAGGAAACCGCACCTATAAGCCGCATGGCTTGTATGCTGGCCGGTCATGGCTTTGTGGTATTGGTGCCGGAGATTTTCCACGAGCTCAATCCGCCGGGCACTGTGCTTGGTTATGATGACAGTGGCAAGGACAAAGGCAACAGCGATAAGCTGAGCAAGCCATTGGAAGCCCACGATGATGATACTCAGGCGTTGGTGGATTTTATCCGGGCTCAGCCCTGGAGCCGCGGCCGGATTGGTGCCATGGGCGTCTGCATTGGCGGTCACCTGGCATTTCGCGCCGCCCTTAACCCCGACATAGCAGCGGCATTTTGTCTCTATGCCACAGATATTCACAGCGGCGCTATCCCGAGTGCGCCGGGGAATGACTCTCTGAGCCGCTGCCGGGATATTCGCGCCGAGTTGGTGATGATCTGGGGCAAACAGGACCCCCATGTGCCGAGTGAAGGGCGCCGTCTCATCCAGCAAAGGCTGGAGCAATGCCAGACCTTATACAGCTGGCAGGAGCTCAATGCCCAGCACGCCTTTATGAGGGATGGCGATCCCCGTTATGACCCGGCATTGGCGTTGCAGATGTATCAGCAGGCGCTGGCGCTGTTTCAGCGCAGGCTCAATTAATCCTGCTTGGTCAGTTGCTCCGGCTCTGTCTCTTGTGCCTGCGGTGCCGAGGCATTGCCGGGTGCCAGTTTCAGCACGGCTTTTTGCAGTATCAGGTTGTTGGGGTAGGTAACAGTATCGCCGTTGTCGCGGCGGATAAGCACGTGAAACAGCCCCACTTCCAACAATACCCCGGTAATATCCTCATCCTTGTCGACGACTTTGATCCGCTCACCGACCTTGTAGGGAAACACAAAAAAGATCAGCACCCCGGCGGTAAGGTTACTCAGTATCGACCACTGGGCCACCAAAGCCACCCCCAGCACGGCAAATGCCGAAGACACGAATAGTGAAACCTCCTGATAGCCGAGTCCCAGAGAAACGGCCATCAACGACAGAGTGACAAAGAACAACAGATAGCTGATAAAGCGGGTCACCAGGCTGGTTCGGGCGGCGCTGACCTGTTTCTTGTCCGCCAGGGTTTGCACCGCATTTTTCAGCGCTCGCTGCAGAAAGAAAAACACCCCGAGATAGAGGCAGGCAATCAGAATATTGTGAGTCATATGGCGTATGCTTCTGTGAGAAATAAGGCATTTGCTGGCATACTAGCGACTTTGTCACAGGGGATAAACTCCCTAACCGAGAATTATTCAAGCATGGCAGATTATCGCACCTTAGTGCAGCAACAGGATGAATGGGGCAGCGTCGCTGTCCTCGATGATGGCGACTGTCGGATCTTGGCCTTCGGCGAACACGACGAGCAGAGCAAACTGTTGAAAAAGGCCCCCCATGTGCCGCAGCACACCTATGTGCAGGCCATGCTGCTGGCGCTTTTGTACCTCAAACCCAAGAGTGCCATCATTTTGGGGTTGGGCGGCGGCGCCTTGGTGCATGCTCTGAGGCATTTTGATGCCGCTATCAAGCTGACCGCGGTTGAGTTGCGCCCCCTGGTGCTTGAGTTGGCCAAGAGCCATTTTCAACTGCCACTGTCGAAAAAGCTGAACCTTATCAATCAGGATGCCAATCAGTTTCTGGCCAGTGCCGAGCACAAGAAGGTAGATATTATCTTCGCCGATCTCTACGGCTCTGAAGGGGTGGATGCCGGTCAGCTGAGCCAAGCCTTTATCGAGCAGAGCCTGGCACTGCTCAAGAGTGAAGGTTTGCTGGTGCTCAACTGCTGGAAAGAGCACAGTCAGGACAGAGGCCTGCTGGCTCGCCTGCAGCAACATTTCCCCGATGTGCGGGCCTGCCTCACGGGGGGCGGCAACTGGGTAGTGTTTGCCTCAAGGACACCGAAAAACTTTACCAGTGCCGGGCTCAAACAGGGCGCCGCCGGCTTGTCTGCTGTGCTGGACTGCGATCTCGGCCGCTCTCTCAGTCGCTTCGAACTCTGGCAGTAGGCTAATTTGTAAGGGATTGTTAAGGGCACTAGTCCGTAAAAGCCCTGATGTTATATTTGTCTGCCCCTCAATAATGATAAGCAGTACAAATGAATAAAAACAAAAGATTAGCAGTAAAACTTCTGACCCTATCCTGCCTTATGGGCGCTGGGACGACACAGGCCGAACAGTATGAGTTTGCCACTCAAGTCGCCCCGGCCAACACCTTGGTGATGTTCCAGCATCAGGATGGCACCCTATACTCGGCCGCCGGATTGCAGGCGGATACCCGCAAACAACTGCTGCGCGCCATTGCGGCCGCCAACTTCAAAGGCCAGGAGGGCGAGCTGCTCGAATTGCTGGCCCCCATTGGTACCCAAGCAGAGCGCCTGCTGCTGCTCGGGCTTGGGGATGCTGAACTGACGCCGGGGGAGACAGCCTTGCTGGGGGGCAAGCTGTCCAATCACCTAGAAGCCGTCAAACAACCCAAGGTGGCGGTATGGGCCGCTGATATCCCAAATAGCCAAGGGTTTATCGCCGAATTGACCCAGGGGATTTCCCTGGCCAGCTACCGCTATCGTGACTTCACGGCCAAGCCGCGCACCGAAAAACAGTACCATTTTGCGGTCGCCGAGCCCAAGGTAGCCGAGACCAATCACCTCAAGTCGGCAGCGATTGCTGATGGGGTGGCGCTGGCGCGGGATCTGACCAACAAACCGGCCGCCGAACTCTATCCCGAGTCCTTTGCCGATGCGGCCAAGGAACTCAAGCGTCTTGGCGTCAAGGTCAAGGTGTTGGAACCCAAAGACTTGGCCAAACTCAATATGGGCGCGTTGCTGGCCGTGGGCAAAGGTAGCGAGCGAGGCCCAAGACTGGTAGTCGCACACTGGCAGGGTAGTGATGATGCTCCGGTGGCGCTGGTGGGTAAGGGGATTACCTTTGACTCGGGCGGCTATAACATCAAGGCGACCGGCACTTCGATTGCGCGGATGAAGTCAGATATGGCCGGTGCCGCCACAGTGTTGGGAACAGTCAAGGCGATGGCCGCCTCCAAGGCGTCGGTTAATCTGGTGGGTATCATGCCGCTGGCGGAAAACATGGTCTCGGGCCGTGCGATGATCCCGGGGGATGTGATCAAGACTGCCCAGGGGCTGACGGTTGAAGTCCTCAATACCGACGCTGAAGGACGCCTGGTGCTGGCCGACGGTCTTTGGTATGCCCGCGAGAAATACCAACCACAAGTAATAGTGGATGTGGCGACCCTCACAGGGTCCAAGGTGCGTGCCCTTGGGGTGGAGTATGCCGGCCTGTTCAGTGACTCGGAACCTTTGGTGCAGCAACTGACATACGCGGGACAGCAGGTGGGGGAAAAGCTGTGGCGCCTGCCGCTGGATCCGGCCTACGGCGAAGAGCTGCATTCCAGCATAGCGGACTTAACCAACACAGGCCGTGAAGGTAGCGCCGGGGCTTCTTCGGCGGCGATGTTTCTCAAGCGTTTTGCCGGTGATCAACCCTGGGCTCATCTGGACATTGCCGGTAATGCCCTGGTCAGGAGCGACACTCAGCTGGCTCCGGCCGGTGCTACCGGTTATGGTGTACGCCTGCTGAGCCATTGGTTGGAACAGCATAAGTTCAGCGAGAACCAATAGATCAATAACTTGCCCGGGAGCGAAGGGTAATCGCTTTTTTCGCTCCCGACACAAGTTCCTCTGAAAAACCGATTAAGGCAACAGCTTTTATCCGTTATCTTATTTTAAACCCTTTGGTTAATATGACTTCCATCGACGGGCAGCAATGAAGTTGACCCGGACAATTCAAACTGAAAATGGGAGCATACAATGACTCAGTCAATCATCAACTCTGTAATCAAACCCTTTAAAGCTACCGCCTTCCACAAAGGTGAATTCGTTGAGCTGACCGAACAGGATCTGCTGGGCAAGTGGTCTGTAGTTTTCTTCTATCCAGCCGACTTTACCTTCGTTTGCCCAACTGAACTGGGTGATATGGCTGACCACTACGAAAAACTGCAGGCCATGGGCGTTGAAGTTTACTCTGTGTCTACCGACAAGCACTTCACTCACAAGGCATGGCACGATACTTCCGACACCATCAACAAGATCCAATTCCCAATGATAGGTGACCCAACCGGTGAAATCAGCCGTAACTTCGGCGTGCTGGTTGAGGAAGACGGTGTCGCCCTGCGCGGTACTTTCGTCAGCAACCCTGAAGGTGAAATCAAAGTCGCGGAAATCCATGACCTGGGTATCGGACGTAGCGCCAGCGAGCTGGTTCGTAAGATCCAAGCTGCTCAATATGTTGCCACTCACGACGGCGAAGTTTGCCCTGCCAAGTGGCAGCCAGGCGACGAAACTCTGGCTCCTTCTCTGGACCTGGTTGGCAAAATCTAAACTGCCAGTCTGACCCAGAAGGCTCCGAACCTCCCCCTGCAAGGGTTCGGAGCCTCTTTCCCCGCACTGTTTCTGTTTTCCTTTAGTCTGATTCTGGAGTCATCATGTTGGATGCGAATCTGAAAAATCAACTGCAAACCTATCTGCAGAACCTCAAGCAACCAGTTGAACTTGTCGTATCTGCAGATGAAAGCCCAAAGTCCAAAGAGCTGTTGGCTCTGGCACAGGATATTGCCTCGCTCTCTTCCCTGGTCAGTGTGACCGAGCAGTCACTGTCCCGTACCCCGGCGATGCAGGTTACCTCAATCAAGGGTTCTGACATACGCTTTGCCGGTTTGCCCATGGGGCACGAATTTACCTCACTTGTGCTGGCTCTGCTGCACACAGGTGGGCATCCCATCAAGCTGGAGGCCGAGCTGATCGAGCAGATCCGCAGCCTGCCAGGGGAATATCATTTTGAAACTTTTGTTTCTCTGAGCTGCCAGAACTGCCCGGATGTGGTGCAGGCGCTCAATATGATGGCGGCGATCAACCCGCGGATCAGCAATACCATGATAGATGGTGCCCTGTTCCAGGATGAGGTTGAGCAGCGCAACATCATGGCCGTGCCTTCGGTTTATCTGAACGGCGAGCCTTTCTCTGCCGGCCGCATCAGCCTGAAAGAGATACTCAGTAAATTGGATACCAATGCCTCTGCCCGCCAGGCCGAGAGCCTTAACCAGCGTAAGCCCTACGAAGTACTGGTGGTTGGCGCCGGGCCTGCAGGTGCATCAGCCGCCATCTATGCCGCCCGTAAGGGACTGCGCACTGGGCTGTTGGCCGACAAGTTCGGTGGTCAGGTCAGCGAAACCGTAGGCATTGAAAACTTTATTTCGGTCAAGGCGACTGAAGGCCCCAAGTTGGTGGCAAATCTGGAAGAGCATGTTCGCGACTATGAAGTGGATGTGATGGATAATCAGAAGGCGGTTCGCCTTGGCAGCAATGGTCTCTATGAAGTAGAACTGGAAAATGGTGCCGTACTCAAGAGCCGTACTGTCCTGTTGGCCACAGGGGCTCGCTGGCGGGAAATGAATGTTCCCGGTGAGCAGGAATATCGTGGCCGTGGTGTGGCTTATTGCCCTCACTGTGATGGCCCGCTGTTCAAGGGTAAACGAGTTGCGGTGATCGGCGGTGGTAACTCGGGTATCGAGGCGGCTATCGATCTGGCCAACATAGTCGAGCATGTGACTGTACTTGAGTTTGACAGTAAATTGCGCGCCGATGATGTGCTGCAGCGCAAGGCCAAATCTATGGGTAACATCACCATTATCACCCAGGCGCAAACGACTGAAGTCCTTGGTGATGGCAGTCGGGTTATCGGCCTTAACTACACGGACAGAGCCAGTGGCGAGCAGCATAATATTGCGCTGGCAGGTATCTTTGTGCAGATAGGTCTGGTGCCCAACACTGAATGGTTGCGTGGTACTGTGGAGTTGACTCCGCGCGGTGAAATCATTGTCGATGAACGCGGTCAGACTTCACTGCCAGGAGTGTTTGCTGCTGGTGACGTGACTAACTCGGCCTACAAGCAGATCATCATCGCTATGGGTAGCGGTGCGACCGCCTCTCTGGGAGCCTTTGACTACCTGATCCGCCATTCAGAGGATGAATCGGCAGCGGCTTGATGGGTAATTGTTCAGCACGATAAAAAACCGGCTTTGCCGGTTTTTTGCTTTTATCGCCAGAACCTTGGGAATATCAGGCTGTGGTATTGATGTTGTGGCCTATGTTACCAACCGGAGCGGCTGGTTCCTGTGCCGGTGTGGCGGCCTGAATAAGTTGCAGCGCGATTTCGCCTTCGGCTTCCTGTTGCTGTTTGGCCAGTTGCGCGACTTTAACACCGACAGCGCCGGTATCCATATTGACCGGCAGTGGCTGGGAGTTGAGAGAAACTGTCATGGCTTTCCTCTGGGTTAATGAGTCACGTTGGGACTCGGGCATGATACTGTTATCGGCGTCAATAGCCTTGACTTTAGCCTAATTCCCGTTTGTTGGGCAAAAAGCCAAGCCACCAATGGGCGACTCGGCTTTGTGCTGCGGGTCTATACCTCAAGGAGTGACCTATCAAGCGGCCTTACGGCGGCGCTCCAACAGTTTTCTAATGCTGACAATCAGTATGGTGACGACTATGGCACCGATAATCAGCCCCAATGCCAGGCTGACGCTCTGCAGCGCCGCCGGGTTGACCGCCAGGGTGCCGCCCAATCCCAACATCATGATGCCGGACATCAGCTTCAGGGTCTGGCCTTCTTTCTCGGTCAGCTTGCGCTTGCCGAGAGTCATGCTGAAGGCGATCACTATGATGGCCAGTGGGATAACGTAGACGATGTTGTACAGCACCAGGTACATATAGCGCTCAAAGTTTGGCAGATTATGCATGGAGAGCACACTGGTGTAGATCATAGGGAAGCCCGCAGTACACAAGAGTTCATAGGCGTTGGCCAGAATCGCCAGTACTGTGGTGCCGGCTATCATGGTCGCCAAACTGGAGGCGCTGGATAGCTTACCCATGCGCTTGATAAGCCCGCTGCGGTTTTCCGCCGACATGGAGAGGGTCACTTCCCCCTTGGTAAAGAAGTAGTCTTTGATGTTGATAGTGCCTGCTATCAGTGCCAGGATCCCCGCCGCCAGAATAATCATCCCGCCATCACTGCCGGCGCCCAACAGCTGGAAGATGTTGAGCCAGGCGGTCATAAACAGGAAGTAAATAAAGCCCGAGAAGAACACGAAGATGCCACCAACCAGCAGCATACGGCCGCGGCTCTTGGCATTGACCATGATGGACAGCAGGAACAAAAGCACAAAGAAGGCGCAGGGGTTAAAGGCATCAACACCGGCCAGAACCAGCGTCAGGATTGGCAGCGACATGGTTTCAGGTGTCACCACCCCAACCAGAGGCAACTCTACCGGCTGAACTTCGGGCTCTGCCGCCAGAGCCGTGGCATCACAGGTGCCGTCGCCACCGTCATTGGCGCAGGTGCCGAACAGCGGCGCCTGGGGTGAACCTGTGCTTGCCTGAGTGCTTGTTTGCCCCGGCATATCTTCCGGGCTCAACTGGCCGCCCGCCTGCAGATAGCAGTTTTTGAGGCGGTTGAGTAGGAACTGGCCCGTCACCTCTTCACTGGAATAACCAACTATCGCCTTGCCACAGGTAGCCATATAGGGCACTGAGCGGGCTTCTGTTCCTGTCTCTGTGGCCAGCTGTTGCCACAGATCCTGAGTGCCTTCGGCGCCCACCATCACAGAGTGCAGCTCTATCCAGGGATAGCGCTTCGGTAGAGAGTCGATGAATGGATGCGCTTCGGCGCAGTGGGGGCAGGTCTTGGACCAGACAAAATATAAAGGAATTTTGATCTGCCCTTGCTGATCCACCTGTTGCCACTGGATCTGCGATGCCGAATTCTCGGTTGCGGCAAGGCCTGCGCTGAAACTCAGTAACAGGCAGAGAAAGAAGGTTCTTAACATAAGCTTACCTGTGCAAGAGGGATTAAATTGTATCTGAATGACCCATAGCCCGGTTCAGGCTACAAGTGCCCTAGGAATACTTTACTCCAAGGCCTTGGTATTCATGAAAAAGCAGCATCAAAACTGTTAGCAGACTCGAAAAAGTCCCTAAAGTGAGACACATGGACATTTGTTAAGCATTGAGTAATAAAACCGCATTCGCATTATGCCAACTCGCCTGGCGCCTTCAGTAATTTACTTTTTTGCCGCTACACTTTTATTGCCCATAACAATTTTTATAGGACCTCTTATGCAATTCACGCTTAAAACCCGCTTACTGCTGGTCAGTTTGGGCGCCGTTTTGCTTACGGTTGCCGCCCTGGTTAGCCTTTCTTCTTCCTTTATTCGCGAAAATGCCATGCAGCGAACCCAGCATGAGGTCGATCAACTGGCGACCACTTTTGCCAGCGGCATAGGGCTGTGGATGTATGATAGACAAAAGGCGGTCAGCAGTCTCAAGGGCACGCTGCAAAGGCACCCTGAGATTAATATTACCCCTTTTTTGAGGCAGGTCCATGAGGCCAGCGGTTTTGCGCTGACCTACTACGGCGATGAGCAGGGCAACATGTATCGTCAAGATCCCAACCTGAATACGGCTGGTTATGATCCCCGGGTTCGCCCTTGGTATCAGGATGCCCAGCGGGAAGGAGCCATGATAATGACGGCGCCTTATGTCAGTGCCACATTGCAAAAGCTGGTGGTTACCATAGCCGAGCCGGTAATGAACAGCGGTCGCCTGCAGGGCGTGGCAGCGGCTAACCTCACCATAGATCAACTGACAGATGCAGTGCGAACCCTCAAGGTGCCGGGTGACGGCTATGCCGTGATGCTTGAGCGCTCAGGCTTGATTATCAGCCATCCGGACAAGGAGCTGAACGGCCAGCAGTTCAGCCGTCTTGGCAGTGCCTTCAATCCGCAGTGGCTCAGCACCAGGATCAGCGCCAATACCCTGGATGAGATGGCATTCGACGGCAGCAGCAAGTTGTTTTACCTGGCGGCTGTGCCTCACACAGATTGGGCTCTGATGTTTGTGATGGATAAGGCCAGCATCATGGCCGAGGCCACTGAGCTGGCATGGTGGATGTCGGCGGTGGGCGTGTTGTTTTTGGTGGGCTTTGGTCTGTTGCTGGTATTGGTGTTCAAGAGCCAGTTCCGCGATCTGGAACGTCTGGCCAAGGCGCTCAACGATATTGCCGAAGGGGAGGGGGACCTCACAGTTCGCATCGAGACCCGTAATCAGCACGATGAGATAGGCATGCTCGCCGCCGGCTTTAATCGTTTTGTTGAACGCCTGCACGGCATGATTTCCCGTATGAGTGATATAGCCCAGCAGTTGGGAGGCCAGGCACAGGAGACCCGCCATTCGGCCGAGAGTAACAGCCAGAGCATCGAAGTGCAGCAGGACGAAGTCACTATGGTGGCAACCGCTGTGACCGAAATGGCCAGTGCCACCGAGGAGATCGCCAGCAATGCCGAACTGACGGCACAGACGGCACAGTCGGCGGTCGGTCTGGCCGGCAGTGGACAACAGCAGGTGCTGCAGAGCCAGGAGTCGATTCGTAGCCTGGCGCAGGAAGTGGATACCGCCAGTCAGATCATCGGCGAGCTCAACGAGCACTCACAGAAGATCAACAGCATTTTGCTGACCATCAGCGGTATTGCCGAGCAGACCAATTTGTTGGCTTTGAATGCCGCCATTGAAGCCGCCAGAGCCGGTGAGCAGGGGCGTGGCTTTGCCGTGGTGGCCGATGAAGTCAGGGTGCTGTCGCAGCGCACTCATGCGTCGACACAAGAGATCCAGACCATGATTGAGACCTTGCAAAAAACCGCTTCCAAGGCAGTGAATTCCATGGCTCAGAGTCATCAGATGGCCGAAACCAGTGTGATGGATGCCGAATCGGCCAGTGCCAGTCTGGAGCAGATAAGCCAAGCGATCACCCAGATATCCGATATGGCCAGCCAGATAGCTACAGCGGCCGAAGAGCAAACCTCTGTCACCAGCGAAATCAACCGTAATACCGAGTCGATTCGTGAGGTTTCTCAAACCCTATCTCTGGAGGCCAACAGCGCCACTGTCAAAGCGCAGGAGTTGGCGGAGTTGTCAGATTCGCTGCGCCGTGAAGTCGGCCGTTTTAAACTCTAGCGCAATGTCTAAGGAAGGTGCGAACAAGTCCCATGTGTGCCTGCATCGGCTTACGGGCCTGTAAGCCACTTCGCTCCTTCCCTAAGGGGCATTCATTTGTGGATCTTGAAAGTACTTAGTTATTCGGCGGCGCTTGGCTTTTCAATCGTCGCCATCATCTGTTGGTTATTACACCAATGCAGACTCACTTCGCGATTGTCTTTATGGGTTGCCGTGCGGATACGAGTGACTATGGGGTGAGAGAAGTGTGCTGCGGTTAAATATTCTTTAACCCTTTCAATTCGTCTATTGGCAAGCCACATATTATATTTTTGTAAATCTTCATCGCCGATAGACTTATCCATATTGAATTCCAATAACAGATAGCCGCTTGAATTATCGCTATTATCAGCAACAATTTTATCCAGTTGCAAAGAATCCTGGGTACTGAAATAAGAGCTGTTCTTGGCATAATCGACATTGCCAAGCAAAACGCTTTTCTCACAGGTGGCTTGGGTCGCGCCGGTAAACAGCAGTAACCCCAGAATCAGGGCGCGCATATCATTCTCCTTTGACTATGACTTTATTATTGCTTACGTCCACTTTTGAGGCGCAAATTTAATCGATTGTCCAGGAAAAATCAATTTTATATGAATATCAACCTTTGCTGAATGACAGCGTCATAATACAGAATGAATGACGGAAAAATGTCGCAACAAATATAATTTCAATTGTTGCGACATTTATTTATATTCTTGCCAATAAATTGACTGAATATTAGGGAAGGTGCGAATAAGTCCTCGTGGCACTCTGGCTTACACAGCAATTGGCANTTTATATTCTTGCCAATAAATTGACTGAATATTAGGGAAGGTGCGAATAAGTCCTCGTGGCACTCTGGCTTACACAGCAATTGGCATTCAAGGCATCTGACTGAAGGCATGCCGGGGCCTGTCGAAGTCGGATAACGCAGAGAGCCGGTTGCTGTGAAAGCCCCGAAGGGCGTGGCTTACGGGCCAGCCTGCTGTGTTGTGCTTCTTGCAAAGGACTAGAGCCATTTGCTGCGAATCACGCCTTGCATCCAGGCCTGTAAGCCGACGCAGAGCACACATGGGACTTGTTCGCACCTTCCTTAGCTCTAAATAATATCAGAGCTTCAGTTGATCTTAATGTCATTCACAGTGAGCCCCACATCAAGGTTGTTGCGGGTGGCATTGGAGTAGGGGCAAACACTGTGGGCCTTGAGTACCAAGGCTTCGGCCTCGGCCTGCGCAAGCGGCAGAGTAACAGCCAGAGATACCTGCAGCGCAAACCCACCATCTTGACTGACCAAGCCGACATCGGCGGTGACAGGCGCACTGGCAAGCTTAATTTTGCCCAGGCGCGCCACATGTAAAATGGCGTTGGAGAAACAGGCGGCGTAACCGGCGGCAAACAACTGTTCCGGATTGGCCCCGGCTCCTGTCCCGCCCATCTCCTTGGGATAGCTTAGGGTCAATGACAGGGCACCGTCATGAGTGGCTACTTCGCCGTTGCGGCCGGCTTTGGCTGTGGCTTGAGTGTGATAGAGCATAGTAGTTTCCTTAATTTAAGTTGTGCGCAATCTAATTGCTGGCAATGATAGATCGATATTTGTTACAAAAGCAAGTATATTGTGCGCAATTAAATTGTGTTTAGGGTTTGCATATGTCAAACGAGCCCCTGTGCCTGGAAAACCAGGTTTGCTTTTCGCTATACAGCGCCGCCAATGCTATGGTGCGGGCCTACCGGCCTGTGCTGGATGCCCTGGATCTTACCTATCCGCAATATCTGGCCATGCTGGTGCTTTGGCAACACAAGGGCATCAGTGTCAAGGCGCTGGGTGAGCGTTTGCATCTGGACTCAGGGACCTTGACACCCTTGCTCAAACGCCTGGAAACTAAAGGCTTGCTGTTAAGAGGCCGCAGTGAACAGGACGAGCGGGTGCGAGTATTGACGCTCACCGATGCCGGGCTGGCTTTGCAAGCGCGCGCCGCCGATGTGCCCGAGCAGATGCTGTGTCGCAGCGCCATGCCGCAGGCGGAGCTGCAACAACTGAAAAGCTTGTGTGACACCCTGTGGCTGCAATTGCAACGCTAATGGAAAGAGGCTGATGGAACAGGTCGATCTGGCAATCATAGGTGGCGGCATCTCCGGCGTGGCGGTGGCGCAGTGCGCGGCGGCAGCCGGTTATTCCGTGGTGCTATTGGAAAAGTCCACTCTGGCGGCAGGCACCTCCTCCCAGTCCAGCAAACTGATCCATGGCGGCTTACGTTATCTCGAATCCGGGCAACTGGATCTGGTGCGCGAATCGCTGCGGGCCCGGCGCGAGTTATTGCGTCTGGCGCCGACACTGGTCAAGGCCGTCCCTTTCTTTATCCCGGTTTATCGTGACAGTCGCCGCGGCGCCTTGACCCTCAGGGCCGGCCTCAGCCTCTACGGCTTGCTGAGCGAGTTTGACCGCCTGGGGCGCTTTCGTAGCCTGCCCGCCAGGGCTTGGGGGAGCTTTCCCGGACTCAAGCTGGCGGGAATGACCCATATGTTCCAATACTGGGATGCCCAGACGGATGATGCCTTGCTGACCAAGGCGGTGGCCGACAGCGCCAGGCTGCTCGGTGCCGATATCCGCGAGGGCGCCGAGTGTTTGACAATAGAGCATGAGCCTCAGGGATGTAAGCTGAGTTACCGGGATGCGGATGGCGACAAAATGCTGCACTGCCGCTTTCTGGTCAACGCCGCCGGCGCTTTTGTCAACGAACTGCTGGCGCGGGTGACACCGCCCATAGCCCAGACGGCAATAGACTGGGTGCAGGGGAGTCATTTGCTTCTGGACATTCCAGCGCCGCCCGGGGTGCTCTATCTGGAATCCTGCTTCGATGAGCGGGTGGTATTCGTGATGCCTTGGTACGGTAAGACGCTGATAGGCACCACGGAAACCCTCTGCCAGGGACCGGTTCCGCAGATCACCCGAGAGGAGATTGCATATCTGCTGGGGATCTATCGGCACTATTTTGGAGGCTCTGGCAGTTTTACGGGTGCTGTAAGTAAAGAGGCGCTTGAAGCCAAGGTATTGGCGCATTTCAGTGGCATGCGGGTGCTGCCCAAGGGCGATGGCGATGCCTTTGGTCGGCCGCGGGAGGTACAGTTGTACCAGCGTTATTCCCATCCCAGGTTGCTGACGCTCTACGGCGGCAAGTTAACCACCTTTCGTGCCACTGCCAAGGCGGTGACGGCAGAGATAAGCAAGGTACTTGGCAAACGCAGCCCCAAAGCGGATGTCGACAAGCTGATGCTGGGATGATTTTTAGGGTGAAACAGGCTAAAGTGTGCCGCTTTTGCCGCCGGGCTGAATTGGAAACTTGGGATATATCAGAGTGAGATGTGACTTTTTTGCGCAGGGCAAGTGCCGCTCCTGTACTCACATAGAAACGCCAATGGTGCAACAACTGGCCGCCAAGAGTGAGCAGTTGGCGCAGTTGCTCAGCCCCTTTACGCCCTTTGAACTCTTGGCCCCTGTCAGCGGGCCGTCCCTGGGTTTTCGCAACAAGGCCAAGATGGTGGCTCTCGGGGCCGCCCATCAACCCATTCTGGGGATAGTTTCCCCGAGTGGTGAGGCCGTGAGCCTGTGCGATTGTCCTCTTTATCCTGCCGATATGCAGGCCTTGCTGCATCGGCTTGAGCTGTTTGTGCGTCAGGCCGGGATCCCACCCTATCGGGTAGATAAGGCCAAGGGCGAACTCAAGTTTGTGTTGTTGACCCGCGCCGAGACAAGCGGCGACTTTATGCTCAGGTTTGTGTTGCGCTCCAGGCAATCCATCGAACGGATTGAGCGTGAACTGCCAAAGCTGCTGGCCGAGTTTCCTGCCATCAAGCTGGTATCTGTGAATCTGCAGCCGGTTCATATGGCCAGGCTCGAAGGTGAGCAGGAGATTTTTCTTACCGAGGCGCAGCGTCTGGAGGAGTCCTTCAATGGCGTGCCTCTCTATATCCGCCCCAAGAGCTTCTTTCAAACCAACCCACAAGTGGCGGCAGCCCTTTATCAGAGCGCCAAAGACTGGGTCAGTGAGCTGAAGCCTGAGTCGATTTGGGATCTCTTCTGTGGTGTCGGCGGTTTTGGGCTGCACTGTGCCAATAAAGACACAGAGCTTACAGGGATTGAAATCGAGGCTGAAGCCATCGCCTGCGCCAAGTTATCCGCCGAAAAGCTGGGGCTTGAGCGGGTGAACTTCAAGGCGCTGGATTCGGGCAGTTTTGCCGCGGCGCAGTCCTCGGGACAAGTGCCGGATCTTATGATAGTCAATCCGCCGAGACGCGGCATAGGCGCCGAGCTTTGCCAGGCCATTTCGACTTTTGCGCCGCCGCATCTGCTCTATTCCAGCTGTAACCCTGAATCTTTGGCCAAAGATCTGGCGGCCATCAGTGGTTATCGTGTGCGCAAGGTGCAGCTGTTCGATATGTTTCCGCACACGGATCACTACGAGGTATTGGTACTGCTGAGTCGAGGCTAAGACAGTGGCGCTTATTCTCTTGGCCAACACAGACTGATGGCGGCGCCGCCCAGAGTTTGCGAGTGGCTCAGCTCCAGCCTGCCGCCGTGCCAGATGGCAATCTTGCGCACTATATAAAGTCCCAGGCCAAAGCCGCTGCCATCACTCTGTTTGGCATCTCTGGCAAAGGCCGCCAGTAGTTTTTTGCCTTTATCTTCAAAGCCCGGGCCATCATCCTCGACTCTGAGGCAGTTATGGCTTTCGCTTTGCTCGAAACTCACCTGTATCTCTTTTTCGGCGAAACGCATGGCATTTTGGATCAGGTTCTGGCAGGCCACATTCATTGCCGTCTTATCGAATTGTGCCTGGCCCGGCACAGAGTGAAATCCTATCTGGAAGTCACGGCTATAGAGGCTGTATTTCTGCTCAAGCGCCTGAATAAAGTCAGCGATGGATTGAGGCGAATGGCATAGTTCTCCCTGTTTATGTTCCAGGCGGGCAAAAGAGAGATAGTTGGCTGCCAACTGTTCTATCTCATCTATGTCCTGGGCCAGGCGCGCTGCGTATTGAGGCTCCATCTGCTGCTTGCTCAGCTCAAGGGCAAAGCGCATCCGCGCGAGCGGAGTGCGTACTTCGTGGGAGATGGTATGGGATAACTCTTTATGCATTTGGACAAAACTCACTATCTGGTGGCTCATGCTATAAAGCGCCTGAGCCAGCGGAAAGATAGCCGAGCTTTTACGTATGGTCAGCGGTTGCAGCGAAGGCTGACGGCCAAAGCGAATGGCGCTCTGTTGCAGGGTATGGAGATCGCGAAACACAGGCCAGATAAGCAAGATGGCGACCAGGGCCAGGCTGGAATAGAAACCGAGCAAGATCAAACTGGTGACATCCTCCCTGTCTTGCTTCTCTGTTACCGGGCCAAATCTGAGTAGCTCAGTGCCTGAGACTTGCTTGTAGTAATAGAGCTCGCCGCTGGAGTGACGCAGCGCTAAAGTCTGCCCCTCATTGAGTAGCTGTCTCAGGCTAGTGGGCAGTGCCAGACTGCCGGCGGCAAGAGTTGAGAGATGCGCGCCCTGGCCCCGGGTCTGCAATAAGTCGTCCACCGAGATCAAATAGCTGGCCTCTTCGCTGCGGTATTGTTCTGTTAACTGGCCAAAGCTCCATAGCAGCAGGGAGCAGGACAGCAGCAGAAACCCAAACAGTCGGTAAAACTGAAACTTCATGCCTGAATCCTGATCATGGCTTGATTGGGCTGGTAGTTGAACAGATAGCCCTTGCCGTGCACTGTGGTGATCTGCAGGCCGCTTATCTCCAGCTCATCGAGGCGTTTGCGCAGCCTGCTGACCTTGAGATCTATGGCTCTGTCCAGGCCATCATAGGCGCGGCCGATAAACTGCTCGAACAGATACTCCCGTGACAATACCCGCCCGGCGTTGAGCACAAACACCCACAGGAGTTCAAACTCCTTGGTGGTAAAGGCCAATGCCGAGCCCGCCAGAAGCACCTGCTGCTGATTGGGATCAAGCTGCAGATCGTGCAGACACAAGGTTTTGCGTCCGGGCAGCTGTTGCCTGTTACGAAGTTGAGTACGTATTCGTGCCAGCAGCAAGGGGGGAACCACGGGCTTGAGCAGGTAATCACAGGCGCCCAGCTCCAACCCCAGGATCTGATCGCCTTCACTGTCGCGGGCGGTGAGGAAGATAAGCGGGCAGGGATAACAGGCCGCCAAACGGGGGTAGATACCAAAGCCATCTTCACCGGGAAGCATCACATCGCAGAGGATCAGGCTGAAACTGTCACTGTCCTGACGGGCAAGCGCGGCTTCGGCATTGTCCAGATGAACCAGCTCGAAGCCTTCATTGGCCAGATAAGTGCAAATAAGTTCCGCCAGCGGCAGATCATCCTCAATCAGGAGTATTTTTTCTTTCATAGCAGATCCCAACTCAGGCCCCGCCGTCTGCGACTGACGGGCTCGTAGATAGCCACTCTGAGCAAGCGGCTGGCAACTGTGCGGTTTTGCTGATCCCTGAGCTCGATAAGCGTATCCCTGACCAGGCTTAATTGCAGCTTGTAACTGAAGTCACGGCGTTGATGAAAACAGGTCAAAGGCGCTGCGCTGTTGGCCAGCCAAAGGCACAGAGAGCGAGGCTGTTGGCTGTGAAACTCGAGTTGCAGTTGCAGCTTGCATTCCGATTCCTGATTGGTCATGGCGCAGGTATCCGGCGCCAGCCAAAGCTCTTCTCCCAAGGCGCTTGCCCAGGGACTTATCAGCATGAGTAACCACAGTAGCCATCGATTCATAGAGCCCTCAAAACCGATAACTCAAACCGATGAAACCTGAGAGATAGCCATCCTTGTCTATCATGGGACTGTTGGTGATCCCCGAGTCAAGCCAGGTGTATTCGGTTACCATCACCAGGTTGATATCCTGCCACAGTGGCAGATTAACCAGCAGGCGGGCGTGATAATTGCTACTGGCCGAGGGGGTGTAACTCAGTCTCAGCGGTCCGCTTTCTTCCGGCGTAAGCTGATAGTAGTAACGCACCAGGGATTCACTCTTGCGAATCGCGCCTAGCTCAAATCCTAAAGCACCCCAGGAGTAGAGCAGGCTCTTTTTCAATCTGAGCTGCAGCTCATTGCCGTCATGTACCCCGGAAATGTCCTGAAACAAGCCCAGATTGATATCCGTGTAGGGCGTGACCCAAGTGACGGAAACTCCGCCCAGATAGGAGATGTGACGCTGGATTTCGTCAAGGATAGGTTCGCTGTTACCGTTGGGGCGTACGACCTGTCCCTTGTGGGGAGAGAAGCCTATGATGTCGCTTAAAAACAACTTGTTAAGCCCATCAAACTCGAAAAAGAATCCATCTTCATTGAGCTTGGTTTGCAGGTCGAATAGCAAGTTGTCCGACTCATGAAGGCTGTAGCCCAGTGTGAAGTTTTCCAGATAGAAGCGTTTTGAGTAGTAGCTCCAGGATGGCAGCAGGAAGGTTTCTATCGGCTTGGCATGCACTCTGGGATTGTCCAGCCGACCATATCCCAGGGCGAGGGCGAGTCTGAACTCATCCACAGGGACAGTTTCCGCCGCATTTTCTTCAGCTGCTGCAGTCAGGGGCAACTGAAGGCCAAGCATCAATATCGCGTACCACCAAAGCTTCATAGCTTACTTCTACTTCCTGCGAACTTTCATTGAATCTAAATAAACAATTGTTAAAAGTCTGTAAAAATTTAACCAAGTTACAAAATGCTACAAAAGTATTATGTTTTTGGTTCTTTTGTGGTGATTGTATTTGATGTTTTTGTGAATATCTATGCAATTAAAATTGACAGGTGTCAAAAGTGTTGGTAGTCAGCTCAATGCTGGTTGGTTTACTGTGGGTATTACTATTATTGGTCGTTGTTTTTGTTGTGGTTTATTTTTAGCCAAGTAGCTTTGGGCTTATGGCCATACTCGGTGTTAGCCGTCATTGAATAAATATTAAATGTTTTGCTTATGTTGCTGGGCCGCGCCTGGCGATGGCGTTAAGACAGCCAAGAGACTGTGGTTGATTCCGAACGGATATACTTGCCTGCGTGTGGGAAGGTCGAGATTCAGGGGGGGATTTACCGCTATTTTGTCATAAATACAGCTAGTTGAGAGGCTATGGCTGACTCTCAGTTGCCTGTTCATTTGTTTGTCTTGCCGTACGCCTAAAGACTAAGCCTATGAATATAAGATAAGTGTCACACTTATGTCATACAATGGAGCCAGATCAAACAAGTATAGAGCTAACACAGATGTGGCAGATTTTTGTTCGTTTCTTTTCTTTGGGACTGGTGAGTTTTGGTGGCCCAGCGGCGCATATAGGTTACTTTCGCAAGACTTTTGTCGAAGAGTTGGGCTGGCTTGATGATAAAGATTATGCGTCCTTGGTGGCTTTGAGTCAGTTTCTGCCCGGCCCTGGGTCCAGCCAGGTCGGCTTTGCCATAGGTTACCGCCGCGGAGCCCTTCCCGGGGCGGTACTGGCCTTTATCGGCTTTACTTTACCCTCGTTTCTATTGATGTTTCTGTTGGCTGTCAGCAGCTATCAATATCTCTCCAGCGATTTATTTCAGGGGGTTATTGCCGGGCTCAAGTTATTGGCTGTGGTGGTGGTCGCCGATGCTGCCTGGGGGATGTTCAAGCAATTTTGTCGCAACCGCACCACTCAGGTATTGGCCTTGTTGAGCACAGTGATCCTGCTTTTATGGCCGGGGAATTTGACTCAGTTGCTGTTGCTGTTTGTCGGTGCCATTAGTGGATTGTTCTGGCTCAATCGTGATGCACCAATGCCGGCCAAGCCGGGAAGCATGCAGCTAAACTGGAGTGCTTTATTGATATTTCTGTTTTTATTGCTGCTTACAGGTCCCTTACTTGCTCACCCTTTGGCTGAACTCTTTAAGCAGTTTTATCAGACCGGCGCTATGGTATTCGGCGGCGGCCATGTGGTACTGCCTTTGCTTGAGAGTCAGTTGGCAAACAGCATAGATCATGACAGGTTCCTTACAGGCTATGCCCTGGCGCAAGCTCTTCCCGGTCCCATGTTCAGTTTGGCTGCTTATCTTGGGGCTGAACTGTGGCCGCAAAATGCCCTTATTGGCGCCTTGGTGGCAACGCTGGGCATTTTTCTGCCCGGTTTCCTGTTGTTGCTGGCGGTGATCCGCGGCTGGCAGGGAATTGCCGAACGCCCGAAAATGGCGGCTATGGTGATGGGGATTAATGCCACAGTCGTAGGTTTGCTGGTGAGCGCTCTCTATCAGCCGGTATTTACCAGTGCCGTGACCCGTCCGGTTGATATCGCCATGGTGTTGACCGGCTTTATGCTGCTTAAACTGTGGCGGTTATCTTTGGTATTTTTGGTATTCGGCTTTGCGGCTATGGGTGCTGTTTTGACTCTCTTTATGTAAGCAAATGGTTTAACTTTGATCTCGGGCATTTATTTATCCGAACTTAAGGTAAACAAAGTTACTATAATTTGTAGAGATTTCATTTCCTGGGGGAAAACCTAAGTGTCCAGTTTAAGTTTACGAAATAAGTTACTCTTACTTGCTCTGTTACCATTGTTGACGGTTTCCATTGTTTTGATGCTGGCGTCCTGGACAGTAGAATCGGATGCGCTTGAAAGCGAAATTACCAACTTCAGAGAAAAGCTGCTTAACGAGCGTCGTCAGGAGTTGATGCATGTGACCGAAGTCGCCAAAGAGATTGTCAGCTTTCAGCGCAGTCAGGGTGGAGACTATAAGGCGGCCTTACGGGATGTTCGCTTTGGCAGCGCAGGTTATTTCTTTGTCTATGATGGTAAAGGTAAAAACCTGTTTCATGCCTTACTGCCTAATCTGGAAGGGACAGATCAGATAGGGATGACAGATCCCAAGGGAACCAAGATCATAGTGGGCTTGCTGAATGCAGCCCGCAATAGTGACGGTATCCTTACTTATTACTATCAAAAACCCGGCACCAACGAACTGGTGGAAAAAATAGGTTATGCCGCCATGGTTCCAGGCACCGACTGGATCATAGGTACCGGCGCTTATGTCGATGATATTGAGGCTTCTGTAGCCGAGTATCGGCAAACGGCATTGGCAGATATGGAAGAAAAGTTATGGTTGACGCTGATGATAGTCATAATCATCACCCTGATCACCGCTATGCTTATTCTGTTTGCTGCGCAGCGAACAGTGACTCCTATTCGCCACATGCTGGATAACCTCAACGATATCGCTCAGGGAGAAGGGGATTTAACCAAGCGTTTGCAGGTGCGCGGTGATGATGAGATTGCCCAGTTAGGGCAGGCATTCAACCGCTTTGTCGACAAGTTGCAACGTATCATTCGTGACGTGACTACCGCTACCCACGAGGTGCAGGATGCCTCTGGTTCTATTCATGCCCAGACTCAGGCGATAGCGGCGCAGTTGGCCAACCATAACAATGAAACAGATCAGGTGGTGACCGCTATTACCGAGATGTCTTCCACTGCCCAGGAAGTGGCGATGAACACCACCCAGGTGGCGGAGGCGACCCATGTGGCGAGCGATGAAGTGGCTAAGGCCCAGGAGTGTGTTGATACTTCGCTGACCGAAATCTCTACCCTGATGGCAGAGATTAACAGCGCCGCCGATCATATTCAGTCGCTCAACGAACAGTCGCAGAAAATTAACAGCGTGCTGTCTGTCATAGGTGGCATAGCCGAGCAGACCAATCTATTGGCACTCAATGCTGCCATTGAAGCAGCTCGTGCCGGTGAGCAAGGGCGCGGCTTTGCCGTGGTCGCCGATGAGGTACGCAGTCTTGCGAGCCGCACTCAGGCCAGCACATTGGAGATCAACGAGATGCTCAGTGAGTTACATCGTCTGGTAAGCCAGGCGGTGAGTGCCATGGAAGAGAGCCAGCAAAGCTGCCATCGCAGTGTCGAGTCTTCCAGACTGATTTCCGAAAGTCTGGGGGCGGTGACCAGCTCAGTTACTTCCATCAATGACATGAGTACCCAAATTGCCACAGCTGCCACAGAGCAGAGTTCGGTGACTGAGGAGATTAACCGTAATGTTTATGCGATTCAGGAGATAGTCGCCGAGCTGTTGCATTCCAGCGAAGAAGCGGCCAGAGTCAGCCAGACAGTGTCCCACAGTGGCGATAATCTGGGACAACTGGTGAATCAATTCAGGGTTTAATACCTATAGCCCTCTAATCTCAATAATTGGGAAAAGAAGAAAACAAAAACGGCGCTCTATATAGGCGCCGTTTTTACTGCTCAGTTTCAAGCTGCCGGAGGCGCCTCGGCGCGCTCAGCCTTGACGGCACATACCTTGAACTCGGGAATGTGAGCCACGGGATCCAGCGCATTGATGGTTAGCTTGTTGGCCGCGGCTTCCACGAAATGGAATGGCAGGAACAGCACCCCAGGCTGAGCCCGGCGGCTGACAAAGGCCTGAATGAATATCTCACCACGGCGGCTTTCCAGTTTGAGCCAGTCGCCCTTGCCGACGCCCAAACGCTCGGCATCCTCAACCGAGATCATCACTCTGGGGGAGCCGAGTTCGTCCAGTCCGGCGGTTTTACGGGTCATGGTGCCGGTGTGGAACTGCTCCAGCAGGCGTCCGGTCGACAGCATCAAGGGGTAATCACCGTCCGGCAGCTCAGCCGGTAAACGATAATTGACCGGCTGCAGTCGCCCTTTGCCGTGAGTAAAGCTGTTGCGGTGCAATACCCGGGTACCCGGATGTTGCTCATCTGGGCAGGGCCACTGCAGCCCGGCCGGGTTATCCGTGGTTCTGCGCCAACTGATCCCGGCGTAGCTGGGGGTCAGGGCGGTGACTTCCTGCCAAATTGCCTGTTCATCGCCATAGTGCCAGTCGGCGCCCATGGCATTGGCCAGCAGCTGTAGTATCTGCCAGTCCGGACGGGCACTACCTGGCGATTGCAAGGCGACTTCCAGTCGTTGAACCCGGCGCTCGGTATTGGTGAAGTGGCCGCGCTTTTCGGCAAAGGCCGCTGCCGGCAATACCACATCGGCCATTTCGGCAGTTTCGGTGAGAAAGATATCCTGCACCACCAAAAATGGCAGATTTTTCAGCGCCTTGAGAACATGGGCCTGGTCAGGGTCGCTCAGAACCGGGTTTTCACCCATGACAAACAGGCTCTGCAGCCTGCCATCCAAAATCGCCTGCATCATATGAGAGGCTGGAATACCTGTCTCAGGACTCAGCTTATCTGTGCCCCAGGCACGCGCCAGTTTCAGCCGCGCAGCATCGTTATCCAGACGTTGATAGCCGCTGAAATAGTTGGGCAGGGCACCCATATCACAGGCACCCTGGACATTGCTCTGGCCGCGCAAAGGGTTGATCCCGGCGCCGTCGAGTCCGAGGTTGCCCAGCAATAGCTGCAAGTTGGCAATGGCGGTGACATTGTCATGGCCTGTGGTGTGCTGAGTGATCCCCATGGCGTAGTAGAGAGCGGTCTTTTGGGCTGTGCCCAGCATTTTTGCCATGGCCGCTATTTCGCTGCTGCTGACACCTGTCACCCTGGCGGCTTGCTCCAGGCTGTAATCCGGGCGCAACAACTCTTCGCGCAAGGCCTCAAAGCCTGTGGTGCGGCTGCGGATATAGGCCTTGTCATGCCAGTCGTTGAGCAGTATCTGTTGCATGATGGCGTTGAGCAGCATCACATCTGTGCCGGGGCGATGACGCACAAACAGCTCGGCACTGTCGGCTATGCTGACTCGCTTGGGATCGGCGACCAGGAGTCTGGCCTTGCCGCGATTGACAACCGACTTGATCCTCGAGGCTATGATGGGGTGAGCGCAGTCGGTATCCGAGCCCAGGATAAAGATGAGATCTGAATCCTCTATGCCGGGAATATCATTGGTCATGGCGCCGCTGCCGAGGGCATCGTAGAGCCCGGTGACAGTGGAGGCGTGGCACAGGCGGGCGCAGTGATCTATGTTGTTGCTGCCGATAACGGCTCTGAACAGCTTTTGCAGCAGGAAGTTTTCTTCATTGGTGGCTTTGGCGGATGCCAGTGCACCGAATGAACTCGGGCCAAACTGTTCCAATTGATCTTGCCAGTGGGCGGCAATATAGCTGATGGCCGTTTGCCAGCTACAGGGTTCCAACTTGCCGTTACGGCGTATCAGTGGCTGGGTCAGGCGCTCTTCACTGTTGATAAAGTCGAAGCCGAAGCGGCCCTTGACGCAGAGCATGCCCTGGTTCACAGGTGAGCGCACATCACCTTCGGCCGCCAGGATACGATTCTGGCTAGTGTCTACCTTGAAGCGGATGCGACAACCCACGCCGCAATAGGTGCAGATGGTGCTGGTCACCTTGGTATCGGGTGCTTGTCCTTGGGTCTTGTGGCGGGCATCGACCAGAGCACCGGTCGGGCATACCTGCAGGCAGTTGCCGCACTGAACACAATCGCTGTCGGCCATGGAGACGCTGAAACCGGCTCTGGGGGCCCGGCGTTCGCTATTGCCTCCCGGTAGCGCCGAGAATTGGTCGGCCTCAAAGCTGATCGCCTTGTGGCCGCTGCGACTGTGGCAGATGTCAACACAGGCGCCGCAGCTGATGCAGCGATTGGCGTCGAAACGGATAAAAGGCGCACTCAAGTCCTGGGCAAAGTGTCTGGCCTGCAGCGCCGAGTCGCCACTGCTATCTTGCTCTAGCAAGCCCTGGCTGCTGACCTTGTATTCACTGGCGTAGTCTCGCAGGCGACAGTCCATATTGGCCTGACAGCCGCATTCGAGGCAGCGTTTGGCCTCGGCTTCGGCCATTTGCGGCTTCAGTCCCAGCTCCACTTCGGCAAAGTTACTCAGGCGCTCGGCTACCGGCAGTTCCGGCATCTTGACTCTGGCACTTTTCACCTGTGAGGGGAAAAGACCTTTGGGTAAATCCTGTTGGGACTTGAGCCCTATAGCCTTGCTGGCATTGAACGCCACCGGCGTCAGTGGGCAACTGAGCCCCTGATTGAACAGGGCATCTATGGCCTCGGCGGCGCGGCGACCATCGGCGACCGCTTCCACCGCAGTGGCGGGTCCGCGGCGTACATCACCGATAACAAACAGTTTTTCCAGCCCTGTACTCAGTGTGATGTCGCAGCCGTTGATCGTATTCCAGCGGCTGAGCGCCGGAGCGCCTTGCAGCAGACGGTTTTCGGCCTGTTGCAGAAAGGCCAGATCCGGTGATTGGGACACGGCGGCGATCAGGGTATCAAACTCGCAGTCGAAGGTTTCGCCGCTGGGCTGAGGTCGGCGGCGGCCGGAGGCATCCGGTTCGCCTAAAGACATTTTTTCAAGCGTGACTCGTGCAAGACGGCCGTCACTGCCGGCATGGTTGGCCACAGGATTGGTCAGTAGTAGGAAGTGGATCCCTTCCTGCTCAGCTTCATGAATTTCAAAGGCTTCGGCCGGCATCTCCTCTTTGGTACGCCGGTAGATCAGGGTCACTTCGGCGCCGAGGCGTCTGGCGCTGCGGGCACAATCTATGGCGGTATTGCCGCCGCCGACAACGGCTACCTTTTTACCTGTGACCAGCTGGTGGTCCATTGCCAGATCTTTAAGGTAGTCGACCCCGAGATAGCAGCCGGGCAGGTCACTGCCAGGATAGTCGAGTGGCACAGCCTTTTGCGCGCCCATCGCCAGACAGAGGGCATGATACTCCTCGGCCAGTTTCGGCAGCAGGATATGCTCGCCTATGACTGTGTTGGTGTGAATGCGAATGCCGCTGCGCTCCAGCAGAGCTATCTCTTTATCGAGTATTGCCTTGGGCAGGCGATACTCTGGAATGCCGTATCTTAGCCAGCCACCGGCCTTGGGGGCGGCCTCAAAGATGTCTACTTCATGGCCCTGATTGGCGAGGAAAAACCCGGCGCTGAGCCCGGCGGGACCGGCGCCGATTATGGCGACCTTCTTGCCGCTGGGGTCGGCCTTGGGCGGCTGATAGGGTTCGGCATCGGCCAAATCCAGATCGGCGGCGTGGCGTTTTAGCTGACGTATTGCCAGTGGCTCATCGATTAGGGCGCGGCGACAGGCGCTTTCACAAAATGCCGGGCAGACCCGGCCGATAGACAGCGGCAGAGGCAGCGTCTGCTTGAGGATCCGCACCGCTTCTGTGTGGTTGCCCTGACCTATATGATATAGGTAAGACTGCACATCAACGCCTGCCGGGCAGGCTTGCTGGCAGGGGGCTTCGCAATCGGCGAAGTGATCTTTCAGGATCTGTTTCAGCACTTGCTGCCGATGACTGTGCACTGTCTGGGTATGATTCTTGAGCTGCATTCCGGCGATTGCCGGAGTCGAGCAGGCCAGCAGCGGTCTGTCACCGTCGACCATTACCTGGTCAACTCGGGTCAGTTGGCACAGGTGTTGATCGGCGCCTTCTGTGGTAGCCGCGTGTGCGTCTGTATGGTGACACAGACAAGGAATGTCGATGCCGGCCCGCCGGGCCGCCTGCAACAGGGTCTCGCCCTCAAAGGCGCTGACGGCCTGGCCGTCGATATAGATCTCAAACATGGGCAGCCTTGTTATTTGCTCACCTCGATGGCGGTGAAGTAGGGACTAATTAAGCTGATAACCATGCAGTATATCGATCGAGTGAGTTGCTTCATTGAGCTGGAACAGGCTTTTGCCGGGGAATTCACAAAGCTTGGCGAGTCTGTGCACTTGTCTGAAAAATGGATTTTACTCAGTGTGATCTGGCTCGGCAGGAGATCTTGCTGACAGATATCTGCGCACTAAACTGAGGTGAAGTTGTCGCTTGGGATTTCAATGCGTCAGTCGGGAAAAGCACGCTGGAGTATGTTGCTATTTGGTTGAGGTATGAAGAATACCGGTAGCAGATTCGAGATGATTTGCTCTTGAAAAGGGTACGCATCATTGGCTCGAAGGCCTAGTTTTTGCTGAAAAATCATTGACTCCCTGACAATGGAAATTTCAAATAGATGGCTGCAGGTATCGTTTGTCATTGAAGGCTGCTGCTTGGCATGATCACCTGATTCATTTGTTGATTAAGTTGGCATATTTGATTTTTTGTCACAGTTTTTTCACCGCGGAATTCGCTAGAGTGTGTCAGATGTTTTACCGGAACCGGCTCTGAATGCAGTACCGGCGAAAAAAAATCAAGCTTCTGCCTGCAGTGGCATAGGTTTCAGCGGCTGCTTGGGTTAAAATCCCTCGTTTGCTACGTCCTTAACACCAAAGAAAGTTGAAATCGCATGTTTGAAGTCAATCCGGTAAAAAACAAAATCAAGGAGCTTGCCGACCGCACAATGCTCCTTAGGGGGTATCTTTGACTATGACGCCAAGAAAGAGCGTCTGGAAGAAGTAAGCCGCGAGCTGGAAAGCTCCGAAGTATGGAATGAGCCAGAGCGCGCTCAGGCCCTGGGTAAAGAGCGCTCGGCGCTGGAAGTTGTGGTTAAGACCATAGACGATATGGATGCGGGCCTCGAAGATGTCGAAGGACTGCTGGAGCTGGCCATTGAAGAGGAAGATGAAGAAACCTTCAATGATGCCAACAGTGAACTGGGCGATCTGGAAAAGCGCCTGGAAGAGCTGGAATTCCGCCGTATGTTCTCGGGTCCACAGGACGCTTCCGACTGCTATCTGGATATTCAGTCCGGCTCCGGCGGCACCGAAGCGCAGGACTGGGCCAATATGGTGCTGCGCATGTATTTGCGCTGGGGTGAAGAACATGACTTTAACCCTGAACTTATCGAAGTCTCAGACGGCGATGTGGCCGGTATCAAGAGTGCCACCATCAAGTTCAGTGGTGAATACGCCTATGGCTGGCTGAGAACCGAAACCGGCGTGCATCGCCTGGTGCGTAAGTCGCCCTTCGACTCGGGTGGTCGCCGCCATACCTCATTCTGTTCTGTGTTTGTTTACCCTGAGATTGATGATTCCATCGACATCGATATCAATCCGGCCGATCTGCGTATCGACGTGTACCGCGCTTCGGGTGCCGGTGGTCAGCACGTTAACAGAACCGAATCTGCGGTGCGTATTACCCACCTTCCGACCAATACCGTGGTGCAGTGCCAGAACGACCGTTCACAGCACAAGAACAAAGACACAGCAATGAAACAGTTGAAAGCCAAGCTGTTTGAGTTGGAAATGCAAAAGCAAAACGCCGAGAAGCAGGCGGCGGAAGATGCCAAGTCGGACATCGGCTGGGGCAGTCAGATCCGCTCCTACGTGCTGGATGATTCCCGCATCAAGGATCTGCGCACCGGGGTGGAAACCCGTAATACCCAGGCCGTGTTGGACGGTGATCTGGACAGATTTATTGAAGCCAGCCTGAAGTCCGGGCTGTAACAGAGAAGAAGCGGAAAATGACTGAACAAGTATTGGATGAGAACAAGCTGATCGCGGAACGTCGCGCCAAGCTGGAACATGTACGCCAGGGCTGCCCGGCCAATGGTCACCCTAACACTTTCCGTCGCAGCCACAAGGCTGCCGAGCTGCAGGCGCAGTTCGCCGATAAGAGCAAAGAAGAGCTCGAGTCTCTGGGCTTCAAGACCGCCATTGCCGGTCGGATCATGGCCAAGCGTGGCCCCTTCCTGGTTCTGCAGGACGTATCCGGCCGCATTCAGGCCTATGCCGGCAAAGAAGTACAGGCTGATCTGAAAGAACGCTATCAGGGCCTGGATATCGGCGACATAGTTGGCGTTAAAGGCACTCTGCACCTGTCCGGTAAGGGCGACCTGTACGTTAATATGGAAGAGTATCAGCTGCTGACCAAGGCGCTGCGCCCGCTGCCTGAGAAGTTCCACGGTTTGACCGATCAGGAAACCCGTTACCGTCAGCGTTATGTTGACTTGATCGTCAACCAGGATTCCCGTGATGCCTTCGTCATGCGCTCCAAAGTGGTTTCAGCCATACGTAACTTCATGGTGAAAAAAGAGTTTATGGAAGTGGAAACCCCTATGATGCATGTCATCCCGGGTGGTGCTTCCGCGCGTCCATTTATCACTCACCACAATGCGCTGGATATCGACATGTATCTGCGTATTGCGCCTGAGCTGTACCTCAAGCGTCTGGTTGTCGGTGGTTTTGAGCGAGTGTTCGAAATCAACCGTAACTTCCGTAACGAAGGTCTGTCGCCACGCCATAACCCAGAATTCACCATGATGGAATTCTATATGGCCTACGCAGATTACCGCGATCTGATGGATCTCACCGAAGAGATGCTGTCTTCCATCGCTCAGGATCTGCTGGGTGACACCAAGCTGCCTTACGGCGAGCACAGCATAGATTTCGGCGGCCCTTATGCCCGCATGAGCATGCTGGAAGCGATTCAGCACTACAACCCAGACAACGCAACGATTCAGGCCATGACCTATGAAGAGGTCAAGGATCTTGAGTTTATGCGTAAGCTGGCTAAAGACGTAGGGCTGGAAATCGAATCTTTCTGGACCTGTGGTCAACTGCTGGAAGAGATCTTCGGTGAAACCGCCGAGCCTAAACTGATGCAGCCTACCTTCATCACCGGCTACCCAGCGGACATCTCGCCACTGGCCCGTCGCAACGATGACAACGACTTCATCACCGACCGCTTCGAGTTCTTTATCGGTGGTCGTGAAGTGGCCAACGGCTTCAGCGAGCTCAACGACGCCGAAGATCAGGACAACCGCTTCAAGGCTCAGGTTGAAGCCAAGGATGCCGGTGACGACGAAGCCATGTTCTATGATGCCGACTATATTACGGCGCTTGAGCACGGCCTGCCACCGACAGCCGGTCAGGGCATAGGTATCGACCGTCTGGTGATGTTGTTTACCAACACTCACACCATTCGTGACGTGATCCTGTTCCCGGCCATGCGCCCACAGGCCTAAGTTCAGTCGCTCGAATTAGACGAGTCTATGTAATGAAGAAGTCGGCCAAGTGCCGGCTTTTTGTTTGCCCGTGTTTTTTAGGGCGATTCAGTGCACTCTGGCCCCTTGGCCAGCACAATCCGGTTGCGGCCCTGTGCTTTGGCTTGGTAGAGGGCTGCATCGGCCCTGGATATTAGCGCATCTATATTGGTATCACTGCACTGAAACTCGCTGAGGCCACCGCTGATACTGGCGCATTCAGCGGCAATACCCAAGGCTCTGAGGCGCCGGGCACACTCGCTTCGTAGGCGCTCGGCTATGGGCAATGCCTGCTCGGCAGCAGTGTGGGGCATAAGAATGACAAATTCATCGCCACCGTAACGGGAGGCGATATCCTGAGTTCTGAGGCTGGCCAGGCAGATATCCGCTAGGGTGGTTATCGCCTTATCCCCCATCAGATGACCCGAGCTATCGTTAAGCTTCTTGAGGTTATCGAGATCGAAGATCAATATGCTGGTCGGGGTCTGATAACGTTGGAATCGAGCCAAATTTTCGGTCAGCAGTTGCAGTAATTTACGGCGATTGTAGAGTTGAGTGAGCGGATCGCGCTCGCACCTTTCCCTGAGCTCCAGCTCCAAATAATGGCGGCGGGTAATGTTGCTGGCGACCCAAATTACGGCATCTTCACCATCGACTTGAAAGTCCAATGCTTGGATCCGACCTTCAAACCAGATGGATTCAGTGGGGCCTTGCTCTGTGAGCCCCATAACATCGTTGCCGCTCAGGCTGTATTCCACCACCCTGAGGCGGCGGCTCAGCAAGGCTTGCGCTATTTGGCTCAGAAACCACTCGCACTTGGGGGGTTGGATGACTTGGGAGATGTATTGTCCTATCAAGGCCGTGCCGTCGTGATAGTAGCGACTGTCGGCACCTCCCAATACTGCGGCATAGCGGCCACTGCGGGTCAGAATAAATACCGGATCCGGTAAAGCGGCGAAGATAGATAAGGTCTGGGACAGAGAAAACATCTTGTCTCCTCCTGGTTTTTTGATTTTATCTTAGTCCAATATATTGAATTTACGGGGCAAAATCGATTTTTTCTGCAGAAACTATACTGAAGATCTCGGTGTTGTTGTATCCGAGTTCAACCTGGAGGCTGGTTTGATGAAAACTTCAGCTTTAATGTTAACCTTGACTCTTTCTTCCTTCGCCGGTGTTGCCCATGCTGCACTTACGGAAGCGCAACAGATGATGTTGGATGACGCCCTGAGCGCTGCGCCGCCCACCATACGCGCCAGTGTTACTGTTGTCGATTGGGATAAAAACGTGTTGCAACAGGGAGATGGCAGCTACACCTGCTTTCCTACTCCGCCGCAGCTCAAGGGAACGGCTCCTATGTGTATGGACGGCCCTTGGATGGAATGGGCTAATGCCTGGATGGAGAAAAAACCTTTTCAGGCCAATGCAATAGGTATTTCCTACATGTTGGCCGGTGATGGAGGGGCCAGCAATATTGACCCGTATGCGGAAATGGAAACCGCTGATAATCAATGGATTGTCGAAGGACCACACCTGATGATTCTGGTGCCGGATCCCGCCATGCTTGACAGTTTGCCGACAGACCCGGCGCAAGGTGGTCCCTATGTGATGTGGAAGGGCACCCCTTATGCCCACATAATGATCCCGGTCGGAGCCAGAAAATAAAAGTTGATAGTACCAAATGCCGTTCACTTTAATTAAACGGCATTTTTTATGTTTATGGGATCAGAAACTTGCTTGTCAGAGTTCCAGGCCCAGTTGTTTGCTGTGATTTCTTGCATCTTGGGGCTGTTGCAACACAGCTAGAGGTTGGCCGTGTTTGGCTTGCCAACGGTCACTGAGCAGACGCTGTAGACTTATGGCCAGCTCAGGTGCCTGGGCATTATCCGGGGTGTGGATGAACAGATAGGGTTGGCGCCCCTCCTCCAGCCATTGGCATAGCTTGTCCAGCCAAGGCTTGAAGAAACCTTGATTGACCTCGAGCTCCGGGTGGCCGATAAAGCGAACTGTGGGATAGCGGCCGGTGGCTATGGCATGTACCGGCACTCTGGGTTTCTTTTCATGGGCGTCGATGACGGCGGCACTGTTTGGCGGCGCGGCAAATACCGGCCGGGTGTCCATTATGATGCGGTTGACCGAGCGCTGCAGCAGCAAGCGGTTGAGTTGACGCTCGGTTTCTCCCTTGGCAAAGAAGGCCGGGTGGCGCACCTCGACCCCGAGAGGCAACTCGGATGGCAGTTTGCCAAGAAAGGTGTTCAGCGTCCCCAAGGCGTCAGGGCCAAAATAGCCGGGCAACTGAATCTTCCAAAGGCCTGTCTTGGCAAACAGTGGCGACATCACCTGCAGGAACTGCTTGAGTTCATCGTCACAGTGCCTCAGTTGCAACTTGTGAGTGATCTCCTGCGGCAGTTTAAAGGTAAAGCGAAAGTCCTCACCCACGGCATCGCGCCAGTTACTGACATTGTTTGCCGATGGGGTGGCATAAAAGCTGGTGTTGCCCTCCACCGTATTGAAAACCTCGGCGTAGTGCGCCAGACGCTCGGCTTGAGGCGTCCCCTTTCCATAAAGGCTTCGCTGCCACTGGTTATGGGACCACATGGCCAGTCCCAATCTCAGCTCTGGTATCTGTTGCTGGCCGCTCACCACGGGCTCCGTCAAATGGGTCTCCGGTGCTATTGTGTCTGCGGTCCCTGGCAGGGTCAAGAGTACCGCTGGCACTATGACTGCTACAAAATGCACAGAATTTCAGCAGAGTTTGAGTTAATAATATATTGAGTTTGCAGTGCTTATTTATGCTTACATATAATGAATCGATGCATTGTAACCTCAGTGCTCACTGACATAAGGACAGGATGTCATTAAATTGGTTCTATACCGACCCGCATTAGCCTATTCCATTCGAATTAAGGATGATTTATGCCCGATACCCAGAGTGCCTCAGCGCAGGATGAGCCGTCGTTCCTGACTGTGACCCTTGCTGACTTACCCGCCGATATTCAATTGAGATTGCCGACAGATAATGCGCCGAGCGCAATAGCCAGGTTGGCCTTGGGGGTATTACTGCTGAGCGCCTCCATTCTCTGGTGGCTGCTGGATGACGCCAGTGCGCTGCAAATAGGCAATCTCATGGTGGCCAATCTGCTGGCGCTGGTTGGAGTTTTGCTGGGCAGTGCCAGTTTTATCAGTGGCAGAAGCGCAATGCAGCAAAGGCAGCAGTGGCGCCAACAGGCCCTGGAACAGCAGTTGGATCAACGAGTCGTTATCAGTGAACAAGAGATCCCCGAAGGGTTTGACCTGGTTTTTTCCCAGCTGTCAGCCAGTCGCTTTAGAGTGTCGTTGGAACCAATCAACTGAATGTTGAACCAAGAAAAAACGCAGCCTGAGAGCTGCGTTTTGTGGTTAAAGGTTGGCCCTGGGCGCTGTGCTGGAGCTTCTCCAGTTTATTGCCCCTTGGTTAGCCTATCTTGGTCAGTATCCCGGCCATTTGCAGCAGTTGGCTGAGAATAATCACCACCCCGCACAGCGCTGCCAGCATGAGTGCGGGTTTACCACCAGCGACCCGGTAGCTGCCTGCCGGCATAGGCTGGAGCCGCTGTTTCCAGACCATGGCAACGGGCAGGAACACCGCCAATATCACCAAGGCTATCGCCGCATAACCCAGGGCGGCCATAAAGCCCTGAGGGTAGAAGAGGGCAAACCCCAGGGGTGGCAAAAAGGTGATGGCTGCTGTTTGCAGCCTATGGCCGGTACTGTCGTTGCGGCGCAAAATATCACCCATAAAATCAAATAGTCCCAGGCTGACTCCTAAAAAAGAGGTGGCCAGTGCCAAGTCGGCAAATATGGATACTGTCTGACCTATCATGGGGTTATGCAGCAGTTGTCCTAGGCTGTTGATGAATTTGGGCAGTTCTTTGGAAGCCATCAATTCGCTTTGGCTCAAAGCCCCCTGACTGGCCAATTGCCAAAGTAGGTAAACCAGCAGCGGCATAGCTGAGCCGACAATCATGATTTTCTTCAGCGCCTTGAGATCCAGTCCCACATAGCGCACCACAGAGGGGATAGAGCCGTGAAACCCGAAAGAGGTGAAAATTACCGGTAGGGCCGAGATGACCAGGCCTTGCTGCAACGGTAGCTCCAGCAAGTATCCCCCTTGGGCGTGGGGCAACAGCAGCGCCAACATGATGACCAGGGCGACTATTTTGAGGGTGAATAGCACCCGGTTGATCATATCGACTGAATGGGTTCCTATGGCGACCACCAGGGCGATCAGCAGGGCAAAACCTATGGCGCCTACCTGTGGCGGCAGCGTCAGGTCGGCATAACGAACCAGCTTATCGTTGAGCTGGGCACCACCACCGGCGATGTAGGCGGCGCACAGGGCATACAATAGAAACATCATTGCCAGGCTGGCCAGTAACTGCCCCTTACGGCCGAGCAGCTTGTGCGCCAAAGTGTGCAAAGTGGCATGAGCGGGGGCATGTTGATGCACTTCCAGCATCAACAGTGCTGTGTAACTCATCAATCCCCAAAGCAATAGCATCAGTATCGAGGCGACCCCGAAACCCAGGCCGGCAGAGGCCAGCGGCAGCGCCAGCATCCCGGCACCAATTGTGGTGCCTGCTATGATCAGCATGCTACCAAAGGTTTTGTTGTTATTCATTTTATTACATTCTCAACAAGCATTTTCGTAATAGGGACCCAGGCTTTGGATTTGTGGGTACCCAAGAGAACCGGAAAGCCGGTAACGAAACCTGACAGCAAAGCCACAGTGGCTCACAGGAGAGGGAGGTTCAGGTCATTATCCCCGCCCAAGCCACTGTGGCTTGGGATAGAGATAAAGCTTGTGTATTGGCCGCATTGCGAATCTCGGGTTGTGTTTATAAACCCAGGCCAAGCGGGCCCGGAAAAGTGTGATTCACCTTAGCGGCGCGAAAAGAGGGTGTCAATGAGTTTGTACTGCTGTAACGGTACGCTGTGACTTGGTTGGCGAAAATTCACTCGGCTGCAGCACTTGAAGCATAAGGGTTTCACTTCAGCGCCAGTTGTTGTCTGACCAGCTCGACCATTGCTTGGGCGGCAAAAGAGAGTGGTTGCCCCCGGCGCCAGAATAGCGATAGCTCCCAGAGCAGATCGGATGCGGCCAGAGGTATGCTGATCACCCCGGCCACCGCATGGCGCTCGGCAATAAAGCTTGGCAGTATCATGGCTCCTGTGCCTGCTGCCACCAGGGCGATACCAAAGTCGGGATGACTGACCCGAGTCACATCTTTGGGGCTGAAGCCGGCTCTCTGGCAGGCATTGATTACCAGCTCATGCAGGGCGTATTCGGGTTCGAACAGTATCTGTGGGATCTCCGCCAACGCCTTGAGGGTCAGCTCTTGACTACCTGCCAGAGGATGTTGTCTTGGCAATACCACCACCATGGGATCGCGGCGGATCCTGATACCATCAAACTCATCCTCAAAGGAGATGATCCCGGTTGCCAGCTCGATTTCCCCTTTCTTGAGGGCCGCGGTTTGCTCTACGCCGCCGCGAACCAATAGATGCATCTGCACCTTGGGATAACGATTACGAAAGCGGGCGATGACAGGAGCAAAGAGTTCGGCACTGCCGAGAGGGGCCAGCCCCAGATGCAGTTCACCCGAGTTGAGACTGCGCTGCGCCGCCAACTCTCTGAGCATGTTGCGGCGTACATTCAATAGTTCCTGGCCGTGACGGTAGACGACCTCTCCGGCTGCTGTAGGACGTAACTGGCTGCCACGCTTGCCTCTTTCCAAGAGTACAAGATCCAGTTCCTGCTCCAACTGGCGAATGGACTTGGACAGCGCAGGTTGGGTCAGGTGGATCTTTTCCGCTGCCTTGGCAAATCCGCCGGCATCCACTATTTCGATAAAGTAGCGAACAACTTTCAGATCCAATTGAATAACCTTATGGAATGCAAACTATGCTTAATATTCATTTTTTTTATTTATATTGCAAGCCTAGAATAAACACCAGTTAAGTTATTCGGTAAAGATATGCACTCCCTCTGCAAACGCCTTGCTTCCCCTCAAAAAGTGGCGAAAGTCATTTGGCTCCAAGGCAAATACATCAGCGCGACCTTGTTGCAAATTGCAGCTATCTGTTTGCTGGCATGGGCTACTCATGCCTTGGCCGCCACATTGCACTCACCCATTCCCGGCAGTGTGCTTGGGATGCTGGTAGTGTTGTTGGCGCTGGGGCTCAAGCTTATCCCGGAAAAGGCGTTGCAACTGGGGGCTGCCTGGTTGATTGGCGATCTCTTGCTGTTTTTTATCCCGCCGGTGATTTCAGTACTCAAGTATGAAACCTTACTCGAGGAGTATGGTTTCAATATTATGCTGACCCTGGTGCTCGGCAGCGCTTCAGTATTGCTGGGAACCGGCTTTGTGGTGGACAGGGTATTTCGTTTCGAGCGGCGCCTTAATTTGAAACGCCAACTGGCCAAACATGGAGTGCAAGGGTAACGCTATGTCTCACAGCTTACTTGCTCTTTTGAGTCTGCTGATCACCCTTATCTGTTATTACGGCGCCAAGGCTTTATACCGCAGGCATCGTAGCTGGTGGTTGGCTCCGATATTTTTGGCGCCTTTGGCCGTGCTGGCTGTGGTGTTGCTGTTGGCGATTCCGCTGCCGACCTATTTTGAGTACACCCATTGGCTGATGGCATTGTTGGCCCCAGCGACCATAGCTTTTGCAGTGCCTATTTACCGCGAGCGCAAGTTGATCCGCCGTTATCCGATCACTATTAGCCTTGGGGTTATGGCCGGGCTCATGTTGGGTTTGGTGTCATCCTGGCTATTGGTCAAATTGGTGCCTCTGCCGAGCGAACTGAGTCACAGCGTACTGGTGCGCTCTGTGTCGACGCCCTTTGCCATGGAGGCCACTGGTGCCTTCGGTGGCGTGCCGGAATTAACCGCTATGTTGGTGTTGCTCACCGGCGTGATAGGTATGCTGGTGTGTGAGCCGTTGTTCAAGTTGGCGCGGATCAAGACCTCTCTTGGTAAAGGAGTGGCACTCGGCGCTTCTGCCCATGGTGCCGGCGCCGCCAAAGCCAGCGAATTCGGTCAGCAGGAAGGCGTGATTGCCAGTCTGACGATGATCTTTACCGGTATCGCCATGGTGCTCGGCGCGCCTTTATTTGCGTTGATTTTTGTTTGATTTAATCGATTTGGATTCAAGTAGATGACCTGACCACAAGGGTTACTGCCGTTTTTGAGTCTATCCATCACCCGATGGCCTTTTCTTGTGGTGACCGCCTGCATCGTCAGGCGTTTTTCCTGAGCCTCTCAGGTAATATGTTGCTTGATTTGCCGGTGCGCCCCACCGGCTTTTTTTTGCCCATTTTTTGTCCGTGGGACTATCTTCTCCAATCGCGCTCTGCGGGTTTTCTCCTGCTTGCTTTGGTACTTCTGCTGCCAACTTTCTCTATGGTTTGCCCCTATGATTTTTTCTGTGGCGGTTTTTCTAGCTTGGGGTTGAGTGAGGCGGAAAGTCACTTTGATGACGAAATTAACAAGCAGGATCTGCAGTAAAATGGCAAGCGGCCTAACAAGCTCACTGCTTTGAATTGAAATTCTGGCTGTTAATACTGTTATTTTTGTATTTTTAGATATATTCACTGATAAATATTTTGTATTTGTTATGGATTTGTTGTTGCACTGTGCGTTTGTAAACGGGGTAATCCATAGGGTAAATTTTTGACAAAATTTAAAATGGTTTTAAATCAAGTTTTTATCGTTAATTTTTGAGGTTTCCAACATGTTGCGGAGGCACTTTTTGAGCATTTTATCATTGAACTTTTGAGTAGCATGTTTCACTATCCCTTCCCAGAGCGAACAGGGATGATAGTTGTGCATCAGGAACGATGCCGAATTGGAACGTACAATGGCAATACTCAAATCTCTTTCCGGACGGATCTTTATGGGTCTGTTCAGCGGCCTGTTATTGGGCTCTGTGGTGCAATATGGGCTGGGGCATATCGGTTTCTTTTCCGGCACCCTGGTTGAGGTAGCCACCGCGGCGGGCACCATGTTTGTCAATATGATCATGATGCTGGTGATGCCGCTGGTATTTGTCAGCATAGTCTGCGGTGTCTGCGAATTGCAGGACCTCAAGAGCTTCGGTCGCTTGGGCGGCAAGACCTTCAGCTTCTATATCATTAATACCCTGATCGCTATCCTGGCGGCGGTGTGTGTCTCGTTATTGCTGCAGCCCGGTGTCGGAGTGGATATGAGTGGTGGCACGGATATGGCCATTACCGCGACCGAGTTGCCCAATTTGATCAGCCTGATTGTCGGCATAGTGCCCAGTAACCCTGTCGATGCCTTTATGTCGGGCAACATGTTGCAGGTGATCTTTATGGCGCTGCTGCTGGGTGGGGTCATCAAGTCGCTGGATGACGCCGGCAGCGCAGCGGTTAGAGGTTTTCAAGTCGCCAATGGGATCATGATGAAGCTCATCATGACTGTAATGCAGCTGGCGCCATTTGGAGTGTTTGCGCTGATGTTCAAACTGGGAGCCACTCTGGAAGCCAAAGTTTTTCTCAGTGTACTGGGTTATATGGCCATCATCCTAACCATGCTGCTGCTGTGGATTTTCATTGTTTATCCTCTGGCTGTGGCTGTGTTTACCCCGGTCAGTGCCAAGAGCTTTCGTGCCAAGACCCAAGAGCAGATCCTGTTTTCTCTGTCGACTGCCAGCTCCAATGCCACCATCCCGGTGACTATGCGAACCTTGACAGAAAAGCTTGGGGTCAATAAGGCGGTCGCCGGGTTCGGTGTGCCTTTGGGAGCCACCATGAATATGGGCGGGGTGTCGATTTATATCACTATCGCCATCTTCTTTGTTGCCAACGCCTTTGGTCAGCCAATCTCCAGCGAACAGCTGCCTACTCTGATATTCAGTATCTTTCTGCTGTCTGTGGGCGCCGGCGGGGTTCCAGGTGGCGGTATGGTGATGATAGGCGTGTTAATCCATCAACTGGGCTTACCCGTGGAAGCTTTTGCGATAGTGGCAGCGCTGGACAGAATCATAGATATGGTGTTGACTTCCTGCAATGTGGTGGGCGACGCTGCGGTGTTGACCATAGTGGACCAAACAGAGAAGGGGCATCAGACAGAGGCGGTTAACGCCTAATAAAAAATCCGACTATTTCACCGGTCAGTTAAGCGAACAACAATGGAATTAAGGGCTTCAGAGAGATTTTTAAGGAATCCTCCAGAAGCCCTCGTTGTAACTATCGTTCGCCGGATAAGCCGCAATTTTGTTTTTTTAGGGAAATCTTGAATAAAATACGGCTGATTATTTGAAAAAGTTGTTAATTTATCGGGGCCGGCTAGTTGCCGGACTTTTTATGGCTGACAGCAGGATTTGAGCTGTGCCAGCCGGTTTTGAAAATCACTCATCTGGATAGCTGATGAGAAAGAGCCTCCTGAGCGAAACGAGATCACCTCAAGCGATACTGGATCACTGTGGAGTGAGGTCAGTTCGGCCCAGAGATCTTTATCTGGGCAGGCTTGGGTGGTGAGTGTCGTTAATGAGCTCATGCTGTCCAGTTGCAGGGTTTCGCCATCGGCGGTTCTTAACACCAGCACACTGGGATCTTGGCTGTAGGCAAAAGGTTGAGGCACCTTCACTATCAATCTAGGTTGTGGTTGCTCCACCGAGCATTGTACTTGTAGTTGAGTTGCATCTTGGTGGAAGGATATCTCGTGGAAATGTTTTTCATTCCCCAAACATTGAAATGCCATCAAAGCCAACGCGCTTAGCAGAGGTACAGACGGCAGTAACTTATTCATAGTGTCTCCTGGAAAGGTTAACTAACAGCGTCAAATTAACTAACTTTGTCAAAAGCTTGGCGATTTTATGGCGAAGGTTGTTTTTTGGGTAATTATGATTGTTTTTTTGCCTGTGACTTCACATTTGCGTGACTTTAGGTTTGTATGCTTTACCATGTGTGGTATTTGCCCCTTTACCCTGTTTGAAACCCATTGTCTGGAAGTTTGGTTTTGAGAAATTGTTTCCAGTGAGGGGTCATAAAGTGGGCCAAAACTGGATTGGAATAGGGCTGCGGAGTCTTGATATGCGCGGGACTCTTTGGGTAACGAAATTAAACCTATGCACTTGAAGCTGTGAAATGCCAATAAAAAAGCCAGCTTGCAGCTGGCTTTTCAATATGTTTCTAGGACTATAGGGTTTAGCCCTTGTAACGCTCGGCGCTTGACAGGATTTCGGCGCGGGCGGCTTCGGCATCTTCCCAGCCATCAACTTTAACCCACTTGCCGGATTCCAGATCCTTGTAGTGTTCGAAGAACTGTTTGATCTGGGCTTTCAGCAGCTCAGGCAGATCGTTCACATCCTGGATATGACCGTATTCCTTGGAGATCTTCTCGTGTGGTACGGCAACAATCTTGGCATCTTCACCTGACTCGTCGGTCATTTTCAGTACGCCAACTGGACGGCAACGGATAACGCTGCCTGGCTGCAGTGGATACTGGGTAGGAACCAGCACGTCTACCGGATCACCATCCAGGCTCAGAGTTTGGTTCACATAGCCGTAGTTGCAAGGATAGAACATAGGCGCAGTCATCATGCGATCCACAAACAAGGCACCTGTGTCCTTGTCCACTTCATACTTGATAGGGTCGTGGTTTTGTGGGATTTCGATGATCACGTAGATGTCATCTGGCAGGGATTTGCCCGCAGGCACTGCATTTAAGCTCATGGAAGTATCCTTAGACTGTGTATAAATCTATTTCAGGTCCAGCCTGAAGTTCAGTGTGGCGCGTATTATAGCGCGATTTGACGGCTTGCCAATGAAAGGCCGCGGTCTTAAGACTAATTGCCAACAGTTCATCTAAGGCTATCTGTCTCAGGCCCTGGCCCATACCGCCAATTCAAGGCTGCCGACCCCGGCAGCCCCAAGCGGCGTTTAGAGTTCAGGCTCGCCGCTGTAATCCTGCTGATGGTACTCGAGGCAGGCATCAACTTCATTGGCCGAGCCCAGAATGACGGCTACCCGCTGGTGAATTTGCTCCGGTTGAATGTCGAGAATGCGCTGATAACCTGTGCTGGCCTTACCGCCTGCCTGTTCAACCAGCAGTGCCATAGGGTTGGCCTCGTACATCAGTCTCAGCTTGTAGGGCTTATCCGGGTTCTTGTTGTCAGTTGGGTAGGTAAAGATGCCGCCGCGGCTCAATACTCTGTGCACATCGCCCACCATGGCGGCAATCCAGCGCATGTTGAACGACTTCTCTCTCGGGCCTATTTTGCCGAGCAGCAGATCGGCAATATAGGTCTGCATCGGTGCTTCCCAGAATCTCTGGTTGGACATATTGATGGCAAATTCGGCGGTGTCTTTGGGAATACTCACCGCTTCATTGGTTAACAGATACTCGCCGGTTTCCGGATTCAGGGTAAAGAGTTGCACCCCTTGGCCTGTGGTCAGGGCCAACATGGTCGATGGGCCGTAGAGCACATAGGCCGCCGCCAGTTGCTCGCTGCCTTTTTGCAGGAAACTCTGCTCGCTGATCTCCCCCTCGGGTGCCGGCAGCACAGAAAAAATGGTGCCCACCAGCGAGTTGATGTCTATGTTGGAAGAGCCGTCCAGTGGGTCGAAACACACCAGAAACTCACCGCTGTCACCGACTTCAACAATATGATCTTCCTCTTCCGATGCCAGGGCGCGCACTGTGTTTTCGGCCTTGAGGGCATCTTTGAGCATCTCGTTGGTGATCACATCCAGTTTCTTTTGGGTCTCACCCTGAACGTTTTCCTGGGTGGTGGCGCCCAGCACACCGGCCAGTGCGCCGTGTCTTACCGCCTGACTGATGGCGACTGAGCTTTGGGCCAGAGTGAGAAGCAATTGGGATAGGGCTGGGGTGACAGCCTGCTGTTTGAGGGTTTGGGCCAGAGTCTGCATCTTGTTTCCTTAAAAGAGGTCTGAGCTTTTTCTGGGACAGGATCATAACCGAGAACCGGCGATATTTCAGCGGCCAATTGCACGGGTTTGCCGATCCCTTGTCAATTGGGGCAGAATGAGGGCTGTTTTTTGGGCTGTGGCCGGATGCCGTGGCTCTTGTCTCTTATAATTCCGGAAATAATAATGAAAAAAACTTGGATGGCTTCGGCGCTTATGGCGATACCTCTGACACTGGCCAGCGGCCACTCCTTCGCTCTGGAAGGTGGCAAAACGCCATTAACGGTTGAGCGCCTCTATGCTTCACCGGCATTGGCCGGTGCCAGCCCCCGAGGGCTCAAACTTTCTCCCGACGGCAAGCGGGTCACTTACCTGGCGGGCCGTAAAGACAATCAATATTTCTACGATCTTTGGCAGATGGATGTCGCCACAGGCCAGATCAGTTTGCTGTTGGATGCCTCCAGGCTCGAAGCCGGTGAACTTTCCGATGAAGAGAAGGCCCGCCGCGAGCGGCAGCGAGTGTATGGCCAGGGGATCATGGAATACTTCTGGGCCGACGACAGCCAGGCGTTGCTGATCCCGGCGGCCGGTAAACTCTACTACTTTAGCCTGGCCGATACCAAAGTAACCCAACTGCCGACAGGGGATGCCTTTGCCACAGATGCCAAGCTGTCGCCCAAGGGCAATTTTGTCTCCTTTGTGGCCGAACAAAACCTCTATGTACTCCAGCTGAAAGATCATAAGCTCACGGCGCTGACCCAGGATGGCGGCGGGGCCATCAAGAACGCCATGGCCGAGTTTGTGGCTCAGGAAGAGATGGACCGTATGACTGGTTACTGGTGGGCGCCGGATGAATCGGCCATCGCCTATACCCGCATCGATGAGTCGGGTGTGGAGCTGGTGACCCGCAATGAGATTTATGCCGATGGCATCAAGCTGACCGAGCAGCGTTATCCCTATGCCGGTAAGCCCAATGTCGAGATTGCCTTGGGGGTGGTGTCACTGGCGTCCGGGAAGACCCAATGGGTGGATCTCGGCAGTGAGAAAGATATCTATCTGCCGCGGGTGAAATGGCTGCCGGACAGCAAGCATTTGTCGTTTCAATGGCAGAATCGCAGTCAACAACAGCTGGATTTGCGTCAGGTAGACAGCCGCGAGGGCAAAGACGCCGTGACTCTGGTGTCCGAGCGCAGCGATGCCTGGGTTAACCTCAACCACGACCTCTATTTTCTCAAGCAGCAGCCCGGTTTTATCTGGGCATCCGAGCGTGATGGTTTCAACCATATCTATCTGTTTGATGACAAGGGCAAGGTCAAACGGCAACTGACTCAGGGGAAATGGGCGGTCGACGAGATAGAACACCTAGATGAAAAGCAGGGTTGGGTCTATTTCAGTGGCCGTAAAGACAGTGTGGTCGAGCGCCATCTGTATCGGGTCAGCCTCAATGGCGGTGAGATAGAGCGCATCAGCCGGCGTGGCGGCATGCACAATGCCGTGTTTGCCGACAAGGAATCTGTCTACCTCGACTATTTCAACAGTCTGTCGCAGCCTCCCCAGGTGAGTCTGCACAACCAAAGCGGTGAGCATCTGGCCTGGGTGGAAGAGAACGCGGTCAAGGCCGGACACCCTCTGTATGACTATGCCGGGCTGTGGCAGTTGCCCGAGTTTGGCACCCTCAAGGCCAAAGATGGCAAGGTGCTGCAATACCGTCTGTTCAAGCCGGTGAATTTCGACAGCAAGGCCAAATACCCCGTGGTGGTAAGGGTTTACGGTGGGCCTCACGCCCAGTTGGTGGTCAATAGCTGGAGTGAGCAGGATTACTACACCCAATATCTGTTGCAGCAGGGCTTTGCCGTATTTCAGTTGGATAACCGGGGTTCGGCGCACAGAGGCACAGCCTTCGAGCAGGTGATCTACCGCCATCTTGGTGATGCCGAAGTGGCAGATCAGAAGACAGGTGTCGATTTCCTGCGCACCCTTCCCTGGGTCAAGGCCGACAGCATCGCCATCTATGGCCACAGCTATGGCGGCTATATGGCACTGATGAGCCTGTTCAAGGCGCCGGACTACTTCAAGGCGGCCATCAGTGGTGCCCCTGTGACCGACTGGGCTCTGTACGACACCCACTACACAGAGCGTTATCTCGGCCATCCTGACGACAACGTCCGGGGCTACGAGGCCAGCAGTGTCTTTCCCTATGTGAGCAAGTATCGTTCAGGCTTGCTGATGTATCACGGCATGGCCGATGACAATGTATTGTTCGAGAACAGTACTCGGGTATATAAGGCGCTGCAGGATGAAGGCAAGTTGTTCCGCATGATAGATTACCCCGGCTCCAAACACTCGATGCGGGGCGATAAGGTGCGCACTCATCTGTACCGCTCGCTGACTGACTTCCTTGAGTCAGAGTTGAAAGGCAACTGAGCCGGTAAGCTGAAATTATCTGGAAGCATAAAATGCCGCGCCTCATATGGCGCGGCTTTTTATGCTTCGCCCTCCTTGGGCAACAGGCGTCTGAGCAGCAAGGGGCCGAGCAGGGTGGTGATGGCTATCACCAACACCAATTCGGTGAATACCTTGGCCGGAATGATATCTAACTGCCGTCCCACTTCAGCAAAGACCAAACCGACTTCTCCTCTGGGCACCATGGCGCTGCCGACTATCAACTTTTGCCGCCAAGTGCCGCTAACCACCAAACCGGCCGCCAGCTTGCCGATAAATGCCAGCAGTATCATCGCCAGCAAGAGCAGTAGGCTGTAGGGGCTGAGGTTCAACTGGCTCAAGTCGAGGCTGATACCCACATAGACAAAAAACACAGGCGCGAACACATCGGTCAGTGGCTGCATCGATTTTTCCAGCTTGTGAGTAAAGGGAAAGGGGTTTTGCAGATACTTTTGCCAGGGCCAGATAAACTGCCTTGATAGCGCCAAACCGGCGACAAAACCGCCGAGCAGCGCCGGGGCGCCAAAAAGGTGTGCCAGCCAGGCAAACAGGCAGATCAGTGTCAGCATGACCACGGCCTCATAGCCAGGGGTTTGGGATTGATAGCTGAGCACTCGTAGCGGGTAAATTAACATCCTACCAAGTGGCGGTGCCAGCAGTAGAAACAGCAGCAGTAAGCCGCAGAGTTTAATGATTGCCAGCGGTGCCAGTTGGCCTTCACTGGCAAAGTTAAACAGCAAACTGAGCAGTATGACTCCGGCAATATCGTCAAATACCGCCGCTCCCAGGATCAGATGACCGGCACTGGATTGTTGCTGGCCACTGTCGCTTAGTACCCTGAGAGAGATGCCTATGCTGGTGGCCGTCAGGGTACAGCCGTAGAAGAGGGCGGCAAACAGCGATAGCTCCAACCAATAGAAGGCAGCCAGGCCGGTGAGTAGCAGAGGAGCGATTATGCCGATAATGGCTACCGCCGCCACCTGACGTCCGGCGCTGTAGAGTCGCTGTATCGAGGTTTCGGCGCCGATGGAAAATAGCAGCAGTATCACCCCGAGCTCGGCGATATTGGCCAGCACTTGGGTTGGTTCCAGCCAGCCGAGCACTGAAGGGCCAAGCAACAAGCCTGCCCCTATTTCCCCCACTACCGCAGGCCAGCCGATACGGTTGCAGCACTCTCCCAGCACCCGGGAGAACAGCAAGATCAGGAACAAGGCGATCAACAGACTATCCATCGACATTGAGTATCCCCCATAGGTGCAATTGTTGATCGGGATCAGTATGGTTTATTCTGCACCAGATTAGAGTCTAAAAAGTAGACAATTACCAGAAAGTTTGGAGAAAACAAATGGGTAAGCTTTTTATCATCGAACAACATGAAGAGGCTAACACTGATGCGATTGCCAAAGGATTGGAGGTAGCGGAATTACTTGAGATGCAACCTCAAGTATTTGCTTATTGCTACGAATATTTCTCTGGTGACGAATATTACAGTCCACGGCTTGCCGGGGCCGCCCAGCAGCGGCTGATGAAGGAGAAGCAAGCCGAGGTGTCGGCTCATCTCAAAAAGTTGGATGCAGAGGATGTGCCGCTGCATATTATCTGGAGCAAGTATCTCTACGAACATGTCAGCAGCCATGCCGGTCGCTATGGCTTTGATATGGTGGTTAAGACAGTGCACCAGAGCGAGCATTTTCTGCCGACCGATTGGCATCTTATTCGCAGCACCAAGGTGCCCTTGATGCTGCTCAGCGATAACCCGATCAAGAAGGCATCCAGTATTTTGATGGCGGTGGATCTCGATGCCAAAAGTCAGCAAAAACAGCGCCTCAATCAACTGGTGTTGCAGCATGGTCGAGAGCTGGCGAAGGCCAGTGGTGCCAAGTTGCATCTGGCACATATTATTCGGGTGCCTAAGGTGATCCGCGATCTCGAGGTGCTTAACCTGCATGAAATGGTCAAGTCGGCCTGGCGCAGACATCAAACCCTGTTGGAATTAACTGGGCTCCCCAAAGAGCAGATCCATATTATTGCCGGCGATCCTGATCTCTGTCTGTATCAGTTGTCCTGCAGGCTCAAGAGCGACTATCTGGTGATTGGTGCCCGTCAGCGCCAGGGCTTGATGGGGCGGGTGATAGGCAATACCGCTGAGCAGATTTTGCGGCGCGTACGCAGCAATGTGCTGGTTATCCCAACCGATGAGGAACAGGCAAGCTAATAGCCTGCCTGCTCACAACCCCTTTTTACTGAGGGCAACCAAGGCCTCGGCAGCCGGGGTCAAGGGCAGGTTGTTGCGCCAAATCAGCCCTAGCTGCCAGGTGATTTCACTCGCCATAGGTCGATAGCTGAGCGTTTGCTCGCCGAGCTTGTCGCAGATGGGCTCCGGCAGCAGCGCCAGCCCCATTCCGGCCTGTACCATGGCGCCGAGAAAGTCCCATTGACCACTGCGAAAAGCGATATTCAATGTGACCCCGGCTTCGCGGCTCAGGCGGGTCAATAACTTTGCCAGTGAAAAGTCCTCGTTGTAGAGGATGAAAGGATACTCGGCCAGATCCCGCCATTCTATCGCCTGCTTGCTGGTCAGTGGGTGACCTACCGGCAGACAGACCTTCAGCGGATAACCCTGCAGTGGCGATGAAGACAACTGCTCTCCATGGGTGGTAGGCAGTGCGGTGAAGGCGATGTCCAGGGTGTCGGCGAGTAGTGCCTGCTCACAACCAAAGCCGCCGTATTCATGCATCTGCAACTCGACCGCCGGATAGGTGCGGCGAAACTCGGTTAACAGATCTATGGTCAGACTGCTCATCATGGGGCAGACCCCGAGGCGCAGGTGGCCGGATTTGAGGCCACTCAAGTTACTCAAGTCCTGCTCCATTCTGTGCCATTGACCTATTATCTGACAGGCGCTGGCATGAAATATTTCTCCGGCTTGCGTCAGCTCTACCTTTTGATTGCTGCGGATCAAGAGTTGTTGTTCCAGAGTGTCTTCCAGACGCTGGATCATTTTGCTCAGGGTTGGCTGAGTCAGGTACAACTGCTCGGCGGCTCGGGTAAAGTTACCTGTTTCCACCAGGGTCAGAAAGCAGTGTAAGGTCTTGATTGGTACGTTCATGCTTATTTGGAATTCTTGCTATGGAATTAATTCATTTTACTAATAGACCTGGCGGCGTTAATTTGATCAGCGTCCCAAGTAAAGAGGAAATATCGATGAAAGCATATCAAGGTTTGTGGGTTAGCTCCCTGTGGCAAACTGCCACTGAAACTGAGGAACACAAGGCCAAGCCAGTCAAAGCCAAGTCCCAGAGTTTCTGGAAGCTGATGTTCCACAAAAAAGCCAAAGCAGTCTAAAGTGACCCGGCCCGAGCCGGGTTTCTTTTTGTCATTTTAACTATTTTGGTATAGTTATATCCTGCATGATGCAAGGTTATTGTAATAGTGGATGCTCCTTGGGCAATTTGCCGCTGATCCACATCACCAGCCTATGTTTCATATTGGGGCCATCTTCTTTGTCCGATGGCAAAGGCCCTATCAGTTTATCCTGCACCAAGAGGCGATAGACGCACTCGACTTTTTCTTTCTCCGGCACCTTATCCCCAAGAGGGGCAAAGCCACGCTTGAGTGAGTATCCCAAACCTATCTCCAACGCCAGTTTCAACAGAGCCGCTTCATTCTTGTGTTTCTTCATCTGTATCGCTCCCAGCTTATCGCCCCCTGCTTGGGCTCGTTTCTAAACTAGCGCAAAGTGACTGAGATTACACTTAAAAATCCTTCGGCAGCCTCAGGTGCCCTTGTACCTTATTTGAGCATAACTTAAGCTGGTTGACGGAACGACAACTCAACTTAGGGAGAGTAGTGATGTCCAAAGTCAAATATCAAGCCAAGGCGCAACGCACCTTGACAGTCAAAAACACCTCATTCCAATACTACAGCCTCAATGAAGGGCCCTTGGCGGAAATTGCCGAGGTTGCCGCATTACCCAAGAGTTGCAAGGTGCTGCTGGAAAACATTCTGCGGCATCTGGATACCGACCATTGTGATATCGATGACTTGCAGGCGCTGGCCAAGGGGCGCGGCCGCGGCAGTCAGCAGGAGATCGCCTATCATCCGGCGCGGGTATTAATGCAGGATTTTACCGGCGTCCCGGCGATAGTCGACCTGGCCGCCATGCGGGCGGCGCTGGTGGCCAAAGGGCGCGATCCGCAAAAGATCAATCCTCTGTCCAAGGTGGATCTGGTGATTGACCATTCGGTCAGCATCGACAAGTTTGCCAATCCGGATGCCTATCGGGACAATGTGGCGATTGAGATGCAGCGCAACTTCGAGCGTTATCAATTTCTCAAGTGGGGCCAGGGCGCCTTCGATAACTTCTCCGTGGTGCCTCCGGGCACCGGCATTTGCCATCAGGTAAACCTCGAGTATCTGGCCAAAGGTGTCTGGCAGGGGCTTGGCGAAGAAGGAGCCACTTGGGTCTATCCAGATACACTGGTGGGCACTGACAGCCATACCACTATGATCAACGCCCTGGGGGTACTTGGCTGGGGTGTCGGGGGGATCGAAGCCGAAGCGGCCATGTTGGGGCAACCCATCTCAATGCAGATCCCGGATGTGGTGGGGTTCGAGCTCAAGGGGCGACTCAGTGAGGGCATTACTGCCACTGACCTGGTGCTCAGAGTCGTGGAGATGCTGCGCCGCCAGGGGGTAGTGGGTAAATTTGTCGAATTCTATGGTGACGGCCTGGATCAGTTGCCGCTGGCCGATCGAGCCACCATTGCCAATATGGCACCGGAATATGGTGCAACCTGTGGCTTCTTCCCGGTGGATGCGCAGACACTGGAGTATCTGCGCCTCAGTGGCCGAGATGAACAGACGGTTGCCTTGGTGGAGGCTTACACCAAGGCCCAAGGGCTCTGGCGAGAGACTGGCGATAGCGCCCCTGAGTTTGCCGATACCCTGAGTCTGGATCTTGCCAGTGTTGAACCCAGCCTGGCCGGGCCCAAGCGGCCCCAGGACAGAGTCGCCGTCAGTCAGCTCAAACAGGCGGCCGAAGATGCCATTCGTCTCTCGGGGCGCAGCGAGCTTGAGCAGGCGTTTGTACTCGAAGGCAGCGAGCTTGCCATGCACCATGGCGATTTGGTGATTGCCGCCATTACCAGTTGTACCAATACTTCCAACCCGGCGGTGATGCTGGCGGCCGGGTTGCTGGCACAAAAGGCGGTGGAACTGGGGTTGGAGCGCAAACCCTGGGTCAAGACTTCGTTGGCCCCAGGTTCCAAGGTGGTGACCCAGTATCTGCAACAGGCCGGATTGCAAACGGCGCTCGATAGCCTGGGCTTTAACCTGGTGGGGTATGGTTGCACTACCTGTATAGGTAACTCGGGCCCCTTGCCGGAGGCGGTCACCAAAGCGGTCAGTGAACAGAAGATCCATGTGGGTTCAGTGCTTTCCGGTAACCGTAACTTCGAAGGGCGGATCCACCCCTTGGTGGAGTCCAACTGGCTTTGCTCGCCTCCTCTGGTGGTAGCCTATGCGTTGGCGGGAACCAGCCGTATCGATCTCAGTCGCGATCCCATAGGCCAAGGCCGCGATGGTAAAGCGGTTTTCCTTAAAGACATTTGGCCCAGCAATGCCGAGATAGCCGCCGTAATGGGCAAGGTGAGTCGCAGCCTGTTCCAGCAGCAGTATGCCGATGTGTTTCATGGCGATGATGCCTGGCGCGCCATCGACTCGGGCTCGGGCAAAACCTATGCCTTCGATCCCGCCTCCACCTATATTCAGTTACCGCCCTTCTTCGAAGCCGAATACGGCGGTAATGCGGGTGACATTAAGGGGGCCGCGATTCTGGCGCTACTGGGGGACTCTGTCACCACAGACCATATCTCCCCGGCCGGGGTGATCCCCAAAAACAGTCCGGCAGCCGATTACCTGCGCGGTCATGGTGTAGCCGACAAGGACTTCAACTCCTACGGTTCACGCCGCGGGAATCACGAGGTGATGATGCGCGGTACCTTCGGTAATATCCGTATCCGCAATGAGATGGTGCCCGGCCATGAAGGTGGTGTTACCCGAATGCAGGGCGAATCCGAGGTGCGCTTTATCTATGACGCTGCCATGGCCTATCGCGCCAGAAAGCAGGCAAGTGTGGTTATTGCCGGTAAAGAATATGGTACAGGTTCCAGCCGTGACTGGGCCGCCAAGGGGACGCTGTTGCTCGGGGTCAAGGCGGTCATAGTGGAGAGCTTTGAGCGTATTCACCGCTCCAACTTGGTGGGTATGGGCGTGCTGCCATTGCAGTTCCTGCCCGGGGAAACCCGTCAGACTCTGGGCCTGACCGGTGATGAGACAGTGGATATTCTCGGATTGGATGGCGAGCTTAAGCCAAACCAGAAGCTGCAGGCGCAGATCCATTACGCCAATGGTGAGTCAAAAACCATAACGCTGCTTAGCCGCCTGGATACCGGCATGGAGGTTGCTTACTACCGTGCCGGTGGTGTGCTGACCTATGTGCTGGAGCGTTTGGCCGCTGAATAGTCCAGCAGCTTCAGGCAAAAACCGCCTTTTGGGGGCGGTTTTTGCTATTCCATAACTGTAGAGCAAACATGGGATTTGTTTGCACCTTCCCTAGGAGCCGGGGCTGGGGTTTGTTAGAGTAAGCGCAGTTTTTGGCGGCGACTGTTGCGGGAAAGTATGAAAGTTCCTGCCCGATAGCCAACCGCCGAGTCAAAGTAATGAGCCAGGCACTGAGCCAAAGCTCTGAATTAGAGCTCTGAGTTAAAGCCTTTAGGCCAAGGCTGTAAAACCAAAGCTGTTAAACCAAAGTCGTTAAACCAAAGTCGTTAAACCAAAGCCGTTAAAGTGAACCGAGTCATAGATGAATCCATGTCCCTTGTGTGCCAACACTCAGCCTAAACAGACAGTTCCCGCCAGGGTTGCCAGACGTTATTTTCTCTGCCCAGAGTGTCGGCTAATCTTTCTCGACCCTGTGCATTTGCTGCCCTTGAATGAGGAGCAGCAGTTTTACGATACCCACGAGAACAGCATTGACGATCCCGGCTATGTGGGCTTTTTGCAACGCTTGTTGACGCCGGCGATGACCTTTCTGCGCCCCGGTATGCAGGGACTGGACTTTGGCTGTGGCCCTGGGCCGACACTATCAAAACTTCTGGCCCGGGAAGGGATAGCGTGTGACGATTACGACCCGCTGTTTTTCCCCAATCCATTGCAGGCACAGTATGACTTTATTCTCTCCAGCGAGTGTTTCGAGCACTTGCACAGGCCTGCCGCCGAGATAAGCGCGCTGCTGGCACGTCTGGTTCCGGGGGGCTATTTAGGCATAATGACAGACCGCTGGCAGAGTGAAGCCCAGTTTTATGACTGGCACTATACCCGGGATCCTACCCATTGCAGCTTCTTCCATCGCGCAACATTGGACTGGCTCTGTGAGACGTTTGCTTTGAGCTTATGTTTTGTCGATGAGCGACGGATTGCCATTTTTCAGAAAAACTGAGGCATCAAAGTGAAGGGCTGGGAAGGGCAGGCAAGCCCCAATCCCTTTGGGGCTGTACCTTGAAACCGGGGCGCCTCCAGGAAGCAGCGACCCGGTTTTTCTCACTATCAGTTGGCAGCGCCAGTGCTGAAGTTATTGTCCACCAGCGGCTGCTTGTTATCGGCCTGAGGCACATGGCACTGGGTACAGAAATAGTTCTGTCCATTGAGGGTGCCTTTGTCGTCGATAACATGGGACTTGGCCACAGGCGTTGCCTTCATGCGCTTGGCCTTGCTCCAGTCATGGCAGTTCATACAGCTGTTTTTCTTCAGGCTGATGGGGTAGTCGGCCTTGTGGGGAATGAGCGGCGGCTGCTCGGCGTAGTTGCGCTCTATGGCATTGCCACGCATTGGATAGGAAGGCATGGCATCGGCCGGGCGTACAGAGCTAATCTCTGCATCGCCACCGCCAAGAGAACTGACGTTAACCGGCTGAGCCGTTTCTGCCTGCTGTCCTGAGCAGGCGCTGAGTGCCAGCAGCATCGCGGCTGCGCTGAGTGTTTTTTTCATTGCTTGTTCTCCGCCTTGGTGGCAATTTTGTTGCAATCTATTTTGTTGGATTTGTCTTTGGCTTCACCCTTGGGCGAGAGCCGGGTTAATGGCGTATCAAACTCAAAGACCTTCTTGGCACAGACATCGATACAGCGGCCGCAGAGGGTGCAATCGGTACTGGTTATCGTTGGGTTGCTTCCCTTGAGGGCGGGTTTGAGCACCTGCCGTTCGGGACACACGGTAAAACAGTCCATGCAGTTGTTGCAGTCGTTGGCTCTTACCGCCTCGATATTGACCAGTCGCAGCTTGCCCAGCAGGCTGTAGAGGGCACCACTTGGGCACAGGTGGCTGCACCAGGCGCGCTCGCTGACGAACAGATCCAGCAGCAGTATCGCCAGCAGCAGCCACAGGCCACTGAAACCACCGAACAACAAGGCTCGGTAGGCCACGGGAACCGGGTTGAGCCACTCCCAGGCCAACAGGCCGGTCAGTGGGGGCAAGAGCAACACCAATACCAGCAGATAGTAGCGCAGCGACCTTGGCAGCTCGGGCAATCTGGGCAGGCCCAACTTGCGTCTGAGCCAGGCAGCCGTATCTGTCACCATATTGACAGGGCAGACCCAGCTGCAGAACACCCGTCCACCCAGCAAACCATAACCCAGGGCGACAAGGGCGGCGCCGAGCAGCAGGCTCGGCTCCGGCAGATGGCCACTGGCCAGGCTCTGCAGCGTCACCAGCGGATCGGCCAGCGGCACAGTGTCCAGTAACAGACTGGCCGACAGGTTGCCTTTCAGTAGCCAGAGGCCAAACAGTGGCCCTATGGCAAACAGCAGCAAAACGCTCAGTTGTGACAAGCGTCTGAGTAGCAGGAACCTGTGTGCCTTCCACCAACCCAGGGTGGCAATGGCATCGGCGGCAAAGGCGTCTGAGCTTTTTTTTCGACTCATATTGCCCCTCCGTTACCCAGTCCGGGCAGCCCTTGATTGAGCATCTCCAGGGTGGTCTTTTCCGTGTCTATGTAAGTGTCGTGCTCGGCGGTCTTGCCGCTGGCGAGCTTCTGCGGCAGCACCTTGATCGCCGCCTCTTCCAAAACGCAGGCATGTTCACACTTGCCGCAACCGGTACAGATATCGGCATGCACGGTAGGAATAAACATGGCGTGGTGGCCACTGCGCTCATTGCGGGCACGCTCAAGGGTGATGGCCTCATCGATGAGCGGGCAGACGCGGTAGCAGACATCACATCTCAGGCCTTTGAAGTTAAGGCAGTTTTTCTCATCGATCAGTACGGCTGTGCCCATTCTGGCATCCTCGATTTTCTCGAGGCCGGTATCCAGTGCCCCACTGGGACAGGCGCGGGTACAGGGTATGTTCTCGCACATCTCGCAGGGGATACTGCGGGCGCTGAAGAAGGGCGTGCCTGTGGCTGCCCCTTCAAACCAACGCGCCAGTTTCAGGGTGTCATAGGGACAGGCCTCGACACAGAGGCCACAGCGAACGCAGGCCGAGAGAAAGGCGTCCTCGGCGAGGGCGCCCGGGGGACGTATCGCCTGGGGCGCCAGCGACTGGGACTTGGCCAGCGCTGATATACCCAGCCCGGCCAACCCCATCACACAGCCGGCTTTGGCCGTGGTCGCCAGAAACTGGCGACGATTGATGTTATTGGCACTATTGCGTTTGTCACCCATTACTGCTGCCTCAGGCCTTCATCACTTTGACCGGACACTTCTTGAAGTCTGTCTCTTTGGACAGAGGGTCGGTGGCGTCCAGTACCAGCTTGTTGACCAATTGACGGGCATCGAAGAAGGGCATGAACACCACGCCTTTGGGTGGCTTGTTACGGCCCTTGGTTTCAACCCGGGTCTTCACTTCGCCGCGAGGCGAAGCGACGATGACTTCATCACCACGCTTGAGGCCACGGCTCTTGGCATCATCAGGGTGCATGAAGATCTGCGCATCCGGATAGGCACGGTACAACTCGGGCACCCTGGCGGTCATAGAGCCTGTGTGCCAGTGCTCCAGCACCCGGCCTGTGCTCATCCACAGATCGTATTCACTGTTGGGCTCTTCGGCGGCCGGTTCGTAGGGCAGGGCGAAGATCACCGCCTTGCCATCTGGCTTACCGTAGAACTGATAGCCTGAACCCGGTTTAACGTAAGGGTCAGAACCTTCAACGAAGCGGCGCAGGGTTTCCTTGCCATCCACTACCGGCCAACGCAGACCACGGGTTTCGTGGTAGCGGTCGAACTGAGCCAGATCGTGACCATGGCCGCGACCGAAGGCGGCGTATTCTTCGAAGATCCCCTTCTGCACATAGAAGCCGAAGTGTTCAGATTCATCGTTGAGCTCGGCCTGACAGTCGCTGGCGGGGAACTTGTTGATCACGCCATTGGCGAACAGCACTTCATAGAGGTTCTTGCCGGCGTATTCAGGTTTCTTGGCAATCAGCTCGGCGGGCCAGACCTCCTCTACCTTGAAGCGCTTGGCGAACTCCATCAGCTGCCACAGATCCGACTTGGCACCTTCAGGGGCTTTCACCTGCTGGTGCCACATATGGGTGCGGCGCTCGGCGTTACCATAGGCACCTTCTTTCTCGACCCACATGGCGGTAGGCAGGATCAGGTCGGCCGCCATGGCGGTTACTGTTGGGTATGGATCTGACACCACGATAAAGTTTTCCGGGTTACGGAAACCGGGATAGATTTCATCGTTGATGTTGGGGCCGGCCTGCATATTGTTGGTACACATGGTCCAGTAGCAGTTGAGCTTGCCGTCTTTCAGCATCCGGCTCTGCAACACGGCGTGGAAACCGGGCTTGGGCGGAATAGTGCCTTCAGGCAGCTGCCAGGCCTTTTCTGTGATGGCGCGGTGTTTGTCGTTGTTGACCACCATGTCGGCGGGCAGACGGTGGGCAAAGGTGCCGACTTCACGGGCGGTACCACAGGCAGAGGGCTGGCCTGTGAGAGAGAAGGGGCTGTTACCCGGAGTGGCAATCTTGCCGGTCAACAGGTGCAGGTTATAGAGCATGTTGTTGGCCCAAACCCCACGCACGTGTTGGTTGATACCCATGGTCCACAGGCTCATTACCTTGACCTTGGGATCGGCATAGGCCTTGGCCAGCTCCAGCAGGCGCTCTTTCTCCACGCCGCTCATCTCGCTGGCGTATTTCAGAGTGTAGCGGCTGACAAACTTGGCGTACTCATCGAAGCTGATATCGCTGAACTTGCCGTTACCCGGATTCTTGGCTTTTTTCTCCAGCGGATGATCCGGACGCAGGCCATAACCTATGTCATCCACACCCAGGGCAAACTTGGTGTGCTTGTTGACGAAGTCCTTGTTGACCGCGCCGTTTTGGATGATGTAGTTGGCGATATAGTTGAGGATCACCAGGTCGGACTGAGGCTTGAACACTATCGGGTTGTCGGCCAAATCGAACGAGCGGTTCTCGAAGGTAGACAGTACATGCACCTTACCGTCGGGGTGGCTCAGACGGCGATCCGACAGGCGGGCCCATAGGATGGGGTGCATCTCGGCCATGTTGGCGCCCCAGAGCACAAAGTGATCGGCGGCTTCCAGGTCGTCATAACAGCCCATGGGTTCATCGATACCAAAGGTACGCATAAAGCCGACCACGGCCGAGGCCATACAGTGGCGGGCATTGGGGTCGATATTGTTGGTGCGGAAACCTGCCTTATGCAGCTTGGAGGCGGCGTAGCCTTCCCAGATGGTCCACTGGCCTGAGCCGAACATGCCCACAGAAGTCGGGCCCTTGGTGTTGAGCGAGTGCTTCCACTTTTCTGCCATCACATCGAAGGCCTTGTCCCAGCTCACGGGGATGAACTCACCGTCTTTGGCATACTGGCCGTCTTTCATCCGCAGCAGTGGAGTGGTCAGACGGTCTTTTCCGTACATGATTTTCGACAGGAAGTAGCCCTTGATGCAGTTCAGGCCCTTGTTGACCGGGCTCTCAGGATCGCCCTTGGTGGCGACGACCTTGCCCTCTTTTGTGCCTACCAGCACAGAGCAGCCGACACCGCAGAATCGGCAGGGGGCCTTGTCCCATTTGATATTGTCTTTCTGCTCAGCGGCTTCGACGACTTTCACTGGCAGAGTGACTCCAACGGCCGTGGCGGCGGCAACGGCGGCGTTGGCTTTAAGAAACTCGCGGCGGCTTATGCTCATGGTGTTTCCTCACTCTTTATTTCTTTTGTTTGACTGACAGGCTCAGAATCGACCTGATGATAGATAAGACTGCTGGACAGTATCCCGGGCAGACGGTTGATTGCTTCGACGTTATCCAGGATCTCGCCCTGGCTTTCGCCTTCGAGGGTGACTACCAATTTGCCTTCTGGGCTGCTGGCGTGGACTTCGGCGCCTTCAAGGGCCTGGATGGCAGTGGTCACCGCCTCCAGGGTTCCCGGAGCGGCATGCACCACCAGACTGGTGACATGGTATTCCATCTCTGTTTGTTGCTTCATTGAGGCTCACCTCGACAGGTAAGGGCGACTGGCACGGCATGGGCCGAGTCACCGGAACTGAATCAAAGTCTAGACCTCATTAAAAATGTGGGTATACCTCTTGAGAGGTAATGAAAGCGATTGGCGATCCGGATCAACATTTTCAATGTGATCTGAATCCAAGTTTGAAATTTAAACAGATTAGCCGCTTGACTCCTGCAATATTAATTCAACGTCATTTTGAGAATAGTTCTTGTTTACTACCTAAAGTGGGTTATTCAATAGCCGGTCAGCTCCATATAACCCACGCCGGTTTGTGTGCCTTTGATGGTGATGGGCCCCTCCCAGTAGGGGATAGACAGGTTCATGGCGGCATTGGGATTGAGGGCTTCCAGAGTCAATGACAGAGATTCTCCCGGCAGCTCCAGTTGCCAGGCTACAGGGTAGCGACCGCTGGCCGTTTGTTGCCAGTCCTTGACGCTGAGGCTGATATCATCGAGCGCCAGCGGGTGGCCACTGCCGTCGGGATACATGCGCTTGCCGCTGAAAAAGGCTTTGTTTTCCTGCTCTCTGAGCTGAAACAGCATCAGGGCCGAACCGTCATCGAGCCGCAAGGCGAACCAGTCCCAGCCCTGTTGGCCGCGACTGAGAAATTCTGAGCTCCACTCCCTATCGAGCCAGGCATTGCCGGATACCTGCAGCCATTGCTCCTTGTGGCGCACTTTGCCTTTGACCCGAATAAAAGGCTGGCTGTAGTAGTAAGAGGCTACAGTGCCGGCGGCATTTTTACGGCTGAAACCCTTTTCTCCCTGAATCTGCAGCTCGGCTTGGCTATCGAGTTGCAACTCGAAGGCAAAGTCCTCTTCGCTGACCTGTAAACTGGCGGGAAACAGCCCGCTATTGGGGCCGCTTGCCGCCTGGCTTTGCCAGCGCCAGTTATCGAGCCAGACCCTGAGCGGCAAGCCCATGGCTCCGGCTTGAGTTTTGTCCTGGGCTCCCTGGGGATGGGCTGCTTTGCCTTGGGGCGCGGCAAGCGCGCCCCTGGCCCAGCGCTCGGCGCTTTGGTGACTATCTTGAAAACTGAGTGCGCTGTGAGCCATATAAAGCTGATTCGTCGCCCAGGGAGAGCTGGATTCAGGTTCATCCGGGGAGAGGGCGATACGAAACTGAGTCCATTGCAGCCCGAGGGGCTCACCGCTTTGCGTGGTCAGATTGGCGGTCAGATACCACCACTCCTGACGAAACCTGGGGTGGGGCAGGTGATCTTCCGGAAACTGCAGCGCCGCACCGGGCTCGACTTTGGCATAGCCTTCGCTCGCAGTACCCATCACCCGGCTCATGGCCCGTGAGTCTTGCTGCTGAGCCTTGTCTTGATGAGCCTTATCGCAGCCACTCAGCACAGCGCAGCCCAGCAGTAGACCCGCTAACAAGGGCGCTACGGCAGGCCACCGCATTGTAATCAATCGCATTAGAGCACCTCCTGTTGCAGGCTGGAGACCAGAGAGCGGCGGCTCTGCCAGTAGAGGGGAACTATCACCGCCAGGATGCAGCACAGCAGCGACAAAAGCACCACCCGGCCATAGGCCAGCCAGTCCCACTGCATGGCTATGGTCCAGCCGAAGGCCTGCAGCGTCACCTTATGGATAAGCAGGTAACCGAGAATCGCCCCCATGGGCAGGGCCAACAGACAGGTGAGCAGCACCACCAGCAGCATCTGCAATAGCAACATAGACAAAAGCCGGCCACGGGTAAGCCCGAGCGAGCGTAACATGGCGAGGCTCGCCTGGCGGGACTGGGTCAGCATCAGCACAGCACTGAAAAGCCCCACGGCAGCCACGAGTAAGGTCAGGGTGTTGAGTACCAGGGTAATGCTGAAGGTCTTGTTGAAGACCCGAATCGCCTCATCGCGAATTTTTTGCTGGCTGTAGACCTGTACCGGACTGAGTCCAAGCTCTTGAATGAGGGCGCGCTCGAGGGCGGCAATGCTTGTGAGTCCTGCCCCCTTGGCCCTTTCTGCACTTGTTGCTATGCCACTCACCGCCAGGCTAACGGCTTCAGTTGGCAGCTTAAGCTCTTGCCAGAGGGATTGTGCCAGCAGGACCTCCCCCTTGGGATTGCCATAGTCGTAATAGATGGCGCTGATGGGTAGGGTCAGTGGTGTCTTACATTCCTTTTCCGGGCAGAGGCTGAGCTTGTCGCCCGGCGCCAGCCCCAGCATCAGGGCCAAGGGCTCGCTGATAGCCAGAGTCTGGCCCTGGATCACCGTCAGCAGCGCTTGCTGTTGCTTGTTTTGGGCTCCTTGCACCTGAGCCTGGGCTGGGGTTTTCAGCGCCGTGGTGCGCGCGATAGAGTCGGCGTCCCGGCTAATAAGGTTTATCTCCAGCGTATTGCCGCTCCCCTTGGCATAGAAGGGCGCCTGCCATTGGTAGAAGTGAGCCAGTCCGGGGGCTTGCTGCTCAAGAAAATGCTCCAGATTCGCCATATTGCCGGCGCCCGGGCGGATATAAAGCTCGGCATGCAGGCGGGTGTCGAGCCAGCTTCTGAGGGTCTTGTCAAAGCTGCCTACCAGGGTATTCATAGCGATATTGGCACACAGGGCCAGTAGCAGCGCCATCATGGCCAGCGCCAGCGGTGCCACCAGCTCTCGGGTATCGGCGATGGCGTACTTGCTGAGTCCGGACGGAAACAGCCGCGCCAATAGCCCGAGCAAAGACTGCAACAGTTGCGGCAACAGCAGCGGGATAGCCAGGGTCAAGAGCCCCATCAAGCCCAGGCTGTGTTGGTGGGTTTGGCTCAAGGGATAAAGCAGCGCCGTCAGGGCAAGCAGCGCAACCCCAATGAGAAACAGGCGTTTGTGCATGCTTCTGTGTCTGTGTGCATGCCATTGGCTCTGGGTATTTTGTGCCAGGCTCTGATGACACAGCTCAAGATACAGGGGCACGCAGGCCAGCAGTGCGGCGATAAGTGTCAGACCGGCGCCTTCGGCCAACCATTGCCAGCGCCAATTCCCCGGCAGCAGAGTCGCACCATAGAGCTGCTCCAAGGTCAGCGCCACCATGGGCTGCAGCCACTGGCTGAGCTGCAGCGCCAGAATAAAGCCACTGGCCGAGCCAATGAACACCAGCAACAACAACTCCAGCAGCAGCGCCAGCATCAGGGCACGTCGTCCCAGGCCCTGCTTGAGCAACAAGAGCAACAAACGGCGGCGTTTCATCAGGCTGTAGCGTACACCGTTGTAGGCGATAAACAGCCCCACCACGAAGGCCAACATCCCCATGGCGTTGAGGTTCAAATGAAAACTGCGGGTGAGCGCTGTCAGGGCGGCGCCCTTGTCCTGCTCGCTGATATTCAGCTTACCCAGCGGCAGTCCGCTTTGCTTGAGCCGCTCTTTGAGCCTCTGCGGCTCGCCAAAGAGGGCGATATAGCTGAGGGTGCCTTCGCGCTTTAATAGCTGCTGGGCCAGCGAGATATCCAGATAGAGGCGGTTGCCGAGCTGCTGTGAGTCGGCGAGCGCCAGCACTTCGAGCGTGCGTCCACCGAGGGACAGGGTTGGCGGCGCCTTGAGTCCCTGATGCAGGCTGTCGCTCATGACAATGATGGGCTCACCGGCGAGCAGTCTATTCAAGGGCAGATGGTTGCGGCCATTGCCCCTTTGCTCGAAGGTGCCGAGGGCGGCAATGATATCGCTGCCTTCCACTTGCCACTGGCGACCCTGAGCGTCGTCAAGGACGCCGCTGATCACCGGCAGTGCCTGGATGCCGCTTTGGCGCAGTTGAAAATAGAGTGCTTCATCGAGGCTGGCCCCGCGGGCCTTGGGGGTGATAAAAAGGCTGGCCTGTTGTCCCAGGGCTTCGCCCGCCTCACGGTAGCTGTTGATGGCGTTGTCGTTGGTGGCCTTGACGCCAATCAGCAGAGTCACCGCCAACACCACTCCCAGCAGTATGGCGCCGGCCTGCAGTGGTGCCTTGCGATAGTGGGCCAGGGTGACTTTCAGGGCCTGCCAGGCCAACTTGATTGTGGTTAGCGCCCCTGTGTCACTCATGAATGCGCCCTTGCTGCAGGTGCCAGCGGCGCTGCATATAGGCGGCGGCCGTTTCGCTGTGGGTGACCATCAGAATGGCACTGCCGGCATCGGCGGCGAGAGAGCACAAAAGCTGCATCACCTCATCACCGGCGGCGGCATCCAGGTTGCCTGTCGGTTCATCGGCCAGTAGTAATTCAGGCTTATGGGCCAGGGCGCGGGCAATGGCGACTCTTTGCTGTTGACCACCACTGAGGCTTTCGACTTCCCGGTTCAACAGTGGCGTCAGCCCCAGTGCCTGTACCAGGTGATCGCACCAGGCTTGCCAGCCTTCACCGAGCAGCGACAGGGGAAAAAGAATATTGTCGCGAACATTGAGCGGCGTCAGTAGGTTGAATTGCTGGAACACCACCCCCAGATGGCGGCGGCGAAAGGCGCTCCACTGTTTGTCCTGCCAGCGACTGCTGTCTTGACCTGCCAGCAGAATGCGGCCCTGATCCGGGTGCTCAAAACCGGCTATCAGATTCAGCAGTGTGCTCTTGCCGCTGCCACTGGGGCCGGTCAATGCCACCGTTTCGCCGGGTTTGATCTCCAGGCTGAGATTTTCCAGCACCCTGTGGGGGCGATCGCCGTCCAAAAATCCTTTGCTTACCCCTTCCAGCAACACCTGGCTCTGCATTTGAACTCCTGTGACCCGCAGTAATCTGCTACAGCATAACAAGTTTTTTCAATCGGTGAACTCGACTTTCAGCTGTTGTTACCGCGTAAACCGAACCGGGTTCGGTCGCTCGGGGTGTAGGCCAAGGTCAAATTTTTTGCAGCAAACAGGGCGCGAGTCGGCTTTGCCCCTTGAGCCGGGGGCCATTTAGGCGCAAACTGTGCCACCTGCCACAAATAACGTGGCAATCCGTTCGGATGAAGGTAGCAGGAGAGTGGGGAATCGCCCCCACACCGACGAGGCAATTTCCACCGGTTAACCCGGTTGGAGGTACTCTTTCAGGTGCCGGTCAGCATTGACGGCGTGGACTGTTACTGGACGAGCCTCTGGAGAGACCGGGCATGCCCCGGCGCCGAAGGCGAAAGTGCCGGCTTAGGCCGGCGCGAAACGCTCAGGCAAAAGGACAGAGGAGAGGATGATTGCACCGCCTTGCCTCTGGTGATCTTTCGCTTTTGGCCTCTGCTGCCGCGGTTTCGCAGCCATTTCTTTTCCTCCTCCGTTTATTAATTTTGATGTTTAATAACTGAGGAATCTATGGATTTTCATGCACTTCTTACCCAGATAAACGCTATTGTCTGGGGACCTGCCACCTTAGTCTTGTTGGTGGGAACCGGTATTTATCTGAGCTTCAGGCTGGGATTCATTCAACTGTTGCGTCTGCCGCTGGCGCTGCAGTTGCTGTTCAAACCCGCCAATGGCAAAGGGGAACTCTCCTCTTTTGCCGCCCTCTGTACCGCACTGTCGGCCACCATAGGCACGGGCAATATTGTCGGGGTGGCTACTGCCATCAAACTCGGTGGCCCCGGCGCCCTGTTCTGGATGTGGATTGCCGCCTTGTTTGGCATGGCCACCAAGTATGCCGAGTGTCTATTGGCGCTTAAGTTTCGCACCACAGATCGCCACGGTAACATCGCCGGTGGCCCCATGTACTACATAGAAAAAGGCCTGGGGCTAGGCTGGCTGGCCAAGCTGTTTGCGGTTTTCGGTGTCGGTGTCGCTTTTTTCGGTATCGGGACTTTTGCCCAGGTCAATGCGATTTCCGAAGCCCTGACCATCGCCTTTGATGTGCCAGCCTGGAGCACTGCCGTGGTGCTGACCTCGCTGGTGGCTGCCGTGACCTTAGGGGGGGTTAAACGGATTGCGGCTGTGGCGCAAAAGTTGGTGCCCACTATGGCCATAGGCTATGTGGTTGCCTGTCTTTGGGTGCTGCTGAGCGCCAGCGAGGCGATTCCGGATGCGATAGCACTGGTGTTGCATTCCGCTTTCAATCCGGTGGCGGCCACCGGTGGCTTTTTGGGGGCCGGTATCGCCCTGGCGATTCAAACCGGGATTGCTCGCGGAGTGTTCTCCAACGAGTCGGGTTTGGGCAGTGCCCCGATAGCGGCGGCGGCCGCCAAAACCAAGGAGCCGGTTGAGCAGGGACTGGTGAGCATGACGGGCACCTTCTTCGATACCATCATCATCTGCACCATGACCGGCTTGGTGCTTATTCTTACCGGTGTCTGGAATGGCGATATCGCCGGGGTAGGCATGACCAGTGCTGCTTTTTCCAGTGCCACCACGCCGCTGATTGGCCAGTATTTGGTGACTGTGGCGCTTGTGTGTTTCGCCTTTACCACTATTCTTGGCTGGAACTATTATGGCGATCGCTGCTGGAGCTATCTCACCAAGGGCCGCTGGATCCCGCTCTATCGCTGGGTTTTTCTCGGGCTTATTGCCTCGGGCGCCTTTATCACGCTGGATCTCATCTGGCTGCTCGCCGACATAGTCAATGGCTTGATGGCGATACCCAATCTGATTGCCATTATAGGTCTGCGCCACCTGGTGCTGGCAGAAACCCGCAGTTATTTTCAGCGTCTGCGCGGCTGCGGTGATGAGGCCCTGCCTCAGGCCGATGCCTGAGTCTTGAGCGAAGCAATCAAGGCCAGCAACCAGTCTTCAAACCGCCTTATCCTGGCCAGTTTGGGTGAGGCGGCGTGATACAAGAGGTGATAGCGGATCCCACCCGGCAGCACCTGCGGCAGAGGCGCCGTGAGCGTACCGGCGCGGATATATTGCTGGGCCATCAGGCGGGAGCCTAAAAACACCCCGTGGCCTGACAGCGCCGTGCTCAGTGCCATATCCAGATTGGCGACCCGCACCCAATTGAGCGCCTGGGTATCCGGCGTGATACCTGCCGCCGCAAACCAGGCCAGCCAATCCTGTCCCGGCTTGTCGTCGGCATCGATAAGCCAGCATTGGCTCAGTTGCGAGGCATGTGTGAGTGCTTGCTCCTGTGCCAGTTGGCTGGAACACAGGGGGACTGTGTCATCGTCGAACAGGTGACGACAGTAAAGCTCACCCGCGTCAATGTCACCAAAACGTATGCCGATATCCATCTCTGCGTGTTGGAGATCTTCCAGCTGACTCGAGGCCCAGACCCTGACCTTGATTTCCGGATGCAGCCGATTGAACTGCCCAAGATTCGGCAGCAGGATCAAGGAGGCAAAGGACTGAGTTGTCGTGATGTTGAGCTCTCCTGGAACCCCCTGACATTGTATCTCTTGCCAGCAGGAGCCGATGGAGCCGAATGCCGCCGTCAGGGTATCGGCCAGCTGCTGAGCACGGCTGGTGGGCTGCATGCTGCGACCGCGGCGAATAAAGAGTTTGATCCCCAGGTGAGCCTCCAGCAAGCGTAGCTGTTGGCTGACCGCCGCTTGGGTGATATGTAACTCTTCTGCGGCTTGGGTGTAGCTCTTGTGCCGCGCCGCCGCTTCCAGGCAGCGCAGTCCCTTGAAGTGATCTAAGTGTTCCATAAGTTGTACTTATTTTAATGGTAAGAAATCATCGTTGGTTTTACGGTGGGCGCCGCAGCAAAATGCATTTGGTCACCACAGGAGCTCGCCATGAATTCAGCCACTCAAAAACCTTGTTTAAACCCAGATAGTAGAGATTCTACTGCCAATAGCAAGCCGCATGGAAAGGGGCGGTTTCAGCGCTGGCTTGCAGCTATTGGCCGTTCTCTTTCCCTGCAACATAAGAGTTTATTTAAATAATTCCAGCTTATCTTTTTCTGTGTGTTTTATGCCAGTTGGCTGCAGCTGACTTTTTTGTGAAATTTGCTCCGCTTCACTTGTTTAACCGCATGGCTAATGCTTAAATAACAAGGTTAATTTTTGACCTTTAATCAGTTAGTTGACTTCAGTCGCCTGATGTACTTCGGCATTGATTGCCCAAGAGAGAGTGTCTGACAATAGGACTTTGCAGTAGCAGAGTCGCAAGGAAATCGTCAGAGAGGCAGAGCTATGCCGGATACCGCGACACTCAGAACTTTTCGCAGCCGTATTCTGTTGCAGATAGCCATTCCCTTAATCAGCATCATGACTGTGATTTCGGGGGTTACCGGCTGGTATAACTATCAGGAAGAAGAGAAAGCCTTCTTTGCCGACTTGGCCGAAAAGGCAGACTTCGCCGCTAAAAGGCTCGAGTTTGAGCTGTCTTTGGCACAAAGGGATAGCCAGACACTGGCATACAGCCTGGGGAATCTGGAGTCTTTCGAACGTCTGCAACAAGCGGACAATCTCTATCAACTGCTCAGGGACAGGTTGCAGCGCAATCCCAACTTTTACGGCAGCGCCATCGCCTTTCAGCCCGGGTTTCTGCCCGGGCAAAAACGCTTTGCTCCCTATGCTTTTCGGCAGGATCTTTCTATTGCGACCATGGACATAGGTCAGGAAGCCTATGATTACACCAGCGGTGAGTGGGCTTGGTGGACCGAAGCGCTCAAGCTGGCGGATGGGTTTTGGACTCCCCCTTATTTTGATGAGGGTGCCGGTAATACGCTGATGATCACTTTTTCACAGCGCTTTGGTGGTGAAGCGGCGCCATTGGGCGTGGTTACTACGGATCTCGCTCTCTCCAGCCTGCCGATACGTTTGGGGATAGATCCCAAAAAGCTGTTGGTATTGGACAACCAGGGCAGGCTCATCTATCACCCGGACAATAATCTTACCCGCAACGCCAAATTGGAAGACTGGCTGGCTAATACCGCCGCCGGCAAGGAAGCGGCGCAGCATATCTATGCCGCCGACACCCCCGAGGTGGCCCTGAGCGATCTCAACGGCGTGCAGTACCTTGCCAGTGTCGCCAGGGTTGCACCACTGGAGTGGCGGGTGTTGGTGATCACGCCGCAAAAGCAGTTGCTGCGTTCTTTCCTGCAGGATTTCAGCTCCTTGACGCTCAACCTGTTGCTGCTGGCTATGATACTGCTGGTCACCAGTTACTGGAGCGCCAAGCGTCTCACCCAGCCTCTGGAGCAGTTGGAAGCCGGGATAGTGGACTTCAGCAAGGGGTTGATCAAACGCTTGCAAAAACCCGAAGGCGTGGTGCGGGAGATTGCGACTCTCAGCAATAAATTCAATGAGATGGCTGAAATTCTCGAAGAGAGGGAACAGGCGCTGCTCGACTCCCGTGGCAACAGGTTTGCCAAGCTTATCGACGGCATGAGTGACAAGTCCTTCTACTGCTCCATGGATCCCAACGGCGCCATAGTACAGGCGAGCGAAGGGGTGAAGAAGGTCTTGGGTATCACTCCTGAAGTGCTCAGGCGTAAGTATCAGCGGCTGTTTTCCAGCAACAGTATCAACGAAGCCAACTGGCAGTATATGGAACAGGCGCTGGCCGGCGAGTCGGTGCCGCCGCATCAGGTGGAGTTGGCCGATGCCGAAGGTGGCTTGAGGCGTTTGGATCTGTTTATGCAGCCTCTGCTTGATGATGAAGGCAAGCTGATTTCGGTGGAGATGCTGTTTAATGATGTCACCGAGCAGTTTTCCGCCGCGGCCTGGTCCAACGCCGTGCTGGAGGCGGCGCCGGAGGCGATGCTTATCGTCGATGAAGGCGGCATGCTGGTGTTCTCCAACAGCCGTTGTCAGGAGCTGTTCGGTTATGCCGCCGAGGAGATGCTCAAACTCAATATCGACCAACTGTTGCCGGAAGTGGACCGGCTGGAACACGCAGCCAAGCGCCATGCCTTCGTGACTGACGGCAAGGATCGCATGATGGCCAAGGGCAAGGCGCTGCAGGCACTCAAGTGCGATGGTTCCCAGTTCCCGGTGCAGATAGGTTTGAGCCTGTTGCCGGCCGATCACAAGGGCAAACGTCAGGTGGCGGCATCGATTCGGGAGCTGACCGAGAAACTGGCGGTAGAGCGTAAAATTCGCGAGAGCGAGAGCCGTTTTCGTGGGCTGGTATCCAACATCCCCGGCGCCGTTTATCGTACCCGGGTCGATGAACAGTGGACCATGGAATATGTCAGCGACAATATCACTGAGATAAGCGGCTATCCGGCCTGGCATTTCATCGACAGCAAGAAGCGCAGTTATGGTTCCCTGGTCATAGATGAAGACAAACAGCTGTGTATCGACACCATCAACTCGGCCCTGGCCGAGCAGCAAGCCTTCGATGTCGAGTACCGTATTCGCCATCGGGATGGCAGTGTGCGTTGGATCCATGAAAAGGGTAAGGCCAGCTATGATGAAGACGGTAACCCGCTGTGGTTCGATGGCAGCCTCAATGACATCACCGACAGCAAGCTGGCTCAAGAGAAGATGGAGCAGTCACGGGAGCAATTGGAAACCATCACAGAGTCTGTGCCCAGCACTGTGTATCAACTGTTTTGGCAAAGCCCGCAGCAACGCAGATTCACCTTTCTTTCCAGTGCAGCCATCGCCACTCTTGGCCACCACAAGAATGAGGTGATGGCCGATTTTGATCTGGTGGCCGAGCGGATTGTTGCCGAAGACAGAGGCAGCATTATTCGTCTGCTTTCCGGTGAGAGTGGACTGCAATGGATCAAAGAGTTCCGCTACCGGCATCCTTCCGGTGAGGTGCGTTGGCTAGAGGCCGGTGCCAAGGGCAGTAAACAGCAGGATGGCATGCTCTGGAACGGTTATCTTACCGATATCAGCGGCCGTAAGGAGATGGAAACCGAGCTGGCCCAGAGCGAGGCCCACTTCCGGGCCCTGTTTGATAACGCAGGTATAGGCATAGTCAACCTGGACGATCGCGGCACCATAATGGATTGCAATGGCCAGTTCTGCAGTGACATGGGCATGAGTGCCGAGCAGCTCAAACGTCGCTCGTTTGCCGACTTGATGGCGCCGGAAGACAGAAGCAATGCCAGCGAGCTGTACGAGCGCCTGAAGCGAAGTGACGATCACAGTGTCAGCGGCGAGTGGCGCCTGCTCAGTGCCTCCGGCGAGCCCATGTGGATGGCAATCAACGCCTCCGAGCTTGAAGAGGAAGAGGGACGGGAGCGTTCTGTGGTTATGAGTATCGCCAACATTACCCGCCTCAAGCTATTGTCCAACGAACTGATGGCTGCCAAGGAAGATGCCGATGCCGCCAACAAGGCCAAGAGTGACTTCCTTGCCAATATGTCCCATGAGATCCGCACCCCGATGAACGCCATTATCGGCATGTCTCAGCTGTGCCTGCAGACACAGTTGGATCGTAAACAGCGTAACTATGTGGAAAAAATTGAACGGGCTTCGCAATCCTTGCTGGGGATCATCAATGACATTCTCGACTTCTCCAAGATTGAGGCCGGCAAACTGGATATCGAAGTGGTGCCGTTCCAGCTCGACAGTATTTTGGAAGATCTCGGGGATATGTTCTCTGAGCGCGCCGCCGACAAACAATTGGAGCTGCTGTTTGCCGTGGCCCCCAGTGTACCCAGCCACCTGGAAGGGGACCCACTGCGTCTCGGTCAGGTGCTTATTAACCTGATGAACAACGCCATCAAATTCACCGAACGGGGTGAAGTGATGCTGTCGATAAGTGAGCTCAGCCGCGAGCAGGATGAAGTGATCCTAAGATTCGCTGTGCGCGACAGTGGCATAGGTCTGACGGCCGAGCAGCAAGCCAGATTATTCAAGTCTTTCAGCCAGGCAGATACCTCGACCACGCGTAAATACGGCGGTACCGGGCTTGGGCTGGCGATTTCCAAACAACTGGTAGAACTGATGGGCGGCGAAATCGGCGTCGAGAGCCAGTTTGGCAACGGCAGTTGTTTCTTCTTTACTGTGCGGCTCAAGGTTGCGGAAAACGACAAGCTGAATGTAGAGCAGGAACTGGAAGGCATGCCCATTCTGGTGGTCGATGATAACGGTACCGCCAGAGATATATTGCGCACCACGCTGGAGAGCATGGGCTTTACCGTTGACTGTGCCCGCAGCGGCATGGAGGCACTGGATAAGGTGAAGCGCAAGTCCTACAAGATGGCCTTGATCGACTGGAAGATGCCTGAGATGGACGGCATGGAAACCGCGCGGCAGATACTACAGGTAAAAGAGCCGCCGCTGATCCTCATGGTGTCGGCCCACGCCAACAGTGACTTTATCGAACAGTTGGAGCAACTCGGGATCAACGGCTATATCACCAAGCCGGTCAGTGCCTCCAGGCTGCTCGATGGCATTATGCTGGCTCTTGGGCGTCAGGGCCATATTCCGGTCAGGCGCAAGGCGTTGGATCTCGAATCCCTGCAACTGGCAGCTCTTGCCGGCAAACGTGTGTTGCTGGTGGAAGACAACGAGATGAATCAGGAGGTGGCGACCGAGTTTCTCGAACAGGTGGGCATAGACTTGTCCATTGCCGAGAATGGCCAGATAGCGCTGGAGAAGTTGGCGCAGCAGCAGTTTGATCTTGTGCTGATGGACTGCCAGATGCCTGTGATGGATGGATATCAGGCCACAGAGGCACTGCGCAAGATACCAGGGCTTGAGCAGTTACCTGTGGTTGCCATGACGGCCAACGCCATGGCCGGTGACAAGGAGATGTGTCTGCGAGCGGGCATGAATGACCACATCGCCAAGCCGATAGAAGTCAGCCTCTTGTATCAGGTGTTGTTGCAGTATCTGGGAGGTGGACACGTCCCGGCCGCTGCAGGGAATAATGATGCTGGTATGGCCGATGGCGATGCTCCTGAGAATCTGGTGAGCTGGCCGGAACACGAGAGCCTGGATATCGATCGCGGACTGCAGCTGGTACAGCATTCAGAGCGCCTCTATCGGCGCATCTTCGAGCGTTTCCTCGGTAGTCAGGGCAATGTCGGCAAACGGATTCGCAAGGCGCTCAAGGAACAACAGCAGGAAGAAGCGGTCAGGGCGGCGCATACCCTTAAGGGGCGGGCAGGTAACCTCTGCTCCGAGCCTTTGGTGGAAGAGGCCAGGCAATTGGAAGCCAAGTTGGCGGCCGGTGAAGAATGTGAGCAAGAGTTGCTGGCGGTGGAAACCCGGGTTGCAGCCATTGTTGAAGCCATTGCGGACTGGATGGGTGATAAGCCACAAAGCGATCCTCTGGCGGAAGGTGATACCGCCGAGGAGATTGATCCCGAGGCGCTTAAAACCGCCCTGGAGCAACTGCTGCAGAGTCTGGAAGACGCCGATGCCGAAGCCGTTGTTCAACTGGAAGCATTGAGCCGCAGGGTGAGCAAGCCTCTGTGGCAGCGCCTGAAACCTGTCAGCAGCATGGTCGGCAGCTATCAGTTTGACGATGCCGCCGATCTTATCCGCGAGCTGCAGCAGGAGCTGAACGAGACCGAGCAGGCCTGACTATACTCATTAGGGGATATTCGCGCCGCCGGTAAAGCACTGTGGCGCTGAAATAGGATGTGGAGCCCGTAACAAGAGGGAGATTGAGATGGAAAAAGCCACTGTACTGGTGGTGGACGATACACCGGAGAACATAGATATTCTGGTGGGGATCCTCGGCGACGATTATAAGCTCAAGGTGGCGATAGATGGCCCAAGAGCGCTGGCGTTGGCGCAGAAGAGCCCTCCGGATCTGATCCTCCTGGATGTGATGATGCCGGGCATGAATGGCTATGAAGTTTGTAAGCGTCTCAAGCAGGAACCCATGACCAGCCATATCCCGGTGATCTTTGTCACCGCTCTCTCTGAGGTGGCCGATGAGACCCAGGGCTTTGATTTGGGGGCTGTCGACTACATCACCAAGCCTGTCAGTGCCCCGATAGTCAGAGCCAGGGTACGTAACCACTTGGCCCTCTATGATCAGAAGCGTTTGCTGGAACAACAGGTGCGCGAACGTACCCGCGAGCTGGAACAGACCCGCTTCGAGATCATCCGTCGCCTGGGCCGTGCCGCTGAATACAAGGATAACGAGACCGGCTTACACGTTATTCGCATGAGCCACTATGCCAGGCTCCTGGCACAACAGGCCAAGCTGCCGGACAACTTCTGTGAGCTGCTTTACAATGCGGCGCCCATGCATGATATCGGCAAGATAGGTACTCCGGACGCTGTGCTGAAAAAACCGGGGAAACTGGACGCCGAAGAGTGGCGAATCATGCAGCAACACGCCGAAATCGGTGCCGAGATTATCGGTGAGCACCCGGATCCTCTGTTGCAGATGTCCCGGGGCATTGCGCTGACTCACCACGAGAAGTGGGATGGCTCAGGTTATCCCAATGGCTTCAAAGGCAATGATATTCCCATTGAGGGGCGAATCGTCGCCATTGCCGATGTCTTCGATGCCCTGACCTCGATTCGACCTTACAAGAAGGCCTGGAGCATAGAAGATACCATGGCGTTACTGGAGTCTGAGGCGGGGAAACACTTTGACCCTGAACTGGTGGAACTGTTCAAACAGATACTGCCCCAGGTGATAGAGGTGCGTGATACTCATATGGAAACTGAGTCCGGCACTGAATAGCGACAAACTGCGGATAAAAATAAAGGCGCCGACGGCGCCTTTATTGGGTCATTCATTGTTACTCCTGCTCTTCCAGAGAGTAGGGCAGAGGCAGTACCGTCAGTTCGCTGTTTTCATCATCGGCGATGCGGAATTTGGCGCCGACTTCTGTGTCATTGGCCAGCACTGCGGTCAGCAGCAACTCGCCATTTCGTTGTACGGCTTCAATAATGCTGCCGCCCTTACGAAAACCTTCATCCAGTGCCATCTCCAGTGTGGTTTCCGGGGTGACATCGACAGTGGCTTTACCCTTGAGAATATAGAGGGCTCGCTTGTTGCCGCCGCGATATTTCATTCTGGCCACGGTTTCCTGGCCCATATAGCAACCTTTGGTGAAGCTGATGCCGTTGATGGCCTGCAGGTTGCACATTTGCGGTACAAATTGGCCCATGTGTGATGCCGGCAGGTTAGGGTAGGCGGCAAGGATTTCCAGCTCTTGCCAGGCACTGGCATCGACAGGAGGCTGCTGGCACAAGGCATCGGCCCGGGCCTTGGGCAGAACCAGAATAAAGCGCTCGCCGTCCTGCAGTACCACGCCGTCATCGACAGCACTTACTTGCTGCTCTGGACTGAAGCCCGGGAACTGCTCTGCCAGCCAAGTGGCAGCCTTGGCGCCGGCTACACCCAAGAGACTGTAATCGTCGCTGACATCAACCAGTTCGGCCTTACTGAACACAGCGTACTTCTTCAGTTGCGGCAAGTCGGCAGCCAGGGTATCCCTTGGCATCATCAATATCAGGGCATCACCCAGGGCAAAGGTTCTGAAACTTGAAAGCATTTTGCCTTTGGGATCGCAGTGAGCGCCCCAACGCCACTGCTCGGCCGTGAGAGAGCTGATATCCGTGGTGACCTGACCATGGATAAAGCTGCGGCCCTGTTCGCCGGTAACGGCAAGCAGACCCAAGTGAGATAGGCGGGAAATAAGCAGATCCGGAATGCCGGCATCCAGTGGCCAATCGGGCTGAGAAACGCAAATGCTCATAACAAGATCCTGAGATTGAAGGCATTAAGAGATCTGCGATTGTAGCGGATTTGACAGAAATAAACAGGGCGCCGATAGCAATATGGCGCCCTGTGAAAGCCTCAAAAATCAGAACAGCAGTCTGGTACGGATAGTACCTTCGATAGACTTGAGTTCTGTCAGTGCTTCTTCAGCCTGGGTGGTATCTACCTCCATCACCACATAACCTATGGTGGCCGTGGTTTGCAGATACTGGGCTGAAATGTTGATGCCTTTCTCCGAGAACGCCTGGTTAATCTTGATCAGAATACCGGGGCGGTTATGGTGAATATGCAGCAGGCGGGAGGCATCTTTATGCTGCGGTAGCGATACTTCCGGGAAGTTGACTGCCGACAGGGTAGAGCCGTTGTCTGAGTATTTGGCCAGCTTGCCGGCAACCTCAATACCTATGTTTTCCTGGGCTTCTTCTGTGCTGCCGCCTATGTGTGGGGTCAGTAACACATTGCCCAGACCGCGCAGCGGGCTTTGGAATTCGTCAGTATTGGACTTGGGCTCAACCGGGAACACGTCGATGGCGGCACCAGCCAATTGTTGCTCCTTGAGGGCTACGGCCAGGGCATCGATATCCACCACAGTGCCGCGGGAAGCATTGATCAGTATGCTGCCTTTGCGCATCATCGCCAGTTCGGCCTGGGCAATCATCTCTTTGGTTTGTGGGGTTTCAGGCACATGCAGGCTGACCACATCGGCTTGAGACAGTAACTGCTCCATGGAATGTACCTGCTGGGCGTTACCCAGCGGCAGCTTATCTTCGATATCGAAGAAGATCACTTTCATCCCCAAGGTTTCGGCGAGGATCCCCAACTGGGTACCGATATGGCCATAACCTATGACCCCCAGGGTCTTGCCACGGGCTTCGAAGCTGCCATTGGCGCTCTTGAGCCAGCCACCACGATGGGCCAGGGCGTTGCGCTGCGGAATACCGCGCAGCAGCATGATGATTTCACCGAGTACCAGTTCGGCCACGCTGCGGGTATTGGAGAAGGGCGCATTGAACACAGGAATACCCAGTTGCTCGGCAGCCTTGAGGTCGACCTGGTTGGTGCCGATACAGAAACATCCTATGGCAACCAGCTTTTCCGCCTGTTGTAATACTTCTTGGGTCAGTTGGGTACGGGAGCGGATTCCGACGAAATGGGCATCTTTGATCGACTGCTGAAGCTCTGAGCCGGAGAGTGATGCCTTGTGATACTCGATATTGGTATAGCCAGCCCTTTCCAGCACATCGACGGCTGATTGGTGGACGCCTTCCAACAACAGGATTTTAATTTTATCCTTGTCCAGCGAGTGTTTCGCCATGATATAGGTACCCTCTTGATTATTAACTAATGTACGTATGCTATGATGCTTTCGCCCATGCCCAATCAAAGTAGCACTTTTTTCAGGTGAAGTGGAGGGCTAGATGGCTAAAGTATTTTTTCCTAATTGAGAACAATCACTGGCATAAGGAAAGTGGCTTGAAAAACACAATTATCTGGCTGGTCATTTATTTTGTGGTACTTATCTGGTCGGCGATAGCGCCTAAAGATGATTTCACTTGGTGGCTGGAAGCGCTGCCTGGGATGCTGGCGCTGCCGATACTGTTTTTTACCCGCAAACGTTTTCCGCTGACTCCGCTGCTTTATGGCCTGATCTTGGTGCATTGCCTGATACTGTTTGTCGGCGCCCACTACACCTATGCCGAGGTGCCGCTGTTCGATACTTTAGCACAGTGGATGGGCTCTGAGCGTAACAACTACGATAAACTGGGTCATTTGGCCCAAGGATTTATCCCGGCAATGATTGCCAGGGAGATACTGCTGCGTAATCAAGCAGTGAAACCTGGTGCCTGGTGTGCTTTTCTGGTCAGTTGTTTTGCCTTGGCCTTGTCGGCTTTCTATGAACTGATTGAATGGTGGGTTGCCGCGGCTACAGGCACAGGTGCCGAGGCCTTTCTCGGCACCCAGGGCTATGTCTGGGATACCCAGTCGGATATGCTGATGGCTCTTATCGGTGCCATCGCCGCCCTGCTGGTTTTATCCTCATTTCATGACCGCCAGTTGCAGCGTCTTGGCGCCGATTGACAGGTCGGGACAGAGAGAGCCATATACAGTCTTTACAATATTTCATCTGGCAATGCGACTAAAGATTGTTAGAATCATACTTTATGGTGATGAAAACCGGACACTATCTGGTCAGAATCATCTGATACTTTTTGTGTAAGCTCACGGAAAGTGATTAAGGAAGCTATCCCTTTAGGGATATGAGCGAAACTTTTCAGGGAGAAGAGTAAATATGAGTAGTATCAATGAGTTGGTTTTTATAAACCAGATAGCCGCCCCTTGTCATTTGGCCATACTGGCCGAGTCCATTGGTCTTAAGACCCGTATAGTACGCCACCCGGAACAGTTGGATCCGCAGAAGAGCGATAGTACTTTCTATCTAATTTCTCAGAAGGGGTCGGCGCTGGACAATAAGGGCATTCCTCTGCTGGCCAGCCGTCTGGTCTCTCATGTTCCTGTCGCCCTCTATCAAGTTGCCAGAGGTTCACTGGATCAGGAGTCGGCTATGTTGCTGGGGATCCGCGGGGTACTTTATTCAGATCAGCGCATCGATCTTATGCTTACTGGCCTGCGCAAGATGGTGGCCGATGAGCTCTGGTACGACAGAACCCTTATCAGCAAGATGTTCCGTAAGCTGGTCAAGACCTTGGACACTGGCAATGAGATGTCGGCCGATACGGTTTCCATGCTGCAGATGTTGACCCGGCGTGAACGTACCATTATTCAGCTGGTTTCCAGTGGTGCCAGGAATAAAGAGATAGCCCAACGTCTGTGTATCAGTGAGCATACGGTCAAGGCGCATATTTCATCGATTTTCCGCAAGACTCAATCTCGTAATCGAGTCGAATTGTTGCGTTGGGCCCAGACCTATCAGAGTCACTTCGATCTCATCAGTTGATTTGTCGCTAGATCCAGCCTGAACTTGGCCCCGAATGGGGCTTGTTTATGCTTTGATGGCTTTTATGTAAGCCAAGTCAGTGGAAAATTCCTGTCAGAGTGCGGCAATCGCCGCTGCTTTGTGTTTTTTTGCGCGTCGGGAATGGCTTTCAGCCAAAGCCATGATAGCCGTTGTGCCAGCGACCTGAAGTCGTGGGGCAAATGAGTCGATGCACAAGGGCCAGTTCGCCATCCAAGGCTCGCGCTCGAAAGCATGTTGCTGCGCAACTCTCGCCGAGTCACAGGATCGCCTGTGCATAAGCCTGCGGCAGGCAATGGGAGACCGTCCGTCGCTGGAAGCCCTGCCAATACTAATTAGTAACTTTTAGTTAGAAGCCATGATAGCCGCTGTGCCAGCGGCCTAAAGTCGTGGTGTAAATGCCTCCATGCACAAGGGCCAGTTCGCCATTCCTGGCTCTCGCTCGCAGCCAGTCGCTGCGCGACACTCGCCAAACCACACTGGACAAGGGGCTTTGCTTGTCCAAAGCCCCTTGCATCCCCAAGGACACCCCGACGTAGCCGAAATCCCCGCTGACTTATGAAGCAAATTGGCTACACTCAGGACTCGCCAAATGCATCCATGCATAAGGGCCAGCTCGCCTTCCTTGGCTCGCGCTCATAAGCTTGTCGCTTCGCAACATTCGCCCTGCTCGACCTTCGAGCCTCGACCTCCCTGTCTCGGCTATGCCAATTTACAACAACGCCGGCGGCGGCTCCGAAGGGGGAATTGGTGTAATTCTGTTAGCACTGAGTAGCTTGAAACATCTGAAGTGTCTGCAGACATCCACCTCATTTTCAGGCACAGGCGGAACTGTGACCGTCGAAAACAGGGCCGAATTTTGTTCCTGACAAATTCGGCATTTCCTACGTCCATGTAGGTCAGATGTTTTCGTCGAGGCGACAGGGACGTATTAATGCCGTGTCACAGGATCGCCTGTGCAAGAGCCCACCGCAGGTGATGGGCTGCAACTTAGCTGGCAGCTAAAACCAGGTTTATTAGTGATATTTGGTTCAAAGCCATGATAGACGCTGTTCCAGCGGCGAATACTCGCCTTGTTATTCGATGCTTATGGTATGGGGTTTCCTGGAAACCGCTGGAACCATGAGTTTTCAAGCTATAATGACTCACGCTCAGTTGGCAATTGGGCAAACAAAAAGGGAGCCAAGAGGCTCCCTTCGCATAAAGCACCAGAGTGATTAGTTCTGGATAACAGTGGCAACGTTGTAGTCGCCGCTTTGGGTTACGCTGATAGCGTTGCTGGTACCGGCCTGAGAACCGACAACCAGGTTTTCGTTACCGCTTTGGGTGATCATCAGGCTGTTACCTGTACCAACCACGGCGAAGGCGCCGCCGTCAACACCGCTCACCCAGTTGTTGTCGCCGCTTTGAACGATTTGAGCCAGGTTGTCATCACCGAGGATCAGCAGGTCTACCAGGTTGAGGTCACCGCTTTGAGTGGTTTCGATATCGGTATTGTCATAGCCAACAACAGTGACCAGAGCTTCGTTGGCGCTGCCATCTTGCTCCATATCAACTTCGTTGTTCTCACCTTCCAGCTCGGCATAGGCAAAGTTCTCTGTGCCTTCCTGATGGATTTCGATCTGGTTGTCTTCACCTGTGGCGAATGCAACCAGCTCGTTGTAATCGCCCTGTGAAGTCAGGTCCATGCTGTTGTCAGTGCCATAGGCGGCGGCAGTAGCGAAGTTGGTGCTACCATCCTGCTCCAGGTCGATGTTGTTGTCGTCACCCCAGATTTGGAATTCAACGCCGTTGGTGTCGCCTTCCTGCTGGATATCGACTACGTTGTCGCTACCCTGAATATCGGCAACCAGCAGATCGCCTACCGCGTTGCCATCACCTTTCTGGTAGATTTCAACGTCGTTGTCATCACCTGTGGTGAATTCGAGTACTGCGGTGTTGGCAGTGCCGGTTTGCATCATTTCGATGTTGTTTTCAGAGCCGGACAGGGCGTAAACAAAACCAGTGTTCAGATCACCTGCCTGATCGATTTCGATGCTGTTGTTATCACCGGCAACGCCACGCACGCCACCTATGTTGCTGTTGCCTTCCTGCAGTACGGTCACAGAGTTACCGTTGCCTACGTTGGGGCTGAAATCAACGGCTATCATGCCGGCTTCGTTGTTGTTACCGTTTTGGCTGATATAGCCGGAGTTGTCGTTGCCGTTGACACGGAATACTGCGAAGTTGGTGTCACCGTTTTGGTTTACTTCGGCACTGTTGTTGTCACCGATCAGCTCAACATTGGCTTCGTTGAAGAAACCGGATTGAGCGACAGTTGCTGTGTTGACGTTACCGTCTACATCGACGCTGGCCACGTGCCAGTCTTCATTCTGAGTCACTATAACTTTGTTTTCGTCGCCCTTGGAATCAACATAGGCTTCGTGCCAAACACCGTCTTGAACCACGGTGGCTTCCTGGGCAGAACCTTCCTGATTGATGACTGCCAGGTTCAGAATGCCGGTTTGCTCGGCATAGACTTCCTGACCTACAGTGCTGCGGCTCTGCTGGTTAACTGAGATTTCATTGACACTGCCGGCGAAGGCTTGGGCACTCATACCCAGACCCGTTGTGATAGCCAGTGCAATCAGTGACTTTTTAGCTTGAGATTTCATTAAACGCTCCCTGTGTTTTTAATACTGCGTGATGCTGATAGTGGCAGCATCGGCAATTTGTTGTATCGAAAAATTGGCGCTGCCAAGCTGGTTGAGTTGCACCAGATTGTCATTGCCTATTTGAGTGATGTTTGCCTTATTGGCGTCACCCACCTGCATCATTTCAACCTGGTTATTGACCCCGAGTTGTACTACTTGTGCCTGATTTCCAAACCCGGCCTGGGTGAGGATGGCGCTGTTGTCAATTCCGGCTTGAACTATGATGGCTTGGTTGAAACTGCCTTGTTGCATCAGGTCGACCAAGTTGTCGCGTCCCTGAGTTTCCAGCAGCGTCTGGAGGGTGACTGGCAACTCCTGTAGTGCATTCACCTGGCGTTCTGTCGCTGCTGTACCAAGACTGGTCAACAAAACGGCCGAACCAAACAGGATTTTTGCGAGTACCGACACCTAAGACTCCTTTTCGTACATATCCTTGATTGAACCAGAGTGGTACAAATCAGCAACAAAAGTTACGCGCCTTGAGCCGGGGTCGCAATCGGAGTTAAAGGCTATTTAGGCTTTAGTCGATATTGCTTTTTGCAATAATGGTGAATTGATTTATTTTGTTTTATAAACAATGATTTGTGTTTTATTTCTGGCGATTTTTAAGTTTGTTCATACCTAACGCGTCTAGTATTAAAGTCGTATTTTACCGTTTGCTACTATCGCTATTGTTTTCATTGCGGTAACAATCTATTTGCAATAAATAAACGCCGGATTTCACTCGCTGGTCACTGTTTGCCTGTCGTTTCAAGGAAGTGCCGCAGATGCAAGCCGTTCCGGATATCAAGGGATTATAAGGACTATAGGAAGCCCGAATATGTTGAAAAAATTCTCGCCATTGGCGGTGGCTGTCGCTGGTGTTATGGCGCTTGGCGCCGCTCCTGCAATGGCTAAAAACGAGATCCGTTACGCCAAGGACTCTATCCTGGTGGTTTACAAGGATAATGCCACCAAAGAGGAGCGCATCGCGGCTCAGCGCCTGGTACGTGGCACTCTGCGTGATGCCAATGCCGATGGTATAGATGACAAATTTGCCCGCTTGCTCGATGGCCGTCTGGCAAAGCTGAATCTGCGTCAAGGCGCCGATATTGAGCAGGCGATCAAGATGATCTCCAGCCACCCTGCGGTTAAATATGCTGAACCCAACTACATTCTGCGGGCCATAGGCATGCCGGATGATCCCCGTTTCCCTGAGCTCTGGGGCATGCACAACACTGGGCAAACCGGTGGTGTGGCTGACGCCGATATTGATGCTCCCGAAGCCTGGGATGTCACCACAGGCAGCTCGGATGTGATCATTGGGGTTATCGACACCGGGGTTGACTATAACCATCCGGACTTGCAGGCCAATATGTGGGTTAACCCGGGTGAAATTCCCGGTAACGGCATAGATGATGATGGCAACGGCGTGATTGATGATGTTCACGGTTTCAGCTCGGCCAACAACAATGGCGATCCCATGGACGGCAACGGCCATGGTACCCATGTATCCGGCACCATTGGCGCCAAGGGCAACAATGGTCTGGGTGTGGTCGGGGTTAACTGGGATGTGAAGATCATTGGTTGTCAGTTCCTGACTCCTGCCGGTACAGGTTCTACCGCAGATGCCATCGCCTGTATCGACTATATGACTGATCTCAAGGTGAATCATGGCGTCGATATCAAAGCAACGAACAACTCCTGGGGCGGCGGTGGTTTCAGCCAGGCGCTGAAGGACTCCATCGAAGCCGCCGGTGAAGCCGGTATTCTGTTCCTGGCTGCGGCCGGTAATGACACCAGTGACAATGATGTCAGCCCTCATTATCCGTCCAACTATGAATCGGACATAGTGATGTCTATCGCCAGTACCGATAGCTCGGATGGTATCTCCTGGTTCTCCAACTGGGGGGCTACCAGCGTAGACATGGCGGCGCCTGGCAGTGCCATTCTGTCAACGGTTCCAGGTGGTGGTTACGAGAGTTATTCGGGTACTTCCATGGCTACGCCTATGGTGACCGGGGTGGCGGCTCTGGTGTGGTCCATCAACCCGGATCTGACACCGCTTGAGATGAAAGAACTGTTGATGAATTCGGGTGATGCCAATGCGGCCATGACTGGCAAGAGTGTTGCCGGTACCCGTCTGAACGCGGCCAACGCGCTCGATCAAGCCAACCCAAGCCCAAGTTATCGCTTCAGCGTGACTCCGGCTGCCCGCACTATCGAAGCCGGTGAAAGCACCAGCTATGACTTCAGTGTCGGTAGTGTGGCCGGTTGGGATGGTAGTGTTGAGCTGAGTGTCAGTGTGGAGCCTGCTCTGGAAGGGGTATCTTTGTCTGCCACCAGCGTTGGTGCCGGTGACAGCTTTACCCTGAACGTAGCCAGTACCGCCGAGACTCAGTGGGGCGATTACGCCATCACGGTATCGGGTAATGACGGCAGTATTGAAAAGAGCAGTGTGGTGAGCCTGGAAATCATCCCTCAAGGGCTGAATGACTTCCCATACAGCAATGATACCCCAGTGGCTATTGCTGATAACACCACAGTGACCAGCACCATTGAGATCGCCGATCCGCTGCAGATCTTTGGTGTCAATACCAACGTCAACATCAGCCACACCTGGATTGGTGATTTGACAGTGATCCTGACTTCGCCATCCGGCACCGAAGTGGTGCTGCATAATCGCGAAGGCAGCAGCAATGACGATATCGTCAAGAGCTGGGATCTGGGCGACTTCAACGGTGAAATTGCCCAAGGTACCTGGACTCTCAGCGTGACTGACCATGCCGGTGGTGATACAGGCACCCTGAACAACTGGGGTATGGTGATCACGGCGCTGGGTGAAGCCGGTCCTTCTGCACCTAATGCCGGCTTTGACTATCAAGCCGAAGGTTTGAGCGTCAGTTTCAGCAATAGCAGCTCTGATATCAATGATGATATCGCCAGCTACCACTGGGATTTCGGTGACGGCTCTGTCTCCAGCGAGGCAAACCCTCAACATGTGTATGCCCAGGCCGGTACCTACACAGTGACCCTGACAGCGACCGATGCCACCGAGCTCAGCGACAGTGTCAGCATGGAAGTGCAGGTATTTGCCCACAGCATCTCTGCCGATATCAGCCGCGCCCTCAAGTCCCGTCGTGGCAGCGCCATGGTTGATGTTAACTGGAATGGTGCCCTGGGTGATGAAGTGGCGATTTTCCGCGACGGCGAACAGGTTGCGACCACCGCCAACGATGGCCAGTTCCGTGACCGCTTCAATACCGAAGCCAATAGCGTGACTTATCAGGTTTGTGAACTGGGAGCCGAGCTTTGCTCTGATCCCGTTGTTGCTCAATTCTGATAACCCAAATAGATGAAAGCGGCCATCCGGCCGCTTTTTTTATGGTCATATCGCGCAAAAATTAATTTTTGATGACGGGGAGAGATAATTAGTTTCGAGGTTTACTGATTATTTGATGTAAAAATATTTGTCTATTTTATCGACCATATCATACGGCTTATTATATTTTATAGAAGACAGGCTTTATTTGCTGTCTAACTATTTATTTATTAAATAACAGCTTGGGTTGAAACAGGGTTTTCTGCTTTGTTCTCAGTTGAGAACATGGTGGTTAATTAATGATTTATATAGAATTTGCGTTCGGTATAACTGTTGCCTAAATGTGATTAAACCACTTCAATTGACCGTTCTTCTCTGGGACAATCCCGCGGCACGTTAATAGAAATTAACGGCATTATTACAATTAAAGGGGTTGATAATATGGATAATGTTAACAAGCTGACAGCCATTGCGATTGCCGTGGCTGCCACCATTCCAGTGATGGCCAATGCCGATGTTTTAATCAGCGAATACGTTGAGGGCAGCGCCAATAATAAAGCCATAGAGCTATATAACTCTGGTGATAGTCAAGTCGATTTAAACGGCTATAAATTGGTGCGGTATAAAGATGGCGCTACTGATGCCTCCGATATGCTGGTATTGGATGGCCAAAGCATGGCGGCCAAGGGGATTAAAGTGATTCTGCATCCCAATGCTGAAATAAGCTTGCCTGCTGGAGTCGACAGCCTCAAGGGCAATCTCTATTTCAATGGCGGTGATGCGGTAGCCCTGATGAAAGATGGCGTCGTCGTCGATATTGTCGGCGCCGTGCCTACCCCAACCGACTGGGGCCTGAATATCACTTTGGCCCGCAGCAAGTCGGCGCTCACTGCCTCGACGCAATTCAATGCCGCCGATTGGCAACCTATGGGCACTGATAACTTCAAAGGACTCGGCAGCCTGGATGAGGCTGCAGCCCCTGAAGTTACGGCATTCAGCTGTGATGGCGCCACGCTGACACCCATCTATGAAGTGCAGGGGAGCGGAGATCGCAGTCCGTTGGTCCCTGAGGGTAAGTTCGAATCCGACAGCGAATATACCCTCAAGGGTGTGGTCAGTGCCCGTGGCGACAGCCTGTTCAAAGGCTTTTATCTGCAAGATCCCAAGGGAGACAACTCGCCTTTCACCTCCGACGGCATCTTTGTATTCCTAGGTGAAGCAGCGCCGGAAACAGTGCAGCCCGGTGTCGAGGTTTGCGTACAGGGTAAGGTCAAGGAGTACTATGGCCTGACTCAGTTGGATATCAAGGCTGACAAAAAATTTGCCGTGGGTGAGTTTACCCAACTGCCGGTGGCTGCGCCTTTTTATGTGGCAGATGGTGAAACCCTGCAGCAAGCGCTGGAGCGCTTTGAAGGCATGAAGGTAGTACTGGATGCCGGCAGTGATCTCAAGGTCAGCCGTAACTTCAGCTTTGACTACGATGCCCGTCGCAACAATCTTATGTTGTCTCACAAGGCGCCGCTGCTGAAGCCGACTCAGGTACACCTGCCGCTGTCGCCAGAGGCGATGGCACTGGAGCAAGCCAACCGTGCCAACCAATTGTTTGTTGAGTCAGACTTCAAGGCCAAAGACGGCGAGCTGCCCTGGATGCCGGACTTCAACCCAGAGACAGGTTATCTGCGGGTTGGCGACCAGTTAACCGGCCTTGAGGGGGTTATAGGATACAGCTATAACCAGTATCGTCTGGTGGCAACCAACAGTATTACTCCTGGGGATATATTGCGCGGCGACGATCGCAGCCAAGCACCGGCTATTGCAGAGAAGGGGGATATCCGGGTCGCCAGCTTCAATGTGCTTAATTTCTTCAACGATGCCGTAGGTGGTGACGCCAATCCAACAGGTGATAACCGCGGCGCCCTCAGCGAAGAAGAGATGCTGTTGCAACGCACTAAAATAGTCAATGCCATTACCGCCATGAACGCCGACATAGTGGGTTTGATGGAGATTGCCAACAACGGCTTTGGCGAGAAAAGCGCCATCCGCAATCTGGTCGATGCGCTCAATGAGCAGCAAGCCGATGAGGATATCTATGCCTTTGTAGAGATAGCCGATACCGACAAAAAAGATGGCAAGTATCTCGGCGGCGATGCCATTACCGTGGGCATGCTTTATCGCCCCGCCAGGGTGACTCCGGCAGCCGAGGCTTTTGTGATTGCGACTCCAGAGCAGCATGCTGCTGAAGCGGTTGCCAGCCGGGAAGTCGATGGCAAGCAGGAAACCAGCCCTGCCTTTGATAAGTATCAGCGCTACAGTCTGGGACAGAAGTTCAACATAGCAGATCAGAGCCTGACTCTGGTGGTGAATCATCTCAAGTCCAAGGGCTCGGGTTGTCTTGAGGATTGGCTGAACTTTGATGAGAACCGGGATCCTCAGGATCTGCAGGGCAAGTGCAACGCCTTCAGGGTGTCAGCAGCCAAAGTTCTGGGAGAAGCCTTGCAAAAGATCGACGGCGATCTCCTGGTGATCGGCGATCTCAATGCCTATGGTCTGGAAGATCCTGTGCGGGTGCTGACCGACTATGATGCCACCCAATCAGAACGGGTTCTGCGTACCGCCTCCTGGACCACTCTGAACGGTAAGGTCTATGAGCACCAGGGAACTGAAATCAACAAGGGGTATGGGCTTATCAACCTCAACACCTTGGCCCATGGTGTCGATACTTTCTCCTACAGCTATAACGGTGAGTTGGGAAATCTCGACCATGCACTGGCCAACGCCAGTCTGGCGGAGCGTTTGGTTGCCATTGAAGACTGGCATATCAACTCGGTCGAATCCAACATGTTCGAGTATGGCAAGAAGTACACAGGTGAATTGCCCAAGTCTGACAATGCCTTCTCGGCTTCGGATCATGACCCTGTGATAGTGGCACTCAGTTATCCTGCCAAGGTTGAGCCTTCCAAGCATGATGGTGGTGCCTTGGGGTATCTGTCACTGCTGTTTCTCGCAGCATTGGGGCTGCGCCGCCGCGGCTAAAGCTCTCAAGTCTTGATTGACACCCACCCGGTCAGAGGATTGCGCTGGCCGGGTTTACTTGGATACAGGCGGCCAAGTACACTGATTTTCCTATTGGAGTACTAAGGATAACAATAAGATGAGTATTTGGTTTCGACCCATCACCCTGGAAGATTGTGCCAAACTGGATGCCGGTATGGGGGGCAAAGGCACTTTGATGCAGACCCTGGGGATCCGCATCACTGAGATAGGTGATGACTATATGGTAGCCAGCATGCCGGCGTCTCCGGCTATCCACAACCCACTTGGGATAGTACATGGTGGTGCCAATGTGGCGCTGGCAGAGACTGTGGCCAGCTATGCCGCCAATTTTGCGGTGGACTTTGAAAACTACTATTGTGTAGGTCAGGAGATCAACGCCAATCACCTGCGGGCAGCCCGCAATGGTGAACTCAAGGCAACAGCCAGAGCCGTACATTTGGGCAAACGCAGCTCTGTCTGGGAAGTGCTTATTCATAACAGCGCCGGTGAGCTGACCTGTATTTCCCGTATGACCGCGGCCGTGGTCAAGCGCTGACAGCTTCACTCAAGGGCGCTCTGACTCAGGGGACAGAGATGAATGCCAGGGAGTTTCTGCTGAAAGCCAGTGAGATAGATGCCATGAAAGGTGAGGAGCGGACGCATTTCCTCAACCCCAATGCGGTGCGACTTAGAAAATCTCTCGGTGATGTCATCGGTCTTGCTCATCTTGGAGTGCATCTGATTGAGCTGGCGCCCGGGCGTGACAGCACCGAATACCACCTTCATTATTTTGAAGAAGAGTGTATTTATGTGCTCGAAGGTGAAGGCGAGGTGTGTATCGATCAACAAGTCTTCGCCATCGGGGTCGGGGACTTTATCGCTTTCCCGGCCGGCAGTGTGGCTCATGGCATGAACAACACTTCCGAGAGGCCGCTCAAATATTTAGTCATGGGACAACGCCTCAGCCATGATGTGGCCGACTATCCTTATAAGGGTAAACGCCTTTATCGTAATCAGGGGTGTTGGGATCTGGTGGATCTCGACACCATTAGCCATCCCAAATAGGGGAGCTTGAATGGATACAATCAATATATGGGAGTGGGTCGGTTATCTGGCATCGGTAGTGGTGGCCATCTCTCTGATGATGTCCAATATCAAACGACTGCGCTGGTGGAACCTGCTTGGAGCGGCGCTGTTTGTTGCCTATGGGATCGCCATTGCTGCATATCCTGTGGCTTTGGTGAACTTCTTCATAGTGCTTATCGATGCCTATTACCTGGTTAAACTCTATCGTAGCCCAGAGCCTGATTTGCCGGACGTCCCTCAGGCAAGCCCGGAAAAATCTGAGGATCAGCAAGGCTGACAACCCGGTGTCAGGGGGCCCCAGACGCCGGTTTCTAGAAGGTTTGTTGCTTTTGTGACAATGTACGTTTGCTCTGCTTCAGCCGTTTTTCATCTCGACTGGCAGTCACTGCTATCTCGGTTATGCATTTCTTTATCCCCATTTCTCAATCCCAAACCCCATTTAATCTATAAATAGAATTGTGATAATCAGTTTTAATCGTTTTTAAAAATATCGTCGCCTGACTAAGATGACCACATCGCCAATACGACTGCTCAAGGGAGCACCTATGGCCACCATATTTGATGTGATTGAAAACTGGTTAAACGAGACAAAGGATTAAGGAGCACGAGATGAGTCAGAAGCAATATATCACCAGCCAGAGCGGCGCCCCCATCGCAGACGATCAGAATTCCCTCTCCGCCGGAGAGCGTGGTCCCCTGTTGCTGCAGGACTGGCACCTGATTGAAAAGTTGGCCCACTTCAACCGCGAGCGGATCCCTGAGCGGGTAGTGCATGCCAAAGGCACGGGGGTTTACGGCACCTTCACAGTGACCAATGATATGAGCCAATACACCATAGCCGAACATTTCCAGGGGGTTGGCACCCAGACCGAGGCCTTTGTTCGCTTCTCGACCGTAGGCGGTGAGATGGGCAGCGCAGATGCCGAGCGCGATCCCCGTGGCTTTGGGGTTCGTTTCTACACCAAGCGCGGTAATCACGACATTGTGGGCAACAACACCCCCACCTTTTTCCTGCGTGACGGCATCAAGTTTCCTGACTTTATTCACACCCAGAAGCGGAATCCGCACACCAATTTGAAGGATCCTCAGGCGATGTGGGACTTCTGGTCGCTCAACCCAGAGTCCTTGCATCAGGTGACTGTATTGATGTCTGACCGAGGCATTCCGGCCAACTATCGGCAGATGCATGGCTTTGGCTCGCACACCTTCTCATTTTGGAATGCCAAGGGTGAGCGCTTCTGGGTCAAGTTCCACTTCAAGACAGAGCAGGGGATAGCCAACCTGACTGAAGAGCAGGCCGCTAAGGTGAAGGGAATCGATCCGGATCATGCTCAGCGTGACATGGTGGCGGCAATCCAGGATGGCAACTTCCCCCGTTGGAAGCTCAAGGTACAGATAATGCCGGAAGCCGATGCCAATACTTACCATATCAACCCGTTTGATTTGACCAAGGTATGGCCACATAAGGACTACCCGCTGATTGAGGTTGGGGTACTGGAGCTCAATCGTCTGCCTCAGAACTACTTCGCCGAAGTAGAGCAGGTGGCACTGGCGCCGAGTAACCTGGTTCCCGGTGTTGGCGCGTCACCGGACAAGATGCTGCAGGCTCGCCTGTTTGCCTATGCCGATGCCCAGCGCTATCGAATAGGAGCCAACTATAACCAGTTGCCGGTGAACTGCCCCCATGCGACTCAGGCCAATCATCATCAACGTGCCGGTGCCATGGCCGGGGCTCAATGCCCTTACCATGGTAGCCAGACAGGTGGCGATGCGTCGGCAAACTATGGCCCCAACTCGCAGCCAAGCGGCCTGCAGGATGCGACCGAGTTCAAAGAGCCACCGCTGCGCCTGGATGGTGAAGCCGACAGATACAGCCGTTATGGCCAGGATGACTACACCCAGGCAGGCAATCTTTACCGCCTGTTGCCGGAAGAGGAAAAGGCCAGGCTTATCAGCAATATCTGCGGTACTCTGAGTCAAGCGACTCAGGATGTGCAGCAGCGAATGATTGGCCACTTCAGCCAGGCCGATGCCGACTACGGCCGCCGGGTGCAAGAGATGCTGGCCAGCTGATAGCGGCACGCCGGAAATAACAGGGGCAGCCTGAGCTGCCCCTTTTGCGCTGTCAGCGGTTTCCCTATTCCCACAACAGGGTGGCTATCCCCAATAGAGCAAACAGCAGGGCGCAACCTCTGTGGATCCAGATCATGGGCAGCTTGTCGGCACTGAAATGGCCGGCCAGCACCACGGGAACATTCGCCAGCAGCATGCCGACAGTGGTGCCTGTTACTACCATCAGCAGGCTATCGTATTTGGCCGACAGTACCACGGTTGCGACCTGGGTCTTGTCACCCATTTCGGCGATAAAGAACAGCAAACAGGTGGCCACGAAGGGGCCATAACGGTAGAAGCGGCTTTCTTCGGCATCGACCTTATCGGGCACCAGCACCCAGAGGGCGATGGCAAAGAAACTGCCGGCAACAAGGTAACGGCCGATATCGGCACTGAGCCAACCCATGGCCCATTGGCCCAGCCAGGCGGCGGCAAAATGGTTGAGCAGGGTGGCGACAAGGATCCCTGAGATAATCGCGGTCTTGTTTTTGAAACGGGCGGCCAACAACAGGGCCAACAGCTGAGTCTTGTCACCGATTTCGGCTACGGCGACAGTGATAGTTGAGGCGATGAGTGCTTCCAAAATGGGCGTTCCTTCGGGGTGGCAAAATTCCAAGCACAGTCTACCGCCCACCCCTTTATATTTGTGCGGTATACCGTGCTCAGGTCTTGCCTGGCAAGCCTAAACTTGCTGTAAGCACCATGGCATGAGGCCAAGTGTGTTGATACTTACCCCTGGGCGGGACCCAGGTTAGCTACTCCCCTAAGACAGAGGCGGCCATTATAACCATAAAGCTCGCCATGGCAACACTGCTCTGATTTCGATAAAAATGAGATTTCTTTGTCTGGGAAAGAGTGTGGCGCGATTTTTACGCCGCTGAAGGTCGAGAAAATGGTTTATGTTTCCGTTTGATAGCCCTGCATCAGGAATCAAGTAGAAGCATAAGGTAACTGGCCGATAGTCGCGCTTCCCCGCTTGCCCAAGGGCTGTGGCTCTGTTAATGTCCCGGTTAAGTTAATTTTTGAGAAAGAGCCTCAGTGTTGAGTTTGCATCTTTGCAGTCCCCAATTCCGCTGTCCACGATTTAGTTAGCCCCAGTGGCTTGGTGGCATACCTCTTCTGTTTGCTGAGCTGTTGGGGCCAATGAAACTCCGTAAGGCGGAATTTCATCTGCGGCCAAGACGTTACAGCTTGCCAGCTGCGCTGACAATTCGCCTTTCCCCTTGGGTAAATCTGACCTTAAAGATAACAAGACAAAAGAACAGGACGAATTTTAGTGAACTTAAAAATATTGGGCTCTGTAGCCATAGTCGCGGGTACTGCGATTGGCGCCGGTATGTTGGCCTTGCCACTGGCAACAGCTGCCATGGGCTTGCTTCCGGCACTGCTATTGATGTTGGTCATTTGGGGCATTTCCGCCTACACCTCACTGTTGATGTTGGAAGTCAATCTGCGCTCCGGCGTGGGGGATAACCTGCATGTCATTACAGGTAAAGCCTTGGGTAAGACGGGGCAACTGATTCAAAGCGCCGCTTTTCTCAGCCTGCTGTTTGCCCTGACCGCCGCCTACTTGACCGGTGGCGCCGAGCTACTGATGCTCAAGGCCAAGGCCTGGTTCGATATGACCCTGGATGGCCAGGATGCGGTGCTGCTGTTTACCTTGGCTCTGGGCAGTTTTGCCGCCTTGGGAGTCGGCTGGGTCGATAAGCTCTCCCGCGGGCTGTTTTCTGCCATGATAGTCATGCTGGTGCTGGTGGTACTGTTTTTGCTGCCTGAGGTGAATATGAATACCTTACTGGAGCAGGCGCCGACCGATTCCTATGCCAAGGTGTGGCTTGCCGCCGTGCCTGTGGTGTTTACCTCTTTTGGTTTCCATGTCTGTATTGCCACTCTGGTGCGCTATCTTGATGGTGACACGGTTTCCCTGCGCAAGGTGCTGCTGATAGGCTCCGGCATTCCGCTGGCCTGCTATCTGCTTTGGCTGTTGGTGACCCTGGGTACTGTCGGCGGTGATACCATTCATGGCTTTGGCGGTTCACTGTCGAAACTCATCAGTGCCTTGCAGGCGATCAGCGAGCAGCCTTTGGTGAGCAAGTGCATTGGGCTGTTTGCCGACTTGGCGTTGATCACCTCGTTTCTTGGAGTGACCCTGAGCCTGTTTGACTTCAGCGCCGAGCTTATTCGCGCCAAGAGTAACTTTGTCGGCCGCCTGCAGACCTGGTTGCTGACCTTTATTCCGCCGCTGGCCTGCGCCCTGTATCTGCCAGAAGGTTTTTCGGCGCTGCTGGGCTTTGCCGCCGTGCCTTTAGTGGTGATCATCATCTTCCTGCCGATAGCCATAGCGCTGAAACAGCGGCGTGAGTCGCCGGAAGGCTACAAAGTTGCCGGTGGCAAGCCGGCGATGGCGCTGATGGCCCTCCTGGGGATAGGCATTATTGCTGCCCAGCTGTATGCGACGCTGGGGACCTAATACAAGCCCTTTGTAAGGGAATTTTTCCGAGTCTGTAGCCGCTTGGTAGTCTGTGTTAAAGTCGGGACTTGTGCCCGGCTTTTTTGTTGCACAAAAACAACAAATTGAACTGATACCAGCGAATGGACTTACTAGAATGAAAAAATGGTTACTTGCAACGGCCATAGCTACCAGTTTTGGTGCTCAGGCCGATGAGGGTATGTGGCAGCCCTACCAATTGCCGGCCATGGCCGATGAACTCAAGGCCAAAGGACTGGAAATAGACGCCAAGTCTATTTCCAAGCTGACCGAATTCCCGATGAACGCCGTGATAAGCCTGGGCGGCTGCACCGCGTCTTTCGTTTCGCCCAAGGGGCTGGTGGTAACCAACCATCACTGTGCCTACGGCTCCATCCAGTACAACTCCACCCCGGAGAAGAATCTGCTGCGTGATGGCTTCCTGGCGAAAAACTTTGCCGAAGAATTGCCGGCAACTCCGGGCTCGCGGGTATATGTCACCGAAGAGGTCACCAATGTGACCGACAAGGTCAAGCAAGGCCTGGACAACAAGCAGGGCGACGCTTTCTACAAGGGCGTCGAGGCGGCCGAGAAGTCACTGGTTGCCCAGTGTGAAAAAGAAGATGGCTATCGCTGTCAGGTATACAGCTTCCACGGTGGTCTCGAGTACTATCTGGTGAAGCAGCTGGAAATCCGTGATGTTCGCCTGGTGTATAACCCAGCGGCCAGCGTGGGTAAGTACGGCGGTGATGTCGACAACTGGATGTGGCCGCGCCATACGGGCGATTTTTCCTTCTACCGCGCCTATGTCAACAAAAATGGCAAGCCGGCCGATTTCTCCAAGGATAACGTACCTTACGAGCCCAAGAGCTTCCTCAAGGTGTCGGCCAAAGGGGTCAAGGAAGGGGACTTTGTGATGGTGGCCGGTTACCCGGGCCGCACCAACAGATACCGCACCGGCAATGAAGTGGAAAACCAGTTTGAGTGGTCTTACCCACAAGGCAAGGAGCTGCGTGAGCGCTTTATCGAGATCATTAAAGAGACGGCCCCGGAAGGCAGTGATGAGCGCATCAAGTACGAGAGCCTGATCGCCGGTCTGGCCAACTATGCCAAGAACTTCACCTCGATGATCGAGTTCTATGGTAAGTCGACCATGCTGGAAGACAAGCGTACCCTGGAAGCCAAGCTCAAGAGTTGGATCGATGCCGACAGCAGCCGCAAGGCCCAGTATGGTGAGGTGTTGGCACAGCTGGATAAGCTGGTCGCCCAAAGCCAGGCAGATCAGCAGCGTGACATTATCCTGGGTTATCTGGGGTATACCACTATGTTGCCAACGGCCCGCGAACTCTATCGTCTGGCCAATGAAAAGGCATTGCCGGACATGGAGCGCGAGCCGGGTTTCCAGGAGCGTGACATGATCCGCTTCAAGGCCGGTATGGAGCGTATCGATCGCCGTTATGCCGCCAGTGTCGACAAGGCGCTGGTGTTTGAGATGCTCAAGCGTTATGCAGCGCTGCCCAAGTCTGAGCGGCTGCCGGCGCTGGACAAGTACTTCGGCATAGGCAACAAGCTCGATGAGGCCAAGCTGAAGAAGACTCTGGACAAGATGTACAAGAATACCAAGCTGGATAACAAAGATGTGCGTCTGGCCTGGATGGACAAGTCGGTTGCCGATTTCAAGGCCTCGAAAGATCCTATGATCCAGTTTGCTGTGGCCTTCTATGACACAGGTATGCAGCTGGAGCAGAAAAAGAAAGAGTTGGCCGGTGAGCTGATGAAGGTGCGTCCTCAGTACATGGAAGCCATCATTGCCTACAACCGTGAGCAGGGTAAACCTGTGTATGCTGATGCCAACTCCAGCCTGCGGGTGACAGTGGGCCATGTGAAGGGCTACTCACCCAAAGATGGTCTCTACGCCGTACCTTTCACTCGTCTGGAAGGCATAGTGCAGAAAGACACAGGGGTTGAGCCTTTCGATGCTCCCAAGAAAGAGCTGGAGCTTATCAAGGCCAAGCAATATGGTGACTTCTACTTCAAGGATATTGACTCGGTACCGGTCAACTTCCTCTCAACTCTGGATACCACAGGCGGTAACTCAGGCTCGCCAACCCTCAACGGCCGCGCCGAGCTGGTGGGACTGCTGTTTGACGGTGTTTATGAGAGCATCATAGGTGACTGGAACTACGACGATAACATCAACCGCTCCATTCAGGTGGACAGCCGTTACATGCTGTGGGTGATGAAGTATCTGGATAATGCAGACAACCTGCTGCAAGAGATGGAAATCGTTAAGTAAGCTTTGCCATCAACAACAATCCCCGCCAAGTTGCGGGGATTTTTTTAGCTAGCGCAGGGGGATTGAGAGTTGCAGAGCCTGAAGGCGCGCCCGATTCAACAGCTCACATACCCCTGTGGCCGGGCGTTCAAGGTTGGCGGGCAAACATTGCAGTACCCCGTGGGCTTTGGCCAATGATGACTAGAGGAGGTTTATGTCTTACGGTAGGGAAGTGCTTCTTTGGGCCCTTATCAGGGCCCAAAGCGCGTAGATTTAGCCTTTGATACTGAAGCTGCCTTGCATTACGGCCCAGTGGCCGGGGAAGGAGCAGAAGAAGTTATAGCTTTCTTCCTGTGTCATGCCTTCGGTGCTGAAGCTGATGCTGACTGATTCGCCGCCACCAACCAGAGGAGTATGGGCAATGACCCGCTCATCACCGGCTTTAACATAGGCGGCATCGGCGCCCGCTGCCATACCATCAGTGGCAATGCCCTGCATATCGGCGCTCTTGCTCAGAACCCAGTTGTGGCCCATGGCTGTCACAGGTAGGGTGCCGGAATGAGTCAATGTCAGTTCTACCGTCTTGCAACTGGCGGGAACGCTGAGTTCTTTGGTATCAAATTGCATCGCATCGTTGGCTGTGATGGTCAGGCTGCATTCGTCGGCGCTGGCAGTACTGCTGATAACGGCGCCGGCTCCCAACAGGGTAATACCCGCGAGTCTCTTGGTTAACTTATTCATTTTCAATTCCTTTTCTGGTTTTAGGGTCGATATTTCTCTCGACAGTACGAGAGCCCCGCAGGCTCCCGCCTGGGTTAATCATAACGGTATCTAGCTTAAATGAGAATTAATCTCAGAATTTTAACTGTCAGCCGTGGCAGGAGCAGCTGACAGTTGCTTGGGCTGTGATAGACTGACAGCCGAATCAATACTTGCCACGGAGGCACTCATGAAAGGTCCTGGTTTTTGGTCATCTCTTGTTCTGGGCGGCATATTGCTCACAAGCCCTTTGGCGTTGGCCGACGACAGCGCTCGTCGGGCCCAGGTGGAGCAACTGCTGCTGGAAATGCAGATGGACTCCATGATGGACACGGCATACACCCAGATGGAACAGATGATTTTGGGCATGCAACAACAGTTCAATATCAAGGAGAGTGAAAAGCCTTTATTTGAAGAGTTTGCCCGTAAGAGCACGCAGATCTTCAAACAGGAACTGGGCTGGGACAAACTGAAGCAGCCACTGACAGATATTTATGTCAAGCATTACAGTGACAAGGAAATTGCCGATATGCTGGCGTTTTATTCCAGTGATACAGGGCGTTCCATGGTCGCCAAGATGCCGGCTGTGATGCAGGAGTCCATGATGATGACCCAATCGCTGAGCCAGGGGCTGCTGCCCAAAATGGAGCAACTGCAGCAGGAGTTTGCCAATAAGCTCAAGGCTCATAGAGAAGCCCATTCAGGCGAATAATTTGACTAGCAGTCAGTATAAAAAACGGGAGTCTATGACTCCCGTTTTTGTGGTGTTAATGGCTTGATTATAGCTCGCGGCGGTAGGGTATACCGCGCTGGGCACCATGGCGGGTCACGGCTATGGAGGCGGCCTTATTGGCAAAATCCACAGCTTGCTCTATGGTCAGTCCTTCACTTAAGGCCACCATCAGGGCACCATTGAAAGTGTCTCCTGCGGCCACAGTATCAATCACCTTGACCGGATAACTAGGCACCAGGCCCTCAAACTCGGGATGACGCACATAGGCGCCGCGACTGCCGAGGGTGATCACCACTGTGCCCACCCCTTTGGCTTGCAGCGCTGCAGCGGCTCTGGCGGCGCCGGCTTCATCTTCTACCTTGATACCGCTAAGGGCTTCTGCCTCGGTCTCGTTGGGAGTGATGATATCCACCAAGGCCAGCATATCGTCAGCCAAGGGGCCGGCGGGTGCCGGGTTTAGGATAGTCACTGTGCCCTGTTGCTTGGCCAGTTGCAGCGCAGCTTTGACTGATTCCAACGGCGTTTCCAGCTGTGCCAACAGATGGCTGGCGCCTTTGAACAGGTCTTGATGACAATGGACATCTTCAGGCTCCAGGCTGGCGTTGGCACCTGCGGCCACTCCGATACAGTTTTCACCGCTATCACCGATGAAAATCATCGCACTGCCGGTCGCCATTGCCGGCATTTTCTTCAACCCCTGTGGGTGAATGCCATCGTCCAACCAACTCTTAATCATGGTATCGGCAATGGCGTCGTCCCCAAGATGGCAGATAAAGTCCACTCGGGTGCCAGGCTGTGCCAGTCTGGCGGTGGCGACCGCTTGATTGGCGCCCTTGCCGCCATGTTCCAACCGGTAGCTGCGGCTCATCAGTGTTTGCCCTGGCTCGGGCAGGTGACTGAATTCCATCACATGATCGGCGTTGGCACTGCCGATTATCACTAGTCTGCTCATATTTTAATCCTGATAGGCGTAGAGGCTATTAACCAGCAGATCCACAAAGCCTTCACGATCCAGATGCATCAGCACCTTGGCGTTGGCGGGTTTACCGGTCAGGTGGTAACGGTCGACTACAGTCATCCCTACAGTCAGCTCGCTCTGGGTTTCGATGGCCACATGGCAGTCCAGGCCGATGAACAACTCAGGCTTGAGCAGCCAGGCTATGGTGCAGGGGTCATGCAGTGGTGCGCCATCAAAGCCCCACTTGGGATCCTTGTGGTAGATAACAAAGAATTCCAGCAGATCGGCAACACACTTGGCAACCTTGTTGGGAATCGCGCGGAAACGGGCCACATCCTGTTCCATGATCTGCGCCTCATGGGTCACGTCCAGACCGGCCATGACGATAGGGATCCCTGACTTGAACACCATGTCGGCCGCTTCCGGGTCAACAAAAATGTTGAATTCGGCGGCAGGGGTCCAGTTGCCGATACCGGCGGCGCCGCCCATCAGCACTATCTGTTCGATACGGGATTTGAGTTCGGGATAGGCACTCAGGAAAATCGCGATATTGGTCAAGGGGCCCGTGGGCACCAGAGTCACCGGCTGGCTGCTTTGGCGGATTTTTTCGGCCATCAGTTCCCAAGCCATCACTGGCTGAGGTTCAAAGGCGGGATCCGGCAGTTCAGGGCCATCGAGCCCGGATTCACCGTGAACATTGTCGGCAATGATCAGCTCCCTTGCCAAAGGCTTGGGGGCACCGCTGGCTACAGGTATATCGGTTCTGCCCAGTAGAGTAAGTACTCGCATGGCATTGTTGAGTGTTTTTTCCTGGGTTTGGTTACCTGCGCTGGTGGTCACGGCCAGCAGATCCAGCTCAGGGTTGGCCAGGGCCAGGATCAAGGCGATGGCATCATCATGGCCAGGATCGCAGTCGAGAATGATAGGGCGTTTCATGCTGTTACTCCTTTCGCAATTTGCCCGAGCATAGCATGACTCTGTGGCGTGCGCAGAACCCAATGGCAAACTGTGAAGTGTTCCTCAACAGATTGTTGAAATCTGCTACAATCCGCGCCTTTAAAGGATTGATTCAAAGGGGACCCGGTGGGAAAGATACGGGCAATCTGGAAAGACCTGGCCTTTATCGGCTTGTTTGCGCTGATCGGTGGGCTGTTCTCGGCTCTTGGACTCTATTTTGTCAAAGAGAGTGTCCAATCCTGGCAGGAAGTGAATATCCTGCTCGAGAGAGGCGCTGAAACCCAAGGTTATATTGTCCGGCGTGCTCAACAATACGTTCCACCGGGGCGCTGGGGCATCGGCCGTTATGAATGGGATTGCTTGCTGCATTATCAGTTGCCGAACGGCAGTGAGCATCAGATCTGGGATCCCCCTGGCCTGCTTTGTGACTCAAAAAGTGTCGGTGAGTTTGTGAGCCTTTGGTATTTGCCGGAGGAACCTGGCATAGCGCGCACCGATATCCAGTACTATCGAGAACAACAAAATACCTGGCTCGAGCTGTGGGGGATTCTAATCGCGCTATTGCCGTTGGCCATTGGCGGAAAGTTTGTGGGTAAAACCGTCCAGAGTTTGCGCTTTCTTCGGGCTCGGGAGCGGTTGTCGCCAATAGTTGAGCAGTTACTGGAGGCCGATAACCCCGCCGAGTTACTGGCATTACTTGAAGCCAACCGGGCCAGCCCGGCCAGTAGCTATTTGGGGCGGCAGGCCCTTGGCTATATCGCCGCCAGACCTGAATGGCAGGTGCGTTTTCTTGCTTGGTTTGTTCCCGTTTGTCTCAAGTGGGAGCAGCCAAGTAAAGGCGAGGGTGTTTCTGGTCTTGGGCTTTCATTGCAATTGGCGCTCGGTCGCCGCTACCCTGAGTTTACCCTGGCACTGCTCGATGGCATTCGCAGCCTGTTTGCTGAGCATGAGCTGGCGAAGATGGTCTTCTCCCAGCACCTGGCCGAGCTGCAACGCAAACCCTGGAGTGCTGAAATTCAAAAGCAATTCAACGCCTTGTTATTGGGGCGGCAAATGCCTTTGGGGGACAAAGGATTTATCCACACCGAAGTGAGCCGATTGGTTTGCCTGGAATGGCTTTTTAATAACCTGGAATCGCTGCCCGGTGTTTGGCCCAGCGCTGCGAGCGCCTTGCTCAAGGCACTCGTAGCACAGCCGCCACTGAATCCTTTGAGCCGTAAACAGCGTAAAAAACAAGCGCTGCATTGGCGCTATATTCTTGGTAGCCTGGCATCCAAGTCTAACTCAGGAGCAATTGGTCGAAAGCGCCAGGCACAGCTGGATCAAATTGAAGCCGATATCCAGGCTCTGGCCGCCAGCCGTGGTTTTACGCTGAGCAGATAAGATGAAAAAGCGTCGATACGCTATCTATTGGTGATATCTGTAAAACAATGACGACTGATGGGGTGAGATATCTCTGATTCTGTGGCCAATGGAAGGTAAATCTCTTTTCTGTCACTTTGCAGTTCATTCAGGTATGTTAAAATTGTTCGCTGTTTCAGGGAGTCAGAAACTCTGATGAAACTTTGGTCGCCTTAAGCCATTCAATAATTGGTGCGGCGTTTTCGGATCTTGGATCTGTTATTGGGAGAAAACATGGAACATTTCATCGGAGCCATCAAAAAATACGCCGACTTTACCGGTCGAGCTCGTCGGACAGAATACTGGATGTTTGTTCTGTTCTATATCATTTTCAGTATGGTTGTCAGTGCTATCGACTATGCACTGGGTACCACAGTGCTGGGGCTGATTTATTCTTTGGGTCTGCTATTGCCCTCTATTGCTATTGCGGCACGTCGTCTGCATGACACTGACCGCAGTGGTTGGTGGCAGCTGTTGGGACTAATCCCTGTTATAGGTTGGATCGTGCTGCTGGTTTTCTACTGCCAGGACAGCGAAGTAGGTGACAACCGCTTTGGCAGTAACCCCAAAGAGCTGGGTTAACAGCTAAGATAATGGAAAGGGAGCATCGGCTCCCTTTTTGTTTTTTAGGGTAAATCTGCAGCGGTCAGTCGGCGTCAAAATTAGACATTTATCCATATAGACGTCTATAATGCCCGCTCTCGGCCAGAGCCGAGAATGACAGCACAGTATTTTAGTCAACCTTTCGTGGTGCCCCGGAATTGAAGACCGGGGATAATCGGGAATCCGGTGAGAATCCGGCACTGCCCCCGCAACGGTAAATGGTGAGAGACAGGCGCGCCCAAGTGGCGTCATAAAAGTCGGGTCTCGCGCGGTCAACCGCATAGCCAAAGTCCGGAGACCGGCCCTGGAGGTATTTCGATGATTTCGGTGGGCAGATCTCGAAATGCGGCAGCCAAGGGGTTCTCCCTGCCGTGGCACTCTTGCCCCGTTTCCCTTTCAGGAGTCAAAGGAAAATGGGTTTCAAACTAAATCACCTCGCGCTGCTTTGCGGTGCATTTACCTCAGTTCCCGTCATGGCGAGCGTGACGTCCCAGGCCGTGGATGAACAGCTGGTAGTCATTGGCCGTCAGGATGATACGCCGCTTAATATTGCTGCCAATGTGGTGGTCATAGATGCCGCTGATATTCAGCAAAGTGGTGCCAGCAATCTGAGCGAGTTGCTGCGTGGCCGCAGTGGCATTCAAATATCTGACAATAACTCAGGGCCTGTGCTGGCGATGCGCGGCTTTTCTGCCAGCCAAGCGGTGAATAACACCCTGATACTGATAGATGGGCGCCGACTCAATAATATCGATATTGCCGCCCCGAGCCTGAGTGCCATTGCAGTCAATCAGATTGAAAGGGTAGAGATCCTTTCCGGCAGCGCCGGGGTGCTCTATGGTGATCAGGCTGTCGGTGGGGTGATCAATATTATCACCAAGGCGCCCAGTGCCAGCGGTGGCAACTTGACCCTCTCAGGTGGCAGCTTCGATACCTACGAAGGCCGTGGCGATCTGTCCGGCGCCATCAATGACAACTGGCGTTACTATTTGACAGCTGCTTACAACGAGAGCGACAACTACCGTAAAAATAATGCCAACGAAACCGGTTCGGTACTGGGGCGTCTGCAATATGATTCAGAGTCGACCAACTTCTTTGTCGAAGGCAGTTACTACGATAACAAGCGCCAGACTCCAGGATCACTGACCCAAGCTCAGTTTGAAGCCGACTCTCGCCAGGCGACATCGACGCCGGGTGATTACAACCATGAGATGACTTCCGCCTGGCGTGGTCATATTCAGCGCCAGGTGCATGCCAACTGGGCTCTGGTTGCGGACCTTAACTACAGTGACACTCTAGTGTCCAGCGTCAGCTATGGTAGCCCAGGTCGGAACGAGCGCTCGCTGTTGGAATTCAATCCCAAGGCGCTGGGGCGTTATCAAACCCGCAATGGTGAACTGAGCATAGTCATAGGCGCCGATATTCAACGGGGTGAAACCGAGTTCGATCTCAGTTATATGCAGCGCAGCAATACCCAAACCATGACCAGCACCTATCTACAGGCCAATGTGCCGCTGACCAACAGCCTGAGCTATGTGGTGGGCGGACGCTATGCCAAGGTCAAGGATGAACTTAAGGATGGTAAGGTTTACCCCAATGGCATAGATCTGGATGAAGATGCTCATGCGCTTGAGTTGGGACTCAACTATCGGCCCTTGGAAGGCCACAGATTTTATCTTCGCGGTGATGAGAGCTTCCGTTTCGCCAAGGTCGATGAGCAGGCTTATACGCCGCCAACAGTCGTCGGCCTCAAGCCGCAGACCGGCCGTTCCATTGAAGCCGGCTGGGATTGGACCTTGAGCAACCAGAGCCTGCGTCTGAACCTGTACCGACTGTCGCTGGAAGATGAAATTGTCTTTGACCCCAGTGCCGATATGCCTATCGGCGGCGCTTTCCCCGGCGCCAACGTCAATGCCGATGCCTCCCGCCGTTATGGCGCCAGCCTCGACTGGGACTGGCAGCTCAATGAGATGCTGCAGTTGGGACTTGAGTACAACTATATCGATGCCGAATTTACTGAAGGCGCCAACAAAGGCAAATCTCTCTCCTGGGTGGCCGAGCATTCCGGGCGTGTCTACACCAGTGTGGACTTTGGCCAGCATTGGCAGCTGTTTGTCGAGGGCCAGTATCTGGGCGACAGATATATGGAAGGTGACAATGGCAACCAGCACGATAAACTGGACAGCTACTGGCTGGGGAATATCGCCCTCAACTACAGCCGTGATGCCTGGCTTGCCAGCCTGAGGGTCGATAACCTGTTTGACAAGCAATACGCCAGCTCGGGTTATTTCAGTACCTGGGGCGATGGTTATTACTCGGGCAGCGGCCGCGCGCTGAGGTTCAGCGTCAGCTATCGCTTCTGATTCAGGAAGGTGCGGATAAGTCCTTGTGGCGCTTTTCATAGAAAGCCGGGTTCCCCCGGCTTTTTGCTGCCCGTATCTCGATCTGTTTTAGTTGAGGGCTTGGGCTTTTTTCAGCAGGAAAGCTCCCACTGATAAGGAGGCAAGAGCCGAAATATGAACCTTGATTTCAGATATGGTTTGAGGGGCGTGGTCATAGCTCTGTTGTCGCTGTTTTTGCTGGCTTGTTCCGAGCCCAAGTTGGCTTATATCGGCAGCAATGGCAAACTGCTGGCCTTTGGTGACAGCCTGACCCAAGGCGTGGGAGCCAAGACCGGGCAGGATTATCCCAGTCATCTGGCTGAGTTGTGCCGCTGTGAGGTGATCAACGCCGGGATTTCCGGTGAGCAATCGGCTGCCGGGCTTGAGCGTTTGCCGGCGCTGCTGGATGAAACCAAGCCGGATCTGCTTATTTTGCTCGAAGGCGGTAATGATATTCTCCGCGGCCGCAACCAGGCGCAATTGGCGCAAAACATTGAGGCCATGTTATTTGAGGCCAAGGCCCGGCAAATTCCGGTAGTGCTGCTGGCTGTGCCGCAAAAGAATCTATTGCTGTCGCCCCTGCCTTTGTATGCCGAACTGGCCGACAAGCACGGCGCCATCTTGTTGGAGGAGACTCTGTCTGAGCTTTTGCGTTCAAACGAGCTCAAGTCTGATACTGTGCATCTCAATCAACAGGGCTATGCGCGTTTGGCGCAAGTCATCTTCTCCAAGCTGCAGGAGGCGGGCGCTTTTTGATGCTACTTTTTGATTCTATTTGGCAAAAACTGGGCTAATTATCGATTGAACTTGACCCTGGTGGGCATTTTGTGGGTAAATTCTCTGCCATAATAAATGGCAATAGTGCCTTCATAATAAATAACAGCAGGTTTAAAGAATCACATGACAGATCTTGAGCAGCAGGTTTTTACTCAAGTGCGTGCCATCATAGCCAACGAAGAGCAGGTGATAGGTCGCCGCGGCATCCTGATCCCGCTTAAGAAGGCCATTATTGCTGATGGCGATATCCGCAATGTGATTGATATTGTCGCGACCGATCCTGCGCTGGCAGCCCATCTGCTGTGGCGCAGTAATAACGCGCTCTCACCTTCCGTTCAGCCAAACCGCAGCCTCAAGGATGCCTTGGTGCGCCTTGGACAGGTCAATATCTACCGTTATGCCTTTAGTTTCTATCTTAAGGAGCGGCTCGATGAATTGCCGCAGCCATATCGCAAGCTGGTACAAGGCTATTGGCGTTTGACCGAGTCAGTGGCGATCGAATCTGTGGACAGTTTGCATCAGATGCAAGGGGTACAGATAGACGCGGACGAAGTGCAGACTCTGGCACTATTCAGCGTATTCGGTCAGATAATAGCCCTGACAGCGTTTGCCTATCTCAACGCCGAAGCCGAGCAGTGCTTTCCGCTGGGCATTATCAAGACATTAATAGATACTCAGCAGCAAACACTGACGGTGGAAGCCTTTGAATCTCTGGGGTTGGATGATGAGCTGCAAAATGAGTTTATGGTCGCCCATAACTTGAGACAGACCCGGGATCCCCATTCACCCGGACTGGTACTGAGAAGGGTATTGTCGCAGCGCGGCTTGCTGCTAAATCCACTCTAAATCTTTTTGTGACTGTCGCCGACTATCAGTGACTGTGGCTGCCGCTCAGTCAGTGCCTGTCCTGGCGCTGTAATCCCTCTTTGGCTATTAATTCCAGCAGCCTTTGCAATTGCACTCTATTGCTGCTGTCGCGGCGGTAGGCTCCGAACAGTGGCCGTTTCAGGCCTTCCTGCCCCAGTTTTACAGAGGTCAGGCTTAAGCCCTGGGCCTCGGTCAGTGACCAACTGGGTAAAGCGGCTACTCCTTCCTTACAGGCGATGCGTTGCAGCAATACATTGGTAAGATCGCAGCGTTTTTGTGGGCCGGGCACCACCCCGGCCGGCTCGAGGAAGTGACGGAAAATATCCAGCCTTTCCAGCGGCACCGGATAACTGATGATAGCTTCCCCTGCCAGTTGTTGCGGCAAAATATAGCTGTTGCTGGCTAAAGGATGATCTTTGGCCATCACCAGTCTCACTTCAAAATCAAATAGATGCTGGTAGGCAAGGGCATGGCCGGGCACAGGATCTGAGGTTAGCACTATATCCAGCTCACCGGTTTCCAGCGCATTGAGTGAGTCGAACAGGTGGCGGCTTGAGAGATCCAGGTTGGCATCAGGATAAGACTGATGAAAGGCTTCCATTACAGGCATCAGCCAGCGAAAACAACTGTGGCATTCAATACCTACCTTTAATGGGCCGCTGCTTCCAGATAGACCGCGTTTGAGCACAAATTCGGTTTCCTGTACCCGAGGCAGTATCTCTTCTGCCAGGCTCAGCAGGCGACTGCCCTCAAGCGTGAAGGTTAGAGGTTTGCTTTTGCGGACAAATACCTGGGAGTTAATCCGGGTCTCCAACTCTTTAATCTGGTGCGACAGTGCCGACTGAGTGACAAAACGTTTCTTCGCCGCGCCGGCCAGACTGCCACTTTCTTTCAGTGCTATCAGAGTACGAAGGTGTCTCAGTTCTATCATTTCCTCTCCACATGAATGCCGCTCATGTTGCCCTTGAATTCAATTCGGTTGCCTGTGCTGAGACTAGCACAATAAACTTCTAGACGTCCAGACGCCTGATTTGATTTGTTGTGTTACGGCGTCGCCAGTCACTTGCTGCACAGTTTATAAAGGATGGTATACATTATGCGATTAAACAGTCTTGGCTTTCCCCGTATCGGGCGTCGACGTGAACTCAAGTTTGCTTTGGAGAAGTATTGGCGTGGTGAGTCCAGCGTGGCCGAATTAGAAAGCGTTGCCAATGAGCTTAGGCGCACCCATTGGCAGTGGCAGGCTGATGCCGGGGTGGAGCTGTTACCGGTTGGCGATTTTGCTTACTATGATCAGGTACTGACCCTGAGTGCGACTCTGGGGGTTATCCCAGAGCGTCACAGTGATGGCGGCGCTGTCAATCTCGATACCCTGTTCCGGATTGCCCGTGGCCGAGCGCCCAGTGGCAAGCATGCGCCGGCGTCTGAAATGACCAAGTACTTCAACACCAACTACCATTATCTGGTGCCTGAGCTCAGCGAAGATCAACGCTTCGATATCGCCTGGGAACAGTTGTTTGAAGAGGTGACCGAGGCTCAGGCGTTGGGTCACACCGCCAAGCCGGTACTCTTGGGGCCGGTCACTTTCCTGTATCTGTCCAAAACAGTGGGTTCAGAGTTCGACCGTTTGACACTGCTGCCGGCGCTGCTGGAATGTTATCAAACCATTCTGGCCCGATTTGCCGCCCAAGGCGTTGAATGGGTGCAATTGGATGAACCTGCGCTGGCACTTGAGCTGGATGACAACTGGCAGCAGGCCTTTAATCAGGCCTACGGCGTGCTCAAGTCGGCGCCGCTCAAGCTGTTTCTGGCAACCTATTACGGCACTGTCGCCCACCATCAAAGTCTGTTGTCGGCACTGCCGGTGGCGGGTATTCACCTGGATCTGGTCACCGCGCCCGAACAGTTGCAGCTCTTTGCTGATGCATTGGCACCCGAGCAGGTGTTGTCGGTTGGGGTGATTAACGGCCGTAATGTCTGGGCCGCCGATCTGGATCTTGTGGCCGAGCAGTTGGCGCCACTGGCGCGGGATCTGGGAGACAGGCTCTGGCTCGCTACTTCCTGCTCCCTGTTGCATACCCCGGTGGATCTTGAGGTGGAAACCGCGCTGGCGCCCGAGCTCAAGAGCCTATTGGCCTTTGCCCGGCAAAAACTCACCGAGTTGCAGGAGCTCAAGGGGCTTTTGGAGGCGCCTGAGACTGAAAGTGCCAAAGCCGTGGTCGCCCGTTGCCGGGAGCGGCGTTTGGCCAGAGCGCAGGGGCGCAATCAACCGCTCAGTGCCAGAATTGATGCCCTGATCGCGGCCGATTATGACCGAAGCCATGAGTTTGAGGTGCGCAGACAAGCTCAGCAAGCCAGGTTCAAGTTGCCTTTGTTGCCGACGACTACCATAGGTTCATTCCCGCAGACGGCGGCCATTCGTAACCTGCGTAGCCGCTGGCGCAAGGGGGAGTTGGACGATACGGTATACACAGAGCAACTGCAACAGGTGACCCGGGATACCATAGAACGTCAGCTCAAGCTGGGAATAGATGTGCTGGTACACGGTGAAGCCGAGCGCAACGACATGGTGGAATACTTTGGTGAACAGCTCGACGGCGTAGGTTTTACCAAACATGGCTGGGTGCAGAGTTATGGTTCTCGTTGCGTTAAGCCGCCGCTGATCTATGCCGATGTGACCCGTCCCAAGGCGATGACAGTCGAGTGGGCCGAGTATGCCCAGAGTCTAACCGATAGACCGGTGAAAGGCATGCTGACCGGGCCTGTGACCCTATTGCATTGGTCCTTTGCCCGCGAGGATATCAGCCGCGAACAGATAGCGACTCAGTTGGCTCTGGCGATACGCGATGAAGTGGTGGCATTGGAGCAGGCGGGCATAGGCATTATTCAGATTGATGAGCCGGCTTTTAGGGAAGGCTTGCCGCTCAAACGCAGCGATTGGGCCCATTATCTCGATTGGGCTGTGGCCGCCTTCAAGCTCAGCGCCGCCGGTGTCAGGGACGAGACCCAAATTCACACCCATATGTGCTACAGCGAATTCAACGACACTATTGCCGCAATTGCCGCCATGGATGCCGATGTGATCACCATAGAAACATCGCGCTCACGGATGGAGTTGTTGAATGCCTTTGAAGACTTTGACTATCCCAATGAAATCGGCCCCGGGGTTTACGATATTCACTCCCCCAACATTCCAACAGTGGAGGCCATGGTGAGCCTGATTGAAAAGGCGGCGCAGAAAATTCCTCTGCGCCAGCTCTGGGTTAACCCGGATTGCGGCTTGAAGACCCGTAATTGGGAGGAAGTTGAGCCGGCTTTAAAGAACATGGTTGATGCCACCAGGGAGTTGCGACGTCGACTCGGGTGATAAAATTCTGTGGTTAATAATAGTCAGGGGCGCAATGCGCCCCTGATGTTGATTGACTTCAACACGGTAAAGATTCAACTCATGCTTATTCCCAGTATCATCAGGCCCACAGTGCCCAGGATGATCAAGCTTGAAAAGATTGTGCCCAGAATGGCGAAGATTTTCTGCCGCTCTTTTTGTACCAGGCCACCAATACCCAACCCCAAAGACACCAGACAGACCAGCATCATAAAGATGATCATTAACCCTACAAGAACCGCTTCCATGGAGTTTTCATCCATGCCGCCCGGTGTTGTTGTTTCCAGGGTTCCGGCAACAATAAAAGTAATAAACAGGGCGATTCCACTCAATATGCTGGTGACAAATGAGGCTATCCCTGGACCTGAATGTTTTAATTGCATGGCAATCCCTTGATTTTTTCTGATGGTTATTCAATTGAGAAATATACAGAAACTGAGGGAAATATGCCATTGACCATTTCTGTCTATACTCAGGTCAGCAACCGGACTCAGATAACTATCAGGAGAAGCCCCATGAGTCATGTATACAAGATAATAGAACTGACAGGTTCATCCCCCATCAGCTCAGATGAAGCGGTCAAGAATGCCATCGCGGCGGCCAGTCAGTCGCTGCACAATCTGCGCTGGTTTGAAGTGATAGATACCCGCGGCCACCTGGAAGCCGGTGTCATCGCTCATTGGCAGGTCACCATCAAGGTGGGTTTTACCCTGGATTAGACTTGAATTTAGGCATCTCTTGGCAGGCCTTTTTCCACTATCCGGATCAGGCGTCCTGTCTTGCGGGCGGGAATGGGCACTGTGTCCTTGCCGCTGAGTTTTTCTGCCTGCTGCGCCAGTGCCCACGTTATGTGCTCGGCGACAAGCTCCGAGGCATCTGTCAGTCGCGCCTGCAGGGCGACAACTATGGTTTCACTGCCGGGGGCATTGCCCAGCGCCACTGCAATATTACGTAGCCAGCGTTCATGACCTATGCGGCGAATGGCGCTGCCTTCGGTGTTTTTCAAAAACTCGGTCTCGCTCCAGGCGAACAGCTCCAGCAGTTTGGGTTGCTTAAGTTGTGGCCTTAGATGAAAGTCTGTCTCTGCGGTCAAGGGGGCGGCGCGGTTGATGGGGCATACCAGCTGACAGTCATCGCAACCGTAGATGCGATTGCCGAGCAGTGGTCGAAACTCCAGCGGAATGCTGCCGGCCAGCTCTATGGTGAGGTAGGAGATACAGCGGCGCCCATCGACCACATAAGGCTCGACTATGGCGCCGGTTGGGCAACTTGTGATGCAGGCAACGCAGGTGTTGCAGCCTTCGGCTATGGCGACATCCAAGGGTAGCGGCAGGTTCACCAGCAGTTCGCCGAGGAAAAACCAACTGCCGGCCTCATGGTTGAGGATCAGTGAGTGTTTACCTGTCCAGCCGATCCCGGCCTTTGCTGCCAGCGGCCGTTCCAGAATGGGAGCCGAGTCGACGAAGGGCCGAAAGCCACTGCCTTCAAGTTGCAGGGTTTTGAGCGCTTCATCTATGCGCTCGCCCAACTTTTTCAAGCGATTACGCATCAGCTTGTGATAGTCGCGGCCACCGGCATAACGGGAGATATAGCCAAGGTTAGGATCTTTGAGATTGAGGGCAAACCCGGCTTCTGGCGGCAGATAGTCCATCCGTACTGAGATGACTCTCAAAGTGCCGGGATGCAGTTCAGCCGGGCGGGCCCGCATCATGCCGTGGCTGGCCATATAGCCCATTTCACCGTGATAGCCCTTATCGAGCCAGGCCTGTAACCTGGGCTCTTCGCGGCGAAGATCTGTATCTGTGATCCCCACTTGAGCAAAACCCAGCTCTTTGCCCCAGGCTTTTATGTCGCGGGCGAGCTTTCCAAGCATACAGGGATCAAATTGTGGTGGTTGAGGAGCTGACATGAACAGAGGCTGACCGGGGAAAAGACCTGATTATATCAGTAAAGCAGAATCGCTCACAGTTGCCGCAAACGGCGATTTTGGCTTTTGTCGGTGCTATGCTGAAACCGAGGGGGAATGAATATATGCCGACAATTAAGCCTCTGTTTTGGGCCTGCTTGATTGTGTGTGGCTGCATTTTTGCTGGTTTCGTCCAGGCCGGGAATGAGCCTCCCGAGTCCAGACTTGTGCCTCTGAGGCTTTTGACCGAAGCCTGGCCACCCATGAGTTATGAATACCAAGGACAAACTGATGGTTATGCCGTTGCCTTGGTAAAGGCGTTGAACCACAAAGTCACCGCCACCGATGATGAGCCAGTCATAGAGATCTTGCCTTGGGCCCGCGCCATAAATATGGCAACTCATCATGCCAATATCCTGTTATTTGCCACTTCTATTGATAAACAGCGACGGCAGCAATTTGATTTTGTTGGCCCGATTGCCGAAACCCGTATCCAGCTTTATGCTCGCATGGATGATGATTTCACTCCGGCAGATCTATCACAGGCGGCTGCGGCCGGTAATATAGCGATTTATCGTCACTCTCCGGCGCAAAGGTTGTTGAGGGATATTGCGGATGAGCGGTTGCTAATCTCGGGGTTTCCTCAGTATTCGGCCAGGCAGTTGCTGCATAAGCGGGTGCGTTATTGGTGTCAGGCAGAGATCGCGGTTCAGGGCGTCTTGCGGCAATTGGATCAACCGTTGACTGCTGTGAGACCTGTGCTGGAATTGGCACACTTGCGGTTATATCTGGCGTTCTCCAGTGGCACAGATCCTGCGCGAGTCGAAGCCTGGCACAAGGCGCTGCTGGCATTGCAGCGAAGTGGCGAATTTGATGCTCTGTATTTTGAATGGTTTGGAGCAAAGGCGTCACTGCCTGAGGCTGAAGTGTTATGGCATAGCCACTGAATTACTGATTGGTGGGGGAGGTTCAGGCGCTTTCTACCCTATTACGCCCTTTATTTTTGGCGCGGTATAGAGCGTTATCTGCCAGTTTCAGCAGCTCTGAAAATTGTAACTCGGTATTGAGAGTCGCCACCCCGGCACTGATGGTGACTCTGGACTCGCCTGCAAGCGCCTCTGGACTTGACTCTGCCAAGGTTTGACGTAAACGCTCAGCAATCTTCAGGCATTCTTCTCGACTGGTTTCCGGCAACAGCAGCAGAAACTCTTCACCACCGATCCGCCCCAGTAGATCTTGCTCACGAATAAGCGTTTGGCTCACGCTCGCCAGGTGTTGCAGTACCTTATCACCGCCATCATGACCAAACTGGTCGTTGATATCCTTGAAGTTATCGGCATCAAACAGAATAACAGACATAGGTACGCCTGAATGTTTGGCCTGATTGAATAACGCTTCTCCCCTTTGATAGGTATAGCGTCGGTTGGCCAACTGAGTGAGATGATCCGTATGGGCTATCTTCTGAAATTGACGTGACCTTCCGGTTTGTTTATAGGCCAGAATCGCCATAATGAAAATAATGATGCTGGCAAGGATCAGCACCGCCAGCTGCAACAGGCGGTTTTGCTGCAGTATCTGCACCTCCTGTTCTTTGAGACGCTCGCTTTCCAGCAGACGTTGGTTTTCTTTTGCCATGCGGTCGGCATTGAAGCGGGTACGCATCTCTGTGGTGCGGTATGACTGAAGCTTACTATCCAGTTCAGAATGCAGGGAGATATATGATTTGAGCACGTTTGTTGATTCTTGCCAAAGTCCCTGTGCGGCCAATACTTCACTTTTGAGCAGATAGAGTTCGGCCAATCCCCTGTCATTACTGATATCCCGAAAACTCTGTTCTGCCTTGGCCAAGGGGACCATAGCTTGTTCCGCCTGACCTTGGCGCAGCAGCACATCGGCACTGTAGAGTTGCATAAAGCTGTAAAAGCCACCCTGTTGCTCGGTCACAAATGGTTTGGCGCGCTCCAATGCCTGTTTGGCATCCTCTATTCTGTCGAGTTTCAACAGCGAACCTGCCATATTGACCGAAACTCCTGCGGCTTCGACAGTCATTCCTTGTCGTTTGAGATAGTTGTAAGACTGCTGGAATTTGGTTACAGCCGCTTCGAAATCTCCCAATTCCTCGAGAGCTATGGCCATCTCGCCATTGACAATATAGGCTTGTTCTTCATGGCCTCCTTGGCGATAAGCCTGTTCCAATTGGCGGTAATAGTTGAGTGCACTCTGCGGATCGCCGAAACGACGAAAGCTGGTAGCGAGATCAACCAAGTTGTAGCGGCTCCAATAATCCAGTTTGAGTTGTTCATAGAGCTGTTGAGCGGTCAGAAGATCTTCCAATGCCAGAGCAAAATTGCCCTGAAAAGAATACATGGCACCACGCATACTGCGGGCATCCGCGATTAACCGGCGGTCTTCGAGTTGGTAGGCTTGTTGTAAGGCTTGGTCATAGTCGGCTTTGGCCTGCTCCATATTACCTTTGAGTTGAGAGTACCAACCATGGCACAGGCGAAAGTCGGTCAGGGCTTCCGGATAAGCTTGATTTTCAGCCATCTGTTCTTGGGTATTGGCGTAATCTATTGCAGCATCAACCTTGGCATTATTATTGATGTCATAGCTCCAACAGCGGGCGCGCCTGAGTCTTACTTGGCGATCAAGATCTTTATCTGCCAACAATTGGGCTATCCGCTCCAGAGTTTGCTCCACCTTGGCAACATTATTGACCTGCCCATTTTCAAGCAGTTTGAATAACTTATCTGCCTCGGGGTTATCCAATGCCTGAGCGAGCGGAACCATGCCGGACAAAAGTAGCAGAGCGAAGGCTGATTTCAAAAAGTATGACTTCACGCTTACCGATAGAGATATGTTTATATTATGTTACTAAGCATACGCACCAGGGCATTGGCTGACCAGTAATAAATCGTTAAATTTGCGCACCAAGTAGGGTTTCATCCAATGCCTGTTACCTGGTTTTGAGCCCGCTTGGCTCCGTTATTTCGCCGACTTTTTGGTATTTTCATGGTGCCAATTGGAGATGGATTGCTGTTTCATGCCGGTGCTATACTCGCCGCCAATCGCTTTTAGACGGAATACACAATGACTCAAGTTGATGCTCAATACCGGCAGCAGGCGCGAAGCGCCGCTATCAATATCTGTTCTCAGGTATTACCTATGGATAAGTTGCCGACGGCGCTGAAAGAAGCCTATGACAGTCTGTTTGAACAACTGCTGGATGATAAGGAGTCTGAGTTCAAACAGGCTTGGGACAAGCTGCCGCCAAGTGCCGCCAAGTTGTTGCCCAGAGCCGATTTTCACGGCTTTTTTATCGCTTCGGCCTGGTTGCAACTGAGTTTGATGGCCCAGGATATCGCCCAGTTGGCGGATACCGACGAGGCTATTGCCGAGCAGGAATATAGCGGCATATATGATCGTATTTCACAGTCGGCGCTCAAAGAGAGTGTACGCAAGTTGAAAAAGGCCCGTACCGATAGGCGCTTGCTCAACAGTATTCGAGATGTGATAGCCGATGGCTAAATAAAAAAACCGGCATTATTTTTAATGCCGGTTTTTTATGGGCGGACGCTCTTAGAATGAAGTGCGCTTGTAGCGACGATACTCAGGCTGCCAGAAATTACTCTCGATAGCCTGTTGCAACATCTCATCGGAAGTCGGCAATGCGTGGCCTTGCTCGATGGCGACCTTGCCGACGGCAAAGGCGATGTGCTTGCTGACTTTCTGGATCTCTTCCAGCTTAGGCAGCAGGGAACCACTACCGTTGAGTGCCAGCGGCGAGCATTCTGCCAGGGCGCGGCTGGAGGCCATCAGCATCTCATCAGAGACCCGCTTGGCACCACTGGCCAATACCCCAAGGCCTATGCCCGGGAAGATATAGCTGTTGTTGCACTGGGCGATTTCATAGGTCTGGTTGTCTATGACCACAGGCTCAAAGGGGCTGCCGGTGGCAACCAGCGCCTGGCCATTGGTCCAGTGCAGAATATCCTTGGGCGTGGCTTCAACCCGGCTGGTGGGGTTGGACAGCGGGAACACTATCGGTCTTGGGCAGTGGCTGTGCATGGCGCGGATGATCTCCTCGCTGAACAGCCCAGGGGCGCCGGAAACCCCGATAAGCACTGTCGGCTTGCCGTTGTTGACCACATCCAGCAATGAGATGTTGTCACCGAAGTTGCTCCATTGCTGCAGCTCTTCGCGCTTTTGCGCCAGCTTTTGCTGGAATGGCAACAGGTTGGGCATATTGTCCTGCAACAGTCCCCAGCGATCGACCATAAACACCTGGCGTCTGGCCTGCTCATCACTGATCCCTTCGGAAACCATCTGCGCAATAATCGCTTCGGCGATGCCGCAACCTGCGCTGCCGGCGCCGAGGAAGGCAACTCTTTGCTGGCTCAACTGAGTGCCGGCGGCCTTACAGGCGGCGAGCAGTGAGCCAACTGTGATAGCGGCGGTTCCCTGAATGTCATCATTGAAACAGCAGTATTTATCCTTGTAACGCTCCAGCAGCGGCATGGCGTTTTTCTGGGCGAAGTCTTCGAACTGGATCAAGGCCTCGGGCCAGCGGCGATGAACCGCCTGCATAAAGGCTTCAATAAATTCCAGATATTCTTCACCGCCTATGCGCTGGTGGCGCCAACCCATATACATGGGATCTTCCAGCAGATGCGGATTATCTGTTCCCACATCCAAGGTGATGGGCAGAGTGTAAGCCGGGCTGATGCCGCCGCAACTGGTGTAGAGCGACAACTTTCCAATCGGGATCCCCATACCGCCGATCCCTTGATCGCCGAGCCCCAAAATACGCTCACCATCGGTAACCACTATCACCTTCACCTTGTGACGGGTGGAGTTGTTGAGGATGTCGTCGATGCGATCTTTGTTCGGATAGGAGATAAACAGGCCGCGGTTACGGCGGTAGTCTTTGGAGAAGCGTTCACAGGCCAACCCGACGGTTGGGGTGTAGATGATAGGCATCATCTCTGTGATGTGGTTCTGAACCAGACGATAGAAGAGGGTCTCGTTGGTGTCCTGGATATTGCGCAAATAGATATGCTTGTCCAGATCATTGCTGAAGTTCTTGAACTGATCGTAGGCACGTGAGGCCTGCTCTTCGATCGTTTCAATCACGTAGGGCACCAAGCCTTCGAGGTTGAAGAAAATACGCTCTTCCTCGGTAAATGCACTACCTTTGTTGATCAACGGCGCTTCGAGAATAGCCGGACCGGCAAAAGGCAGATATAAGGGGCGTTTATTATCGTCCATGGCTAACCTTTTATGTTCTTTGTTGGTGGATGACGGGCTGTGATCTAAATCCGCATAGATTACCACGAAATGTGATCTTTGTTGCCTGCGGGCGAGGGCTTGAGCAAAAATTTTGTTTAAAACGCGGCAAACCGGATTGGCCTAAGCCTAAGAGGGTAACGACACAAAACAAAGAACCAGGCGGATGCCTGGTTCCAAAGGAGAAATCAGTCGTTGCTTGTTGGCTTACTTACCGCGATATTTAAGTGACAAGCCCTTGATAAAGTTACGCATTAACTGATCACCACAATAGCGGTAATGCTTGTGCTCCGGGTTGCGGAACAGGGCGCTCAGCTCAGCCTTGCCGATACGGAAGTTGGCCAGTTCAAGAATGGCAATAATATCTTCTTCTTTCAGTTCCAAGGCGATTCTGAGTTTCTTGAAGATGATGTTGTTGTTCAGGCTGGATAGCGGCTGCGGAATGCCACTGCCGGGACGCAGGCCGCGTTTGTCGATGATCACGGCATCGAGAAATTGGCACAGGGTGCGATCGTCACAGGGACGGAACCCTTCTTCATCTTCTTTCTTGAGCAGGCCGGCCAGCTCAGCTTCACTCATTTCACGCTTCATTTTAGCGTAGAGACGCAATACCTTGGAGTCGTTGAAATTAAAGACAAAGCGCAAGCGGCGCAGAATATCGTTGTTGGTCATGAATGTCCCTGGGCCGGTTTGACTCCCGGCTTAGTTTTAACACTGTCTGGCGATTGACTTAGGTGCGTTAGGCGCGGAGGCTCCGCAGTATTGCGGCATTATACCTAAAAGCCGGGCAGATTTGCCGCTTTTTCCAGTGGACAGTTCGCGGCCGTTTCGCGCACCGCTTGTCGCAGCTTGTCGTGAAGGGCGAACACCCGGCCTATATCTTTGAGTGACCAAGAGGTGTTTTCCAGCACCAGCAGATTGAAGCCCGAGTCCGGATAATAAATCGCCGTGCTGATATAACCCGCTATGTAACCACTGTGGCTGAACTCCAGGGGCAACTCAGGGCTCAGTTGTATTCCGGCGGCATAATTCAGCTCGCCCCAACGATGGGGGCGTTTGCCTCTTGGCGCCAGCAGTTGCAGATAGCCGCCACGGCTCAATAGTTGCCCCTGATGCAGGGCCTGCTGAAAGTCGGCAAAGGCAGAGGCGGAGCCAATAAGGGCGCCGCTGGCCAGCAGCTTATCTGTGAGAGTCAACTGCTCGGCCACGCTCTCAAAGCCGCTGTCTGTCTCGGTTCTTCCTATCGCCAGATGGGGTAACTGTTCCTGGATACTTTCAATACTGCCGGTGCGGGCCTTGAGCTCAAGCCCCTCGGCATCAAAGAAGCGTTGCAGCAATTGAGTACTGCTGCTGCCGTTACGCTTGAGGATCTCGGCCAGCAGCCAATAATTGTCATTGCTGTATTTAAAATCGCTGCCCGGGGTGAACAGCAAGGCTTGTCCTTGGATGCCTATGCCGGATGTGTGGCTCAGCAACATGGCGACTGTGATGGCCGGATCCAGTTCGGCCTTTTTGCCGAGCAGGGCGGCGGCGCTGTCATTGAGCTTGAAATCGCCTCTTTCTATCGCCCGCATCACCAAGACGGCAAACACTTGCTTTGATAGTGAACCCAGCACAAATTGGCTATCAGAGGTGATGGGTTTGCCCTGGCTTTCTCCGGCCGCATGGCTCAGCAGTGCCTTTTTACCTTGCCTTAACTCGATTACGCCGCTGAAGGGCAGGGGGTTTTGCTTGATTATCAGCTGTAGCTGTTGTGTCAGCTCTTGGCTGTGGCAGGCAGATGGCGCCGAACCCTTGCCTGGTGCCGGCTCTTGTTTGGGCCCTGGCGCCGCGCTCAGGCTTAAAGTGAATCCCAGCATGCAGGCCATGGTGATGCCTTTGACTGTCGATGAGAGGTTTGGCCCTAAAAAGCGCGGCTTTGCCAGCGGTGAGCAGTTCATGCAACTTCCTTATTTGATGTAGCAATACCAATAGATAAACAGCAGCGCAAAGCCAAACAGGTAACCGAGTCCCAGCCAGCCCCAGAGTTGCATGCCCTTGCCGTAACGGATCTCAGTCGGCAGGGTTTTGGAACTCATCAGCCGTAGATTCAACCAGGCAAAAATGCAGGTGGTCATAAAGGCCTGGATCATCACCAATTCCAACAGTGATAGCAAGGCACCCTTGAAGAACAGGAACAGCAGCAAGGCCAGCAGCGACATAACCAGCAGGATCACCGCCAGGCGTTTACCGCTGGGGCGGCGCTCAAGCAGCAGGCGCCAACCGGCATCCAGGGGGCGGCTGTAACCATTGAGCACAGTGACAGTGGTGGAGAAAATACACAACAGCGCCACCAAGGCGATAAGCATACGGCTCCACTCCCCGAGCACGCTGGCGTAGAGGGAGATCAACTGCCCGGTAAACTGGGCTCCCGAGTCGGCAAAGGAGGCTCCTGAGTCATGCATGATACCGGCACCCAGGTTGAGAAACACCAGTGCCAGCAGGGCGGCGCGAAATCCGTCGGCATCGACTATGCCAACCAGGCTTATCAGGGCGTCATTGCCGGATTGTCCGGCGGTTTCCTGCTTGAGTTTCTTCAGACCGAACAGGCGCATCAGTGGCCGCTGAATAAGCGCCATGTCGGTGATTTTATCCAAGGGCACAGTATTTTCGGTGCGGGTCAGTAGGCCGCGGCGCACCACTAGCTTACGCTCGGTCAGCTCGGCGCTTATGTTGGCGATATTATCGGCAAAGCGAGCCTGAAGCAGTGGCGCGGCGGCTGTGGACATGGCGACTTCCTATATCAGTAAAATCAAATTTACCTCGGGTAGAGGCATTGACTTTAGATATTAAAGAGTTAAGTTGAATCGGTAAATGTTAAAAAAATATGACAGCACGGAAGTTTGTAGTCGTGGTTGTTTTCCACAAAAACAGCTGAAAAAATTAGGGATAATTATGAACAGACCTCACCTTGTCCTGAGTGCCTGCGCCGTCGCACTTGCCTTGACCCCTACCGGAGAATCCTTCGCGGCCGAGGAGTCTGTGGAGCGTATCGAAGTCACAGGCTCGCGGATTAAACGTACCGATATGGAAGGCCCATCGCCCATTCAATCCATAGGCAAGGAAGATATTGCCAACATGGGCTACGACAACCTGCAGCAGTTGCTGGAAAGAATGCCGGCGGCCGGGGCCGGCACTTTCTCCACCCGCGGCAACAGCCAGGACTCTACCGCCAACGGTGCCGCCGCCATCAGCCTGCGTGGCATGGGGCCGGATGCAACCTTAGTGCTGATCAATGGTCGCCGGGTTTCCATCAGCGCCTTTGCCGAAGGGGTCAGCAATTCTTTTGTCGATATCAACAGCATTCCCGTATCGGCCATTGAGCGGATAGATATACTCAAGGACGGCGCCTCGGCCATCTATGGCTCGGATGCCATCGCCGGGGTGGTCAACATAGTGCTGAGGAAAAACATCGAAGGCATTGAAGTCAATCTCGGCTATGGCGCCACAGATGGCCCCAATTACAACGAAAAGACCGCCAGTCTGGTGTGGGGCACCATGAGTGACAAGGGCAGCGCGTCTGTGATCCTGGATTACTTCAGCAACTCGACCCTGAGCGCCGATGAGATGGGGCAGTTTGGTACCGCCAATCAGTCGCCCTGGGGCGGGGAGGATTTCCGTTCCTCGCGGGGCTTTCCCGGGTATTTCTATGTCAATGGCGTCAAGACCATAGATCCGGCTTGTCCGGCCGATTCCGCCACATCGAGCGGCAGCTGCCTGTTCGATTATGGCCCCTATAACTTGGTGATCCCCGAGGCCGAGCGCATAGGCGCCATAGGTCAGTTTGAGTATCACCTGAGTGACGCCCTGACCGCCTTTTTGGAGTTGGCGGCTCAGCACAATACCTCCAAGGCCGGTGGCGCCGCCACACCGCTGGATGAAACCGCCGGTTTGACGGTTCCCGGTTCACATCCCAACAATCCTTTTGGTCAGGATATTGACATAGGTCGCTTCCGCACAGTGGATGCCGGTCCCCGCCGCTGGGATATCGAGTCCGACAGCTTGAGATTAGTGGCCGGTCTGCGCGGCAGCTTCAAGGAGTGGGACTGGGAAGTCTCGGCCCAAAAGGGGCGCAGTGAGTCGACCCAGACAGGGGATCGCAGCCAGGGCTGGGTGCGGGTGGACTATCTGCAGGAGCAAATCAATCTCGGCAACTACAACCCCTTTGGCGGCACCATCAACTCACCCGAGGTGATAGATGCCATTACCACCAGTCTGGTGCGTCAGGGCAAGTCACATATTACCGCCTATGATGCCAGCATTTCGGGGCATGCCTTTACCCTGGCAGACAGGGATATCATGCTAGCCGCCGGGATGGAATATCGTGAAGAGGATGTCAGCGATGTGCCCGATGAGCAGTTCCAGCGCGGGCTTATCTTCGGGACTGAAGCGGTTTCCGCCGCGGCCGAGCGCGATCAGTATGCCGCCTACCTGGAGTTTTCCATTCCGGTGACCGACAGCTTCGAGCTGCAACTGGCGGGGCGCTACGATCATTACAGCGATTTTGGCTCCACCACCAATCCCAAGGTGGCGTTCCATTGGGGCATGACAGAAGACTTGAGCATGCGCGCCTCCTGGGCCCAGGGATTCCGGGCACCATCGTTGGCCCAGATAGGCCTGGGCCCTTCGGAAAAGAGTAACTTCTTTAAAGATACCTATGCCTGCGCCGCTCAGGGTATCTCAGAGGCCGACTGTGAGGTACTGGATTACAACACGGTATTTGCCGGTAACCCGGATCTGGACGCCGAGGAGTCGGAAACCTGGAACATAGGTATGATCTGGGCGCCGAGCCAGAAGTTCGATATCGGCTTCGATATCTGGAACATCACCCAGGACAACAAGATAGACGAGCAGCCTCTGGGCGATATCTATGCCGCCAACTGTAATGATCAAAACAGTGCTATCTGTGTGCGCCTGCCCCCCGCCGGTGGCGAGCCGCTCGGGGTGCTTGATGTGATTCACTCAAGCTTTGTTAACTTAAGCTCCCAGGAGGCACAGGGCCTGGATATCTCGGCTCACTACGGTCTGGAACTGGACAGCTATGGCGATCTCAAGTTTGGTCTTGAGTGGAGCTATCTGGACAAGTTTGAAAAGGACGGCCTGGATTATACCGGCGAATATGAGTATCCCCAGTACCGCTGGCTGGCCAGCACTAACTGGACCATGGGCGACTTTGCCGCCAACCTCAATGTCAGCTACATAGGCGAATTTGAAGATACGCCGGACATCAACTTCGACGGCGCCCTCGACTTTACCGAGAACAAGTCACGTATGGTGGATGCCCAGTTCCTGGTGGACTTGCAGGCTTCCTACCGTTTCAACGAGATGTTCAAGTGGACGCTCGGGGTCAACAACCTGTTGGATGAAGAGCCGCCGTTTGCCATAGGCGATGGCGATGCGGATCTCTATGGCTATGTGATGTCTGTGCATAACCCCAGAGGCCGTTTCATCTACACCAAGGTCAGTCTTAACTTCTGAGGCAGGCACCCGGCCCTTGATGGCAAACTGGCAAGGGTCGGATGCTGGAGAGTTGAGATAAGAGGTGAGAGATAAGAGCCGAGAAATAAGGACAGAGTGACAAGCTTGAGGAAGTGGGAGTATCTTGTTGTTGACCTTATCATCATGGCGCCTGCGGGCGCCTTTTCTGCCACCATACCTGCGTTAGCCATTGCCTATGGCGACAGGGCAATTTAAGGAAAGTAATATGATTCGACTCTATGGCACGCCGCGAAGCCGGGCGCTGCGGGTTTCCTGGTTGTTGGAAGAGCTGGAACTGCCCTGGGAGTTTCACTTTGTTGATATGGCCAAGCAGCAGAACCGCACTCCTGAGTTCCTGGCGCTTAATCCCTGCGGCAAAATCCCCGTGCTCGAGGATGACGGTCTGGTATTGACCGAATCGGCGGCCATTATGCTCTATCTGGCCGAGCGTTACGGTGAGGGGCGTCTGTTGCCCAAGCCAGGCACGGCAGCCTCCGGGCATCATCATCAATGGTTGAGCTTTGTGATAACCGAGTTGGAGCAGCCGTTATGGACCATGGGCAAGCACAGGTTTGCCTTGCCGGAGGAGCAGCGGGTGGCGGCGATTCAAGCCACTGCCGTATGGGAGTTCAACAAGGCCGCGGCCATTGCCGAACAGTGGCTGCCTGATAGCCCATTTTTGCTCGGTGATGAATTGACTGTGGCCGATATACTGCTGGCCCATACCCTGAACTGGGCCACCATTTTTGAGCAGCAGATCCCGCCCAAACTGGCGGCTTACCGAGACAGGCTTAACCTGCGTCCGGCAATGAAAAAGGCGCTGGACAAAGCCAGCACCAATTTAACTGATTAATTCAAACTCTGGTTTCAAAGCCGCGGTATTTCAGGGCCGTGATATTTCAGAGCTGTGCGGCCGCCCACTTGGCGCGGCTTTCGCGGCTCTCACCCAGCCCGCCTTGCTGCTCTCTAAAGGCCTTGTAGGATTCCACATCCAATGGCACCAGGCTGATATCCACTTCCAGCACCAGTTTGCACTCTTTCTTGACCCGCCAGGCGGCGGTGTTGTACAGCTCAGTGAGTGGCAACGAGCTTAAAAACTCAGGGTTGTACTGGGTGTAAATCGCCTGGGTGGGATAAACCACAAAGGCCAAACGGCGCTTGGGTTCTTTCTTGAACATGGCCTCGATACCATCACAGGTGTTCAGCACCTGCATCTCGATAATATCGTCGATTTCCAGCAGTTTTTTCTGGGCCAGTTCGCTTACCTGCGCCTCGCCCGTTTCCCAGGAGAGCAACTCGGCTTCATCGACTTTCAGCAACTCGGCGGCCTGGGCGGTACCCAAGCCAAGAGATTGGCGCAGGCACTGAAACTCGATGGCGTTGAGCGGATATTGTTTGGACATAATGCTTCCTGTTTTTTCTATGTGTCTGATGGCGTGGCGCCCAGGGCATGCCGGCCTGTGTCAGCTTTGCAGCCAGACGTCTTCGACCCATTGCCAGAATGACTCCCAGCAATCTTCTTCATCCAGGCCGTCCTGGTTCCAGAAGTAGACCACACCTTCCTGATCTATGCAGTAAAAGTCATCACCGGTTTGGCAGATGGCAATCAGATCTCTGGGCATTCCCAGCGACCAGGCATAGGAGGTCACTTCCGGCAGATAGGTGTGGGACTGGGGATCGGCAGCGGTCACCGGCTCCAGGCTGCCATAGATAACATCGCTGGCATGCAGCAGATATTCTTTCAGCTCCGCAGGCAGAGGGATGAGTATTTGCTCTTCGATATCCACCAGATCGTCAAAGCCGGGCAGATCCAGCGGTACAGGAACCTGCTCTGACAGTTCCTGCAGTTGCTCTATGATTTCATGCATGATTTTACGCTTTGGCCGAGGGTCAATGCGCTGGAGTATAGCGGCTTGTTGGCCGCTGACAAGCTTTGTCAGGCGACTATGGTATTTTCTATGCCAAGAGTCTGGGTTTGTTGGCGTTTATAACCCAACCAGGCCTTGTGGTACAGCTTGTGTGATTCCTGGCGCAGCTTCTGGATCCGGGCCAGTTCCAGCTCGCTCAGCGGCCTTTGCTCGCGGGCAGCCTTATGTTCCATCGCCTGCACCTCTTCATAGACTTGGTGCTCGGCGCCGTTTTTGATGGCGGCAATCTCCCTTAAGTGCAACTGAACTTCGGCAATCAGGCCACTTTTCGGCAGTTGCAGCAGCAGGTTGATATCCCGATAGCCAGAGGCCTTTGGCTGGGCAAACCTGTCTTTGACCTGTAGCACATTGGCCTGTTTATTCAGGGTGTCAAAGGCCAGCTGCAGGTCATCAAGGTTGTCGGCTATCAGGGTGGCTCGCACCAGATCTGTCAGGGCGGCGGGGTCGTTATTCAGCTTGTGCGCCACCTTGGCTTCGGCCCGTTGACGCTCTTTCACTTTGGCAAGGAGCAGCTCGGTCTCGCTCTGATTGGCTACCTGTGACAGGAGACTGTGCAATTCATTTTGTGCCATAGGTGCCTGCTTATAGAGGGCATTGAGGCTGGAAACGGGCTGCCTTGGGGCGCTGAAGCTTTGTTTCTTGAGGGCATTGAATGGGATGGCCGAGTTTTGGCGCAGGCTGTAACTGCTGTCTTCTCTCAGTTCAGCTTCATATTCTGAAGGCTGAGCGTAGGCGGTGCGCGCCGAAAGCAATAACAGGAAAACCAGGAAAGTGCGGAATAATCGGGTCATGGGGCCTCGCATCCAGAATGACTTCTAAGTGGCTTTGACTCCAATGTAGCACTTGGCTCTGAACCCTTGCTGAACCTCAAATGAAACTTTATTCATCTAAAAAGAAAGGCGCCTTGAGGCGCCTTTCTGAGCAAGCGTAAAATTACCAGATTTTCACGCGCTGGGCCGGCTCAATATACATGCCGTCACCTGGCTTCACATCAAATGTGCTGTAGAACTGCGGCATATTGGACAGTGAACCTATGGCGCGGAACTTGGCCGGTGAATGAGGATCTGTGGCCACTCGGTTGCGCATCGCTTCCTCTTTGATCTTGGCGCGCCAGATTTGGGCGAAGCCGAGGAAGAAGCGTTCATCACCGCTCAGACCGTCGATTACCGGAGCCTCTTTGCCCGCCAAGGATTTTTTGTAGGCCTTGTAGGCTATGGTGACACCTGAGAGATCGCCGATGTTTTCACCCAGGGTCAGACTGCCGTTAACGTGCAGGTCGTCAAACACATAGTAGCCGTCGTATTGGGCGATTAGCGCCTTGCCGCGGGCGGCAAACTCTTTCAGGTCCTGTTCGGTCCACCAGTCGCGCATATTGCCTTCGCCGTCGAACTTGGCACCCTGATCGTCAAAGCCGTGACCCATCTCATGGCCGATAACCGCACCTATACCACCATAGTTGACGGCATCGTCGGCAGCCATATTAAAGAAAGGTGGCTGCAAGATGGCGGCCGGGAACACGATTTCGTTCATGGTCGGGTTGTAGTAGGCGTTGACGGTTTGTGGCGTCATGTGCCATTCGCCTTTGTCTATGGGGCTGCCCAACTTGGCCAGTTGCTTCTGATGTTCCACTTCACCGGCGCGGATCTCGTTACCGACCAGGTCGTCAGCCTTGATAGTCAGCTTGCTGTAGTCTTCCCACTTGTCGGGATAGCCGATTTTCGGGTTGAACTTGGCCAGTTTTTCCTTGGCGGCGACTTTGGTGTCTGCACCCATCCACTCAAGTTCATCTATGCTGTCGGCGTAGGCACCGCGCAGGTTTTCCACCAAATGCTCCATCCGCTCCTTGGCTTCAGGGGCGAAGTGGCGCTTGACGTATACTTTACCCACGACTTCACCCAGCAGGCTGTTGACCTTGGCTACACCGCGCTTCCAACGAGGTTCCTGTTCTTCCTGGCCGTTGAGTGTCCTGGCGAAGAACTCAAAGTTTTCTTTATCCAGCGGCTCGCTCAGATCTGAGGCGAAGTGGGTCAACAGTTGCCAACGCATATATGTCTTCCAGGTCGCCAGATCTGTGTCTTTGACTATCTGGTTCAGGCCTTCGATAAAGCTGGGCTGATTGATGATGATATCGGCTTGCTTGTCGGCGCCAAGCGCAGTCAGGTAGGCGTTCCAGTCGATATCCGGCGCCAATGTTGACAGTTCTTTGACCTCAAATTTGTTGTAGGTCTTGGTGCTGTCACGGCTTTCAACCACATCCCAATGCTTGGCGGCAATAGCGGTTTCCAGCTTCATGATGGCTTCGGCGCTTTGTTGTGGCTCGGCAAAACCGGCCAGGGTGAACATCTTGGCGATATGCTCAACAAAGGCCTTGCGGATGTTGACGAAACGCTCACCTTCGTTGAAGTAATAGTCTTTCTCAGGCAGGCTCAGGCCGTATTGCCAGATATGGGTGGCATAGCGGCTGGAGTCCTTGGCATCAACATCGATATAGAAGGCCATGGGCGTGCCGCCACCGAGAATTTGGCTCTTGCCGAAGTAGGCCGCCAGTGCTTGCTTGTCTTTGATGGCATCTATGATTGCCAGCTCGCTCTCCAGTGGCTTGATCCCCAACTGGTTGAGCGTATCGCTGTCCATAAAGGAGCGGTAAAGATCGGCCACTTTTTGCTCGTCGCTGCCGGGCTTGAGATCTTTGCTCTGCGCCACTTCTTCAATAATGGCTTTGACATCGTCACGGGATTTTTCCCTGAGGTCATAGAATGCGCCTGTGCTGGTGCGATCTGCCGGGATCTCTGTGTTCTTGATCCAGCCGCCGTTGACATAGGTATAGAAGTCATCCTGAGGACGAACAGACTTGTCAAAGTTGGCAAATTCAATCCCCGAACCCAGGGCTTGGCTGACGGCGGCGGCAGTTGCGGTTTTGGCGACTTCCGGCTGTTTGGCTGTTTCAGCCTGGGTCTCAGCCGTTTTGTCATTACAGGCAGATAGGCCTGCGATGAGTGAGGCACACAATCCCCCAATGAGTACTTTTCTCATGCTGTTTCCTTTTCTTTGTTCTTTGCTGTCCCGCGAGGGGGCATTTTTATCAGATTGGCTGCACACCCGTTTGTTCGGGAAAACCGCAGTGATGCCTATGTTAAGGCTAGTGCGGGAATGTAAACAAGTCCCGCAGCGGCGACAGCGAGCCTCTGCGGCGCGGGAGTTGTAAGCAAAGGTTACAGGCGCTTATTTGAGTGAGCGTTTGACAGTCTTTGCCCTTTAGCTTGTCAGGCTCCATAATGGCGCGCAATTGACACGGCATAACTCAAGAGGTTGGATAGCCAAGTGCGTTTAGATAAATTTATCTGTGAGTCTACAGAGCTGACCCGTTCCATGGCCAAGAAGGCGCTGCACCGCGGTGAAATCAGTGTCGATGGTGAAATCGTCAAGGACTCCAGCTTCAAGGTGCGTGATGGCATGAGAGTGTGCTTCGACGGTGAACCTATCAGCTTGATAGGCAACAGATATCTGATGTTGCATAAGCCGGTCGATACCATCTGCTCAACTGTGGATGAGGTCTATCCTTCGGTCATCAGTCTACTGGAGATCGAAAAGCCCGAGAGCCTGCATATTGCCGGGCGCCTGGATGCCGATACCACAGGTCTGGTGTTGATTACCGACGATGGCCAGTGGTCACACAAGCTAACCTCTCCCAAGAAGGAATGCGGCAAACGCTACCGGGTGTGGCTGGCCACCCCTGTTACTGAAGACTTGATCCCGCAATTTGCCGCCGGCCTGGCGCTGCACCGGGAAGAGGGGCTGACCCGGCCGGCGCAGTTGCAGCTGATTAGCCCGACCGAAGTCTTGTTGACCATTACCGAAGGCAAATATCATCAGGTGAAACGTATGTTTGCCGCTGTGGGCAATAAAGTGGAAGCCCTGCATCGTGAGTCAATCGGCGCCATAGAGCTGGATAGTGAACTGGAACCCGGTGAGTGGCGTTATCTGACCGAAGCCGAGATAGCCTCGGTAGGCTGAAGAAAAGGCACCAAGGCCAGCCGGAGGCCTTGGTGCGATACAGCTGATTATTGCTGCAGTTTAATCCGGCCACTGATGGTGTTGATACTGACATCGGCCTGGCCGGAACCGCTTTGGAACTGCAGCGATTCAGCCTTGGTGTACTTGGCTTTTTTCGGTGAGTCCTGAGTCAGTTGGTTGTCAATCTTGCCACCTGGGCCACCGCTGATATCAAAGGCGGCATTCGGCAGTTTGGCAAACTTGAGTTCAATATCGCCACTGACGCTATCGACATTGGCATTGCCGGCCAGGCTCTGCATGGCAATACTCAAGTCGCCACTGACGGTTCTGGCCTTGAGTGACTCGGGAGCCTTCAGGGTCAACTGACTCTTGCCCGAGACCTGATCCAGCTCCACTTCTATGGCATCACTCTCGGCGTTCAGTTTGCCGCTCACCAGGCGATAACTCACCTTGCCCAGACTCTGTTTATCCTCAATGTCGCCGGAAACGGTTTCCAGATACAGTTCACCCTGGTTCCTCTGGGTGATGATACTGCCGGAAACCGTTGTCAGTTGCAGATTGCCTTTGAGATCCTGGCCCTTGATATCACCACTGACATTGGCCGAGCTGATCTCACCCTCCAATCCTTGAAGGTCATAATCGGCGGAAACGCCTTTAAGCTTCATATTGACTGTGGCGGGCAGAAAGATCTCCAGCTTTGAGCCGTCTTTGTCCCGGCTGTTATAGCTCTTTGGCAGCTTGTCTTCGATAACAAAGCTGCCGCCCTGCTGACCAAACACCAGGCCTTCACTGAGCTCATCCAGCTTGCCCTTGATGGCGACTTCAGCCTTGTCCCAACTGCGGATCTTCACTTCTCCCCGTTGGATCTTGATATTCAATTTAGCTCCGGACTCCAGCGCCGCGCTTTGATCGGCCTTCTCGGCCGCCTGCAATACCGGGCTCAGCAGCAGGGCTGAGGAGAGTAGGGTTAGTGATATCTTGTTCATATGCTGATTCCTTGTTGGTCGAGTTGAGTGGGCAGTTGTTCACCCCGGGTGAGCAGCTCTATCTCCCTTTGCTGTACCCAAAGCCAGAGTTGCCAAAGTTGTTGATCGGTCGGGTCTTGTTTTAGTGCCTGGAATATCTGCGTGGCGGCTTCCCTGAGTTCATCTATGCCGCGACTGAGCGGCGTGGTCATGCTGACCTTTTGCCATTGGCCGAAATTGACACTGGCTTCCAGTTGTTTCACTTGTTGTTGGTGTTGATACTGCAACTGCTCCAGCATGGCCAGCATCTGTGGGTCGACGCGGCTTTGGGTTTGCTGCAAGCCCTGATAGCCGAGCAGAGACACCAACAGCAGGCTGCAGGCGATAGCCAGATTGCGCCAGCCGTTGCTGGATTTTGCGGCCTTGGGTGGCTGAGATTGTTCCAGCCTTGCGGCGATTTCAGGCCAGAGGTCGCGCTCGGGTGTTTTTTCCCGTGGCAGTTGTTCTATCAGTTGTTCCAATGTTGGCTGCTTGTTCATGACAACATCTCCTGAAGCAAGTTTCTTGCCCTGTGGTACTGCGCCTTGCTGGTGCCGGTACTTGTGCCCATCATGGCGGCTATCTCTTCATGGCTGTAGCCCTCAATGGCAAACAGCACAAACACGACTCTGGCCCGCTCGGGTAACTTGAGGATCTTGCGCTCCAACACAGAGGTTTCCTCCGTGTGGGTTGTGGTCGACTCTTCTGTGTCTGCCTCTGTGGTCACAGGCAGAAATCTGGCCCAGAAGCTGCGCTGTTTTTTCAAACTGCTCAATGCCTGATTGACGCTCAGGCTGTGCAGCCAGGTACTGAATTTGCTTTCACCGCGGAATTGGTCCAGCTTCTCCCAGGCACGGATAAAGCAGTCCTGGGTCATATCTTCTGCCAGTGGCACCTGGCCGGCCAGGCGCAAACACAATGCATAGACTCTGCCATGGTGCAGGCGGTAGAGCTCGGCGAAGGCAAGCTTGTCCCCCAAACGGGCACGCTGCACCAGCGGGAAGTCCACTTCTTGCTGGTATCTGGTTTCTGTCAGCTGCGGGCTGGCATTCACTGGGCTGTCCTTAATGGTTTGGGCGAGTCATGGTAATTGGATAGTTTGACCCGCTTAAAAGGTTTAAAAAAGAATTAAAAAAACCAAGAATTTATCTGGTGGTGGAAAAGTAATTGTTAATCTACTCGATGTTTTCGTTATTTGGTTATTCGCATATTCCTTAAGCAAGCTTCACCGAAATCAGTTGTTTGCTCTCCGTTTTTTTGGGTTTTTCGGGGCTATCCCCCTGGATAGCTATCCTAGTTGGCAATCTGAGCTCGGCACTAACCTGTGATAAGGGGAAGGGAACTTTAGAGCTTTCTTGGATTCACTTTTGATTTTTGAATATCGCATGCAATTGCTGTTTGTAGGGTTAAAACCTTCCTTGAACGACAGATGCTTGGCGCTTTCGGTTTTTTTGACTCAGTTAATAGAAAAAATTTTAGTTTTTTTTGCACAGCGACAAGGCTAGTGACTGTTTTTCAATAGGTTAATCATTGACAATATAAGATGACATTTTTGTTACCGGATTAACTCAACTGACACGGGGACAGAATTGCGACTATTTTTTTAGAGTGACTCTTTTTATTGAGGTAACACCATGCTTATTCGCCATAAGTTGTTACTGAGTGCCGCCGTTTCGATTGGCGCCTTGGTATTGATGTTTGCACTGCAGCAATATTCCAGCTCGGTGCAGACAGAACTGTCCATCGCCATCCAGAAAGTGGTTGAGCTGGACAAAGAAGTATTAAGCATGCGCAAGAATGAGAAGGATTTTTTTGGCCGCCAGGATCTCAAGTATGTCGAGATACATCAGCAGGAAGCACAGGCCACGGCGCAGTTGATGCAAGAACTGGCACTGATCTTCAAGGAGTATGATCTCCCCGAGGCGCCGATAAACAGCTTTAATCGTGATTTTGCCAACTACCGGCAGTTGTTTACCGGGGTGGTGCAATTACAGCGTGAGATAGGTCTGAACCCCAAGAGTGGCCTCTACGGTGAGCTACGCTCAGCGGTGCACAATGTCGAAAGCTTGGTGGCAGAGCATAATGTGTCTGAGCTTATGGTGTTGATGCTGCAACTGAGGCGTAATGAGAAAGACTTTATGTTGCGGCGGGATCTCAGCTACCTCAATAAGTTTGATACCAATATCGAACGTTTCAATGAGGAGCTCAATGCCAGTTTGCTGGACTTCAGTGTTCGTAGCAATATTGAGCAACTGATGAGCAAATATCAGCAAAGCTTTAAGAGTTTGGTGGCCAAGGAGCAGGAGTTGGGGCTCGACGAGTCCAAGGGCATGATGGGGCAGCTGCGAGAAGCGATTTTTGCCACGGAAAGCTCATCTACCAAGCTGAAAGAGTTGGCAATAGCCAAGGTGGAAAACGAGCAGCAGTACAGCTTCATGCTGGGGTTGGCACTATTTGGTCTTATTGCTTTGTTGTTGGTGGTCAGTACTGTGATGATTATCCGCAGTATTATGAGGCCGGTCGAGCGTATCACGGATGTCATTTCCCGCATCGAGCTTCAAAAAGATCTGTCGCTGCGCTGTGATGTGGGCTCCAACGATGAGCTGGGCATGATAGGACGTCATTTTAACAGCATGGTGGAGAGTTTCCAGAAGCTGATCGAACAGGTTATCGAATCAGTGGATGCCATGCGCCATTCCTGTGAAGAGTTGTCTCGCAATGCCATCAGCGCCTCGGAAGGCGTGTCGAAACAGCTGAATGAAACCGATATGGTCGCTACGGCGATCACCGAGATGGGCGCTACCATAGACGAGATTGCCAAGAATACTGAACTGGCTGCCGGTAAGGCGGAACAGACCCACCACAATGCTCAGGATGGTCAGGTTGAGGTTGAAGATACTATCAATAAGATCCAGTCTTTGGCGCAACAACTAAATGACTCTGCCAAGGTGGTGGCCGAACTTGAAAAAGACAGCCAGACCATAGGCAGTGTGTTGGATGTGATCCGCGGTATCGCCGAACAGACCAACCTGTTGGCATTGAATGCCGCCATTGAAGCGGCCCGTGCCGGCGAGCAGGGGCGGGGCTTTGCCGTGGTGGCCGATGAGGTGCGCAGTTTGGCGATGCGAACTCAGGAGTCGACCGAAGAGATTGCCGGTATCATTCAAACCCTGCAGAGCCGTACTCATTCGATAGTGGATATTATGGAGCAGAGCCAAAAGCAGGGCGGTGAGAGTGCCAGGCAGGCGGCCAGTGCCGGCACCTTGCTTGCGCAGATCAATGCTGATGTCACCAATATTATGGATATGAGCACTCAAATAGCTGCCGCCATTGAAGAGCAGAGTATGGTGGCCGCCGAGGTGAACAAGAATGTGGTGGTGATCCGCGATATTGCCGAGGAGTCGGCTCAGGCGGCAGAAGAGAATGCTACGGCATCCGATGAGGTTCGTCACCGCGCCGACTATCTGCATCAGGCGGTGAGTCGATTCAAAATCTAGTTTTCCAGGCACAGGCGAAAACCGCGGCATGTCCGCGGTTTTGTTTTAGTTGCAGTCGTAGTCTTTAGCGGTTGTGGCATTTTCTTGCTCTGCTGTGCAGACGGCTTTTTCGAGGGGGCTGCCAGGAATGGCGGCAAAGGTTTTTGGGTTCACAAAAGGCTTGGAGTTGGCAGGGATAAAAAATAGGCCCCGAAGGGCCCTCAGAGAGTTAGAGACGGAAGCGGGCCACTTCGGCGCGCATGTTTTCCGCCAGATGGCTTAAGTTACTGACCGACTCGGTTAACTCGTTGGCTGCCTGGGCCGATTGTTGGGTGATGTCGCTGATTGCCATAATGCTGCGATTGATATCTTCGGCCACGCTGCTTTGCTCTTCGGCGGCGGTAGCGATATGGGTATTGAGCTGGGCAATGGAATCGACCGACACCACTATCTCTTTCAAGGCCTCACCGGCCATATTGGCTTTGCTGTTGGCCTGTTCGACCTGAGTGATGCCTTGCTCCATCGCCGTCACCGCTTCCTGCACACCTGTCTGCAGTGTGGCTATCATGGATTCAATCTCCTGGGTTGAGCTGTGGGTACGACTGGCAAGGGTTCTTACCTCGTCGGCCACTACGGCAAAGCCCCGCCCCTGCTCGCCGGCACGGGCCGCCTCAATGGCGGCGTTCAGTGCCAGCAGATTGGTTTGCTCGGCAATTCCCTTAATCACATCCAATACCCTGCCTATGTTTTGGCTTTCATTGGCCAAGTGGGTGATCACCTGCGCTGTACCCTGAATTTGCGCTGAGAGGGCCACCATGCTGGCAATCGACTCCTGCACTATTGAATCGCCATTGGCGGCACTGGCATCGGCGCTGTGGGCGGAGTCGGCAGCGGCCGTGGTGCTTTGGGCTACTTCGGAGACTGTGGCGGTCATTTCATTCATGGCAGTAGCCGTCTGCTCTGTCTCAGCCTGTTGTCTGTGCATGCGCTCGTTGGTTTGTTGGGTGAAGCTGGAGAGCTCTGTCGCTGAGTCGCTGACCGTATTGGCGGCATTGGCGATATTGTTGAGGATCCCTCTGAGGTGAGATATTACATCTCTTAAGTTATCGGATATCTGCCCCAGTTCATCGGCGTTGAAGGTTTTGAATTGCACAGTTAGGTCCGAGTCGCTGCGAATCTTCTTTAACTGAGTGAGAATATCGCCTATGGGTAACATGACGCTGCGATTGACCCAGACACTGAGTAGTAAGCTGGCAATAATGGCGACACTGACCAGGGAGATAAACAGCACAACGGAAGAGGAGTAGAGGTTTTGGGTTTGCTCTCTTTCTTGTTTAGCGACATCAAGTTGCAGGGTCACCAACTCGGCAATCTTGCCACTGATGGGATCTATCACCTGATAGAGAGGAATAATTTCCTGGCTGAGCTGGCCCTGAATATTACCGCTCAGGGTGGCCAATTTGTTTTGCAGACGCTTTATCTGCTCATCGGCGGGAATAAACAGCCGCTTGGCCTCATTGACCAGTTGTGATTCTCTGGCGGTCAACTGAGTGGCTGTGTAATCCTGCCATTTCTGCTTGATGCTTCTGTCAGCTTCATTGAGCGCGGTACTGGCTTGTTCGGCACTGAAGTCTCCGGCATTGGCCTTGTTGATCGCGTCTATAACAAAGACGGCGTAATCATCACCTATGCTCTTGAGATCTTTGAGTGGGACAACCCGGTCGCTGTAGATATTTTCTACCCCTGAGTCGATTTGGTTCATGATATTGATGGCGATACCGCACAGTAGCAGCATCAAGAGAAGAGGCACGGCCATACCGAGCAACATCTTGTGTTTCAGTTGTAACTTCATGCTTGAGAACCTTGGTCCAGAAGGGAACTTGTCCTTGGATGAGGCCCTGTCATTCCAATTTGTTGAGCCATACAAAAGGTATAGCAAAAAAGTATGAAACGCGTGAGACGAGAGAGGGGCAAATTTGAGGCACAAAAAAACCTCGCATTGCGAGGTTTAAATGATTGGTACAGGTGAGAAGACTTGAACTTCCACGCCCGTGAGGGCACCAGCACCTGAAGCTGGCGTGTCTACCAATTCCACCACACCTGCACTGTTTTCATTTCGACTCTTTATGTGTTAATTGGTACAGGTGAGAAGACTTGAACTTCCACGCCCGTGAGGGCACCAGCACCTGAAGCTGGCGTGTCTACCAATTCCACCACACCTGCACTGTTTTCATTTCGACTCTTTATGTGTTAATTGGTACAGGTGAGAAGACTTGAACTTCCACGCCCGTGAGGGCACCAGCACCTGAAGCTGGCGTGTCTACCAATTCCACCACACCTGCACACTTAGAGTCTAACGTACAGCTAACTATTATTGCAAAGTGGTACAGGTGAGAAGACTTGAACTTCCACGCCCGTGAGGGCACCAGCACCTGAAGCTGGCGTGTCTACCAATTCCACCACACCTGCACACTTAGAGTCTAACGTACAGCTAACTATTATTGCAAAGTGGTACAGGTGAGAAGACTTGAACTTCCACGCCCGTGAGGGCACCAGCACCTGAAGCTGGCGTGTCTACCAATTCCACCACACCTGCACACTTAGAGTCTAACGTACAGCTAACTATTATTGCAAAGTGGTACAGGTGAGAAGACTTGAACTTCCACGCCCGTGAGGGCACCAGCACCTGAAGCTGGCGTGTCTACCAATTCCACCACACCTGCACACTTAGAGTCTAACGTACAGCTAACTATTATTGCAAAGTGGTACAGGTGAGAAGACTTGAACTTCCACGCCCGTGAGGGCACCAGCACCTGAAGCTGGCGTGTCTACCAATTCCACCACACCTGCACTGTACTGCCTTGCAATTTCCTCAGTCGCCTGAGCACCTTAAAGTTGAAGGTGGTGCCCGAACCCGGAATCGAACCAGGGACACGCGGATTTTCAATCCGCTGCTCTACCAACTGAGCTATTCGGGCGACGGCGTGCATTAAAAGACTTTTACGGTTTTGAGTCAACTCTTTTCTGAGAAATATTTCAAAATATCGCGTGTTTGAGCAAGTTTTACTCGAAAAGGCGCATATTGCTTAGCTTTTGAGCGAAAGCCGCGCCATTACTGGGCTAGGGGTGAATTAGCCAAATCGAAAACTCGACCTGTAAAGCCGGATCCTGAGGCTTAAGGGGGCTGGGCTTGGTCTTGCCCTGAAAACAAAACGCCCCACGTTAAAGTGGGGCGTTAAGGGATTAATCCTTGAGGAGGTCATTCCCCGGATAGTTGGCACGCATGACAGTGAGTACGTGCTGCTTTAACTGCTCCTGACCCAGTTCATCGTAAGCGGTGGCCATGATCTCAAGGGCGCGCTCTATCGATGGGGTGCCTGGATAGGTTTCCATTACAGACTGGGCTCTGATGGCGGCTGCGCTCCAGGCATTCATTTTCAGGTAGTATTCGGCCACTTTAACCGAATACAGCGCCAGACGATTCTTCAGGTGCTGCATTCTCTTCTGGGCGTCGGCCGCATACTTGCTGTTGGGATAAGTCTTGATCAGGCGCTCGAAGTCCTTGAAGGCATCGAGGGCAAACTGAGGATCCCTGTCGCTTCTGTCTATATTGAGCATGTCATGGAACAGATAGTTGTCGGCCTGCATATTCACCAGTCCACGCATATAGTAGACATAGTCTATATCCGGGTGGGTGGGGTTGAGGCGGATAAATCTGTCGATGTTGGCGACTGCCGACGGGGTATCATCCAACTTATAGTAGGCATAAATCAGATCCAGCTGAACCTGAGTCTTGTGTGGGCCAAAGGGGAAGCGGGAATCCAATGCCTCCAGTGAACGCACAGCCTTGGTATAGTTACCCAGCTCCATAGAGGTGCGGGCCTGGGAGTAGAGAACGTCCGGAGACAGCTTGCTGGTAATTAAGTCGTCTTCCGGTTTGCTGCTACAGGCCACAATGGCCAGCGAAAAAAAGGCTATGGCAGCGCCTTTGGCAATATTATGCATACTTGAATTCGATTCTTGAGTAAGTTGTAGTTAAGAATTTTTCCATTTCACGATAAAATGGCCGATTCCGAGTGTACCAGAAAGTACACAGTTTTTGACCCCATTAACTGGGGACGGTTCCTATGACGCAAGAGATTAATCTAAAAAGCGAGATATCAGCAACCCAAACCGGTCTGAGATTGGATCAGGCTTTGGCCGAGTTGTTCCCCGATTACTCCCGTACCAGGATCAAGGAATGGATCCTCGATGGCAAAGTATCCGTTGATGGTACTGTGGTAAACAAGCCCAGAGAGAAGGTGTTGGAATCTCAGGAGATAGAGGTTCAAGCCACTCTGGAAGAAGAGGTGCACGCCGAGGCTCAGGCTATCGATCTGAATATCGTCTATGAAGATGACCATATATTGGTGATCAACAAGCAGGCGGGTTTAGTGGTGCATCCCGGTGCCGGTAACAGTGATGGCACCTTGATGAACGCCCTGCTGCATCATTGCCCTGAGATAGAACATGTGCCCAGAGCCGGTATTGTCCATCGTCTCGATAAGGACACCACAGGCCTGATGGTGGTAGCCAAGACTGTTGAGGCCCAGACTCATCTGGTGGCGGCGCTGCAGGCGCGCGACATTACCCGTGAGTATGAAGCCATAGTGCTGGGCACCATGACAGCCGGTGGTACAGTGGATGAGCCTATCGGGCGTCACCCCACCAAGCGTACTCATATGGCGGTGCACCACAGCGGTAAGCCGGCTGTGACTCACTATCGTGTGGCGGAAAAATTCCGCGCCCATACCCGCTTGCGCTTGAGGCTGGAAAGTGGCCGGACTCACCAGATCCGCGTGCATATGGCTTATATAGGTCATGTGTTGGTGGGCGATCCCGTCTATGGTGGTCGTCCAAAACCCCCCAAGGCCGCCAGTGAAGCCTTTTTCGAAGTGCTGAAAAACTTCAAGCGCCAGGCGCTGCATGCGGTGCGACTGGAGTTGGTGCACCCCATTACCTGTGAGCTGATGAGCTGGCAGGCACCTATCCCCGAGGATATGGTCGAGCTGACCAAGGCGCTGCGTAAAGACACCGAAGAGCATCCGCCGGAGTATCTGTAACATGTACGGCTGCCACTGGCCGCTGCCGGCCAATGTCAGAATCGCCATGACCCAGCGTCATGGCGGTGTCAGCCAGCCGCCGTTTGACAGCCTGAATCTGGGGCTGCATGTGGGGGATGATCCCGCATCTGTGCAGGCCAACCGTGCTCTATTGGCAAAGCGGCTGGCTCTGCCCTGCGAGCCGGCATGGCTGGAGCAGGTACATGGCACTGAAGTCGTCGACCTGGCGCGTGACTCCCTAAGGATTGCCGATGGCAGCTATAGCGACAGCAAGGCGCATGTGGCCGTGGTGATGACCGCCGACTGCCTGCCCGTACTTCTGTGTGACAGTGCAGGCACCCAGGTGGCGGCGCTGCACGCCGGCTGGCGCGGTCTGTGTGATGGTGTCATCGAAGCGGGAATAGCCCGTTTTCGTCCCGGCTCTGAGCTTATCGCCTGCCTCGGACCGGCCATAGGCAAAACTGCCTTCGAAGTCGGCGGAGAAGTGCGCGCCGCTTTTTGCGATAAAGACCCCAGGGCCGACGACTGCTTTGTGACCAAGGGGGACAAGTTTCTCGGCGATCTGCAGGGGCTTGCCAGGCTCAGATTGCAGCAGGCGGGTGTTCGGCAGGTATATGCCTTGGATGTCTGCACCTATAACAACAAAGACTATTTTTCCTACCGCCGAGACGGTCGTACCGGCCGTATGGCCTCGCTTATTTGGCTCACTGATTGAGTGGTTATTTCATTCGTCTGACTTGAAATTAGTTAAAGCATCCCCATCTTTAAGCTAACAAAGTAATACCTTATTTTGAGAGTTTCAGGAGGCTGTATGCGACTCGATCGTATGACCAATAAATTTCAGCTTGCTATCTCGGATGCCCAATCTCTGGCTCTTGGCCGTGACCATCAGTTCATAGAACCTGTCCATTTGATGATGGCTTTGTTGAATCAGGATGGCGGTTCAATTCATCCGCTGTTGACCCAAGCCGGTATCCAGGTCAGCACTCTGCGTTCCCTGGTAAGTCAGGAACTTGAGCGCTTGCCGCAGGTGGAAGGCACAGGCGGTGATGTTCAGTTATCCCAGGCGCTGATACGTTTGCTGAATCTGTGCGACAAGCTGGCACAGAAGCGTAAAGACAAATATATCTCCAGTGAGCTGTTTATTCTGGCTGCTCTGGAAGGTAACGACACCCTGGCACAGAGCCTCAAGCAGGCCGGTGCCACCAAAGAGCTGATGGAGAAAACCATCGAAGCCGTGCGTGGCGGCCAGAAGGTGGACGATCCCAATGCTGAGGATCAGCGCCAGGCGCTGAAGAAATACACCATAGATCTGACCGAGCGTGCCGAGCAGGGCAAGCTGGATCCTGTTATTGGCCGTGACGATGAAATTCGCCGCACAGTGCAGGTATTGCAGCGTCGCAGCAAGAACAACCCTGTGCTTATCGGTGAGCCCGGTGTGGGTAAGACCGCCATTGTCGAAGGGCTGGCGCAGCGTATCGTCAACGGCGAGGTGCCCGAAGGCATCAAGAATAAACGGGTATTGTCGCTGGATCTCGGTGCTTTGGTGGCCGGTGCCAAATACCGTGGTGAGTTTGAAGAAAGACTCAAGGCTGTGCTCAACGAGCTGGCTCAGGAAGAGGGCCAGGTGATCCTCTTTATTGACGAGCTGCATACTATGGTGGGCGCGGGTAAATCCGATGGCGCCATGGATGCGGGTAATATGCTCAAGCCGGCACTGGCCCGCGGTGAGCTGCACTGTGTCGGTGCCACGACTCTGGACGAGTATCGTCAGTATATTGAGAAGGATGCGGCGCTGGAGCGGCGCTTCCAGAAAGTCCTGGTAGATGAGCCCAGTGTCGAGGATACCATCGCTATTCTGCGTGGTCTGAAAGAGCGCTACGAGCTGCATCACCATGTGGAGATCACCGACCCGGCGATTGTGGCGGCGGCGACCATGTCCCACCGTTATGTGTCTGATCGTAAGCTGCCGGACAAGGCCATCGACCTTATCGACGAAGCCGCTTCCAGCATCCGAATGCAGATAGACTCCAAGCCGGAGCCGCTGGATCGCCTCGAGCGCCGTATCATTCAGCTCAAGCTGGAAGAGCAGGCGTTGGCGAAGGAAAACGATGAGGCCAGTCGTAAGCGTCTCGAACACCTGCGCAGCGAGCTGGTGGAAGTGGAGCAGAAGGCGGCCGAACTCAACGAGATTTGGCACACAGAAAAAGCAGCGCTGGCGGGTACTCAGCATATCAAGGCGGATCTGGAGCAAGCCAGACTGGATCTCGATGTGGCGCGTCGCGCCGGTGATTTGACCCGGATGTCCGAGCTGCAATACGGCCGCATCCCAGAGCTGGAGAAACAGCTGGATTTGGCGTCTCAGGCCGAGATGCAGGATATGACCTTGCTGCGTAACAAGGTCACGGATGTTGAAATTGCCGAGGTACTTTCCAAGGCGACCGGGATCCCGGTTTCCAAGATGCTCGAAGGCGAGCGGGAAAAACTGCTGCATATGGAAGAGGCGCTGCATGAGCGGGTGATAGGTCAGGATGAGGCGGTCGATGCCGTGGCCAACGCCATTCGTCGTAGCCGCGCGGGTCTGGCCGATCCTAACCGGCCCATAGGCTCCTTCCTGTTCCTCGGCCCCACCGGGGTAGGTAAGACAGAGCTGTGTAAGTCGCTGGCCAAGTTCCTGTTCGACACAGAGAGCGCCATGGTGCGGATAGATATGTCCGAATTTATGGAGAAACACTCAGTCTCCAGGTTGGTCGGGGCGCCTCCGGGCTATGTGGGTTATGAGGAAGGGGGTTACCTCACCGAAGCGGTGCGCCGTCGTCCCTACTCGGTGATCCTGCTCGATGAAGTGGAAAAGGCACACCCGGATGTGTTCAACATACTGCTGCAGGTACTGGATGATGGCCGCCTGACCGATGGTCAGGGTCGTACGGTTGACTTCCGTAACGCCGTGGTGATTATGACCTCGAACCTGGGTTCCGACATTATCCAGGAGCAGTTCAGTCACCAAAGTTACGATGAGATGAAGGCTCAGGTGATGAATGTGGTGCAGCACCACTTCCGCCCCGAGTTCCTCAACCGGATCGACGAAACCGTGGTGTTCCACCCGCTGGAGAGCGAGCACATCAAGAGTATTGCCGCGATTCAGGTCGAGTCGCTGCGCCAACGTCTGGCAGAAAAAGAGTTCGAGCTGGAGATCACAGATGCGGCTCTGAGCTTTATCGCCAGAGCCGGGTTCGACCCTGTGTATGGTGCAAGGCCGCTTAAGCGGGCACTGCAGCAAGAGGTGGAAAACCCACTGGCGCAAAAGCTGCTTAGAGGCGAGTTACTGCCAGGGCAGCCGATCAAGGTGGACTATCGCGACGACAACTTGGTGTTTGAGCAGTAATCACACCATAAACAACAAACCAAAAACAAAAAGGAGCGCTTTGAGCGCTCCTTTTTTTGCTTGGGTTCAACAAATTCAACTGATGGGTTTTAATCCGTCGTCTTAAGCCTATCAGTGACTGCGGGCTACGGCGATTTTGGCTAGGCTTATCAGCGCCTGCTTGTAGTCGGACTCAGGCAGCACCGAAAGGGCTTCTATGGCCTTGTCAGACTCTTCATAGGCCCTTTGTTGGGTATATTCCAATGCGCCGCAGGTGTTGAGCGCATCTATTATCGCCTCGATATGCTCGGTGCCGTCACCTTGTTCAATCGCCTGGCGGATCATCTGCCGCTGTGGCTCTGTACCATGGGCGATGGCGTAGATGAGTGGCAGTGTGGGTTTACCTTCGGCGAGGTCATCACCTATGTTCTTGCCCAGCTCTTCGGCGTCGGCAGTGTAGTCCAGCAGGTCATCGGTTAACTGGAAGGCGGTGCCCAGGTATTTGCCATAGTCGGCCAGCGCCGTTTCCATTTCGCTGTCGCAGCCGGCCAGCACACCGGCAAGACGGGTTGCTGCTTCAAACAACTTGGCAGTCTTGCAGTAAATAACCCGCATATAGCTGGCTTCTGTGGTATCCGGATCGTTGCAGTTCATTAACTGCAGCACTTCACCCTCGGCCAGTACGTTAGTAGTGTTGGCCAGCACCTGCAGTACCTTCATCGACTCCAGCTCTGTCATCATCTGGAAAGAACGGGTATAAAGGAAGTCGCCAACCAGCACGCTGGCACTGTTGCCAAACAGGGCGTTGGCGGTTTCCCGTCCACGGCGCAGAGTAGATTCATCCACCACATCGTCGTGAAGCAGCGAAGCCGTATGAATAAACTCTATAATAGCAGCCAGCTTTAGGTGTGCTTCACCACTATAGTCGAGTGATCTGGCCGCCAGAATCGACAGTAACGGCCGCATACGCTTGCCGCCACCGTTGATGATGTAGAACCCCAATTGATTGATCAGGGCAACATCAGATTCGAGTTGTTTGTAGATCAGTTGATTGACGGCTTGCATGTCGGCGTCAGCCAGCTGACGGATAGCAGTTAAATCCATAGTAGACTCTAGGTATGAAGGAACGCCGAATCGGCAGCTCCCGATAAGCTTAAATATTTTAATAGACCGAAGTTTACCTAAAATTAATGAACAAGACAGTAGCAGAGAGATCAATGTGCGAGTTAATCCGGTCTTTTTTTCTTCTTCGTCAATTAGGGCTTGCCAGTAAAGGATTCTTCGCGTAAACTCCGCGCCCATTGTCATTAAAGTTTTTGTAGCACCCAGCCTCATAGAGATGAGCCGGCGTGTTAAGAATTTCGGAGTAAAATAGCTATGTACGCTGTTTTTCAAAGTGGTGGTAAGCAACACCGTGTTGCTGAAGGCCATACTGTTCGTTTGGAAAAAATTGAAGTTGCCACTGGTGAGACTATCGAGTTCGATCAAGTTCTGCTGATCGCTGATGGTGAAAACGTCCAAGTGGGTACCCCTCTGGTAGCAGGCGGTAAAGTTGTGGCTACTGTTGTTAGCCATGGCCGTGGTGAAAAGGTAACTATCCAAAAGTTCAACCGTCGTAAGCACCACGAGAAGAAAATGGGCCACCGTCAGTGGTTCACTGAAGTTAAAATCACTGCTATCAACGCTTAATAGGAGTCTGACTCATGGCACACAAAAAAGCTGGCGGTTCTACTCGTAACGGCCGCGATTCAGAAAGCAAACGTCTTGGTGTAAAGCGCTTCGGCGGCGAATCAGTTCTGGCTGGTAACATCATTGTTCGTCAACGTGGTACTAAATTCCACGCAGGTGTTAACGTAGGTATCGGTCGTGACCATACTCTGTTTGCCCTGACTGACGGCAAAGTTAAGTTTGAAGTTAAAGGTCCTAACAACCGTAAGTTCGTTAGCATCGAAGACTAATCTTCAAACCAGAATTGCTTGAGCCCCGCCATTGGTGGGGCTTTTGTTTTGGGCGAAAGCCATAGTTTCTGTTTTTTGGCGCCTTGCAGGGTTAGGCAGTATAATTGCCCCATTCCGTGGTGCCAGGAGTATGTATGAAGTTTGTCGATGAGGCAGTGATCAGAGTTGAAGCTGGAGATGGTGGCAGTGGCTGCGTCAGCTTCAGACGTGAAAAGTACGTGCCGGATGGTGGTCCAGACGGTGGCGATGGTGGCGACGGTGGCAGTGTTTATCTGCAAGCCGACGAAAACCTCAACACCCTGATTGACTATCGTTTTGAGCGTTTCCATATGGCCGAGCGCGGTGAAAACGGCCGCGGCCGTGACTGTACCGGTAAAGGCGGCCAGGACTTGGTACTCAAGGTACCTGTGGGTACCCGTGCGGTTGATGAAGAAACCGACGAAGTGCTCGGAGACCTGACCAAGCATGGTCAGAAGCTGTTGGTGGCCAAAGGTGGTTTCCACGGTCTTGGCAATACCCGCTTTAAGAGCAGTGTTAACCGTGCCCCCAGACAAAAAACCCTGGGCACCCCCGGTGAAGTGCGTAGCTTGCGTCTTGAGCTGATGCTGTTGGCCGATGTGGGCCTGCTTGGTATGCCAAATGCAGGTAAGTCGACCTTTATTCGGGCGGTTTCCCGCGCGACACCAAAAGTGGCCGATTATCCCTTTACCACCTTGGTTCCTAATCTGGGGGTAGTAAACCCACGTCCAGGGCAGAGCTTTGTGGTGGCAGATATCCCAGGGTTGATCGAAGGTGCCGCCGAAGGTGCCGGTCTGGGTATTCGCTTCCTCAAGCACCTTGAGCGTTGCCGTGTATTGCTGCATATCCTGGATATCGAGCCTATCGATGGCACCAGCCCGGCCGAAGCGGCCAAGGCGATTGTCACTGAGCTTGAAAAATACTCGCCCAAGCTGGCTTCCAAGCCACGTTGGCTGGTGTTCAACAAGACAGATCTGCTGCTGGAAGAAGAGCTGCAGGAAAGAGTCGACAGCATAGTCAAGGAGATGGGCTGGGAAGGGGATGTTTACACCATCTCGGCTTATACCCGTGAAGGCACCAAGGAACTGGCAGAAAAGCTCTATGACTTTATCAGCAGTCTGCCGGCGGAAGAGCAACAGCAAGATCCTGACGCCGATGTTGAGTTCAAATGGGACAACTACCATCAGGATAGCCTGGAAGATCTCAACGAAGACTATGATGATGAGTTCGACGATGACTTCGACGACGATGATTATGATGTTGAGGTTATTTACCAAAGATAATATCTGAGCGAGCCTGAACACCTGTGTACGCTGATACCCAAAACGATATCACCCGGCAGGTCGTCCGGGTTGCTCAGCTATTGCTGGCCTACGGCGCTGAATCTGAACTGGTTGAAGAGATCAGTCAGCGTCTTGGCCGGGCACTTGGCTTGGCCAGTGTCGAGCTATCCATCTCCTCCAATTCGCTGGTGCTCACCAGCTTGGTTTCCGGTCGTTGTATTACCACTACCCGGCGCATTCGTGAGCACGGCATTAATATGACAGTGGTGTGCGAGTTGCAACGCATTTGCCTGCTGGCCGAAAAAGGCCTCTATGGCCCCAATGAAGTCCGCAAACGCCTCGCCAGACTGCAACCCAAAACCTACCCCAAGTGGCTGCTTATCCCCATGATAGGCCTCTCCTGCGGCAGTTTTTGTCACCTGTTCGGTGGCGACCTGGCCGCATGTTTTATCACTTTCTTTGCTTCTGTGATTGGCATGTTTGTGCGCCTGGCCATGGCGCAACGTCACTTCAATGTGTTGGTGAACTTTGCCGTGACCGCCTTCGTCACCAGCTTGGCAGCCCAGTTGGGGTATCTCTATCCTGTGACCCAAACCCCTGAGCTGGCGATGGCGGCCTCTGTGCTGATGCTGGTTCCCGGCTTTCCGATGATCAACTCGATATCGGATATGGTTAAAGGCCATATGAATGTGGGGATCTCCCGCTGGGGGCAGGCGACCTTGATGACAGTCTCCTCCGTGATAGGCATTACCATTGCCATGCAGCTTGGGGGGATCTTTCTATGATGGACACTCTGTTGTTACTGCTGAATGATGCCTTTTTCTCGGCTATTCCCGCCATGGGTTTTGCCATGCTGTTCAATGTTCCCAGGCGTTATCTGCTTTACTGTGCCCTGGCCGGGGCCATAGGCCACAGCTCACGGACCTTGATGTTGCAGTTTGGCTTGCCGATAGAGTGGGCCACCTTTGCCGCTGCCGCCATCATAGGCATGGTGACTATTGCCTTTGCCAAGCGTCATCTGGCACCGCCGCTGTTGTATGCCGTGGCGGCAATTATCCCTATGATCCCGGGTTCCTATGCCTACAACACTGTGATTGCCTTGGTGCAATTGACCGCTCAGTCACAACTCAGTACCGAGCTATGGGAGCAGGTGGTTACCAATGGCCTGAAAACCGTGTTCATTCTCGGGGCTTTATCTGTCGGTCTGGCCATGCCCAGCCTGCTGTATTTCCGTACTCGCCCGGTAATTTAATCCAATAATAACAAGGAGCGTATATGCGCATCGCCATGATTGCCGCCATGGCCCATGACAGAGTCATAGGCAAAGATAACCAAATGCCCTGGCACCTGCCGGAAGATCTGCGCCATTTTAAGCAGATGACCCTGGGAAAGCCGGTGGTGATGGGACGTAAGACCTTTGAATCCATAGGTCGTCCTCTGCCCGGGCGCCACAACATAGTGATCAGCCGCCAGAGCGACTATGCCCCGGAAGGTGTGACCCGGGTTTCTTCCTTCAAAGAAGCCGTGGAAGCAGCAGGAAACTGCGAAGAACTGGTGGTGATAGGTGGTGGTCAGCTCTACCGGGAAATCCTGCCTCAGGCCGATAGGCTGTATCTGACAGAGATAGACTTGCAAGTGGAAGGGGACACTCGCTTTCCTGAATGGAACGATGGCAGCTGGCAGCAAGTTTACGAGGAAAGTGGTCGCGGTGTAAATGGATTGGGTTTTCGCTTTATTAATATGATTAGAAAATGTTAAATTTGAGCAGACTTTTGAACCCTGAAACGTGAGTGGCACCGGCCACGAAGCGATCCTTATCCCCAAGAGTCCCCGGCAGACAAGTCTGCCGGGGACTCTTGGTTTTAATAACAATTACAAAAAGGAGTGTCAGATGCGTCTGTTGCCCGTGGCCATTGCTGCACTGATTGCTGTATCTTCAGTGTCATCCCCTTCAACTGCAAAAGCCGAAGATCTGTTGGCTGCCAGTATCTGTGATTACGTCAAGTCCAACGATAAAAATCGCCTGCGTAAGAAATTGAAAGAAAATCGAGTGAAACTGCGTAATATCTATTCAGGACTTTCCTGTGACGGCGAAAGCCTGCTGCGCACTGCCTATCACAGCAACGCCGAAGATACCGGCGAGTTTATCGCCAAGCGCTTGTCAAAAACCGAATTGGAAGTGGTGGAAGCTGACGGCAAGACCATAGTCGACTGGGCCGACGCCAATGGTTTTGGCGCCAGCATTATTACCCTGGCCATTAAAGAGCGCTTAGGCAGCTGAATCCGCTAAAGTGTCAACAACATAGGGATTTCGCAGGCGCTGTGGCCGGTATTGCCAAGGGGCTTGGGTAAGGTGGTAAAGCCCAGGCTGGCGTAGAGGCCGAGCGCTTGTGGCAACAGTTGGGTAGTTTCCAGATAGCAGGCCTTATATCCCTGCTCGCGGGCAAAGCTGAGACATTGCAGTGCCAAACGGCGGGAGAGCCCCAGGCCTCGTAGTGCGGGCATAAAGTACATCTTCTGCAACTCACACACGCCATCTTCGCCGGGTAAGGGGGCGATACCGGCACCGCCGAGCAGTTGCTGCTGTTTTTCAATTATCCAATATTGGCTTCCTGGCTGAGTATATTGGCGACTCAGGTGATCCAGGGTCGGGTCGGCTACACTATAACCCTTATCGGGTGTCAGGCCATATTCGGCCGATACTGCGCGTATCACGGCGGCTAACTCGGCATCGTCTGCCGCCTGCAGTGGCCGGATTATTACCCCTTGTTGACTCTTGGCCTTGGTAATCGCCTTATTGTAGCAGCGCAGGCTGGCTTCCAGTTGGGTCACCTCGCTTGGTGCCAGCTGGGCAAGAATGTCAGCAAATTGGTTATCCTGTTGGTTATCCAATTGTTGCAGCATCCTATGCCCGGCCGGAGTCAGGCTGACCTGCAGACAGCGATTGTCCCTGGGATTAGCCTTGGTTTGCACGAGTTGTTTCTTGACCAGATGACTGACGGCACGACTGGCATTGGATTTATCGATATTGAGCAGGTTTCCCAGCTCCTTGATACTGAGATCTTGCTGTCCCAGCTCCAGCAGTGTGTGTGCCTGCACCGGGGTCAGTGGCAGTTGCCCACAGGCGCCGGACAACATACCCAGTTGCCGTACCAAGTGACGTGACAGTTGTCTGAGTACAGGACTGACCTGGGCCAGTTCATCCTGAGATGGTTCCTGGTGAGAGCTCGGCTCTTTAACATCAGGCTTGGATGAGCCTAAACTTAACGGTTTTGTACTGAGGGACATCTAAGGAATTACCTCGCAAATGATAAAATGGTTGCGTAAAGCAACTAATTCTGAATTCAACTTAGCTCAGTCTGTATCTATTTGCAACAGTTGGGTTTGGTCATCGTCCCGCATTTACACAGGTCGCTTGGAAAAGATTGAAGTGGGGAGGTCAACAACACCGCCGTTATTAATAACAGCGGTTGCTGGTATCAGTAAAGCTCCGGGTAACGCAGTGGCGCCGATGCGAGCAGCAAGGCCGAGTGATAAATACTCTCGCGAGTAGCATGCCCTTGGGTCAAGAGTCCTATGGCGCCACCTGCCTGTTTGACATTGACGGTATTGAACAGCGAATCCATCACATCTCCCAGTTCTTCACCGGCCTTGAGCGCGGCATAAACCTTGGGCGGCAGGGGCAGGTGAGCACTGCGGCCGACGCAGAGGCGTTCTTTGGTGGCTATAACCACATAGGCAAAGGTGGCTGGCCCCTGGGGGAAATCATCCACCCCACCTTCCATTGCCAGATAGTAATCGGCATCTGCATTCGCCTTGCACCATTCCACCCTGTTGATGGCTCCCTGGCGGGTATCGGCATCTGTCATGGGTTGCTCCGCCACACCGGATGGCGCCTTCATTGCTTGGCAGTGGATCTCGGCGTCGGGATGCAGGGCGTGGACCGCATTCTCGGCGGCTTTGATTTTCACCGGGTTGGTAGAACCCACCACTATCTGTAACTGTTTTTGTTTCATATTTGTTTTATTGATGGATCTTTGATGTAGACGGGCGTTTGAATCGTTGTTTAAATGGTCGGAGGTGCGACCTTGAGTTGGGCGTCATTGTGACGTGCCATAAATCACAACGCAAGGTGCACCGAGGGACACGACATAGGCGCCACGACAAACCCGTATGACTTTGGGGAGTTGTATTGTTCAAGGGGCTGGGCCTTGTCGGATAAATGGCATTAAAAAAGAGATAATTATAATGAAATTCAACAAACTCATGTACGCCATGGGGCTGGCAGGCACCCTGGTACTCGTTGGCTGTTCGGATGACGATAATGATCAGAACCCGCCTCCGGTCGATAACACACTGCAGGCATTTGCACCGGATGGTAAGCTCTCTGTCAGCGTGCGGCGCACCAGTTTCGGTGTGCCTCATATTCAAGCCGACAATTTGGAAAGCCTGGGATTCGGTAACGGCTATGTGCAGGCGCAGGACAATCTGTGCATTCTGGCCGATGGTTTTGTTAAGGCCAACTCAGAGCGTTCCATGTATTTCGGCCCTCATGCCAGCCTGGACTTCACCACAGGGATCCCGGCCCGGGAAGACAATGGCAATCTGATCTCCGACTTTGCCTACAAGGCGCTCAAGGTCAGAGCTCAGGCCGAGGCCAAATGGCCTGAATTCAGCGAAAACTCCCGGGCTCTAATCAGCGGGTTTGTCGCCGGCTATAACCGGTATTTGAGCGATGTGGCCGAAGGCAAGCAACAGGCCGAGCCCTTCTGTGCCGGGCAGCCCTGGGTCAAACCTATCGAAGCTGAAGATGTGGTGACCTACCTGTTTTCAATTGCCCTGTTGCCGGGGGCGGCCAACTTCCTGGATCTGATCTTTTACGCCAATCCGGGGGATGGTGATGAATATTTGCCGCGAATAGTCGGCCCGGCTCCGGCCTCTGCCGCCCAGACCGCTTTTGTCAATGACATCAACAGCAAGCTGATTGCCAGAGCCGCCAATATTTCAACCCCGGAGACCAACCCGGGTGAACTGGGATCCAACGGCTGGGGCCTTGGCAAAGACAAGACGGAAAACGGCAAGGGCATGGTGCTGGGGAACCCGCACTTCCCGCATACGGGTAACCTGAGATTCTGGCAGTCCCATGCCACCATTCCCGGACACCTGGATGTGATGGGCGGCTCTCTGGTCGGCATGCCAGGCCCAATCAATATTGGTTTCAACAAAGATCTCGCCTGGACCCATACCTTCTCCACCGCCGAACATTTTGTGGTCTATAACCTGGAGCTGGTTTCCGGCGACCGAATGCAGTATCTGTTTGATGGTGAGCCTATGCCTATCAGCAAGGAAACCGTGCAGGTGCTGGTCAATGCCGGTCCGGCGGGTATGCTGGTAGCCGAAAAAGATATCTATACCACTCCCAAGGGACCTATAGTCGAAGCGCCTGCGACCCAGGCACCTTTTGGCTGGGATGATGGTCAGGCCTTTATGTTGCAGGATGCTAACATGGCGACCCTGGATCCCGTGGATCACTGGCTGGCGATGAACATGGCCGCCAACAAACAGGAGTTTGTGCAGGCATTTAAAGACTATGACGGCATGATCTTCAATAACACCATGTATGCCGACAGGGAAGGCAACGCCTTCTATATCGATGACTCTACCGTGCCGGGATTATCCGAGGCGGCTGTGGTATTGCTGAAGACTTCCCCTGAGATCAAGGCGGCCAAGGCGCAGGCGGGCTTTACCATATTGCCGGGCAATACCTCACTGTTCGCTTTCGCTGGCCCCACGCCTTTCGAGCGGGCACCCAAGTTGGAACGCACAGATTTTGTGCAAAACTCCAATAACTCCTTCTGGTCTACCAACCCGGCCGAGCCGCTGGAGTATTTTTCTCCCATGTATGGCCCGGAGCGTGGTCAACTGAGCATGAGAACCCGCATGGGACTCAAGCTGCTTGGTGATGCCGCCGGTAGTGATGGTAAGTTCAACCTGGATGAATTGGAGGCGGCAGTGCTCAACAACCGCAGCTATCTGGCCGAAATGGTTTTGGATGATCTGATTGCCCAGTGTGAAGCCAAGGGCAGTGAACCTGTAATGGTCGGTACCCTTGCCAAGGATATCAGCGCTGCCTGCGCGGCGCTCAAGGCCTGGAATGGTCATCAGGACAACGACAGTAAAGGCGGCGCTTTGCTTCGGGAATTCGCCCATCTGTTCAATGACAAAACCATGTTGACCCAAGGCTTTGATTATCTGCAGCCGGCGACCACTCCCACAGGGCTGAGTTCTGACGGTTCGGCGCTCACCGCGCTGGCGCATGCCGCGCTCAACCTGGAAGCGGCCGGTTTTGCCGTCGATGCGCCTCTTGGCAGTGTGCAGTTTGTCGAGCGTTCATTGCCGGATGGCAGCGCCAGTGGCGTGCGTTTGCCCTGGCCCGGCAGTCATCATGCCGAGGGTGGTTTCAACGTATTTTCCACCAGAACCAGTGGTGACGACACTCTGATCCCACAGCACTCTTACGCTCCGGCAACCGATGTACTGAGCGGTAAAGCGCTGGATTCAGGTCTGAGCGCCAAAGGCTATCAGATTCGTTATGGCTCCAGTTGGATGATGGCGGTGAGCTTTACCGATGAGGGCCCGGAGGCGAGAGGGATACTAACCTACTCAGAGACCAGCAATATTCTGCGTCCCGAATTTGCCGATCAGACCGCGCTCTACTCCAGTGAGAAACGGTTCCGCCCCTTGCTGTTCAAAGAAGCGGATATTGATGCGGCAACCGTATCCAAGATGGACCTGACGCTCGAGCGTTAAGCACTATTCATTCTGCTTCAATGCCGTTCATGTCGATGAGCGGCATTTTTTTGCCTGCTGCCGGTTTGTTAATAAAATTACAATTTAGACGGTGATCGCTGTCGGGTTTTAATTCAGCCTTGCTGAGTTACGTCATATTTTTCTCACGAACGTGCTGGTGATCTCTGTTGCTTTTTTTCTCCGCAAACTTGATGCTTTACCGGCTGGTATTCAAGGTAGCACCTTTGTTTCAGCGGCTTTGCGGGGTGGAATTAATTTGTTGCCTAATTGAAATTTTATTACAGCAAAAGGCAGATCTGGATCCCAGTTATGACTCAGAGCCCAAATTCAGTGCCGTGAATGGCGGTTCAGATCAATTTCTTTGCCGGGCGATTGGCTATGCTTGCCGCCAATTTCAGCCGAAGTTAAGGTAATCCTTATGCAACAAGAGATCACAGGTACGCAGGTTCAAGACGCTGTACTGCCCCCCACGGCCCCGGAAAAGGGACAAGTGTCTGGCTCACTATCCTGGACGGCCCAGGACACTACTTGGATGTTGAGTCTGTTTGGCACTGCAGTGGGTGCCGGGATCCTGTTTTTGCCTATGAATGCCGGTCTCGGTGGTTTTTGGCCGCTGTTGTTGTTGACCATCTTGATAGGTCCCATGACCTATCTGTCTCACCGGGGCTTGTCTCGCTTTGTCTGTGCCTCGAAGATTGAAGGCAGTGATATCACTCAAGTGGTCGAGGAGTACTTCGGTGTTGGTGCCGGTCGCGCCATTACCTGGCTCTATTTTTTGGCCATCTATCCGATAGTGTTGATCTATGGCGTAAGTATCACCAATACGGTTGACAGTTTTATGGTGCATCAATTGGGGATGGCATCTTTACCGCGTTGGCTACTGTCCGGGGCTTTGATTGCCGGTATGATGGCTGTGATGGTAGCCGGTGAGCGGTTGATGCTCAAAGTGACCCAGTTCCTGGTCTATCCTCTGGTCGGCATCTTGCTGTTTATGTCGCTCTATCTCATTCCCGATTGGAAGATGGATGCTTTGATGCAGGTTCCATCGGCCGGAGAGTTTCTCGGTATTGTTTGGGTCACCATCCCTGTGTTGATCTTCTCTTTTAACCATTCTCCGGCTATTTCCCAGTTTGCGGTATCGCTAAAGCGGGAACATGGCGCCAATGCGGCCAAGAAGGCCGATATGATCTTGCGTAATACCGCCATGATGCTGCTGGGGTTTGTGATGTTGTTTGTGTTTTCCTGTGTGCTGGCCATGAGTCCGGCACAACTGGCACAAGCCAAGGCATCCAACCTGCCGATTTTGTCTTACCTGGCCAATATCCATGACAGTGCATTTATCAGTTATGTGGGGCCGGTTGTTGCCTTTGTGGCCATAGTATCCTCTTTCTTCGGCCACTATCTGGGAGCCACTGAAGGATTGAAGGGAATTGCCTCCAAACAGTTGCCGTTTGTTCGAGAGCGTTGCAGCGACAAGGGGCTGAATCGCGGTATTCAGCTGTTTATGTTCCTGACCGTTTGGGGCGCGGCGATTGCCAATCCCAGTATTCTGACGATGATTGAAGCTCTGGGCGGCCCAGTGATTGCGGCCATTCTTTACCTGATGCCTATGTATGCCGTTTACAAAGTACCGGCACTCAAGGCCTATCGCGGTCGCTTGAGCAACATTTTTGTGATAGTGGCCGGCTTGATGTCCATGACCGCCATTTTTTACTCCTTCTTCCAAGGCTAAGTTACTGGGGGGAGCATGTTCAGTACCTTTGATATTTTCAAGATAGGTGTGGGTCCTTCCAGTTCCCATACCGTAGGCCCTATGAAGGCGGCGCGGGATTTTGTCGAGCAGCAGCATCTTGACGGACGTTTGAGTCGCCTGACCCGGGTAAGTGTCGATGTCTACGGTTCACTGTCGCTGACCGGCAAGGGCCACCATACAGATATCGCCATCATTATGGGGTTGGCGGGCAATAGTCCGGAGACAGTGGACATAGATGCGATTCCGACATTTATCCAACAGGTGCAGGCCTGTGGTGAACTCGTGCTCGGACACGGGCACAAGGTGGCCTTTCCGGCCGATGCCGTAAAGTTTCACAGTGAGGCCCTGCCGCTGCATGAAAATGCCATGCGGCTCACCGCCTGGGCCGGTGAGCTGGTATTGAGCAGCAAGACCTACTATTCCATCGGCGGTGGTTTTGTGGTGGAAGAGGCCGACTTTGGCAAACAAGTTGTAAGTGAGCGGAGCTTACCTTATCCCTTTACCAATGCCGAAGAGTTGCTGGCGCTGTGCCGTGAACATGGCATGAGTATCAGTGCCTTGATGCTGGCCAATGAAAAGGCGTTGGCTCCGGAGGAGCGCATCTACCGTGGTCTTGGCAATATCTGGCACACAATGAAGCAAGCCATCGACAAGGGATGTCATACCGAAGGGATTCTGGCCGGGCCATTGAGAGTGCCAAGGCGGGCACCGGCACTGTTGCGGCAATTGCAAACCGGGGAGCGCCTTTCCAGCGATCCTATGGTCATAGTCGATTGGGTGAACCTGTTTGCCCTGGCGGTCAGTGAAGAAAATGCGGCCGGTGGCCGGGTAGTGACTTCGCCGACCAATGGCGCCGCCGGGATTATTCCAGCCGTGATGGCTTACTTCGACAAATTTATTCGTCCTTTGGGGCAGAAAGAGTACAGTCGCTTTTTGCTCACGGCCGCGGCCATAGGTGGACTTTACAAACGCAATGCCTCTATCTCGGGCGCCGAAGTAGGGTGTCAGGGGGAGGTCGGGGTTGCCTGCTCCATGGCGGCGGCCGGTTTGGCCGAGCTGATGGGGGCCAGCCCGGCCCAGGTGTGTATGGCGGCCGAAATCGGCATGGAGCACAATCTGGGGCTTACTTGCGATCCTGTCGCCGGGCAGGTTCAGGTGCCCTGTATTGAGCGTAACGCCATTGCCGCCGTGAAGGCGGTTAACTCGGCCCGAATGGCACTGCGCAGGAACTGTGAGCCCAGAGTCAGCCTGGATGGCCTGGCTATTAAGGTCACCAGTATCTGCGCCTGAACTCAGGCGGGCTTTTCTTCATACATCAAGTAGTGGCTCTGACTCATGCCCAGTGATTGGTATGTTTGCTGGGCGCGGGTGTTTTCCTGCTCCACATAGAGCCTGAAGCTTGCGGCGCCGCCTTGGTGCTCTGCCAGTGCCTTAACCTCCTGATACAGGGCGCGATATATACCTTTGCGTCTGTGTTCAGGTTTGATATAGACACTCTGGATCCAGAAGTAGTCGGCGGCGCGCCAGTCGCTCCATTCATAGGTAACCATCAAGGAGCCTGCAATCTCTCCATCTATCTCCGCCACCAGATAAAAACCTTTGGCGGGGTTTTCCAATAGAGTGCTGACGCCGCGGCTCAGGGTGTCGTTGTCCAGTGACAGTCCTTCGGTTTCCTGTGCCATCGCCTGGTTGAAGGCCACCAGGGCCTCGGCGTCTCTTGGGGTACCTTTTCTTATAAGCATAATTATTCCTTTGAGTTCTGTTTGCTTTTGCGCCCGTAGGATTTGCGTGTGCGGGGCACAATTTATCAGCAGTTAGGTGCAGGCGCAAAGGGGACTGGATCAAAAGTGTCACTTCAAGTTTTACCCGGATTATCCAGCCTCAGCTCATGGTAACTCCACCCAGGAGCCGGGCAGCGTGATATAGATCATCCTTGCGACAGGGGCATTGTGCTAAACTCGCGCACCGGCCTTGATGTCTGATCTTGGCCACCTGCCAAGGAAATGGCCCCTCTCTTTTTCAAATATCAAGGTTTACACATGTCAAAACACGAACCTTCACGCATCGGCCGTCTGTGGTCACGCTGGTCGGGGCTGCCTTTGTGGCTGAAGATACTGATAGGTATGGTTCTGGGGATGAGCACAGGACTGATGCTGGGTAAAGACGCCATCTATCTCAAGCCGATAGGGACTTTGTTCGTCAACACTATCAAGATGCTGATAGTGCCATTGGTGTTCTGCTCGCTGATAGTGGGGGTGACCTCAATGCAGGATACCGCCAAGATGGGGCGGATAGGTTTTAAATCCTTTGCTTTCTATCTGGGTACTACTTCCATTGCCATCAGTTTGGGGTTGATTGTCGGTTCTGTCATACGTCCGGGATCCGGCTTGAGTATGACACCTGAAATCGGTACCGAAAAGGTTGCCCAGGCTCCCTCTTTGATGGAAACCCTGATCAACATAGTGCCTACCAATCCAGTATCGGCTTTGGCCGAAGGGCAGATACTGCAGGTGATCGTATTCGCCGTGGCACTGGGGATCGCCCTGGTATTGATAGGGGAACATGGCAAGCCTGCGATTCGGGTATTCGAGAGCCTGGCAGAAGCTATGTACAAGCTGACCGATATGGTGATGAGTCTGGCGCCCTACGGGGTGTTTGGCTTGATGGCTTGGGTGGCTGGTGAATACGGTATGGAGATGTTGTTGCCGCTCATTAAGGTGATTGTTGCTGTTTATATCGGCTGTTTCCTGCATATTGTCGGTTTCTACAGCTTGGTCTTGAGTGTCTTTGCCCGTCTCAATCCATTGCATTTCTTTAAGGGGATAAGCAATGCGATGGCCGTCGCCTTCACCACGTCAAGCTCGGCGGGGAGCTTGCCGGCCAGTATGAAGTGTGCCAGTGAGTACCTGGGGGTGAACAAGAAGATTTCCAGTTTTGTGCTGCCGCTGGGTACCACTATCAACATGGATGGCACCGCACTCTACCAAGGGGTGACCGCGCTGTTTGTGGCTCAGGCCTTTGGCATAGACCTCACCTGGGTGGACTACATCACCATTATTCTGACTGCGACGCTGGCTTCTATAGGTACTGCGGGGGTGCCCGGCGCCGGTTTGGTGATGTTGACGCTGGTGCTGACCACAGTAGGTTTGCCGCTGGAAGGGGTGGCGATTATTGCCGGTATCGACCGTATTCTGGATATGGCCCGCACTGTGGTTAACGTCTCCGGTGACTTGGTGGCTACCACAGTGATTGCCAAGTCGGAAAATGAACTGGATATTGAACACTACAATGCCGATATGCAGCAGAGTGCTCTGATAGCTGAACAGAATGCCGTTGACACTATAGAGCATGGCCGTAATTGATATGAGTTACATAAATGAAAAAACCGCCTGAAGGCGGTTTTTTTATGACTGAAGGGAAAAATCAGAGGCTGCTGAGTTGCAGCAGAACCTGGCCGTCAACACCCTTGAGCAAGAGCTTGCCATTGCTCATTTCACCTTGGGTCACCTGAGGCATGGCCTGCATCACCAGTTGTTCTTGGGCCATCAGTGCATCGACACAAGCTTTCATTGTACTGCCGGCGGGTGAGAGTTTTAACTTCAGGCCTTCCTGGGAATAGGTGCCGAAGAAGTTATTGCAGCTGTTGTTACCGGACAATTTGCCGTCCTTGGTAAAAACCAACTGGGCGGGACTGTAATCTATAGTCGGTTGTCCCATAATGCTTTCTACTTGCCAGCTGCCTTCCAGTGGCAGAAACTGACCTTGGGTATCCGGGGTGGTTTGGCAGGCAGCCAGACCAAATAGCAGCGCAGCAGCTACGAGAGTTTTCTTAATCATGGTCATTTTTCCATTAGTCTATAAAGCCTTTATAGTGTGACAAGAATAACGCGGATTAAAAAGGGGGAGAAGGGTGATATCCAATGCTAACTCAGTGATAGGCCTTCTAAAGTTGTTACATTGGATCGGAGTGTTAATGCTGCTTGTCGGTGTTGGGCTTTATATGTTGACTACTATGGCGCTTGAAGTCAGCGGAATGTTGATTATTGCCTCGCTGATAGGCTTGGGGTTGGTATTTATGTCGCCATATCCTGTGGTTATCTTTATCCAATGGGCCAAGGCTCAGGATAAAAAAACGCAATAAACGTTTAAGTTCAAAATTAGCATGAACGGCCATGGCGCAAGCGGTTTTCCCGGATTAACTTGAGGCCTTATATTGCAGTAGATCTTGCTTTGCCAGTTCCAACATAGGTGAAAGTTCGAAGTGGGAGTCAGGTGCAAAGAAGCTTTTCCCAACCAGCAGTTGTAGGCCGCAATCGCTGCGACTAACTCGTTTTTTTAAGCGACTGGTAAGAATATCCAAATGCGCTTGGTTGTCTACAAATGCCAGGATAATGAATTGGCTCTTATTCAACCTGGTGCAGATATCTGCTTCACGCATGTTCTCCAGTATCACCCTTGCCAGCATTTTCAGGGCCTTATCTTGTTGCAGTCCGGCAATACGGTTTGAGTTAAGTTCCTTGCCTTCCAACAGTAAAAGTCCGGCATGGGAGCCCAAACGGCGACTAAGACTCAGCTGTCTTGATGCCAGCAGATTAAAGCCCCTGGGATTGAGCATACCTGTGAGTTCATCTTGTAAAGACAGAGACGTCATCTGTTCCATCAGTTGCAACTGTCCAAGCTCACTCTTGAGCAGCTCAAGCATAGGCTCGAGCAAAGACTGCAGCTGCTCTATCGCTACCTTGGGTTTGCCATTTAGGATCAGTAATTGGCCAAACAGCTTGCCATCGGACCAATGAAGTGGGTACTTGATGGTCTCGGCCGGGTGAGCTGCAAAGTGTTGCAGTATAGAGGCAATATCTTCAAATTCAGTTGGGATTTCAGCCACCGAACTGTGGCTCAGGACCTGTAGCTTGGTGTCTGGCATATGCTGTAGTAACAGCACAGTTTGGGCGTGAAATATTTCTCTGACAGTGGCTAAACGGTTTTGCCAATGGCTAAGCTTCAAAGGGTCGTTGGGGTGGTCTCTTAAGCTGCTGGTTTTTTCCGTCAGTTGCGCATGCATATAGTTATCGTATTTTTGATGGCAGGGATTGCCTCAGGATACCTAACCGTTTGCGTTAATAAAATGCAAATAATCAGTTATTGGATCTGAGTCTTTTTAATGCTTGTTCTGTGCTTTGAATCAAGGCTTTTCTGCTTCTTTCTTCTGTTTGGATGACTTGAGCCCTGCTCTGGCACTTTCTAGCATGGGGGCCAACTTGGCTGCTGAGTCCGGGCTGAAAAAGCAACTGCTGGAGTCCAACTGCAATGGAGCCGAAAACTGGTTCATCTGCCGCTCAAGGCGCTTGATGATATGTTCCAGATCCCGCTCCAGATCGACAAACACCAGTAGGACATATTGGCTGTCGTTGTAGTGGGCGGCAATATCCGCGGTTCTTATGGTACTGAGGATCAGGTTACCGAGTTCCTTATGATGACGTGCCAGCGTTTCGGCATCCATATTCGCCCCGGGTATCAACTCGAAAAAAATAATGCCTGAATGAGCACCGAAGCGGCGACCGAGATTGAGCTGTCTTGGCGCCATCATAATGAAACCATAACGGTTGAGTATGCCTGTATCCCGGTCTCGCATGGATAGCGATTCGATTCTATGGCTTTGGCATAGGAGCGCCAAGTCTTGCTGCAGCAGAATTTGAAACGGTTCCAGCATATAAGGGCTTATATGTTGCTGCTCGTTGGCATGGGCATTGATGACACACAGGCAACCGAACACCGAGCCATCGGGCCAGAGCACGGGCCGGGATAGAATCCCAAGGACATTGCTGAACTCTTTTGGATTGTCATTATAGGTGGAGCGGGTGAGATCCAGATTAACGCCCTCGGGTGGGCTATCGACCATACGCTGGAATACACTTTCGTCTGCAGAGAATACCTTACCGGGTGGGAACCTGTGGCTGGCATCGGCGGCGCTGACAATGACTTCAAATCCCTGTTCTGTCTTTTGCAGCACAAAGACTTTGTCGGCCTGGTAGTAACGTTTCATTAGCTCACATTGATGCATCCAGCGAATAAGGTTGAGTCTGTGGCTTTCATTTTCCAATAGGCTCTTGCCTGGGTCTATGGTATCCGGGAGCATGTCTCTTCCTGAGTGATGTGGCTTAAGTTCAACTTTAAGTGTGGAAGCAGTATAGGAATTTCGCAAATCGAGTGCGGCTTAAACCTGCTTTGGCTATAATGCGGCTTCTTTTCTTGCTGAGTCTTTTTAATGCTGCAAACCATGCAATACCGCCAGGCCGAGGCGGCCGATATTGAGACGATTGCCAGTCTGGAGCAGCGCTTCGGCCAGGATGAATTGAGTGCCAGAGAGCGCACTCAAGGCATGCAAGGGCAGGGCTTTTCTGCCAAGGAGCTTGAACCTCTGGTGGCTTCCGGCCTGGTGTGGTTGGCGTTGGACGCGACTAAGGTAGCCGGTTATCTGATAACCGGCAGTTGGGATAAACTCAAGCATTCGCCTTTGTGTCAGGCCCTCTGCCGGCAACTGGCCCAGAATCGCTTTGACCTGGAATTGAATTGGCAGCAGACTTTGCATTACGGTCCGGTTTGGGTGCATCCTGATTATCGTGGCAAGGGCGTATTTGATAAGCTTTATGGCGCCGCCAGAGCCAACATCAGTGCGCCTTGGCTGGCACTGATCGCCGAGGATAACGAGGCGTCTATACGTGCCCATAGCCGGGATGGCCGCATGCGCACCCTGGATTTTGTCACCCTATGTGGCCGGGATTTCTATCTGCTGCTGGGTTAACAGGCGCTTTGACGCGGGAGAGTAAGATGCAAAACACGCCAGAAACCCTACTGCAATCCTGTGAGTCGCTAAGGCTTTCTGCCTGGGATAATGTCAGATACCTGGTGTCTGTTTTGACGCTGCAGGGTCAGCAGGCAAAGGCTTTTGAAGCCAAAATCGATGGCAAGCCGCATTATCTGCTGCAAGCCTTGGGCGTCTGTTTCGACTGTGGGCGCAGCAATAGCTATCAGGTGCAGATCCGCCTGTTGACCGATACCGAATTCACTCCAATGAAAGTGTTGGATATCACGCCGCTATCGGCCGAGCAGTTGGGTTACCTCTGTATGGAAACGGCCCATTTCGATCACTGCTACTGAGATATCGCCCGATAAATAGATATAAAAAAACCGCCCTGAGGCGGTTTTTTGCAAGCTGAGTCTATTACAGACCTGCGTCGGCACGCAGGGCTTCAGCCTTGTTGGTTTGCTCCCATGGGAACTCGTCACGGCCGAAGTGACCGTAAGCGGCGGTGCCTTGATAGATGGGGCGCGCCAGATCCAGCATCTCGGTCAGGCCGTATGGACGCAGATCGAAGTGCTGACGTACCAACTGGATAAGCAATTCTTGCGAGACTTTGCCTGTGCCGAAGGTTTCCACACTGATGGAGGTCGGTTCGGCCACACCAATGGCGTAAGACACCTGGATTTCACAGCGGTCAGCCAGACCGGCAGCCACTATGTTTTTGGCAACGTAACGGGCAGCGTAAGCGGCGCTACGGTCAACCTTGGATGGGTCTTTACCTGAGAAGGCGCCACCACCGTGACGGGCCATGCCGCCATAGGTATCAACGATGATCTTGCGACCGGTCAAACCACAGTCACCCATAGGGCCACCGATAACAAAACGGCCGGTTGGGTTGATGAAGTACTTGGTGTCCTTGTTCAGCCATTGGGCAGGCAATACTGGCTTGATGATGGTTTCCATCACGCCTTCCACCAGATCCGCCTGGCTGACGCTTTCGCAATGCTGGGTAGAAAGTACCACGGCATCGATACCGACAATCTTGTTGTCTTCGTAGGCGAAAGTCACCTGAGACTTGGCATCGGGACGCAGCCAAGGCAGAGCGCCGCTCTTGCGGACTTCTGACTGGCGCTTAACCAACTGGTGAGCGTAGGTGATAGGAGCCGGCATCAGCACGTCGGTCTCATTGCTGGCGTAACCGAACATCAGACCCTGGTCACCGGCACCCTGTTCTTTGGGATCGGCACGGTCTACACCCTGGTTGATATCGGGGGACTGCTTGCCGATGGCGTTCAGTACCGCACAGCTGTCGGCATCAAAACCCATATCCGAGTGGGTATAACCTATTTCGCGAACGGTTTTACGGGTCAGTTCTTCAATATCGACCCAGGCCGAGGTGGTGACTTCACCGGCCACCAGTACCATACCTGTCTTGACCAGGGTTTCACAGGCTACACGGGCCTTGGGATCCTGAGCCAGAATCGCGTCGAGTACCGCATCAGAAATCTGATCGGCGATTTTATCTGGATGTCCTTCTGAGACTGACTCAGAGGTAAACAAGTGTTTTGCCATAATTCGGAAAATCTCGTCTGTGGAATTCAAACGTGTAGAAGCATCTACATCTAGACGGCCATTTTAGTGGAATTCGACTTGGATGACACCCCTTGTCGCAAATATTTGTGCGCCATGGCGCAGGAATCGGCTCAAATGACTAAGAGCTTTTTCCACTATTTTCAGCTATTTTGCTGAAATGTATCAGATTCATCTGTATCTGGGTGAGGAGTTTTCCTATGGCGCTTTAACCCAGGTAGCCGCATTGAAAGCGAACAGCGGACAGGCAAGTTGACAGCTTTGTGAGCGGCAAGCTTCGCAAATGAGGCGCAAATGTAAACACAAAGCAAAGCCTGGGCTGCTTTTAGCGTCGTGAGTGGGTGAATTTTATTTGCGTCCTTCTGCCCGGTAGGGGAAAATATGGCTCCAATTTGCCCAAGACCTCTAAGATCAAGCAGGAGAGAGCATGTCTTCCCGTAAAGAACTCGCTAACGCTATCCGTGTTTTAAGTATGGACGCTGTCCAAAAGGCCAATTCCGGCCACCCCGGTGCTCCCATGGGGATGGCTGATATCGCCGAAGTCCTGTGGCGGGATCACCTCAAGCACAACCCTGTGAACCCTCAATGGGCCGACCGCGACCGCTTTGTGTTGTCAAACGGCCATGGTTCCATGCTGCATTACTCACTGCTGCATCTGGCGGGTTATGATCTGGGCATTGAAGATCTCAAGCAGTTCCGTCAACTGCACTCACGCACCCCGGGCCATCCTGAATATGGTTATGCTCCCGGCATCGAAACCACCACAGGGCCTTTGGGCCAAGGCATTACCAATGCTGTAGGTATGGCGATTGCGGAAAAGGCTCTGGCGGCTCAGTTTAACCGTGACGGTCACGATATTGTCGATCATCACACTTATGTCTTCATGGGTGACGGTTGCCTGATGGAAGGTATCTCCCATGAGGCCTGCTCACTGGCCGGTACCCTGGGTCTTGGCAAACTGATCGCCTTCTGGGATGACAACGGTATCTCCATCGATGGTCATGTTGAAGGTTGGTTCAGCGATGATACTCCCAAGCGCTTTGAAGCCTATGGCTGGCACGTGGTTGCCGGTGTCGATGGTCACGACCCACAAGCTATTAACGCCGCCATTGAAGCCGCCAAGGCTGATCCGCGTCCATCGCTGATCTGCTGCAAGACCGTAATAGGTTACGGTTCTCCCAACAAGTCCGGTTCTCATGATTGCCACGGTGCGCCACTGGGTGATGCTGAAATTGCCGCCACCCGTGAATTCCTGGGCTGGAAGCACGACCCATTCGTGATCCCATCTGAAATTTATGCTGCCTGGGATGCCAAGGAAGCCGGTAAGGCCGCCGAAAGCAGCTGGAACGACAAGTTCGCCGCCTATGAAGCCGCTCACCCTGCGCTGGCCGCCGAGCTCAAGCGTCGCCTCAACGGTGAACTGCCTGCCAACTTTGACGCCGATGCCAAAGCCTACATAGAGCAGCTGCAGGCTAACCCTGCCAATATCGCTTCCCGCAAGGCCTCGCAAAATGCACTGGAAGCCTTCGGTAAAATGCTGCCGGAATTCTTAGGGGGCAGTGCCGACCTGGCGCCTTCCAACTTGACCATGTACTCAGGTTCCAAGCCTATTTCGGCCGAAGATGCCAGCGGCAACTACCTGCACTATGGTGTGCGTGAGTTTGGTATGACCGCCATCATCAACGGTATTGCCCTGCACGGCGGGTTTGTACCTTACGGCGCCACCTTCCTGATGTTTATGGAATACGCCCGCAACGCCATGCGCATGGCTGCGCTGATGAAGGTGCAGAATATTCAAGTCTATACCCACGACTCCATTGGGCTGGGTGAAGACGGCCCGACTCACCAGCCGGTTGAGCAGATTGCCTCTTTGCGTATGACTCCCAACATGAGCACCTGGCGCCCATGTGACCAGGTAGAATCTGCTATCGCCTGGAAATACGCCATTGAGCGCAAAGACGGCCCAACTTCGCTGATCTTCTCGCGTCAGAACCTGACCCAGATGCCACGCAGCGCCGAACAACTGAATGATGTGGCCAAGGGCGGTTATGTGCTGGTGGATTGCGAAGGCGCGCCTGAGCTGATCATCATTGCCACCGGCAGCGAAGTCGAGTTGGCGGTTAAGGCCCAGGTTGAGCTGGCCGCTACTGGCGCCAAGGTGCGCGTGGTTTCTATGCCATCTACCGACGTATTTGACCAGCAAACCGCGGCTTATAAAGAAGCTGTACTGCCAGCCAATGTCACAAAACGACTGGCCGTGGAAGCGGGCATAGCCGATTACTGGTATAAATATGTCGGCCTGAACGGTCGCATTATTGGCATGACCAGCTTCGGTGAGTCGGCGCCTGCTAATCAGTTGTTTGAGATGTTCGGTTTCACTGTCGATAAAGTGGTTGAAGCCGGTAAGGCTCTGCTCGCCTGAGCCGCGCCTGCCTGATTGGAAATGACTGTGCGGCAACCAGGCAATGGAATGCCGCACAGGAAGTGCAACGGCCTGTCGGGAAGTCAGGCCGTTACCCAATCAGCATCCCTCATTAGAGGAACAGGATCTCCATGATCAGAGTCGCAATCAATGGTTATGGCCGCATCGGCCGTTCAATTCTCCGTGCCTTATACGAATCGGGTAAAAGGCAGCAAATTCAGATCGTTGCTATCAATGAACTGGCTAAGCCCGAGGCCATAGTCCACCTCACCAACTATGACACCACCCATGGTCGCTTCCATAGCCGCGCGAGCCTTGCCGACGGCATGATGCAACTGGGGGATGACAGCATTACCCTGTTGGCCGAGCCGGAGGCGGACAAACTGCCCTGGGGCGAGCTGGATATCGACTTGGTGTTCGAAGCTACCGGCGCCCTCTCTGATAGACAGAGCTGTGAGGCTCATATCCAGGCCGGTGCCCGCCAGGTATTGATAAGTCACCCCTCTTCGGCGGATGTTGACGCCACCATAGTCTATGGTGTCAACCAGGAACTGTTGGCCGCCGAACACACAGTGGTGTCCAACGCATCCTGTACCACCAACTGTATTGTCCCTGTCATCGATGTGCTGGACCGGCACTTTGGGGTCAAGAGCGGTGCCATTACCACTATCCACTCGGCGATGAATGATCAACAGGTGATAGATGCCTATCACGACGATCTGCGCCGTACCCGCGCCGCCGGGCAATCAATTATTCCGGTAGATACCAAGCTTGCCCGAGGCATAGAGCGTATCCTGCCGCAGATGAAGGATAAGTTTGAGGCTATCTCTGTACGGGTGCCCACTATTAATGTTACCGCTATAGATGTGTCTGTGACCCTCAACGACAGAGTGGATATTGCCAAGGTAAACCAAGTGTTGGAGCAGGCGACCCACGGCCGGCTCGAGGGGATTCTGGGCTATACTGATGAGCCTCTGGTATCATGCGATTTTAATCATGATCCGCGCTCCAGCGTGGTCGATGGTACCCAGACCCGGGTCAGTGATGGCCAACTGGTGAAGCTGTTGCTTTGGTGCGACAACGAATGGGGTTTTGCCAACCGTATGTTGGATACGGCACTGGCGATGATCAAGGCCCGCAGCGCCTGAGAGACTGCGACAGATTATTTCAGGGGGCAGGGAAGCTGCCGCCCTTAGTGAAACAGATTTGTTTTTGATTAAGAAGGAAGCGTAAAAATGGCAATTATCAAGATGTCAGAGCTGGATCTTCAGGGCAAGCGTGTGCTGATCCGTGAAGATCTCAACGTGCCGGTGGCCGATGGCGTGGTCACCAGTGACGCGCGTCTGCGGGCGTCACTGCCCACCATCAAACTGGCACTGGAAAAAGGGGCTGCCGTGATGGTGATGTCCCACCTGGGACGACCAACCGAAGGCGAATATAATGAGGAGTTTTCCCTCAAGCCTGTGGTTGACTATCTGGCCAAGGCGCTGGATTGCCCGGTGCGTCTGGAAAAAGACTATCTTGAAGGCGTCGAAGTTGCCCAAGGCGAAGTCGTGGTGTTTGAAAACGTCCGCTTCAACAAGGGTGAGAAGAAAAACGACGAGGCGCTTTCCAAGCAGCTGGCGGCCCTGTGTGATGTCTATGTGATGGATGCCTTCGGTACCGCTCACCGCGCCCAGGCCTCGACTCACGGAGTCGGCATGTTTGCCCCGATAGCCTGCGCCGGCCCATTGTTGGCAGCCGAGCTGGATGCCCTGGGTAAGGCGATGGATAACCCGGCACGTCCCTTGGTGGCGATTGTCGGAGGCTCCAAGGTGTCAACCAAGCTGACAGTGCTTGAGTCTCTATCCTGCATAGTGGATCAACTGGTGGTGGGTGGTGGTATCGCCAACACCTTTATAGCCGCCGCCGGCCATCCTGTGGGCAAGTCACTCTATGAAGCCGACCTTATCGATGAAGCCAAGCGCCTGGTGGCCAATGCCCAGAGCCGTGGCGGCGATATCCCTGTGCCTACCGATGTAGTGGTTGGCAAGGAGTTCAGCCCTGCAGCCGTGGCTACCTTGAAGCCAGTGGCCGAGGTTGCCGACGATGAGATGATTTTTGATATAGGCCCGGACAGCGCCGAAGCCCTGGCAGCTATCCTGCAGCAAGCCGGTACTATAGTCTGGAACGGCCCGGTAGGGGTGTTTGAGTTCGACCAGTTCGGCGAAGGCACCAAGCGTATCGCCCAGGCGATCGCCGAGTCACCGGCCTTCTCCATCGCTGGTGGCGGTGATACTCTTGCCGCCGTGGATAAATACGGTATTGCCGACAAGGTGTCATACATCTCTACCGGCGGCGGCGCCTTCCTCGAGTTCCTCGAAGGTAAAGAGTTACCGGCAGTGGCTATGCTCAAGGCCCGCGGTAACTAAGCAAAGTCAAAAGAATTATAAAGAAACCGCTCCCGGCTTTGCCGGGAGCATCAAGTTAAATCCAAGCGATAGCGACCTCGGTGAAGTAATTCACCCTATTATTGGAGTAAAAAAATGGCCCTTATTTCCCTACGCCAACTGCTGGACCACGCCGCCGAACATGGATACGGCGTCCCGGCGTTCAACGTCAACAACCTGGAGCAGATGCGTGCTATCATGCAGGCCGCCGAAGCCACTGATAGCCCTGTGATCGTGCAGGCCTCAGCCGGTGCCCGTAAGTATGCCCGTCCTCAGTTCCTCAAATATCTGATGGCGGCCGCCCTCGAGCAGTATCCGGATATCCCTGTGTGTATTCACCAGGATCACGGTACCCACCCTGACGTGTGTCAGCGTTCCATCCAGCTCGGCATGAGCTCTGTGATGATGGACGGTTCCTTGATGTCTGACGGCAAGACTCCTGCCTCTTATGAGTACAACGTCGATGTTACCCGTAAGACAGTGGCGTTCGCCCATGCCTGTGGTGTTTCTGTTGAAGGTGAAATCGGTTGTCTGGGTAGCCTGGAAACCGGTATGGCCGGTGAAGAAGACGGTATCGGCGCCGAAGGCACCCTGAGCCATGAGCAGATGTTGACCAGCCCGGAAGAGGCTGCCCGCTTCGTGGCCGACACTCACGTGGATGCCCTGGCCATCGCCATAGGTACCAGCCACGGTGCTTACAAGTTCAGCCGCAAGCCTACCGGCGATGTGCTGCGTATCGACCGCATCAAAGAGATCCACGCCCGTATCCCCAACACTCACCTGGTAATGCACGGTTCTTCTTCTGTACCTCAGGAGTGGCTGCAGATCATCAACCAGTATGGTGGCGCGATCCCTGAAACTTACGGCGTGCCGCTGGAAGAGATTGTTGAAGGTATCAAGCACGGTGTACGTAAGGTTAACATCGATACAGATTTGCGTCTGGCATCAACCGGTGCGGTACGTAAGTTCCTGGCCGAAAACCCAACTGAGTTTGATCCACGCAAATTCCTCAAGGCCTCTATGGAAGCTATGGCCGACATCTGTACCGTGCGCTACGAAGCCTTCGGTTGTGCCGGTATGGGCTCCAAGATCAAGCCGCTGTCACTGCAGGCCATGTACAAGCGTTATCAGACCGGCGAACTGGACCCACAGATCAATCTGTAATCCCGTTCTCTGTATTGAAAGCCCGCATTCGCGGGCTTTTTTACTTTTAGTTTCCAGAGTGTAAATCCGAGGTGGGCGCGAGTTGTTGCGCCTTGGCTGTCACGACACACTCGGGTGATAGGGTTGAGGTTGGCGGAGTGTTTTCCGGATGGCTCTTGAGTCATCACAACGCCTTTTTGATAAGCTTGGCCAGGCTGGCTATCGATTGCTCCAACTTTGGCCCACCAGGCAGTGAGGCGTTGATGCGAAAACAGTGGCTGAACTCCCGGTGCGCCGAGAACATCTGTCCCGGCGCCAGGCTTATTCCTTGCCAGAGTGCCTGGCGATAGAGCTCTGTGGTGTCCCGCCCCTCGGGTAACTCTACCCAGAGAAAATAGCCGCCATCGCCATAATGCACTCTGACACTGTCGGGTAAGCGGTTCTTCAATGCCTGCCAGGTGGCAAACTTTCGCTGCTCCAGGGTGCGCCTCAATTGTCGCAGGTGGGTCTCATAACTGCGGGTCGACAAGTAATGAGCCAGCGCCAATTGCACCGGGGTGCTGGTGGCCAGGGTGCTCATCAGTTGCAGCTTTTGAATACTGAGCGCCATCTTGCCGGTTCGCAGCTCGATTGGTTGGCGCCTTTCCCGCTTTTATGCGGTGTCGGCCTGGTGGTCGCTTACGGACTCCTTGGCAGCAGCTGGCTAATCATGAAGACCCAGGGGCATCTGCAGCAACAGATGTTTCTGCTGAGCCGTTCTTTGCTCATAGGCTTGTTGGTGGCGATAGTGCTGGTCAGTATTTGGACGCCTTTGGCACATCCCCAAATCGCCGAGCGTTGGTTTTCGCTGCCGAACCTTATTTTTCTGTCACCTGTGCCTTTATTGACGGCACTGCTGGGATGGAATCTGTACCTGGGGCTGCAAAAACAAGATACTTACCAACCCTTTGTGATGACGCTGCTGTTGGTGTTACTGGGGTTCTGCGGTCTTGGGATCAGCATCTGGCCCTACATTATTCCACCGGGCATCAGCATCTGGCAGGCCTCGTCACCGCCCCAGAGCCAAGGCTTTATGCTGGTGGGGGCCCTGTTCATTATCCCGATTATTCTGGTCTATACCTGCTGGACCTATTATGTGTTCCGCGGCAAGGTGAGCGCCGATGATGCCTATCATTAATGCTTTGAGGGGCCGGGCCATCCGGCTGTTGGCCCCCGCTAAGGCTTGGCTCGATAGCCGTCCAGGCTGTTGGATGCTGCTGCTTTGGTGCTTGAGTGTTCTTTCTTTACTGAGTGTCTCTTCGCTGTTGCGACTGCTGATGTCTGCGGCCGGGTTGCGGGCATGATTGGAGGCCATTGTTATCAAGATGGTGTACGCAATCAGGTTTTTCGGCTGAGAAATGCGAGCTGTTTCGTATTTTTCGCTGTAGATGTTAAGATGGCGCCCGTTTTTTTAGGGATTGCTTTGAACGGAGATGCACAAGAATGAAAAAACTGCTTAGCGCTGCAGCCATTCTGCTGGTCGCACCATTTGCTCACGCAGGGGCCGACTTTGTCGAAGGTGATAAAACATTTGCCGGTGAGGCGGAGTTGGGGGCTACCCTGACCACAGGTAACACTGATACCTCTTCGGTGAAGGGTCGCCTGGCGATGAAACACGAACTGGGTAACTGGGAAAACCAGTATCTGCTCGAAGGTCTGTATAAGGAAGACTCTGAAGAAGTTACCGCCAAGCGTTACTTTGGTGGCGTTCAGGGTAACTACCGTCTGGATGAGCGCAGTTATCTGTTTGCCAACACCAGTTACGAAGCCGATCCCTTTACAGGTTATGATTATAAGTTCAACAGCGCAGCCGGTTACGGCTACCGGGTTTTCCAGGGCAGCAAGAGTTTCCTGGATGCCGAGATAGGTCCTGGTTACCAGTATCAGCGTTTGGACAGTGAGCAGCGGGCTATTCTGGGTTATAACTCAGATGCCAGCTGGGTGGCTCACGGAGTGATTAACTATGAGCTTGAGATCAGCAAGACCTCCAAATTCCGCCAGATGTTTGTTGCCGACTATGGTGACAAGCTCGACGCGCGTTCCGAGACTTCGTTGACCGCTAATATCATAGGTGCATTGGCGATGAAGTTTGCCGTGGTTGTGCGTTATAACAGCGATCCGCTGGATGACAAAAAGAGCACAGATACCGAAACCAACATGACACTGCTGTACTCCTTCTAAAAAGTCGTGAGATAAAAAGTGTGAACCAGATAAAAGCGCCTGCGGGCGCTTTTGTGATCTATGGTGTTTTTTTGCCAGTCCTTGGTAACCTTTCTTCAGTTGTCTGCCGCTTAAGGCTTGGGCTTGCTCACTTAAATTACAGAAATTTGCGTTTTATCAAGATTTGATTTCCTGTCTCTGTGCTAGGTTTTAGTTAATTTCCTACCGAGAGATCATTGAAATGAAGTTGATGCGTTTGCATGGGGGCTGCGCAGCCTTAGGAGGAATTTTGTCCGGACTGTTTTCGCCTGCGGTCCTGGCTAGCACGGAAGCCGTAAATAACCTGAATCTGACCGACTCAACTGTGGGGTATCTGGCACTGACTCTATTTACCATCGCCTATTTGCTGGTAATGGGGGAGGAGAAACTGCACCTGAGGAAGTCCAAGCCTGTATTGGTCGCCGCCGGTCTTATCTGGGGCATGATAGGTTATATCTATACCCAAAACGGTATGTCGGAAGTGGCCGAGGCGGCTTTTAAGCATAACCTGCTCGAATATGCCGAATTGTTGCTGTTTTTGCTAGTAGCAATGACCTATATCAACGCGATGGAAGAGCGCAGGTTGTTTGATGCTTTACGTTGTTGGATGGTCGGCAAGGGCTTCAGTTTGTACCAGATATTCTGGCTTACCGGCTTATTGGCTTTCTTTATCTCACCCATCGCCGATAACCTGACCACGGCATTATTGATGTGCGCCGTGGTGATGAAAATGGGCGCCGATAATCGCCGTTTTATCACCCTGTCCTGTATCAACATAGTGGTGGCGGCCAACGCCGGTGGCGCCTTCAGTCCCTTTGGGGATATCACCACTCTGATGGTGTGGCAAAAGGGCATGGTGCACTTTTCCGAGTTCTTTAAGCTGTTCCTGCCATCACTGGTGAATTTCCTGGTTCCGGCGCTGATCATGAGCCTGTTTATTTCCAGGGAAAGATCCGATGCCTTGGTTGAAAAAGTTTATACCAAGACAGGCGCCAAGCGGATAGTGCTGCTGTTACTGTTTACTATTTCTATGGCTGTTTGTGCTCATTCATTGTTGGGGCTGCCACCTGTGCTTGGCATGATGACAGGTCTTGGACTGCTGCAGTGCTTTGGCTTCTACCTGAGGAAGAATTTCCCCAAAGCATTGGCAAGGGCGCAGGAGAAGGCGCGCCTGATGCAGGATGAAAAGCGTCTGGAGCAACTGGGTAACGTGGTGCCTTTCGATGTCTTCAGCCGTATTGCCAGAGCCGAATGGGATACTTTGTTGTTCTTCTATGGCGTGGTGCTCTGTGTTGGCGGTTTGGGCTTTATGGGCTATCTGAGTATGGTGTCTCACGCCATGTACACCCAGTGGGATCCCACTTATGCCAATATCGCCATTGGGGTGTTGTCTTCCATCATAGACAACATTCCTGTGATGTTTGCCGTACTGACCATGAATCCGGATATGGCTCTTGGCCAATGGCTGCTGGTAACCCTGACCGCCGGAGTCGGGGGCAGTTTGCTGTCTATCGGCAGTGCTGCCGGGGTGGCGCTGATGGGGCAAGCGAGGGGCATTTATACTTTTGGGGCTCATCTCAAGTGGACGCCTGTTATCGCCCTGGGTTATATCGCCAGTATTCTGATACATCTCTGGCTTAACAGTTCAACATTCTAGAAATGCATGTATCATATTGTTAATTAACAAATTTTTAATCGTGAGAAAAGTCTGAGAGAAGGTTCACGCTTTTCTTAAAAGCCTGAAAACACCCATGCAGATCACTCTGGATGGGTGTTTTTTTCCATTATACTGCCGCCATTCATTTGCTGCTGAGCAATGCCATGCAGGTAGGTTGCTGTTGGTTTGATGCTGATACCGGCACGCTCAAACATACTGGGTCCGGTAAGATTTGGGTCTTGTCTGAAATAGAACAATGTGTGTTGAGTGTTTTGTTGAGCCATCAGGGCAAGGTGGTTTCCAGAATGCAATTGCTGCAGGAGGCGGGCATTCCCGTCAACCAAGAGCATTTATTGGAACAAGCGGTGGCCCGTATCCGCCAATACCTGGGGCCTGATTACTGTGGCCTGTTGGAGCCCATCGACCGGCAAGGTTTTTTACTGCACAGAAAAACTCAAAAACGTAAGTCAATCTCTCTGTTTTTAAATGGAAAAACACCCTGGTATCATTTTTTTTGGATGTTACTCCTGAGTGGGTTGATATTGTTTTTTCTATCGTCCAGAGTCGGACCGCTGCGCTATCTGGAAACGCCGGATGAAGTGATAAAACTCGCGCACCCTTCGGGCAATACTACCTTCCTGCGTCTCTATGGCGAACCCAAGGCATTGGCGACATTGAAAGATCTGACTCAGAGCATTGAAGGCTGGCTGGCTCCTTGCCCCGATAGCTGGCGTACGATTTCCATTTCCCTCAGTGATGACAGCAAGGTATTGAGTATGGTGCTCAAGGGAGAAAGTGACCAAGGGGAGTACTTTAAAGCTTACAAGCTGACCATGTCTCAGATGAATGATTGTGCCCCCGAGCATACTTGGTTGAAGGAGGCGTTGCGCTGTGACTGAATCGACTCTGCGGCGGCGCTTACGCCAAAACCGGAGCTGGATATTGCTGTTGTTACTGCTGTTATTTGTTGTGGGTATCCTGGCGGTTGACACCTTGATTTCCAAGTATCTAAACCCAAGCTTTAATTGTGAAGCGAGTTTAATTAACCCCGGCAAAGCCGAGGGAACAAGGGGAGACGAGAAACTCAGGCTTGGGATAACCACAGAAAATGGGCAGACCAGACTGAAGGTCAGCTATCGCTATGATAATGAGCCATGGGCGGGTATTGAGCTGGCAGGTACTATAGAAGGCGTTGAGCTTGGTTCACTAAGCTATCTGATGAGTCTGGAGCCCTATCAGGATAAACTGCTATTAGGTGAAGAAGAACTCCCTCCGTACTTGATGGCAATGCGGGAGGCTATCAATAAGGCTTTGGCTCAGTCGGGTAAATTGGAGCTCAGGTTGCATGTTCTTGAGATGGATATTTTGGCCGACTATTCACTTATTCAACTGAGTCCAGGCAATCACCTTTGGGCCTGTCGTATGACTGAATTTGAGGAGGAGGATGAGTCCCAAATGCCGTTGCTCTCATTGAACAACGGCATTTGGGATTGGTGACCTTTAGTTTACGTCTGTAGTGGGAGAATAGAGCGTCACTTCATTGCTGATTTCAGTTCCGAATACCTCTATGGCTACCTTGTAACGGCTAACCGCGCCAGTAGCAGCATTAGCGTCCCAGTCGAGCCCTGATGGACTGAAACTGTAGCTGCCGGCACTTTCCAGAGCCTGCAGCGGCTCGGCGCACTCGGTTGTCGGGTCGCAGCTGTAACCATAGGTTACATGCCAGCGTTTCCAGGCTTTGGGCTTGGTGGAAGCTTGCTCTTCTGCCGGATAACCAAAGTAGGTGATTTGGTACTTGGCGGCATTGGTGAGCGCTTTTCCTTCGGCGTTTTGCAGGGCAAAGGTGACCTGGCCTGAATCTGGGTCGAAGCTGTTGAGAGTCAACTCAATACTACTTGCTTCGGCGATATCCTGACCGGGTTTTTCCACAGGTGGTGGCGGAGGCGTGATCTCACCGCCACCATTATTGTTGTCATCATCGCTGCCACAGCCTCCCAATAGCAGGGCCGAGCCGAGCAGCAGGCTCAGATAGCTGATTTTCATCGGATAATCCTCAGTTAAAGTGCCCGGTATGACAGGTGGTACATTCCATGTCTGTCTTGACGCTGGCGGCGGGTCCCATAGTACTTGTGGAGCCATGACAGCTCTGACAGCTCTGGGCTTCTGAGCTGGGTTTACTTTCAGGCAGGGCGCCCAAGTCTTCACCCTTGTAGGCTCGGTTCAAGAGTTCCACTAAGTGATAGGCAATAGAGGCCGACAAACGATAGCAACGTTCACCTTTTTCAGAGAAGGTCTTGCCTGAGGCCTTGGACCAGTTACTGATAGAGGAGTGACACAATACGCTGTTGGCAACCGAGGATTTGACCACCAGGGCAGTCTTTTCGGCGGTGGAGCCAATACCGGCAACGAACTCATCGCTGGACAAAGGCAGTTCGGTATTCTCGTAGTAACGGAACAAGGAACCTATGACGGCGGAGTTTTGGCCATTAATGTCATCGAGAATATTAACCAACATACCTACCGCATTGAGGTTACCGCAAAGCGTGCCTTGGCCGGTAACACCGGCAAAACCGTAGCCGGCCAGCGCCGTTGGAATGGTGGCAAACTTGTCGGCATCGACACTGGCAGACCGAGCCAGCATGGTCACAGTGGCGTGAAATACCTGATGCATACAGCCACCGCCGGTTTCATAAGCCAGTTTGGCAGTCTCCATAGGATCCAATGGAGCATATTTGAGTTTTTCACCCAACTCCAGGCGGTAGTTTCCTGACTCATCCGTGGCAGCAAAGGCGCAAGTGGCCGTAAGGCTGGCTCCGGCTGCTGCGGCGCTAATTCCGATAATCTGGCCCAGGGCCTGACGTCTGTTAATGCTCATATTTATCACCCTTTGTTGTCTTTGTTTTTCCCGACCGGGTCGGTTGTATTCAGATTAGGGGGTTAAGATATGAAGGTTGTGATTTAGCGCGCATGAATATTGAGTTGTCAAAGACTGGAGTTTGAATCTTTTAAGGTGATTAGGGTGGTTGTCCTTAACCCTTTTTGAGGGTTAAGGGTTGAGCGAGATCACTTTATTTGTTTTATTCATGTTAATTAATGGCTGGTTTATCAATATTCAGGCCTGTTTTCAAAGCCTTCAACCATGGGAACTGGTTCACAAAACGCTACTTGCTTCCCTCTTGCTTGCTTCCTTGCCTGAGTTGGATCACTTTTTAAACTTTTTCCTGTGTCAGGGTTATGAGGATCACAGTAGTGATTAGATTTCTTGCATACACTCATGTTCATATAAAACAGGAGGAAGATGATGCAGATAGGCGACTGCTGGTTTGATGAAGCCAGCGGTGAGTTACAACACAAAGGCAGGGGAGACAGTTGGCATCTCCCTCGGGCGGAGTTGCAGGTGTTGAAACTCCTGCTTGCCAATCAGGGACGTTTGGTTTCCCGTATTGAGTTGCGCGCCGGTGATGACAATCATCCTCCTTTGAGTGATTCGTCTGTAGCCCGTGCTGTCTGTATGTTGCGTGCCTTTCTGGGGCCCGAATATGAGTCTTTGATTGAAACGGTCAAGGGGCAGGGGTATCTGCTACGCTCATCTGTGGCCCGTAAACCCGCGGGAGTGCTGGAGTCCAGGTTGAATGCCGGTCCCAAGCAACTGCTGGTGGGCTTGGTACTGATACTCATGCTTGGTCTCAGTGTCTTCTATCTGTATCGTTTACCCAGAGTGGTACCCACCATTCCACTGAACAAGCAGGAATTGACACTGCTATCTGGTCAGAGAATGGAGCTGTTTTTCTACTCCAATTCCCGTACCAACAATCAGTTGTTGACCGAACAGGGCAAGGTGCTGACCTCGGCATTGGCTCAGTGCAAGAGCAGCCCTTGGCGCAAATTATATGTGTCTCTTTCCCATGACAAACAAGTCCTTAACCTCACATTGAGAGGCGAGTATTTGGGACAGTCCGTGGTACGTAATCTCAAAATAAGCGATGGACGTCAGGTCAAGGCATTTGTCAGTGTACCTTGGCTTAAGGAGGTTGATCTCTGTGGCTAGACGTTGGCTTTGGGTGATAAATTTGCTGATCCTGATCTTTTTGCTCGGCTGTTTGCTGGTGATCTATCGTTTCAGCCAAACAGCGCCCGCTTTGGCGCTTAATTGCAGTTCTGAACTCTACGACCGGCAGTTGAACGAGGGCGAAGATGCGCAGCACTACCTGCTGCTGGATCTGCAGACCAAAGGCAAGCGAGCTCTGGTCAACTATCGCTACTTCAACATGGATGGCACCCCGGCCGGCAGCATCTTGATGCAGGGGCAACTGGCTTCGGAAGAGGCGGGGCGTTATCAAATCCTGGTTACAGATAAACAGGAGCTTTCCGGTAAGGGGGCAAGGCCTGCCCATATGCAATACCTTTCCTATATTTCCAGCTTCAACCTCAGTAATGAAGGTCTGCATCACCTGGCACTGGAGATCCTCGATGCCGATGAAGCCAAAGACTATGCTATTGTGTTGTTCCAACCGAGTAACACAGTATGTGGCTGCCGCTTGATCCATTGACGGCTGAATTTTCGCTGACGATTTCACCATTTCCTTTCAGTTAACGCCTGTGCGCTATCCCATTCCCGTGTTGCTTGGGCTATAGTCAGGTTCTTTCATCAATTCATTGATAGTTTTCCATTATTGTGTCCAAACTACGTATCAAGCAGGAAGAAAATCTATCCATCAAATTCAGTCATCTGATGGGTGTTGGGGAGCAGCGCAAGCTGGATCTCTACTTTTCCCTGCCCAAGGAGATGGGCATAGGGCCGCAGAGCCTGAATGAAGAAGAATACTACTTCAGCGCCATTCTCGGACGGCGTTCTTACTACTCGGATGGTCTGCATCTGCCCCTGGTACAATCCAGGTTCGTCAGCCAGAAGAAGCGTACCGTCGAAGAATTTCGTCTATATCTGAATCTGTTTGCCTACCAGTTTGTGGTGGCGATGGAGAATGATGCCAAGGAGATTTCACGGCAATCCGAACCGGAAAACTTCTATCCCTTGCTGGAGGAGTTAACCGAGCAGACAGCGATTTTGCTGAAGAAGTTTCGCCGCAACGAACCGGCTGATGCCAGATGGAAACACTATTTTGAGAATGCCGATAACTACCTGTCCTGGTTTTGTGAACAGCAGTTGTTGAAGTTGTTGGCCCATGGTCCCAGAAACAGTGACTTCAGCCATGTGTCGGATAAGGTGATCACCCTCTGCCGGGTAGAAAATAACTATCGGGCCGAGCGACTCTATAACTCGGCGCAAACCCTGCAAGATCCCAATCGTATTGCCAACAAGATGTTGCTGCTCAGGCGGCTTATTCAGCAAGGGGTGGTGCTCAAAGAGGAGATTAAACCTCTGAACACTGGGCTTAAAAAGTTAACCACAGGGTTGGCTACTGCGCTGGTGATGCTGGTGGTATCAGCCTTGATCATCAAGGCTCAGGGGATATTCAGCGGCGTGACTCTGGTCTTGGTGTTGGTGTTGGCGCTGATTTACGGCGCGCGGGAGATCTTTAAAGATGATGTCCGCAATGCTTTGTGGCGCTATATCCAACGGGGACGCCCCCGTTGGAGCCGGATATTGAGGGATACAACCAACCAGAAGTTTATTGCCAAGCAGCTGGTTTGGCTTGAGTTTATGCGCAGCCGGGATCTCCCTGATGATGTCAAAGAGATCCTCCGGCGGCGCCATAGCCAAAATAAGGTCGACGCTGAAATTCTTCACTACGGCATTCAAACCAAGGTGGCAGATACCGAATTTCTTGCCGGTTACAACACATTGCAGGAGCAGGTGGTGTTCAGCTTAGTGCCCTTTGCCCGCTATCTGGAACGGGGTAAGGCCAAAATTTACACCGAAACCGATGGCAGGATCACTAACGAGTCGGTGGAGCGGCGTTATCAGATAAATCTGGTCGCCGTACTCAAAGAGGGCAAGCAGGCGCCGCGCTATGCCAGATACAAGATCACCATGAACCGCTCACAGATAGTGGATGTCAGCCCCAGCGATATTCCTGATTCACTGCCGGGAATTGAGGATCTGCCCTATGATTCCGAGGTCAAGGCCAATGGCGAGTCCAGGCGCAGTAAGGAAGAGCGCGTCGAATCCAAGACTGTGGAGGAAGAAGAACATCAGGCCAATCTGGCTGCCGTGACGCAGGCCGCCGATCTTCTGTCTGAGTTGCAACCCGGCGTCGAGAAGGAAGATAAAGCTATCTCCTCCCGGGCAAGCGAACCTAAGAATGGTGAAGGCAGTCAACCCTGACGGCCTTAACGGTGAAACTGCTCAGGAACGTCCCACAGAGGAAAAGGCCAATCCCAGCCCCAGGCTGACCAATACGCCGCCTATGGCGCGTTCAACCAAGTGGCGACAACGGGCCACTATAAATGTCCTCTATCAACGTGGGTGAGAGCTGATTTGTCTGAGAGCGTATGGGGAGTGAGTGTTGCCACAAACAATATTGTGTTGGGTTGATACAGTTAACCAAGCGCTTGGTTTTGCCAATAATTTAGAGTCGTAAAAAATACACAGCTGTTTAGTCAAGGTTGTACTGCATCTTTAAGCGCAGCGATTTGTGCATGGCTGAGCTCCCTAAACTCCCCTTCAGCAAGCTTATCAAGCGTTAACTCCATTATCCGGGTACGGCAGAGATCTGTGACTCTGTAGCCCAAATGCCGACACATACGGCGAATTTGCCGCTTCTTGCCCTGAGTCAGAATAATTTCAAAACTGTTTGCCGAAATCGGTGTGACTTGTGATGCCCGCACCTGGCCATAACCGTAATCCATCGGGGCTCTCAAGGCATGGATAAACGCGTCAGTAAATGCCCGCTCCAGAGTGACCCGGTAGTGTTTGCTGTGGCAAAAATTTGGATGCATCAGTTGCTGGGTCAGCTCGCCGTCGTTGCTGAGCAGCAATAGGCCGCGGGAATCTTTATCCAGTCTTCCGGCTGGATACAGGCGTTTATCCTGAGGCAATAGATGCAATAGGCTGCTCGGGTCATCCTTGAGCAGGCGGCAATCTATGCCGACGGGTTTATTGAATAGCAGATAAGTGTAAGCTGCCGGGGCGGCAACGGGCTCGCCCAGATAAAACAGCTTTTCGAGACAATGGCGCTGCCCGGTGGCGAGGGTGACTCTGTCTGTGTGTTTAGCGAGTTTGTCACCCAGAAAAATCTCTCCGGCTTCGATGCGCCTGGCGGCTTCGCGCCTTGAACATAGGCCGGTTTGCGCCAGATAGTGAGCGAGGCGGATTGTGGCTTGTTGAGATGCTCTTGCGTGGGTCATTGCAGGCCTTTATTGCCAGGGTTACATCAGTCGTTTATCGGCTGCGACCAGTGCCACAGCCGATAAACCGTGGCCGATAGGCTGAGGCCGGCAAACACAGTGGCAATGGAGTGCAACCACATAAACCATACCGAAAGGCAGAGGGTTTGCGCCGGGCAAGAGGCATAATTCATCGATGGCCATTGCAACTGAGATAACAAGCCAATACCGGATACTATTCCCAGCAGGCTAAACAGGCACAGCGGCAGGTTACACAGTGCTCGATGGGAAACAAAGCAGTAGCAGCAAAGAGTAAACATCACCAAGGTATTGGCAATAAAGAAGATGGCCGCCAACTGGTGAGCAAAGAGTTCATTATAGGGAAACACACCAAGCGCCGCTATCCCCACCCCCACAGCTATCCCCGACCTTGACAGTAAGTTGGCCGCCGCGCTGTGCTTTTGCCACCAGAGGCCTCCCATGGCCAAGGTGAAGCAAGCACCGCCGAGCAGTAGCGAGATGTTGTAGACATAGGCCAGTGGCGAGCTTAAATAGTCACCCAGTCTGTCCATGCGCATGCTGAAAATAGCACTGCCCATACTGTCATAAGCGGCCCAAAAGGAGGAAATCATACCTAGTGCCGCTATGCTAACGCCTACCAGAGACATCATAAATGCCAGGCGCTGCGGATCTTGTTTGTGATATTGCTCGTAAGGGGGCATGCAGTGGCTCGTTTGAATATCAGTATTCAATAATGCTTGCCAAACGGCAGCGACAAAAAACCGGTCGCAGGGACCGGTTTGGTTTTTGTATTTGTTAGTTTAACTGCGGGGGCGCAGTATCACAATCACTACAGCGACCAATGCCAGGATCATACAGTACCAAGTGTTGGCAACCGCTTCCAGCGGAGAGATCTTGAAGTGGGAAGCTATCAGCAAGGCCTGGGCACCGTAGGGAATAAGTCCCTGAATAATACAGGCGAAAATATCCAGAACACTGGCGGCGCGTTTGGGGGCCACGCCATGTTTGGCGGCCAGATCTTTGGCGATATCACCACTGACCACAATAGAGACGGTATTGTTGGCCACACAGGAGTTGGTCAGGGCGACAATCCCGGCCATACCTAACTCGGCGGCACGACAGGAGGCTTCGCCTTTGGCGCGGGAGAAACGGGCGATCAGTTTTTCAATCTGTTGGCTGACAAAGCTCAGACCACCTTGCTGCTGCATCAGGGCTGCCAAACCACCAACCAGCATGGAGAGGATAAAAATCTCCTGCATATTGCCAAAGCCTTTATAGATGTCTTGGCCGAAGGTCAGCAACGAATAGTCCTGAGTGAGAAATCCCGTGGTCCCGGCCAGCAAAATGCCGATGGCCAGTACCACAAATACGTTTAACCCGGCGACGGCCAGCACCAGAATACTCAAGTAAGGCAACACCTTAACAAAGTCGACCTCCTGCGGTGGCAGTTCGGCTTGACCGGAAGATAGGAAACCGAATAGCAGCAGGGTCACGATCGCCGCCGGAATGGCAAAGATCAGGTTTTCGCGGAACTTGTCTCTCATTTCGCAGCCCTGAGTGCGGGTGGCGGCAATAGTGGTATCCGAGATAATAGACAGGTTGTCACCAAACAGGGCGCCGGACATCACAGAGCCGGCCATCAGTGGCAGTTCAATCCCTGCCTGATCGGCAACCCCTAGGGCGATAGGGGCTACAGCGGCAATCGTGCCCATGGAGGTGCCCATGGCGGTGGCGATAAAGGCGGCGATAATGAAAAAACCGGGCAGCAACAGATTGGCCGGGATCAGTTTAAGCCCCAGGGCAACTGTGGCATCGACCCCTCCAGTGGCACTGGCTACGGCGGCAAAAGCACCGGCTAACAGGTAGATGAGGCACATGGCGATGATGTTGTTGTGGCCTATCCCCGCCATAAAGGTGTTCATGGTCTGGTTGAGCTTTTGCTTGGACAGCAAAATGGCCAGTACAATCGCCGGTAATATCGCTATCGGACTTGGCAACTGATAGAAGGCAAAATCTACCCCTTGGCTTTGGAAATAGACCCCGGCACCGATAAACAGCGCCAGAAACAGAAATAGTGGCAGCAGCGCCACAAATGAGGCCGGAGCTTTAACGGCTGGAGAAGTGTTGTTCTGGGTCAAAATCTACTCTCTGTAAATCACGTTTGGCCGGGGATTCCCTCCGTAGCAGCCAAACTCGCTGAATTGCATTGTCTTAACGGCATCATCTCCTGACAAATTAGGCGAAAGAATAGGGGATAGCCAGTCGTCTGTCAATTTAGACGTCTAGATGTTTTTACTTCTATGTTGGTTTTGTGCACTGTGCGGTTTAAATCCCGGTCGCTTGTGGAATTACCCAAGGCCTTTGGTTCACTCAAGTGTTTAGCTGTTGTTGGCGTAATTCTCTGTAGCGGGGTAATTCGCGGCGTAGTTGCTGCGCTCTGGCAAGAGTTTGGGGATTAAGTCTTTTGCCTGGGCATAACTCTTTGAGCAGTTGAGTGAGCAGCCTGGCGTTATCAAACCTGACATCCTGGCTGTACTCCTTACCGGCATAGGTATTCCCCACCAACTCTCGACCTCTCAGATAGGTGCATAACAGATGGCAAAACTGCTGGATTTGTACATCACTGGCCAAGATCTCCTGCTGCTCTTTTGCTTGAGCCAGAAGTTGGAGCGGGGTTTCCCAATAATCCATGGCCAGTCGATTTAGATTACGCAGATAAGTGGCACTGGCCTTGTTGAAGATCAACCTGTTGCAGGAGATGGTGGAGATGGAACTGCGTAGGCAGTAGGTCTCGGTAAATTGGATTTCATTGAGAATATAGGCGATAAACTTCTCCAGCCCTGAGTAGCCCTCCAGATTGAGCCACCAACGCAGCCCAAGCACCTGGTCAAAGGCGCGACAGGTGAGAGCCACCAGAATATCTTCCTTGGTCTTGAAGATGCTGTAGAACAGAGTCGTGGATATACCCAATCCCTTGGTGATATCTGATACTTTCAGAGACAATAATCCTTCTTTGGCAATAACAGACTCTGCCAAATCCAAAATAGCTTCCCGTATACGGTTATGCTCGGGCTTATCCATTTTAAAATACTCAAAAAAGTGTTGGTTTATTATAAATTGGAGAATAAAAGTTTTTGAGTGTTAATTAGCTCTTTGTGATCTCGCTCATCAAAAAATAAAATTTTATTTTTTGATGATCCTTATTAAACCTTTTAACAAAAAGACAAAATAAACATTTTCATGTGATTTAGTTCACCTATTCAATTCTGCTTCTGTAAATAATTAACTTGAGTCGGGAAGGAAGGATTGAATATGAACACGAAATTGCTATGTCCCTTAATTATCTCTGCCTGCCTTGGTGGCCACTGTCAGGCGGCTATGTTGGCTGTTGAAGCCGGGATGATGGATTGGCAATCCAAAGCATCGGATTATTTTGGCGAGGCCAAAGACAATAACCCATTTATCACTCTGAAAGGTGCCGTTGGTAATGAGTATGGGGATATTTATGGCCATGTAAAGTGGGAAGACCCGGATGATGGAGCCTACTACGGCACAGAGATTAATGTGATAGGTCAGATTAACTTAGGGGAGACAGATTGGAATCTCTATGGCCAAGTGTTTGACAAGAGTAAACCCAGTTGGGGCGAAACCAACACCATGTTGGGACTGAGCTGGGACAAAAATTATGACGATACTTATCTACAAGTTGCCCTGGCAGGACATTTTGTCGATGCCACTTATAAAAGTTTTGATGCCAACTTTGAAGGTGGTTTCAACAGTGGGTATGTTTATTTTCTGGCAAGCCATAAGCTAAATCTATTTAAGCAAGACTTTAAGTTGACCTGGTGGCAAGAACACTTTTTTAATCGCGAAGATGATTATTTGGTTTTATCTGGTGATGGAAAAGATTTTGGTTTTAATGGAGCTTTATCTGTTAATTGGTCTTTTAGCGAAAATCTGAGTTTTATCCTGAGTTATCGGTATGCGGAAAATAACTTAGGAAAACAAGGATATCACGACGCTATTTTTTATTCCCTGCAATATCAACTTTAATTGGAAGGTGACAAGATGAAAATGAAGAGACTGTGTTACTTAATGTTGGCGGCATCCAGTCTGACATTAACGGGTTTCTCAACCCAGGTGATTGCCGGTGGCGATCTGCCGGGTACCAGTTCCAGTGCCATACCTCAGGGGCAGTTGGGATTTGTCTATGTAGATCCTTACAAGTTCAGCCCCTTGGTGGCGGTGATCGATCTCGGTGGCAAGTCCATCAGTGACGTCAAGGTCACGGTCAAAGGCAAAGGAAAGAAAGGGATTGATATTCAGTACCCTGTGGGATTGACTCAACTCAACACCCACAGTGGTATTCCGGTATTTGGCCTCTATCCCGATTATCTGAACCGGGTTGAGGTCAGCTACAAACTGGCCGGTAAGTCAGTGACCGAGGAATACAAGATCCGCACCAGTGCATTGCCTCACCTGCATATCGATGGCAATGACCGCACTCAATATGAATATGAGCCGGTCAAAGTCGCCAAAGGTTTTGAAGACAGATTCTATCTGGTTGATGGTCAGGTGATACCACCCAATATCCGTGACCACTGGGACTGGATCCCGACCCAGAACATCATAGATACCAACGGCGATGTGCGTTGGCATCTGAACAGCGATGTTATCTATGACCGTCCGGGCGGCTCCATGTCCTTCAAGCAGACCCGTGATGGCAAGCTGATCTTTGGCCAGGGGTTGATGTTTGAATTGCATCAAGGGTTCCAGGTGCCTTACTACGCCAAGTATGACTTTATCGGCAAGCCTATCTTCAAGCGCGAACTCCCGCGGGGCTTCAATGGTTTCTCCCATGAGATCACCGAAATGCCCAATGGTCACCTGCTGCTGAGGGTGGGAAAGCGTGATTATGTCACGCCGGATGGCCTCAAGGTCGACACAGTGCGCGACCATGTGATTGAAGTGGATCAGAACGGTGATGTCGTTAAGGTTTGGGACTTCAACAAGATACTCGACCCTATGCGTGACACTGTGCTCAAGTCATTGGATATGGGGGCGGTTTGCCTGAACGTGGATGTCTCCAAGGCCGGTGAAACCAAGACTGCCGAAGAGCTGGCCAGCGAACCTTATGGCGATGTTGCCGGGGTCGGAACCGGTCGCAACTGGCTGCATATCAACTCCATAGGTTATGACCCGGCCGATGACAGCATCATTGTCAGCTCACGCCACCAGTCTGCGGTGATCAAGGTTGGCCGTGATAACAAGGTCAAGTGGATCCTCGGCACTCCCGAAGGTTGGAAAGGAGAACTGGCCGCCAAGGTACTGAAACCCGTTGATACCAAAGGTCGGGCACTCAAGTGTGACGCCAAGGGTTGCGAAGGCAGCTTTGACTGGACCTGGACTCAGCACACGGCTTGGCCGGTACCGGACAGGGGCACAGTCACAGTGTTTGACAACGGCGATGGCCGCGGTCTGGAACAACCTGCACTGCCGACCATGAAGTATTCCCGCGGCGTCGAGTACAAAGTCAACATGGGCAAGATGACAGTGCAGCAGACCTGGGAGTACGGCAAAGAGCGGGGATACGAGTGGTATAGCCCAATCACTTCCATCACAGAGTGGCAAGCGGATCACAAGACCATGTTTATGGCCTCGGCTTCTGCCGGATTGCTGGAAGGGGATAAGGCTCCCGAGCATTGGATCACTGAAGTGGATCCCAAGACCAACGAGGTCAAGGTCGAAATTAAGGTGAAGACCCTGATGAAACACGAGCCTGGCTATCGCTCTACCGTGGTTCACCCCGAAAGTATGTTCAATCGTTGATTATTTTTGTGGCGGCAGCCGGGCTGCCGCCTGTTTGGAGTCCGTATCATGATGAAGAAAAGTCTGTTGGCACTGAGTGCCCTGTTGTTGTCCTGCTCTGTTTCCGCTGCCAAATACAATGAAGGCGAACACTATCAACTGTTGGGGGCCGCCAGCTTTGATGCTCCCAATCAAGTGGTGAAGGTGTATTCGGTCAACTGCCCCTTCTGCTACAAGTACGACAAGGCAGTGATCCCCGGCATGGTGAAAAATCTGCCCAAGGGGGTGACCTTCGATGATTATCACATCACCACCAAGCCGCCATTCGGCATGGAGAAAGCCCTGGTGCTGGCTTATGCCCAAACCCAATCCGAGCAGGCTTTCAAGACAGTCAAGATGGCACTGTACAAGAAGTATCATGACGACAAGGCCCGCTTTGCCTCCGCCGATGAAGTCATCGACTTTGGCCTCAAGGCCGCAGGCCTGGATCGCGCCGGTTTTGAAGCGGCCAAGAATAGCCCTGAGGTGCAACAACTCTTGAGCAAATGGGACAGAGGCGTGGAAGTCGCCAAGATCCAGGGGATCCCGGCACTGGTGGTCAATGGCAAGTACTTGATCAACACCAAGTCTATTCGCAGCATGCAGATGCTCGATGAACTGGTGGCCGAACTGGCCGCCAAGTAAGGAGTCACGGATGAATAAATTGAGTATGTTGTTTCGGGAGTTTACCCAGGCTCCCGTTCCCACTCTGGCTCGCTGGCAACAGGGGCGAGTACTCTGGAGCATAATGCTGGGCGCGGCAGTATTTTTGCTCGCTTCTGCCATGGGCTATTTTCAGGTGTTTCTGGAGATGGATCCCTGCGAGCTGTGTGTCTACATACGCTTCAGCCAATGCTGCATAGTACTGGCCGGTGCCATCATATTGATCAATCCGAAGAACCACGTGCTCAAGGCCTTGGGTGTTGCCCTGGCACTCTACGGCGTGATCCAGGGAATGGCCTGGTCGATTCAACTGATGAATATCCACGACGCCGCGCACCTGGTAGTGGATGAGTCGATGGACTTCTTTGCCGAGGCAGGTTCGGCGGCAGGTTCAGCCTGCTCCACCGAGCCGCACTTCCCTCTGGGCTTGCCGCTGGATAAGTGGCTGCCATTTGAGTTCGCTCCTACCGGCGGCTGCGGTGAAGATGACTGGTCACTGTTTGGCATGAATATGGCGCACTATTGCATCATAGCCTACTCAGTGTTTGCCATCGGCCTTGGCGGCGCAATAGTGGGTTGGCTGGCGAGCTTCAAGGCCAAGCCATAACAGACAGCTAATCGCGCCTGGCAAGAACCACCCTCAGGGGTGGTTTCTTTTTATTTGGACATCTGGACGTCTGTCTGTTAATTTGATTGCTCACTCATTCAGTCAGCATTATCTGTCATCAAGGAGCGCGAGATGAAACTGGAATCCCTGGCGTTGCACCATGGTTATGAATCGGAAGCCACCACCAAGTCGGCGGCGGTGCCCATCTATCAGACGACGTCCTATACTTTCGACGATACTCAACACGGCGCCGATCTGTTTGACCTCAAGGTGCCCGGCAATATATACAGTCGCATCATGAACCCCACCAACGCCGTGCTCGAAGCCAGAATGGCAGCTATCGAAGGTGGCATTGGCGCGCTGGCGCTGGCCTCGGGAATGGCGGCCATCACTTATGCGCTGCAGGCGCTGACGGAAGTGGGCGACAACATAGTCAGCAGCAGCCAGCTCTACGGCGGCACCTATAACCTGTTCGCTCACACTCTGCCGCGCCAGGGAGTAGAGGTGCGCATGGCCTCGTTCGATGACTTCGATACCCTGGAGTCGCTTATTGATGAGCGCACCAAGGCGGTGTTTTGTGAGTCCATAGGCAACCCCGCCGGCAATATTGTCGATATCGCGCGTCTGGCAGAAATTGCCCACAAACATGGCGTGCCCTTGGTGGTGGATAACACAGTGGCGACCCCTGTGCTGTGCCGCCCCTTCGAACATGGCGCCGATATTGTTGTCCACTCGCTGACCAAGTATGTCGGTGGCCACGGCACCACAGTGGGCGGGGTGATCATCGATTCGGGCAAGTTTGACTGGGTTGCCAATAAACACAGATTTGCGGTGCTCAATCAGCCGGACCCTTCCTACCATGGGGTGGTGTATACCGAAGCCTTCGGCGCGGCGGCCTATATCGGCCGTTGCCGAGTGGTGCCGCTGCGTAATACCGGCGCGGCTTTATCACCACACAGCGCCTTTTTACTGTTGCAGGGGCTGGAGACCTTGAGCCTGAGGATGGAGCGACATTGCAGCAATGCCGAGGCGCTGGCAAGTTACCTGCAGTCCCATCCGCTGGTGAACTGGGTCAATTATGGCGCCCTGGCAGACAGTCCTTATAAGGCCAATTGCGACAAAATCACCTCAGGCAAGGCGTCCGGTATCATCAGCTTTGGTATCAAGGGGGGCAAAGAGGCCGGTGGGCGCTTTATCGATGCGCTGCAGATGATCCTGCGTCTGGTGAATATAGGCGATGCCAAGTCACTGGCCTGTCATCCTGCCACCACGACCCACAGGCAGCTCAACGCCGAGGAGTTGGCTCGTGCCGGGGTGAGTGAAGATCTAATCCGGATCTCTGTGGGAATTGAGCATATAGACGACATCATCAGCGATGTGGCCCAGGCGCTGGAAGCGTCCCAGGCTTGATGATGTCATCAATAAGCCCCGCCAAGCGGGGCTAATACTTATCTGGCGTCCATCTCGGACTTCAATCCACGTATTTCAGCTTCTTTAGCGCTGATTTTCGCGGCTGTTTTAGCCTCTTCCTCGGCCAGTTCTCGTTGATATTTGGTGACCTTATCGACTTTGCCCTTGCGCTCGGCCTCGGCGATATCGGCGTTCAGTTTGGCGCGTTCTTCGGCCAGTTCTTCACCTAACTCGCGAATCTCATTCTGCTTGTCACGGATCTTGTTTGCCAATTCATCGCGTGAATCTTGCTGCTTTTGGATTTCACCGGCCTCAGTGCAGTGGGCACGGACTTCGGCCAGCGCAGTTTCCAGTCCCCGTATTCTGTGGCTGTTGTTATGCTCTTTGGCATCAGAGAGCTGCTTTTCGATTGCGGCTTCTTTTTTGGCGCAATGACCACCGGCCAGGGCGGGGAGTGAAAACAGAGCCAGGGAAAATAGGGTTATTTGGGTCAGTTTCATAAATTACCAAGAATGGAGTAAAAGGTCGTTAGCAAAACTTCAGTCAGACTTATTCCCAAGGCGCCCGCGGGCGCCTTTGAGTTGGTTTATTGTGACAGCAGCCGGGCTCTGGATTTCTGGTAGAAGTAAGCCACCCCGAGCAGCAAGGCGCCAATCAGCATAAAGACGATGATCTTTTGCAGCAGATCGGCGGCGGCCATATCCAGCAGCAATACCTTGAGGCAACTGATGGCAAACAGACCTGCGGCCAGTTTGAGCATAATCTGGCAGCCGGGACGCAGGCTGAGGAACATCAGCCAGCAGCCGTGGGACACCATGAGCACTGTGCTTAGGGTGGCATCGAACCCGGTTGGCATCTGGTAGGCCAGAGGCAGATAGGCCAGCAGCAACAGGGCATGCCAGGCGATAAACACCATATTGGTCGGCAACTGCTGACGATAGCGTCTCATGGCCAATGGCCGTTTACGGATAAACAGCGCCAGCAAGGCCAGGTTGCAAGCTTGTGCCAGCGCCATCAACCAAGGCTCAGAAGGCCGAGTCAGGGCATCGAGCTGCAACGACTGAAGGCTGTCGAGCCAACTGAGCCAGGGCAGCAGCAAGGCGATAAAGAAGCTGGCAAAGGCAAAGGGGTAACCCGGGCGCAGGGCCTTGAGCGGTTTGCGGCTGAGCAGGATAAAGAAGTAGCCGCTCAGCACCACACTGCTCAGTGCCAGAGTGTGGCTGAACAAGACCTCCAGGCTGTGACTCACCACCGCCAGCAGCAGCGCGCCATAGAAGGGTGACAACTGCCAGCCGAGTCGGCAGGGGCCTTGCCAGAGCCTTGGCAAGGATGGATAGCGCCACAGCAGCAGACCAGAATAGAGACTGCCCAGCAGCAGTGCGACAAGCCCGGGCCATTGTCCTGCCAGGCAGGCTAAAGCGGTTTGGGCTATAGCCAGCACCAGCAGCACATCCGCTTCGCGTTTCAGTATCGGCTGTCTGAACTTGCGGGCCAATACTAAGCTAACAAAGCAGGATAACCACAAGGCCGGGGCCAGCCAATCTTCAAAGCGAAGGGCAATTTTGGGCAGCCACAGCAGTGGCAAGAGCACCAGGCAGGCCAGGCGAGCGTACCAGGCCAAACGCTTAAGTTCGCCCAGGGGATGGAAGCGCCGGTATGCATACCAGGCCAGTAACAGGCAGAGGAACAGCTCTACCCTGGCGATTTGCGCATACAGCGGCTGAGCGCGGAAACTCAGGCTATGCACCTCCACAACGGCGAAAATGACCTGAGCCGCCAGCGGTAACAACAAGGCCCAGGCCAAGGCCTCGCTGACCCTGAGTTGTTGCCTGCGCGCGAGTAGCAGCAAGGTCAGACTCAATCCGGGAATTATCACCAGGAAGTAGTGTTCACTTATCAGCCAGGTGCTAACCAGGGCTAAAGACACCAGCAGCACGTTGGCAAGCTCGCGTCCCAGCTGCAGCAGTTGTTGCTCCCAGCGGCTGAGCTCGGGCTGTTTGCCCAGCAGTTGGTTAAAGCCAAACAAGCTAAGCGTGCTTAGCCCCCAAGCCAGCAGCGGCAGTGACAAGAGCGCCGGCGCTTCATTGATCATATCGCCAAGGGCCAACAGGTTGATGACCAGTCCCAGAGCCAGCAGGGTGATGGCCTCGATTCGCAGCGAGGCTTGCTGCTCTCGGCAACCTAGCCACATCAACAGCAAGGCTTCGAGCAGTAACACCAGCCCCAGCAGCTCACCACTGAGCAGGCTGAGCGCGGCAAAACCGAGACAGGCACCGGTCGCCAGCCATAATAGCGTCTGCAGCTGTTTGTCTTGTTTAAGCCAGAGCGACAGGCCGATAAGCACGGCGGCGTTCGCCAGCAGCAGCTCGCCGGCGTGGGGGCTGAACTGGCTCAGGCTATAGACCAAAAAGGCCAGCAAGGCCGCAGGCAGAGCCAGCAGCCTGTGGCTGAGACCTTCCCGGCCAAACAGCCAAAGGCTGCCAAGTCCATAGCCATAGAAGAGGCCATGCAGGGAGATGAGCGCCAGAACTCCCATTATCCCTTGCCCTTGCAGCGGCAGCTCGACAAAGAAACTCAGGCTCTCGATACAGGCGATGTGCAGTATGGCTGTCGTTTCCAGCAGCACAGGCCAACGTATCTTGTGACTCAAGAGTAAAGAGCAGCCACCAATCAGCAGCAGGAAGGGGAGATACATCAAAGGCGCCTGACTGCCGGAAAGCAGCATCAGTGGTGCCAGGGAGCCACCCAGCAAGGCGACTATGCTGATGACTCTGGCTTCCAGTTTCAGCGCCAGACTGTAACCGGCTACAGTGATAAGCAACAGCAGCAGATAGCTGACGCCATCCGGTACCAGCTCGAAGTAGGGACCGACAAAATAGGCGCACAGATAGTTGATAATCAGCCCAAGGCCCACCAGACCCGAGCCGAAATCGGCCATTGCTCGTTGCCGTTTGCGGATAAAGGCTCCCAAGGCCAGAATGCCATTGGCGCAGACAAAGCCAGTCAAGGCCTTTCCTGTGTCCGACAGCCAGTGGTTCATGGAATACTGCAGCAGATAACCAAAGCCCAGGGTCATGGCGATGATCCCGGCCAGGGTCATCATAAATACCGGGCCCTGACCTTTGGCTTGATAGTGCTGATAAAAATCTTTGGCTTGTGCGAAGAGTCCCAGCAGCGGGCTCAGCATAGCGGCAAAAAAAGCGGCCACAGCCTGATCAAATTTACGCCCCCAGTTGGGAGTCTGCTGTCCTCGCCCCTCTTGTGTTTGGGGCGGTACTCTTTGGGCTACGGTTTGTTTTGATGCGGTTTGCGCTTGGGTTGCAACTGGCGTTGCTGCCGTATCAGCTGGTGCCGGCTGGGTGTGCTCGATAGGCTGAATATCGGCCCTGCGCTGCCAGGCGTCCTGGCGCTGAGCCGGCGACTCGAAAGACAAATCGGCGGCTTTTGGCTCGGCCTGAGGTTCATTTTGTTCAGGCATTGCTGACGGCTCGGCAACCTTGGCCGCCAAAGGCTGAGCTTGCTCTTCGGCAAGCTGATTGACGGCCGCAAACAGCGCCTCGATTCTTTGTTCTATCGCGTCGAGGCGGATATCTGTCCTGATTTCCAGGTTAGTCTCTTTGAGTTTGAGATCTTCAAGCTCGCGCCTGAGATGTTGGAGTTCTTCCGTTAACTGCATGCTGCTTTCCTGATGCTAATCGCATTTGCGTAGGCTGCGGGCATTTTAAACGCGCGGCTCTGTCCTGACCAGCGTTCGGCTCAGGTTTTGGGAAATTCCTTTATCTATTAATCACATTGCTTAGCGAAGATGAGATAAAGCTGAACAGCTGGCAGAGGCCTCTCGCGTCTTGCCGGTGGCATAGGTACAATGAGCGGCATGCAAACTCGCCCAACGAGGGGCGAGCGGACTCACTGCAGAAGGATGGCCTTAATGCACGTACATATTCTGGGGATCTGTGGCACTTTTATGGGGGGCTTGGCACTGCTGGCCCGCGCCATGGGACATAAGGTCACCGGCTCCGATGCCAATGTATACCCTCCCATGAGCACCCAGCTTGAGCAGCAGGGGATAGATCTTATTCAGGGGTTTGACCCTTCACAGCTGGATCCCGAGCCGGATATTGTGGTGATAGGCAATGCCATGAGCCGCGGCAACCCCTGTGTGGAAACCGTACTCAACCGCGGCCTGAAATACACCTCGGGCCCGCAGTTTTTGCATGACCATATATTGCCCGAACGTTGGGTATTGGCCGTTTCCGGTACCCATGGCAAAACCTCAACCGCCAGCATGTTGGCCTGGATCCTCGAAGCCTGCGGCTATCAACCTGGTTTTTTGATTGGTGGAGTGCCGCAGAATTTCGGCATTTCGGCCAGGTTGGGCGAGTCGCCCTTCTTTGTGGTCGAGGCCGACGAATATGACAGCGCCTTCTTCGACAAGCGCTCCAAGTTTGTGCATTACCAGCCAAGAACCCTGGTGATCAACAACATGGAGTTCGACCATGCTGACATCTTCGACGATCTCAAGGCGATACAGAAGCAGTTTCACCATCTGCTCAGAATCCTGCCTGGGGATGGCCGGGTGATCTGGCCGCAAGACAGCCAGGCGGTTGCCGACGTGATAGCCAAGGGCTGCTGGAGTGAGCAGGAAACCTTGAGCCATGAAGTGGGCCAGGGTGACTGGAGCGCCAGGATGCTGGCAGATGATGGTCACGAGTTTGAGCTATTTTTCCGCGGTGAATCCCAGGGCGTTTTGAGCTGGGGCCTGATTGGGCGTCACAACATAGACAACGCCACTATGGCGATAGCTGCGGCGCGTCATGTTGGGGTCTTGCCGGTAGATGCGCTCAAGGCGTTGGCAGACTTTACCCCGCCCAAGCGTCGTCTCGAGTTGCTGGGCAGCGTAGAAGGGGTCAGCGTTTATGACGACTTTGCCCATCACCCAACGGCAATCGCCACAACTCTTCAGGGAATGCGCGCCAAGGTAGGCCAGGGCAAAATCACTGTCGTGCTTGAGCCTCGCTCCAACACCATGAAGCAAGGGGTGCATAAAGACACACTGGCCAACTCCATGGCCCTGGCCGATGAAGCCGTGTTGTATCAGGCGGATAATATCGATTGGGATATTGCCGCGGCCATGCAGGCGGCGCCGCTGCCGGTACAGGTTTTGCACAACATAGATGAGATAGTGGCCAAGGTCAGTGGTGAAGCCAAGCCCGGCGATACCGTGCTGATCATGAGCAATGGTGGCTTTGGCGGCTTGCATCAAAAGTTGCTCCAGGCCCTTAAAGCCAGAAGTGGCGAGGTCAAAGCGTGAAATATCAGCAGATTAAGAGTATCAGCCTCGCCTGGACCGGCGCCTCCGGGGCGCCCTATGGGCTGAGGCTGCTGGAGTGCTTGCTCAAGGCCGAGTTTCGGGTTTTTCTGATGGTGTCCAGCGCCGCTCGGGTGGTGTTGGCAACGGAACATGGGCTCAAACTCAGCAGCGCACCGGACAAGGCCACAGAGCAGCTCAGAAAACTGTTTCCCGAAGGCGGTGAACTGAGAGTGCTCGGCAAGGATGAGTGGTTCTCTCCACCGGCGTCTGGCTCGGCGGCGCCAAAGCAGATGGTGATCTGTCCCTGCTCAACCGGCACCCTGGCTGCGGTGGCCACAGGTATGAGCAATAGCTTGCTGGAGCGGGCCGCCGATGTAGTGCTCAAGGAGCGCGGTCAGCTGTTGTTGGTGCCCAGAGAGACACCTTTCAACGCCATTCATCTTGAACATATGTTGAAACTCAGCCAACTGGGCGCCATCATAATGCCGGCCGCACCCGGCTTTTATCACCATCCCAAATCCATTGAAGATCTGATAGACTTCATGGTCGCCCGGATCCTGGATCATCTGGGTGTCGAACATGCATTAACGGATCGCTGGGGTTATGACAAACCCAAAGACAGTGAGATCGACAATTGAGAGTTATATGAAACACACCACCGAAGTGATGATCTCGGCAGAAGAGATCAACCAGAAACTGGATGAATTAGCCGAGCGCATCAATGCGCATTATGCCAATGCCGACAAATTGCTGATGGTCGGCCTGCTCAAGGGCTCAGTGGTCTTTATGGCCGATCTCTGCCGTCGGATTAAGGGCCATGTAGAGATCGACTTTATGTCTGTTTCCAGCTATGGCAATGCCATGACCAGCACCAGAGACGTGAAGATACTCAAAGATGTTCAGTCGGAAATCGCCGATCGTGATGTGTTGATCGTCGAAGATTTGATTGACTCGGGCAACACGCTCAACAAGGTACGCGAAATGCTGCTGCTGCGTGAGCCAAAGAGCCTGACGCTCTGTACTCTGCTGGATAAGCCGGATCGCCGTGAAGTCGATGTACCGGTAGACTTTGTCGGTTTTACTATTCCTGATGAATTTGTGGTCGGTTACGGTATCGACTACGCCGAGCAGTATCGCAACCTGCCTTATATCGCCAAGGTGATCCCGCAGGAGTAAGCAAGCTGTGATGTCGGCTTTGTTTATATAGTAAGACAGACTCCCGCCACGGCGGGAGTCTTGCTTTTTGCGTCCCGGGCCGCTGCCGATACCCCAGGTATTGGAGGCTCTTTAGGAGAAACATCTATGACGACCAAAGCTCTGGCGTTGGAGCTGGACAATCTTAAGAAGACCTATAAGGGCGGTGTCGAAGCCGTCAAAGGGATCAGCCTGAAAGTGGCTCAGGGTGACTTTTTTGCCTTGCTCGGCCCAAACGGTGCCGGTAAGTCCACCACTATCGGTATCATAAGTTCGCTGGTGCACAAAAGTGGCGGCAGTGTGCGGGTCTTTGGCCATGATCTGGATAAAGAGCTGGAGCAGGCCAAGTTGTGTATCGGCCTGGTGCCGCAGGAATTCAACTTCAACCAGTTTGAGACAGTACTGCAAATCGTGGTTAACCAGGCCGGTTATTACGGTGTGCCCAGAGCCGAGGCCCATAAGCGGGCCGAGAAATATCTCAGGCAACTGGATCTCTGGGACAAGCGCAACAGCCAATCCCGGCAGCTTTCCGGCGGCATGAAGCGGCGTTTGATGATAGCCAGGGCCTTGATGCACGAGCCCAAGCTTTTGATCCTCGATGAGCCTACCGCCGGGGTGGATATAGAACTGCGGCGCTCCATGTGGGAGTTTCTCAAAAAAATCAACGCTGAAGGCGTCACCATCATACTGACGACCCACTATCTGGAAGAAGCAGAAATGCTTTGCCGCAACATAGGCATTATCGATAAGGGCGTGCTGGTGGAGTGCACCAGTATGAAGTCCCTGCTGTCGAAACTGGATATGGAAACCTTTGTGTTGGATATCAAGCAGCCGCTTGTTGAGGTACCCAAGCTTGGCGATATTAGCGTCAGGCTTACCGATCCAATGACCCTGGAAGTGGACTTGGTGAAGTCCCACAGCCTGAACGCCGTCTTCGGTTTACTGAGCGAGCAGGGGGTTGAGGTGCTATCCATGCGTAACAAGGCCAATCGATTGGAGGAGTTGTTTGTGAAACTGGTTGAAAATGCCCAAGGAGGCCAGGCATGAGAGGTCTGTATCTGGTTGCCTTCAAGAGTATTTTAATCAAGGAAATTACCCGTTTTACCCGCATTTGGATACAGACGCTGGTACCGCCGGCGATCACCATGACACTGTATTTTCTGATCTTCGGTAATCTGGTGGGCAGTCGCATCGGTGAGATGGGCGGGGTGTCCTATATGGAGTTTATCGCCCCGGGCCTTATCATGATGTCGGTGATCACCAACTCCTACTCCAATGTGGCATCTTCCTTTTTCAGCGCCAAGTTCCAGCGTAACCTGGAAGAGCTGATAGTGGCGCCTGTGCCTCATTATGTGATGATAGCCGGCTATGTCGGTGGCGGTGTCGCCCGTGGACTGTTGGTGGGCCTGATAGTGACCCTGGTAGCCATGTTCTTTGTCGATCTCAGTGTGCAGCACTTGGGATTGGTGATAGTCACAGTGTTTCTGACCTCAGTGCTGTTTGCCCTTGGCGGCCTTATCAATGCCGTGTTTGCCAAGAGCTTCGACGATATCAGCATTATCCCCACCTTTGTGTTGACGCCGCTGACCTATCTTGGCGGGGTGTTTTACTCGCTGTCGCTGTTGCCTGACTTTTGGCGTGGCGTATCGGCGCTGAACCCTGTGGTGTATATGATCAACGTGTTCCGCTATGGTTTCCTGGGATTTGCCGATATGAGCGTGCCGCTGTCCATTGGGGTGATGCTGGGGTTCTGTGCGGGTCTGTGGTTGTTGGCCTATTATCTGATCTCTCGTGGGATAGGGCTGCGCAGCTGATTCAGGGCTGAGCCTCGGTTTTCTGCTGCAGCAATTGTCTGTATTGCTGCAGCTTGGCTATCTTGTCATCATTGGCGCGTTTGAGCTCATCAAAGTGGGCGTTTATCTTGCCGCGCTGCTCAATAAACGCGGGATCTTCCCGCGCCATTTTCTGCCAATAGCGTTGCCGCTCCTGCTTTTGTAGCTCGCTGGTTCGCAGTATTTCCAGATAGCTGTTTTCCTGCTGCAGCCGATAGACTTCGGCTTCCAGTCGGCGCAACAGCTTGTCTTCTGGCAGGCTGTCGTTTTCCAAAAGGGATTGCAGCGGATCAACTCTTTCTCCCTCGGCCGTTTCCGTGGTCACGCCATACTGGTATTCAATTCTGTGCTGGGTGAAGGCTTGTGGGCAGGGCTGCTGGCTGAATACCACCTTGTCTTCTTTGATACATTTATAGACGGTACCTGCCTGAACTTGCCAAGCGAGCAGCAGTGCAACAAAGAGCCAGAGTCTGGGCTGTCCGGACAACATTGGGGTGGGAATCCTTTCGTCACATATCTAAAACAAGTGTAACCAATATGACTCAAACCTTTATTGAAGACCAGTTTTTGACTAAGGAAATTATTGTGGCTGGGGGAAGCTATTGGGCAGAAAATGAAGGGGTAGCTATCCTACCCCTTAAAAAGAGATCAGCGTGACAATATCATATTGTCTATGAGGCGGGCCTTACCCAGATAAGCGGCGGCCAGGATCACCAGCGATTTGTCATCGCTGTTCACAGGCTTGAGGCTTGAAGCTTCACGCACTTCCAGATAGTCGGGCTCAAGCCCGGCGGCGCGCAGGAACTCCTTGGCATTGCTGATGGCTTGGTCGATATCCTGTCCCAGGACGATCGCCTCGGCCAGTTTATCCATGCTTGCCTTGAGCTTGGGGGCCAGCGCCTTTTCGGTCTCGGTGAGATAACTATTGCGCGAACTCAGTGCCAGGCCGGAATCCTCGCGAACGGTTTCTACCCCTATGACCTCGATGGGCAGCGACAGGTCGGTCACCATGGTCTTGATCACCAGTAGTTGCTGGTAGTCCTTGCGGCCAAACAGGGCTATATCCGGCTGCACTATATTGAACAGTTTGCAGACTATGGTCGCGACTCCGCGAAAATGCCCTGGACGGCTGGCACCGCAAAGCTCATCGGAGATCCCGGGGACTTCCACAAAGGTCTGGGCATCCAGCCCCTTGGGGTAGATAAGCTCGGGTGTTGGGGTAAACAGCAGCTCGCAGCCGGCTTCGGTCAGCTTCTGTTGATCGGCGCCCAGGGTGCGGGGATAAGCATCGAGATCCTCATTCTTGCCAAACTGCAATGGATTGACAAAAATCGAGGCCACCACGTGATCGGCGCGGCGCGCAGCTTCGAGGATTAAACTCACATGTCCCTGGTGCAGATTGCCCATGGTAGGGACAAAGGCGATGGTTTCCCCCTTTTGGCGCCATTCCCGTACCCGGGCACGGATCTCATCTATTTTGGCTGTGGTCAGCATAATCTGGCGAATCCCCGGCTCAGTTAAAGGTGTGCTCTTCTGCGGGGAATTGTCCCTGCTGAACTTCGTCGATATAGGCCTTCACGGCCTCACGGATTTCACCTGTCTGCTTGAGGTAGTTCTTGGAAAAGCGCGGGATATAGCCGCTGGAAATCCCGAGTACATCGTGCATCACCAGGATTTGGCCATCAGTCTCCTTGCCGGCACCTATGCCGATCACCGGAATTTGCAGCGCTTCGGTTATCTGTTTTGCCAACGCTGCCGGGATACATTCGAGTACCAAAAGTTGGGCACCGGCACCTTCCAGCGCCTTGGCTTCATCCAGGATCCGCTGGGCGTTGTCGGCATCGCGGCCCTGCACCTTGAAACCACCGAACACATGCACTGATTGTGGTGTCAGTCCTATATGAGCGCAGACAGGAATGCCGCGCTCGGTCAACATGGAAACCGTTTCCAGTAACCATTGGCCCCCTTCAATCTTGATCATGTTGGCGCCGGCCTGCATCAGCTTGGTGGCATTGGTCATTGCCTGTTCGGGAGTGGCGTAGCTCATAAAGGGTAGATCGGCCATCAACAAACTGCGGCTGATGCCACGGCGAACACAGCGGGTGTGATAGGCCATCTCCTCGACACTGACAGGCAAGGTATCATCGTGCCCTTGCAGAACCATTCCCAATGAGTCTCCTACCAGCAGGACGTCTACACCTTCGCTGTCAAAAGCGGCGGCAAAACTGGCGTCATAAGCGGTCAGAGCGGTAAATTTTCTACCTTCCTGCTTGAATTTACGCAGGGTAGCTGTGGTGATTTTAGACATAATGCTCTTCTTATTAACCGAGTAAAGTGGTGTTATATGCCATGAAGCTTTGGACTGCAACGATCCGGCTCAGTTTCTCAGCCGGAGGGATGGAGCAATTGCAGCGATTGGCGCATGGCATCGGTGATCAGTGTGGCTATGCCGGTACCGCAGGGCAACACCAGCGAAGGATTGAGTTCTTCCAGTGGAATGAGGACAAACTCACGGCTCTTGATGCCGTAGTGCGGCACAGTGAGCCTTGGGGTCTGTATCTGCTGATCGCCGTAGAGCAGCAGGTCCAGATCCAGGGTTCTGGGCCCCCAGCGCACCAGGCGTTGTCGACCTTGCTGCAACTCGATTGCCTGCAAGGCGTCAAGGAGTTCCAGCGGCGCCAGTTCGGTCTCGAAACAGGCCACCGCATTGACATAGTCTGGCTGGGGAACATCGCCCATGGGAACCGAGCGATAGTAGGATGAAACGCGAAAGCTGTTTTGCAGCGCCAGCTGTTGCAGCGCCAGGCAAGCACTATCAAGCTGGCGCTCGGGAGAGTCCAGGTTGGCGCCCAGCGCCACATAGACTCCGGTCATCTTACTCTGCCGCCTGTGGTTTTTCGCTTGGGCGACGTGGCTTGCGGCGCCGGCGCTGATTGGCATTACGGTTGCGGCTGCCGCCGGTTTTGTTGCCGCTGCGTATCAGTTGTTGTCTCTTATCATCATCAGACTCGACAAACTGTTGCCACCAACTGGCTTGTTTGGCCAGATTACCGCCTTCGGCATTGGCTCTGAGCAGCAAGAGATCGTAGGCGGCGCGGAACTTGGGATGCTCCATCAGTTTAAAGGCGCGGCCCCCTTGAGAGCGTTCAAAGCGCATCTGTAACTGCCAGATATCCCGTGCCGGAGTGCTGAAGCGGCGTGGAATGCTTACCGAGCGGCACTGCTGCTCAAGTACATCGCCCATGGCGGCAAAGAAGGCATCATAGGGGCTGAGACCGCTCTCCAAGGCAATATCCTGGGCGCGGTTTTGCAGCGGATACCAAAGGAGCGCGGCATAGAAGAAGGCCGGTGTCACAGGCTTGTCTTCACCGACGCGCACATCTGTGTTGTGCATCATTTCGCTCAGCAGTCTGGCGGCCGGGCCCTTGGGATCGTCCCGCAGCAGGCTTTCCACCAGAGGGAAGATCGGTGCAAACAGCTGATATTCGCGCATCATCTGATAATTGTTCAGCGCCTTACCGGCGAAGAACAGCTTGAGCACTTCTTCATACATACGCGCCGCCGGAATATCTTTCAGCAGCGGAGCCAGGCTCTTGATCGGGGCCGCAGTGCGCTTATCGATGGACATCCCCAGTTTGGTGGCAAAGCGCACGGCTCGCAGCATACGCACCGGGTCTTCCCGGTAACGGGTCTCGGGATCGCCAATCAGTCGCAGGCTTCTGGCTTTAAGATCATGAATACCGCCGCCATAGCTGCGAATGGAGTAGTCGGCAATATTGTAATAGAGGGCGTTGACGGTAAAGTCGCGACGCTCGGCGTCTTCATCTATGTCGCCATACACATTATCGCGCAGCAGTCGTCCGGCCGAATTGACCTTGGAAATTTTCTCTTCGCTGTTGCCGTGGTGGCCGCGAAAGGTAGCCACTTCGATAACATCCCGGCCAAAGACGATATGGGCCAGGCGGAAACGACGGCCAACCAGGCGGCAGTTGCGAAACAGCTTCTTGATCTCTTCCGGAGTGGCATTGGTGACCACGTCAAAGTCTTTTGGATCCAGTCCAAGCAGCAGATCGCGTACGCCGCCACCGACCAGATAGGCGTTAAAGCCAGACTTATGCAGGCGGTACAAAACCTTGAGCGCATTCTCGCTAATCTGTCTGCGGGAAATGCTGTGGCCATCGCGCGGGATAACCTCCAGGCTCAAACCTGTGTCTGTGTTGTCTTCTTGTTGAGCCTTGGCTGTCTGACCATCGTCAAACAACTGCTTACAAAACTGACTGATACGGCGAAAAATGGGACACCTCGGAACGTTAACGCAAAATAAGGGTTAAAAACTGGCGGCTATGATATACCAAATAGCGGGCGATGAGTATATCAGCGGCCGATGAGGATCTCTGTCTGTTTGGGAATGCTGTCCGGATCAAACTGAGCCACCGCCTGAGCCAACATCTGAGTCACATCGGCTTGGGGGGTGACAGCGGCCTGGCCGAGAAACTCAAGTGCCGCCAGCAGCGCCGGCTGTGGATGGCGTTTATCCACCGGCGTGGCATGGTTTTGCTTGGAGAGCTTGCGTCCAGTTTGGGTGCTGGCCAGCGGCAGATGAAAAAAACTCGGTTCCTGAAACCCGAATTGGCGAAACAGGCTTATCTGTCGGCAACTGGCCTCCAAGAGATCGGCGCCGCGGACGATTTCTGTGATGCCCTGAAAGGCGTCGTCCAGCACTACCGCCAGTTGATAGGCGTACAGGCCATCGCTGCGCTTGATAATAAAGTCTTCTGCGGCGAAGGCCGGGTCGACACAGACTTTACCCAGATGGTCATCAATAAACTGAGCAACCGCCAATTGGTTGCGAATGCGAATAGCACCTTGCTTGAGTTGCAACTCCCGGCAGCGGCCGTCGTAAACGCCACCTCTTTGCTGGATCTGTTTGCGGGTGCACTGGCAATAGTAGGCCTGATTGGATTTCAGCAAGGCATCTATATGTTGTTGATAGTCTTGCAGGCGTTGGCTCTGGTACAGCACTTCGCCATCCCAGTGTAAGCCAAAGGCTTCCAGAGTGTGCATTATGTCATCGGCTGCGCCGCTGACTTCTCTTGGGGGGTCGATATCTTCTATTCGCAGTAACCACTGCCCTTGTTTTGAGCGGGCGCGTAGATAACTGCCGAGGGCGGCAACAAGAGAGCCAAAATGCAAAGAGCCAGAAGGCGAGGGGGCGAAACGGCCTATGTAGGAAGTGTTGTTCATCAAGGGCAGAGTGACAAAAAAATCGCGGGGCCAGTGTAACACTTGGCCCCGCGCTGTGGCAGATTAGATTAACCTGCCATCTGTTTTTCTTTGATCTCTGCCAGCGTTTTGCAGTCGATACACAGATCGGCTGTCGGTCTGGCTTCCAGACGACGGATGCCGATTTCAACGCCGCAGGATTCGCAGAAACCGAAGTCATCTTCTTCAATTTTCTGCAGTGTCTTTTCGATCTTCTTGATCAACTTACGTTCGCGGTCGCGGGCGCGCAGTTCGAGGCTGAACTCTTCTTCCTGGGCGGCACGGTCCACCGGGTCCGGGAAGTTTGCAGCTTCATCCTGCATATGGGTAAGAGTGCGATCCACCTCTTGACGCAACTGATTCCTCCATGCTTCAAGAATGGTTTTGAAGTGACTCAGTTGTTCCGAGTTCATGTACTCCTCACCGGGTTTTTCCTGGTAAGGGTCTACACCAGCGATAGCGAGTACACCAAGTTTTTTAGTGCCTTCAGGCATAACGCATCTCCTGTTTCCATTTGCGTCGTAGGGCGTTCTTATGAACGGCCGCTATCTATATCAGAATCTCTCTACCTAGGCAAATATTTCGATTTACTTATTGCTAATTATTTGAATATGTCTGCTAAACCCGATTAAATCAACTTTTTATCACTTTTCACAGCTGGTTCAGCGGATAAATTCGAGCCTTGATTCCACCCTGAAGCCTTCTGGGGCAAGGCTTGTGGCATAGGCCAGCACTTCAACTCCGGCCGCTATGGCTTCGTTCAATAAATCAGCATATTTTGAATCTATATGACGGGCCGCTGATACGGTTTTTATGCCGGTATGTTGCACTAAAAACACCAATACCCCTCGTTGGCCACTTTTTACCACGGACATCAGTTCCCGCAAGTGTTTCTGACCGCGGCTGGTGACGGCATCAGGGAAGTAACCGTGACCTTCTTCCAAGAGTGTGGTGTTCTTCACTTCGATATAGCAATCGGCCTTTGTCCCTTCGCTGAGAAAAATATCGATACGGCTGTTTTCATCACCGTATTTCACTTCCCGCTTGAGGTTTTGGTATCCCTGTAGTTCCTTGATGACACCTGTTTGGATCCCTTCCTCTACCAGAGCATTGGCCCGGCCGGTGTTGACTCCAATCAGGTCGCCTCCAGGGGTTTGCATCAGTTCCCAGGTGTGGGCGTACTTACGCTTGGGATTGTCCGAACAGGAGAACCAAACCCGCTCGCCGGGGAACTGGCAGTTCTTCATTGAACCCGTATTGGGGCAGTGCAGGGTAATCTCAGTGCCATCATCCAGCCTGACATCGGCCAGAAAGCGTTTATACCTTTGGATCAAAATGCCGGATTGCAGTGGTGGGATAAACTCCATTCCCATCTCCCTGAAGTGACTGAAAACTCCAAAGCCTAGCAGGCTTTACAGTTGGCAACAATTCTCATTCGGCGCAGGGCTTCAAGTGCCGGGCAGGAATGCAGTACACTGGACGCAATTGTGGCGCCTTGCGTTCACTACATATAAAAGAAGAAGGAATCGAAATGAGTCAATCCATGAAGATAGCGCTGACCCATGAAGCCCCAGCGGCCCATTGGGGCAAGGCCGATGTAACCTACAATGCTGAGCAGGCTCAGATCCACCTGCAGGGAAACGATGCCCTGCGACAAATCCAGATGGCCGCCCGTAAGCTGCGTAACCAGGGGATCAATCAGGTTTCTTTGGTGGGAGAGGGTTGGGATCTCAACAGTCAATGGGCCTTTGCCCAGGGCTTTGTCACCGCCAAAGGCGGCCATGAGATCCAGTGGGCCGGTGATGAGGCGCTCAAGGGTGCGCTGACCAGCAGGGCTTACAGCGCATCGTTTGCCCGCAGTCTTATTAATGAAACACCGGAAAACCTGCCACCTCTGAAACTGGCGCAGCAGGCGGCCAATTGGCTGGCCGAGCTCGGCGGTGACAAGGTCAGCTACCGGATAGTTGAAGGAGAAGCCTTGCTGCAGGAGCAGTGGATAGGCATTCATGCGGTTGGCCGCGGCAGCGAAAGGCCACCAGCGTTGCTGGAACTGGACTTCAACCCTCTGGGGGAAGATGCTCCCGTGTCCGTCGCGTTGGTAGGTAAAGGGATCACCTTTGACTCAGGCGGATACAGCATCAAGGCTTCCGAAGGCATGCTGGGCATGAAGGCCGATATGGGCGGCGCGGCAACGGTTGCTGCGGCGCTGGGGCTGGCGATTCAGAACGGTCTCGACAAGCGGGTTAAACTCTACCTCTGCTGCGCCGAGAACCTGATCAGTGGTCGTGCCTATAAGCTGGGAGACATACTGACCTACAAGAACGGCACCACGGTTGAAGTGGTCAATACCGATGCCGAGGGGCGCTTGGTGCTGGCCGATGGTCTGCAGGCCGCCTGCGCCAGCGGTGCGACTCGGGTTATCGATGCCGCCACCCTGACCGGCGCCGCCGTGATGGCCGTTGGCCGCAACTATAACGCCATCTTCTCCCCCAGTCAGCCACTGCTGGCGTTGACGCAGCAAAAGGCGGCTCTAGTGGCCGAAAATGTTTGGCCTTTGCCGCTGGAGCCTTGGCATAAAGAGATGTGTCCTTCTGCCTATGCCGATACCGCCAACAGCCGCCCGGTAAAAGGTGGCGGCGCCGGTGGCGCTTCCAATGCCGCTGGTTTCCTGTGGCGTTTTGTCAATGAAGGTGTCGATTGGCTGCATATCGATCTGGCCGCCGCATTTGAAGACAATGCTTCGGCTCTTTGGGCTGCAGGCGCCACGACTCATGGTATGTTGACCATAGCCGAACTGCTGGCGGACTGAGTCATAGGGAATTAACGCCCAAACCAAGCCGCCCACAGGGCGGCTTTTTAATGCCTGTGTATCGCTATTTTTCAACGAAGGGAAGTGCAGGATGAAGTTACGCAAGGCAAGAAAGGAAGACGCACAAGCTGCCTGGGATATCCGTAATCTGGCGATTCAGGCCGGTTGCCAGGAGGTTTACACAAAGGCAGAGCTCAGAATTTGGACCCAAGGCGAGATGCCCTCTGTCTTTATCACCATGGTGGAGAGAGACTTTTATCTCATCGAACATCAGGGAAAAATACTGGCGACCGGCATGCTGGATAACGACCGAATTGAAGCCCTGTTCGTGCATCCACAAGCCATGGGCCAAGGGCTTGGGCGCGACTTACTCGCTTATCTCGAGTCTTTGGCGCGTGAAAGAGGCGTGACCGTGCTGACGCTGGAGTCTACCCTCAATGCCGCCGACTTCTATCGCAGTTGTGGCTTTTGCGGTGAGGGGATAAGCCAATATCACTCCCCAAGAGGCATAGTGCTCGACTGCGTGGTGATGCACAAGGCGCTTAAGTGATTCAGCCGCTTAACGGCCAGCTGGCCAATATCTGGTACTCGACGCCGGTTGGAGTACTCAAAGACTCGTAGAGTTGCAGCTCGCTTGGCGTTAAATTGAGCGTTGGAACATCTTCGAGTTCCGGTAGGTTGTTGGCCCTTCGCATCAAGGTGATATGGGGGCGGTAATCATATTCGCTGCTATGCAGCTCAAGATTTGTTGCCAGTTGTTGCGCCGCCTTGGCGAGCGCCATTAACGCTGGATCTTCGGCTATGCCGGCCAGGCAGAGTATTTTCGGCCCGGGCCAGAAACAGAGATGCTCGAGCCGCAACCGAAAGCGTTTCAAGGGCAAGCCGGGAATGGCTGCGAGTAAATCCCCGAGCTGTTCTGCCGTCACCTGGCCGAGAAACGCCAGGGTGAGATGCAGATTGGCCTCAGTCACTTTCTTGAGACCTGGGGCTGACGGTTCATAAGCTTGTTCACAAGCCTGCTGTAACTTCAGCAAGCTTGCTCTTTCTGCCGCGGCTGGCGAGAATCCGAGAAATAGTCTTTTACGCGTAATTGGGCTCATTTTTCGTTTCCGGTTAAGGCCTTGGCTTATACTCTTGACCTATACTGTGGCTTATACCATTTTGCATGAGAGTTGACTCACTGCGTTAAAATGGAAGCATAATGGTATCAGATGGATTCTTCAGTTCAGGAACAGTCGTAAGGAAATGACCCCATTATGTCCGTGAGTCTAGCCAATCAATTGCAACATGCCCTGGTGGATGTCTTCAGCGATTCTCCGTTGATCACCCTGGAGCAGAATGTTGATCGCGCCCTGGAGATCATCACCCGGCAACTGGATTGTGACGGGGTATTTGTGCTGGCGGCCGGAAAGGCTCCCGGGCGGCTCAAGACCCGTAATCTCTACCTCAAACCCCAATTCAATACTCTGCAAGCCACCCGAGAGTGGGGGTTGGGGAACATGCCTTTTTTTCGCAATCTGTTACGCCATCCCAAACTCCTGACCCTGGACAGTATTGAAGAGCTTCCCAAGGAAGCTCAGGAAGAGAAACGTTTTTTACGCCAGTGGCAGGTACGTAGCCTGCTGGTGCTGCCGCCACTGCATCTGGGGGAGACCCATATCGCCGTCGGTGCCTTGCAATGCGGTGGTGAAAAGCGCTGGCAGGAGGACTTTGTCAATGAGCTTAGCCATGCGGCCGCCATGATAGGCTCGGCGATGGAACTGACCCGTATCGCATTGGCGCTGCTGGCCAGTGAGCGCAAGTATCAGGAGTTGTTTCAGCAGTTACCCCTGGCTTGCGGGCAGTTGGATAGCAGCAACCAACTGACCATGATGAACCGGATAGCCAAACAGACACTGGTAGCCGCTGATAGCCAGGATCTGCTGACCTTGGTGCGTGAGGATGACAAGGGCATTTTGCTCGATACCCTGGCCGTGGTGCGCGATGGGGTATTGAATCAGGCCTGGTGTGAGGTTGGTTTTCAGCATGGACAGGAGCTCTCCTGGCAAAAGCTAAGTATCAGTCGTAGCAAGGCTGATAAGCGTACCCTGGTGTTGATGGCTGAAGATGTCAGTGAACGCCACAGATTGGCCAGCGAGCTGTCATTCCATGCCAATTATGATGCTTTGACCGGCCTGCCCAATCGGGTGCATTTCGAAGCCTTGCTGGCCAAAGTGCTCGGCGAGGAACAGGCTCCTCCTGTGTGTATTGCCTTTGTGGATCTGGATCAGTTTCGGGTGATCAACAATGTCAGCGGGCATATCGCGGGTGACAGGCTCTTGTGTCAGGTGGCGCAGCGGCTCAAGCAGCTGGTGCGCAAGGGGGATGTGGTGGCCAGGCTCGGCGGCGATGAGTTCGGGATCCTGATGCATTTTTGTAACCCAGAGTCGGCCAAACATATCGCTGAGCGTATCTGTCAGCAGCTGTTTAATCATGAATTCAACTGGGAAAACCGCAAACATGGGGTCTCGGCCAGCATAGGCATAGCCCAGTTGGAACCATTGGCGCAGGACATCTATACCGTTATGGGCCAGGCCGATGCCGCTTGCCGGCTGGCCAAGGAGCAGGGGCGCAATGGCTGGTTACTCTACGACAGCAGCGATCCCCGCCTCAAGCGGCTCTACAGCGAAATGACCGCCTCGGTCGATGTCCTGGGAGCCCTGGCCAACGACAAATTTGAGCTCTATTTTCAGGAGATCCGCCCGCTGGAGGCTACAGATAGCGGTATGCATCTGGAGATCTTGCTGCGTATGTATCAGGAGGAGGGAGAGATGCTGTCACCGGCGATATTTCTGCCGGCGGCAGAGCGTTATAACCTGGCGTCCAGAGTGGATCGCTGGGTGATAGATCATCTGCTGCTTTGGGGCAATCGGCATCTTGAGTTGTGGCAGTCCCTGTCTTTGGTGTCGCTGAACCTTTCGGCGTCCTCGCTTGAGGATGAGGAGTTTATGGACTGGCTTGAGATGCGTCTGCTGGCCGAGCCCGAGTTGGTCGATAAGCTGTGTATCGAAATCACCGAAACTTCGGTTCTCAGTCAGCTCGAGCAGGCTCATAGGTTGATTGAACTGCTCAAACCTTTGGGTTGTAAGCTGGCGATGGATGACTTTGGCGCCGGCTTTTCCTCTTTTGCCTACCTTAAACAGTTGGCGGTGGATTATGTGAAGATTGACGGCCAGTTTGTGGTCAATCTCTGTGAAGACAAGGCGGATCAGGCGATCATTGCCGCCATGTGCCAGTTGGGGAGGCAGATGGCGTTTCAAACTATTGCCGAGTTTGTGGAAACCGAGGCAATAGTGGCGAAACTGCGGGATCTGGGGGTGGATTATGCTCAAGGTTACGCCATAGGCAAACCCAGGCCCTTACTTGAGCTGAGTGAGCTACCCCGTTAGGTTAGCCACGGCGGCGGAAACTGGTTACACTGAGCGCCTGTTTTTGTAAGCCATGCCCTGAATCTTGAACGACTTACCCATTCAATCTCTGTTGCCTCAACTGCGCCAAACCTTGGCCAGTTGCCTGCAAGTTATCCTCGAAGCGCCTACCGGAGCCGGTAAATCCACCGCGCTGCCCTTGGCACTGCTCGACTGGCCGGAAATCGACGGCAAGATCCTTATGCTGGAGCCCAGACGGGTGGCGGCTCGGGCCATCGCCGGCTTTTTAGCGCGCCAAAGAGGGCAGGCGCTGGGGCAAGAGGTGGGGTTCAGGATTCGCGGTGAGAGTCAGGTCAGCGGCAACACCCGACTCGAGATCATCACCGAGGGGGTGCTGACCCGCATGATCCAGCAGGACCCTGAGCTCAAGGGCGTTGCCATGATCATTTTCGATGAGATCCATGAGCGCCATCTGAGCACAGATCTCGGTCTGGCGTTGGCACTGGAAGTGCAGGCCTCATTGCGGGACGATTTACACTTGCTGGCCATGTCGGCAACGCTCGAAGGTTTGCCGTTACACACCTTGATGCCGGATGCCAAGCTACTTGCCAGTGAGGGCCGCAGCTACCCTGTGACTATCGCCTACAGCGCTGTTTCGGCGCAGAGGCGCAGCGGTTCGGGGTCCGGCTCTGGCATGGCGCCTTGGCTTGAACATATGGGGCGGCAGTTGCTGGCGCTGCTGGACCCTCAGCAGGCCGGCGCTTTGGGGGCTAGCGAAGCGCAGCAACAGGGCTCGATACTCGCCTTCCTGCCGGGACAGGGGGAAATTCAGCGCCTCAAGCACTATCTGCAATCCAGAGTTGCGGCCAATGTGCGCATTTGTCCTCTCTACGGCTCACTGAGTGCCAAAGAGCAGGATGCGGCGATTGCCCCGGCCAATGCCGGTGAGCGTAAGCTGGTATTGTCCACCAACCTGGCGGAATCCAGTCTGACCATAGAGGGGATTACTCTGGTGGTGGACAGTGGTTACAAGCGCCAGGCCAGTTTCAACCCCCGCAGCGGCGTGACCCGTTTGGGACTCAAGCGTATCAGCCAGGCATCGGCCACTCAAAGAGCCGGGCGGGCTGGGCGCACCAGTGCGGGTTTCTGCTTAAGGCTTTGGGGCCAGGAGGAGCACGGCCGCTTGCCGCAGGCGGATGAGCCGGAAATCTTGCATGCCGACTTGCTCTCCATGGCCTTGGATGCCGCTTGCTGGGGTGTGCGTAGCCTCAGTGACTTGCCTTTACTGACGCCACCGGCCAGAGCCAATGAGGCGGTGGCCTGGCAGCTGTTGCAGTCGCTGCAATTGGTAGACAGGCAACGTAAGCTTACCGCCCATGGCCGCGCGGCCTATGCACTGGGGGCGCAGCCACGGCTGGCGCATATGCTGCTCCGGGCGCAGAGTTTGGGGCAGGGGCGCGGCGAACCTGAGCTCGCCGGTCTGGCTTGTCTGCTGGCTGCCTTATTGGAGGCCAGAAGCCTTGCGGGCAACGGCGCCGATATCATGGATAAACTTTCTCAGGCCACTCAAGGCCTTGAGGCCAGACAAGTCGGCAACTGGCTCAGACGCTTAGGGCTTAATGGCAAGGCGGCAGACTTTCTGAAATTGGCGAATCGTGCCGATTGCGCCCTGTTGTTGGCGCTGGCATTTCCTGACAGGATAGCCAAGGCAAGAGGCGTCGAGGGTTACCAGTTGGCCAATGGCAGCGGCGTGGTGCTCGATGCCGGTGACAGCCTCAGCGGCTGCGAGTTTCTGGTGGTGGCCGATTACCAGGAGACCGAGGGCCGCAGCGCCGGCCGCATCTATCTGGCGGCCGAATTACCGGCGGGGTTGCTGGAAAATGAGCTGGCTTTTCTCTGCACTTGGCAACAGCAGGCGGGCTGGGATGAGTCCAAGGGACGTTTCTTTGCCGAGCGCCAACTGCGTCTGGGGGAGATAGTGCTCAAGCGGGAAGCCGAGAAAGAGGCGGATCCCAAGCTGAGGGCTCAGGCGATTATGACGTTGCTGCGCAGCAAAGGCTTGGCGCTGCTCAATATGGATGAGGATGTCAGGCAGCTCCAGTTCAGGCTGGCACTGGCAAGATCCAAAGATCCGAGCCTATTTCCGGACAGCAGCGATCCGGCGCTGCTGGATTCTCTCGAGGAGTGGTTGGAGCCGTTTTTGAGCGATATCAAGCAGCTAAAGGGGTTAATGGCATTGGATATCAAGCAGCTGCTGCTCAATCGCCTCGAGTGGCAGGCGCAGCAGATGCTGAATGAATGGCTACCGAGCCATTGGAAAATGGCCACGGGCACCCGGGCGCCGATCCGCTATGATGCCGGCGGGCGGGCGCTGCTGAGCGTGCGTCTGCAGGAAGCGCTGGGCATGGCCGAAAGCCCGCGGCTACTGCAAGGGGAGCTGACCGTAACCATGGAACTCTTGTCTCCGGCGCAGCGCCCCTTGGCACTGACGGCCGATCTGGCCAGCTTTTGGCAAGGGCCCTATGTCGAAGTGAAAAAAGAGATGCGTGGGCGCTACCCTAAACACCTGTGGCCCGACGATCCGGCTAATACTTTGCCGACCAAATTCACCAAGAAAAAGACCTTGAATATCCAGCAGTAAATTTTGGGATAAGCATGACCACCAAGAAAAGTACCACGAAAAAAAGTACCAGAAAAACCAGCAGCAAGAGCAAGCCGGCGCGGCAAAGCTCCGGGTTGTGGCGCAGGTTATGGTCGATAACCTGGAAGCTGGCCCTTATTCTGGTAGCGGCGTTGACCATCTATTGTATCTACCTGGATCAGATCATCGCCCGTAAGTTTGAAGGGCAGAAGTGGCACCTGCCGGCGCAGGTGTTCAGTCGCTCAATGGCACTCTATCCCGGGGCGGCGGTGAGCCACGCCCAGCTGATGGCCGAACTTAAGCTGCTGGGCTATCGCAAGGTGGCCAATCCGCGCCAGGTGGGGGAGTTTTCTGCCTCCAGTACCCGAATCGAGCTGTGGCGTCGCCCCTTCCTGCATCCTGAGGGAAGCCAGGCAGAGCAGCGGGTGATGATAAGTTTCGACTCCAACGGCGTCACTTCGGTGGCGCGCATGAGCGACAAACGTCAACTGGCGGTGTTTCATCTCGAACCTGTGCTGCTGGACAGGATCATCGCCGGTGATGGTGAGGACAGGCTATTTGTACCAACCGAACAGATCCCCGAACACATAGTCGAAGCGCTTATTTTGGTGGAAGACCGCAGCTTCTATGAGCACCACGGGGTGAATCCCTTTGCCATCGCCCGTGCCCTGCTGGTCAATATCAGTGCCGGTCGCACGGTACAGGGCGGCTCAACCCTGACCCAGCAGCTGGCGAAGAACTTCTTCCTCTCCAGCGAGCGCTCCTTAATCCGTAAGGCCAGGGAGGCCTTGATGGCGCTGATTATCGATTTTCGTTACAGCAAGGATGAAATTCTCGAGGCCTATCTCAATGAGGTCTACATGGGGCAGGACAAATCCAGAGCCGTGCATGGCATGGGGCTGGCATCGCAATTCTATTTTGGCCGCCCGGTCGGAGAGCTGACCCTGGCACAGCAAGCCTTCCTGGTCGCCGCTATCAAGGGGCCATCCTACTACAACCCTTGGCGCTATCCTGACAGGGCTCAGGAGCGGCGCGATCTGGTGCTCAGGTTGTTGATGGAAGGCAGCAAAATTTCTGTCGACCAATACAAGGCGGCAGCGGAGTCGCCGCTGGGATTAAGGCGCTCGGATAAGCCGGTGCACCAGAAACTGCCGGCCTTCTTTGCCGTGGTTAAACAGGAACTCAAGGACCGCTATGGTGCGGCGCTGCTGAAGCAGTCCGGCGTCAAGGTCTATACCACTTTGGATCCCATGGCGCAGGAATCTGCCGAAAACGCCGTTGAGCGAACCCTGAAGGAGCTTGGCAAGAAAGATAAAGAGGTGCAGGTGGGCATGGTGGTGACCGACAAGTACAGCGCCGGGATTGCCGCCATGGTGGGCGATAAGGTGCCGGGCTACGAGGGTTTCAACCGGGCGGTGGAAATTCGCCGTCCCATAGGTTCACTGGTTAAGCCGTTTGTTTATGCCACGGCGCTGGCACAGGGCAGTAAGTTCAATCTCGCCAGCCCCCTCAAAGATGAGGCCATTACCCTCAAGAATGAGCAGGGCAAGACCTGGTCGCCCCAGAATGTGGATCGCAAGTTCCGCGGCCAGGTGCCGCTGTTGACGGCGTTCAAGAAATCGATGAACGTGCCGACCGTGAATCTGGGCATGATGGTTGGCGTCGATGCCGTAGCCGCGACGCTAAAAGAGGCCGGTTGGAATGAAGCTGTATCGGCTTATCCTTCCATGTTGCTCGGCGCCGTGAACGGTTCCCCCTTGATGGTGGCGCAGGTATATCAGACCCTGGCGGACGGAGGTCGTTATCGTAAGCTCAATGCGGTGACTGCCGTGCTGGACAGCGACAACCAGCCCCTGCCTGTGGCCAGTATGCCACGCCATGAGGCGATAACGCCTGCGGCCAACTATCTGGTGCAGTACGCCATGACCAAGGTGGTGGAGTCCGGCACGGCTTCGCGTCTTGGGGCGGCTTTCCCCGGAGTGATGCTGGCGGGCAAGACGGGCACCAGCAACGACCGCCGCGATTCCTGGTTTGCCGGATTTGACGAGCGTAACGTTGCCGCCGTTTGGGTTGGCCGTGATGACAACGGCAAGACCCAGTTCTATGGCAGCAGTGGTGCCATGACTGTCTATCAACGTTTCCTCGCCGAGCGGCCGCCGCTGGGGCTGAGATTGCCGCCGGTCAACGGTGTGGTGCAGGGCTATTTCGACCGGGATACAGGTGCGGCGAAACAAGCCGATTGCCGTAATGTGGTGGCGGTTCCTGCGCTGGCCGACAGTTATCATCCGGCACCCAACTGCGGTGAACCTTTGCCTTGGTGGAAACGGATCCTCGGTGGTTAACGGCTAAAACTAAGCAGGGCGGCTATACCAGCGGCCCTGCTTATTGAGCAGGCCAAGCTGGGGCACTGAGTGTGCGTGAGCTTTAATCGGGGGGTCTTCCACACCAACTTTTGGAGGGGGAAATGGACCAACAAGCGGTTGTTCTATCCCAGAGTGGCTGTGAATCGTACCGTTTTGTTCACAGTAATGGCATAGTGATACCACATTGCCAGATTACGTTTAATGCCATTCTCAAGGCAGTGCTTATCCTTGTGAATTTCCCCTCAGGGAAAGGTCACCAAGTGCAAGGTAAAGTTATTGCAGCGGAGGGAGAGCTGAAGGCTCGCACTAGAGTAACTAAGACAACTTCTGACAGGTGAAATTCTGAGTACAAAAAAGCCCCTGTAATTAATTCTACTGGGGCTTTTTGGCAATCCTTTTAATTAAGGATTTAGAACAGGATACCCTTGGCAACTATCTTGTATACACGGAGTTTCGTTTGAGATACTCCATGACCCAGAATAATTATTATACATAAAAGTTTGTTCAGACTCTCTTGCGGTAAAACGAACAACGAAAGGAGTGTATTGGGAAATACTCGATTGCATTGCCATCTCGGTGATTCCTACGTACATCATGAGTGAGCCATAGCCTCCCCAACTTTGTAGTAGACGTCCCTCGACTTCTATCCGCTCAATTTCATCATCTTCACCTGATCTGGTTTGAAACACCTTATCCAGAGCAATGTTATGCAACTTTGCATTCAGTCTAGAGTAGGTTGCATATTGAGTGATAAGTCTATCCATTGAAGACTCTGGAATACCAAGACTTTGAGCCATGTTTAGCCTACGTGCTTTTATCAAAGCAAAGAGTTCACTCTTTTGCTCAACAGAAAGTGTAGAATAAGTAGTTCCAGCCCCCAAAGAGTTGATGTAAGTAGTCGTTTTTAAAAGAGGTTCTCCTAGGGTTTTCTTCCCTGACATCAGCTGATTTAATTCAGCTGAAAAGTGCAGGTAAGCCTCTGGACTTTGAAAACCAAAGTACTGAGCGTGAGCTTCTACTTTTTTTTGCACATCGCTTTCTGGTTTCGCAATCGCGTTTTGAGAGCAACACCCCAATAACAGAATTGCAAGTAAGATCCGTATACTCATTTCACATCTCCTTTGCATTTTTTAATCTGAGTATATCTAACAGACCTAACTTGCAGGGTCAATGATTTGATTGTCCATAAATTGAACAGTGAACGGGCGGAGATTAGGTGGGCTAGAGACCACTAAAGCCGGTCTTAGTGGCAGGTATGCACTTCTCTTATCTCATGGCGCAAGAAGCCGCCGAAAACGCCGTTGAGCGAACCCTGACGGAGCTTGGCAAGAAAGATAAAGAGGTGCAGGTGGGCATGGTAGTTGTTTCGGCATAGTGATGTCGCATTGCCAGATTGCTTTTAATACCATTCTCCAAAGCTGAGTTTATCTTTGTGAATCTCCCCCAGTGCCACGAGGACTTATTCGCACCTTCCCTAAAGACAGCTTGGGGGCAGGAGATAGCGGCCTGAGTGCTCAAACCTGCAAAGAGCAGGTAAAAGAAGAGGGAGCCATCAGGATCCCTCTATTACTCATGCTGTTACTGCGATAGGCTACTTAGAGTGATTTCAAAATCGCTTCTACGCTGGCCTTGGCATCGCCGAACAACATTTGGGTGTTGTCTTTGAAGAACAGCGGGTTCTGCACCCCGGCATAACCTGTGTTCATCGAGCGTTTGAAGCCGATGACGTTGCGGGCCTTCCACACTTCTAGTACCGGCATGCCGGCGATTGGGCTGGAAGGATCTTCAGTGGCCGCCGGGTTAACCGTATCGTTGGCGCCTATCACCAGTACTGTATCTGTGTCTTCGAAATCATCATTGATTTCGTCCATCTCCAGCACTATGTCATAAGGCACTTTGGCCTCGGCCAACAGCACGTTCATATGGCCCGGCAGACGCCCGGCAACCGGGTGGATACCGAAGCGCACCTTAACCCCCAGATTACGCAGTTTCTGGGTGATCTCGGCCACGGGATACTGTGCCTGGGCCACCGCCATGCCGTATCCGGGGGTGATGATCACTGAGCTGGAGTTTTTCAGCAGCTCGGCCACATCCTCGGCCGTGGTTTCACGGTATTCGCCCATCTCTTCATCACCGCTGGAAACGGCGCCATCGGTACCGAAACCACCGGCAATCACAGAGATAAAGGAACGGTTCATCGCCTTACACATGATGTAAGACAGGATGGCACCGGAAGAACCTACCAGGGCACCTGTGACGATCAGCAGGTCGTTGGACAACATAAAGCCCGCCGCTGCAGCCGCCCAGCCAGAGTAGGAGTTGAGCATGGATACCACAACCGGCATGTCGGCGCCGCCTATGCTGGCTACCAGGTGCCAGCCAAAGGCAAAGGCTATCAGTGTCATGATCAGCAGAGGCCAGATGCTGCCACCTACGTTGACGAAGTAAATCATCAGCAGCAGGGATACCACTACCGCCAGCAGGTTGAGCTTGTGGCGATGAGGCAACATCATCGGCTTGGAGGAGATAATGCCTCTGAGTTTGCCGAATGCCACCACAGAACCGGTGAAGGTCACGGCACCGATGAAGATCCCCAGGAAGACTTCCACCAGGTGGATGTTGAGCATGGCGCCAGTCATGGGCTCATGCGCTGCCGAGGCGGCGGCTTGCTCTATGGCTGCCCTGGCGGCTTCCAGAGTGGCATTGAGGTCATTACCGACAGTGACTATTACTTCGTTCATCGCCTGTGGGTGCAGGCCGAGGAAAGAGTTGAAACCCACCAATACGGCGGCCATACCCACAAAGCTGTGGAGAATGGCGACCAGCTCAGGCATTTCTGTCATCTCAACCTTGAGCGCCAGACGAATACCTATGGCACCGCCTATCACCATGGCGAGAATGATCCAGTGAACCCCATTGGTTTCAGGATTCAGTATGGTAGCGATCAAAGCGATCGACATCCCTATAACCCCAAACAGGTTTCCATTTTTTGCAGACTCCTGCTTCGATAAGCCGGCGAGGCTTAAGATGAAGAACAGGGCCGCTATGATATAGGCTGCTGTTACCAGTCCTTGAGACACGATATACCCCCTTAATCCTTACGGAACATCTTCAGCATGCGCTGGGTGACGGTAAAGCCACCAAAGATGTTGATACTGGCAATCAGCACGGCGATAAATGCCAGTGCGGTCATCAGGGCCGAGCCCTGGCCAACCTGCAGCAGTGCACCTACCACAATAATGCCGGAAATAGCGTTGGTGACTGACATCAATGGCGTATGCAGCGCATGAGTCACGTTCCAAACCACGTAGTAACCCACCACACAGGCGAGCACGAATACAGTAAAGTGCGACAGGAACTCAGCCGGAGCCACCGAGGCCACGGCGCCGAACGCGGCCACACCCAGAGCGCCCAAAATATACTTGAGCTTGGATGGCGCTTTCTCTTCAGCCTTTTTCGGCTCGACTTTGGCAGCCGGTTTCTTGGGCGCTGCGGTCACTGAGATCTGTGGCGGCGGGAAGGTGACTTCACCTGCCTTGACGACCGTCATGTTGCGCATCACCACGTCTTCGAAGTCTATGCTGGCGTTGCCGTCTTTCTCCTTGCACATCAGCTTCATCAGGTTCACCAGGTTGGTGCCGTAAAGCTGGGAGGATTGTGCCGGCAAACGCCCTGGCAGATCTGTGTAACCTATGACTTTAACGCCATTGTCGGTCACAAAGAGTTCGCCGCTTTGGGTGTATTCGCAGTTGCCGCCGGTAGCGGCCGCCAGGTCCACTATCACTGAGCCCGGCTTCATGGAGTCGACCATCTCTTTGGTGATGAGCTTGGGCGCAGGTTTGCCTGGAATCAGTGCTGTGGTGATGATGATATCCACTTCCTTGGCTTGCTCGGCGAACAGCGCCATTTCAGCCTTGATGAATTCATCAGACATCACTTTGGCATAGCCATCGCTGGAAGAGCCGTCTTCCCCGCCGAAGTCCAATTTGAGGAATTCACCGCCCATGGATTCGATCTGTTCGGCCACTTCCAGACGGGTATCGAAGGCGCGCACTATGGCGCCCAATGAACCGGCGGCACCAATGGCGGCAAGACCGGCAACCCCGGCACCTATCACCAGCACCTTGGCCGGTGGGACTTTACCCGCGGCAGTAATTTGGCCGGTAAAGAAACGGCCAAACTCATGGGCAGCTTCCACCACGGCGCGATAACCGCCGATATTGGCCATGGATGAGAGGGCGTCTAGGGACTGGGCACGGGAGATCCGCGGCACCATGTCCATCGCCATCACATTGATGTTGCGCTGTGACAACTTTTCCACCAATTCAGGATTTTGGGCCGGCCAGATAAAACTTACCAGGGTGGCTCCATCTTTGATTTGGCTGATTTCATCTTCGGTTGGCGCGTTGACCTTAAAGATCAAGTCGGCCTGCCATACATTCGGTACCACACTGGCACCGGCGGCTTCGAAGGCGGCATCACTGAAGCTGGACAGCGCACCCGCGCCTGCTTCCACTGCCACTTCAAAGCCGAGTTTTTTAAGTTGCTCTACCGTTGCCGGGGTCGCAGCGACCCGGGTTTCACCGGCGAGACTCTCTCTCGGTATTCCAATCTGCATGACTATTCCCTGATGGTTGATAAACAAAATTCACCCCGCCAAAACTCCGCTGGCAGAGTGAAAGAATGCAAGTCTGTTGACCTGGACTCGGGGGACTGGTCTTTCCCTTTCCATTGGGGACTTCCTGAAATGTTTTCAGGAACCAAGCCCGCTCATGAATGAAATCCTGGGTGTGGGGTACAGATATTCCTTTCATGGCACCTAGCGTGCTTTTGGCATTGTCGCAAGTCTTTCAATGGAAACAAGCTCATATTCTTCATGTGGTGTGTTTCTCCACTGGTCAGAGCAAATTCTTTGCGCCAGGCCACACTTTTGCAGCTTAATTTTTATACCATGCATATTCCTTATTGATATAAAAAATTAAATATTATTCTTTTTTGCTTTTCGATAGTGGGGCTAAGCTGCTGACATTACTCTGTCACCGGGCCGTCTCAATGTTACTGAAACAACTCTCTTCACTGGCTTCGCCACTCTCAGCACCACAAGTGGATAAGCTTAAACAACTCACCGCCGAGCTCAGCCCGCTGCAGCTGGCATGGGTCAGTGGTTATCTGGCCGCCAGCGCTCAGGGGCAGGAGGGCGCTTCCCCCCAAAGCCAGAGCGGGCAAACTCTGACCATACTCTATGGCAGTCAGACGGGCAATGGCCGGGGTATCGCCAAGGCTTTGGCCGCCAAGGCCCAGAGTCTGGGCTATGGCGTTAACCTGGCATCTATGGGCGAATACAATGTCCGGAACCTCAAGCAGGAAACCCTGCTGGTGGCCGTGGTGAGTACCCATGGTGAAGGTGAAGCCCCCGATGATGCCATTGAGCTGCACAAGTTTCTCGGCTCCAAACGCGCCCCCAAGCTGGATAAGCTTCAGTATGCGGTTCTCTCGCTGGGGGATTCCTCCTATGAGTTTTTCTGCCAGACAGGTAAAGACTTCGATGCTCGCCTGAGCGCCCTCGGGGCCAAGTCTTTACTGCCGAGAGTGGACTGTGATGTGGACTATCAGTTACAGAGTGACAGCTGGCAAACCGAGCTGCTTGAGCAGGTTAAGCCTCTGCTGCAGGCGACCGATGGCGCAGCGACCAATGTGGTGTCCATCAATGCCGTCAATGCAGGTATCAATGGCAATATCGGTCAGGAATATGATAAGCAAAACCCCTACAGCGCCGAAGTGATAGTCAGCCAGAAACTGACGGGCCGGGATTCACTCAAGGATATCCGTCATCTGGAAATCGATTTGGGCGAGTCGGCCATCAGCTATCAGGCGGGTGATGCGCTGGGGGTCTATTTCCATAACGATGAGGCTCTGGTGGCCGAAATTCTCGAGGCGCTTGCGCTGGCGCCGGATACCCGGGTCAAGCTTGGCAGCGAGTCTGTGGAGCTGCGTGATGCTCTGATTGAGAGCAAAGAGCTGACCCAGCTCTATCCCGGTCTGGTGCAGTTTTGGGCCGAAACCGTAGAAAGCGGCGAGCTGCTTACTATCAGTCAAGACAAGGAGCAGACCCGGCAGTTTATTCTCAGCCACCAACTGGTGGACCTGGTGAAACGTTATCCTCTCAATGGCGCCAAGCTGGATTCTGCCCAGGCTCTGTTGGACAAGCTGCGCCCTATTACCCCTAGGCTTTACTCCATCGCCTCGAGTCAGAGTGAAGTGGAGTCTGAAGTGCATCTCACAGTGGCGCTGGTGGAGGAGGAGCGTGATGGCCAACGCCGTTTCGGCGCCGCCTCTCACTTCCTGGCCCGGGCCGAGGAGGGCGCTCAGGTGCGGGTGTATGTGGAACCCAACAAGCACTTCCGCCTGCCCGAAGACCCACAGACGCCAGTGATCATGATAGGGCCGGGAACCGGTGTCGCGCCATTTCGGGCCTTCATGCAACAAAGAGTGGCCGAGGGCGTGGCCGGCGACAGCTGGCTGTTCTTCGGTAATCCCCATTTCGAGCAGGATTTTCTCTATCAGACCGAGTGGCAACAGTACCTCAAGAGTGGCGCCCTGAGCCGGATCTCGCTGGCCTTCTCCCGGGATCAAGCAGAGAAAGTCTATGTTCAGCACAAGATTAAACAACAGGCCAAAGAGCTGTGGCAGTGGCTTGAGCGCGGGGCTCATATCTACCTGTGCGGCGATGCCGAGCGAATGGCCAAAGATGTGCACCAGGCACTGCTTGAAGTGGCCATGGAGCAAGGCGGTTTGACGAGCGAGGCCGCCGAAGCGTTTCTCGATCAACTGCGCAGCGCCAAGCGTTACCAGAAAGATGTCTACTGAGCTGAAGAACCTAGGAATAAAGAGATAAGGCCATGAGTGAGCAGAAATTATCCGCCAACGAGCATATCAAGACCGACAGTGACTATCTGCGCGGCACCATACGCGAGGGTCTGGGCACGGAAGTGACAGGCGCCTTCAGCGACGACGATCAGCAACTGATCAAGTTTCACGGTTTCTATCAGCAGGACGACAGGGATCTGCGCAATGAACGTAAGGAGCAAAAGCTCGAGCCGCTGTACAGCTTTATGCTGCGTGCCCGGGTGCCGGGTGGTGTCTGTACTCCAGAGCAGTGGCTGGGTGTGGACAAGATAGCCTCGGAGCTGACCAGCTCCAACAGCATACGTTTGACGACCCGGCAGACATTCCAGTACCACGGCATCCCCAAGCGCAACCTGAAAACCATTATTCAGGGGCTGGACAGGGAAGCGCTGGACTCGATTGCCGCCTGTGGTGATGTGAACCGCAACGTCATGTGTAACCCCAACCCGGTAGAGTCCAAGCTGCATCAGCAGGCTTATTTCTGGGCCAAGAAATTGTCGGATCATCTGCTGCCGCACACCCGTGCCTATGCCGAAATTTGGCTCGACGAGGAGAAGCTGCTCAGCACAGAAGATGAGCAGTCGGCTGCGGTCGAGCCTGTATACGGCAAGACCTACCTGCCGCGTAAGTTCAAGATGGCGGTAGCTGTGCCACCGGACAACGACGTGGATGTTTACACCAATGACCTGGGTTTTATTGCCGTGGCGCAAGAGGGGGAGCTGGTGGGCTTCAATCTGGTGGCCGGTGGCGGTATGGGCTCGACCCATGGCGAAGTGGAAACCTTCCCGCGGCTGGCCGATGACTTTGGTTTTATCAAGGCCGAAGACACCATTAAGTTTGCCGAGGCCGTGATGACAGTGCAGCGCGATTGGGGTAACCGCAGCAATCGTAAACGCTCCCGTCTCAAATACACCATAGTGGATCACGGCTTTGAGGCCTTTAAGGCCGAGGTTGAGAAGCGCGCCGGGGTTAAGTTCGCCCCCAAGCGTGATGTGGTCATTGGCGATCGCGGTGACAGATACGGCTGGGTTAAAGGCATAGACAACCACTGGCACCTGACCCTGTTTATCGAAGGTGGCCGGGTGAAAGATACCCAGGGTAAGTTGTTGCAGACCGGGCTTCGGGAAATCGCCAAGATACATAAGGGCGATTTTCGGATGACTTCCAACCAGAACATTATCATCGCCAAAGTGGCGGATGAGGATAAGGCTGAAATCGAAGCACTGGCACGTAAGTATGGTCTGATGGGGCAGGTGATCACCGCAACCCGTGGCCATTCTATCGCCTGTGTGGCGCTGCCGACCTGCGCCCTGGCTATGGCCGAAGCCGAGCGTTATTTCCCCGAGTTTATCGATCATGTGGATGCGCTGCAGGCCAAGCACGCCATAGGTGAGCAGGCGATAGTCGTGCGTATGACGGGCTGTCCCAACGGTTGTGCCCGCCCCTTTGCCGCCGAGATCGGTTTTGTGGGCAAGGCCCCTGGGCGCTACAACATGTATCTGGGCGCCAGCTTCGAAGGCACCCGATTGAACAAGATGTACCGTGAAAATATTCAGGAAGCCGAGATCCTCAGCGAGCTCGATGCCCTGTTTGGTCGCTATGCCGCCGAGCGCGAAATCGGCGAGAGCTTCGGTGATTTCACGGTGCGCGCCGGAATAGTAAAACCTGTATTGGACGCCGCGAGGGACTTTCATGGCTGATACCACAAGTTTATTGCACAGCGCCGAGGCGCTGCTGGCCTTGCTGGATGCGCCGGCCTCTGAGCAGCAAAGTGCCCTCGCTGCCATCAATGGCTATCTTGGCGGATTGAGCGCTGAGGAGCGGATCCAATGGGCCCTGGCCTATCTGCCCGGAAGTCATGCCCTGTCGTCCAGCTTTGGTATTCAGGCGGCAGTGATGCTGCATCTGGTGAACTCGGTGCAGCAAGGCACACAAGTGATTTTGACCGACACCGGCTACCTGTTTCCCGAGACCTACCGCTTTATCGATCAACTGACAGAGCGACTCGGACTCAATCTCAAGGTCTATCGGGCCGAGACGAGCGCCGCCTGGCAGGAGGCCAGATTCGGTAAGCTGTGGCAGCAGGGGCTTGAAGGGCTGGAGCAATACAATCGCATCAATAAGGTGGAACCGATGCAGCGGGCACTGGCTGAGCTGGATGTCGGCACCTGGTTTGCCGGTTTGCGCCGTTCCCAGGCATCGACCCGGGAGGCGTTGCCGATTTTGGCTATCCACGGCAAGCGCTACAAGATGCTGCCGATTATCGAGTGGAGCAACAAACAGGTGCATGAGTATCTCAAGTGCTATGACTTGCCCTATCACCCTCTCTGGGAGCAGGGTTATGTCTCTGTGGGTGATAGCCATTCGAGCAAGCCCCTGGAGCTGGGGATGACGGAAGAAGAGACACGTTTCAACGGGTTAAAACGCGAGTGCGGATTGCACTATGAGATCTGATTTTGGGGCCGCTGTCATCAGCGGCCTTTTTCTGTCTGTGGACAAGTTGTCCGGCTTGTCATCTTGTGGTCATCTTGGAAAGTTAACCTTGAGGATTCCTATTGTTACGGTCTTCTAACCGTTGAGGGTTATACTTTAGTACATATTTGTTCACAGGGTTATGCACAGGGCGGTTTTCTGGTTTATAATCCATAGTTCCCGCTGGGGGAAGTGTGATATGTCATTCTGTATCGGGTGTTTTTATGAAACATCGGCTTAGCGGCAGGCAGTGCAGTCGGCAATACACATCAAGACGGCTCGCCTTTATGGCATCGGTTGCCCAGGTTTTTTCAGCAGTCGGTCGCGAGTGACCCCGAGCTTTGATTGGCTTGCTGGCGCAGCTTCAAAGCACTCTCCGTGTCCCGGATAGCCCACTTACCCTTTCATGGGGCTATCCGGGAATTGTTTGTTCCAAACTTCAACTTCATCTATGTCTCTACTAACTAAGGTTTTCATCAAGTGACTTTTTGAATGAGTCAACTATTGAAAATAAGATGCCGGAGAGGGGCTACCGAGCAGTTGAGCTGGGCGTAGTCGAGCTTAATTGAGTCTTGGGTTCCATGAGTTCTGATTGAGCATCCTTAGACTTTCGCAAACGCTGCTCCGGGGAGATGAGTGACAGTAATCCCTGCCATTGCAAGGGGGCATCTGTAGGTAGCAACAGGTCCGGTTCTGTGCCGACTCCGGAAAGCAACTGACCATAACCGTCATAGCCAAGCGAGGCGCTGATACTCAGTTTAAGGCCGCTGGCCGGCAGGGTGAAATGATGTAAACGCCCCAGATCGCCGCGGGTCGGTTCGCCCACCAACAACGCCCTGCGCCAGCGTTTGGCGGCATAGGCAATCCATTCACACTCCTGACGACAGTCCGGGCCGATAAGCAGGACCAGGCGCCCCGACTCAGGCACGGGCGCTGCAGTCAGTTTTGGGATCGGTCGGGCATACCAGTGACTCAGGTTGGGCTGTGGCTGATTGTCCAGTGCGGCCTGTACCGGCGGAAACGGTGCGAATTGAGTGAGCGGTTCAAAGTGCAGAGGCTGCAGAAAGTCGCGCCGTAGCTGCGGTGAGCGGCGGTAGCGGCTATAGCCCAGTGGTTGGCTGCTGAGTCCATCTTGATAGTTGCCGAGAAACTGCAGCAGGCTGTCGCTGAATCCGTTGGCGTGGCGCAGATCCAGCACCAGGGTGTGATTACTCATCGCGCGCAGCAGATCTTGTTGCAGCTGAGGGTCTGTCTCTATGGCGTTGAGATCCGTCAAGGTAAACAGGGCTGTGTCAGGCGCCAATTGTTGCCAACTGGCCAGAATAGACAGAGGAGCACTGAGAAACTGCAGCGGTACTTTTATCTCTATATTTTGTGGCTGGAGGTCAGCCCCATAGAGCGTCAGTAGTACCTCATCTTTGACTCTAAGCCCCATCTCCCGCCGCAGAAGATCCAGCTGTTGCAGCCAAGGTATCTGCATAGGTACATTATTTCGCTGCTCCGGCGGCAAAAAGTGATTGGCAATCTTCTGCCAATGGCTGATGGGCAGGCCATCGATATGGCTGATAAAAGGTGTATCACTTTGAAGAGGCTCGTCTCTGTCATTGAGCGCCAGCCATTTGTCTTCCATGGGCTTGAGCCTGAGGGGCAAGACGCCGGAAGGCAGCGCAGCTTGCTTGACTCTGACTCCGGGGTCTTTTAGCTCTCCCAGCAGTTTATTGACTTCGGCGGTGAAACGAATGATAGCTATGCTGTCTCGGTATTCCTGTTTCAGCCGTTGCAGCCGTTTCTCGAGCCGGGATTCAATGTCCGGATCCAGCACCATAAAGGCCGAGTGCTGTTGCAATTGTTTGAGCAGCACAGTCAGATCGGCCTGCATCTGTTTTTGGCTTAACAGCTCTTTTTTCGCAGGCTCAGGCAGCAGGAATCGTCCCAACTGCAGACAGGAGATCAGCAACAGCAGGATAAAGCAGCTAACTATTTCACGGAATCCCGGCTTCATATCTCTCCCTGATATCAGCCTCTGGGCCTATAAACGGCACAGAGGCAATCATTAAGCTCGCCCTTGCTAGCTTACAGGATATCGTTGATGGCGACCCCTATACCTATACGCTGATTGTGATCGTTATAGTCGATAAGGCTTTCGCCGTAGCCATTGAAGTATTGTGCATATAGGCGCAGGTTACCGAGTATGGGGTAACTCCAGGTAAACTCCACCGCGCCGCGGTTGGAACTTTGAAGATTGTTACGCAACATCAGGCTGAATCTGTGGTCGTCTATGCCATAGACGCCGGTCAGCTCGAAATGGCCAAGGTAATCTGTGATATCCGGGTTATCGTCGCCGCGGGGATCTCCCTCATACTCTTTCTCGCTTTCCGGGATCCGCCACCACACCTTGGCCGCCAGGGCGATTGGGCCCTTGTCGAACACCATGGTGCCGTAAATGCGGTTCCAACTGCGGGACAGGTCGCCCGACTTGCCATTGGACTGATGCACGGCGCCAAAGCCCCAGAAGGAGTTGGTGAAACCGGCTATTTTCCAGTCGTTGTTGAACAACATAAAGAGTTCGGGTTCGTGGTTAGTTTCCCGAAACGGCGAGGAGATATCCTTGTTGTATACCTGCCACCAGGATTGATTGGTATAGGCGAAAAACAGGTGACCATTGTCGCCAAACACGTTGTACATCAGCGGGAATTTGAAGCTTATTTGGAATTTGGCTTCATATTTATCCAAGGTTTCATCTTCTGAAGTCGTTTTCGATTCAAAAGGGGCCATATTGGGCGAAGGATTATAGGTGACCGGTAGTATGTAATTGACCTTGTGCGGGGTGATTACAAAGGGTCGCTCTGAGGTTTCCAGTTCCTCTTGCACCCTTTGATCGACCAGCGAAGGGGCATTGTCTTCGGCGGCGGAGAGTTGGCTGGACGGTAATATGACCAGGGCCAAGGTCAGGCCGCTGAGGCTGGAACGGATTTTGGTATACATATTCTTCCCTGTTGTCTCTGAGGCTTGATGGGTGCCCGGCTATAGTTTCGGCTTGAGAGTGTAACATCCTGGCTTTAGCCTGCACATGCCCATCCCGAGTCGTAGTCACTGAGCTTAAACTAGAATTTTTTGCCATAAGTTAGTGCCAAATGCGGCAGTAAACAATAAAAAATTTCATCAACCCGGTTCGACTCTATTTCCGTAATTCATTGAAAGTAAAAAGTAATGTTTTTTATTAACAGATTTATCCGTCCCAGATATCTTTTTCATTACCGCGATTTCCTCTTATATATCTAAAAGTAATAACAACTAATGATTCTCTATTTATAGTGGAATATGTGTAGCCGCTATATTGCTTGCATCAGCAAGATGGGGAATAGCGCATGGAATTACTGACACTGCCCGGTAAGCGGGCCAAGGGCAAAGTTTATCTGCTTGGAGCCGGTCCCGGCGATCCAGAACTATTGACCGTCAAGGCGTGGCACTTGCTTAAGCGCGCCGATGTGGTGCTGTTCGATGCCTTGGTCAGTCCCGAGATCCTGGCGCTGATCCCCGAAGGTGCCGAGCGCATTGCCGTGGGCAAACGGGCCGGTGAGCACAGTGCTTCTCAGAGTGAAATCAATCGTTTGTTGCTGACCAAGGCCTTCACCCGCCAAACCGTGGTCAGACTCAAGGGGGGCGATCCCTTTATCTTCGGTCGCGGCGGCGAGGAGTTGCAGACTCTGGCGCAGGCCGGCGTTGCCTTTGAAGTGGTGCCGGGCATCACGGCCGCCAGCGGTACCGCCGCCTATGCGGGGATTCCCTTGACCCACAGGGATTTTGCCCAGGGGGTCAGCTTTATTACCGGTCATTGCCAGCTGCAAAACCGCCCCATGGATTGGCAAGGCTACGCCAACCCGGCCAACACCCTGGTGGTGTACATGGGGATCCTCAATGCCGGGCTTATTCAGCAACAACTGATTGCCCATGGTCGTAGCCCACAGACGCCGGTGGCCATAGTTTCCAAGGCCACGACCAGGCAGCAGCAGCGTGTTATCGGCACTCTGGAGCAGTTGCAAACCCTGGCTCAGGACTCGCGGGTAGTGATGCCGGCGCTGATGATCATAGGCGAAGTCGTCGCTCTGGCGGACAGCCTCAGCTGGTTTGAACCCGAGGCGGCGAACAATGGCCTGCAACTACAACATGATGCTGTTACAGCACTTTGAATCAATTGGAGAAATAAGATGTCAGGGCCAGTGTTGAGTCACCTTGAACAGTTGGAAGCCGAGAGCATCCAGATCTTTCGCGAAGTTGCCGCCGAATTTGACAACCCGGTGATGTTGTATTCCATCGGCAAGGATTCTTCCGTGCTGTTGCATCTGGCGCGCAAGGCTTTTTATCCGGGCAAGATCCCTTTCCCCTTGCTGCATGTGGATACCGACTGGAAGTTTCGCGAGATGATACGTTTTCGCGATCAGGCGGCCAAGAAGTACGGCTTCGAGCTTCTGGTGCACAAGAACCCGCAAGGCCTGGCGATGGGCATGAATCCCTTTACCTTCGGCTCGGCCAAGCACACAGACGTGATGAAGACCGAAGGCCTGAAACAGGCCCTGGATAAATACGGTTTCGATGCCGCTTTTGGCGGCGCCCGCCGCGACGAGGAGAAGTCCCGCGCCAAGGAACGTGTCTATTCCTTTCGCGATCGCCATCACCGCTGGGATCCCAAAAATCAGCGCCCCGAGCTGTGGCACACCTATAACGGCCAGGTCAACAAGGGGGAGAGTATCAGGGTCTTCCCGCTTTCCAACTGGACCGAGTTGGATATCTGGCAATACATCTATCAGGAAAACATCGACATAGTGCCGCTCTATTTTGCCGAGCAGCGCCCTGTGGTGGAGCGCGATGGCAGCCTGATCATGGTCGATGACGAGCGGATGCCGCTCAATGAAGGCGAAGTGCCCGAGTATCGCCGGGTGCGTTTTCGCACTTTGGGGTGTTATCCCCTGACCGGCGCCATAGAGTCCAGTGCCGCGACACTGGCAGAGATTATCGAAGAGATGTTGCTGTCCCGCTCCAGTGAGCGTCAGGGACGGGTCATCGACAGGGATTCGTCCGGGTCGATGGAAAAGAAAAAGCGTGAGGGGTATTTCTAATGTCGGTTGCACAACAAGTCAATGAGCTGGGTATAGAGCAATATCTTGAAAATCAGCAGCATAAATCGCTTTTGAAGTTTCTGACCTGTGGTTCCGTGGATGACGGCAAGTCAACCCTGATAGGCCGTTTGCTGCACGACAGCGCCCAGATCTATGAAGATCAACTGGCGGCATTGCACAAGGATTCCAAGAGCCATGGCACCACGGGCGAAGCCGTGGATCTGGCCTTGCTGGTGGATGGCCTGCAGGCCGAGCGCGAGCAGGGGATCACCATAGATGTGGCTTATCGTTATTTCTCTACCGAGAAGCGCAAATTCATCATTGCCGACACTCCCGGGCATGAGCAGTACACCCGCAATATGGCGACCGGCGCTTCCAACTGCGATCTGGCGATTATCCTGATCGACGGTCGCTACGGGGTGCAGACCCAGACCCGCAGACACAGCTTTATCTGCTCTCTCTTGGGGATCAAGCAGTTCATCGTGGCCGTCAACAAGATGGATCTGCTGGATTTCAGTGAGGAGCGTTTCGAGGCGATCAAGGCCGACTATCTGGCGTTTGCCGGCCAGTTACAGTTGGAAGAGCTCCGCTTTGTACCGCTGTCGGCACTCGATGGCGACAACCTGGTGAACCGCTCGGCGCGCACCCCTTGGTATCAGGGCGAAACCCTGCTTGCCATGCTGGAGAGTGCGCCTGTGACCGGCTTTAACCACGCCTTCGATGCCCGCTTCCCGGTGCAGTATGTCAGCCGTCCCAACCTGGATTTCCGCGGTTTTGCCGGTACTTTGGCCTCCGGCAGTCTGCAAGTTGGCCAGAGGGTCAAGGTGCTGCCTTCGGGGAAAGAGTCGACTATCGCCTCGATAGTCACCTTCGATGGTGATCGGCAGCAGGGCTATGCCGGCCAGGCACTGACCCTGACTCTGAATGATGAGATAGATATCAGCCGCGGCGATGTGATAGTACCGGCGGCGAGCCCTGTGGGCGTTTCCAACCGGCTGCTGGCCAAGGTGGTGTGGATGCACGAGCAGCCGCTGACACCCGGCAAGCAATACAACATCAAGCTGGGAACCAAAAAGGTGCCCGCCAGTGTCAGCCGCATACTGCACAGCATAGATGTGAATACCCTGGCACAGGATAGTGTTGCCGAGCTGAGCCTCAACACCATAGCCCTGGTTGAACTTGAGCTGAGTGAGGCCCTGGTGTTCGATGCCTATAGTGACAATCGCGATACCGGCGGTTTTATCTTTATCGATCGTATCAGCAATGTCACAGTCGGTGCCGGTATGGTGCAGCAGGCGCTTGGGGAAACTGAAAAAACGACCCATTTCAGTGAGTTTGAATTGGAACTCAATGCCTTGATCCGCAAGCATTTCCCCCATTGGCAGGCGCTGGATATCCGCGCTCAGGGAGACTGAATTGTCTGAAACCTGGATCCTGGGGTTAATACTGCTCGCGCTGGTGGCCGGACTCGTCAGTGGTCTGGCATCACCGGCCATGCTGTTTACCATAGCGGCGCTGCTCAGTTACCTCTTGGGTATGCTGGAACTGGAGTCGCTGCTGGGCAGTTTTACCAACGCCAGTCTGGTGACTCTGGTGCTTCTGGTGCTGGCAACCACGGCACTGGAGAAGACGCCATTGCTTGGCAGGTTAAGCCAGGTCATAGGCTCAGGCTCCTTGGGGCTGACCATGGCCAAGCTGGGGTTTTCCACCGCGCTGCTGTCATCTTTTACCAACAATACCGCAGTGGTGGCCTCGCTGATTGGCGTGGTGCGTCGCAATCAGCAGCACGCACCGGCCAAGTTATTGCTGCCCTTATCCTACGCGGCGATTTTGGGCGGCACCCTGACCCTGATTGGCACCTCGACCAACCTGATAGTGAACTCCTTTGTTGAAAACGCCGGGCTGAAACCCCTGGGCTTTTTTGAGTTTTCCTTGATTGGCCTGGCCGTGGTGGTGGCCGGTATTGCGCTTTTGGTATTGCTGTCACACCTGTTGCCCGATGGCGATGAGCAACATGGTGATGAAAGTCTGCCCTATCTGTTGGAAGCCAAGGTGTTGCCCGGCTCAACCCTGGTGGGCCGCAGTGTGCAGGACAACAGACTCAGGGCCCTGAAAAAGCTCTATCTGGCGGAGCTGGAGCGCAGCGGCATTCGCATCTGCCCTGTGCCGCCGCAACTCGTGCTGGCCGCGGGGGATGTGCTGCGCTTCAGCGGCGCGGTGGAGTCGGTGGAGTTGCTGCATCAATTCGATGGTTTGGAGTGGTTCGGCAAGCAGCAGGCCAGGGGCCAGAATCTGGTGGAAGCCGTGCTGGCGCCGTCTTCGGCTTTGGTGGGATCGTCACTCAAGGCTTCGCGATTTCGGGAGCAGTTTGATGCCGCCGTAATGGCGATTCGCCGTGGCCATCATCCACTCAAGGGCGGCTTGGGCGACATAGTGCTGCAGGCCGGAGATGTGTTGCTGTTGACCCCGGGCGATGGCTTTGGCCGTAATCCGCGTCTCAGTACCGACTTTGCCGCCGTCAGCGGCCTGGACCTGAGTGTCAGGCTGGACAGTCGCCGCAGTCAGTGGGTGCTGGCGGGCTTTGTGCTCACCATAGCTGCCAGTCTGCTGGGCTGGCTGCCGCTGGCCAAGGGGCTGGTGCTCTTGCTGCTCAGTTATCTGGCGATAGGTGCTGTGACCTTGGGCGAGCTCAAACGGCGGTTCCCGCTGGAGCTGGTGTTGATTGTCGGCAGTGCCCTGAGTCTGGCTAAGCTGATGTTGGATACCGGCTTGGCCAAAGGGATGGCTGATACTCTGCTCGGCGCTTTTTCCGGCTTTGGGGTCTTTGGTGCCTTTGTCGGGGTTTATTTGCTGACCTTGCTGTTGACCGAACTAATTACCAACAACGCGGCGGCGGCCTTGGCTTTTCCCGTGGCCTATGCGATTGCGACCAGCTTCGGGGTCGACAGTCGGCCTTTTATTCTGGCAGTGGTTTTTGGTGCCAGCGCCAGCTTTATTTCGCCCTATGGCTACCAAACCAATCTGATGGTGTTCAACGCCGGTAACTACCGCTTTATTGATTTTGTGCGCTTGGGGCTGCCGCTGTCGCTGCTTTACTCGGCGATAGTTCTGTTTCTGGTGCCCATGCTGTTCCCCTTTGATGCGGGTCTTTAAGGAGTGACGATGAAGAATTCTACCCAGCCCAATGCCGATATCGTTTGGCACCAGCATGCTGTCGATCAGGCGGCAAGGGCAGCCCAGAAGGGCCAACAACCTGTGCTGCTCTGGTTCACCGGGCTGTCCGGCGCCGGCAAGTCGACCCTGGCAGGCGCCCTGGAGCGGGCACTGTTCGAGGCGGGGTTTCATACCTATCTGCTCGATGGCGACAATGTGCGTCATGGTCTTTGCAAAGATCTCGGCTTCAGCGCCGCCGATAGGGATGAAAACCTGCGAAGAGTGGGCGAAGTGGCGCACCTGATGGTGGATGCCGGTTTGCTGGTACTGTCGGCCTTTATCTCGCCGACCCGGGCCGAGCGTGATGCCATTCGCTGTCGGTTTGCCGCGGGACGTTTTATCGAAGTGCATGTTTCCACGCCGCTGGCTGTGTGTGAGGCCCGCGATCCCAAGGGCTTGTATCAGAAGGCGCGTAAGGGGGAGATCCGAGACTTTACCGGGATTTCGGCGCCCTACGAAGAGCCGTTGGCCGCCGAGTTGACCATAGATACCAGCAAGGGCGATCTCAATACCCAGGTGCAGGCATTGCTGGATTACCTCTCTGCCTTGGAAGTGATCCCATCGACGCGATTACAGGCCAGCGCCTGAGGCTCAGTTGATGCCTAGCTAATGCTGAAGTCTTTGGTAAACAAGGCCTTCAGCGCCTTGATATAGGCTTCGTCTTCCCTTGGGCGCACCAAGAGTGCCAGTTCATCGCCCACAGGGGTAAAGCGGTAGTAGCTGAACAACAGGTGGCCTGATTTGGGGGTCAGCTTCAGGTGTTGCTGCTGGATCTGCAGTTGCAGTGGGCTCTTGCTGTCCAATATGCCGGTCTCGAACTCGCCTCTGTGCAGTATGCCGCCATCCACCAGGGTGAGTATGCTTGAGTAGGGCATGCCGAATTGCGACAACCCCAGGTTGACCGCGCTGTGTTTACGAAAATACTGGCCTATGCCGCCGCTGACTCTGTAACCACTGATAAGCTTGAGTCGGCTTTCATTGTTGACCTTGACCGCCATCCCCAGCGCTTTTTCCAGTATGTGTGCCTCTCTCAAGGTCAGCTGTTTCAGGGTTGCCAGGGTACGCAGGCTGAAGTTGCCTGGATTGATGATTTCACTGGAGAGGATCCGAGCCCACAGATCCTGCATCTTGCGATTGTGGATCTGCTCGGCCATTTGGAAGAATTGATGTACCCAGTCGGGATCCAGCTCCACCCCGGTCACGTCGGATGGGGTATAGCTCAGTGCCATGGCATAGATGTTTTCCAGGTTACGTTGGTACTGGGCTTGCTGTTTGTCGATGCGAAAGGCGGCCCGCTCGGCGACGCTGGCATTGGCGGGTTTGTAGTCCTGTTCAGAGGCGAGTCCCAGCAGGCGCCCGAGGCGCAGTGCCTTCTTGCGGGCCGATGCCTGACCTGGCTCTTCGATTTCTCTGGGGAGTTTTTCCTCTGCCATCTTAATTATCTTCTAGCAAAAACTGTGCTTATTTATGCATAGTTTTCAGTTAGTTGTCCAGTAGTTCAGCCGGCTTCCTGCTGTTGGGTTTCTGCAACGAGAGTCTTGTGCCAACTGAGTTCGCGCCCAGGGGCAGGATCTTTGGGCACCAGGCGTGCCAGCAACAGCGAACAGGCGGCGAGTCCGGCACCGATATAGAATACTGCTGCAGGTGAACTGAGCCAGAGCACTCCGAGCAATACCGGGATCACCACGGCCGCGATATGATTGATGGTAAAGCTGACCGACATGGTGGCGGCAATGTCTTTGGGCTCGGCAATTTTTTGGAAATAGGTCTTGATGGCAATCGCCATGGCAAACAGCAGGTGGTCTATCACATAGAGTGCCGCTGCAATGTGGCCGTCCTCCACCAGGGCATAACTGATAAATAGCAGCACCAGGCCGATATATTCCAGGGTCAGGGCGTGCCTTTCTCCTATGCGGCCGATAAAGCGGCCTATGGCCGGGGCAAACAGCAGGTTGACTACATAGTTGATCAGGAACAGAGCCGTTATCTCACTGACGCTGTAACCGAACTTCTCCACCATCATAAAGCCGGCGAACACCATAAATATTTGCCGTCTGGCTCCCGAGAAAAAAGTCAGCAAGTAATAAAGCCAGTAGCGTTTTCTGAGGATGATTTTCTTGTGCTGGACTTCGCCGGTATCGAACCTGGGGAAATAGCAGTAGAGGGTGATCACCATTAAAAGCCCCAAGGCCCCTATAAGGCTGTACATCCAGACATAGTCCAGCTTGAAGACTGTCATCACCAACCAGATGCTGCCATACCCCCCCAGGGCGGCCGCAGCGCGCCATGACATGGCCTTTCCCATAAAACCGGCTGTCTGGGACTTGTCGACCCATTGCAGGGTCAGGGATTGATTGATGGTTTCAAAGTAGTGAAAGCCAACTGACATTAAAACGGTCGTCAGGTAGAGTCCCAATACCTGGGGAAAGAAACCGGTAATGCCCACTCCAATACACAGCAGCGCCAGCGACAACAGAGCGAAGGCCTGTTCTTTAATCAACAGCAGCACAAAAATGGCGCTAAAGGCCAGAAAACCGGGAACTTCCCTGAGGCTTTGCAGCATGCCTATTTCGGCGCCGGTAAATTGTGCTCTTTCAACAACAAAGTTGTTCAACAGGGCCTGCCAGACGGCAAATACCAAGGACATGACAAAGGTCATCCATAGTAGCAAGGCCTGGGGATTGCGGCTTGGTTGCTGCATCTTGTTTAGAAAATGGCTGCAGAGTATCAGCTTATGCTAATGCCTGAACCTGGAGATAACCAGAAAACTTTGTTGAAAAATATTATTCGGCTGTAAAGCTGCTGTAGCGCCAAGGTTCCACTGCTATAACGGCTCCTTGAGGGACGGTTACTCAAAGGGTCTCACAGCGGTTATTTTTTGTGAACTACTCGGTATTTCCACGGCTTGGATAGCGTTTCGCCCTTCGCCCGTGATCTGTTTCATGTAAATGAGCTAATGGATCACCTAAGATGACATCAGTACTAAGAGATTGAACTATTAGGGGTTAAGGTGAGCAAGACTCTTCTGCTGTATTCCAGCGTGCATGGTCAGACCCGCAAGATCTGTGACGTTATGGCAAAGCAACTTGGCGCTTTGGGGCAGCAAGTGACCATGGCGGCGATAGATGATGCGCCGGATCTGGCCGATTTTGATCGGGTCGCCATTGGAGCCAGTATTCGACACGGCAAACACAATCCCGCCGTGTTCGACTATATCCGTCAACATCAGCAGCAACTGGAAAGCAAGGCCAATGGCTTCTTTTCTGTGAGTCTGGTGGCGCGCAAGCCGGAAAAAAATACTCCTGAAACCAACCCTTACATGCAGGCGTTTCTTGCCAAGACTGAATGGAAGCCCAAGCAGTTGGCCGTATTTGGCGGCAACCTTGACTATCAGGGCTATGGAGCCATGGACAGAAATATCATACGTTTCATCATGTGGATCACCAAGGGACCGACCGATCCCAATACCTGTATTGAATACACTAATTGGGACAAGGTGCAGGAATTTGCCGAGCAATTGGCGGCGCAGGCTCTGATCTCCAGAGCGGGTTAAAGCGAGGCAGAAATGGCTCTGTTGCAACGTCTTTGGCGCTTCTATAGTGCCCATCAACACTTGTTGTTAATGCTCTTGTGTTTGTTTCTGGTGCTGGGTAGCAGCAGTTTGATGATGATCCGCAGCATCAGGGCCGGTGCCGGCTTCTGGGATCTGAGCCATGTTTATCTCGGGTTACTGTGTGTGCCGTTGTCGCTGACGTTTCTTGTGAGTAACTGTACTGCTGGCCGCTGGCGTCAGTATTTCAGCCTGTTTATCGGCGATTGGCGCCAGATAGGTGCCGATATCGGCGGCTTGTTCAAAGGCAAGTTACCGGTTGCCGGTGGCAAGGGGCTGTTCAGCCTGATAGAAGGGCTGGGGATGTTACTGCTGCTCGGTGTGGCCCTGACCGGCCTGCTCTGGTATTTGACCCAAGGCTCTAGTGATGCGCTGCTCTGGCGTGGTTGGCATAAACATCTGGCTCACGGCTTTATTGGATTTTTGATAGTGCACGCCATCTGTGCCCTCAGTCATTTGCTGGACTTCTTCCGTCAGTAGCACGCTGAAAGTAAAAAACTTTGGTAATAAAAATGCCGCTTTTAAGCGGCATTTTTATCTGACTTATTTGCGCAGTGCACGCCTGAGTATTTTGCCGACCGTGCTCTTGGGCAACTGGGCGACAAACTCTATCATTTTGGGCACCTTGTAGGCCGCGAGTTCTGCCCGGCAGTGGGCCTCAATGGCTGCTTGAGCCTTGGCGGCATCGACCTCGGGCTTGAGCACTATTACCGCCTTGACGGCTTCACCGCTGCGCTCATCTTCAACTCCGATAACCGCGCATTCAAGTACCAACTCACAGCGGGCCAGCACGTTTTCGACTTCATTGGGGTAAACATTGAAGCCGGAGACGATAATCAGATCTTTCTTGCGATCCACTATGCTGTGATAGCCATCTTCGCTCTCAATGGCGATATCCCCTGTCTTGAAGAAGCCATCTTCTGTCATCACAGCGGCAGTTTCATCGGGCTTTTGCCAGTAACCACTCATCACCTGAGGGCCGCGCACCGCGAGTTCACCGGCTTGACCTGGCGGCAGGGGCTGGTCATTGCCATCGAGAATTTGCACTTGAGTTTCGATAACCGGCTTGCCTATGCTGCCCAGACGTTCAAGCCCCGGCGCGTTGAGGGAGATAACCGGTGAGGTCTCACTCAGACCATAACCTTCAGATATGGTGCAGCCTGTGGTTTGTTGCCAGAGTTTGGCTGCGGCTTCGGTCAGGGCTGTACCGCCGGAAATGGTGATCTTCAGATGAGAGAAGTCCAGTTCACGGAAGGCTTGCTGATGGCACAGGCCAACAAAAAGGGTGTTAAGCCCGGCAAATCCGGTAAAGGGATATTTGGCCAAGGTCTTGATCAGCGAGGCTATGTCCCTCGGGTTGGGAATGAGTACTGTCAGGGCGCCTCGCTCGAAGTAGAGCACCAGATTCACCAAGAAGGCGTAAATATGATAGATGGGCAGCGGGGCGATGAAGATCTCTTCTCCCTGAACCAGGTTGGCGCCGATACGTGATTCACATTGCAGGGCGTTGGCAATCAGGTTTTTGTGGCTGAGCATAGCTCCCTTGGAAAGGCCTGTGGTACCGCCCGTGTATTGCAGCGCCACCAAATCGTCCAGAGTCAGCTTTACTTCGGTGAATTCCAGCTGACGCCCCTGTTCAAGAACTTTGGTAAATTCGAGGTTTTTCAGGCCGGTCTTGGGTTGAATTTGTGGCTCGATAAGATCCAGCGGATGGGTGGATATCACAGTTTCTATCGGGGTGCTGGCAACGACCTTGGCCAGAATCGGCAAGAGATCTGACAGTACCACCAGCGCCTTGGCGCCTGAATCTTTGAACTGATGGATCAATTCCCGTTCGGTATACAAGGGGTTGGTATTTACCAGTACCAGGCCTGCGCGAATAGCGCCATAGGCGGCAATAACGAATTGGCTGATATTGGGCAGTTGAATGGCGATGCGATCGCCGACTTGCAACTGGGTATTGTGCTGCAGGAAAGCGGCAAAGGCGCGTGAATCCCTCTCCAGTTCCCGGAAGCTGATGGCCTTGCCGAGGCAGGCAAAGGCGCTCTTGTCGCCATAACGCTCACAACTGCTGACTATCATATCTGCAAGAGAGTCATAGCGGGAAAAATCCAACTGAGTCTGGCTATCGTATACCTGATTCTGTATCACTCTTGTCATCACCTTTTCCTTTGGAATTTATTATTGTTATTGGGTTTTGAATACTTATCCAGCCATGATAGTAACTTTGGCCCGTGCTTCCCCCGACACTTTCTGCACCTTTTGGGGTGCTTAGTAATGATCAGAGTTCAGGTTAGAGGCAAAGCGCGGTCAAGGCAATGGTGACTGATGAAAAATCCTGTGCAATAAGTGGGTTAATTGACTGTAATTAAGGATAAAAACATGCAGCAACTGCGGATAAAGTTTATTTCCGGTAGCCTGAGGAAAGATTCGTTCAACACCCGCCTAGCCCTTTATGCCGCAACAGTGGCCGCTGAACTGGGGCTGGAGCCTGAAGTGCTGACACTGAACGCCTTTCCCATGCCTCTGCTCAATCAGGATGAAGAGGCCGAATTTGGCGCTCCCGAAGCTGCCGTGGCACTCAAGGGCAAGCTGTTGCGGAGCGATTGTTTGGTGCTGGTGTGCCCCGAGTATAATGGTTCCATGACTGCGGCATTGAAAAATGCCATCGACTGGCTGTCCCGTCCGGCAACTCAGCCCGCGGGCAATGTATTTGCCGGTAAATGGGTGGCCTTGATGGCGGCAAGCCCGGGGGCACTCGGGGGGCTCAGAGGTTTGACCCCGGTCCGCGAGCTGATGTTTAACCTGGGGGCGCTGGTATTGCCCGAGCAGTTGGCGCTTGCCAAGGCTCACGAAGCCTTTACCGAAGATGGTTCTCTGCTGGGAGATGACCAGCAGAGCAAGGTGAAAAGCATACTGCAGGGGCTGATTGCCCAGCAGAGTAGAGGATAAAAAAGCGGGCGACGAAGCAGGGTGAAACACTTCGCCGCCCTGAGGCAACTCACGGGGCAAAAAATACCGACTTCTGGCTGACGCTATTATCTGGCGCATCGGCCTCAAGCACTTTAAACAGCAGATTGCTGCGGTTGTTGTCGATTTGCGCCACAGGCACAGTCAAGGTCAGCGGCAATTCATACTGCTCGCCGGCGGCGATGTGAACGCGATTGGTCGACAACTTATAGGGCAGGGCGCCGCTGATCTCTATCCTGTATTGCTTATCCTGCTGGGTCTTATTGCGTATTTTCAGCAGATAGCTGTTTTCTATGCCGTCATCCAGGGTTTCCCGGTACAGGCTCTGGCGGTCGCGGATCACATTGAGCGTGATGGGATCCCGCGAGTAGATATCCAGCCCCATGGTGCAGAGTATCGCCAGCAAGGCGGCGCCATAGCCAATAAAGCGTTTGCGTTGCCACAGTGGTGGAGTTTGCCCGGTCAGTGACTCTTCACTGGTATAGGAGATGAGCCCGGGGCGATAGCCAAACTTGCTCATGGTCTGATCGCAGGCATCGACGCAGGCGCCACAGTTGATGCACTCATATTGCAGGCCGTTACGAATATCTATCCCGGTGGGACACACCTCGACGCAGAGATTGCAATCGACACAGTCGCCAAGCTCTGTGGCTTGTTTGCGCTTTCTTGGGCCGCGGCTTTCACCCCGCTGGGCATCATAGGTCACTGTCTTGGTGAAGGAATCGAACATGGCCGATTGGAACCTTGAGTAGGGGCAGCAATGCAGGCACATCTGTTCGCGCATCCAACCGGCATTAAGATAGGTACACAGGGCAAAAAAGTACACCCAGGCGCTGTCCCAAAAACCGGCGGAGAAGGTAAAAATCTCCGGATACAACTGCTTGGCCGGTACAAAGTAGGCGATAAAGCCACAGCCGGTGATCAGTGAAATCAATATCCACAGCAGATGTTTGCCGCCGCGTTTGCTGGCCTTGCTGAGGCTCATGGGCGAAGCGTCCAGCTTGATCCTCTGGTTACGGCTGCCTTCCAGCTTCTCTTCTACCCAGGCGAAGCCGAACGTCCAGGCGGTTTGCGGGCAGAGATAACCACACCAGACCCGGCCCCAAAACAGGGTTACAAAAAACAGGGCAAAGGCGGCGGCGATAAAGAACCAGGCCAACAGGGTAAAATCCTGGGGCCAGAGGCTAGCACCAAAAAAGTAAAACTGTTGATTGGCCAGATCGAACCAGATGGCCTGTCGCCCCTGCCAGTCGATAAAGGGCAGTAACAGAAACAGGGCTATCAACAGGGCGTTGAGGCCGCTGCGCCAACGCTGAAAATAACCGCGTTGGCTACGAAAGTGGATTTTACCGCCTTGGTGGCTGCTCTTTTTATCTTGGGGGGAGGGGATAAAAGTGACCGGAATCGCTTCCGATGACTGTCTTGCCTGTTGAACCATGCTATTTCCTGAATGACGACTGACATACGGCTAGGCAATCGCAAGAGACGTGCCAGTTCAAATACAGGATTAACTTGTTGATTTATATCTAATGTTTATTTAGATGTAGGAAACCCAACTCACGACATAGCGTGAGTTGGCGATATGTCGTGACTTTTTACGCCTTGAATCCCCTGTTATGGCTTTAACTGCCCTGGCGGCAGATCCCCAGCTTTTGCATCCGGGATCTCAAGGTGCTGGGAGGCAGCCCCAGACTGCTGGCCGCGCCCCTTGGGCCGGATATTCGCCAGTGACAGGCATCCAGAGTCGCCTTGATATGAGCCGCCTCCACTTCGGCCAGAGTCTGACCCACGGTCGGCAGCTGTGTATCGCTGGGCAAGGGAGCGAGATGCAGTATCGGCTCGCGGGCAAGGATGGCTTCCCGCTCCAGCAGGTTTTGCAATTCACGCACATTTCCCGGCCATTGATATTGCATCATCCGCCGCAGACTATCGCCATCAACGCCCGCCAGCGGTTTACCCAGTTTCAATGACAGACTCTTGAGCAGCTGTTGCACCAGCTCGGGAATATCTTCCCGCCGCTGTCTCAGTGCCGGGACCTTGAGCGGAAAGACATTGAGTCGGTAGAAGAGATCCATCCGGAACAGACCTTGCTCCACCCGCTGCTGCAGATCGTGGTGAGTGGCGGCGATCAGTCGAATATCCACCTTGATACTCTCGCTGCCGCCGACGCGTTCAAACTCCTGCTCCTGAATGACCCGTAGCAGCTTGGATTGCGCCTCCAGACTGAGCTCGGCCACTTCGTCGAGGAACAGGGTGCCTCTATGGGCCAGTTCGAAGCGCCCCTTGCGCCGCTGACTGGCACCGGTAAAGGCGCCTTTCTCATGGCCGAATAGTTCGCTTTCCAAGAGTCCGGCAGAGAAGGCGGCGCAGTTGACCGAGATCATCGGCTTGTCTTTGCGGCTGCTGAGTCGGTGCAACTGGCGGGCGACCAGCTCTTTGCCGGTGCCATTTTCCCCCTGGATCAACACGGTACTGTCGGTATTGGCCACCAGGCGCAGCTGTTTGAGCAGAGTTTGGATCATCGGGCTGTTACCGGCAATCTCCTGGGTGCCCGTCTTGTCTTCCAGCTCGGCCTGCAGCCAGGAGTTTTCTGAGGCCAGCTGTTCCGACAGTGCCTGTACCTGTTCCAGCGCCTGACGCAGCGACAACTCAGTCTGCTTTTGCAGACTGATGTCACGAAATATCGCTACTACGCCCTTGAGCTTACCGTCCTGCCACACAGGCGTGGAACTATAGTGTACGGGAAAGCAGCTGCCGTCCTTGCGCCAGAAGACTTCCGTGGTGATTTCTCTGGCTTTGCCGTCTTTGAGTGTCTGATAGATGGGGCAATCTTCGTGGGGATAGGCGCTGCCATCGGCATGGCTGTGGTGGTGAAAGTCATGGATCTTGCGCCCCAGGAGTTCGGCGGTGCTCCAGCCGGTCATCTTCTCGGCAGCTGGGTTGATAAAGACGGCATTGCCTTTAAGATCAAAACCATAAATGCCTTCACTGACGGCATTGAGCAAGAGGCGGTTTTCGGGTAAAAAGCTGTTTGAGTCAGACAAGAGCGGCTCCTTCGGCACTGAGGACTGCGCCAGTATAGAGCCGCTTACGGGGCTTGTCAGTATAGAGGCACGATATATCGTGCCTTACTGCCTGGCTTGAACATGAGCCAGCACCTTGAGCAGATCATTGACCGTCAGGACACTGGGCATCACGACTCCCTCGGGCACGGCCGGGCCATGGACGCGATTATAAGGCACTCCGGCAACGCCCTGGGAGCTGAGATAGTTGGATACCGCCGGGTTGGGCTTACTGAGGTCGCCGCGCATCAATACAATATTCGGCTCGGCCAGCGCTCTGACTATCTGCTCCCGATGGAGCACATTGGCCTTGTTGGCCTGGCAAATCAGGCACCAATCGGCACTCACATCGATGACGACTGTTTTGCCTTCGGCCACCAGAGCCGGGATTGCCTGGCTGTCTAAGGTTTGCCAATGCAGTTCCCGGTAAGCCTCATAATCTTCGCCGCGATACACAAAACTGACCACGGCGGCGACACAAAAAGCCATTCCTCCCAACACCAGGATCACCGCCATGGGGATCTTGGCGCCGCGGCGTTTTTTGATTAACAGCAGCACAATCACTGCTATCAGGCTGAGCAGAGCCAGCATGCTGAGAGTAAGTATCATCCGGGCCTCAATGGGGGTAGGGAGCTATAAGGGCGCCCAGTATAGTCAGCAAGCCTTAAAACTAATTGAAAATTGGCGGCTCGAAAGCGCTGGCTTCATAGAGTATATTGACCAACCTGTTGCGGATGGTACTTGTCTTTTGTGGGTCACAAAACAGGGCAAACTGGTGTGGGTTTCATCGAGGGGAAACAATGAATTGGAGTGACTGGTTGGGACTGGTGGCTATCTCGTGTTTGGGGGCCATGTCACCCGGGCCGAGCCTGGCCATGGTGGTGCGTCACACCTTGGGTGGCGGTCGCAGTCGCGGTATTACCTGCGCCTGGGCACACTCTTTGGGTATAGGTGTTTACGCCTTTATCACTCTGCTGGGTTTGGCTGTGGTGTTGAAACATACCCCTCTGCTGTTTAATGGCATCGCCTTATTGGGGGCGCTTTATCTCGCCTGGCTTGGAATTCAGGCACTGCAATCCAAGGGCGGAATGCAGCAAAAGCTTAGTGCCGGCAAGCCGACGAGCATGCTGACAGCGGCCCGGGACGGCATTGCCATCTCATTGTTCAACCCGAAAATTTTGCTGTTTTTCCTGGCCTTGTTCAGCCAGTTTGTCGCCGCCGCAGATAGTCTGCTGGGACGAGGCATCATAGTCTTGACCCCCATGCTGGTGGATGGACTCTGGTACACTCTGATAGCCTTCCTGTTGTCTCAACCCAAGGTGTTACCCAAGCTCAGAGAGAAGGCACAGTTGATTGACCGCCTTAGCGGCCTGGTGCTTATCCTGTTGGCCGGGCGGGTGATCTATTCACTGCTGTGATTGCAATGCCTGCTCGAGATGTTCCCTGAGGGCGATAACCAAAGGACTGAGCTGGCGTCTGTCGGCGCAGAGCATATTGAGTGGTGCTTCTTCACCGCGCCACTCGGGGCAGAGTTGTAGTAGTTGACCATTTTTCAGTTCTTCACTGATATCGAGCCGTGACTTGTAGGCTATGCCTTTGCCGGCCACGGCCCAACGCCGTACCAACTCGCCATCATCGGCGACTCTATCGCCTTTGACCTGCACAGTGATTTGGCCCGACTGTGACTGAAAAAGCCACTTGCTGTGAGTCGCATCGGCCAGCATAAAGCACAGGCAGTTGTGTTTTGCCAGTTCCTCTGGGCTGCCCGGCGCACCGAACCTGGCAATATAGTCGGGCGAGGCGCACAGCACCCTGTCATTTTGGCGACAAAGCGGCAGGGCGATAAGCGCCGAGTCGGCTGGCAGCCCGTAGCGGATCACTATGTCGACGGGTTGGCGATAGATATCCGTCAGGCGATCGCTTATCTGCACCCTGATACTCACCTGTGGGTGGCGTTCCATAAATTCATCCAATATCGGCAGCAAGCGGTTGCGGCCGAGATCCGATGGCAATGACAACTGTAACTTGCCCTTGAGCAGGCTCCGACCTTGTTGAATCGCCTGAAAGCCATTATCGAGAATATTCAGGGCTTCATTGCAGTGCTGCAGAAAGATTTCGCCTTCCTGAGTCAGACGCAGGCTGCGGGTAGAGCGGACAAAGAGCACAGTGTTGAGTTGGGCCTCAAGGCGCTTGATGGCAGCGCTGGTGGCGGCTGGAGTCAGATCAAGCTGTTGTGCCACCCGCGACAGGTTGCCCTGTCTGGCGGTTTCGCTGAATATTTTCAAGTCCTGCAATGCTCGTATCATGCGCGGTTACCCAGAATAGTCCTGTTGATGACTCTGGTATTTATGCCTGTAATTGGCAGATATTCAAATAACTTTTGAAAGTGTCGCGGAAGAAACAGAGGTTGTGATGCGCTGACGAGACCGAGAAGGGGAAAGCCGGAATGGTGTAATAGTGCGGGGACCAGGCCCCGCAGCTGCAATAAACTGAGCCTAGATCTTGAATTGCTGCACGGCATTATCGGCCGCTTCGGTAGTTTCTTCGTTGTTGACTACTGGAGGGTTGGCAATGTGATCTTCCAGGTTGTCATCCAACATGTCGCGATATTCGGCGGTAAACCACTCCAGGGCATTGGCTTTTTCGGCGCCCAGATCGGCAGACTTGATAGCGGCTTCAAAGGCGTTGAAGCGGGCGGCGGCAAATCTCAGGGCGGTGCCAACCTTGCCGACGTCGCCTTCTTGCTGGGTCAGCTCATTGGCGAGGGCGATAAACTGATCTGCTAACTGGAATATGGTGGTTTGGTTGTTGGCATCTGACATATTATATTCGCTCTTGCTAAGCCAAAGATTGAGGGCCGATTCTAACCTAAAAAGGCGCTATGCCAAGGAAAAATATTGGTGATTGGGATCTGAATCCCCGCGCCTTGGGGCAAAGTTCTTGGCATTTGGGTAAAAAGTGGCTTCAACCGTTGCGGCAGTTGCTGTCACTCAAGTCTGTGTCCGTGGGGTATCTTGGCTTACACTTCAAAAGGTTGGCTTGCAAAATTGACTCGGGTTCCTTCGAATACAGGCCTCAGAGTCTATGCTCGGCGCTTGTATCCCGCAGTCGGCACTCTTAAGCTATGGCCTCTTTTACGCAGAGGATTATCACCATGGCGCTTTCCGCTGACTGGCAGGCATTTATCGCCGCCGAACAACAGGTCCCTTATTTTCAGCAACTCAGTGAGTTTGTCGCCGCAGAGCGCGCCGCCGGCAAGGCCATCTTTCCTCCTGAGGACGAGGTATTCAGCGCCTTTGAACTGACACCGCTGGACAAGGTGAGAGTGGTGCTTATCGGTCAGGATCCTTACCATGGCCCAGGGCAAGCCCATGGCCTGTGTTTCTCGGTCAAACCCGGGGTGAAGGCACCACCTTCGCTGGTCAATATGTACAAAGAACTGGCGACTGACATCCCGGGATTCACAATCCCGGATCACGGCCATCTTGTAAACTGGGCCAAACAAGGGGTCTTGATGCTCAACACTGTGCTGACAGTGGAACAGGGCAAGGCGCACTCCCATGCCAAAGCGGGCTGGGAAACCTTCACCGACAGGGCGCTACAACTGCTGGATCAGCGTGAAGAACCGATTATTTTTGTCCTTTGGGGCAGTCATGCCATTAAGAAAGGCAAGCTTATCAAGGCGCCGCAGCACAAGATCTTCAGCGGTCCGCATCCTTCACCTCTTTCTGCCTATCGCGGTTTCTTTGGTTGTGGCCATTTCTCGGCTATCAATCAGCAACTCAAGCAGTGGCAACAAGCGGAAATAGACTGGCAGGTATAGGACGTATCCCCAGACTCCCTCTTGATTCTGTAAACTTTGAACTGCGCCGCGCAGGCCAGCAGTGCCGGACTATTTCACCGAGGTACGCTAGTGTGCCGACATAAATTATATGCTGCGCCGAAGCGGCGACTGAGGTCTGCACGCTCCTGCCCCATAATGCTCAACCAGCCCCGAATGCATCTATGGGAACATAGGATGAAGCCACAGATCTGCCTTGATAATTCCTGAGCAGCAAGACCATAATTTGATTGTGTTATTGACTGGTTCGAGAAAGGAGCCGGTGCGGATACCCTTGTCTATGTTTGCCAGATAACAATCTGCCTTTTAAGTTATTTCTTCCACGCGCTTGTATAGCGTTTTTAAGTGTTCGCTGTTGCAAATCTTTTAATTGTGATCTCCATCCATTGCCAAAGTGGGTGGATAAAGGTAATTTTCAGCGCTATATATTTTTGTATATATCGGTTGGCAGTGAGGATAACAAGATTGGATAGAAGGAGTGTTATTAAGGGTGGCTTAAGTCTTGGCTTATTGGCCTTTTTGCCCATGCTGGCCAATGGAACTGAGTTGACCCCAAATGGGCAATTGTCGCTGCCACAGGCTAAAGATATCAAGCGGGTGGTCAGTGCCGGCGGGCCGGCTGATCTGCTGTTGCTGGCCTTGAGTCCGGAAAAACTGCTCGGCTACGCCCATCTCAAGCCGGCTTTGTTACAACAGCATGGATTTGCTCCGAGTCTGTGGCAAAAGCCCAGACTGGGCCGTTTGGTGGGCCGCAATGCCAGTCTTTCGTTGGAAAAGCTGATGACTCTGGATGCCGATCTTGTTGTTGACTATGGCAACCTCAGCCAAAACTACCAGTCGATGGCACAAAAGGTGGAACGCATCAGCGGCGTGCCGTTTTTGCTGCTCGATGGCTCACTCGCAGGTACTCCGGCACAGCTGAGAAAATTGGGGCAGGTGTTGGGAGTCAATGAGCGAGCCGATTTTGTTGCCAAGCGTACGGCCGAAATACTCAGTGATGCCAGAGAGTTTGGCCGTAGTTTGGGGGAGCCGCTCTCTTTTTACTTCGGCCGCGGGGCGACAGGGCTTGAAACCGGAGTTACAGGTTCCATTCATACCGAAGCCATAGAGCAGCTTGGGCTTAAGAATGTCGCCAAGGCCGGTGACTACCGCGGCTTGGCCAAAGTCTCTTTGGAGCAATTAATGGCCTGGGAGCCTGAGCTAATCATTAGCCAGGATCCCGCCTTTATCCGCCATATTCGTCAAGACCCGGTCTGGGGCACGCTGGCGGCTGTGCGTAATCAGCGGGTCTATTGGTTGCCGAACAAGCCCTTTGGTTGGATTGACTCACCGCCAGGAATAAACCGGTTGCTGGGCATGAGTTATCTTAGACTGCTTTTATCCGGCGCTGATGAGCAGGCCAAGCAAGCATTGGTTAAGGATTTCTACCGCGATTTTTACCACAGTGAGCTGAGTGGAGAGCAGGCTGCCAATCTGCTGCGCTCCGCATGAACGACAGAATGAAATACCCACTGGCGGCCGGGCTCTGTCTCGGTATTCTCTGTTTTGCTGCGGCCAGTGGCCAGTATCCGCTTAGCCTGGTACAGCAGGGCCAAGCGCTATGGCATGCTATCGGCGGCGATGTGGCCGCCCTGGACAGCAAGAGTATCAGTGTCTTTTGGCATTTGCGGCTGCCCAGAATTTTGGCGGCGCTTATGATAGGAGCCGGTCTGGCCGCCAGCGGCGCCGCCTATCAGGGGATGTTCCGTAACCCTCTGGTATCACCTGATATTCTGGGCGTTTCCGCCGGCGCCGGTCTGGGCGCCGTATTGGGCATTTATCTGGACTTATCGGTTTACAACATCCAGCTGTTTGCCTTTCTCGGCGGTTTGCTGGTGGTGGCTCTGGTTTGTCTGCTGGCGCGGCTCAGTCGTCAGGGCGATCCAGTATTGTCTTTGGTTCTGGTGGGCATAGCTATTGGCGCCTTGTGTGGCGCCGGTATTTCATTGATGAAATTGTTGGCCGATCCCTACAGTCAGTTACCTTCCATTACTTTCTGGCTGATGGGTGGGTTGTCGGATATTACGCTGGCAGACCTGAAGTCCAGCTTGCTGCCCATGTTGCTGGGCTTGGTACCGTTAATGCTGCTGCGCTGGCGTATGAATCTGTTAAGCCTGGCCGACGATGAGGCCAGCAGTCTTGGGCTTAATATAGCGAAAACCCGGCTGATATTTATTTTGGCGGCTACTTTGCTGACTGCGGCGGCGGTATCCATCGCCGGTATCATAGGTTGGCTTGGGCTGGTGGTGCCGCATATAGCCCGCCTGCTGGTGGGCGCTGATTTCAGACGCTTGTTGCCCATGTCCATGCTACTGGGTGCCTTTATGTTGCTGCTGACCGACACTCTGGCGCGCACTCTGGCGCCAATCGAGTTGCCGCTGGGGATTTTAACCGCGTGTATCGGCGCGCCTTTCTTTATGTTTTTACTGTTAAGAGGCGGAGGTCGGGGCCAATGATCGCCAGCATGCAAGGCGTCACAGTGGGCTATGCCGGTAAGCCTTTGCTGGCTAATGTAGAGCTTTGTTTGCCGGAAGCTGAAATCGTCTGTTTGCTCGGCTGTAATGGCAGCGGCAAGACCAGCTTATTGAAAACGCTGCTTGGCTTGCTGCAACCACTGGCCGGTGAGATAAAGATAGCCGGCAGGCAAATTCATCAATGGTCGCAGCGCGAGCTGGCACAGCAGATGGCCTATGTGCCGCAGGCGCAGTTGAGCCGTTTTTCATTTCGGGTGTTGGAAATGGTGCTCATGGGCTGCCAGTCGCGATTGGGGCCGTTTGCCGTGCCCGGCGCCAATGAGCAGAAGCGGGCGTTGGCGGCTTTGAAGCAGTTGGATATAGCTCACTTGGCCGATTGCGCCATGGATCAGATAAGCGGCGGCGAACGACAACTGGTATTGATTGCCAGGGCCCTATTGCAATCGCCAAGACTGCTGGTGATGGATGAACCGGCCGCCAGCCTGGATTTCGGCAATCAAATCAAGTTGCTGGCTCAGGTTAAACGACTCAAGCAGCAGGGAATCGCAGTATTGATGTCGACTCACCATCCACGTCATGCCGAGCTGTTGGCCGATAGCGTGGCCTTGGTGGAACCCGGTCATGGCCTGAGACAAGGCGCAGTGGCCGGGCAGTTGCAAGTATCAGGACTGGCGCAGCTCTATGGCGTCAGTGAATCTGCGATTGCCGAGCACCTTTGAGGTGTTGACGGGAGCGCTAAATTTTAAGCAAGGTGATTTCATGATAATAGAAGAGCTGGACTTTGCCGCCATGTACCGCGAGCACCTGCAAAGGGCTGAACGTAGCCACAAGAGTGCCGAACATTGGGACAAGCGCGCGGAAAAGATGGCCGAAAACTGCGCCAGACCCAAGGACAGTTACTTGGAGGGCTTTTTTAAGCTTATGGACTTGAGTGATTGCGACACGCTTTTGGATATGGGCTGTGGCCCTGGCTCAGTGTGTCTGGGGTTGGCCGACAAGATGCAGGCCGTCTATGGCCTGGATTACAGCAGCGGCATGTTGGAAGTGGCCAAACGCCGCGCCGATGCGGAAGGTTTGAGCAATGTCACTCTGATTAAGAGAGCCTGGGAAGATGATTGGAGTGATATCCCCGTGTGTGATATCGCAGTAGCGTCGCGCTCGACTCTTGTGGGCTGCCTCAAGAGTGCCCTGGAAAAGCTCAATCGTCAGGCCCGCAAAAGGGTTTATACCACACATACAGTCAGCTCAACCTTTATCGACCCCGCCATTATTCAAGCCATAGGTCGTAAGGTGGTGACTCTGCCTAACTATCTGTATGCGGTGAATATTTTGCAGCAGATGGGTATTAAGCCCAAGGTGGACTTCATCGAGTCCAGTGGTTGCATGAACCAGGCTGAGAGTTACGCTCAGTTTGAAGACAACGTTGCCTGGTCGCTGGGGCCGCTGGATGAACCCGAAAAACTGCGGTTGCAAGAGTATTATCAGCGTCATAAGCAACAGGACAAACCGCTGCGAACCGGCGATCGCAGCTGGGCCATGGTCTATTGGGATGCGACTCCCCTGTCCTGAGTCAGAGTCTGATTAGTTATTGCCCGGACTCGCACCGAGCTCCGGGTATTTTTTTAATTATCGATATATAGAGATTTATATATCGATTGGATGTTGAAGGTCTGTAGTATGAAACCAAAGCACTATTACTCTATTCTGCCGCTGATGCTGGCTTCTCCGTTGGCGCTTGCCGATGGCAGCGTGGCTGAACCTGAGAGTAAAAACGAAACCAAAATAGAAAGGATCAGTGTCTGGGGCAGCCCGATTGCCGCCAATCAGGACAGTGTCAATCAAGACACCATCAAGATGCTGAATAAGCAGAACGTGGCAGAGGCGCTGAATATTATTCCCGGGGTTAGCCTGCAAAAATCCGGTCGTCGTAACGAGGTACAGGTTAAGGTTCGGGGTTTTGATAGTAGGCAGGTACCGCTGTTTTTTGATGGAGTCCCGATTTACATCCCCTATGACGGTAATCTGGACTTGGGGCGTTTTTTGGCGTCTGATCTGGCCTCGGTGGAAGTCTCCAAGGGGTATGCTTCTTTGCTGCAGGGACCGAATATGATGGGCGGTGCCATCAACCTGACGACCCGCAGACCCAAGAAGAGCTTTGAAGCACAACTGAGCGCTTCTCAAGGTTGGGCCCGTGGAGAGGACAACGGTTATAGCCTGGATGCCAGCCTGGCCGGCAGTAATGATTGGGGCTTTATCCAATTGAGCGGCAATAAGCTGGACAAAGACTTTGTTGGCCTGTCCCACGATAACGACAACCCGATCGCCGGCAGTGACGGCAAACGCGCCAACTCGGCATACAGCGATAGCCGCGGCACCGCCAAATTGGGGCTGACTCCCAATGAAACAGACGAGTACATTTTTACTTATATCCGCCAGGAAGGGGAAAAGAACAGTCCGCCTTATGCCGGCACTGAAGCCGATATTCGCCCTACCTATTGGCAGTGGCCGCAGTACGACAAACAGAGCTTTTACTACAGCGGCTATACAGAGTTCACCCCCGGGGTTGTGCTGCACAGTCGCCTCTATCGCGATGAATTTGAAAACACCCTGAGGATATACAAGAGCCTGAAAAACCTGCAGCAACAAAAAGGCCCCTACAGTCATTATGACGATGCCAGCAATGGTGCCGGTCTGCAGCTCAGTATCGATATGCGCAAAGACGATATCTTGTCGTTTGCCGCTCACTGGAAGGAAGATCTGCACAAGGAACAGGGGGAGCCAGGGGGGGAGTTTGACAAGTACAAGGACAGAACCCTGTCGGCGGCAGTGGAGTATCAATGGGCCCTGAGAGAGAACCTGGATCTGGTTGGGGGCATCAGCTATGACTCCCGCAAGAGCCTTGAAGGCTACAAACATGAAAAGGATGGCAGCCTGACCCGCTATGAAGACAACTCGCAGCACGCTTTCAATTGGCAAGTGATGGCCCGTTATGAGTTGGATAACCTGGATACACTGCAACTGTCTCTATCCCAGCGCAGTCGCTTTCCGACATTGAAAGAACGCTACACCACTTTCAGGCCCGCCTATGGCCAAACTGCCATAGTCAACCCGCATTTGGAGCCTGAGCGGGCGACTAACCTGGAACTCAGTTATCAGACAACTCTGGCCGCTAACTGGCAACTGGACAGCAGTGTCTATTATAACCGGGTGTCCGATGCGATTTTGACCCATAACATCACCCCGACGCTTATCCAAAACCGCAACAGCGGCAGGGTAGATTACAGCGGGCTGGATCTGGGGCTTTATGGCGATCTCAGCGATTGGGCCAGTGTAGGCCTGAGCTACAGCTATATTCACGCCGATGTTGAGGATGAACAGCTTGATGTTACCGGCCTGCCGGATCATCAACTCTTTGCCTGGGTTAAGCTGACTCCGCTGGATAAGCTGGACATCATCCTGAGTCAGGAAGCTCGCAGCGACAGCCTCTGCAGCTCCAGAGGCACTCAGGTAGCCAGTGGCTTTGGCGTGACCGGCATCCGCTTCGATTACCGTCTCTGGCAGGGGCTGAGTGTTAATGCCTCGGTCAATAATCTGTTTGACCGCAACTACGCCTACAGTGAGGGCTTCCCCGAGGAGGGACGTAACTATTGGTTGGGAGTGGAATACCGTTTCGGTCGTTAAGCTCTTCAAGGGGACAGAAAACGGAAGAACCCGGCTATGACCGGGTTCTTTGTTATCTGCTAGCGTTTTTTTGCTTAGAGAGCGTTAGCGCAGCAGAATAAACAGCAATGGCAGTAGGATACCTGTGAGTGTCAGCCAGGTCTTGCGGCTTTTCATCACGTTACTGCTACGCAACATCACTAGCGCAGATAATGCCAAAAACAGCAGCATGGCGGCATAGATGTCGGCAATCCAAGTCCAGGCGTCACGGGCATGGTTGAGGTGCAGATAGTTGAGCGCCTGCAACAATGGCCTGTTGTTTACCATCTCGGCCGAGACACTGCCGGATACCAGGTTGGCGCTCAGTTGGCTGCCATCTTTGAGAAATAGTTGGTACTCGGTGGCGCTGGCGCGGTAACCGCTGCGGATATTATCCTGCAGTGAAAAGTGCCTGCTCAACAGGCTTTGAATGTCACTGTTACCCAGTGAAGGACTCAGCCCTTCGACACGGCTTTCGCTTTGGGTTATCTGATAGTTGGGGTTCCAGTCATTGATATGATTGACGGCAATTCCCGAAATGGCATACACCAGAGTCATGCCTATGCACAGATACCCTATGTCTCTGTGTAATAAACGTATCCTTTTGCGCAGCTTATTATTCAGCATCACGGATCTCGACCCCGTATGGATGCAACTGATAGAAAGTCACGGCTTGAGTAATAGACTCGGGATCGAAAGGTTTGTTGTGTTGCAGGGCCTGATGTCCGAGATAAGCGCGGGTTTGTTCGAGATCCAGCTCAATTGCCTCTAAAGCTCCGGTAGCATAGGCTTTTTGCCCTCTGGCACTGATGGGAAAGACCATCTCACCGTCACGAACCTTGATTCTCAAACGATCAAAGCTGTCGTCGGTTGCCAGCTCCATCCAGCAGCCTCGCTTACTGCACACTGAGACTATGGTGCCTTCCACTGTGAGTTCCTTACCCAGATAGTCATTCGGCGATGCCATCAATGTGGAAATGGGCACTAAGATATTCAGATCGACCGCTTCGCCAAACAGGCTGTTGGCACTGTAGGCCAGAGGGGAAATAAACAGGGCTACCAATAAGATTAACTGATTGAGACGCATGGGAGTGACCTTTGTAGTTGAATTTTTAATTGATAATACTGGGTATTTGTATGGCGATACTGTTGAAGCGAGCACAGGTGTAGCAGTATTTATGGCTTTGAAATTCAAATATGCGAGCGAGTTGGCACTTTGCCGATTAGTCAAGGTTATCTGTTTATTTTCATAGGGTTTCCAATATGTTCAGATTAGCATCTGCGCCCAGTTTAGAGCACTGTCCGAGACTGGTCAGAGTGCGGCCTAACGTGAAACAATAGTGTGACTGACACATGAAAGGAAAATACATGCAGCCTATTTTGATCACCGGCATAGGAAAGCGTCTGGGACTGGCAATGGCCAAGGATTTGATGGCTCAGGGCTACCCACTTATCGGCACTTATCGCAGCCACTATGCTGCTATCGACGATCTCAAGGCCGCGGGCGCCGAGCTGTATCGAGTGGATCTTTTGCAAAATAGCGAGATCAAAGCCTTTATTGCCGAGGTAAAAAGCAAGCATGAGTCTCTGCGGGCAATCATTCACAACGCCTCGGATTGGATGCCGGAACGGCCTGACATAGATGCCGCAGAGGTTTTTGACAGCATGATGCAGATCCACGCCTCCGTGCCCTATCAGTTGAATCTGGCACTGGCGCCGCTACTGCAGACAGATGAGATAGGCAGCCGAGATATCATCCACATCAGCGATTATGTGGCGCAGAAGGGCAGTAAGAAGCACATAGCCTATGCCGCCAGTAAGGCGGCGCTGGATAATTTAACCCTGTCATTTGCCGCCAAGCTGGCGCCGGGTGTCAAGGTCAACGGCATAGCACCGGCACTGATGCTGTTCAATGAGCAGGATGACACGGCCTACCGGCAAAAGGCGCTTGCCAAGGCATTATTGCCTAAAGAGGGCGGCGAGCAGGAGATGCTGACCGCGGTGAAGTATCTGATGACCAGCCGCTATATAACGGGCCGCACTCTATCACTTGATGGTGGGCGGCCGCTGAAGTGATTCAATGCAGCAAGGGGCAACTGGGTTTTAACGCCAGTACATCGCAGCGCAGTTGATTGAGCATCTGCTCTGAGGCGTGGCCGTTGAGTTCACTCAACAAGCCCCTGTGCTCTGCCGCCCCCATGACAACTATGTTGCTGTGCCATTTTTGAGCGGCTTCCGGCACTACATGATCCGGCATGCCGCTGGCCAGATGCAACTGTTCGTCACTCAAAGCCAAAGGCCTGGCAACCTGTCGCAGTTTATGCCATTGATTGTCTTTCAGTGAGCGACAACCGGGTAATAGGTTATCGAAGGCCATGCTGATGTCGGCTTCCTGATAGCAATTGAGCAGATGTAATTTTTGTTTAAGTAATCCGGCAAATTCATTGGCTTGTTGCAACAACCTGTGATTGAAATGGGCATGATCTTCCGTGTCTTCATCCAGCTCCAAAGCCGTCAGCAACGACCCTTGTTGTTCCCAGGGAGAGTCGCTGACAAACATCACCGGCAGAGACACACGTTGCAGCAGTTGCCAGTCATAGGTATGGCCCAACTCACACTGCAGGGCTGAGTAACTGTGATGTTCTACCAACAGCAGATCGTAATGTGCTTGTTTGAGCTCAATAAGAATGGCGGTAGGCAGATCTTTGGCCTGACATTGCTTCACGCAAAGGTTCAACTCTCTCGATGGATAATGGGGGCGTTTTTCCCTTAGATGGGAAACCAAGGGCTGGGGATGTACTTTTTGCTGTAACCACTGACCAATACCCTGATACTGGGGGGTTTTGACTCTGAGCAGTGTGAGCTCGGCATGGCTGGCATTGGCCAGTTGCACCGCCTTTCTCAGGGCCAGTTTTCCTCTATTGCTGTCGTCTGAAACGGCCAGCAGGCGTGTAAAGACACTCATGACGCTATCCTCGAAGCCAAGTCTAATCTTGGCTTCGTATAAGTCTAGCTATACCAGGCTGCGCCATCAGATCCTTTTGCTCTTGAAACGCCTGTCAATAGTGGCTTTTGCTCTGTTTGGTTGCTTAGACTTGATTGCAGATCAGTGACTCCAGCAGCTGATATTTACAGCAGACAAAATGACGGAATGATTCGCTGATAAAGCTGATTAACCAGTCGGACTCCACTGAGCCGTAGCGAGCGGAAGAGATATACAGTTTATAAATAAACTCGACATCGGATAGACTGCTTGGTGCTTCCAGTACACAAAGCTCAGTACCTATTTCTTCCAGAGGGAAAGCCAGTGCCGAGGTATACACCAGGGCGTTACTGCTCTTGAGGACTTCGATTATCTCACTGATGCTGCTAATTTTAGCTCTGATCTTGAAGTGTGGAAATTTGAGCTTCATGGTCTTTTCGATCAGGGATTGACCATAAGAGTTGAAACCGCACAAGTCGTGCAATACCACGGGGAAATCCAGTAGATCCTTTAGATCAATATGTCCTTTCTTCGCCAGGTAATGATCATGACGCATAAAGAAATACCTGCAACAGGGTAGCAGATCTACCTTGTAGAGAGAACTGAGCGAGGTTTGGTTAACGTGAATGCCAAAGTTGATAGAGCCGGTGAGAATTTCATCAAAACTATTTTGATTCCAACTGCGGGTACAAAGTACCATTCTAGGAGCGATTTGATTGGCTTGTTCTATTAACTCTGGAAACCAGTTGCAGATAGTATTATCGGCCGCAAGCCAGACTTCCTTATCGATATTCATAGGCGAAAAGTCACAACTGTTTAGCAGATCATCTTCAATTCTTAATATAATATCCTGAACAGTGCTTTTAATTTTGTTGCACTTTTCTGTTGGGGTGAAGCCGTACTTTGTTCTGACAAACATTTCGTCATTAAATATCTGTCTTATTTTTTTTATATGATAGCTGATTCCAGATTGAGTCAACCCTAATTCTTGAGCAGCAATACTGGCATTTCCATGCTCCAGGATAAGCCTTATTAGCTGAAGGTGAATTAGTGATAAATTGTTTATGTCGGCTTTATTCATGGTTGGCTCCCCTTTTTATACAAGATAGTATATAAAATGGAGATTTACTGTGACCCGCGTCCATCAAGAGTGATATGTATTTTAACATTGCCAAAGGTAATAATGTGATCCTTATTACCTTTGGCATACTTTTTGTGTTGTTTATTTGTTTTTTTTAAAATTGATATCCTAACTCAAATAACAGTTCTCCTCCATGATGAATTGAACCACCCCAAGCATCTCGATACTTATATGCCAATGAAGCTGAGGCTTGAGGTAGGAGTTGATAATCCAACCCCAAAATTGCTTGATAACCAGAATCCCGATAAAGGAAAGTTGTTACTTGTTCATCACTGCGATCAAATTGGGTTTCAAAGTAAAATTTACCCAGTAATTCCTGAGTTATAGGATATGCTATCTGCACCACTGCGGCATAACCACTGCTGCCATTAAAGTCTTGCTTAGAGGCATCCATATCGCCCCAGGCGTAATGGGCGCCAATCGCCATGGTTCCTTTAAGCTTCTGCCACTGAATGTCGTAAGACAAGCCGTAGTAGAAGTTTTCTTCGGTACGGTGTTTATTGTTGGCCGTAAAAGACTGCAGCCAAAGGTTAAAGGAACTATCTCCCAGATTGTAGTCCAGCTTTAGCCAGGACTTGACGGTAGCGCCGGCCTTTTCGCCTTGCTGATTGTCGTTGTCGTCCAGGGGGTTTTCCAGTGTCAGCCAAGCCGCAAAATCGCCCCAACTGGCGCGGGTAGTGTTGGTAAAGCTGAGGTAACTCTGACTATAGAGATTAGGGTTGTTGTCCTTGGCATCCAACAGGTGTTCATAGCCGACTTTGATGCCATTTTGTTGTTGGAATACCTCTGCTTGGGCTGTGGGGATCAGCAGCAACAAGGGCAATAGCCGCAGTAATGAAGTCCTTACTAACATAGTGTTACCTTAGGCCGGGAAGCTCCCGGCCGTTAGAGTCAAATCAACGTCCGAACATCTTCGCCGGTTCAATAAACAGGCCGCGATAATGGGGCTGGCCCGCCTTGTCGGAGAGAACGTCGATTTCCAGTTTCACTTCCTTGGTGCGGTAATCAATCTCATTGAATTTGCCTGTGACTCTGCCGGGCTCAAACAGATTGATAGAGCCACCAAAACCAAAGATGGTGTTGTGGTCGGCAACGTATTCCACGTTGGAAGTGATAGGGCTATACCACTCGTAGCCCCGTTCTTTACCGTATTCCCAGATTTGCTGCACTGTCATATTGTTTTCGTCGATTTTGTATTCCACAAAGCGACTGTATTTCTGGGTGGGTAAAGCGGGTTGGGTATAGTGGCGACCATCACCGTTATCAAACACAGTTAAGGTGCCTTTGCTGCTCAGCCAGGCTGTGTGCTGGGTATAGGTGAAGTCAAAGTCGCCTTGGCAATCACCTTGCTCAGAGCAAGCAATGGCCTTGCCTTTGGCATCGACGGGCTTAAGGAGCTTTTTGGCCAGTTCTCCCTTCCAGCCTATGCTGGGGGTGAGGATCCATTTGACCTGTTTATCGCGGGTGATCTTCACTACCCCTTGGTGGCGCAGCGACAGAATGATGCCGTCATCTTTGGGATCGTAGGAAATGGAGTTGACGTGGGCCCAGTTACGACCTGCGGCTATACCTGGAATATCGCCATAGGGCGCATCTATCTTCATTTCACCGGCGGCTTGACCGGCATGGTCGAGATCCACGTTGACGCAAACAGCGCCCATATCCAAGGCCTTGAGCAAGGCATCACGGTAGGGATCGAGAATCTTATTGAGATCCCAGACATCAACCAAATTCCCCTGTTGGTCTACCTCGAGGATATGGTCCCTGACGGTATGCACCTTGTCCCCTTGTGGGTTGACATAGTTGGTCTTGGCGCCCCTGAGTAATAGGTTGCCATTGGGCATGGTTATGCTTTCATGGGACAAGTCCTGATAGCCCCTTGGGATCTTGAAGTCGACTATCTTACCCATCAAGTCCAGATATCCGAAATGTTGACCTTGGACAAAGCTCAGATTACCGCGGCCATCCTTTCTCAATCCCATCAGATAGCCGCGCTTGTTTACGTCGATATCACGGCCATTATAGGTGGCATCCTGATCCAACCACCAACGTGTTTCACCTTGTGTATCAATGATATAAGTAAGAGGGGCCATGTCGAATGTCATGGCGCCCAATGCTGGGGTCGACTCGAAAATACCGGCATCCTTCCCCTTGACTCCGGACCAGTGCAGATCTGAACCTTGGAATACCATGGTATGAGAGTTCACCATTAACAGTCTGTCTTTAAAATTTTTATCGACTTTCTTGACCTTTACTTCCTGCATCGAAGTAATATTACGGTTATCTATGTACTTGTTCTCGAGTGCACTGGTGAGAATTTCATATTTATCGCTATATTTCTTACCATCTAGAGTGAAGTTAACACTGACCTGATTCTTATAATCGGCATACAGACCGAAAATAGGAATACCGTCATGTCTGTTAATAGTTTTGGGACCAACCGGATAGGAAATACTGACTCCATTCTTACCTTTTCCGGCCACGGTAACGCTAACATCGGACACTCGCTTGCTACCCAAATCGACTAAGGCAGTGAGTGGCGAATTACCATAGGGGTTGACAATAATCCCTCCTAAGTTTCCAGCTGGCGGTGCTGGGTAAAAACCAGCAGCAGAGACAGAGGCTGATAAACCAATACCTAATACCACAGCCAATGAAGTGAGTGACTTTTTCATATCATCATCCTTTGTTTTTAATAGACGCTTATTAATTAAGTTGAACGGAGGAATTTAATTTGAGGTCATAGTCACATTTAGCATTTTTAATGTTTGGTTAATATTTTGTTTGTGCTCTTGTTTGCGTCTTGACTTATCACTTCAAAAAATTTGATTTACCTTATTGGTTTGTTTGTAATCCATTATTTTTTGAAATCCATATTGGTTTATTTGAATTCTGTTGTTTATTTTGTTGTTACTCACAGTGTTATTAATTATCTGGAGTGGCTTGTTGTGATTGGTTTTTATATTGGCATTATGGGGTTGAATCTGATTGATGGATAAGAGGTCGAAAATGAAATTTATTAAAAAAATTGTAGTGGGTGTTTTTCTACTGGGAAGCTGCAATGCAATGGCATTGGATTTGGAAGAAGGAAACCATTATCAAGTTTTACCTGAAAATGTTCAGTTTCAGGCTAATAAACAGGTAACCAAAATTTTTTCTGTCAACTGCCCGTTCTGCTACAAGTATGAGAAGTCTGTTGTTCCCGGAATGGTTGGAAATTTGCCTTCCGGCGTGGATTACGATGCTTATCATATTTCCAGTAAATCGCCTTTTGGTGCTGAGGCTTCTGAGGTTTTAGCGGTGGCCAAGGTGTTAAGTGAAGACAAATATAAAGCTGCCAAAATGGCTTTATATGCCAGGATCCACGATAAGAAGGCCAAGTTTACCAGTGGTGATGAGCTCATCCGTTTTGGCTTGAGTCAGGCTGGGATCTCGCAAGAAGAGTTCAACCGTCTCAAGGGAACCCCTGAAGTGAAACAACTCTTGGCCAAGTGGGACCAAGGGATTGCCATCGCCAAAATCCAGGGGATCCCGGCGCTGGTGGTCAATGGCAAGTATTTGATCAATACCAAGTCGATTCGCAGTATGCCTATGCTGGACGAAATGATCCTTGAATTGTCCAAGAAGTGAGGATAATGCAGATGAATCTTGTTAGCCGTTTGTTTGGGGAGTTTAAGCAGGCTCCTTTATCAACCTTGGGCCGCTGGCAGGCCCAGAGAGGTGTGTGGTTGCTGATGGCCGGAGCTGCGCTGTTTCTGTTGTTGTCGGCAATGGGGTATTTCCAGTGGTTCTTGGCGATGGATCCCTGTGAGCTCTGTGTTTATATTCGTTTTAGTCAGTGCTGTATCTTGATTGCCGGTATTGCCATGGCGATTAAGCCTTCCAGTCAATGGCTCAAGGTCTTGGGATTGGCGCTGGCTTGGTATGGTGTGATCCAGGGGATGCTCTGGTCAGTTGAGCTGCAACAGATACATGCAGCTGCGCACATGCTGGATGGTGGCGATATCTTTGCTACTGGTGGCGGTGGTGCCGCTTGTTCAACCGAACCGCATTTCCCCTTGGGGTTACCGTTGCATGAATGGTTACCCTATGAGTTCGCGCCGACAGGGGGCTGTGGTGAAGATGATTGGACCTTGTTGGGAATGAATATGGCTGATTATTGCATCATAGCCTACAGCATTTTCAGCCTGGCGCTGGGTGCCGTCACCCTGGGCTGGTTGTACAGTCTGTTTGCCAAGAAGTGAATCAAGGCGGCTCCCCCAGCCAGTGAGCGAAGGCGAGGGAGCCTGTAAGGTTATTTTTGACTGCCCTTAGCTAGGGCGATTGCGCTGTTTTGGCAGATCGCTCAGATACTGGACAAACTCCACTTCAAACCCGGCCGGGTCGATAAAGTACACATTGCGGCGCCAGGGCTCGTCAGCACCGTCTTTATCTATGCTATAGCCTGCGTCCTGCAGGCGCTTGATCACTCCGTCTATGTCTGCAGTGACAAAGGCGAAGTGGGCCAGCCCGGGTTGATGACCGCTCAAGTCGCGGTTATTGCCCTCACCGTTATCGCTGAAAGCCAGGTATTGATAGTCATCACCGAAGTGGAGCCATTTTCGTGGCTTGCCATACCAGCTTCCTTCTCCTTGGCAGCGGATCTGCCAGTGAGGAAAGGCGGCGCGGTAAAAATCCAGGGTCTTGGGCAGGTCTGCGACCACCAGGTTCAGATGTTCCAGTTGTATCATTTGCGTTCTCCTTGGTATTTGCCCTTTTTCCTTCTTATTCGGGCCTTTTGTTTACATGCCGTAGCAATATTCCTGTTGTTTGGGAAAGGGGGCGTCCCTGTGGGCAAAACGTATCTGTGCCAGTGCGGCTGCATACTGGGCCAACATATGCAGGCTGTAGCCGATCCTTTCTCTTAATCTGGCATCGCGGATGCTGTCGCATTCGGGGTTGAGCATTTTCTCGACATCGCGGACGATCAAATGATCCGGCACCGCCACCAGTTTGTTGTTTTTCATGGCGTTCATTCTCAATTCACTGATGGGATAGGCGCCGCTTATGCCTGAGACAACTGCAACCAGCAGCACAGGCTTATGGGCCGTATGTTGGCTGTCACACATCAGCAGAAAGTTCTTCAGTAAAGGTGTCGCCATGCCGCCCCATTCCGGAGTGATAAGCACCAGAGCATCGGCTGCTGTCACCTTGGCTTCTATCTGTTGCCAGTCGGCGCCCTTGTTTTGTTGTTCACCATCCCAGAAGGGAAGATTGAAACCGCAGAGCTCCAAATGCTCCGCCTCTGCGAGCTGCTTGGTCTTTATTTCCCGGGTGATGAATTCTGCGACCTTGGCACTCTGGGATTGGAAACGTTGGCTGGCGCTGACGACTAGGTATTTCATGTTAAGTAAACCTTTTTGTTTATTTATTTTTTATAAGGTATGTGCTTTACTTAATAATGTAAAGATAAAATAAACAAAAAAGTTTATTTATTCTGGATGCGGCGTCCTGATCCGGGCATAATCAGCGCTGGAGGTGCCATGAAGACCACAGACAAGATAGTCGACATTCTCAAGTTGAACGGAGCCCAGACGGCCCAGAGCCTAGCCGCTGAGCTGGGGCTGACCAGTATGGGGGTGCGTCAACATCTGCAAGCCCTTGAAGCCGAGGGGCTGGTGCGGACAGAAGATAGAGCCGAAGGCCGCGGCAGGCCTGCGCGTTATTGGACGTTGACCGAGCAAAGTTGCTCGCTGTTTGCCGACCGTCACGATGAGCTGAGTCTGCAACTGATAACTTCAGTGCGTCAGGTCTTTGGTGATGAGGGCTTGGATAAACTCATCAGTCACAGGGAGCAGCAGAGCCTCGAGAGCTATTCGAGCCAGATGGCCGCTGCCGCTTCCCTGGCCGACAAGCTGGAATGCCTGGCCGAGATCCGAAGCCGTGAAGGCTATATGGCGCAGATTGAAGCGGACAGTACCGGCTTTTGGCTGCTGGAAAACCATTGCCCCATTTGTGCGGCGGCCACGAGTTGCCAGAACTTTTGTCGCTCTGAGCTGGCGTTGTTCCGGCAGTTGCTGGGGCCCGAAGTGGAGATCAGTCGCCGCGAACACATTTTGGATGGTTCACGTCGCTGCGCTTATCGGATTGAAGCTAAAGGCGCCTTAAACGATGCGCAGTAAGAGGGGACGGCTGGACAGGTTTCTCGCCGGGCAGCTGAATATTCCCCGTAAACAGGCCAGGCAATTGCTTGCCGATGGCCGGGTTTGGCTCGATGACGAGCAGGTGTTTGCCGCAGACAGGCTTATCCATGAGTTCAGTCATATTCGTCTCGATGGGCAATGGCTGCAGCGGCAAAACCCTGTCTATTGGATGCTGAACAAGCCTGCCGGAGTAGTGAGTGCCACCCAGGATCCCGAGCATAAAACCGTGCTCGACTGCCTGCCCCCGGCGGCATTGGTGCCAGGGCTGCATATCGCCGGCCGCCTGGATAAGCAGAGTACCGGACTGGTGCTGCTCAGTAATGATAGCCGCTGGACCCAGGCGTTGACCCTGCCTTCATCGAGTAAAGCCAAGCGTTATCGGGTGCGTCTGGCCAATCCGCTGGATGACACTTATATTGAGGCTTTCAGGCGCGGATTCTTCTTTGAGTTTGAAAACGTCATCACAGCGCCGGCCGAGCTGAAAATGTTGGCAAGCCATGAGGCCGAGGTGATACTCACGGAGGGCAAGTATCACCAGATAAAACGCATGTTCGGCCGCTTTCGTAACCCTGTGCTGGCGCTGCATCGCAGTCAGATAGGTCAGATAGTGCTGGATGACTCTCTGGCCGAGGGCGAAGCCAGAGAGTTGACCCGGGAAGAGGTGGAATCGGTCGCTTACTGACGATTTTACTGACGGCTACTGAACTGCGGCGATAATGCTATCTATGGCCAGTACCACCTGCATACTGGCATCTTCCATCCGTTGCAGTGCCATTACCTGCTCTGTGGTGTTGCCGGCTGCGGCGTGTTGCAGCGCCAGGCGGCCATTCTCGTGCACCAATGCATGCGGCGCTTCCAACTCGCGGAAACCCGGGAGTGAGCTATAGAGGCTGGCGCCTTGTCCTTCGTAGTACCACTTACCCAAACGGCAGTCATGGTGGCTGTTTACCGGCTGATCAAAACACTGGTTTTGCAGCAGTTCATAGATATTCTGCTTCCATACCGCATGATCCAGCTTGGTGGTGTTGAGGAAAGACACTGTCGCGGCATGGCTGATCACCTGTTGCATCTGCGCCGATTGCGCCAATACCTGAGTGACCACAGTGTCTATCTGCACCGCCGAGCTGGCCACTTCATCGGCGCAGCCTTGGTTGTCATCTGTCAGGGTTCGTATGCTTTCTGACTGAGTGATGATCTGTTGCACCAACTGCTCTATCTGTTGGCTGGCGTCACTGGCCTTGGCCGCCAACTGCCGGACTTCATCGGCCACCACCGCAAAGCCGCGACCTGCCTCTCCGGCGCGGGCGGCTTCGATGGCGGCATTGAGTGCCAACAGGTTGGTCTGTGCCGAAATGCCCTGAATGGCGCTGACAAACTGGCTGATGCTTTGGGTACTGGTATCCAGTTGCGCCACTGTTCCCAGGCTATGCTGTGACTGTGAACTGAGCAGATGGGCTCGCTCTCCCAGCCTGGCAACGGCGCTGCGGGTTTGCTCGAACAGGGCGTTGAGTTGCTCCAGTTTGCTTTGCTCCTCAAGCAGACGTCCGGCGTCTTCGGCCATGGCCTCGCGTACCGATTGCAACATGAGCCCGCCCTGGTTCTGGCAGGCCAACATGGCGGCGAAGTCGCGGTTTTGCGCCAGTGCCTGGTCCCTTTCCTGTTTAAGCTGCCCCAGTTGTAGCTGCAATTGCTCCAGTGTCGCCTGGTGCTGCTGGCTCTGTTCTTCGAGCCGCTGTTTCAATGAATCTATCTGCCGGTGAAGATGATGGTTAAAAAGCATAAAACTTCCTTGGATACAAATGGTTGCATTCTATTTATGGCTATTTTAAGCATAGGATTTGGCCCGTTCCCTTGGCGGGATCAAGCTCTCATTTACAATCAATATATAAAAACGCCACCCTGAGGTGGCGTTTCCAATCAGGCTTGGGCTTGCTGCATTCTCAGCAGCCACTTACCGTAGATATAGATGCCGACGGCGGAAATGGTGCCTATGGCGCCTATGATGTACCAGGCCATGCCTATGTTGTGGCTCTGGTAGAGGATCTCGGTCAGCTCGCGGCCACTTTGGCCGGTGAATTCAACCAGTTTATGAAAGGCTTCCCCCTGCGGAATGGCAGCTACATCCTTCTGTGACATGCCCTTATCCAGTAGCATCTCACGGGAGAAGATCTCTTTGGAGGCAAAGATCTCATAGAGTTTGGGGCCGAAATAGCCTTCCAGGCCCCAGCCTATGCCCTGTGGCAACATCACAAAGCCGAGGTACATGGCCTTCTTGCCTTCGGGGGCGATATTGCCCATAAACTCGTTCTTCTTCGGGCTTATCATCATTTCGCCGAGAGAGAACATGGCGATAGCCAACACGATAAACCAGGCCGCATGGGTGGCACCGATCAACACAAAGGCAAATATAGACAGTAGACAGCCGGCCAGCATGGCGCTGGTGATACGGTACTTGGCGGTCAGAGCGGCTATCAGGAAGCAGCTGGTCATAATCAGACCCGCGTTGAGGTTGAGCATGCCTTCCGGCATGACCTTGGTACCTTCGTTGTTCAGCCCGAGCCAGAATTGCAGTATGCCGTTGCTGGTGCCTTCAGGGCCAAACAGGCTGGTGACAATCACGCTGGTATCCACCCATTCGGCGATATGAATAGGCAGCACGTCAAACAGGGAGTTGAATAGGAACCAGAAGCCGGAAAACACCAGCATATAGTAGATGACTACCGGCTTTTTCAGCTCGCTCCAGGCATCTTTCCAAAGCATCTCCTGCTTGAGTTCACCGGACTTGATCTTACGTTGCCGTTCCAGGCGTTGCTCTTTACCCGGCTCTTTGTACGTCAGCAGGAACAGGAAGTTGAGCGAGATAATGGCGGCACAGGCGTAGAACACATTGTCCCAGGACAGCTGCCGCATATGCACTGCCACCAAGGGGCCAAGGAAACCACCGATATTCACCACCTGATAGAAGATACCCCAGGCCATGGAGGTGTTGTTACGGTTGGTGGACAGCACCAACGTTCCCTGGATGCCGGGCTTGAAGATGCCGGTACCGGCCGCCAGCAGCATGGCACCGAACAAAAAGCCCCAGAAGCTGGGGAAGAAGGCCATACAGAGGTAGCCACAGATCTTGATGATGGTTGAGGCAAAGATGGTCTCTTTGTAGCCGACCCTATCTGAGATCCCGCCGGTAAATACCGGCACAAAGGTCTGCAGCAAGGCCCAGGCTGAGATAATGATGCCGTAATCGCTGAGGCTGATACCTAGGCCGCCTTCGGAAGCCGGCGCCTTGGCATAGAGTCCGGCACTGGCCTTAACGCCGTAGTAGGCGATACGTTCAACCAGTTCCATACCGCCGACCAGCCAGAAGATATAGCTTAAACTGGCGATGGAGGCCCACATTCCCAGTTGCTTGACTTCGCGCAGGTCATTGCCTGCACAGGAGTTGGAGTCGCTCATACTCTTCCCTTGTCTGTATTATTATGTTTGTAGGTCTTTTATCAATTGCAGGCTAATGCCTTGTATCAAAAAAGATGATAACCGCGACACTTTACCCGCTTTACTGTCAAACACCAAAAAACAAGCCTGATCAAATTGGAAAAATCATGATCTGCCTGGCAAAAATTGCTGCTTACTTTTAACAATATTCATAACTTTCAAATCATTAACTTGGATAAGTGGCTCATTTGCTTGCAGACCTTGCTATCTCCTTGTAGCTTGGAGTTTGTTTGAGCTGATACTGGAAAGTCTGCGGTGGCAATTGGGCGCGCCCAAGGGACTGAGCAAGGAGCCAAGATGCGAGTATTAACTGTAATGATTGTGGGCACTCTGCTGCTGTTGGGGGGCTGCTCTGAAGAGGCGGCAAAAACCGGGTCCGAGAGTCTGAAAGATACTGTGGGAAGCCCTAATCCGGCAGCGGTATTTTGTGTCGAATCCGGCGGTAAGCTGGAGCTGGTTCAGGAACAAAAAGGCACTGTCGGCTATTGTCACCTGCCGGATGGCAGCATTGTGGAAGCGTGGGCCTATTTTCGGGCCAATCATCCGCTAAATTGATTGGCCCGCTCCCCTAAAAGGGTGTTAGAAACGGTAGCTATAGGCCAGGTTGACAAAGTCGAGCCCTGGGTTGGGTTTGCTGAGGCCCGCATTGGAATAATGCAGGTAGGTGATGGAGCCTGTCTGTTTGCGCTCACGGCCAAATTTGAAGGCAAAGCCTATCCCGGCCTCCAGATAAAAGTCCAGCCATTGTCCCCTCATCAGCGGGTATTTCAATATGGGTGACATGGCCAGCAGATGATTGACATCATGCTGGTTATTTTCGCCGCATTCCCAAAAGTTGATACTGGCTTTCAGGGGCAGTTCAAAATTTCCACTGATAGGTTTCAGGGTATCCAGATACAGCTGATAAGCCAGTTTGCTACCCTTGGCCTGGCCTTCTCCATGGATATAGTTGATTGCCACACTTTGTTCGGCGGCGTTGGCATAGCTTGGCATGATACAGCACTGCAATAAACTGCCCAGTAAAAAACAGCCTGGCTGGATAGCGCTCGCAGTATCAAGGTTAGTATGAGTGCCAACAGGGGGAGTTGTTTCTGTGAGAGGCTCAGCCAAGTGCCGGGCTTATAGACTCTTGGCTGAGTGAACAATCGTTTAGCGAAGCAGATTAAGCCCGATGGCGGCTTTGACATCTTGCAGTACGGCATCACTGATGGCTCTGGCTTCTTCCGTACCTTTTTGCAGTATCGCCAGCAGTTGCCCTTTGTCTGCCAGGGCTTGCCTGCGCCGCTCCCGCATGGGCGCGAGTAATTCCTGCAGGCAGTCGTTGAGTATCCTTTTGCACTTCATATCGCCGAGGCCGCCTCGGCGATAATGGGCTTTGAGCTCGGCTACCAAGGGCTTGTCCGGATGGAAGGCATCGAGATAGCTGAATACTGTGTTGCCCTCGACTCTACCCGGATCTTCTACTCTCAGATGGTTGGGATCCGTATACATGGAAAACACCGCTTGCTTGAGTTCATCACTGCTCATTCCCAGTTCTATGGTATTGCCAAGGGATTTGGACATCTTGGCTTTACCGTCGAGTCCCGGGAGACGGCCTGTGTCACTGAGAATCGCCTGACACTCCTTGAGCACTTCAGCCCCCACCAGGTTGTTGAAGCGACGGACGATTTCATTGCTTTGCTCCAGCATGGGCAACTGATCCTCACCTACAGGCACATGAGTGGCGCGAAAGGCGGTAATATCAGCGGTCTGGCTGACGGGGTAGACCAGAAAACCCGCCGGTAGGCTGCGCTCAAAACCTTTTTGCTGGATCTCCGCCTTGACCGTGGGATTGCGCTCAAGCCGGGCAACCGTCACCAAGTTCAAGTAGATGCAGGTGAGTTCCGACAGCGCCGGCAGTGCGCTTTGCAGGCAAAAACGTGTCTTGGCCGGATCCAGCCCGGCCGCCAGGTAGTCGGCCATGACTTCGAGAATATTGTCGGTCACCTTGGCCGGGTTATGGCCGTTGTCGGTCAAGGCCTGATAGTCGGCAATCATCACGTTCTGATCGAACTCGTCCTGAACCTGGACTCTTTGCCTGAGTGAACCGACATAGTGGCCGATATGCAGTTTGCCTGTGGGTCTGTCGCCTGTGAGTATGATCTGTTTCATCTTGTTCTCCTTGAAATTGCCGGAGCCATAAGACGTACAGATACACAAAGGCCGCCTTATGGCGGCCCGGAAGATATGATTTTACCTATGTTTAATCCTGACGCCGCCGGTTTGGGCTGCGCCACCAAGTCTGTTGCATGAGCAATGAGTCGATTGGGGAATACATGGGGTTAATCAAAATGTGTTTAAAGACCCAAGGATAGTAAAGCCTTGGTCTGTGGTATGCAAGTCACTAAAGGGAGGTTATTTGTCAGGAGTTTGTGCCAGGTCAAGCATTTTTTAACTGTAAGGTATAAGGTTAAAGCATAGTCACTCGGCAAGTGAGAGGTGCTTATGATGCGGTCCTTGTTTGCTGGCAGATCTTGGCTGTTCTTGGGTGTTGGTGCCAGTCTGCTGTTGTCGTTGGGGGTTGTGGGACGCTTTCCCGAGCAGGTGATGCAACTCAACCCATTGATGTTGTTGGCCAGTCTGCTGGTGGCCGTGGGCGTCGGTGTCTGGTCGGCGCAGCTTGGCGGTAAAGCCTTGTGGGCAGTACCTCTCTCCTTTGTGCTGGTGATGTTGGCCGGTACTTTGATGGCGCAAACCTCGGTGGCGCTTATCGTCAGTAAATCCTTTGTCCTCTTGTCCATGTTTGTGCTCGGCATGTTGATTGCCGGTAATATCTGTTTTGCCACCCATATCGCCGCGGCCATGGTCGCCATGTTGGCATTTGCTCATGGCTACACCCTGGGCAGCGCCAATCTGGGTGTAGCCGACTGGACCCTCAGTGGTTCCAATTTGTTTTTGGGCTATCTGGTGGGGATTGGCGCGACGGTGTTGATCCTCAGCATGGTGGGGGAGGTAACCTGTAAAGTACTGGCCAAGAAACAACTGCAATACGTGCTCGGCACTTGTTTGTTGCTGGCCGGCTTGATGATGGTTGTTGCAGTGTGACGAAGCAGAAACAACAAGGGCAAGTTCGATGAACCTGCCCTTGAGTCTTTATGCCGCTTGGATAGCGGTTTGATTGGTCGGAGCGACAAGATTCGAACTTGCGACCCCTGCCTCCCGAAGACAGCGCTCTACCGGGCTGAGCTACGCTCCGACTCTGGAACCAGATGGTAAGTGAAGCTTAATTGAAAAAATGCCAACCAGGCCGCAAAATTATTCTCCGATGTGAGCTTGATAGTTGAAGCGCTGAAAAAAGCATCATGGCATTAGCACTGGCTGAGCTCGATGATTCTGCTTATCAGGGCATAGAGGCCGTTGCTGCGGGATGGGCTCAGTTGCCCCTCCAAACCCAGTTGCTTGAGATAAGCCTTGGGCTCAAATTGCGCCAGGGTTTGGCTGTCGCTGTTATTCATAGCATGCAGCAACAAGGCGATCAGCCCCTTGACGATGCGGGCCTCGCTGTCGGCAATAAACAGATGCTTGCCATCGATTTGGTAGTGGTAGAGCCAGGCGGCGCTTTCACAGCCGCGTACCCGGGCGGCTTCAGTTTGCAGCTCGGGTGGCAGGGCCGGTAACAGCTTGGCTCCTTGCATTAACTGGCGGTATCTGTCCTGCCAATTATTGGCCGAAGAGACGGCTTCAAATAAGTCGGCCAGGGGCACCTGGGTTTGCTTGGCAAATTGGATAAAGTCGGCAGCAGTGAGTGTTTGCTCTGTCATGGTTCAGTATCCCAGTAGTTCGGCGCTTGCCTTCAGGGCATCGAGAAAACGTTTGATATCTTGCTCATCAGTGTAGATCCCCACAGAGGCCCGGCAGCAGCCCTTGATACCCATCAGCGACATCAGTGGCATGGCGCAATGATGGCCGCAGCGTACCGCTATGCCTTGTTGATCCAGCAGTATGCCTACATCCTGGTGATGCTCGCCCTTAAGATTAAAGGCCACGGCGCCCAGATTATCTCTGTGAGCGGCGTAAAGCTCGACCCCGGCAATGGCGGATAACCCCTGTTGCAGTTTGTTCAGCAGTTTTTGTTCGGCAAGCGCCAGGGCTTGTCTGTCCTGCTGCTCAAGAAAGGCGATGGCCTCTCCCAGACCTATGACCTCGGCTATCGGCGGGGTGCCGGCCTCGAGGCGGTTGGGCAAGTCGCCAAATGTACTGCCCTGGAAACTGACGGTTTTTATCATCTCACCGCCGGTTAGCAGTGGCTCCAGGGTGTCCAGCAACTCATAGCGGCCCCAGAGTACGCCTATGCCGCTGGGGCCATACATCTTGTGGCCGGAAAAAGCATAAAAGTCGCACCCCAGTTGCTGCATATCCAGCGGCAGGTGGGCAACGGCCTGGGCACCATCCACCACACTTATGGCACCGGCGGCGCGAATATCCTGACACAGGCCTGCTATGTCATTGACTGTACCCAATACATTGGAGACGTGACTGAGGGCCACCAATTTGGGCTTTTGCTGGAGCAGCAGGCCAAAGGCCGCCTTATCGAGGCGCAGATCTTTATCCAGTGGTATGGGTTCCAGCCTGGCACCACTGCGTTTGGCCAGTTGTTGCCAGGGCAGCAGATTGGCGTGATGAGCGCAGCTGTCGACCAGAATGAGGTCATCCTTGCCAAAGCGCTCGCCAAGGCCCCAGGCCAGCAGGTTGATGGCTTCGGTGGTGCCGTGGGTGAAGATGATCTCTTCCCGCCGGGCGGCATGGATAAAATCTTGCAAGGCATCACGCACAGCTTCGTAGGCCTGGGTCGCCCGGGCGGAAAGCTGATGGGCCGCTCTGTGCACATTGGCGCAATCTTCACGGTAGAAACGCGCCATAGCTTCCAGCACCCGCCGGGGTTTTTGGCTGGTGGCGGCCGTGTCGAGATAGACCAGGGGATAATCCCCCAACATCTGGGTGAGCGCGGGAAACTGGGCGCGCAATTGTGGAGTGCTCATTGCTGTGGATCTTCAATCAAAAGGGCGCACAGATCTTTATGGATTTGTGCGCCCAATGCAAGGCGAAATATCTCAACCCTTAAGGACAGGGCAGGCGAAATCGGCTCGACAGCGAGTTGAGCTCACCGAGCAGTTCATCACTCAGCTTAAGCTGCGAGGCGGCAATGTTCTCCTTTAACTGCTCCAGATTGGTGGCGCCTATGATATTGCTGCCCACAAAGGGACGGGAGTTGACGAATGCCAGTGCCATCTGCGCCGGGCTCAGGTGGAATTTTTGGGCCAGCTTGACGTAGGCCTCGGTGGCCTCAAGCGCCAACTCGGTGCCGGTATAGCGGGCGAAGCGCTTGAACAGGGTCAACCTGGCGCCTGCCGGCCACTGACCGTCGAGGTACTTGCCTGTGAGGGTACCGAAGGCCAATGGCGAGTAGGCCAGCAGTGGTAACTCCTCGCGGTGGCTTATTTCACTCATGCCCACTTCAAAGCTGCGATTCAACAGGTTATAGGGGTTCTGCACGCTGACAATTCGCGGCAGGCCGTGTTTCTCAGCCAGTTGCAGGTATTTCATCAGGCCCCAGGGCGTTTCGTTGGAGACCCCTATATAGCGCACCTTGCCGGCGCGGATCACTTCGCTCAAGGCTTCTAGGGTATCCAGGATGGGAGTCATCGACTCCTGCTCCTGCTGCTCATAGAAGAGTTCGCCGAAGAAGTTACAGTTTCTGTGGGGCCAGTGGATTTGGTAGAGATCGATACAGTCTACGCCCAGGCGCTGCAACGATGCATCCACCGCCAGCTGGATATTGCGCCAGTCCAGTGCCATCTTGCTGCGGATATAGTCACTCTTGCCGCCGGGAGCCGCCACCTTGGTGGCAATCACCAGGTTGTCTCTGTTGCCGCGGGCCTTGAGGTAGGCGCCAAGAATGCGTTCGGTCTCACCCTGAGTCTCGGGTTTTGGCGGCACCGGATACATCTCGGCAGTGTCGATAAAGTTAATCCCTTCGGCTAGGGCCATATCCAACTGGGCGAAGGCCTCGGCCTGGCAGTTTTGCTCGCCCCAGGTCATGGTGCCGAGGCACAGTTTACTTACTTCCAGAGTAGAGTGGGGGATACGTCTGTATTCCATTGAAAGCTCCCGCTAATTTCCTTATCTGCAAGCTAACAAGCGACAGAGGTTGATTGTCAATAAATAAAACAGGTTTTTGTGTCACTTTTGTTGCTTGTGCCTGTTGCTGTAGGTAGAGGTGAAACACAGAAGTAATCGATGAGGGGAATAACCAATGGTGGATTTATGCCTTCTTTGAGCCCCAAAGCCTGGCTCTGCTTTGGAGTCTTTGGGGCGTCAATCCACTGACCTCTGGATTGAGCGCCGAATTTTCTCTCTATTCAGACGGTGAAACATTCTCGGCTCCGGCCAACCATTGGCGTTAAACTTTAAACTCGCCAACCGAAGCCTGCAACTCTTCGGCGAGTTGCGCCACCTGATGGCTGGATTGGGCGGTCTGATCGGCGCCTGAGGCGGTTTCTTCCGAGATCAGTGCAATATGTTCCAGTTTTTCTGAAACCTGCTGGCTGACCAGGTTCTGCTCCTGAGCGGCGTTGGCGATTTGGGTGCCGGCATCGAAGGCTTGATGTACTGATTCGCTGATAGCTTCCAGAGCCTGATTGGCTTGCTCTGTCTTGGCGACGCAGGAGTTGGCCTGGGCGCGGCCCTGTTCCATGACAGCGACCGCCTCTTGGGTGCCTGTTTGCAGCACCTGGATCATCTGCTGGATCTCCTGGGTCGATTCCTGGGTGCGGGAGGCGAGGTTGCGTACCTCATCGGCCACAACGGCAAAGCCGCGTCCCTGTTCACCGGCTCTGGCGGCCTCGATGGCGGCGTTGAGAGCCAGTAGATTGGTTTGCTCGGCAATGCCGCGAATAACATCCAGAATCGAGCCAATGGCGTCGCTGTCGGAGTGCACCTTGTTGATCACCTGTCCCGCCTTGGCGACTTCGTCGGCCAGTGCTTCTATGGTGCGGCGGTTTTCCTCGGCAATGATCCGCATATTCTGAGCTTCTTCATCGGCCTGTTTAATCTGGCTCAGGGCGTGATCTGCGCTGTGGGATACCTGCTGGGCACTTGAGCTCAGCTCTGTGGTGGCTGTGGCTACCTGATCTACCTGACTCTTTTGCTCCTGGACCCCGATAGTGGTTTGTGAGGTGACTGCCGAGGTTTGTTCGGCGGCGGCTGCCAACTGGTTGGATCTATCCAAAATGCCGCGAATAAGACCTCTGAGACTGTCGATAAGGCGGTTGCAGTTGCGGGAAAGCTCGGCAAACTCATCCTCGCCTGAGTCATCCAGTTTATGGGTCAAGTCACCGGAAGCGAGGATATTCAATGCTTGATTGATACGGTTGAGTGATGCGGTCAGTGGTTTCACCACGGCAATACTCACGGCTATGGCTACCACAATAGCTACCAGCACCACCAATAGGGTCTGCATACTGGCCGAGTCGATACTGGCCAGGGTTTTGGCATTGATCTCGTTGGTCAGGGTTTCGATGGCCCCGGAAAGAGCCGCCATTGCCTGATTGGCATTTTGTTTGTCGGTTTCCACTTGAGCCAGTGCCACCTGAGTACTGGCCTTGAGTTCAAGTTGGGTTGCTTTCTGGGCCTGAATCGAGTTTTTGCCTTTAAGATGCTGGTTGAGTTTGCCAAGCTCGCTGGTCAACTCATTGAGCATGTCGGTATCAATGACACCTGTGCCGTGACGACTGATGTATTCCAGTTTGGCCTCGGCTTCGTTGCTGATATAGCCAAGTTCTTTGACTATGATTTCGTATTTGCTGCGGTCTTCGGTGGCCACCAGATCGTAAACCGTGCTGATCAGATTTGTGACATTGCTGTCCAGTGCTGCGGCAGAAGCGGCAATTTCCCGCTCTGTGGTGTTTTCACTTTGCTCAAGAACCATCAGGTCCAGCAGCAGACTGGCGGCATCATCGGCGGTTGTCTCCAATTGATCCCGCTGTTTATTGAGGCTTTCCTGCTGTTCCAGCGCACTGAGGTGGTCGGCCATCATGCGTTCGCTGGTGTTGATAAAGGCCTGATAATTGCGCTCTACTTGGGGCAGGATCTCTTTGAGTCCGGGTTCGTGCTGTACCAGTTTCGACAGACTGGCAAATTGCGCCTTGAAGCTTTGCTTTTGACTACCAAACAGCTGTTGGAGCGGCGGCAGCTTATTGGCCTTGGGGACATGGTAACCCACCAGAACCAACCTTTGCTGCTCGCTGAGGGTTTCACTCAGTTCGCCGGTTGATTTCAGTGCCGGAATACTCAGTTGTTGTAGAACTTCCGTGGTGTTTTTCAGTTCATTGTTGGTGAACCAGGAAACAGCACCAAGCAGGATCAATAGCAGGGTGACTACGGCAAATCCTGCTATGACCCGGGTTGCTACATTCAACTTCATAGGCTACTCCGGATAAGGTTGTGGTTTTTCTCTTGGAAAAATCTTTTAGTTTTCATAGGCACGTTACCAAATGGTTATCGGCGTATGTCAGCTAAGCTTAACCTTTTTTTAACCTGGATTGGGTAATTTTTTGATCGGTTTCCAGGTGCCAGAGTGTCAGGTGTTCTCCCCAACAGCAGCCGGTATCCAGCGCCTGCAGTCTTTCGCCATCGACCTTGCCCATCAGGGCGGCCCAATGACCAAAGACCCGGGTGTAGTCAGCTGTGTTGGATGGGAATAAAAACCAGGGTTTGAGATTGGGATCTTCGCATTTGGCCGGCGGCACCTTGCAGCTGAAGTCCAGAGTGCCGTCGAGATAGAGGTAACGCATTCGGGTCAGGGCGTTGATACAGTACCTGAGTCTGGGCAGGCCACTGAGTGCATCGGACCAGTCTTCCGGCTCTTCTGTGTACATCCGGGCGATGAGACAGTCTAAATAGTCAGCTCTTTGCAACGCCTGGCTGACGGCGTCCGCTTCCTGTCGCAAGGTTTGGATGTCCCACTGGGGCGGCACGCCTGCGTGGGTCATGATGAGTTTGTGTTCGGGCAACTCACGCATCAAAGGCTGGTTTCTAATCCAGTCGATGAGACTGTCGATATCTGTAGCGTCCAGTAGCGGTTGTAGCTTGTCGCTGGGTTTGGCGCGTTTGAGCCCGGCCTTGACGGCCAGTAGATGCAGGTCATGATTACCTAGCACAGACTTGGCCGAGTCGCCGAGATCGCGGAAGAATCTCAAGGTCGAGAGAGAATCCGGACCGCGGGCGACCAGATCGCCGACCGCCCACAGCTCGTCCTTGGAGGGATTAAAATCGACTTTCTCCAACAGGCGTTGCAACTCGTTGAAACAGCCTTGAATATCGCCGACAAAATAGTGAGCCACAGTTATCTGCCCATTAGTGCACCTGGCCGGGTACAGCCAGGCGGAAAGGAGGGATCTGGGCATAGAAACTCTCGCCCGAATCGGTTTCCATCAGGTAGCTGCCTTCCATAAAGCCCAGCGGCGTTTCCAGCACTGTGCCGCTGCTGTATTGGTAGGCGGTATTGGGCTTGATCCTCGGAGTTTCGCCGACGACACCAGCACCCTGAACTTCGCTTTGTTGACCATTGCCATCTGTTATCACCCAGTGGCGACTCTTGAGGGTCACCGCCTCATCACCCAGGTTGATAATAGTAATGGTGTAGCTGAAAAGATACTTGTCTTCATCCGGCGCAGACTGGTGTTCTATATACTGGGTCTGCACCTCGACTCTGATACGGCTTTTCTGGGGATTCATCTTAAGTTCCTGGCCAAAATCTCTGATGGAAAGGAAGGACGCCGACCGGCGTCCGGATGTTATGCCTGGCGGTCGCTCAGTAAGTTGGCGATGGCGACATATTGCTCGACGCTGATCTGCTCGGGTCTGAGGCCGGGATCGATTCCCAGGGTCTCATAATCGGCATCATCAAGCAGCCCCTTGAGGTTATTCCTCAGGGTCTTGCGGCGCATATTGAAGGCGGTGCTGGTTACCTTGCTGAGCATGGCAACGTCTTTGGCCGGCCAGGGTTTGGTTTCATAGGGCACCAGGCGCACCACGGCGGAATCGACTTTAGGTGGCGGCGTGAAGCTGCCCGGAGGCACTTCCAGTACCGGCACTATCTGGCAATAGTATTGGGCCATGACGGTGAGGCGGCCATAGGCCTTGCTGCCCGGGCTGGCTGAAAGCCGCAGTACCACCTCTTTTTGCAACATGAAGTGCATGTTGGTGATCTGCTCGGCATATTCAAACAGATGGAACATCAGCGGCGTGGAGATATTGTATGGCAGGTTACCGAAGACCTTGAGCTTCTTGCCCTCTACCATGAGTTTGTTGAAGTCAAACTGCAGGGCATCACCCTGATGGATTTCCAGCTTGTCTTTCAATACCGGGTGCTGCTTCAGACGTTCCACCAGATCTCTATCCAGCTCGACCACGGTCAGCTTGTCTATGGCACTGGCCACAGGTTCGGTCAGGGCTGCAAGACCCGGGCCGATTTCGACCATGACATGCTCATTATCCGGGGCGATAGCCGCCACAATACGGTTGATCACATTGTCGTCGGTCAGGAAGTTTTGTCCGAAACGTTTTCTGGCGGTATGGCCTAAGTGTACTTTATTGCTCATTGATACTCAGTTGGATCAGTTTTTACCGGCCAGTTCTATGGCCTTGTTGAGTGCACAGACGAAGCTGCCGATATCGGCCTTGCCTGTGCCTGCGAGTTCCAGTGCCGTGCCATGATCCACCGAAGTGCGGATATAGGGCAGGCCCAGCGTAATGTTGACCGACTTGCCAAAGCCCTGTGATTTGAGCACGGGCAGGCCCTGGTCGTGGTACATGGCCAGCACCACATCGGCGTCTTGCAGATATTTGGGTTGGAACAGGGTATCGGCAGGCAGAGGGCCTATAATGCGCATCTGCTCCTGCTCTCTGAGCTCGTTCAGCGCCGGGATGATCACATCCAGCTCTTCCCGACCCAGATGGCCATCTTCACCGGCATGGGGATTGAGGCCACAGACATAAATCTTGGGGTTGTCCAGGGCAAACTTATTCACCAAGTCCTGGTGCAGTATCCTGATGATCTGATGCAGGCGTTCACGGGTGATCGCCTTGGAAACGTAAGCCAGTGGAATGTGAGTGGTCACCAAGGCTACCTGCAGACCTGGGCAGGCGAGCATCATCACCACATCCTGGCAACCGGCCTGATGGGCAAAAAACTCGGTATGGCCGGAAAAAGGGATCCCGGCCTGATTGATAATGCCCTTGTGGACCGGGCCTGTCACCACGGCATCAAATTCGCCGTTCATGTTCTTTTCACCCGCATAACGCAGGGTGTCGACCACATAGGCGCTGTTTTGCTCATTGAGCACGCCGCAGCGCGGCTCACAGGCCATGGGAAAGGGCACTATGGTCAAACTACCGGCTTGCTGTGGCTTGGCTGCTTGGCTTGGTTGATAAGGCTTGAGCTGGAGACTGAGCCCCAGCATCTTGGCGCGCGCTTGCAATAAGGCAGGATCCGCGCACACAACCAGCTCGGCCGGCCAGTCGCGCTGCGCCAGCTGTACTACCAGATCCGGACCTATGCCGGCAGGCTCTCCGGGGGTAATGGCAATACGTTTAATATCCAAGCGACTTAACCTCTTTCAGTTTCTGGGTCGAAGAGTTCAATGTATGCGTCGGCCCGCATTTCGTCCAGCCAGTTTTGTAACTCTTCGTTGAATTTGCGGCGGAAGATCAACTGATGCGCACGGTTGGTATTGAACTGATCCGTGGCATCGGTTTTGCGTCTCTCTTCCAGCTGAGTGATGTGCCAGCCGTGGGTTGAACGGAAGGGCTCACTGATTTCACCTTGCTTCAGGCTGTTGAGTGTTTGGGCAAACTCGGGCACATAAATGCTTGGGGCAGCCCATCCCAGCTCACCGCCTTTGGTGGCGCTGCCGGGATCTTCCGAATACTGGCGCGCCAGATCTTCAAACTTGGCTTCACCGCTGCGGATCTGTTTGAGGAACTGCTGCAACATCGCTTTAGCTCTATCTTCAGACAGAATTGGTGATGGCTTGAGCAGAATATGGCGGGCTCTGACTTCCTCAACTTCCTGAGTCTGTAGGCCGCGGGCATCCATAATCTTGATGATATGGAAGCCGGCACCACTCTTAATGGGGCCTATGATGTCGCCTGTTTTGGCATCAGCAATGACTTCGGCAAACAGGGTTGGCATCTCATTGATGTTCATGTAGTCCCAGATACCACCTTCCAGCGCTTTGGGGCCTGCGGAGGAAGCAATGGCTGTTTCACGGAAGTTTGCGCCGGATTTCAGACGTTCCAATACGGTATTGGCACGTTTACTGGCCGCTTCCAATTGCTCTGAGCTGGGGTTGGAAGGCACTTCGATCAGTATGTGGCCAACCTGATATTCGACGTCTTTCAGGCCCTGTTCCTTGATCAGTTTCACCAGGCTGTTGATCTCCTGGGGTGAAACCTGGATTCGGCGTTGTACTTGAATGCGCTGGATTTCACCCAGAGTCACTTCTTCACGCAGTTGCTCGCGGTATTGACTGAAGCTGTTGCCATCGGCTTCAATCTCGGCACGCATCTGGGCGACCGTCATGTTCTGTTGCTTGGCGATATTCTCTATAGTTTGGTCCAGCTGCAGATCCCCGATATGCAGGCCGATACGGTCGGCCATCTGCAGTTGCAGACGGGTCAGGATCAAACGCTCAATAACCTGGGTGCGCAGTGCCTGATCTGAAGGCAGACTCTGGCCGGCGGCTTTGGCGTTGGCCTTGACTGTGTCGACCATGTTCTGGACTTCACTTTCCAGCACTATGCCGTCGTTGATTTGCACCGCAACGCGATCCAGCAGTTGTGGTGCCGCCAGGGAAGCCTGGCTCATGATTAGAGCAAAAAATCCAAAAATCAGTTTCTTACAGGGTTTCATCCACAAAATCCTTGCCACATTTTCGTTTCGTTGGCCGCCGATGGCAGCGGCCCGGGTTGTCCAGATTGGACTCTCTGTCCTGTCCGAGGTTCAGCAATCTACCACAAATCTTGATTAATTCCTCAGATAAAGTGGTTTGCGGTAGTTGAACAGACCTTCATCCAACATGTCGTTGACCCCCAGAGGACCTGAGCCACCGAGACCTTTGATCACAAAGTTGAGGTAGACGCCGGTTTCGAACATTTCGCGTTCGTTGGGGGCAGCACTCCTGAGATCGTCCTCATAGTTGGTCTTGATGCGGTAGTGGTAGCTCAAACGCACTGCCCAGCAGCATGATTCGTACTGGAAGCCGGTATAGCTTTCCACCGAGCGTTCCTCTTTGAGGTCGTAATACCAGTTGCCGACAAAATAGAGTTCATCGGTAATAGGCCAGGTAGTACGGAAACCAGCCTGGGAGATATCCACTCTGTCGTTGGTGTTACTGTTGAGCAGATCTGGCACATAACGATAGCTGAACTGTAGCAGCTTGTTGGGGCCGGGGCGGTAGTCCAGAGATGCTTCGCTCTTCTTGTTGGAGCTGTTACGGGTATCGTATTGAATAGCACCACTGACAAACCAGTCTTTGTAGACTCGGGCATCCAGCTCAGCGGCCAGTACCGAAGTGGATGGCTGCTCTGTGAGGTCATCTTCATAGAGGCTGACCTTGCTGTCATCGAAATAGATGATCTGGCCCAGGCTGAACTTCAGTTGTTCCAGGTTACGTTCATCAAACAGGCGGGTGGTCAGACCCAGGGTCAACTGGTTGGCATCGGCGATGCGATCCAGCCCCGAAAAGCGGCGGTCGCGGAACAGGCCGAAATAGTCCTGTTGCAGTTCACCCGTGTCATAAAGACCGATTTTGGACTGGTCTTCATAGCCGACATACAGATACTGGAATTGAGGTTCCAATGTCTGGCGATAGTTTTGATTAAAGTAGTCGGTATAGCGCTCGAAGTTTATCTGACCGTGAATTCTCACCTGAGGCAAGGTACGGCTTATACTACTCTCCTGCTCGGACTGCTGAATATTGTGCTGCCAGTAGTTGGTTTGCATCAGCTTGACTTCACTGGTCAGTGAGCCTGCCGGGCCGTGAATAGGCAGAAGGATACTGGGCTCCATATGTACCCGTGTTGCCGTGGTGTAGATATCTTCTTTGTGACGGAAGTTGGTTATCTCTGAGGCGAAGTTGAAATCCAAGCCTTGCCACATTCCCGGAGTGCGGTAGTTGAAGTTCAACTGCGGCATCACCTGATAGGGCCGTTCTTCCTTGCCCAATACTTTGATGTCCTGCACTCTGGCACTGAAGTCCCAGTTGTCGGTGAAATAGGCGATTTCACCAACCCGGGACAACTGGTTGTCCGTGGCACGATTGACATCAGAGTTGAGATCGTTGAAGTAGTTGTTGTCCGAGACATCGGTATAGTTGGCCAGCACCCGCCAGTTTTCATCCAGGGCGTCGCTGTGTTCCCAGTGATACATATAGCGGTTGGGGCTGCCATCAAGCATGTTATCGCTGCCCAGGTATTCCAGGTTGAACTGGCCTGTAGGCGTTTGTCGATTACCTGCATCACCCAACAAATAGCGGAATTCTGTCTTGGTAAACAAGCCCCGCGACGACATATAGTGTGGGGTGAAGGTCAGATCGTATTCGGGGGCTATGTTCCAATAAAACGGCGCGGCAAATTCCACCCCGTTGGTGGTGCTGGAACTGAAACTGGGGAACAGGAAACCTGTCTTGCGTTTCTCCGAAACCGGCACTGTCATGTAAGGAATATAGAATACCGGCACCCCGCCTATTCTGAGTTTGGCGTCCCAGATTTCCCCCCACTCTTCTTTGCTGTCGATTTTGATCTTCTCGGCTTCCAGCAGCCAGGAGACATTATCCGGTGGGCAAGTGGTGAAGTTGGTGTTGTTCAGGATCAGGTTGTTGTTTTGGGTGATTTCCAGTTTCTGGGCATCCCCGTGAACCTGCTGACCGTGAAGCCAGTACTGTGCCCCTTCAAGGGTAGCGTTATTGGAACGCATCTGTGCCATCAGCGAGTCGGCGGTCACGGTAAACAGCGGGTCTTGAAATACCAAGTTACCCTGAGCGGTTAATTGTTGCTCCTGCTGGTTGACCGTGGCTCTTTCGGCGGAAATTTTGCGCCCGGCCTGAGAAAAGGTCACATTGCCTTCAAAGCTGGCCTCGAGCCCCAATTGTGCCGAAGAGGCATCCGAATGGATCTGTATTTTTTGATCGGCCAAAGGGCCGCTGCTTTCCCCAACCTGATGGTAGGGAACCGGAGGCAAGATAACACATTGAGCGTTGTTGCCGCCCTCCTGAGAAAGGGGTTCAGCCAGCGTCAGGGGGGGTAAAAGGCTCAGTGCCAGAAAATATCGGATCTGCATCTTAGGTCAATTATTTAGATTTCTTTGTCTGGACAAGTATTCGGAGGGAAAAGTTGCATCCTGCCTCGGGCAACGCAGCCATAAAAAACTCTGTATTTATTGGCTGTTTCCTGTTTTTTACCTCGGTATAATAAAGCAATTTTTCGTCAAGAGCCATGAGATGACCTTGTCTGACCCCAGATTTCTTTCCATGTCGTGCTGGTTGCAGCAACTTTTCGGTAAGCCCTTGCAAGCCAAGCTGATTTCCGGTGACGCCAGCTTCCGGCGTTATTTTCGTCTCAATGTTGATGATTGTGATTACATAGTCACGGACTCTCCTCCCAACTTATTGGATAACAAGCCCTTTATTGCTTTGGCACGGGCATATCATCAAGCGGGTATCCGAGTGCCCAAGGTGCTTGAGTTCAATGAGGCGGAGGGCTTTATCCTGCAGCAGGATCTTGGCGATAACTTGTTGTTGCCCGAGTTGACTGAAACCAATGTGAGTGCTTGGTATCTCAAGGCGCTGGCGATTTTGCCGGATATCGCGGCGGTGCGGGAAAGTGAGCTTGGCCCTTTGCCCGACTATGATGCGGCCTTTGTCGAGCGCGAGCTGGCGATTTTCAGCGAATGGCTACTGGAAAAACACTGGCAAGTCTCCCTGACAGCCGCTGAGCATACTATGTTGGCCGAAAGCTTTGCTATTCTGACTGTCAGCGCGCTTGCGCAACCCCAGGTCGGTATGCACAGGGATTTTCACAGCCGTAATCTGATGCTTAAAGAAGGTAAGCTTTGGGTAATAGATTTTCAGGATGCCGTATTGGGACCTGTGACCTATGATGCAGTCTCGCTGCTGAGAGATTGCTATATACGTTGGCCGGATGCGATAGTCGAGCCGCTGCTCAAAGCCTTCTTTGAACAGTGTCGCGAGCTGGGGTTGGTTGGCAAAGATGTTGATTATGCCACCTTCAGTCGCTGGTTCGATCTTATGGGAGTGCAGCGACACCTGAAGGCGGCGGGTATCTTTGCCCGCTTGCACCACAGAGATGGCAAGTCAGGTTATCTCAAGGATATACCGCTTACACTCGGCTATGTGGCAGATATCTGTGAGCGTTATCCTCAGTTGCAGGCGCTTTCCTCCTGGGTAAGACTGAAGTTATTGCCGCTGACTCAGCAACAGGCTCAAACCCAGTCTCAATTACAGTCCAGACCACAAGCAGAGGCACAGGAGCAAAAATGAAGGCGATGATTCTGGCTGCCGGTAGAGGGGAGCGTCTGCGCCCTTTGACCGATAAGCTACCTAAACCCCTGGTGCCCGTGGCCGGTAAGCCCTTGATTGAGTATCACATTGAACGTTTGGCCACCATGGGCGTGACAGAATTGGTGATCAACTGCGCTTGGCAGGCGGACAAACTGATTGAACACCTGGGAGACGGCAGCCGTTTTGGCGTGACGATTCATTACAGCCGTGAGATTGAAGCGCTGGAAACCGGCGGCGGGATCAAGAAAGCCCTGCCACTGCTGGGTAATGCACCTTTTTTGGTGATTAACGGCGATGTGTTTATCGATGCCATGCCTGAGCTGTCCAATTTGGCTGCCGATACTCTGGCGCACCTGTTTCTGGTGGATAACCCGGCGCAGCATCCCGAGGGAGACTTCGCCTTGCTGCCGCAAACATTCGGCCATTCGAGGGTCAGTGACAATGGCATGCCCAGATACACTTTCTCCGGGGTGGGAATATATCGCCCCGAGTTATTCGATGGGGTAACCCAAACACATTTTGCCTTGGCGCCGCTGCTGCGGCAAAAGATGGCGCAGGGGCTTATCAGCGGCAGTCATTTCACGGGTTATTGGTGTGATGTCGGCACGCTGGACAGGTTGCAACAGCTGGAGCTGAGGCAGGCCAAAGGGGCTGTTTAACCACGAGCCCGCAAGCAGACACAAGATAAGACAGTTCAAGATTGAATATTGGCCCGGCCAAGTGCGGGCACACTATGGGATAACAGATGCGTATTTGGGGTAAATTTTTCGGCGGTGTCATCGGCTTTATGTTCGGGCGTTTCTTCGGTGCCTTACTGGGGATCTGGCTTGGACATCTATATGACAAGCGGATGGCAGCTGCTCAGGGGGAAAGTGCCGGCAGTCGGCAGGCTGAGTTTTTCAACACCACTTTTGCCGTTATGGGGCATATCGCCAAGGCTTCTGGACGGGTGACTGAAAATGATATCCGCATGGCCACCAGTCTGATGGATATGTTGCGCCTCAGCGGCACAGCGCGAAAAGATGCCCAGCAGGCGTTTCGCGAGGGCAAGGAGCCGGACTTTGAACTGGAAGCCAGCCTGCGCCGTTTTCGGCGCATCACCTTTGGTCGCCGGGAAGTGCAGCAGATGTTTCTGGAAATTCAAATCCAGACAGCCCTGTCTGACGGTGAGCTGCAGGACAAGGAATATGCAATACTGCAGGTGATTGCCAGAGAGCTGGGATTCAGCAGCTTTCAGCTCGATGAGCTGCTCAAGCGTTGGCAGGCAGAGTTTCGCTTTCAGCAAGCGCCCGGCGATCATAGACCATCGGTTGCCGATGCCTATGAAGTCTTGGGGCTTTCAGAGTCCGCCAGCGATCAGGATGTCAAACGCGCCTATCGTAAATTGATGAATGAACATCATCCGGATAAATTGGTAGCCAAGGGCTTACCGGAAGAGATGATGGAGTTGGCCAAGCGTAAGGCTCAGGATATTCAGGCGGCTTACGACAGGGTCAAGAGCAGTAGAGGAATGCGCTGAGCCTAGCCCTTGGGGGGCGGCTCATACTGTTAAAGAGGGTTCACCCAAGGAGAGCGCCATGAAACTTGCTTATTCAATTCCCTTGCTTTTGGCCCTGAGCGGTCAGGCTCAGGCCGAAGTGTTTGTTGCGCCGTTCGGCGGTTACAGCTTTGGCGGCAATGATCTGGACTATAGGTCCAGCGAAAGCGCAGTTAATGACAACAATAGTGCGGATATTACCGAGGCCGGTCATTTTGGCTTTATGTTGGGGCTGACGACGTCAGATCCGGGTGACATGTATCTGCTTTACTCCCATCAGGGCACTGAGCTCAGTGGCAATGGTTTTCCGGGCGCTGACAAGCTGATGGACCTCAGCGTTGATTATCTGCATCTGGGGGGCACGCTCTATTTCCCTAAAGGCAAGCTGCGGCCCTATGTCACCGCCAGTGCCGGTTTGACGCAACTGCGTCCCGAGTATGGCAGTAATGAGACCCGTTTTTCCATGGGACTTGGGCTGGGGCTGGATTACCAACTGCTGGAGCAGCTATCCCTGTTTGCCGATGTGCGCGGTTATGCGACCCTGATAAGCAGCGACAGCAGCCTGTTTTGCGATGTCAATCAGTGCTTATGGCATATCAAGGGCGATACTCTGTGGCAGGGACAGGCCAATCTGGGGTTAAGATACCGTTTCTGAGCAGGCAATAAGGAGGTGAGTATGAGCTTTAAAATAGTGGTTCTGGATGGCTTTTGTCTCAATCCCGGCGATCTCGATTGGTCGCCACTCAAGGCGCTTGGGGAGCTTAGCGTCTATGACAGAACTCCGGCTGAGCTTGTGCAGCAACGCGCCCAAGGCGCCGATATTCTGCTCACCAACAAGACAGTGCTCGGGGCGCAGCAACTGGCGGCGCTGCCCGGGCTCAAGTACGTAGGCATTCTTGCCACGGGCACCAATGTGGTCGACTTACAGGCCGCCGGCGACCTTGGCATCACAGTCACCAATGTGCCTGGCTATGGTCCGGATGCGGTGGCGCAGATGGTCTTTGCCCATCTCTTGTATCACACCCAACAAGTGGCGCAGCACCACCAGGCTGTGGCGGCGGGGGCCTGGAGCCAGTGCGCCGACTTCTGTTTTACGCTGTCACCGCTGATGTCACTCACGGGCAAGGTGATGGGAATAGTCGGTTATGGTGATATAGGCTCGCGAGTGGCGAATATTGCCAGGGCGCTGGGGATGCGGGTGCTGCTGCATACCCGAACCGAGCGCCATGACCTGGCCGAAGGCATCAGCTGGGCGCCACTGGAGCAGCTGTATCGTGAAGCCGATGTGATTTCGCTGCACTGCCCGCTGACATCGGCGACTGAGAAGATGATCAATCAAGACTCGCTGCAGCTGTTAAAGCCCGGGGTTATTTTGATCAATACCGCCCGTGGTGGGCTGGTGGATGAAAATGCGCTTGCCACAGCACTTAATCAGGGCAAGTTGCGGGCCGGAGTGGATGTGCTCTCCAGTGAGCCTCCAATGCCTGACAACCCCTTACTCAATGCCAAAGGCGTCAGCATAAGTCCGCACAATGCCTGGGCGACAATAGAAGCCAGGCAGAAGCTGTTGGATATTGCCGTGGACAATCTGCGCGCCTTTATTGACGGAGACTCAGTTAACCAGGTTTAACTCAATAATAAGGTATAGTGCGGCACAGTTGCCGATAGGAGCAGGGCTCCAACATGGCTTGGGTCAGCCCGAACCGGGCCGCCAGTTGCCAAAGCTCGCTGCGAAGCTGCTCCAGCTTATCGCTATCGTCGGTCATGATCGCCAGCTCGGCAAAATCGCCGAGCCCCGCCAGGCTGTCCAGCGTCATATGCCACTTGCCGATAAAGTAGATGCTGCGGCATTTTTGCAGCCGCTGCACCGGCACATAGCCCATGGCGCTGAGCATGCTGCGGGCCCTGGCGGCATCCGAGATATTGACCGCCTCACAGCAATCCGCTCCTGGGCCCTTGAGGATCCACAGCAGATTGTTGGATGGCTGCATCTCCCGGATGCACAGTGACTTGTCCGCCGCGGCCAGTTGACCATCCGGGGTATCGAAGTAGCAGTCGTCCTCCTGATTATCGGCAAACATGCACTCATGCTCCATGGCATTGATGCGCTCAAGCAGTTGTTGTTTGCTGCAAGATTCATTCAGACGGAACTTGAGTTCCACTTCATACTTACCCTGAAAATGCTGGCTCATGGCGGTCTCTTTTAAAAAATCACTTCCACTTTGGCAGCAGAGCGCAGCGCCTTGTCTATGGCACTTTGAATATCCAGATCCCTTGCCAGGGCAACTCCCAGACGGCGGCGACCATGGATCTCCGGCTTGCCGAACAGTCGCAGCTGGGTGTCGGCTTCGCTCAGCGCTGCAGCAAGGCCCGTGTAGCGCAGGTTGTTTGAGTCGCCTTCTTTGAGCACCACAGCCGAAGCGCTGGGGCCCTGTTGGCGGATATTGGCGATCGGCAATCCGAGAATGGCACGCACGTGCAGGGCAAACTCGGACAGATCCTGGCTTATCAGGGTCACCATGCCGGTGTCGTGTGGGCGGGGCGAGACTTCAGAGAAGTAGACTTCATCGCCCTTGATAAAGAGTTCTACCCCAAACAAACCATGACCACCGAGCGCCTCAACCACTTTGGCGCCTATCTGTTGCGCCTTTTCCAGGGCCACTTGGCTCATGGCCTGTGGCTGCCAGGATTCGCGGTAGTCACCGTCTTCCTGCCTGTGGCCTATAGGCGCACAGAAATGAATGCCGTTGACTGCACTTATGGTGAGCAGGGTGATTTCGTAGTCGAAAGGCACAAAGCCTTCGACTATCACCCGGCCTTGACCGGCGCGGCCACCTTGCTGAGCATACTCCCAGGCCGCGGCTATCTGAGCTTGTTCGCGGATCACGCTCTGGCCCTTGCCCGATGAGCTCATCACAGGCTTGACCACGCAGGGCAAACCTATTTTGGCCACCGCCTGATTGAATTCTGCCTCAGTGTCACAAAAGACGTAGGGCGAGGTGGGGATCCCCAACGTCTCTGCCGCCAGACGGCGAATGCCTTCTCTGTCCATGGTCAACTGGGTGGCTCTGGCGGTGGGTACCACCTTCAGGCCTTCGGCCTCCATTTGCGCCAGCGTCGCTGTGGCTATGGCTTCGATTTCCGGAATGACCAGATGGGGTTTTTCCAGCTCGATGACGGCGCGCAGCGCCTCGGGATCGAGCATGTTGACCACATGAAAACGATGGCTGACTTGCATGGCAGGGGCATTGGGGTAGCGGTCGACGCCGATGACTTCGACGCCCAGGCGCTGCAGTTCAATCGCAACTTCTTTGCCCAGTTCGCCGCAGCCGAGCAGCATGGCGCGCACGGCGCCTTGGCTAAGGGGAGTGCCTAACATAGTGTGGGTACCTTTGGTTATTGTAGCTGCCTGTGGCAGCGGATTTTTTTGCTAGTTTACCCTTTGGTAATCGACTTGGGCGGAAGGCTTGATAAATTGTGCGCTGGATCACTGCTTGCGTTGCTGTGGCGAATGTTGGAATTTTGTTATTCTTAAGTCCGTTATTATCGTGCGGGAAGCCAGAATGCAGGATGTCAAAGACTTAACCGGGGTGCTCAGGGGCGGTACACCCTTGGTGATAATTGAAACGTATGAGGAGCCCAGGGTATTGGGGCTGCTCAAACGAGTGGCCGGTGTACTGATGCGGCCCCTGTATGGCTGGAGTGTTACCCAGGGGCTCAAGCGGCTGGACAGGGAAGTTGGGGTGCAGAAATTCAATGCCGAACCGACCGATATTCTGGCGCATATCAAGGCCAGCCAGCAGCAGGGGATCTATGTGCTCTGTGACTTTCACCCCTATGTGGTCGATGCGCCGCGTAACGTGAGAATGATCAAGGAGATTGCCCTTGAGCATGAAACCTTGCAGAACACCCTGGTGATGGTCAGCCACGCTTTTGATGTTCCCCCTGAACTGAGCCGATACTGCGCTCATTTCTCCCTTTCCATGCCAGGGCAGGCCCAGTTGGAAAACCTCATCATAGAGGAAGCGCGCCTGGCCCGAGCCAAAGGGGCCTTGAATCGTCTCGATGAAGCCGTGATCCCACTGCTTGCCGGTAATCTTCGCGGTCTGAGCCATGCCGATGCCCGCCGTCTTGCCCGTAAGGCCATCTGGGATGATGGCGCCTTGTGTCACTCGGATAATCCCGTGGTCAACAAGGCCAAGTTTGCGCTTTTGGATATGGAAGGTGTGCTGCAATTTGAGTATGACACCTGTGACTTTGCCGATGTCGCCGGGCTTTCCAGACTCAAGGAGTGGCTGAGCCACAGGCGCCTTGGTAGCGATGCGCAAGCATTCGATAAGCCCAAGGGCGTGATGCTGCTCGGGGTGCAGGGCAGCGGCAAGAGCCTGGCGGCCAAGGCGGTGGCCGGGATCTGGCAGCGGCCTTTACTGCGCCTGGATATGGCCGGACTCTACAATAAGTACATAGGCGAGACGGAGCGCAACCTCAAGAAAGCGCTGGAGATGGCGGAATTGATGGCGCCCTGCGTATTGTGGATAGATGAAATTGAAAAGGGGCTGGGCAGCAGTAACAGCGATGAAGGCACCTCGAAGCGGATCCTCGGCACCCTGCTGACCTGGATGGCAGAGCGCAAGTCCGAAGTCTTTATGGTGGCGACCGCCAATGATATCAGCGCGCTGCCTCCCGAGCTGCTGCGTAAGGGACGCCTGGATGAGATATTTTTTGTCGACCTGCCGGACAGCTCCACCCGGGAGGAGATCTTCCGTATCCACTGCCGTAAGCGCAATATCGATCCGGCCGCGCTGGAATTGGCGAGTCTGGCAAGCGCCAGTGAAGGTTTCTCCGGCGCCGAGATAGAGCAGGCGGTTATTTCTGCCCGTTATGCCGCGAGGGCGGCTGGGCAGGAGGCCAATCAGGCCTGGCTGCTCGATGCCCTGAGTCGGACCCGCCCCTTATCTGTAGTGATGGCCGAAAAGCTCAACGCCCTGCGTCAATGGGCCAACGGCCGCACTGTGATGGCTCACGGTTGAGGCGGAAACTGGCTCAGGATCCGCATCACGGTTTCCCGGGTTGCCTCTGCCTTACCTTCACCGCCATCGCTGAAGCTGAACTGATCGCTGCCGCGCCAGATGAGGCGGTTGCTACTCGCCTCTATGATATCGATTTGTATGGTCTGGAGTTTGGCATCGGCGCCCAGGGGTACACCTACACTGGTGCCCACGCCAATGCCGCCGCCAGAGCCCCAGGTGCCGCTGCCAAGGCCGATGGAGAGGCCTGAGTCTTTTGGCTTATCTGTTGTGCGAAAGGCAAAGGAAACCTTGAAGTCCGCTGACTCAGTGACTTCAGTAAATTGTTTGCTTTTCAGCGTGTCGACAATCGCTTGATTGATCCGCTCGGCGCTCAGGGGATCATCGCTGCTGGAAATCGGCAGGGAGGTGAACTTTTGTAGCTTGGCGAAGCTGTATCCCGGGTCGTAGTCCTGTTTCGGCTGCTGGGCGCAGGCTGTCAGCAGCAGGGGTAACAGCAGCAAGAGTGTCCTGAATGTCATCGCTTGTCCTCCGTGAAGGGATATACCTTACCCTGTGACTTTGTGCCAAAGCGGCCGTTAGTGCAAGAAGTGGATAAAAAATCGCCTTTTTAAGAATGAGATGATATACCTAAGGTTTACCCATCAGATAGAGCCTGCATTTACGCCCCTATGGAACAACTGGTCTTTTTTGATATCCCCAGCCCCTGTATCGGTGTCTGCCAGACAGATGCCAAGGGCTATTGCAAAGGTTGTTTCCGTAACCGTGAAGAGAGGTTTGATTGGCTCAATTTTTCCAACGCCCGCAAGTTGGATGTTATTCGCCTGTGCAAGGCGCGTAAACGGCGTTGGCAACTGGCGCAAATAAAGGCGCGCAGGGCGCAGCTAAAGGTGGAAGAGCTGCAGTTGAATCACAGCCTGGACTTTGATGCCAAAGACGACGCAGACGAGCCTCTGGACTTCAGTGATTTCAGTCTCGATTGAGTTCACGCTTGGGCAGGCTGATGCAAAAACGGGTTTCCCCGGGGCGGCTGAATAGCAGGATTTCCCCATGATGGCGTTCGGCTATACGCTTGATTATTGCCAGCCCCAGCCCAAAGCCTTTATTGTTGTTGCGTGAGGTATCGCTGCGGACAAAGGGCTCGAATATCTTGCGTTGTTCCTCTTCGGGGATCCCTTCACCATCGTCTTTAACCTCAATAGTCACCCTGTCTTTTTCATCACTCAGAGTCACCTGAATTTGGCTTTCGGCAAAGCGCTGGGCATTGGTGAGCAGGTTTTGCAGTGCTCTTTCAATCAAGGCCGGTTCACAGGTGAAGGGCAGTTTGGCGACGGAACTATCCAGGGTTATTGGAATCGGGCTCAGGCTCTGCAGTCTGTCTATCACCTGGCGGCAGAGGGCGGTGAGATCGCAGCTCTCCTGTCTCAGCCCTGTTTGGGCCGACTCCAGGCTGGCGTAGGTGAGCATCTCCTGCAGCAAGGATTCCATCTCTTTGACATCTTCTGTCATGCCGGCAATAAAGTCGGCTCTGGCGGTTTCATCGGCTCCTTCACGGCAATAGTTGGGGATCAGCGCCAGGGCAAACTTGAGTCTGGCCAGCGGCGTGCGGATCTCGTGGGATACAGCATTGGCCAGGTGTCGTTGGTTGTCGATAAGAGCACCGATATGCCGTGCCATCTCATTGAAAGTGTGCGCCAGGGGCTTTACCTGAGAGCGGGGCGATAGCTTGATACGGGTATCCCATTTGGCTTGTCCGAGGGCTTCAGTTGCTTGTTTGAGCACCTTAAGATCTCTCGATAGCGGCCAGACCCAAACCAAGGCCACACCGGCCAGCGACAGATAGAAAAACAGGGTGAATAGGCCACGCAGTCTGGCTCTGGGATCTGTGTCTATCGGGCCTGTCATCAGCACCTGTTGGTCCAGGCGGATAAACTGCATCTGTCTACCTGAGTTGGTCAGGGTAGTGAAGACTTCACCGGGAGCTAACTCGCCATCATCGGCCAGGGTGATCTTGTCGGCACTGAACAGACGCAATGGATAGGTGGCATTGACATTGGCGGTGGCGATCGCCTGTTGCCGCTGTTCTGGGCTCATGGGCTTCAAGATGGCAGCCATGGCCATAAGTGGCGCATCGGCCAAGAGTTCCGCCTCGTCATCGTGTTGCTGCCAAAGGGCGTCTAGGGTCCATCCCAGCCCGAGAAAGCTCAGGCTGATCAGTAGATACAAACTGATGAAGAGGCGTTTCACGCGGTAACCTATTTGGGGATTAGCTGTTCCAGGCTTCGGGGGCAAATAGATATCCCTGGCCCCAAACCGTCTTGATCCTGAATGGCGTTTCTATGTTATCGCCCAGTTTTTTACGCAGGCGGGAGATACGTACGTCTATCTTGCGATCCTTGCCATCGAAGTCGATATTCAGCAGGCACTGATAGATATATTGGCGGCTCAGTACTTGGCCGGCCTGGGATGCCAGCAGCCACAGGAGTTCAAATTCGTGACTGGTGAGATCCACCTCTTTATCGCCCAGACGAATTGCCTGGGTGTGAGGATCTATGCTCAGCTTGCCAAAGCTCAGGCAGTGAGATTCTGCCATAGGTGGTTTGGTATGACGTCTTAGCAGATTGTTGATCCGCGCGACCAGGAGTGCCGGGTCAACCGGTTTAACCACATAGTCATCGGCTCCCAGTTCCAGGCCTTTGATTTGATCTTCATTGGAGCCAAGTGCGCTCATCAGCAGGATAGGGCCGGCAAAGTAATCCGGTAGTTTTTCGCACAGCGACAGTCCATCCATGCCTGGTAGCATGATGTCCAGCAAGATAATATCAGGTTTGTAGTTGAGCAGTCGGGTCAAAACTGTGTCACCGCGGCGCTCAACTTCTACATGCATGCCATGGGACTTGAGATAATCCACAATAAGGTTGGCAAGACGAATATCGTCTTCTACCAATAAAACTCGGTGAGTCGATTGCGCTGAGGTCATCAGAATAAACTCCAAGGGTTGCGATATCTGCGCCTGACATTGGTGTCAGATACGGGGGTCGTTCTAAAGTAAACGCCGGCTAAGGTTTGCCATGTGTCTTTATCTACCATGACAAAATGAATGTCCTCACTGGTTGTGAGCCGGAATGTGAGGCTGTGCACATCTTCAGTTTCACTGCACCAACGTTGTAACCCTTCATAATCAGAAAGGATACAAACCGCACCATTTGTATTAGTCCAGCTTAAACTGACATCAAGCGAACAGGTGTCCTCTTCACTCTTGAGAATACAGAGCTGAGGTGTGATAGCCAGCTTGATTTCTTGATTGTTATTATCTGGGTCAGCCTGCACCTTGGTTGCAAATATCATTGACAACATCAGCAGCAGGAACAGCCAACGCCAGCTGTTTGCTATGCGCACCTTGTTTAAAACCTATAGGCAGCACCAATGAAAAAAGCCCTGACATCATCTTCATCCAGCAGAGGGCTCTTGGCTATTTCATCGGCAAGTTTGGTATAACGCAGTCCCAATATAAGATCCCAGTCCTCGTTGAGGCTATAACGGCCGGTAAACTCCAGCCCGCGGTTAAAGCCTGAACTCCCCTGGTAAGCCTGACTCCAATAGGCATTCTCGCTTGGTCTTACGCCAAAGTAATAATCGACTATTTCTTTACTCTTCCACTCTATATTCAGGGCGAACTCAAGTTTCCAGCGTTCCAAATTCAGATGATACAACCACCTGGCTTTGGCCTCAGTGCCCCGGTGAACATTGAACATATCATGAGTAAGCGAAAGATTCAGTATACCGTATTGAGTGTAAAAAAAAGCCTCGGCTCCGCCAAGAAATGTAAAGTGTCTGTTTTCCAATTCATTAAATACTTTTGGTGGTTCATTGGCTTGCATTAACATCATGGGTGCCGCGCGACTCTCGGTGGCCTTGGAGATCTGAGAGCTGCCACCGAAAGTAAATACATTACTGGGGTCCCAGCGATAGAAAAAAGCCCGCTCTTTGCTGTAGGCCGTCACCAGATTAATGGTGTAGTTTTCCGATTCAGCCAGGGTCAGTCCCAGATTACCGTTATCAAAAAACCAGTTTTCACCATAGTAGGCGATACTGGGAATGACATAGAGGGGAATATCGTCCTGCTGGCGTAAGGGGTTGGTTTTTTGACCGTAACCCAAGGCCAGTCCTAGATCCCATTTATCAATAGGGATGCATTCTGTCTCTTTGCAATAGGGATGTGCCCAGGCATTGAGAGACAAGAGGCCGATTATGAATAAGCAGAGCCGTACAGACATTGAATACCGAAAATATTACTAAAAGCTATGACCAAGAATAGTGCTGAAGACTAACATTTGTGCGGCGCAAATTCAGAGATTTCTTTCATGAAAGTAGCAATTTGATACAGACGTAATCTTTGTTTGGCGGAGGTTTCAGCGCTGGGCAGAAATCCGGGACTGAGTTAGCATGATGAAAATCAGCTGAAAAAAAAGGACAAAGCTATGGCCCGTAACCCCTTCGATTGGCAAGATCCCTTGCAGTTTGACAGCCTGTTGCTGCCGGAAGAAAGGATGATCCGCGATACTGTGCGTGAATATGCCCAAAGCAAGTTGCAACCCAGGATCCTGCAGGCAAATCGCGAGCAATACTTTGATCCCGAGATCATGAAAGAGCTCGGTGCCCTGGGATTACTCGGGGCGACTCTGCCAAGTGAATATGGCGGCGCCGGGGTCAACTATGTCAGCTATGGCCTGATTGCCCGTGAGATAGAGCGGGTCGACAGTGGTTATCGTTCCGCCATGAGTGTGCAGTCCTCTTTGGTGATGCATCCGATTTTTGCCTACGGCACTGAAGAGCAGAAACAGAAATATCTGCCAAGGCTGGCCCGGGGTGAACTGATTGGCTGTTTTGGGCTGACCGAGCCGGATGTAGGTTCAGATCCCGGCGGTATGAAGACTCGCGCCGAAGCTATCCCGGGAGGGTATCGGCTCCATGGCAATAAGATGTGGATCACCAACTCTCCCATCGCTGATCTGTTCCTGGTTTGGGCCAAGCTTGATGGGGTCATTCGTGGCTTTTTAGTGGAAAAGGGCGCTCCTGGGCTGTCGGCGCCCAAGATAGAGGGCAAGTTCTCTCTCAGGGCCTCGATAACCGGCGAAATTGTGCTGGACGGAGTTGAAGTGGGTGTCGATGCTCTGCTGCCCAATGTCGAGGGGCTCAAGGGGCCCTTTGGTTGTCTCAACAAGGCCAGATACGGCATCGCCTGGGGCGCCTTGGGCGCGGCCGAGTTTTGCTGGCATGCCGCACGGCAATACAGTCTGGACCGAGTCCAGTTCGGCAGACCATTGGCGGCCAATCAGCTAATCCAGAAAAAGCTGGTGGATATGCAAACAGAGATCACCACGGCGCTGTTTGCCTGCTTGCAGGCCGGTCGCTTGCTGGATCAGGACAGTTTAGCTATCGAGGCCATCTCGCTAATCAAGCGTAACTCCTGCGGCAAGGCGCTGGAAATTGCTCGCCAGGCCAGGGACATTCATGGTGGTAATGGTATCAGTGACGAGTTTCATGTCATCCGGCATCTGATGAACCTGGAAGCGGTCAATACCTATGAGGGGACCCATGATATTCATGCCTTGATCCTGGGACGGGCCCAGACAGGCTTGGCGGCTTTTAGTTAAGGAGAACAGAGTGCAGGTAACAGATTTTGAACCCAAGGTGAGTCAGTCACAACAAGAGGTGGTGGTGCGCCACAGCGAGCACACGGATATTCCGGCAATACGGGCGCTATTTACTCAGCCAAGCTGTTATGCCGGCACTTTGCAGCAGCCCTTTCCGTCACTCGAAAAGTGGTATAAGCGCCTGGGCGAACTGCCGGATGGTTACTATTCTCTGGTCGCAGAGTGGCAAGGGGAGGTGGCCGGTCAGCTCTCCTTGCAGGTGCAAACCAACCCCAGACGTAAGCATGTGGCCGACCTGGGGATGGCGGTGAGTGAAGAGTGCCGCGGTATCGGCGTGGGTTCTGCGCTGCTGGCGGCCGCAGTGGATTTGGCCCATAACTGGTTGGCGGTGAGACGCCTTGAGCTGACGGTTTATACCGACAATCACGCCGCTATAACGCTCTACAAACGCCATGGCTTTGTGATTGAGGGCGAGGCGCGGGACTATGCTTTTCGCGATGGCGAGTATGTGGATGTGTTTTTCATGGCCAACATCCGCGAATGATTACTCAAACATCAAGAACAGATAGACCACAAACAACACCAGGTGAGTCGCCCCGTGCAGCGCATGGGTGCGACCATTGCTGAAACTCACCTTACAAACCATCAGCGTGGTCACCAGCAACACCATATCTGCGGGACTGAGCCCAAGTCTGACCTCTTCACCGGCAATACTGCCCACCAGAAGCACGGCAGGTACGGTCAGGGCTATGGTGGCCAGCACAGAACCAAAATAGAGATTCATCGCTCTTTGCAACTGATTGTTGAGCGCGGCTTTTATGGCACCCACAGCTTCCGGCGCCAGAATAATACAGGCTACCAGGAAGCCCCCCAGGCTCGCCGGCGCGCCCAGAGTGGTAATGCTGTAGTTGATGGGCATCGCCAGGGTCTTGGCCAGCAGCATTACGGTTACCAGGCAGATGAGCAACAGTACCCCGTGGTAGAGGTTGGAGTGGCTGGAGGCATGATGATGGTGCTCATCATCCAGGTGGTCGGCATCAACAAAAAAGTGGCTGTGGCTCTTGGTTTGGATCACCAGGAAGATGCCGTAGAGCATTATCGACACCAAGCCAAGCATCCAGGACATGGAAACCGATAAGCCGCCTATGCTGCCGCCTTCGGTAAAGTTGGGCAGCACCAGACACACCAGGGCCAGCGGGATAATAGCGACCAAATAGGATTTTACCCCGTCGAGATTGAATTGCTGGGTATGGAAGCGCCAACCGCCCAGCAGCAGTGTCAGCCCCACCAGGCCGGTAGAGATGATCATTACCACGGCAAACATAGTATCCCGGGCCAGGGTTGGGTTGGAGTCACCAGTCAGCATTACTGAGGAGATCATCACCACTTCCAATGAGATCACCGACAGGGTGAGGATCAGGGTGCCATAGGGATCGCCTAGACGAATCGCCAGAATATCCGAATGGCGCACGACCCCGAAAATGGTCCAGATCACTACCACAAGCAGCAATAGCGACAGCGGGATATAAACGGCGAGCGGAGCGCCGTCTGCCAGATACTCGGCGCCACCTGTTTTAAAGAACAACAAGGTAATCAAGGCGATAAGCAGTGATATTTCTTCTTTGATAAAAGCCGGCATGGCAGGTTTCCGTGGTCGCTATAAAGCCGCATTATACTTTGGCATTGATGACAAAAAAAACACCAATGTACTGTTTTTCTCATTGTTTTCCTGTGCGATTCAAACAGACTTATTTGGCGATTTTTGCATTTCCCTTTTAATTACCATAAGACGGTGAGTTGCCGTGGAGCAAGTTGCTTCTGGAGGAAGCCGGACATAATGGGTATTTTGTCCGGCATTTTAATATCTCTTGGGTGACCCACAGTTAGCAGGGCAAATAAGCTATTGCTTTGATGCTTTCTGACTCCGGGTCAGCCACAGACTGCCCAGTATGCTGACCAGTAGAATAATCGCGATCACCGCCAGTGCCAGCATGATAGGCAGATGATAGATATCCAGTAGAAGCATCTTGATACCTATGAATATCAGGATCAGTGCCAGGCCATATTTGAGCAGTACAAAACGTTCGGCGGCGCCCGCCAACAGAAAGTACATGGCCCTGAGGCCCATGATGGCGAAGATGTTGGACGTCAGTACGATAAAGGGATCTGTGGTGACCGCGAAGATGGCCGGGATACTGTCGACAGCGAAGATGATGTCGCTGATCTCCACAGCGATCAACGCCAGCAGCAGGGGGGTGGCAAATAATACGCCGTGGCGACGCACCACAAAATGCTCACCTTGAAGATTTTTCACCACCCTCAGGTGTTTTCTGAGCCAGCCGAGCAGCTTGTTGTTGGAGAGATCGGTTTCATTATCTTCCTTCGTAAACAGCATCTTGACGCCGGTAAACAGCAGAAATGCCCCGAAAAGATACAGCACCCAATGGAACTGATTAATCAGCCAAGTGCCGCCAAATACCATGGCGGTACGCATCACTATGGCGCCCAGTACTCCGTAGAGCAGCACCCGTCTTTGCAGTTCGGCGGGGATAGCGAAATAGCTAAACAGCATCAGCCAGACAAACACATTGTCCACGGCCAGGGCTTTTTCGATGAGGTAGGCGGTGAGAAACTCCAGCCCTTGTTGATTGGCGACTTCGAGACCTGCGGTCTGTTTCAGGTAGAACCAAATCCCTAAGTTGAACAGCATGGCGACGCTTATCCATACCAGGGTCCAGATCCCCGCCTCTTTGATAGAGACTTTATGGCTGTGACCACCGCCGACAAACTTAAGGTCTATCCAAAGGATCCCCAGTACTATTACCAGAAATCCGCTCCATAACCACCAGGTACCCATTTTATTTTCTCCAAATACAACAAAGCCTGCCACCGACGGCAGGCCAGCTGAAGGAGCGCGGATCTTGCCTGTCGGCAAGGTCTCACTTACAAAGCACTGCTCAGTGGCTTTGCCCGGTTGCCGGGTGCGCAAACACCGTAATGACGACAAACCGGCGAGAAGTTACTCCCCTTGGAATATTCTTCAATCTAACAATATGTTGTTCCGATAGCCAGACTTAACTGATGAAATTATCTTAATCTTGCAGGCCATTTGGAGTCGAGGGCAAGCGAATAGTAAAAAAAGGGCAGTCGATTGACTGCCCTTGGGTTTTATGGCTCTTGGGTTAACCGTTAGGCTTCCAGTTTGGCCAGCTCGGCTTGTTGCTCTTTGAGCTTGTCCATATCGCGCTTGAGATCAGCCATCTTGCTGCGCTCTTTGTCGATAACGGCTGCCGGGGCTTTGGCGACAAAGCCTTCATTGGACAGCTTGCCTTCAATGCGGGCCACTTCGCCACTCAGCTTCTCCAGCTGTTTGTCGATACGGGCCATTTCGGCCGCTACGTCGATAAGCCCTGCCATAGGGATCAACAGTTCCATCTCGCCCACCAGTTGGGTGGTGGACATGGGCGCGTTGTCGCCATCGGCCAGAATCGTCATGCTTTCCAGCTTAGCCAGGGTAGTGAAGAAGGTTTGGTTGGCCTCTACACGGGCCTTATCGCGAGCACTGACACTGCGCAGCAAGGCGTTGAGCGGCTTGGACGGAGCTATGTTCAGCTCGGCGCGGATGTTACGCACGGCAACAATCACTTGCTTGACCCATTCCAAGTCGGCCATGGCCTCGGTATCGACTTTGTCGGCCTGATACTCAGGGAAGGCGGCCAGCATCAGGGTTTCACCTTCTACACCGGCAAGTGGTTTGACACGGTGCCAGATGGTTTCAGTGATGTATGGCATCAATGGGTGCATCAGGCGCAACAGCTGCTCGAGTACAGTCACCAGAGTATGACGGGTGCCACGCTGCTCGGCTTCAGAGCCGTTTTGCAGCACAGGTTTGGTCAGCTCAAGATACCAGTCACAGAACTGGTTCCAGGTGAATTCGTACAGGGTATTGGCGGCCAGGTCGAAACGATAGGCGCCCATATGCTCTTCGAAGGTCTTGACCGTTTGGTTGAACAGACCTGTGATCCAGCGATCCGCCAGCGACAGCTGCATCTCACCGCCGGCCTTGCCGTTGGGTGAGTTGGGGCCGCAATCCTGATCTTCGGTGTTCATCAGTACATAGCGGGAAGCATTCCACAGCTTGTTACAGAAGCTGCGGTAGCCGTCCAGGCGCTTCATGTCCCAGTTGATGTCACGGCCGGTGGACGCCATGGCAGCCAGGGTAAAGCGCAGCGCATCGGTACCGTGGGCTTCGATGCCGTCGGCAAACTCCTTGCGGGTGCTCTTTTCAATCTTGGCGGCCAGTTGCGGCTGCATCATGTTACCGGTGCGCTTGCCAACCAGAGATTCGAGATCTATGCCATCGATCATATCCAGTGGATCCAGCACATTGCCCTTGGACTTGGACATCTTGTTGCCTTGCTCATCACGGATAAGCCCGGTCACATAGACAGTCTTGAAGGGCACCTGAGGTGTGCCGTCTTCATCCTTGATGAAGTGCATGGTCATCATGATCATCCGGGCTACCCAGAAGAAGATGATGTCGAAACCTGTCACCAGCACGTCTGTGGGGTGGAAGGTTTTCAGCTCAGGAGTCTGCTGTGGCCAGCCCAGGGTTGAGAAGGTCCACAGGGCAGATGAGAACCAGGTATCCAGTACATCATCGTCCTGACGCAGAGCAATATCGCTTGCCAAGTTATGCTTGGCGCGTACTTCGGCTTCGTTACGGCCGACATAGACCTTACCGCTGTCGTCATACCAGGCCGGAATGCGGTGACCCCACCACAGCTGGCGTGAAATACACCAGTCCTGAATGTCACGCATCCAGGAGAAGTACATGTTCTCGTATTGCTGAGGCACAAACTTGATATCGCCGTTTTCCACCGCTTCTATGGCTGTCTTGGCCAGTGGTTTGACTGACACATACCATTGGTCGGTCAGCAGCGGCTCAATCACCACGCCGCTGCGGTCGCCATAAGGCACTTTCAGGCCGTGGGGCTCGATTTTTTCCAAAAGACCCAGGGTCTCAAATTCGGCGACAACGGCATCGCGGGCCTTGAATCTGTCCATACCGGCATAACGGCTTGGCAAAGAGGCGTCCAATTCGGTGTTGAGGCTACCGTCGACATTCACTACTTCGGCCACAGTGCGGATGGCGGCATCCTGGGTGAGTATGTTGAACATAGGCAGATTGTGACGCTTGCCGACTTCATAGTCATTGAAGTCGTGGGCCGGAGTGATTTTCACGCAGCCGGTACCGAACTCCATATCTACATAGTCATCGGCCACCACAGGAATACGGCGGTTAACGATTGGCAGAATGATCTCTTTGCCAATCAGGGATTGATAACGTTCATCGTCAGGGTGCACGGCAACGGCGCTGTCACCCAGCATAGTCTCCGGACGTGTGGTGGCGACAATCAGATAGTCTTTACCGTCGGCAGTCAGGGCGCCATCGGCGAGTGGATAGCGGAAGTGCCACATGTGGCCCTGCTTTTCCTTGTTTTCCACTTCCAGATCGGAAATTGCAGTGTGCAGCTTGGGATCCCAGTTAACCAGGCGCTTACCGCGATAGATGAGGTCATCTTCATAGAGGCGAACAAACACTTCCTGCACGGCTTCCGACAGGCCTTCGTCCATGGTGAAACGCTCACGGTCCCAGTCTACCGAGGCGCCCAGGCGACGCATCTGGCGGGTAATGGTGCCACCGGACTGGTTCTTCCATTCCCATACCTTGTCCATAAAGGCTTCACGGCCCAGGTCGTGGCGGCTCTTGCCTTCTTCGGCGGCGACTTTGCGCTCCACCAACATCTGGGTGGCGATACCGGCATGGTCGGTACCCACTTGCCAGAGGGTATTCTTGCCTTTCATCCGCTGGTAACGGATCAGGGTGTCCATAATGGTATCCTGAAAGGCGTGTCCCATATGCAGGCTGCCGGTGACATTCGGCGGCGGGATCATGATGCAATAGTTGCCCTGGGACTCGTCACCGTGGGGCTTGAAGTAACCTTTCTCTTCCCATACACGGTAGAGCGCTTGTTCAATAGACTGCGGATTGTATGTTTTTTCCATGGGAACTGTCGTTTCTCAAACAAAATTAAGTGGTTGTGTTGCCAAATCCTGGGTGCTGAGCGTGACTCCCAGATTACGATACTGGCGGTATCTGTCCCTGGCCAGGGCCTTGTGTTGCTCATCACCGGCAACAAAATCTATGATCCTGCCAAAGTTTACCGCAAATGCCGGGGCTTCTGTGGCCAGATTGATCAGTATCGGGCGGCGTTGGTTGGGCCCCAGCTTGTCAAAGCCGATTTCAACCGGTGCACCGGCGGCAGGGCCTTCCCCTTTAAGGTTATGGGGCACGAAAGCAATGGGCTCAAACTGCCACAGCAGCTCGTCAATCCCATGGGCCTGCGCTTGATCCTCACAGTGAATATAGAGCCATTCACCCTTGGCATAATGCTGCCCGGCCAACTGACAGGCAAGCAGTTGCAACTGCTCGGCGCTTGGTTGCTGTGCTGCATTTGGCAGCAGATAAAAAGTTGCCTTGCTCATCGCCTGCATCTCACCCCTGCACAGAACACTGGTAGCCATTTGACATAAGAGGAGGATTTTACACCTTTTGGCCAAAGGTTGAAATGGTCAGCGCCATCCCGATAAGGCTCTTGAGCTATTAGCTGATAAGTCATACGTGCATAAAATGGATCAAGATTCAGTTTGGCGTTGTCTTGCTGTCAACCATATTGAGCTGCTGTTTGATGTTAAGCGTGAGGTGATTTTAAGGAAACCTAAGGAAGGTGCTAACAAGTCCCATGTGTGCTCTGCGTCGGCCTACAGGCCTGAATGCAAGATTCAAATTAAAGGAAGTGCCCGGATTGTCTTTGAATCCCGGCTTAAGCTGGAGCCAAGGCTTTGTTAAAGATGGCGTGAATAGCCTGAATTGAGTCGTTAAAATTGGCGGCCCTCTTGGCGTTTATGCTTAAGAGGGCCGCAAGTCTTGCTTTGCTGGTTACCGAATGGCCGCAGCAATCAATTGAGTGCAGCCATCAGCTTTTATCACAGCGGCTCGGCAACCTTGATCACCAGCTTGCCGAAGTTTTTGCCTTCAAGCAGGCCGATAAAGGCTTGTGGTGCCTGCTCCAGCCCTTCGACCAGTTGCTCCTTGTATTGAATTTTGCCCTGAGAAACCCAGTTACCCATATCCTTGGCGAACTCTTCATATCTGTGACCATAATCGTCAAAAATGATAAAGCCCTGCATCTTGATCCGCTTTACCAGAATGGTGCTCATCAGCAGTGACAGGCGATCCGGGCCAGCCGGCAACTCAGTGGCGTTATATTGAGACACCAAACCACATACGGGGACTCTGGCGCTGGTATTCAGCAGGGGCAATACGGCATCAAACACCTTGCCGCCGACGTTCTCGAAATAGATGTCTATTCCCTGGTCGCAGACTCGGGCCAACTGCTCGGCGAAGTCCTCTGCCTTGTGATCCAGGCACTCATCGAAACCCAGTACTTCTTTGGCGTGGCGACATTTCTCTGCGCCGCCGGCAATACCTATGACCCGGCAGCCCTTGAGTTTACCTATCTGACCTACGGTTGCGCCAACCGGTCCGGTCGCGGCGGCAACCACCAGAGTTTCTCCCGCTTTGGGCTGGCCAATATCCAGCAGTCCCATATAGGCGGTGAAACCCGGCATGCCCATGACTCCGAGGGCGTATGAAGGGGCAGCAGGCGCTTTGCCGAGTTTCAACAACCCTTCACCGTCCGAAAGGGCATAGTTTTGCCAGCCGGTGTAGGCGAGTACCCACTCACCGACTTCAAAGTCCGGGTGACGGGACTCTTCTACCTGGCAAACCGTGCCGCCGACCATGATATCGTTCACGGCTACCGGCTCGGCATAGGATTCTGCATCACTCATGCGGCCGCGCATGTATGGATCCAGCGACAGATAGATGGTGCGCAGCAACACCTGGCCGTCGTTTGCCACCGGCTTGCTGCTGCTTTCCAGACGGAAGTTTTCTGCGTTGGGAGCGCCGCTCGGGCGAGAGGCCAGCACAATGCGCTGATGTGGGGTTTGATTGGCAGTCATAATAGGCTCCATTGGGTTTTATTGCTTGATTAGACCGGTCGTCTAGTGCTCGGTTAAAAAAATCCCGCCACCTGTGTGGCGGGGAGTATCTGTTATTGGCCGCTGTTGTCCAGCCTGCCTGCGAGTATGCTGTCAGTGGTTTGCATCGCCAGGTTGAGGGCGTTTTTATCCTGGGTCAGCTTGCTCATCAGGCTGGCTCCCAGCCAGAGGTTGTAAAGTAGCTGCGCCGTCTGTTCACTGTTGCCGACCTTGACAGAGCCATCCCGGTTTCCGGCTTCGATGCATTCGGCAATGGTGGCAATGATCCGCTTGGCACCTTGCAGCAGCGCCATACGCATAGGTTCAGAGAGATCGGCCACTTCGGCGCTCAGCTTCACCACCAAGCATTTTTGTGCGCCGCAGACATCGGCGTCGCAATCCAGCCAGAGTTGCCAGTAGCTTTGCAGCCGCTGCAGCGCCGGAGTGCGTTCATGGCCCAAAAGTGCCTGCAGCTTATTCTGATAATCGTTGAAATAGTCCTTTATCAGGGCTTCGCCGAACTGCTCCTTGGATTTGAAGTAGTGGTAGAAGGAGCCCTTGGGGACTTCTGCATGTTGCAGCAGTTGTGACAGGCCAACATTGGAAAAGCCTTTGGTTACGACGAGCTGGTAACCCGTGTCCAGTATGTGTTGGCGTGTGCTTTGTGTCTGTGTGTTCATGGCGGCCAGTATAATCACCATTAGACCAGTCGTCTAGTATTTTATTTGAACAGCTGTTGTTTGGCTTGGAATCTCAACGGCAATACCAAGTGACAAAAAAAAGTGACAGGAAGTAACTGGATGAAAAGCAATGAATTAAAGCGTTCAGAGTTAAAGTAAACGGAGTCATATCGGCTGGAACTGTATTGGCAAATTCAGCTGTGCAAACTTAGTCTGAAGCCGAGTTTTATGGGCCGTATTGAGCCACTGCCTTTCAACAGGGCGGTTTATTGTGGCTTAGCTCTGTGGCTTAGCTCTGTGGTTTGAACCGTGGATGAATACTATTTTGCTCAAGCGTCGACGCTATCGGCGATAATCAAAAGGCGGGGGCGATAATCAAAAGACGGGGAAGGAGCAGGGCAAAGGGAAGATTGGCTTTATAAAATAGCCCACAAAAAGAAAAAGCGAAGCACTGGGCTTCGCTTTTTATTGGCAGGGAGTCAGGCGCTTATTCGCCTTGCTCGACCCCGGCGCGGTTGAGCAGGAACTGCGCCAGCATAGGAACTGGACGACCGGTCGAGCCCTTGTTGGCGCCGCTGTTCCAGGCTGTACCCGCTACATCCAAGTGGGCCCAGTGGTATTTTTTGGTAAAGCGCGACAGGAAACAGGCTGCTGTGATAGAACCGGCAGGGCGTCCGCCCAGGTTGGTCATATCGGCAAATGGGCTGTCCAGCATCTCCTGGTACTCATCCCATATCGGCAGGCGCCAGGCGCGGTCACCACTCTGCTCACCGGCATTGAGCAGCTCACTCGCCAGTGGGTTATGGGCAGAGAACAGACCTGAGGCGTGTTTACCGAGCGCGATAACACAGGCACCTGTCAGAGTGGCGGTATCGACCACCAGTTCAGGGTCGAAGCGCTCCACATAGGTGAGTACATCACAAAGCACCAGACGGCCTTCGGCGTCTGTGTTGAGCACTTCCACGGTTTGACCGCTCATGGTGGTGAGAATATCACCTGGGCGATAGGCGTTGCCGGAAGGCATGTTTTCACAGCCGGCCAGTACCCCAACCACATTGATGGGCAGCTTCATTTCACAGATGGCCTTCATGGTACCCAGTACCCCGGCAGCGCCGCCCATGTCGTATTTCATTTCATCCATGGCTTCACCCGGCTTGAGTGAGATACCACCTGAGTCAAAAGTGAGGCCCTTACCCACAAGCACTATCGGCTTGGCGGTCGTGTCGACGGCGCCTTGATATTCCATCACTGTCATGATGGACTCGTTGGCACTGCCACGGCCCACGGCCAGGTAGGCGTTCATGCCAAGCTTGGCCATCTGCTCTTCACCAATAGTGCTGACCTTCAGGTTCTCATGCACTTCGGCCAATTGCCGGGCCTGTGAGGCCAGATAAGCCGGGTTGCAGATGTTGGGTGGCATATTGGCCACGTCGCGGCACAGCTGCATACCGGCGGAGACGCCAACACCATGCTCGATGGCGCGCTCGCCAACCGTCAGTTCACGGCGGGTTGGGACATTGAATACCAGTTTGCGCAGCGGGCGACGAGTCTCGCCCTTACGGGTCTTGAGTCCATCGAAGCTGTAGAGGGTAGAGCTGGTGGTTTCCACGGCCTGGCGCACTTTCCAATAAGTGTCGCGGCCTTTAACGTGCAGTTCGGTCAGGAAGCACACGGCTTCCATTGAGCCGGTATCGTTGAGGGTGTTGATCGTCTTGGTGATGATCTGCTTGTATTGGCGCTCGTCTAGTTCTCGTTCTTTTCCGCAACCTACCAGCAGAACCCGCTCACTCAGTACATTGGGTACATGATGCAGGAGCAACATCTGCCCGGGCTTACCTTCCAGATCGCCGCGACGCAACAGGTTGCTGATGTAACCTTCACTGATTTTGTCCAGTTGTTCGGCGATGCCGGACAGGCGACGGGGTTCGTAAACGCCTACAACTATGCAGGCCGAGCGCTGTTTTTCGGGGCTGCCGCTCTTTACGCTAAACTCCATGAGCTCTCCTAGATTCTTTTAAAGACAAACTTTTTTATTTATTGGATAATGTCTGCTTGTGCCGCCCAAAGGCGGAAAATTTCCTGCAGCAGGGGGCTGGTTTGGCTGACAAGAATCATACGCCTGAAACAACCAAAATGCCGCCTGTTATGGTCAGAAAACTATCAAAAGTAGACAGTCTACATGAAAGTAACACTGACACCAGCAAAAAGATAAGTTTGGATACCGGATTCAGCCTGTGATTGTATTTAGATACTTGATCCGCGAAGTTTTGAAGGCACAAATAGCGGTGCTTTCAGTCTTGTTAGCTATTTTTATCAGCCAGCAATTTGTCCGCATCCTGGCCGATGCCTCCGACGGCGAATTTCCCGCCTCCCTGGTGCTGACTCTGATAGGCCTTAATTTGCCCGAATTGACGGTGCTTATCCTGCCCCTGAGTTTGTTTCTGGGGATCTTGCTCGCCCATGGCCGCATGTATGCAGAAAACGAGATGGTGGTCTTTCACGGGGTCGGTATCAGCGAATGGTATGTCACCCGGGTAACCCTGATCCTGGCGTTGCTCAACAGCCTGTTTACCGGTTATCTGGCGCTTTATGTTGCGCCTTGGGCGCAGGACAAACAGCACGCGGTTTTGGAAAAGGCTCAGTCAGAGGCCGGGTTAGCCGCCCTGGTTCAAGGGCGATTTCAAACCAGTGCCAATGGCCGGGCTGTGCTCTTTGTTGAAAAAATCAGTAAAGATAATGAGCTGGAAAAAGTCTTTGTGGCCCAGCTTCCCGATGCGGAAGATGAGAGCGGCGTTACCAACCTGGTCGTGGCCCATGGTGGCCGGGTAGTGGAAGACGCAACCGGTGGTCAGCGGCTCAAGCTCGATGATGGCGTGCGTTATCAGGGAGCCCCGAACCGGGTGGATTACCAGGTGATTGAGTTCGGCGGTTATCAGATGCAGCTCAAAGAGCAGGAAGTGGATGAGAGGGATCGCAAGTTATCTGCCGTGCCTTTCAAGGAACTGCTCAATACGCCGGGGCCGGAAGCCGTGGCCGAATTCCACTGGCGACTGGCCATTCCGCTGGCTATCCCCTTGATGACGCTGATTGCTGTGCCACTGGCGCGGGTTAATGTGCGCCAGGGCAAGTTTGCCAAGGTGTTCCCGGCGGTATTGCTCTATCTTGGCTATTTCGGCTTGATGGTCGCCGGGCGCAAGGCGCTGCAGGATGAGGTGATTCCGGCCTGGCTGGGAATGTGGTGGATCCATGCCTCGGCATTGGTGATGGGCATCTTGCTGATAGGTAAGGGCAGACCTTTGGGCACTCGCCTGACAGGCCTGTTCAAACGCCGGGGGGCCGCAGCATGAAGATACTGGACTGGTATATTGCCAGAGTATTGCTCAGCACCTCTGCCCTGTGTCTGCTGATTTTGACCGGGCTTTCCGGAATCATCAAATGGGTCGATCAGCTGCGTTTGGTAGGGCGGGGCAGCTACACCATGATGGATGCCGCCGTTTATGTGCTGTTTTTGATCCCAAGAGATGTGGAGATGTTCTTCCCCATGGCCGTGTTGCTTGGGGCGCTCATCGGCATGGGCATGCTGGCCTCCAACTCTGAACTGATAGTGATGCAGGCCTCCGGCATGTCGCGGCTGCAGATCACTCTGTCGGCGATGAAGACGGCTGTTCCTTTGATGCTGATGGTAATGGTACTGGGGGAGTGGGGCGCACCGGTGGCGGAGCAGAAGGCCTATGAGCTTAAGACCAGCAAGATCTCCGGCGGCAACCTGATTAAGTCCCACCGCGGGATTTGGGCCAGAGATGGAAACCTGTTCGTCAATATTGGCGAGATTGAAGATGTGACTCGTCTTGGCAATATTACCCTTTATGAGTTTGACTCTGAGCTGAAGCTGGCCAGTGTGGTGCACGCCGAGCAGGCTATCTATACCAAGGAATATTGGCGTTTATTGGAGGTTCGCCGCACTGTGTTCAAAAATGAGCAAGTGGTGCTGGATAACCTCAAGGAAGACAGATGGCCCTCCAGTTTGACACCGGACAAGCTGAGTGTGGTGTCGGTTAAACCCGATGCCCTGTCTATCCGCGGTTTGGTCGGTTATCTCGATTATCTGAAGAATAACAATCAGGATGCCAGTCGCTATGAGTTGGCGCTGTGGCGCAAGGTGATGCAACCCATCACAGTGGCTGTGATGATGCTGGTGGCGCTCTCTTTTGTGTTCGGGCCACTGCGAACCGTCACCATGGGGGCCAGGGTGTTACTCGGGGTGATAGCCGGCTTTACCTTCTATATCTGTAATGAGATCTTCGGCCCCATGAGCATAGTCTATGAGCTGCCGGCCTTGATGGGGGCCATGATGCCGAGTGTGCTGTTTACCGGCGCGGCTATCTACTATATCCGCCGCTGAGGACGCTGAGGACGCTGAGGACGCTGAGGATTGAGGGCTTGAGAGTAAAGCCGCAGTGGTTTAAAAGCCTCCTGTGCCTATTAACGTTATGAAAAAGCCCTGTCAGTGACAGGGCTTTTTGCTGTGGTTTGCGTATTGGAGACATCTATAAAGCGTTATTTTAATGCTACCGCTACCTGGGTATTTCAGGCCATTACCTCAGAATCAGTGCCTCAGGCTCCGTGCCAGTTGCGCAGTGAGTTGGCTTCTTTACTGAGAAGCACCACTTCGGAGCGGGTCATGCTGTCCTGCAGTGCCAGTTTGTCACCACTGAACAAGATCCACAGGTTGCCTATCCCCAATAAGGACCAAACCACCCGTGCCAGCGCGGTAATAAAACTCAGGTTTTGGCCGTTGGGATGCTGTACCTTGAGGCGCCAGGCGCGCATGCCCAGCGTCTGGCCGCCCTTGGACCAAAAGAGAGCGTAAAAACCGGCCACACAGCAGGCCAGCCACAGCTGATAGAGGCCGTGATAGAGGCTGTTGCCATTGAGCAGATCCGAAACATGTTCATAGTTCCCCATGGGAATGAGGCCGGAGGCGGTCAGGCCGGTAAAGATCCCAAACCCTATGGCACCGGCAAACATGTAGACAGCTACCGCCAGCAACAGATCATAAACGGCGGCACCGAGGCGCTTGAAAAAGCCGGCTCGGGGAAAATTGGCGTGCTCTGGATTTATCATGGCTTAACCCTCTTTTGGGCAGGTATTAACCCTGCTCTTCTTCTTTGACAAAGTGGATATGACGAAATCCCATACGGGCGAATTCACTGGTGCGATAGCTCTTCAGGGCGCCGCCGCCTTTGGCTGTCATGGCGACTTGCTGCTCCATCGCCAGAAAACGGCTGAGATCTATTCCCTCGGCGGCGGCAACAGCCTCGTACATGTCGTGGTATTTGTCATAGGCAAAGTTGATCACTTTCGCGACCCCCTTGTATTCATAGGCGACCTGACGTGCCATCTTGTGTCCTCATTAAAGCAGTGGGCTCAAGCGAACTTACTGCGAAATATAAAATAAACGGCGCCGAGCATACATAACCCGGCCCAGAGATAGTCCAGTTTCAGTGGTTCTTTAAGGTAATAGAATGAAAAAGGAACAAACAGACTCAGGGTGATGACTTCCTGAAGTATCTTGAGCTGGCCCACATTCATCACACTATAACCAATACGGTTGGCCGGTACCTGCAAAAGATATTCGAACAGGGCTATGCCCCAACTGACCAAAGCGGCAATGATCCAGGGTTTACCTGAAAGGGATTTGAGGTGGCCGTACCAAGCAAAGGTCATAAAGATATTGCTCAGGCACAACAAGCCTATGGTGATGAGTGTGGGTTGCATCTGTCAGCGGGCTACCGGATAGACCATATAACTGGCGTCATCTGTATAGGTGGCCAGCGATTTTTCAATACGCTTGTGGTTAAAGCCGAGCTTTTCCCAGTAACCACAGGCGCCCTGTACTGCAACCAGTGACAAGGAACCCAAGCGCAGTTTTTCCGCCTGAAGCTTGAGGGTATCAAACAGTTTGCGTCCGGCGCCGAATCCCTGAGCCCTGTTGCTGATGGCAATATCATGCAGATAAAGGGTGTCGGCCTTGGGCAGTGTGGTAATCGCCTTGTACAGTGGCGGAGGGGTGTCTTCGGTCCAGGGATGAGCCAGACAATAGCCTACCACCTGTTCACTCTTTTCAAGGACATAGCAGGTTTGCGGTGATGCCTGCCACTTGCTCTTGAGTACATGTAAAGGTTCGGGGGCCAGAGCGTGGTAGCACTCTGCTTGAATTTCGCCTATGGCTTGCCAGTCATCCTGGCTAATGGCGCGTATCAACATCTGAATTCACTTTCTCTTTTCAGTTACTTCGTAGAAACGCGCCATTATACCATTTTTGCAGATAAATTAATCCAGATAGCGCTGTTGCAGATGGCGCTGCAGGAAGTTGGGATCCAGACTCTGCCCTGTGGCGCTGCGGATCAGTTCATCGGTTTCCAGCAGGCACCCCTTGGACCAGATCTTTTCATCCAGCCAGTCGCAAATCTGCCCCAGCTTATCCTGGCTCAGCAGGGCTTCAATGGGGCCCAACTCGGCTTCCATGGCAAATCTCAGCTGGGCGGCATACATGGCTCCCAAGGTGTAGCTGGGGAAATATCCCAGTTCGCCCAAGGTCCAGTGAATATCCTGCATGCAGCCATCTTTATAATTGCCGGCAGTACTCAGCCCCAGGTATTGCTGCATCTTTTGATCCCAGAAATCGGGTAGGTCTTTCACTTCCAGGCTGCCGTCGATAAAGGCCTGCTCGGCTTCAAATCGCAGCAGTATGTGCGCCGGATAGGTGACCTCATCGGCATCGACCCGGATAAGACCCGGCTTGACCCGGGTGATATTGTCGACCAGTTCATGGGCCGATACCGGGCAGTCGAGATGTCGGCGAATTCTGGGATAGAGCTTGCTGATAAAGGCGCGGCTGCCGCCGAGTTGCATCTCAAAAAACAGGCTCTGACTCTCGTGGATCCCCATGGAGCGAGCCATTCCGGCGGGTTGTCCTCGCCAATCCTTTGGCAGTGCCTGCTCGTAACGGGCATGACCCGTTTCGTGAATAGTGGAGGTGAGGGCAGCGATAAAGTCATCCTCCGTATAGCGACTGGTCAGGCGGATATCACCGGGCACGCCACCGCAAAATGGGTGCGAGCTGACATCCAAACGCCCTTGGTTGAAATCAAATCCCAGGTATTGCATTACCTCCCGTCCCAGCAGCTTTTGGTCTGCTATCGGGTAGTCGCCGGCGCTGCTCTTGTAACTCTGGTGCAGCTGCTTGTGCTTCACTTTTTGGATAAGCTCGGGCAACCAGTCCCGCACTGCTCCGAGAGTGTTCTCCAGCCGCTCACATGTCATGCCGGGTTCAAATCTGTCCAGCAGGGCATCGTAACCGGCCTTGCCAGTGTGCGCCGAGCGAGCCTGGGCTTCTTCTCGCACCAAGGCGATTACCGCTTCAAGATTGGGGCGAAACCCTTGCCAATCGTTGTTATGTCGCTGTTCACGCCATTGGTTTTCACAGCGATAACCCGCCAGCGTCTTGGCCTGCACCAAGTCTCCCGGCACGGCTATCGCTTGGGCATAGTGCCAGCGCATCTCTCTGAGATTGGCCCTCTGTTCGATACTGAGTTCGGTGGCCTTGGCTTCGGCGCCATCCAGCCATTCGGCAAGCCGGGGGGCAGTTTTCAAGCTGTGAATGTGTAATGCCAACTCGGCCATCGCCTCGGAGCGGGCCTCGCTGCCGCCCATGGGCATCATGGTGGCTTGGTCCCAATCCCCCAGGGCACTGAAATGCTCAAAGTGGCTGATGGTACGAAAGTGCTGGCAAAGTTGCTGATATTCGGTTTTGGCTGTCATGGTGTGCTCTGGAATGTCTGGCATTCATCAAAGAATAACTGCCCCTATGCTAACCAAGCCAAGGGACGATACTCAAGCAGTTTTCAGTAGGCTTTACTCATGCGTAGATTGATTAAGGTAATGTTTTGTAACAAAAAATAAAGGTGTGCCACTAATTGGGTTATTCCCTGTTGCCGATATTGAGCCGGCAGTTTGCGACTTAAGGTTAACTGAGCCTGGTTAAGCCTCAAGCGTTGCTATGGCAGCATAAAGCCTTCTGGATTTGAGCCTTAGTGTGAACTGCTTCCGATTTCTGACGTCAAATGCAGATAAAAGCTATTGGAGTCCAAGCTTGCCTGGAGGTAAACTCAGGAATTACCTGAATTTAACAGGCATATATGGAATGTTGGCGACCGGGAGCGGTCGTCGCCCACAAGGAGGAATCCTGTGCTGGACTTTTTTCTGGCCCAGTCCAATCTGCCCTATGCTGTAGCCTTGGCGATAGTGGCACTGCTTGGAGTGATAGAGGGACTCACATTAATCGCGGGTATCAGCCTGATGGCCGCCATGGATGACTGGCTTCCCGATGCCGATCTTGATACTGACCTGCCTCAGGGCGGACTGACAGCGCTGGCCGGTTGGCTCTGCCTGGATAGGCTGCCTGTGCTCATCTGGTTTGTACTGGCACTGGGATGTTTCAGTATTATGGGCTACCTACTTAACTATTTTTCCTGGCTGCTGACCTCGGCCCTGTTGCCGCAAGTGTTTTCCTTGTTGCTGGCCTTGCCGTTGGCGGCGGTTGCCTGCCATTTCCTCGGTGGGCAGCTGGCCCGAATCCTTCCCAAAAATGAATCCAGCGCCGTCTCAATCGAAGATCTCAGCGGCAGCGTAGGCACAGTAACGCTCGGCTGCGCCATCAAGGGAAATCCCAGCGAGGCTGTGGTTCAGGATCAGTACCGTCAGAAACACTATGTCCTGGTCGAACCCGAAGACGAAGACACCGAATTCCCGGCAGGGGTGCAAGTGGTGCTGCTAAGACGCAGCGGCCGCGTGTGGTCTGCCACCCGTTTTGAACAATAATCCAACCAAAGAAGGAAACAACAGGAATGGAAACCATCCCGGGTTTAAATACCAGCGGCACCAGTATGTTGCTGTTTACCGCAGGCGCAGTAGTGCTCTGTTTGTTGGTGATAGGGTTTATTTTTGCCAAGCTCTATTGCCGCGCCACCAAAGAAATGGCCTTTGTGCGCACGGGTTTCGGTGGTGAAAAGGTAGTCAAAGATGGCGGCGCCATTGTCCTGCCGGTACTGCATGAAATTATTCACGTCAATATGAACACCCTGCGCATCGAAGTGGGCAAGACCCAAAAAGATGCCCTGATCACCAAAGACAGAATGCGGGTGGACGTCAAGGCCGACTTTTACTTGAGGGTGGCCCCCAATGCCGAAGGTATCTCCATGGCGGCCCAGACATTGGGCGGTCGCACCAATAGGGTGGAAGAGCTCAAGAAGCTGATGGAGTCCAAGTTTGTTGACGTGCTGCGCGCAGTGGCTGCCGAAATGAACATGACAGAGATGCACGAGCAGCGGGCCGACTTTGTACAGCGGGTGCAGAACAACGTTGCCAACGATCTTGAGAAAAACGGTCTGGAACTGGAGTCGGTTTCTCTGACAGGTTTTGATCAGACAGAGCTGGAGTTCTTCAATGAGAACAACGCCTTTGACGCCGAAGGTCGTGCCAGACTCGCCAAGATCATCGAAGAAAAGCGCAAAGAAACCAACGATATTCAGCAGGATAACAGGATCCAGATTGAGCTGCGTAACCTGGAAGCCGAAAAAGAGTCGCTGAACATTGAAAAGGCCGAAGAGGAAGCACGTCTGATCCAGCAGCAGGCACTGGAGTTCAAGCGCGCCGAGCAAAAGGCCGAGATCATCAAGCAGAAAGAGCAAAAGCAGCGTGAGGAGCGGGAGGCGGAAATCGCCAAGGAACGCGCCATCGAGTCGGCGGAAATTGAAAAGACCAAAGACATAGAAACCCGCGAGATTGAAAAGCGTAAGCAAATTGAGCAGGCCAGAATTCAACAGCTGCGAGATATCGAAGTCTCCGAACAGGAGAAACAGATTGCGGTTGCCGCCAAGTCGGAAGAAGAATCTGCCGCCAGGGCCCGCGCCGCCGAGGCCGAAAAGCTCAAGGTTGAAAAAGAGGAAGCGGTAATCACAGTGCGTCAGGTGGCTGAGGCCAATCGTCGCAAAGAGATTGAAGTTATTGACGCCCGTAAAGAGGCAGAGCGGGAAGCTGTTGGCGTTACAGTTCAGGCTGAAGCCGAGAAACGCGCCGCCGAAGACAGATCCATAGCGATACTGACCGAAGCTCGCGCCAGTGCTGATGCCAAGATGCTCAAGGCCGAGGCCGATGAGAAGGTGTATGCGGTGGAAGCGGCCGGTAAACAGGCACTGCACGAAGCCGAGAACGTGTTGCGTGACGAGCAAGTTGCCCTGCAGCGCTCACTGGCGATCCTCAAAGTTCTGCCGGAAATCGTCGCCAATGCAGTTAAACCACTGGAAAACATCGAAGGTATCAAGATCCTTCAAGGCTATGGCAGCGGCGTAACCGGTCAATTGGGGGCTGCTTCCGATGGCGCCGGTGTCAATGGCGGCATTGCCGAGCAAGTGACCAGTGCAGCGCTCAACTACCGTGCCAACGCGCCTGTGGTTGATGCCATGCTCAGAGAGTTGGGGCTGGTAGATGCCGAAAAGGGCGGGTTGAATGATCTGCTGAGCGGCAACAATATGCTCACCCATGAAGCGCTGCAAATCGCCCGGGATACCAAGGCTAGTGTCGAGCCCAAAGTGGAGACGGTAAAGCCTGTCAGCCAAAACAATGTGGCCTATGAAGTGACTTTGGATATAGATAAGCCTGAGCAACCGAGAAACGCTTAAGCTAGGTTGTACTCATCAATGAATGCCCTCCAATAGGAGGGCATTTTCTTATCAAGCATTGTTTCTTCATATCAGGCATTGCTTCGGAAAATTCGTTTTCAATTTTCCAAGCCGGCCTCGGCTACGCCAATATGCAAACAAAGCCTAGCGGCGGCTTCGAAGGGGAATCGGTGTAATTCTGTTAGCGCTGAGTAGCTTGGAACATCTGAAGTGTCTGCAGACATACACCTAATTTCCAGGCACAGGCGGAACTGTGACCGTCGAAAACAGGGCCGAATTTTGTTCCCGACAAATTCGGCATTTCCTACGTCCTTGTAGGTCAGATGTTTTCGTCGAGGCTACATGGACGTATTCACAACAACTTCCCTGTTTAACGGCCAGCTCACCGTCCCTGGCTCGCGCTCGAAAGCATGTTGCTGTGCAACTCTCGCCGAATCACAGGATCGCCTGTGCATAAGCCTGCGGCAGGCAATGGGAGACATCCGTTGCTGGAAGTTCAATCTATGTTATTTGGCTATTTTGAGCTGAAAGCAATGCTAGCCGCTGTGCCAGCGGCGTAAAGTCGTGGTGTTCCACACCACACCGGGCAAGGGGCTTTGCTTGTCCAAAGCCCCTTGCATCCCCAAGGACACCCCCGACGTAGCCGAAAACTCCGCTGGCTTATGAAGCAAATTGGCTACACTCAGGACTCGCCTCCTTGCTCGACCTTCGAGCCTCGACATCCCTGTCTCGGCTACGCCAATTTGCAACAACGCCAGCGGCGGCTCCGAAGGGGGATTGGTGCAATTCTTCCACAACAGTGCTGCTTGATATTGCTTATATACCTGCAGACATACACCTATTTCCCCAGGTACTGGCGAAACTGTGACCGTCGAAAACAGGGACGTTTTCGTCGAGGCTACATGGACGTATTCACACCGTGTCACAGTATCGCCTGTGCGAAAGGTGCACCACAGGTGATGGGCTACACCGTGGCCGGAAGCTCGGCCAGTACTAACTTAGGGACTTTTAGCTGGAAGCTATGATAGCCGCTGTGCCAGCGGCTTAAAGTCGTGGAGCTTCGCCCCACACCCGACCAAGAAGGGATCAACAGCAATCCCCTCTTGGATCTCCCTTGCCGCCCCACACGGTGTCGAAAGCCCCTCGGCCTAATGGCGCAAATAACTATCGCTTCAGACGCTCATCCCTGATTCGACTGTCGCTGCTTCGGCATCCATGCCTCAGCCACGTTATTTGCGCCAACGGCTTTCGGCGACACCGAGGGGGAATTGGTACAACTCTGTTAGCGCTGAGTAGCTTGAAATATCTGAAGAGTTTGCAGACATACACCTATTTTCCAGGCACAGGTGGAACTGTGACCTTCCAAGCCAGGGATGGCGAGGCAGAGCTTACAAGGACGTACTCGCAGCGTGTCACAGTATCGCCTGTGCGAAAGGTGCACCACAGGTGATGGGCTACACCGTGGCCGGAAGCTCGGCCAGTACTAACTTAGGAACTTTTAGCTGGAAGCTATGATAGCCGCTGTGCCAGCGGCTTAAAGTCATGTTGCTTTGGGTTTCAAACCCAGTCAATTCTGCTTCAAAAACAAACCAAATCAGGGTTTTGTTGCCTTTGGCAGAACTTGACCTTTGGCTAATTGTTTTCAAATTCAGTACTGGGTATTGTATAACCAATTCAAACGCTTAGCTTTAGCACTTTCTTAAGCTTAAGGCCGAAAGCAACAACACTTTTCTGCATTAAGCGGAATGCAGGGACAAACAGAGTTTGGACCCGTGCGGTAGCCATGGCTTTACTTAATGCTTTTTGTTGGGCCTGGATTGTAGAGCCCTTGAACGACTTGGCGCGCTCATGACAAGCACCTCATAACTGATTTTTTATACAGTATTATTGCCGTTCCAGGAAAAATGCCGGGAATTTGTAGATAATTTTGCGCATTATTTCTGTAACATTTTAGAAAATAGCATCAAATTCATAATGTTAAAAAATACAGCTGGTAGATAATAGGTTTGGAAACCACGCATGCGCGTTTAGCAGCAAGGGATATTTGGACTAAATGGTATTATATCCAGCCAATACAAACAGATAGCTATGCGTGTTTACACTCCTCCGAGAACTAAAACGCGCATGCGCACTATACAGCTGTTAGCTCGCAATCATCAATTTTTAATTAAGAGGCAATATGAGAAAAGACATTCCTGCGCCCGTAATCGCGGTTTTATCAGACAATTTATCTGCACTCGAAACTCATGCAAGTCTCGATAACCTTTTCTTATATGCTGATGCTCCAGGGGAGCCGCCTGAAGGTTCTAAGCCCGTTAAAGTTCAAGCGTGGCTAAGACGAATTAACAAAGAATCAGGCGAACCATTAAAAGTCCTTGGTAAGTTGATTGAAACGTATATGGAGTTACCAAAGCAAGAAGAGGAAGAGGTCTTCCTGTGGGGAACTAACGTTACCAATCATAAAAAGGAATTCAAAGAAAAGCTTGAGTCAATACTTGCGCAGTGCAATCTAACTTACATTAATGGCGGTATTGTATCTGATGGTAGTTCAGCTCCAAGTCGCTCCTTGTCTGACTTAATTAAAGGTAGAGACATCCCCTCAATTGAAGCTGAATTTACAAGAGCACTAGCAAATGTAAACTCTGAACCTAGAGAGTCAGTGTCAGCAGCTTGCAACATTTTGGAATCCATATTTAAGGTCTATATTGCTGACGAGCAATTAGCACAACCTCAAAAGCAAGATCTACAAAACGTTTGGAAAGTTGTGCGTGGTGATTTAGGTTTCGATCCTAAATTGGTTCAAGATGATGACTTAAAAAGAGTGTTATCCGGCATCCTGTCAATTGTTGACGGTATTGGAGCGTTTCGCACACATGCCAGTTCAGCGCATGGTGAGGGTCGAGTTATGTATAAATTAAAGCCTCGTCATGCTCGTTTGGCAATTCACTCTGCGCATACAATAGCAATGTTTGTGCTTGAAACTTGGGACGAAAAACGTAAGTCAGCGAGCTAACAAACGACTATGGCGTCAATCCTTTATTTTGGGCGATGTTTTGGTCCCACATGATGCCATCTCGAAGCATAGAGTTTAGGATGACCACCATCTTGCGAACGCAGGCAATAATCGCCACTTTCTTTGGTTTTCCAGCTTCGAGTAATCGAGCGTAAGTGTCCTTGAAAACAGGATTACATTGCATGGCTGACATCATGGCCATGTACAAAACGGTTCTCACCTGTGCGCGGCCTCCTTGGATGACTCGTTTCCCTTTGTAGCGTCCGCTTTCACGTGTAATAGGGGCGACGCCGATGAGTGAAGCCGCTTGCTTGTTGGTAATGTAGCCTAACTCAGGCACATTGCTGATGATAGACGCAGCGGCGATATTGCCGATACCAGGTACGCTTTGTAAGAGGGTATTTTTAGTTTGGTATTCGGGGCAATCTTCGATGAGTTTGACAAGCTTATTTTCAATCTTTGAGACCTGATTTTTTATCGCAGTCAGGATGGGTGTCATTGTCGAATGTAGGTGCTTAGGCAAAATTTGAATACGATTTTTCTCCATGGTCTGCATCGCGAGCAGCTGATTGCGGCGAATTACTAAGTCACTCATTAAACGTATGTTCTTAGCCTTTATGACCGTCAAATCAGGTTTAATGGCTTCACCATAATGGGCGATAAGCTGTGCATCTAAGCGGTCATTTTTGGCTCTACGACCAATAGCACCGGCAAAGCGTCTGATATGAACAGGATTGGCACGAACAATAGGCAACTTGGCCTCGGTACACGCTAACACGAAGGGCATTTCTAGGCGCCCAGTCGCTTCGATAACGATACGCTGTGGGTTGTGTTTTTTGATAGT
>NZ_NIJK01000024.1 GCF_002836975.1 Shewanella indica | reverse complement strand
CGTGCGTTAAAAATGAGTAAAAACAAGTATCCCATTAAGCCTAAGAAAAATGCCGTTCACACTAAGTGAACGGCATTAGCCGATTGGCGGTTTTTTAAATAATGTCACAGGGGTTTCAACCCCAATACCTGTTGCATGTCGTAGAGCCCGGCATCTTGTTCCTGCAACCAAAGTGCCGCACGCATGGCACCGTTGGCAAAGGTCAATCGGCTGGAAGCCTTGTGGGTGATCTCCAAACGCTCGCCCATATCGGCAAACATGGCGGTATGCTCACCCACCAAGTCGCCCGCCCTGATAGTGGCAAAACCTATGGTGTCGCGCTCACGCTCGCCGGTGATCCCTTCGCGGCCATAGACGGCGACTTTTTCCAGATCCCGCCCCAGTGTGTTGGCAATCACTTCCCCCATCTTCAAGGCGGTACCTGAAGGTGCATCCTTCTTGTGCCTGTGATGGCCTTCGATGATCTCTATGTCGGTATAATCACCCATGACTTCCGCCGCCAATTCCAGCAGCTTCCACATCAAGTTAACCCCAACCGACATATTGGGTGCCAATACCACTGGGATCTGCTCGGCAAAGGCCTCAATCTGCGCCTTTTGCGCCGAATTGAAACCTGTAGTGCCTATCACTATCGCCTTATGATGGCGGGCGCACCAATCCAGATTGCTGAGGGTGCCTTCCGGGCTGGTGAAATCCACCAGCACATCGAAGTCATCAGCAACCTGATCCAGGCTATCGCAGACCCGGACATGAAGACAACCGACCCCGGCCAACTCTCCGGCATCGACTCCCACCAGAGTCGAGCCAGCGCGCTCGATGGCCGCGCCCAGAATGATCCGGCTGGAATGCGCGGCCGCTTCTATCAAGGTACGCCCCATACGGCCGCTGCTTCCGGCAACCGCAACTCTGACATGTCCACTCATAACTTTCTCCACATACAGGCTAAAAAAATCGCCTGAGTCAGACTCAAGCGATTTTGGTATTACAGAATGTCCAGCAGTTCCACTTCAAAGACCAGAGTGGAATAAGGCGGGATAGCCGCCCCGGCACCGCGCTCGCCGTAGGCCAGGTGATGCGGTACATACAGCTTGTACTTGGCGCCAACCGGCATCAGTTGCAGCGCTTCGGTCCAACCGGCAATCACGCCGGAAACCGGGAATTCGGCAGGCTGACCACGGGTTACTGAACTGTCGAATACTTTACCGTCGATAAAGGTACCGTGATAGTGAGTACGAACGTTGGAATCATAGCTTGGCTTCTCGCCTGAGCCTTCGTTGATGATTTCGTACTGCAGACCTGATTCGGTAGTCACCACACCTTCACGTTTGGCGTTTTCGGCCAGGAAAGCATTACCTTCGGCAGAAGCGGCTTCGGCAGCCTCTTCCTGCGCCTTTTGCAAGCGACGGCTGATTTCAGAGAAAGCAACCTGCATATCTTCCATGGAAACAACACTCTCTTTGCCGTCAAATGCATCGGCCAGACCGGCTTGAACGGCTGGAATATCCAGACCTTCGAAAGAGTTTGCGGCCAGTTGCTCACCCAACTGGCGGCCTACGCCGTAGCTGGCTTGTTGTTCAACACTGGTGAACTTATCAGACATAATCAGTTTACTCTCAGTTTATCTGTGAATTTTTCGCGGCACAGTGTAACACTTATCCGGGTTCAAGTGTTGCGCTTATTCGTATCCTTACGCTTTGTTCATTCGCCGAGTCTCAAGCCAAAATGGACAGAAGGCCGAGCCTCAAGCCGACTTTGTTAACCTCATTTTTGGCAAGAGCTAAATTTACCCTTGCTCGCCTGATAGAGCGGCATCATCTGCGCTTGTAAATCACGCAACTGGGCAATGCGGTTCTCATTGGATGGATGAGTCGACAACAGCTCCAGCCCCTGACCGCCCCCCGCCTTGGCCATGTTTTGCCATAAGGTCACCCCGGCTCCAGGATCGAAGCCGGCCCTGGCCATCAGCTCCAGCCCCATCACATCGGCCTCGGATTCCTGCGCCCGGCCATAGGGTAAGATATAGCCCACCTGCACCCCAAGCCCCAGGGCCGCCATGTAAAGATCGGCATTGGCTACTTGCCCCATCCCCAACGCCGTACCGGCCAACTGCATACCGGTATTGCTGAGTTGGGCCCGTGAGGCCTGTTCATTACCGTGCTGCGCCAACACATGCGCTATCTCATGGCCGATTACCGTTGCCAGTTGGTCTTCATTGTTGGCCACCTTAAGAAGCCCGGTATAGACACCGATATGACCACCAGGCAAGGCAAAGGCGTTGACCTGATCCGACTCAAACAGTACCCATTGCCAATGTTGTTGCGGCAATAAAGAGGTAATACGCTGCGCCACACAGGCAACATAGGCACTGGCGGCCTTGTCCTGGCTCTGCTTCTCTTTTGCTTTTATCTGCTCGAAAGAGGCGGTACCCATCTGGTTTATCTGCTCGGGCGAAAACAGTAACATCTGCGAGCGCCCGGTGGGCGACTGAGTAGTGGAGCAGCCTGAAAGAGCTCCCACAAAGAGTATGGCAAGTAGGCCGAAAATTCGGTTATTCATCTTTTATCTTCCGGTGATAAAGTTTCCCTGGATTTTACCTGAGTGTCACACGCAAGCACAGCTTGTCGTATCGCCAATGATCCCGCCGGCCAAAAGCCAGCTGCGCGTACAGCCAAGGCTTGAAAAAAGTTGACCTCTGGCTTGTCAGGCACGACACTGATTGAGATACATGGATACGGCAAACGCCGTTATCCACTTATAAGTTACTCTTTACCAAACGTCTTTTTATAGGTTCCAACTCATACAATGCTTGAAGAATTAGCCTTGGGGGGATTGCTGTTCAGTCCTTTGGTTCTCTTCGCACCTCTTGCGCTCGCACTCTGGTTTCTGACCAGACTGGTTCTTCACTGGACCGGACTGTACACAAAAATCTGGCGAGTGGTCTGGTTCGAAGTCGCCCTGTTCGTGTGCTATCTGGCACTGATTATCTACCTGTTTGAGAGTTGACACTTATCATGGCAAAAGTACTGCGCATCTCCATTACCTTGCTTCTCGTGCTGGCTGCCTTAGTGGCCGGATATTGGATTTGGAATCACTACCTCTATTCCCCCTGGACCCGTGATGGCCGGGTGCGGGCCGAAGTCATTACCCTCTCGGCCGATGTCTCAGGCTGGGTCACTCAACTGAATGTTAAAGATAACCAACAAGTCAAACGTGGCGATCTGCTGTTTAAGGTGGACGATACCCGTTATCAAGCCGCCAGTACCGAATTGGCCGCCGAGCTGGAAAACAAGCTACATGCATGGGAACTGGCCAAGCACAAATATGAACGGCGCAAGAATCTCACCGGCCGCGAGGTGATCAGTGAAGAGGATTTGGAAACTGCACGGATCAACACAGAGTTGGCCAAAGCCAGCTACAACTTGGCAAAGGCCAGACTCGACAGCAGCAAAATAGATCTGCAGCGCACTCAGGTTCACTCCCCCGCCGATGGCACCATAATCAACCTCAGCCTGCGTCGGGGCAACTATGTTAACCAGGGCAAGGCGGTATTATCTCTGGTTAAACAAGGCTCTTTCTATGTCACAGGTTACTTTGAAGAAACCAAGCTGCCATTAATAAAGGTAGGCCAAAAGGCCAAAATCAGCCTAATGAGCGGTGGCGAGCCGCTCAGGGGCGAAGTGATCAGCATAGGCAAAGCAATTGCCGATACCAATACCAATGCCAATGGTCAACTGTTGCCGCAAATTCAACAGAGCTTCAACTGGGTCAGGTTAGCGCAGAGGATCCCTGTGGATATCAAGCTGGACCCGGCTTCGGAACAACATGAACTCAGCGCCGGATTGACGGTTTCCATCCAACTGCAAGCCGAAAAATAATATGCCCCTATCTCCCACGCTGGCGGTATTTCTGACCCCGGACAAGCGCACGCTAATCTTCGCCACCAAAGGGGTGATTGCCATGGCACTGGCATTGACGGCGGCGCTCTATCTGGACTTGGAGCGCCCCTACTGGGCGCTGGTATCGGCAATATTCCTGCAGATGCGCCCCGAAAGTGGCCTGGTGCTGGAAAAAGGTCTTTGCCAGATAATAGGCACCCTGGTAGGCGGGGTTGCCGGCATAGCTATTCTCAGCATTTTTTACGGTGCCCCCGAACTGGCCATGCTCACCCTGGCGCTGTGGTTGGGGCTCAACTCTGCATTGTCGGCCATGGTACGCCATATCAACTTTGTCTACGCCTTTGCCATGGCGGGGATCACCCCCTGCCTTATTGTGCTCTTGGTGATGGTAAGCCCAGCTACAGCAAACAGTGAAACCATCTTCGCCGTCGCCCACTCCAGGGTCAGCGAAATTATAGTCGGTGCCATCTGTGCCACTCTGGTGAGCCAGTTGCTGTGGCCAGTCAGAGTCACCGAAGGGCTACAAAAACAAACCCGTAAAATAGTCAACCAAACCCTGGAATACCTCACACTGGAGCTGGATCTCAACGGCTCCCATGAAAATCGCCATAATCAGATAGACGCGATTCTCGAATCACTGGCAGCAGCCAGCGACGATGCCAACGCTCTCAGCTACGAGGGTCCGGAAGGCCCGGGACGCAGTCGTGCGGCCAATTTGTTATTCAACAAGGTGTTATCATTGCTCGCCGTGATCCAGATATTCGGCCGTTTGCAGCGTAACCACGAAGAGTTGATGACAAGCACTCTCTCAGGGCTAATCCGTACCCTAAAAAGCAACTTCAAGGCGATGTCCGAGTCGGACGATTTCCAATTCTGTTATGAATTGGCACACAGGCAAAGGCGCGAAATCATCCACTTTCGCAACACTCATACCTGTATCAGCCCACTGGAATCGCGGCTGCTGAAAACCGCCTCGGAGCTGGCCAGCGATTTGGTGCTGGTGCTGCGGGCATTCAAGGCATTGGAGTCACCGGATAAAACGCTGCTCAATGCTCCCGCGATGCAGACCCACAGAGATCCCCTACTGGGGCTTATCACGGGTGTCAGAACCATGCTGATTTTCCTGATAGGTGCCGGGATGTGGATTGGCACCGCTTCCAGTGCGGCCCTGATGATAATGACTATGCCGGTGATCTTCTCCATCATGATGGCCAGACTGCCCTTACCCCTTTTGAGCATGATCCTGCGGCGACTACTGATAGGAGTAATGATAGCCATTCCTGTCGCAATATTTTACGCCCTCGGACTACTGGCCCAAAGCAGCGGCGATATTGAGATCATGTTGTTGGTATTGGCAGGCCCCTTCTTTATTGGCCTGATGGCCCTGGCCAATCAGGCCACCCTGCCCTACGGCCTTGGATTTTGCATCCCATTTGCTATTTTGGTCAGCCCCGGCAAAGACATGAGCCAGGCTTTTGCCGTAGACAACACCCTGAGCAAGGCGATGGCCATCTTTGTCGGCGTCAGCATCCTCTATTGGCTGTTTAAGCTGGTGACTGAGCCCGGGGTCAAAATGATGCAGCAACGCCTACTCAACGCCACCCGCAAAGATCTGATTGAGATGGTCAAACAGGACAAGCCTGAAGACTGGTTTAATGCCCGTATGGCTGATCGCTTGCTGCGCTTGGCCAATTATGAACGCAGCAGCCAGAGCAGCAACCGAACCCTGACCGACTTAGGCCTCACCGGCCTTAACCTGGGCCATGTATCAATGCGTCTGCGCCGCCTGCTGGCCAGCATCAGCGACAGCCAACTCGACGAACTACTGCAAGACTGGCAACTGGCGCTCGCCAACGCCTTTATCTTCTGTTCCCGCGGCGAAAACCCACCTGATTTCCGTAGCAGTTGCGAACGCCTTTTAGCCCGGCTGCAAACCGATGGTTTGACACAGGAGCAACTGGAAATGGTTCAGGGGATGTTTGAGCGCCTGATAATGACCTTTGAGCGCAGCTCCGCCATGATAAGCAATGCCAATGCACCCGTAACCCAAGCTGAGTCTGCGCCAAAGCAAGGGCAAGAGTCTGCTTCCGAACAAAAGCCTTAGGCAAAGACCTGAAGCTCAGCGCCAAAAGTCATCCAACCCGATAAAAACTTGCAAACTACTTGACCGCTCAAGCAAATAGGCTAATACTTGCACAATCAAGTATTGATAAAGCATTGGTCAAGTTAATTTCGTTTCCAGAGGTTTCACAGATGACACAACCCATAACGACAAGCATTGTGCTTGCTATAACCGAGATGCACAGTCAACTGCAACGCAGTCTGGCAGGCAGGTTGTCGCTGCACGGTATCAGCTTCAGCGAGTTTTTGGTACTGAGACAATTGGCAAAGGCCGAGGGCAATAAACTCAGAAGGATCGACCTGGCCCAGGGTGCCGGGCTCAGCGCTTCGGGGATCACCCGCCTGCTTAACCCAATGGAAAAAATTGGTCTGGTAGAAAAGGAAACCGCCAGCCGTGATGCCAGAGTCAGCCTGGTAGCCCTGACACCGGCGGGCACTAAGATTTTTACTGAGGCCGAGGTATCATTTCAGCAAGTCGCCGATGAGTTTATGTCACGCTTGAGTGAGCAAGAGCAACAACTGTGGCTAAGCCTGCTCCATAAGCTGGGTGCCTGAATATCAGGGCTCTGAATACCAGACAGTAACTCTGAACATTGCTATTCTAAAAGTGCTTAAATCCGCGGCCGGAAACCGCAGCAACAGCATAAGTATCGAGTGCGACATTCACGCCAGCTCAAGTATGACCCCAAAAAAAACCGATGCCTTGAGCATCGGTTTTTTGTTTCGGTAGAGCGCCGGTTAGCTATTCAAATCCTGAAAGAACTTTTTCACTCCATCGAAGAAGCCTTCAGCCTTGGGGCTATGTTTCTTGGATGCGCCGGTGACTGAAGTTTCAAATTCACGCAGCAGCTCTTTCTGACGCTCGGACAAGTTCACCGGCGTTTCCATCACCACTTTGCAAAGCAGATCGCCAACCGCGTGACTGCGCACCGACTTAACCCCTTTGCCGCGCATGCGGAACATGCGGCCGGTCTGGGTTTCCGCCGGGATCTTCAGGTTGACCTTACCATCCAGTGTCGGCACTTCCACTTCACCGCCGAGGGCGGCCTTGGCGAAGGATATCGGCACTTCACAATAAAGGTTATTGCCGTCACGGACAAAGATCGGGTGCTCGCGCACAGTAACCTGTACATAGAGATCCCCCGCCGGGGCTCCGAATTCACCGGCTTCACCTTCACCGGCCAGGCGGATACGGTCGCCGGTATCGACACCGGCCGGAATTTTCACCGACAGTGTCTTGCTCTTTTCTATGCGGCCATCACCGTGACACTTGCTGCAAGGTTCTTTGATGATCTTGCCGCGACCATGACAGGTAGGACAAGGTTGCTGCACAGCAAAAAAACCCTGACGCATCTGTACCTGACCGGCACCATGACAGGTACCACAAGTGGTTGCCGAGGTACCCTTCTTCGCGCCGCTGCCATCACAGAGATCACAGCTAACCAAGGTTGGGATCCTAAGCTCACGGGTAATACCACGCACCGCTTCTTCCAGCGACAGTTCCAGGTTGTAACGCAGATCTGAACCACGGGCAGCTTGACGATGCCCGCCGCGACGACCACCACCGAAGATATCCCCGAACACGTCACCAAAGATATCACCGAAATCAGCGCCGCCACCAAAACCACCACCGCCACGGTTAGGGTCAACCCCGGCATGACCAAACTGATCATAGGCAGCTTTTTTGTCTTCGTCGGTCAGGATCTCATAGGCTTCTTTGACTTCTTTAAAGCTGGCCTCGGCCGCCTTATCGCCCGGATTGCGGTCAGGGTGATACTTCATCGCCAGGCGCTTATAGGCCTTCTTGATCTCCCGCTCGCTGGCGTCGCGACCGACGCCCAATACTTCGTAATAATCTCGCTTTGACATAATCTCACGCTTTCCAAGCTGGATTCACACAAGCGGGCGTTAGGGTTGCCCCGTAACGCCCGCCGGAATTAATCGAGTGTTACCACCCAATTACTTCTTGTCGTCTTTAACCTCTTCGAACTCGGCATCGACAACGTCATCGGCCTGGGCATTGCTGCTCTGGGCTTCGCCTTGACCTTGGCCTTGTTGTGCCTTGGCCTGAGCGATTTCCATCAGCTTGGCAGAAGCTTCTATCAGCTCTTGAGTCGCCTTCTCGATAGCTTCTTTGTCGTTACCCTTGGTGGCAGTTTCTACAGCAGCCATAGCGGTTTCGATCTTGGCCTTGTCGTCTGCTGCCAGAGCGTCACCGGCTTCTTCCACCTGTTTCTTGGTGGCGTGTACCAGACCGTCAGCCTGGTTGCGGGCGCTGACCAGTTCTTCAAATTTCTTGTCTTCCTCGGCATGAGCCTCGGCGTCGCGAACCATTTTCTCGACTTCATCATCAGACAGACCGGAAGAGGCCTTGATGGTGATGTTCTGCTCTTTGCCTGTCTTCTTGTCTTTGGCAGACACGTGCAGAATACCGTCGGCGTCGATGTCGAAAGTCACTTCAATCTGTGGCATGCCGCGTGGAGCTGGCTCAATACCTTCCAGGTTGAACTGACCCAGTGACTTGTTGGCGCTGGCTTGCTTACGCTCACCCTGCAGCACATGAATGGTCACTGCGCTCTGGTTGTCGTCTGCTGTAGAGAAGGTCTGCTGCGCCTTGGTAGGAATAGTGGTGTTCTTCTCAATCAGCTTGGTCATTACGCTGCCCATGGTTTCAATACCCAGGGACAGAGGAGTTACGTCCAGCAGCAATACGTCTTTCACGTCACCGGCCAGTACACCACCTTGAATCGCAGCACCTACGGCTACCGCTTCATCAGGGTTCACGTCTTTACGTGGTTCCTTGCCGAAGAAGTTGGTTACCGCTTCCTGAACCTTAGGCATACGGGTTTGACCGCCCACCAGGATCACTTCGTTGATGTCAGACACTGACAGGTCGGCATCGGCCAGAGCCACTTTCAGAGGCTCCAGTGAGCGTTGGATCAGGTCTTCAACCAGAGATTCCAGTTTGGCACGGGTGATCTTAACCACCAAGTGCTTGGGACCTGTCGCATCAGCAGTGATGTAAGGCAGGTTCACCTCGGTCTGAGTGGTGCTGGACAGCTCAATCTTGGCCTTCTCGGCAGCTTCTTTCAGACGCTGCATAGCCAGAGGGTCGTTACGCAGATCCAGACCTTGCTCTTTCTTGAATTCGTCAGCCAGGTAGTTGATCAGACGGTTGTCGAAGTCTTCACCACCCAGGTGAGTATCACCGTTGGTTGCCAGTACTTCGAAAGTCTGGTCGCCGTCGTTGCTGTCGATTTCGATGATGGAGATATCGAAAGTACCACCACCCAGGTCATATACAGCAACAATGTTGTCGCCCTGCTTCTTGTCGATACCATAGGCCAGTGCCGCAGCAGTTGGCTCGTTGATGATACGTTTTACTTCCAGACCCGCGATACGGCCGGCATCTTTGGTGGCCTGACGCTGAGAATCGTTGAAGTAAGCAGGTACTGTGATTACCGCTTCAGTCACTGGCTCACCCAGGAAGTCTTCAGCAGTTTTCTTCATCTTTTTCAATACTTCGGCAGACACCTGAGGAGGTGCCATCTTCTTGCCATGGCTTTCAATCCAAGCATCGCCGTTGTCGGCCTTGATGATCTTGAAAGGCATGATGCTGACGTCGCGCTGAACTTCATCGTCAGTGAAGCGACGGCCAATCAAACGCTTGATGGCAAAGAAAGTGTTGGCAGGGTTAGTCACAGCCTGACGCTTTGCAGGTGAACCTACCAGAGTCTCGTCTTCAGTGAAGGCGATGATAGAAGGTGTTGTGCGATCGCCTTCGGCATTCTCCAATACGCGAGCCTTGTCACCATCGAGGACAGCTACACAAGAGTTTGTTGTGCCTAAGTCGATACCAATAATTTTACCCATGAGGTCCTCCGAAAAATCTTTTCTTTCGAACTGAATATGTTTATCTGATTTCAGATATGGGGGGTAAACTCGCTGTTTTCAAGCCCGTTGTAGATGGCCCCCAATCTTGCCTTACCCCCTATATAGGGGCGTAAAACTGCTTTACAAGGGCCAGGAAGAAAAAAATAGATTTTTTTGTACAATCTTTTTACGCATCGTCGGTGCCGGAGATCTTTTTTTGTTTAGCAGTACTGAATAAAATAGTGTCGATTGCGACCGTGGCAGAACCAGCCATAAAACAAGAGTAGAAACAGAGACCTCTAAAGTGAAAAAATCCCAGCTGGCCCTGATCTACGGAATGGCCGCCGTATTCCTCTGGTCCACTGTTGCGACCGCCTTTAAAATCGCCCTCGGCTTTTTCTCGCCGTTGCAACTGGTGTTTATTGCCGTTATCACTTCATCCATCTGTCTGGGGCTTATTCTTGCCTGGCAGGGGAAACTCACATTATTAAAGCAGCAGTTTCGCGCCCGGCCCTGGTTTTATCTGCAAACCGGAATACTGAATCCATTTCTATATTATCTGGTGCTGTTCAAAGCCTATGATCTCTTGCCGGCGCAGCAGGCGCTGTCGCTGAACTACACCTGGGCGGTACTGTTGCCACTGCTTGCCGCCCCCATGTTGCAGCAAAAGCTGCAACTCAGCGACATGCTGGCGGCCATCACCGGCTACTTTGGAGTACTGGTGATAGCCACCGGCGGTAATCTGTTATCGATGGACTTTGAAAACCCCTTCGGTATTCTGCTGGCACTCTCCAGTACCCTGCTATGGTGCCTATATTGGATCATCAACACCAAAGACAAGGGCGATGCCATTGTCAGCCTATTGCTGAGTTTTTTGGTGAGTCTACCGCTGATAACCATCACCCTGCTGACAACAGAAAGTCTGCCCTCTTTGCATTGGCAAGCGCTGGGAGCCGGTGTCTATGTGGGGCTATTTGAAATGGGCGTCACCTTTGTGCTCTGGCTAATGGCACTGAGAACCACAGAGCGGGCAGCCAGCATCACCAATCTGGTGTTTCTGACGCCACTCATGTCCATGGTGTTTATTGCGCTGATATTGAAAGAAGCCATCACTCTGGCGACTCTGGTCGGTATGGGACTTATCCTGTCAGCCCTCTTGATACAGAAAGTGCTGAAACCCAAGGCACCGAAAATGAAGGTAGTGTGATACGCCATATTCAGCCATTATTTAAGGGCAACGAAGATTCTCGGCCTTATCTGTGCAACTCGTCTAATGTTGGAAATTGATGATGGCCCAATACCCAGGAACCGCCTCATACAGTAAGCGTCGGGTAAACTGGCACATAAAGGTAATGCCGTAGAAGGAGCTTTTTAGCCTCACAATCCGTTACCCCAAGAACCGATAGCCGATTGAATTTCTGTAAACTAATCCAAACTGTCAATTTAGAAAGCCAAATCCAATTGCTGTAGAGTTTCCTCTGCCGATGAGTGGCTGTCATCCTGGCTAACCAGGCCGACAGCGACCCCCAGCAGGCGGATGCCACGGCCGTTGGCTCTTTGCAATGCCTGGGTCAGCAAGTCATCCAGCAAACGCACAGATAACTCTCTCGAGCGGGTTTCTATAGTGGTCTGTTTAAAGTCACTGAACTTGAGTTTGACCACCAGCTTTTGAATTTGCCTGTCTTTGGCTCCGCGCTCCAAACGGCGGGCCAACTCCTGCACCAACTGTGGCATTACCTGACGACACTGAGCCAGGGTATGGATATCCTCTGCCAGCGTGGTCTCTACCCCAACCGATTTACGTTCTCGGTTAATGGTCAACTCCCGTTCGTCTATCCCCTGAGCCCTTTCATAAAGTAAGCTTCCAAACTTCCCAAACCTCTGTTGCAATATGGCCAAAGGCACCTTCTGTACATCCGCACAGGTATGCAGCCCCATTTCGGCCAGTTTCTGAGCGGTGACCTTACCGACTCCGGGGATCTTGATAAGCGGCAGTTTTTTTACAAACTCAGGCAGCGCCTGTGGCGTGACCACATACTGGCCGTTGGGCTTATTGAGATCTGAGGCCACCTTGGCGAGAAACTTGACCGGAGCGATACCCGCAGAAGCCGTAAGGCCTGTTTCCGCCAGGATATCGGCGCGAATAGCCTCGGCAATTAGGGTGGCCGAACCTTGGTATAACGAGCTATCGGATACATCCAGATAGGCTTCATCCAGCGACAGAGGTTCAATCAGTGAGGTATAGCGGGCAAAAATGGCCCGGATCTCTGCCGAGACCTCCTTATAGACAGACATGCGCCCGGGGATCAGCAGCAGATCCGGGCAAAGCTTTAACGCATAGGCCGAGGCCATGGCAGAACGAACACCGAATTTACGCGCCTCATAATTGCAGGTGCTTATCACCCCGCGTCTGTCACTGCTGCCACCTACGGCCAGAGGTCGGCCACGATATTCTGGAAAATCACGCATCTCCACTGCGGCAAAATAGCAGTCCATGTCGATATGTATGATCTTTCTCAAGCTTGCTTTCCGGATCTCAAAGGGCTCGGTCGAGCCGGACACAAACAGAGTACTGTATATAAACACAGTTAACAAGCCAGGATAACGTAAAGGTATTTCAATCGGGAGCAAAAAAGGAGAGCCTGGGCTCTCCTTTATGGATTTAAAGCTCGTCTTAATCTATGCGGAACTGACCTATGTTGCGCCCCAGAGCCGTGGCCAACTGTTGAAATGCCCGCATCTTTTGTGACAATTCTTCGCTGGCGCTCAGGGATTCATCGGAGCGGCCACGAACATTTTCAATATTGCAGGCCACTTCTTCGGCCACCACAGCCTGCTGGCCTATAGCCGCTGTGATCTCCATGGTTTGCAACTGGATGGCATCCACTGCCGCGGTGATTTCTGTCAATGCTCGCTCCACTTCCAGAGTCAGGCTTTGGCCCTGGTTGGCCTCCCTGACTCCGGCTTCCATCACCTGTTCGGCTTGCTGTGCCTGTTGCTGCAGAGTCTGGATAATGTCCTGAATATTGGTCGTCGAGTCCTGGGTGCGGGATGCCAGGGTGCGCACCTCATCGGCAACAACCGCAAAGCCCCTTCCCTGCTCCCCGGCGCGGGCCGCTTCAATGGCGGCGTTGAGTGCCAGCAGATTGGTTTGCTCGGCAATGGCGCGGATCACACTGAGCACCTCGCCTATCTCCTCCGAGCTGCTTCTGAGCGCCCGAATAACCCCGGCAGCCTGGTTGACCTGTGTGGAAAGTGAGTGCATTCCCTGACTGGCCTGCTGCACCACATCTGCGCCGTTTCTGGACTGCAACAGTGCCGTCTCGGCAAACTCGGCGGCTCGTTGGGCGCTGGTCGCCATCTCCTGGCTTGTGTGGGCCATTTCGGTAGCAGCTGTAGCCACCGAGGCAATTTCCTGTTTCTGGGCACTGACAGAGGCCAGTGCGTTGTCACACACCTCAGCCGCGGCGGCAACCCCATTATCCACCCGACCACTGAGCTCACGGGTTTCCAGCAACAGACTCTGCACCTTGGCGGCAAAACGATTGAATGCTGCGCCAAGACGCCCAAGTTCATCGGTGCGGTTGATTTCAATGCGGCGTGACAAGTCGCCCTCACCCTCGGCGATATCTTCCATGGTGTGCAGCAGGCTATTGAGATTACGCCGAAACGGCAGCATCATCAGGAAAACGGTTAACGCCACCAGTAAAATAATCCCCACTGAAACCAGGCTGGTTTGCCAAAGGCTTTGCTTCACAGGAGCCTGAAACACTTCATTGGGCAACATAAACCCCAAATACCAGCGCACCTTGGGATAATCACCGCGAATGGCAATATAGCTCACTCGCTGCAATTCTCCCTGATAAGTGACTTCGGCAATACCGGCATCCCGGGTTTGCATTTCACGTTTCAGTTCACTAAAGCCCTGATTGTCACCGCTGAGATTGTCAATAACGGCCGCATCAGAGCCGGCGGGGAACGCTTGATTAAAACCCGGGAAGTACACCAACTTTCCCTGCTCCGTCATCAAAAATGCCTGGCCTTCGCCCCGATATTTGATTGGCGCCAGCAGGTTTTTACCTATGGTATCGATGAGAATATCCATACCGCCTATGCCTATCAGGCGACCATTGGCATCCTTGACTACTGTCTTGACTGTGGCCGAGATTGAGCCGTCGTTGGCATCCACAGCCGGGTCGCCGACAAACAAACCATTTTTGTCTATCGCCTCCTGCCACCAGGGACGTTTGTTGGTGTAGTAGTCGGGATCGCCATCGTAACGACCATTGAGATCAAAGTACTCGAAGGTATTGGCCGAGCCGAAGAACACCGACTTGATCTCCTTGTCCTGCTCGGAGAAAAAGTGAAAGTAATCCACCAGCTGTTGATAGCCGGGATCGAGACTGAGATCTGAGCCACGGCTATGGTATGTGGCAAACCAGTTATTGATGGCAGGGTTAGCAAAGACAGAGTGAATAATCTGCCCCTTGGCGTAGAAGTAGTTGCCGATTTCATTGGCCTTGAGGGTGATCAGCGCCGATATATCCTGATCTATACGGGCACGGGTATCGTCGCTGCTGCTCTTAACCATCACAGCCGCCACGATAGACAACAACAGCGCCAGGGCACCGGCGATAGCCAATACAAGTTGCAAACTGAGGGAACGTCTTATCTGCTCCATTGCGAGTCCTATTTGTTATATTTTTATTTAAGGAAACCTGCAATGTATCAGAATCTGTTAACAAGTTTGACTATTAAATGGCAAGAAACAATATAATTTTCTATGTAAACAATCCACTGCACCAAACCGAAGCGATTCAGTATCTTATTACCAACTTAAGTGCATTCAACCAACACCAGATAGCAAAAGAGCCGCAATAGCGGCTCCTGTCGTAGCGGCTTTGATACCGTTACATCTTGGACTGGATGTAATTCTGAAGCCCAACCTTGCCAATAAGGCCCAGTTGCTTCTCCAGCCAATACATGTGGTCGTCTTCGGTTTCTTCCAGTAATAGCTCCAATAACTCCCGGCTCTGATAGTCCTTGAGTTGCTCACACAAGGTAATGGCTTCTCTCAGGTTGGCAGCAACCTTGTATTCATATTGCAAGTCGTTGTGGAGCATCTCCTGCACATTCTTGCCTATGGTGAGGGCGTCGCGACTGGCAACATCCGGAGTACCTTCCAGAAACAGGATCCGCGCAATCAACTTGGCGGCATGCTCTCTTTCATCGTCCGACTCATGCTTGATCCGCTCATAGAGCTCATTCAGCCCCCAGTCTTCATACATATGGGCATGTACGAAATACTGATCCATTGCCGACAGTTCCCCGATCAGCAGCTTATTGAGCACATCTATGACTTGCTGATGGCCTTTCATATCTGTCTCCTTATTCTGTCTCAATCTGTGATTGCAGATAGTTAGCCAGTCCGGTCAGGCCTATCAGCTCAAACTGAGCTTCCAGCCAATCCAGATGTTCCTCTTCATCTTCCAGCAGATCCTCAAGGATATCGCGACTGACATAATCACGCTCAGCCTCACACAAGGCAATGGCATCACGCAGCACTGTCAGTTGTTCTTCCAGCATCTGTTTGTCACAGGCCAGCATCTCTTCGCTGTGTTCACCTATGCGCAGCTTGTCCAGCTGTTGCAAGTTGGGCAGACCTTCGAGAAACAACACCCGCTCAATAAGCTTGTCGGCGTGTTTCATATCCTGAATCGATTTTTTGTAGGCTTTATGGTTGAGTCCTTCCAGGCCCCAGTTCTTGAACATGCGGGCATGAAGGAAGTACTGATTGATGGCTGTCAGCTCACAGGTCAACACCTTGTTGAGCTGGGAAACCACTTTGGGATGACCTTTCATTGTCTCGTCCTTTAGCTTTGATTAAACTTGATCCAAGTCAAGTTTTTCCAGCCTAGCCTAAAGTAGGAGGCATTACAAATTAACTTTTAATTTCACAAACTTACAAAAGGAAACTATTATCATTTTGACTAAGATTAGCAAGAAAGTTTTGTGCTCAAGTGATTAAAAAAGCTCAATATCATCCTCAATTTGTGGTCCTTCTAGCTTGCCTTCCGCCAGCAGTTGCCCGTAAAACGCTACTTGGTTACGGCCATTGCCTTTAACAAAATACAGTGCATTGTCAGCCTGATTGAGCAAAGTGCCGGGATCAACCCGGGGATCGATTCCCACAATTCCCATAGAGATGCGGATCCCGCCTAAACGCTCCTGCTGCAATTGAGCCAAATTCTGGGTGAACTCCTGACACAATTCGATAAGCGCTCTGCGGCTTCGCGGTGAAGGTAAGATAACAAACTCATCACCGCCGAAACGAAACATAAGATCCTGAGCACTGAACACCTGTTTCATCAGCGCCGAAACCTGCAACAAAACTTCATCGCCATAGAGGTGACCAAAGGTATCGTTGATTTTTTTGAAGTAATCTATATCGAAGATGCAGATCCACAACTTGAGCTCCTCGTCGGCATCCTGACTTGCCTGCGCTTGCTCCTGCAGGAGGTCGCAGGCAATCTCCACCGAGCTGTAAAGCTGTGGCAAAAAGGCCTTGCGGTTTAATAAATTGGTCAGGCTGTCGGTTTCACTCTCCACCACTATGTGAAAATAGTTCTCATAGACCTTGGCGAAACCTCTGAGTAGAACCCTGTCTTGCTCAGTCAATAAAGGCGCGCTGACCAAGAGCACCTTGGTGAGTTTGTCATTGATGATAATAGGAACGGCCAACTCCTGATGCAAACCGTTGGAAAAACAGATCTCCCTTCGTTGTTCGATACAGAGTTTGACCGACACCGCCAAGCTGGCGCTACTGACATTGCGCTGGCCATCCAGGCCCCCTTTACGCTTGGTGAGCTTATCCACATCCAGGATACACACCTCATCTATACTGAGCATTTGCGATACTGTGGACACCAGGCTCTCGGCCAGTGAATCCAACTGCCGCTGCTCGGTCAGTTGTACCACAGAATCGAGAATAGCTTCCGGTTCCCGGTTCATCGGCATATCTCCTCTACAGAGCGCTTGTCCATGCCACAGAGTGTAGTACAAGAGAAATTGACGAGAACGATGGACGAAGAAAAGGCCTCCGAAGAGGCCCTTTTTCAAATAATTCTATCTTTGGTTAAACGCTCGCGCCGGGCTTCTTCTGCCGCTTCACGGGCCTTGCGTTTATCACATGGCTCATCACAATCACAGGCTTTTTCTATGCCCAAGACCCCGAGGCCACCACAGCTACCCTGCACCGCCTTGCGCTTGATTAAATAGCCCACAGACATCAGCAGGAAAAATGCCAGCAGTATCACAAAGGCTGCAATAAAAGTACTCATAAAGGCTCCAATTACTCTAATCGACGAAGGCTTTAAACGCAGAGCTATAGTATACCTTAAACCCTTCGTCCTGTTTTTCAATCAGCATGATGGCCAGCTTTTCCTTTTCGGCCAGGGCCAGTGAGGCTTCTGTGCCCATCACCATCATGGCAGTGGCGAAACCATCGGCCGTCATACACTGAGGGTGCAACACAGTGACAGAGGCCAGTCTGTGCTCTACCGGAAAGCCGCTGCGGGGGTCAATAATATGAGTAAAGCGCTGTCCGTCTTCCTCATAATAGTTGCGATAATCACCCGAGGTCGCCATGGCCATGGTGCCCGGCTCTATCACCTGTTGCACGGCCAGGCCATTATCCGCCGGCTGCTCTATCGCCACCCGCCAGGGTTTGCCATCGCCTTTGCTTCCCTTGACGCTGATCTCACCGCCAATCTCCACCAGATAACCTTTGGGCTGATATTTATCCAGCAAACGAGCCACTTTATCGACCCCAAACCCTTTGGCTATGGATGACAAGTCCACATAGACGCTGGACTGAGTCTTGCTGAGCCGGTCCCCTTCTATCTGAATGGCATCTATGCCCATTCTTGCCTTGGCGTTGGCTATCTGCTCGGCAGAAGGCACTTCCAAAGGCCGCTTATCCGGGCCAAACCCCCACAGGTTGACCAAGGGTCCCAGGGTAATATCGAGCGCGCCGTCAGTGAGCTGATATAGTCTAATTCCTTCACGAATATTGGTAATGGTATCGGCGGAAACGGCCTGGCTTTGGCCTGGCTTGAGCTGATTGAAACGTGAAAGCTCGGAGTCGGGCCTGTAGGTCGACATCTGGTCGTTCACCTGCTCCAGCGCCATATCGATTTCAGCCTGTAACAACTGAGCATCCGGCAAGCGCTCACTGTTGACCACCTTAATGTGATAGGTGGTGCCCATGGTGCTGCCGGAGAGTGCAATCACATCATCCTGACTACTGCACCCAGAAACAAAAAAGGCCAATCCTATGAGGACCAGCCAATTTGCCAGCGTTGTAAACTTAGCGGTCTTGAACTGCATACTATGAATTTCCCTTACAAACTGGCACTGCCAAAAGGCAGTGCCAGGGAATGAACTAATGCTTAGCCACCGAAGTCATCCAAGAGGATATTTTCATCTTCAACGCCAAGATCTTTCAGCATAGCAATTACCGCTGCGTTCATCATTGGAGGTCCACACATGTAGAACTCGCAATCTTCAGGGGCTTCGTGCGACTTGAGGTAGTTCTCATAGAGCACGTTGTGAATGAAGCCAGTGTAGCCATCCCAATTGTCCTCAGGCTGAGGATCGGACAGGGCCACGTGCCAGACAAAGTTATCATTCTCTGCCGCCAGGCCATCGAAATCTTCAACATAGAACATTTCGCGCTTGGAGCGAGCACCGTACCAGAAACTCATCTTACGTTTGGACTTAAGACGCTTGAGCTGGTCGAAGATATGAGAACGCATAGGCGCCATACCTGCACCACCGCCGATAAAGACCATTTCAGCATCGGTATCTTTGGCAAAGAACTCACCGAATGGGCCGGAGATAGTGACTTTATCACCTGGCTTGAGACTCCAGATGTAAGACGACATCTTACCACAAGGCAGACTCAAATTCCGTGGTGGAGGCGTGGCAATCCGCACGTTCAGCATGATAATACCGAACTCTTCCGGATAGTTGGCCATAGAGTATGCACGAATAGTTTCTTCATCAACCTTGGATTCCAGGTTGAAGAAACCAAAGTGCTCCCAGTCACCACGATACTCAGCTGGAATATCGAAGTCTTTATACTTCACATGGTGAGCAGGGGCTTCAATCTGAATATAACCACCTGCACGGAAAGGTACAGACTCGCCATCAGGGATCTGCAGCTTGAGCTCTTTAATGAAGGTTGCCTTGTTATCGTTGGAGATAACAGTACATTCCCACTTCTTGATGCCGAAGATCTCTTCGTCCAGCTCAATTTCCATATCTGACTTGACGTTAACCTGACAAGACAGACGGCAACCCTTACGGGCATCACCCTTGCTGATGTGATCCAGTTCGGTTGGCAGAATATCACCGCCACCGGACTTAACGTTGACACGACACTGACCACAAGAGCCACCGCCACCACAGGCAGATGACACGAAAATACCGTTGTTGGCCAAAACGCCCAGCAACTTGCCACCGGCAGCAGTGGTAATCGCCTTGTCTGGGTCACCGTTGATGCCAATAGTAATATCACCGCTGGAGACCAACTTGGATTTGGCGAACAGGATCACCAGTACCAGGATCAGAACTATCGCGGTAAACATACTCACACCGAGGTAAACCTCGAGTGGAGTAGACTTAAAAATACCAAGAATATCCATTAACTTATCCTTAGAGGTTCAATTTCGGAAGCCGCTTGGTGTCCCTTAAAGGGACACACCAGAGAACGACATGAAACCTAAGGCCATCAGACCTGCAGTGATAAAGGTAATACCCAGACCACGCAGACCATTAGGCACATCAGCATACTTCAGCTTCTCACGGATACCGGCCAACAGGACGATAGCTAATGCCCAGCCAAAACCGGAACCGAAACCGAACACCAGGCTCTCACCCAGGTTGTAGTCACGTTCAACCATGAAAGATACCGCACCGAAAATCGCACAGTTTACTGTGATCAGCGGCAGGAAGATCCCCAAGGCGTTGTAGAGTGGCGGGAAGTACTTATCCAGAGCCATTTCCAGGATCTGAACCAAGGCTGCGATAACACCGATAAAGGTAATGAACTTAAGGAAGCTCAGATCGGCATCCGGTACACCTGCCCAAGCCAGTGCGCCAGGAGCCAGAATACCTTGATAGATTATCTGGTTAACAGGTACTGAAATGGTCAGCACCACGATAACCGCAACCCCAAGCCCCATGGCCGTCTTCACTTTCTTGGAAACTGCCAAGAAGGTACACATCCCCAGGAAGAAGGCCAGTGCCATGTTTTCGATGAAAACAGAGCGAATTAACAAACTGATATAATGTTCCATCGCGCTTACCCTTTTGCTTCTACTTGCTCTGGCTTATAAGTGCGGATTATCCAAATCAGAATACCGATCAGGAAGAAGGCACTTGGCGGCAGCAGTAACAGGCCGTTGGGCTGATACCAGCCACCGTCTGATACTTTGGAAAGTATCTCGACGCCAAACAGCGAACCGTTACCAAAGAGTTCACGGACAAAACCTACGCTCATCAGTACCAGACCATAACCCAGGCCATTACCTATACCATCCATAAAGCTCATCAGCGGCGGGGTCTTCATCGCATAGGCCTCGGCGCGACCCATCACGATACAGTTGGTAATAATCAAACCAACGAATACCGACAGCTGCTTGGCGATGTCATAAGCGTATGCCTGCAACACCTGATCCACCACGATTACCAACGAAGCAATAATGGTCATCTGCACGATAATCCGCACACTGGCAGGAATATGGTTACGTATGATGGAGATAAACAGGTTGGAAAACGCGGTTACCGCCGTCAGTGCTATGGTCATAACCAATGCGGTTTCCAGCTTACTGGTTACCGCCAGGGCACTACACACCCCGAGGATCTGCAGCGCAATAGGGTTATTGCTGACTATAGGTCCGGTGAGAACCTGTTTGAGTTCTTTACTATCGGCCATTAGCTCAATCCTCCATTGCGTGCTTTTTCAATAAAGCGAGCAAAACCTTCCTCGCCCAGCCAGAATGTCAGCGAGTGCTGAACACCATTACTGGTCAGGGTTGCACCAGACAAGGCATCAACACCATGAGCTGACTCGGCAACGGCGGGGTTTTTGGTCACAGTAATAGCTATGTTACCCTGCTCGTCAAATAGCTTCTTACCCTGCCATTTGGCTTTCCAGCTTGGATTTTCAACTTCACCGCCCAGTCCCGGAGTTTCCCCTTGGTTGTAATAAACCAGGTTCTGGATGGTGTTCATGTCAGGTTCCAAAGCCAGGAACGCGTACATGGTTGACCACAGGCCATAGCCATGAACCGGCAGGATAACGCTGGTCACTTTACCGGCATCATCACGCACCAGATAAACCACGGCGTTTTTGGCAATCCGCTTAACCGAAGCAATGTCATGCTCAGGCACCACAGAGGTGGCAGGATCACGAGAGGCTTTCTGTTGATCATAGGTATCGCCGTTGATATCTGTGACTTCGTCACCGGTTTTCAGCTCGATAACCTTGGCTTCAACATACTTCTTGTAAGTTTCCAAAACCACATCTTTGCTGACCTTGCCGGATTTGGTATCGATCAGATTGGCGGCTTCCAGAATAAACTTCTGCTTATCCAGCAGCTTGTTTTCCTGCTGGGTTGGCTTGAGCAGTACTGCTGCGGTCGATACGAAAATCGAGCAGACAAGACACAGGCCAACGACAACAAATAGCGTTCTTCCGAACGAATCCTTATTACTAGCCACGAGCAATCCTCCGCTTGATGTTTGCCTGGACTACAAAATGGTCAAACAGTGGCGCAAACAGGTTGGCAAACAGAATCGCCAGCATCATGCCCTCAGGGAATGCAGGGTTGATGACACGGATAAATACTGCCATGGCACCTATCAGGATACCGTAAGCCCATTTGGCCTGGTTGGTGAAGGAAGCCGACACTGGGTCAGTGGCCATAAACATCATACCGAAGGCAAAGCCACCCAGAACCAGGTGCCAGTACCAAGGCATGGCAAACATATGGTTGGTTTCAGAACCGACCAGGTTCAGCAACAGAGATACGGCAATCATACCGACCATCACGCCGCCGACAATGCGCCAGGAAGCGATACGGGTATAGATGATAACCAGACCACCGAGCAGGATAGCCAGGGTAGAGACTTCACCGACAGAACCAGGAATAAAGCCAAAGAAGGCGTCCCACCAGTTCTGGTTGAAGGCGTAGTCCAGAGTACCTGAAGCCGCTTGACTCAGCGCGGTAGCGCCGGAGAAACCGTCGGCAACGACCCAAGAAGTGTCACCGGACATATTCAACGGATAGGCAAAGAACAGAAAGGCACGACCGGCCAGTGCTGGGTTGAGGAAGTTACGTCCGGTACCACCGAACACTTCCTTAGCCACAACCACACCAAAGGTGATACCCAGTGCCACCATCCACAATGGGATAGTCGCCGGCAAGGTCAAAGCAAACAGCACAGAGGTTACGAAGAAACCCTCGTTGACTTCATGACCACGAACCGAGGCGAACAGCACTTCCCAAATACCACCGACCGCGAAGGTCACTGCATATATAGGCAGGAAGAAGCAGGCGCCATACCACATCAAGGTGGCCCAGCCGGAATCGGCTGTCAGCTGAGTACCGAAGAGCTCAAACAGACCCACCTGCCAAACATCGGGAGTACCGAAGCCAGCGGCCAGGGCGATTTGCGCCTGTAGACCCACGTTGTACATCCCGACAAACATGGCGGGGAAAGTACAGGCCCAGACAGTAATCATCATGCGTTTCAGATCCAGGTTATCGCGTACGTGGGTCTTGCCCTTGTTCACTTTACCCGGGGTGTAAAAAATGGTCGCTGCGGCTTCATAGAGCGCATACCACTTCTCGTATTTACCGCCCTTTTCAAATTGCGGTTCAATACGCTCAAGAAAATCTTTCAAGCTCATAAGCCTTCCCTCTCGACGGTCTCCAAGCAGTCACGCAGGTATGAACCATAGTCATACTTACCGGGACATACGAAAGTACACAGTGCCAGGTCTTCCTCATCCAGCTCCAGCGCACCCAATGCCACGGCGCCATCGGTATCACCGGAGATAAGATCGCGCAGCAACATAGTGGGCAGAATATCCAGAGGCATCACCCGTTCATAGTTGCCAATAGGCACCATGGCCCGCTCGGAACCACCGGTACTGCTGGTCATATTGAACAGTCGGGAAGGACTCAAGTGGCCCAGGAAAGCACGGGTAATGGAGTATTTATCGGATCCAGGCATCACCCAACCGAAGAACTCTTTCTCAGTACCCTCTTCAATCAGGGTCAACTGCTGGAAGTAGCGTCCCATATAAGCATGAGGACCTATTGCAGTACGGCCGTTAAGCACAGAACCTGAGATAACCCGAACTTGGCCATCGGCTTCGTCTTGGGTCAGGGCTTGTGTGCTGGCACCCAGCAGAGTGCGCACTAAGCGAGGGTTCTTGGCTTTGGGGCCAGTGATGGCCACTACGCGCTGGTTATTCAGTTCACCAGTGGTAAACAGCTGACCGATCGCGATGACATCCTGGTAACCCAGGTACCATACGCTGCGACGGGCAGAGGCAGGCATCAAGAAGTGGATATGAGTCCCAGGCAGACCCGCTGGATGGGGGCCGGCAAACTCTTCCACTTGGGCATTAGCCGCTGGAATGTCTGCTCCTGGTGCTTTACAGACGAAGACTTTGTCTGTCAGTCGGGCCAGTACTTTCAGGCCGTTGACGAAATCGTCTTTATGCTCAGCGATAACAACTTGAGGATCGCCCGCCAGTGGCTGGGAGTCCATGGCTGTCACGAAGATAGCCGCTGCTGTCGCATCCACTGCAGGCACCTTACTGAAAGGACGGGTGCGCAATGCGGTCCACATACCTGATTCAATCAGATTATCGCGAACCTGCTGCGGTTCCAGAGTATCCAGAGCCTGGGCATCATACTTGGCAAAAGAGACGGCGTCGTCCCCTTCTATGTCTATGACGACCGACTGCAGAACACGTTTGGCGCCGCGGTTGATTTCTAATATTGTGCCACTGGCCAAAGCCGTATATTTAACGCCAGGATTCTTTTTATCCTCAAAAATCACCTGACCTTTTTGCACTTTATCGCCCACTTTGATCTTCATCGTTGGACGTAAGCCAATATACTCTTCACCCAAAGTAGCTACGTGTTTAATGGCTGGGCCATCATGGATAACTTGCTTTGGTCCGCCTGCTAGAGGCAAATCCAATCCTTTCTTAATTGTAATCATATCCACATGCACTACGTTTTGAAGGAAAGACAATGCGCCGCGTTCCTGCTAACCCCCGACTCTCACACAAAAAAATCGAGCGTTGAGCTAGCGCAGATTTATCACAGAAATGCGATCGCAATCACGCTGGTCGCGCGCATTTTACCCCAATTGCAACGCTATCGCCACGAAAATTGTAGTGTTTTAACCTGCTTTCAAAGTGGCCAAGAGAGAATTGAGCCAAACGAGTTAAGCAGAGATAGCGACAAGCAGGCAAAAGGCAGGATTTTGTCCTGAACCATAAATTTATACCTTTAATTTTTAAAGAAATAATCGACTAAATAGTCGAAAATACTTATTTCATCTTCACGGCTTTACCGGGGAGGCTCTGCTTCAAAATTTCATTCGATAGCCCAGCTGTAAACGTCGACCAACACTTGCCAACAAACCAGTGTCATCTTCACGTAACGGACTAGCGTCATCGAGCAGATCCTCGGCGCGAAAATAGAGCTGATGTTTTGAGTTGAAGTCATAACTCAGCAGCAGATCCAGCTGCATGCTGTCCTTAGCCGTCACCTGAGGGGTAAGGCTTGCCACTTCTGAACGATATATACCCTGAGCTCTGGCCTTAAAGCCGCCCCACTCCAGACCGGCATGAAGACTCAAGGCATGCTCAGGCAACCAAGGCAACTGTTCATCGACCATCAGGCAAGGTCCACTCAACATAAGGCAACCCGAATGCTGCGCCTTGGCTTGGGTATAATGATACTTGAGCCCCATGGGCCAATTGACACTGCCTGAGTCCAGGCGGTAATCGAGCGCCAGTTCGGCGCCTTTAACATCTACTTCTCCGAGATTGTATTGATTGAGGCGCAGCCCAGGGTCGCAGAAGCTACTTGCGGTGCAGTCAAAATGCAGATTGTCGAAGTCTCGCTGGTACAGGCTCAGTGCACTTTTGAAGTTACCTGATTCAAAGCGGCCACCGAGTTCATATTGCCAAGCTTGCTGGGAGCGTTGCCCTTGGTTGCCGGGGCTCGCCGCCGCCCAGGCCCTGCCGGCACTGACGAACAGGCTCAGAGTCTCCCCGCGCCAACTGAGCTTGGCCGTGGGTAACCATTCACTTTCAGAGAAATCCGCGGCTGCAAGCGGCACGGTTTCGCTGCTGCGCTCCAAGCTGACATCTTCATAGCCGACACCTAGCTCCAGAGTCACGGCCGACCAATTGAGCTCAGCCGTCACCGCCGAGCTCCAGACACTGGCCTTGTCATCAATCCTGACACTCAGACTCTGCGCAGTATCACTCAGCAGTCCATCCTGCCATAACCAACTCCCCAGGCCGGGGGCCAGCTCGGCCTTGTCTCTGTGCCAGCGGGCACTGTAACTCACCTTGTGGCGACCATATTGAGTAATGGCCTGAGTCTGGATCCCCATAGCCTCGAAGTCATCATCACGGCGAAAGTCGACCAATGAAACCGCGCCGATAGCAGCGGCATCCAAGGCCGCCAGTTGCTCAAGCACGTCACCTTGAATAAAGGCGCCTTCGGCAAAACTCATCTGCAACTGCGAGCTGTGATGGCTATGGTAGTAAAGCTCGGTAAACACCCGGGAACCGGCGGTAGGCTCAACGCGGTGGGACAGCTGATATCTGTGACTGCGGCTCTTGAGTCTATCCTGCGTGGCAGCGCCATACACCAACTCAGGGTTCAGTTGCCAATCGGCAGCCGTCAGCCCCATTCCCGGCAAAAACTGCCGCTGCTGTGAATACTGATACTTGAATTCAGTATGTTGCCGGCTGCGGGCACCCGGCAAGCTGTTGGCCGCTATCTTGAAAAGGACCTTGGTCTGGCTGTCGTCTTGCCCCTGCTCGGCGCTTCTCGATTCTTGCCAGGGTTGCTGGCGCCTGTGGCTCGCCTGCAGCAACACTTTATAGTCATCGGCATCAATCAAACCGCGGCCCTCGGCGCCCCAACCTTTATCTTCATTGCCCTGAAGCCGCACACTCTTGCCCGGAGTATCATGCAATCCCAGGCTTTGCGTTTCCAAAACACCAAAACTGCCGCTACCACCATAGAGCAAGCTACCGGCGGCATTGGCCGAACTGGCAACCAGGGTATCGGGATCCGGCAGTTGCCACAGATAAGGCGCAGAATAAGGTGCCGGCGCCAGATTGACCCTGTCTTCGATAATTGCCATTCCGGAATGGCCGCTGCCACCGGCGCCGCGGATACTGAAACTGCCAGGCAAGGTTGGGATAAGCTCGCCACCGGCGGTCAATTGCCGCTCGGCCGAGTCATAGTACATGGCATTGATTGCTGCGGGCTCAAAAGCCGGATGATCAGCAGCCAAAGGCTCGGCAGCGTGCGCCCACGGCCCGGCCAAACTCCCGCTCACCAAACCGGCCACTGCACTCACTTTAAGCAAGCCACGCCTCTGACTCATATCCCAATCCCCTATCAGCAGTTACCGCACATTTGATGTTATATTTTTGTAAACTAACTGATTTGAGGACAAAAAAAAGCGACTTGAGTAAATATCAAGCCGCTTGATTGAGCGAGGTAAGCCGGGCGGGATTAGAGCTGCTTCAGCAGTTCCTCACTCAACTTGAGATCGTCGTTGCGGTTAACGCTGACACCGGCGGCAATAATATTGCGGGCAATATCCTGCGCCTGCTCCAGAGAATGCATCTGATAGGTACCGCACTGGTATTCGTTCAGCTCGGGAATAGCCATTTGATCTTGTACCTTGAGCACATCTTCCATGGCTGCCAACCAGGCATCGGCAACCCGGCCTTCTTCCGGTGTCCCGATAAGGCTCATGTAAAAGCCGGTGCGACAGCCCATGGGCGAAATATCTATGATCTCCACCCCGTCACCATTGAGGTGATCACGCATAAAGCCGGCAAACAGGTGTTCCAGAGTATGAATGCCACGCTCGCTGAGAATATCCTTGTTGGGCGCGCAAAAACGCAGGTCAAATACCGTAATGGTATCGCCCTTTGGTGTGCTCATGGTCTTGGCCACCCGCACTGCCGGTGCCTCCATCTTGGTATGGTCCACGGTAAAGCTGTCTAACAATGGCATGGGTATTCTCCCTTGGATGGCAAGCAGGCTTGCACTGTTATATGGTTTCGCGTCTCAAAGCGCTATTATTACAGCGCCAAAACACAAATGCAGCCCCTGGAGGCGGTTTATCAAGCCAGGACTTTTAACCTCGGCACTTGGGCGACTCAGGCACGGCGCTTTGAGCATCCCATTCGGCCTGAGTATAAGTGTGCATGGACAGAGCGTGCACGCCATTGGCCAGTTCTTCCGCCAATGCCTGATTCACTTCTCTATGGCGAGCCAGCAGACGCTTGCCATCAAAGGCTTCACTGACAATGATCACCTTGAAGTGCGTCTCTGAATTAGGCGGCACATGGTGATTGTGGCTCTCGTTGATGACTTCTATATGACTCGGCGTCAGGGCGAGGTGCAACTTCTGCTCTATGGTCTGGGCAACGGACATGGTAAAACCTGATATAAACTGTTGGGATTGGCGGCAGGTTACTGCGTCGGCGAACAAAGATCAATCCGGCAATTTTCAACCACCAGGGGGATGAAAACCCAATTTGAGCTGCCGATAGGTGAGATTGAGCCTGGGCTCTGTGAGTTTCAGCCTTCTTGGCAACGCATGTTGCCATTCCTGCTGCATCGGCCAGCGCATCAACAAGAGATCGCCCGAGTTAAGCCTGAGCCGCAGCTTCTCGCCGCTTTGCTTGTGTCTCAAATCAAAATCGCGTCCGGCGCCCAGGCTAATTGAAGCGATATCGGCCCCCTCTGCCAGCTCAGGTTCATCGTCGCTGTGCCAACCCATGGCGTCGCGGCCATCGGCATAACGATTTACCAGCACGCCGTTGCTGCCAAGCTGCCAGTCCCGATCCAGCTTTTGCCTTAGCCGGAACAGATATTTGGGCCAGGGAAGCGCCCGGACCAATAACCCTGAGTAGCGATAATCACAGCCGGGATCGCCAAACCACACCTGAGTACGGGGAATAGCGTGACGCTTACCGAATATCTCAAGCTCGGGGCGAGTCAGGGGATAATGCTCCGCCTCGCGCCAAATGGCATCCTGCTGGGCTGGATTGAGATAATCGCGCACCAGCAACATAGGCGGTTGCTCAAACCGCTGCACGCCTGTTGCCGACTCAGCAGATGAGCCAGGCTCAAGTGCAAACAGCGACTGCTGTATCTCTTTTGAACTCATGTTTAATCTCATCTTTGAACTTCATGGCATTGTTTCTCTGTGGCTTATTGCCGGGCTTAAGCCTTCTCTATTACATAATGACCAAGGCAGATTTTCGCAAATATCGCCTTGAGCGCCAGTATTTGCGATAATCCGCGCAAATTCGTCCTTTAAGCCCAGTTATATGACCAGCCAGTTCTCAGCCGCTGATATTCAGCTCACTCTGCACCGCTATCCCGAAGAGCAGGAATCCAACCTCCAGGCCTGGGATGCCGCCGATGAACACCTGCTCAAACAACTCGCCGAGGAAGAGGCGCCTCAATCTGTGCTTATTATCAACGACAGCTTTGGTGCCCTGCTGTGCGCCATTCGCCGACGTTACCCAGATGCAAAGATTCACTGGAGCTCGGATGCCCGCACTTCCCACCTTGGCGCTCGACAGAATCTTGAGAAAAACCATCTCAGCGCTGCCGACATTCACTGGCTAAACAGTCGGGAAATGCCTGCTTGTGTACCCGATACCATATTGCTGAAGCTGCCCAAGAACCTCAACTTTTTTGCCTGGCAGTTGAGCATGCTGGCCAATATGCTTCCCGCCGGTACCCGGGTATTGATTGGCGCCAAGGCCAAATCCATCAATCAAGCCTTGTTGACCCTGATTGGCAAACATCTGGGCCAGGCCAGCGCCAGTCTGGCATGGAAAAAGACCCGGGTGATTACCGCTTTTGCCGATGGCCAGGCACGCGAATTGCCTGCCCCCAGCGAGTGGCCCCTTGGCGAATTCGGCCTCAACATCTGTAATCTCAGCAATGTATTTGCCGCCGGCAAACTGGATATCGGCGCCCGTTTGATGTTGGCCAACCTCCCCGAAGGTGAGTTTAGCTCTGTGGTGGACCTGGGCTGCGGCAATGGCGTTTTGGGGCTGGCGGCGGCCAAACGTTATCCCGAGGCGAGCATTCACTTTGTCGATGACTCAGAGATGGCCGTGGAAAGTGCCAGACTCAACTGGCAGAGCAATGGCTTTGAAGCCGAACGCGGCCACTTCTATTGGGATGACTGTCTGAGTCATTTGAGCGCCGGTGTCGCACCGGATCTGGTGCTCTGTAACCCGCCTTTTCATCAGGGAGAGGCCATCACAGATCATATTGCCTGGCAGATGTTCCTCGATGCCAGACGGCGTCTGGTGAACGGCGGCATACTGCATGTGGTCGGCAACCGTCACCTGGGTTACCACATCAAGCTCAAGCGCCTGTTTGGCAACTGCAAGACCATAGCCTCCAATGGTAAGTTTGTGATCCTGCAAGCCTCTAAATAAAAGGCCAACAAGAGTAAACCTTGTTGACCCATTCCGGCCCCCGTTGGGAACCTGGAAAGAAACAGGCCGGGAGAGACCCCGGCCTGTGTAGTTAAATTTTGTGATTTCATGCGGCAACTTGGCCGCGTCTGTAACGCAAGCCGCCAAGCAGTACCAGACTCGCGAGCGCCAGCACTGACAGGCTGCCGCCGGCATCGACTATCACAGTCGCGCCATCATCTCTGTCCCATTCGCGACTCTCCAGCGGCAAGGCATAGAGGCTATTGCTTTCATAAGAACTTATGGTTGCCACTATGTCACTGTAACCGGGTTCATAGAGGTCGATCAGCACATCATAGTGATCGCTGGGATAGCCGCTCTCCAACGTGGTGAGCACTTCAAAGTCATCCTGGGTACTGTCTCCCTGAATGTAGAACACCTCAGTGCTGTAGTAATGCTCCCAGTCACCGCCGTTGCGGCTCAGATAAAGCTCGGCATAAACGGGCACAGACTCGGCCGGATCATTACCGTAAACATCGGCATCGAAGCGCACCGCAAAGCTACGATAAAAGCCATCAGAGTCATAATCATCATAAAGGTAGCTGGCCGCCTCATAAAAGCTGAACTCATGGTAATAGCTGTGGGCCGTAGTGGAGACCATCCGCTGCGGCGCGGCTTGGATCTCGGGCAGTTTCTGTTTATTGGCAATCATCTGCTCGCGGGTCATGCGCTCACCGGAAACCTGAGCTCCGGTAGATTGCCACTCCTGCTGCAGTTGCTTGAGCAACTGCCTGTGTTGTGCCGCCCGTAGCTTCGCGCCTGAGCTATCCTGTTCATCGCTCGGTTGCTGCGCTTTTTGGCCGATGGAGACTTGTCCGCCGACAGGCTCCTTGGCATAGGCAGCAGGCAGAGCCCCAAACAGAGCCAAAAACAGCGACAGGCTAAATACAGTGTAAGATAATAATTTCATAGTGCTTCTCCACAGGGCGCATCCCGCGCTTATTCGGGTTTAGGGAAGGTGCGAACAAGTCCCATGTGTGCTCTGCGTCGGCTTACAGGCCTGGATGCAAGGCGTGGTTCGCAGCAAATGGCCCTAGTCCTTTGCAAGAAGCACAACATAGCAGGCAGGCAGGTCTGTAAGCCACGCCCTTCGGGGCTTTCACAGCAACCGGCTCTCTGCGTTATCCGACTTCGACAGGCCCCGGCATGCCTTCAGTCAGATGCCTTGAGCGCCAATTGCTGTGCAAGCCAGAGTGCCACGAGGACTTATTTGCACCTTCCTTAGCATTATTAAAAGTCAGCCTGGGTGAACATGAGATGAACGGTTTCTGTCAGCCGATGTTCATCTTGGAAGGAGTACAACTGACCGGGCCTGAGCGAATACCGGGGGAAGGACAGATAGAGAGTGAAGACCCGGCTGGCTATTTCATCCACCGCGGGGATCTTTTACACTGGGCCAAGCGTTTCCAAAAGGGCAAAACCATGAAAAGGGGCAGTAAAATCAAGCATCAAGCTTATCACTCAAGCGGGATTATCGCGGCAAGCATGCTATTGCTGTCGCTGGCTTTCGCTCAGCCCTTGCATGCTGGCCCCTTTGCCAAGCCGGAACGAACGACTCAGGCCCAGGAGGCCAAGCTGAAAGTCCGCAGCGGCGATGAAGCCGCCAGACTGGTGAAGCAGGCTTATGGCGGTAAGGTACTCAGGGTGCAGTCTGTGAAGGTCAACGGCAACCCGGGGTATCGGGTCAAACTGCTGCAGGACAGTGGCCGAATTGTCTATGTCTCTGTGGATGCCCGCAGCGGCCGCCTGCAGGCAAACTGACAGGAAATAGCTTATGCGACTGTTATTGGTAGAAGATGATGCCGCCTTACAGGCCAACTTAAAACAGCATCTGCAAGAGGCAGGTTTCAATCTGGATACGGCATCAGACGGCGAAGAAGGCCTGTTTCTGGCGGCGGAGTATCCCTATGATGCCGCCATTATCGATATCGGCCTGCCCAAACTCAGCGGCATAGCACTGATTGAACAGATGCGTGCCAAGGGACTGGATTACCCTGTGCTGATCCTCACCGCCAGAGATGGCTGGCAAGACAAGGTGGAAGGCTTGGATGCCGGTGGTGATGACTACCTCACTAAACCCTTTCACCCCATGGAACTCACCGCCAGGATCAAGGCTTTAATCCGCCGTAGCGCAGGTAAGGCCAGCCCCTTACTGCAAAGTGGCCCTGTCACCCTGAATACCAGCAGCGGTGAAGTGCGACTTGGCAAACACAGCGTCAGCCTCAGCGCCTCCGAATACAAATTGCTCGAGTATCTGATGCTGCATCAGGGAGAAGTCACTTCCAAGAGTCTGCTTATCGAGCATATCTATGATCAGGACTTTGATCTGGACTCCAATGTGATTGAGGTATTTATTCGCCGTTTGCGCAAGAAGCTGGATCCCGAGGGCACGCTTGGGCTTATTGAAACCCTGCGTGGTCAGGGTTATCGCCTTAATACGCTTCCTGTCAGAGATAACCCCTGATGAAGCCCTTGCCTGCAAGGCTGCTGCCCGGTTCACTCAAGGGCCGACTGGTGATCAGCGCCCTGCTGTTGAATCTGGTGCTCTTGCCGCTTATCGGCGTGACCCTGAGCGATGCCTTTCGTGCCCAATTGACCCACGCGGTAAAAGATGAACTCAGCGCCGCCCTTTATGGAGTATTGGCATTGGCAGAAGTGGAACAGGGCGAACTGGTTCTGCCGGAACAATTACAGGACAAACAGTTCAACATAGATCAATCCGGGCTCTACGCCTTGGTCAGCAGCCAAGGCAAACTGGTATGGCATTCGCCTTCCTTTATCGGTATGCCGCCTCCAGGCAAGCTTCCAAGCCCACCACTCGGTGAAGGCCGCTTTGGCGAAATGCTTCTCCTGGGCAAGCCACACTTCAGTTACAGCTTCAGCGCCAGCTTTGCCTCAGCCTCGAATAATGGCCGGGATATTCCCTTTACCGTGCACATCATCAAAGATCAGACCGGCTTTGAGCAAACCCAAGGCGCCTTCAGCCGCCAGCTCTGGCAATACCTGGGACTATTGATGCTGTTCCTGTTACTGGTACAAGGTGGCTGGCTCTGGTGGACACTCAAACCACTGGCGCGCTTTCGCGCCGAGCTCGAAGCGGTTGAGCAAGGCAAACGGCAACATCTCGGCAGCGACTATCCCAAGGAGCTGCAACAGGTCGCGACCCAGCTCAATGCCCTGATAAGCAACGAACAGCGCCAACGCCAGCGTTATCGCAACGCCCTGTCGGATCTGGCCCATAGCCTGAAAACACCGCTGGCGGTACTGCAAAGCCTCAAGTCTTTGCCAAGCGATGCCCAAGAGCCCATCAGCCAAATTAACGCCAGCATAGGCCACCAGTTGAAGCGAGCCCAAAGTGCCGGCAGCGGCGCTTGGCACCAAGGGGTGAACAGTAAAACCGTGGCCGATAAACTGCTGCGAACCCTTGGCAAGATTTATGCGGACAAGGTGCTGGAATTTGAGGCTGAGCTGGCAACAAACGCCCTGTTTTACGGTGATGAAGCCGACCTGGCCGAACTCCTCGGCAATCTACTGGATAACGCCTGCAAGGCAGCAAACAGCAAGGTCGCCCTCAAAACCTGGGTAAACGAAAAAGGGTTGAACCTCTGCATCGAAGACGATGGCCCGGGCATTACAGAGCAGCAGAAAACCCAGCTGTTCGAGCGCGGTGTCAGAGCCGATAACTACCAACAAGGCCATGGTATAGGACTGGCGATAGTCAAAGATCTGCTGCAGAGCTACCAAGGCCAGTGGCAAATAGATCAATCTCCCCTGGGTGGCGCCCGCTTCACTCTGTTTTTACCCAGAAGTTGAGATTGGGGATATAGTACATTCATTCCCCATCCTTACCGATTTCCAACAAGGCTAATCTTGCCAAATGGCGATAATGCCACTCTTGATACTGCCAATAAGCACTGGTCAAGTTTCCGGCAATGGATGTTTCTGCCTGCCGTTGGAATGGTCACGAAGCCCAAATGCAGTGAAGAACAGGATGTCCGAAAACGGCCTTTCACACAGGCTCCCCTGTGACACGGTGAGAGTTGCGCAGCAACATGCTTTCGAGCGCAAACCTGGGATGGTAAGCTGGCCGTTGTGCATGAATGCATTTGTTCCACGACGTTAGGCCACTGGCACAGTGGCTAGCATTGCTTCAAGCCAAAACTCACCAATGAACTTGATCCTAGCGGCTAGCTAAGTTGTGGCCAATCACCTGCGGTGCGCCTTTCGCACAGGCGATCCTGTGACATGGCGAGAGTTGCATAGCAACATGCTTTCGAGCGCGAGCCAGGGATGGTGAGCTGGCCGTTAAACAGGGACGTTGTTCGAGTACGTCCCTTATCTCCTTGGATGGAGTGTATGCCGACATTTGTCTGGAACAAATGCGGTGGTAAGCTCTGCCTCGCCATCCCAGGCTCGGAAGGTCACAGTTCCACCTGTGCCTGAAAAATAGGTGTATGTCTGCAGATCTCTCAAATATTTCAAGCTATTTAGGACTAACAGAGTTGCACCAATTCCCCCCCGGTGTCGCCGAAAGCCGTTGGCACAAATAACATTGCAGAGAGACGCCCCCTCAGGAAATAATCGCTTCCCAAAGTAGCGTTGATATCCTGTATGCGAGAGTTGTTGGTTACGCTCAATACCATAATGAAAAATTGAACCCGATGGGCGAAAACTATCACAATTAGTGAAATACTTATTGACGGAATGCCACCGTCACTCGTTATGTTTCAATGCCTCGTTCCTTAAGCATATTTTTAAAAACTATTTGAGCCCATTTAATTACTATTTCAGAGTTCCCAAGTTCATCCTTATCCAGGTAAGAGATGAGGACAGGATACCCGCCGCTGGGACAATACTTTGAATGTTCGAATCCATCCCATTCCAAACCCAACCCACGAACAGGTATACTGGGGTCTCCGTTAACCCAGTAACTTACTTTTTCAAAATATCCCGCAGATATCAGGGATTCACCAATGTTTATTGCTTGTTCTACGGATTGAAAACAAACAGGTTGATAGGAAAAATCAAGCCACCCACTGTAAAACAATAACTTAATCTTCTTTCAAAAATCAAGCCACCCACTTTAAAACAATAACTTAATCTTCTTTCGGTCTGCGTTCAAGCACCGCTAGGGGATTTGAGCACCCGGAGGTAGAAAGATATCCGTGAGTTGCAGAGGTTTGATGAAATCGAACCGATTTCACGCAAAAATGTGAGATTTGAGCCGTGCTAGCCCCACCCATGGTTCAGGGGATTTCAATGACTGCGGTTGAGATAGAGTGGGGTTCAGGCCGTTTGAAAGTACTGGCAACTGGTTGCAAAATGCCGTCGTCGCTTCTCCAAGTGTTCGCAGTAACAGCTGAGCTCTTGCAAGGTGCCTACCGGTCCAAGAAATAGTCTTCCAAATTCAGTGGTAAGCTTGAGCCAGTTCTCATGATGGATATTCAACCGCGTCAGCAGCTTGGCACTCTTTTCACTTATCGCGCCACGTTTATCATTGCGAATACAGGGAAAAATCAAGACACCCACTGTAAAACAATAACTTAATCTTCTTTCTTTTTGCGTTCAAGCACCGCTAGGGGATTTGAGCGCTATAAAGCACTTCTCTGTCTGTCCATCGGTTTGCTGTCTCTATATTGCGAAAAATCAAGCTGCGAAAAATCAAGCCACCCACTTTAAAACAATAACTTAATCTTCTTTCAGTCTGCGTTCAAGCACCGCTAGATGATTTGAGCACCCGGAGGTAGAAAGATATTCGTGAGTTGCAGAGGTTTGATGAAATCGAACCGATTTCACGCAAAAATGCGAGATTTGAGCCGTGCAAGCCCCACCCATGGTTCAGGGGATTTCAATGACTGCGGTTGAGATAGCGAAAAATCAAGCCACCCACTTTAAAACAATAACTTAATCTTCTTTCGGTCTGCGTTCAAGCACCGCTAGGGGATTTGAGCACCCGGAGGTAGAAAGATATCCGTGAGTTGCAGAGGTTTGATGAAATCGAACCGATTTCACGCAAAAATGTGAGATTTGAGCCGTGCTAGCCCCACCCATGGTTCAGGGGATTTCAATGACTGCGGTTGAGATAGAGTGGGGTTCAGGCCGTTTGAAAGTACTGGCAACTGGTTGCAAAATGCCGTCGTCGCTTCTCCAAGTGTTCGCAGTAACAGCTGAGCTCTTGCAAGGTGCCTACCGGTCCAAGAAATAGTCTTCCAAATTCAGTGGTAAGCTTGAGCCAGTTCTCATGATGGATATTCAACCGCGTCAGCAGCTTGGCACTCTTTTCACTTATCGCGCCACGTTTATCATTGCGAATACAGGGAAAAATCAAGACACCCACTGTAAAACAATAACTTAATCTTCTTTCTTTTTGCGTTCAAGCACCGCTAGGGGATTTGAGCGCTATAAAGCACTTCTCTGTCTGTCCATCGGTTTGCTGTCTCTATATTGCGAAAAATCAAGCTGCGAAAAATCAAGCCACCCACTTTAAAACAATAACTTAATCTTCTTTCAGTCTGCGTTCAAGCACCGCTAGATGATTTGAGCACCCGGAGGTAGAAAGATATTCGTGAGTTGCAGAGGTTTGATGAAATCGAACCGATTTCACGCAAAAATGCGAGATTTGAGCCGTGCAAGCCCCACCCATGGTTCAGGGGATTTCAATAACTGCGGTTGAGATAGAGTGGGGTTCAGGCCGTTTGAAAGTACTGGCAACTGGTTGCAAAATGCCGTCGTCGCTTCTCCAAGTGTTCGCAGTAACAGCTGAGCTCTTGCAAGGTGCCTACCGGTCCAAGAAATAGTCTTCCAAATTCAGTGGTAAGCTTGAGCCAGTTCTCATGATGGATATTCAACCGCGTCAGCAGCTTGGCACTCTTTTCACTTATCGCGCCACGTTTATCATTGCGAATACAGGGAAAAATCAAGACACCCACTGTAAAACAATAACTTAATCTTCTTTCTTTTTGCGTTCAAGCACCGCTAGGGGATTTGAGCGCTATAAAGCACTTCTCTGTCTGTCCATCGGTTTGCTGTCTCTATATTGCGAAAAATCAAGCTGCGAAAAATCAAGCCACCCACTTTAAAACAATAACTTAATCTTCTTTCAGTCTGCGTTCAAGCACCGCTAGATGATTTGAGCACCCGGAGGTAGAAAGATATTCGTGAGTTGCAGAGGTTTGATGAAATCGAACCGATTTCACGCAAAAATGCGAGATTTGAGCCGTGCAAGCCCCACCCATGGTTCAGGGGATTTCAATAACTGCGGTTGAGATAGAGTGGGGTTCAGGCCGTTTGAAAGTACTGGCAACTGGTTGCAAAATGCCGTCGTCGCTTCTCCAAGTGTTCGCAGTAACAGCTGAGCTCTTGCAAGGTGCCTACCGGTCCATGAAATAGTCTTCCAAATTCAGTGGTAAGCTTGAGCCAGTTCTCATGAGGGATATTCAACTGCGTCAGTAGCTTGGTACTCTTTTCACTTATCGCGCCACGTTTATCATTGCGAATACAGCGCCCAGTATCATCCACCAATTCAAGATAATCCTTGAGCCCAAACGTAATACCACTGGGCTGATTACTGCATTCATTACCGATAAAGGGCAGTAACCTGGCGGGTTGTTCGCATTTCAATGCTGCCTG
>NZ_NIJK01000006.1 GCF_002836975.1 Shewanella indica | reverse complement strand
CGGCCTAGGGCGGTAAAAATATCAAAGACCCGATATCCTGTTAATCACAAGGCAGCTCCGCTTAAGTGAACTACGTTGCGCTAAAGCGGGCGTTTTCAGTTAAGGCCAAACTCAGTGCTGATGACCACCGACGCCATGGGCATGACCATGAGCTATCTCTTCATGGCTGGCTTCACGGGCTGAGACCACTTCAATATCAAAGGTCAGCTCGCGACCGGCCAATGGGTGGTTGATGTCCACAGTGGCCATAAACTTGCCCACCTTGACCACAGTCACTTGACGCTGACCTTGATCTGTATTGACGACCGCGCGCATGCCAGGCTTCCATACTTTGGCGCCCATCAGGTGTTTTACCGATACGCGCTGCTCAGCGCCTTCAACCCGCTCACCGTAAGTTTCAGAGGCCGGCAAGGTCACACTGAACTTGGCACCTATCTCTTTACCTTCAATGGCTTTCTCGACTCCGGGCATCATGTTGTCATGGCCATGCAGATAGGCGATGGGATCGTGCCCCTCGTTGGTTTCCAGCACTTCACCCTTTTCATCGCGCAGTGTGTAATTGAACTGCACCACCATATCTTCTTTAACGCTCATTCTGAGTCCTCAGTATTCATGATTCCGGCGCAGCTTAACAAAACTGTCGCCTGCACTCCACTGCTTTGGATTAACGCCCCGCGCCCGGCACTATCGCCAGATGCTCGAGTCGCTCCAGCACCTGGTGGTTTTTCAATGCCAACTGACAAACACCACCATCAATTTGATGCTTAACAGAGCAATCCACACTCCAGCTGCGCAGCAGATATCCGGCCAAGGCCGCATTGCTGGCCACCTTGAGTTCGCCATCCTCCATACGATAGTCGAGCATAATCGCCTCCGGGTGTTTCAGGCTCGGATGGGGAACCAACACCAGTTCCACCGGCGTCAACCAGTTGTTGTCGGCTGCCGGTTGCTCCTTGGGCAAGGGAGAGCTTTCAAGTTCTCTGGCCTGCTTGATACGGGTCACCACAAAGTCGTTGAACTTGCCATGCAGTCTGTCAAATGCCCGCACATGCCAGCGCTGACCGTTGTTGACCAGCGCATGGGGCACTATTTCTCGAAAAGTTTCGCCGCTTGAGGTGGAGACATATTGCAGCGCCAGCGCCAGCCCTTGTTGAATCGAGCGCATCAGCGCCGCGATAATCTCGGTATCCGGATGAATAAGCCGCACCGCATCGAAACAGACCTGGCTGGGCACCAGGGGCTGTGACAAACCATCTCCAAAGCCACGGGCCAACCCCGAGAGAATGGCTTCAGGCTCGTGATGAAACAAGGGCTTGAATTCATGCTGGCGCTGATAATGACGACTGGGGTGCATCAGCTTGAGATTCTGTGGCGCCAGCTCGCGATAGAGGCTGAAGTCGCGGGTGGCGGCCGCCAATCCGGTGGCAAACTTGGCAATCAGATCCTGACGACTGACCTGACCAAAATATTGCAAACTGAAATCGATAAAGGCCAGACGCTGACGCTGGCCGTGACTCAACTTGTCTATGTTGCTCATCTCGCTGCGCATATCATTCCCTGAGTTCAAATCGGTGCGGGAAAACGCCAAACTCTGTTGCCAACATTATCCGGGCAGTTGCTTGGCGCCTTTATAAACTAACATTAGCCAATCCCTTGGCTACCGGCAATCATTTTGATTAGCAGAACTAGAGTCCCAGAGCTTTAAAGGTTTCGGCAGAAGGGAAACCGTCGGCCACCAAGCCTTTACTGAGCTGAAACGCCTGTAAACTGGCGCGGGAGTTACGCCCGAGAATACCGTCCGGCTTTCCGGCATCAAACCCCTGCTCATTGAGCTTTTGCTGCAGTGCCTTTATCTGGGCGCGGCTCAAGCGGGTTTGCTGCGGCGGTGCTTTGGCAAGCCGACCGGCGCCACTTATTCTGTCGGCCAAATGGCCTACTGAGATGGCATAAAACTCAGAACGGTTCCAACGCTGGATCACCTGGAAGTTATCGTAGCCGAGAAACGCAGGTCCCTCGTGCCCGGCGGGCAGATAGAGTCTGGCTTCCATCTGGGCCTGTGGCAGCACCCTGCCATTGCTCTGGGTCAACCCCAGCGCCTGCCAGTCAGCGAGAGACTTTTTCTGCCCCAGATGCTGATAATCAAATGATTCAGGTAAGCGAACCTCCCTGCCCCAGCGTTCGTTGCGCTGCCACCCCAGGTGAGCAAGAAAGTTTGCCGCCGAAGTCAGGGCATCGTCTATGCTGTTCCAGAGATCCGCCTTGCCGTCACCGTCACCATCGACGGCATAACTGGCATAAGCACTGGGCATAAACTGGGTGTGTCCCATGGCCCCGGCCCAGGAGCCTTGCATATCGGCCGCAGCAAAACCATATTTCTGGCTCAGCTTCAACGCTGTCATCAACTCCTGGGTAAAAAAGCCCGAACGGCGGGAGTCGCAGGCCAGGGTTGCCAGCGAATCCAACACCGGCATCTTGCCCTTGTACCCCCCGTAATTAGTCTCCATGCCCCAGAAAGACAAGAGATATTGCGGCGGCACACCGTACTCGCGCTTGAGCTTATCCAGCAGCGCTTTGTGTTCAACCAGCAGTTCCCTGCCCTTGGAAACCCGCCAATCTGTTACCCGCTTATCGAAATAGTTGGCAAATGTCTGGGTAAACTCGGGCTGACTGCGATCCAGCTCTATCACTCTGGGGACAAACTTGAGTTGCTTAAGATGTGAGTCGATGGTCTGTTGACTGATCCCCGCTTTCAGGGCTTTGTCCTGCATCTCCACAATACACTGAGGAAAAGCCGCTTCCCCGGCCTTTATCAGGGCTTCTACAGGATCCTCATTCTGGGGGGCTGCCAGCGTTTGCGTGGCCAACAGCAGGGGAAACCAGGATAATACTCTGAACACCTTCCGACTCCTTAAAAGATTAAACACCCCATCGAGCTCCATCCTAACCAGTCGCACAGCGTTTTTTAAGCCCCACAGGCATAATTCCCTGTCGTTGAGCTGATTTTTAAGCATTTATTCCTGTTTGTTCATCTGAGGTTAAGATTCACTTGGACTCCAGTGCTTATGCCGTATAATGGCGCCACTAACCCTTGCTCAAGAGAGAGATCATGACTGATTTAGCGCCGGCACTGAGCCAATTTATCGATAACGTCAAAGAGCACCAGCAGGTGTGGGGCTTGCAGGACGACTCCGGCGAAGGCTGGGTGGTGTGTGATTCCAGCGAATATGAAGACACAGATGTCATGCCTTTATGGTCTGATCAGGCAGTGGCCCAAAGCCATTGCACCGAGGAGTGGGTCAACTTCGCACCGGTAGCGATTTCACTGGAAGAGCTGCTGGAGTTCTGGATTGAAGATCTCAACGAAGATGGCGTATTGATTGGTATCGATTGGCGCGCAGAGCAGGAATGTCCCGAAGTTGAGCCGGTAGAGCTGGCCAAGTTCCTGGTGGACGTGGAAGCCGAATAAGCTTTATCAGGTCGGGAGTCACCAAGACTCCCGACTTCTTTTAAGACTCAGAGCAGCATCTGCACAACCCTATGCCCTGTCCCATGGTCGACATCCCCTTTAATTGCCGTCACAGCTGCTGGTTTTGTGCCGAGCCCTGCGAGCACATTTTCGCCTTTGAAGCCTCCCCCCATGCAGAGCATGCCTCGCTGAGCGTGCCCGCCTGTAAGGAGTGCCTGACGCTGGCCCGCCAAAATCCTCTCACCTCGATATACGAGTGCCGTATCGCAGTTAAAGATGCATTGATGAAGCGCTACGCTAAACATCTGGCCATAGGGCTGAATTGGACCCGTGAAGAGCTGGAAGAATCTGAGTTTTCCTGCAAAATTCTTGGCGGTTTTAAACGCAGCGCCTGGTTTATGTATGAAGTGGCCAGGGACAGGATCAATGCCAAGGGCTGGCCCCTGTGCATCGAGGGAGTTCCGCTGAGCGACGAAACCCCAAATACCGGGTTTGACTTCGATGGCTTGCACTACAGCTCAGTGTTTGCCGCCATAGAGCACTACGCCAAAAACTTTGCACTGGATAAAGACTTTCTGCAGGCCTTGACTGCGATCTGCGGCCGCGACAGATTTGCCTTCGCCGTGCGCCTGGCCAGGCTCAACATCGCCGCAGACAAACGCACCAAAAAGCAACTTATCCGCGAACTGGAGCAGGAAAACAGCCGTTAATCAGCCCAGCTGGCGAATTCTGTCCTGCACGGCTTCCACCAACAGATCCGGCTGGAACTTGGAAATAAAACGATCGCAGCCCACCTTTTCTACCATCGCCTTATTGAAACTGCCGCTGAGGGAGGTATTGAGGGTAATAAAAAGATCGGCCATCCGCTTGTCATTACGCACCTCATAGGTAAGACGGTAACCGTCCATTTCGGGCATTTCAGCGTCGGTGATCATCATCAAAATCTGCTCTGTCACCTTGAGCCCCTGATCGCACCAGGACTTAAGCAGCGCCAGCGCCTCGCGGCCATCACTGCGTTCAATCACTTCAAGCCCCAACTGCCCCAAAGTATCGCGCACCTGACGTCTGGCGGTGGGCGAATCGTCAACAATTAAAATCTTGTGTCCCGGCATCTTGGCCACCAAGGATTCATCCAACACACCTTCTGAGAGACGCACGTCATAGTGGATGATTTCCGCCAGTACCTTTTCCACATCGATAATCGACACCAACTCAGTTTTACCCTGGGTTTCCATCCGAGTGATGGCTGTAAGGTAATGATTGCGGCCGGCGGTTTTCGGCGGTGGCATGATATCGCCCCAAGTCATGTTGACTATATGTTCAACCTTGCCCACCAGAAACCCCTGCACACTACGGTTGTATTCTGTGATGATAAGGTTAGCGTCTTCGCCCACAGGCATGGGCGAGAAACCTATAGCGCTGCGCAGATTGATAACGGGAATCGAAACGCCACGGATATTGGCGACACCACTGATGGCTGGGTGGCTGCCTGGCATGGTCGAGAGTTCCGGCAGTTTCACTACCTCTTTAACTTTAAAAACATTGATGGCAAACAGCTGAGTCGAACTGATCCTGAACAGCAGTAACTCCAGCCGATTCTCTCCGACGAGTTGGGTTCGTTGATCTACTGATTCCAATACATTTGCCATAACAACTACTTGTCCAATTCTACTGCTGAATATTACGTCGATTATAGTGGTAAAGCGGCGGAACAAACCATGCTTCAGGGCAAATTTAGGCTAAATTGTCTTAAATGATATGCACTTGGCTACTGTTATATCCGTTACAAACATCTGCCTTCATAGAGTTACCTGACTACACGTCATTATTCCGCTCATGCTTGCCGAAGGTTTTACGGGCCAGGATGATGCCCGCCAGCCCCGACAACTGGTGTTGACGAATAATCTCAAAGTTGCCGCTATCTTCAACAACAGCCAAGAGTTCAGCGTGATTGAAACGGTTTTCCTGGGGATGCTCAAACAGACGTCGACTCAAAGGATTACAGATGGCGGCGCGATAAAGCTCTTCCATGACGAAATAGCCGCCAGGACGCAACACTCTGTACACTTCGACCACCGCCTGTTGCCAGTCCGGAATATGATGAAAGGCGGCAAAATCGACCACAAGATCAAACTGGCTATCGGCAAAGGGCAAGCCGCTGCCATCACCCTGGCACAGATGCAACCAGTTTTGATCCGAATACTGCCCGGCGCAGTGGCTGACCATGTCGGAATCAAAATCGAGCGCCCATACTTCTTGCGCCCCCAGTTCCTGACGCACAAGAGCGATTCCCTCACCAAAGCCGCAACCTATCTCCAAGGCGCGACTAAAAGCCGGTAAAGGCTTGGCAAACAGCTTCAGCAACATCCGCCGCTCCAGCCGCCTTTGCAGCCACAAACGCAGCGGATGCCTGACTATCGATTTTTCAAAGCGATTGAGTTGCATAAATGGCGATCCACGCAGAATAATTCATGGTTAACTTTTAAGTGCCCTTGCGGCGACAATCATCTTCACTCGTCCCCAAAGGGTTCCAGCGGCAGTTGATCCCAATAGATGCCCTGACCAAAGAAGTCTTCCAACAGTTGATTGAGTCGCGAAAAACTACTCACCCTTTGCGGCTTGCCGCTGATACAGTGCCACACGTACCTGTGGCAGTTATTATCAAACAGGTCATAATCCCGATATTGAAACAGGCTCTCGCCGGCGCGGGCCAGTGCTTGTTCACTGACCAAAGGCATTCTTTGATGATCGCAGGCGACAAACACCTTGCTGCCGCTGCGACCTGCCAGAAAACGCTTCACCGACACAGGCCGTACAAGGCCACTGCCGTGGAGCTCGGCCAACATACCGTCGCCGAGCCAAATACCTGTGTGTTCAATGAATCCGAATACGTGGCAGCACACCAGCATCCCGGGCTGCACTCGTTTGACACTCTGGCTGTGAAACCATTCACTGGGTGTCAACCGCGCCTGCCCCTTGACGCGCTGTACCGGCAGATCCTTGAGTAATCGATTCTGGGCGATCTTCTTACGCTTCAGTCCTTCATCGGCAAGCCAAATGGTGCCGAGGGCTGCAGAACCGAGCCATAGGAGAGGCAGCGCCATAGGCATACTCCTTATATTATCCTTCGCCGAAGGTTTGCATCTCTGTCAGATCCGTACCGGGGCGGCAGAGCATGGTTTCCAAAGCACTAATTGCAGATACAACAATTGCAATATAAAAAGCCTGACGCCGGTATCCGCGCTCCAAGGGCCCCTCTTTGCCCTTAAACAAGTCAATATGAGCCGCAAGTTTAAATTCTAGTGAAGATTCAGCCAATTAAGCCCACCTTTTTTGAGTAAATTAACACTCACTACTGCAAACTTTTCGGAACATCTTTTCCAAGACTGGTCAGATCTGCTTCACATAGTCCGTCAACAATGGGCGCTTTGGCAAACTTTTGCTAGTATCCGCGCCAAACAACAACACAAAAGTGTAAAACAGTATGCATATTGAAACCCCGGTAATGATTACTTTTCTGGGTTATTTGGCCCTGATGATGGGGATAGGTCTTTGGGCCTACAAGGCGACCGATTCGGTCGATGACTATATTCTCGGCGGTCGCAAGATGGGCCCGGCGGTGACCGCTCTCAGTGTCGGCGCCTCCGACATGTCCGGTTGGCTGCTGCTGGGTTTGCCCGGCGCCGTCTATCTCGGCGGTTTGGGCGAGGCCTGGATGGGAATAGGTCTGTTACTGGGCGCCTGGCTCAACTGGCTCTTGGTGGCCAAACGTCTGCGGATCTATACCCAGATGGCCGACAATGCTCTCACGCTGCCAGACTTTTTTGAGAAACGCTTCAACGACGAGGGCGGCCTCCTGAAACTGGTATCTGCCGTCACCATATTGCTGTTTTTCACCTTTTACGCCTCCTCCGGCATGGTGGGCGGCGCTGTGCTGTTCAGCAATGTCTTTGGCTTCGAGTACCTGACGGCGCTGCTGATAGGTTCCGCTGTGATAGTGGCCTATACCTTTGTCGGCGGTTTTTTTGCAGTCAGTTGGACAGACTTCTTCCAGGGCTGCTTGATGTTAATCGCCCTGTTGATAGTCCCGGTCAGCATGTTTACCCAACCAGAGAGCCACCAAAGCCTGGATACCCTGGACCCAGCCATGCTGTCGTTATGGAGCGATAAGCTGACCCTGATAGGTCTGCTGTCGGCTCTGGCCTGGGGGCTGGGTTACTTTGGTCAGCCCCATATTCTGTCACGCTTTATGGCGATTAACAGTGTTAAGGATCTGCCGGTTTCACGCCGCATCGCCATGAGCTGGATGTTTGTCTCCCTGATCGGCGCCCTGGCGACCGGCATTGCCGGCGCGCTCTACTTTGCCGATGAGCCGCTCAAGAATCCGGAAACTGTGTTTATCCATCTGACTCAGGTCGCCTTTAACCCCTGGATTGGAGGCCTGCTTATCGCCGCTATCTTGTCGGCCATCATGAGCACCATAGACTCGCAACTGCTGGTATGCTCCAGCGTGATCACCGAAGATTTCTACCGCAAGTGGCTCAGGCCCGAGGCTTCAAGCAAGGAGCTGATGTTGGTCGGTCGTATCGGCGTGTTGGCCATTGCCATTATCTCAGTCGTTGTTGCCCTGGATCGGGAAGCCAGTGTACTGGGCCTGGTGAGCTATGCCTGGGCCGGTTTCGGTGCCGCCTTTGGCCCTGTGGTCATCCTGTCGCTGTTTTGGCGTGGCTACAGCCGCAACGGCGCCATTGCCACCATCCTAGTTGGCGGCTTGACAGTAATCATCTGGAAACAATTGGAAAGCGGTATCTTCGCCCTCTATGAAATATTGCCTGGATTCATTCTGGCAACTCTGGCCGGGATTGTAGTTAGCCGTTTGTCGCCGCCATCCGAGGCTACACAGACACAATTCAGTCGCTTCAAACAGAGTCTCTAACCACAATACTTATGCCGCCGCCATAGTTTGGCGTACACTTGTACGCCAAACGCGTTCGCAGTTTGTAATTTATTGTGTCTCTAACTTTTACAGCTTGGCAACACTGTCAATGGTTGTTTTCAATCGCTGAAAACACAGTTATCACTGCTTTTCCTGTCAACTACCTACTTTTCAGTTCGTGACACGTTCGCAGCACATTTGCAGAAATTAACCAAAATATTACAATTTTTCACATCTGGTCGGAGTTGTTGACACACTGGAGCATCCATAAGATGCACTGGACTAATAAGCGGGTGCCTGTGGGGTATTAAAGACTGACAGCCAACCTGCAAACATAAAAGAGAAGATAATAATGAAGTATTTCAACAAGACTCTTATCGCAGTTTCTGTCGCGCTGATCAGTGGCCAGACCCTGGCAGCCGGTTTCCAGCTCAACAGCCAATCAGCCACAGGTATCGGCCGTGCCTTTGCCGGTGACGCCGTGATTGCAGACAACGCATCCGTGTTATCCCGTAACCCAGCCGCCATGGCACTGTTTGACAAAGCCGCTATTTCGGTTGGTGTCACCACTGTTGACGTCCAGGTAGATATCAAAGACGTTAACTTCATGGGCGGCCAGGTGGATCTGGGTGGGATTGATGATGCAGGCAGCGTCAAATGGATCCCCAACATCTATTACATCCAGCCTTTGAACGATAAATGGGCTGTCGGTTTTGCGGCCTTTTCCAACTTTGGTACCGGCACAGACAGCGCATCATTGGTCAATAGCAAAACAGTTGCGGCTCCCTATGATCTGATAGGTAATACCGAAGTAACCACCATCAACTTCAACACCAGTGTATCCTACCGCATCAATGATATGTTGAGTTTGGGCGTCGGACTGGATTTGGTTTATGGCGAAGGCAACCTGGATCGCTATTACAATCAAATGCCATTGGTCGATGTGGATGCCGATGGTTGGGGCATTGGCGGTATTGTTGGTGCCACACTTGAGCTAAATGAGAACAACCGTTTTGGCCTGAGCTACCGTTACAGCCCCAATGTCGATGTGAGTGGTCATATTGCGACACTGACACCTTTACCAGGCCAAACAAACAGTTTTGCGTCAACCCTGTTTGATGAGCTGGAAGTGCCTTTGGCTGACATATTCCAGTTGGCCGGTTTCCACCAGTTAACCGAAAACTTTGCGGTTCATTACACGGCTCAATACACCCGCTGGGGTAACTTTGATCAAATTACTGCCAAAGATGGTGTCAGGAGCATTTATGGTACAGGTACTGTGATTGCCAATAATGTCAATGCTCCTCTTAAGCAGTATCAGTGGAAAAACTCCTGGCTGATGAGTGTAGGCGGAACTTACGACATCAATGAGCAGTTCACCGTGCGTGCCGGTTACATGTTCGACAATGGTGTTGTCGATGAAATTAGCTCTATCTCCATTCCAGACTCTGACCGTCAATGGTTCACTGCAGGCCTGAGCTACCACATCAACCAGCATCAAACCATCGACTTCGGCATGGCCTTTGTTAAAGGTGAAGAAGTGGAACTGGTAGAAAACAGTGCAGTAGTTGGCCCGGTTAACGCCATTACCAAATCAGAAGCCATGTACTACTCAGTACAGTACAGCTATCAATTCTGAGCCAAAGCTCCAATGAATTTAAGCTGACAAGGCCGCCCTTCGGGGCGGCTTCTTTGTTGATTAACAGCAAGTTGTTCAGGCAGTATTCAAGCTTACAGATGCATTCTCGCCAAGGCTTGGTTATCTTATGGAAGGTGTAAATTGCGCTACATCGGCTAGCTTACAGGGCCGGATATAAGGCGTACTTCGTACCTCTCCTATGTCACAAAAGGATTTCGAAATGAGTAAAAATTATTCTCTGGCGGCCCTGTTGCTTGGGGGTTTTATTTGCGCCGGTTTACTGCTGCTTGGCACCAGTATTGGAAACAGCCTGCTGGCAATGAAAGGTATGGAGCGAACCGTGGCGGTCAAAGGTCTGGCTGAGCGCGAGGTCAAGGCCAACGTCGCCATCTGGCCGATTCGCTTCAATGAAGTAGATAATGATCTCAACACCTTGTATCAGACGGTGCAGCAAAAGACAGATAAAGTGACAGCCTTTCTTGAACAGCAAGGTTTCAACAAGGATGAAATCTCGGTCTCTCTGCCTTCCATAGAAGACAGGCAAGCCCAGGGTTATGTCGATCCCAATGTTAAGTATCGCTATGCAGCCCGGGTGACAGTGTCGCTTTATACTCACCAGGTGGATCTGCTGCTTGAGAGCCGTAACAAGCTGCTGGCCCTGGCCAAAGAAGGCATAGCCATCGCCAGTCAGGACTATGACAGTCGCACCGAATTCCTGTTTACCGAACTCAACAGTATCAAGCCGGCCATGGTGCAGGAGGCTACCCAAAATGCCCGTGAAGTGGCCGAGAAGTTTGCCAAAGATTCAGACTCGGTACTTGGGAAGATCAAACAAGCCAGCCAGGGCACCTTCACCATTTCCGATCGCGACAGTAATACGCCTTACATCAAGAAGGTGCGAATCGTCTCTACCCTCACCTACTATCTCAACGACTGAACTTTTGAAGCGCAAACCTGAAGTGGATTTTTCAATATAAACAGGTGGCCAAGGCCGCCTGTTTTCGTATCTGTATTCTGGCTGTGTATATTCTGGGCTGGGTATTCAAGGTCTGGTCAGTTACTCAAGCCACCTCTTATTTAATCATATTTGTCTAATAATAGTTGCAGGCGACCACCTTATTCATTAGAATTTTCTCATAGATGTTTTTTTGAGAACAGTTCCATGCCCAGAATAACGCCAGTATTGACCCTGTTACTGCCCGCGCTGCTGCTCATTCAACCCGTTAAGGCAGCCGAGCCGGCCACAGTGACTGTCCGCCAGACAGAGCACTCCCAATTGCTGACCCTGGATGGCAGGCTCGAGGCGGTCAAGGCCGCAACCGTGTCGGCCCAGACCTCGGGACGGATCCTCAAGCTTTACTTTGATGTCAACGACCGAGTCCCCGCCGGGGCGGCGCTGCTTGAGATCACCAGTGAAGAGCAAGGCGCGTCCCTGGCGGCAGCCGAGGCGGAATACGCCAGAGCCAGAGCCTTGGATACCGAAGCGCAGCTGACGCTCAAGCGCTATCAGGAACTGTTTCCCAAGGGCGCGATTTCCCGCGGCCAAATGGATCAGGCCATAGCCAATGCCAAGTCAGCCTCCCAAGCGGCCAGCGCGGCCAAGGCGAGGATCATTCAGGCAAAAGAATCACTGAAATACACAGTCGTCAGCGCACCATACGCTGGCATAGTCACGGCCAGACATGTGGAAGAGGGAGAGACGGTCGCTCCCGGTCAGCCGCTCCTGTCCGGTTTTGCCGACGATGAGATGCGGGTGGTGATGCAACTGCCACAGCGTTTTCTTCAAGCCGCCAAAGCCACAGACAAGATGACGGTTATCCTAGCCGATGGCCGCAGTTTTGACGTTACCACCCCCAAGGTCTTTGGTTTCAGTGATGAACAGAGCCGTGCCTTTCAGGTGAGACTGCCACTGCCGACCAACACAGGCGATCTGCTGCCCGGCAGTTTCGTCAAGGTGCGCTTTGCCATAGACAAACGCCAGGAGATAGTGCTACCCAAAGAAGCGCTTTACAGCGTCAATGAGCTGTCGGCCGTCTACCTCAAGCGCGGCGATAACTTTGTCCTGCAACAGGTACGTCTGGGAGATGTGCGTGACGATGGCGTGACCATACTGGCAGGACTCGAAGCCGGAGACATAGTCGCCGCCAACGCCTATCAGTTGCTGCTCGAGCAGCGCCAGGCCAAGTAAGGGGAACTCATGGCTAATCACAGCGAAAATAACACCGGCATCTCCGGCCGCATTGCCGCCAGTTTCCAGCTCAGTGCCATTACGCCGCTCCTGGCCCTGCTGGGCTTGTTGCTGGGGATGTTTGCCATTATGGTCACTCCCAAGGAGGAAGAGCCTCAGATAGATGTGACCTTTGCCGATGTGTTTATCCCCTTCCCCGGCGCCACACCGACCGAAGTCGAGCAGCTGGTGACCCTGCCGGCAGAAGAAGTGATCTCACAGATAAAAGGCATAGATACCCTCTACTCCTTCTCGCAGCCCGATGGCGCGATGATCATCGTCATCTTTGAGGTGGGTGTGCCCCGCAACGAGGCGATAGTCAAACTCTACAATCAAATCTATTCCAACCTGGACAAGCTGCCCAGAGCCGCGGGTGTGGGCGATCCCTTGATAAAACCCATGGGCATAGACGATGTGCCCATTGTCAGCCTGACTCTCTGGTCAGAGGATCCCGGTGTCTCGGCTCAGCAACTGACTCATGTGGCCCATGGGCTCGAAACCGAACTCAAACGCATTCCCGGCACCCGAGATGTCGAGTCCATGGGGTCCCATGAGTTGGTGCTCAATGTGCGCATCAATCCGGCCAAAATGAGTTTTTATGGTGTCAGCTTCGATGCCATCAACCGGGCGCTCGGCGCCAACAATGCGGTCTCCATGCCCGTGTCTCTGGTGCAGGATAACCAGGAGATCAAGGTGCAGACCGGCCAGTTCCTGCGTTCGCTGGAGGATGTGCAGCAACTGGTGGTCGCGGTGCACAATGACAGCCAAGGCAAGGCCGCCCCTGTCTTCCTCAGTGATATTGCCGATATCAGCCTCAAGGCCGACGTGCCCCTCTATGGCGCCTGGCATCAGAACGGTCACAGCGCCGAAGCAGAAGCTAAAGGCGTCTTTCCGGCAGTGACCATAGCCATAGGCAAACAACCGGGTGAAAACGCCGTGGATGTCGCCGATGCAATCCTTGCCAAGGTGGAAAAGAGCCGTAACCTGCTTATTCCGGACAATGTCAATGTCACCGTGTCGCGCAACTATGGCGTGACGGCGGCTGACAAGTCCAACACTCTGATCTTCAAGTTGATCTTTGCAACCGCCGCTGTGGTTATCCTGGTGGTGTTCACCATGGGAATGCGCGAGGCACTGGTGGTGGGTGTGGCGATTGTCATTACCCTGGCGATTACCCTTTTCGCCTCCTGGGCCTGGGGCTTTACCCTCAACCGGGTATCCCTGTTTGCACTGATCTTCTCCATAGGTATTTTGGTGGACGATGCCATAGTCGTGGTGGAAAACATCCACCGCCATATGGCCATGGGCAAACGCAGCCTGAGTGAACTCATTCCCGCTGCCGTGGATGAAGTGGGTGGCCCCACCATTCTGGCGACCTTTACCGTTATTGCGGCATTGCTGCCGATGGCCTTTGTCTCGGGGCTGATGGGCCCCTATATGAGCCCTATTCCCATCAACGCCAGCATGGGCATGTTGATCTCCCTGGCGGTGGCCTTTGTGGTCACTCCCTGGCTCAGTCACAAACTACTCAGACACAAGGGTGGCGAGGGGCATAGCGACAACGCCAGCCCTGTAATGCTCAAGCTGTTTACCCGGCTTATCAAGCCATTCCTCGAGAGCCGCAAGGCCCGAGTAGGCATGGCGGCCGGCGTGTTTGTGCTGATAGGCATGGCCGTTGCCCTGCCCGTTGGCCAGTTGGTGGTGCTCAAGATGTTGCCCTTCGACAACAAGAGCGAATTCCAGGTGATGGTGGATATGCCGGAAGGCACGCCGGTAGAGCAGACGGAAAAAGTCCTCAAGGCCTTGTCCGATTATCTTGTGACTGTACCCGAAGTGCAGCATCTGCAGCTCTATGCCGGCACCCATGCCCCGATCAACTTCAACGGCCTGGTCAGGCATTACTTTGTCCGCAACAGTCAGGAGCTTGGCGATATTCAGGTCAATCTCAGTGACAAACAGCACAGGGACAGAGACAGCCACAGCATAGCCCTGGCAGTACGCGGCCCGCTGCAGCAAATCGCCCGGGGCTTCAACGCCAATGTCAAAGTGGTGGAAGTGCCCCCCGGCCCACCTGTGTGGTCGCCGATTGTGGCCGAGGTCTATGGCCCCAGCCAGGATATTCGCCAGCAGGCGGCCAGAGAACTGCAGTCCCTGTTCCAGACGACCGAGGATGTGGTGGATATCGATATCTTCCTGCCGGCGGCACAGCAGAAATGGCAGGTACTTATCGACCGCAGCAAGGCCAGTCTGCTGGGCGTACCCTACGCCAACATAGTGGATCTGGTGGCCACCGCTGTCGGCGGCAAGGATATCAATGTGCTGCATAAGCCGATGCAGAAACGCCCGGTGCCCATTCGCCTGGAACTGCCGGAGGCCGACAAACTGGATTTGACTTCAGTGCTTAATCTGCGCCTCGACAGCCTCCATGGCGGCACTGTGCCCGTGGCCGAATTGGTGACAATCCGCAAGGGGCAGATAGACGCGCCCATCATTCACAAAAACATGATCCCGATGATCATGGTGATTGCCGACATGGCCGGGCCGCTCGACAGCCCACTGTACGGCATGTTTGAAATGGCGGCGGATATCGACTCAGAAGGTGGCCTTGGCTTCAACCAGCATTATTTCAGCCAACCCGATGGTCTGGATGCCATCAGCGTACTCTGGGATGGCGAGTGGAAGATCACCTATGAAACCTTCCGTGATATGGGCCTGGCCTATGGGGTCGGCATGATTGCCATCTATCTCCTGGTAGTGGCTCACTTCCGTTCCTATCTGGTACCGCTGATCATTATGGCGCCTATCCCCTTGACCATTATCGGGGTCATGCCGGGGCACGCCTTGCTCGGCGCCCAGTTCACCGCCACCTCCATGATAGGCATGATAGCGCTGGCGGGGATCATAGTGCGTAACTCCATACTCCTGGTGGACTTTATCAACCAGGAAACCGCTGCAGGAGTGCCATTTGAACAGGCGGTCATTCACTCCGGCGCCGTGCGGGCCAAACCTATTATGCTCACCGCCCTCGCGGCCATGATAGGCGCCATGTTTATTCTGGATGACCCTATCTTCAACGGTCTGGCCATCAGCCTTATCTTCGGGATCCTGATCTCCACCCTGCTGACATTAGTGGTGATCCCGGTACTTTACTATGCCCTGATGCGCAAGCGCATCGACTCAGTGATCAACCAGGCCCAGGTGGCCAAAGGAGCTTAAAATGTCTGTAGAACGTGCCACTATGGCCTTTGCCGGATTTATGGTGATGTTGTCATTACTGTTAACCGCCACTGTCCATCACAATTTTGTATGGCTAACTCTGTTTGTTGGCGCTAACCTATTCCAAAGTGCTTTTACCGGCTTTTGTCCTGCCAGCATGCTGATGCGTAAATTCGGTATGAAAACGGAGGCTGAACAGGCCAAGGCCACTGAATAAGGAATGCAAGTGAAGATAATAACCCGTACCCAGCGCCATTTCCTGTGGCTAACGACTCTGATGTTTGGTCTATTGCTGAGCCTCAGCGTTCGCGCCGAGCAGATGGTTCCCGAGGTGGCACTGACCAAGGTCGCCCAGGGCGCCATGCTGGTGGATGTCAGAACCCCGGAGGAATACGCCGAGGGACATCTGCCAGAGGCGGTTAATATCCCCTTTGAGCAGATAGCCGAAGCTTTTGCCAAACTGGGCATTGCCAAGGACACCCCTGTGGTTGTCTACTGCCGTAGCGGTCGCCGCTCAGGCATTGCCAAAGAATCACTGGAAAAAGCCGGTTATCAGGAAGTCTACAATGGTGGCGGCTATGATAGCCTCAAGGCCAGCGCCGGCAACTAGCTGACCAGATAGCCATTAAGTATTGTGCCACTCATGCAACCAGGCCCACTCAAGTGGGCCTTTTTACAAAACAGTCAACACAAAAAATTAACAAACACCAGAAACCAAAGATAACGAACAAGCGTCAAAAATGCACTTCCAGTCAAAAAACCGCCTTTAACTCATACTAAAGTATCCTTTTTGCAACCATTATTCTTAAAAGTAATTGCTTATGATAAATTGGAATAACTAGCACAATTAAACATACAAATCAATAAACTACACATATCTCACAGCTTACAACCCTATCTAACCTCGCATCCAGCCTTATTCAAAACCGGCAAAACTTCATGCATCAGACAATGATACATTTGGTAACACTAAACGCTTGGCTGAATTTTTATTCACAAAAAATGAAATACAGCAAAACGAAATCAGAATGCCATACAGCTAACATTTGTTTTACATGGTTTTTTCGTGACGGTAGATTGCAAAAGGGTCATTTCAGTGAACGCTGAAGTGCCCGAGGACAATAAACCAAGATCTGTTACACGGAAGACAAGTATGAAAAAAATAACAAATAAGCAGCTGGCCCTGAGTCTGTCCATGCTGGCTCTGGCAGTTTCTGCCAGTGTTCATGGTGCACCTTTCCAGCCTCAAGCCAATGATCTGTCACAGCAGTCGCCCCTGCCCAAACGCTATATCGTTAAGTTCAAAGACAACAACGGCCTGCAAACCTTAAATGGTCAAAGCGAACTAAATCAGGTATTCGGCCAGCACAGAGCGCTTAACGGCGTTAAGGCTCGCGAAATGAAGCGCATTGGTCGCAGCCACAGCTACAGCGTCAAGTTGGATAGCCCCGGACTCAAGGCGCTACGTGCCCGCACCGATGTGGAATATGTCGAAGAAGATATGCCCCGCCGCTTGTTGAGTGAAACCACGCCCTGGGGGCAAACCTATGTCGGCGCGAGTCAGTTGGCCGATAACCTCAGCGGTAATCGCACCATATGTATCATAGACTCCGGCTATGATCGTGCTCACCAGGATCTCAGTGGCAACAATGTCACAGGTACCAACAACTCAGGTACCGGAAACTGGTTCGAGCCGGGCAATAACAATGCCCACGGAACCCACGTTGCCGGCACCATAGCCGCCATCGCCAATAATGAAGGCGTAGTTGGGGTGATGCCCAATCAGAACGCCAATATCCATGTTATCAAGGTATTCAACGAGTCAGGTTGGGGTTACTCCTCGTCACTGGTATCTGCCGTGGATACCTGTGTCAACAATGGCGCCAATGTGGTCACCATGAGCCTGGGTGGCTCAGGATCCAGCACCACTGAGCGCAATGCCATGACCAACCACTTTAACAACGGCGTGCTCTTGATTGCTGCAGCCGGTAATGCCGGCAACAATACCCACAGCTACCCGGCTTCCTATGATGCGGTAATGTCTGTGGCCTCGGTCGACAGCAATAAAGACCACTCGGCCTTTTCACAGTATACCAATCAGGTCGAAATCTCCGGCCCGGGTGAAGCTATCCTCTCAACCGTGACTCGCGGTGAAGGACGCCTGGCTGATATTGTCATTGCCGGTCAGTCGCTGTTTGCCGAAGGCGTGGTGCCTCACAACCGCTTTGTACCATCGGGCAGCAACTATGTGCCCTCGCCCATCAGCGCCAGTGCCGGCGGCGAACTGGCCGAGTGTGACACCAGCGGCGGCAACTACAACTGCGGCAACATGACGGGCAAAGTCTGTTTGGTGCAGCGTCTGGAAAACCAAGGTGCCGGTTATCCCGAGATCAATGCGGTTCGCGCCTGTAACAACGCCGGTGCAGCAGCGACTATTGTCTACTCCAACAGCACTCTGCCCGGACTGCAAAACCCCTTCTTGGTGGACTCAAACACTGAATTGACCAAGGCATCTGTATCGGTAGACCGTGAAACCGGTCTGGCGCTGCGTAACCAAATCGGTCAGCAGGCCAGCGTATCCAACACCATTGGCGAGGACTATGAGTACTACAACGGTACTTCCATGGCGACGCCACACGTATCCGGCATCGCGACTCTGGTATGGAGCTATCACACTGAGTGTAGCGCCGCCCAGGTGCGTCAGGCACTGAAAGCTACCGCCGAAGATCTGGATGTGCCCGGCCGTGACGATCGCACCGGCTATGGTTTGGTCAATGCCGTGGCCGCCAAGGAATACCTGGATGCCTCCTGTAATGGCCCGAGCGATCCCGGCACACCAAGCGATGGTCAGTTGGAAAACGGTGTGGCAGTCAACAACCTAAGCGGTGCCAAAGACGATGAACTGCACTTCTTCCTCGATGTGCCTGCCGGCGCTTCCAATCTCAGCTTCAACCTGAGTGGCGGCACTGGTGATGCCGATCTTTACATGCAGTACGGCGCGGCTCCAACCACCAGCAGCTTCGATTGTCGCCCCTGGAAAAGCGGCAACACTGAAAGCTGTTCGGTCAACAGCCCTCAAGCCGGTACTTACTATGTGATGGTTCGCGGTTACAGCAGCTTCAGCGGTGCCAGCCTGGTGGCTAGCTACACAGGCTCAAGCAGCACAAATCCAGGTGGCGCAGCGAGTTACACCAATGGTGACAATATCGATATTCCCGACAACAACAGCACTGGCATTACCAGCCCCATCAGTGTCAGCCGCAGCGGTGATTCGGGTGTGGTCACTGTGGATGTCAGCATAGTGCATCCTTACATTGGTGATCTGCAGATTGAACTGCACAGCCCCAATGGCCGGATTGCCGTGCTGCACGACAACACAGGCAAAGGCACCGACAATATCAACCAGAGCTATTCGGTCGATATGACAGGTGTCGAGTCCAGTGGTACCTGGTTGCTCAAGGCCGTCGACTCGGGTCGCCGTGACCTAGGCTACATCGACAGCTGGTCACTGCACTTTAAGTAATCTCTCTTTCAAGGGGCCGCTACGGCCCCTTTTTCCTCTCTCGATGGTTTCCCTTGACTGAATGGCTGCCGAGCATGCATCTGCCGGACTGTTTGACGCGACTTTTTCGACCTTTTTGCAAGGCTTTTGAAACGCTTCTCGGTTATACTGACGCCGTTTCTATTGATACCAAGGCCCATTGATGACAGCTTCCAACTCCCCTCAAACCAACAAAGATCCCCTGCACGGCTTGACCCTCAAGGCGATACTCACAGAAATGGTGGAGCAGTACGGTTTTGATGGCCTGGCACAAAGGATAAAAGTGCGCTGCTTCAGCCATGATCCCAGCCTTAAATCGAGCCTGACCTTTTTGCGAAAGACTCAATGGGCCAGGGAAAAACTGGAACGCCTCTATCTGACCAGTAAGCGCTTGCCCATTCCGCCTCACCTGCTGGGCAGTTCAACCCCGGCAACACGGGAAAAACCGGCCAAACAAACCTGTGCCGAAAAACCTCAGACCAATGCCCATATCTGGGGCAAAAAAACCGACTAACCAGGCCTGATACAGCACGCAACCCGCTATATTTTTAAACAATTTTGCCTCAAAGTTGCTAAAGTCTTTCTCTATGCAGCCGATAAGCAGTTATCGACTATCAGCACGAATAGAAGCCGCCAGGGAGTTTAATGATGAACATTGCAGGCTTAGGTCAACTCGCCACTCAAGGAACAGGTCCCCGCAGCCTGAGTGAAGTCACTGTGGTCGCCAAGGACACAGCCAAAGAAAGCGCCGCCACAAGTCCCGACAGCCAGGATAAAGTGAATATTTCTTCTGCCGGTCGCAAAGCACTGGCGGATGATGTGGGCGGTCAGTTGCACAGAAATAATTCGGCGCAAACCTCAGAAGCGCAGGAAGCCGCCGAGGAAGATACCTCGGGTATGTCTGAAATTGACAAGAAGATTAAAGAGCTGCAGGACAAGCTCAAAGAGTTGCAGCAGGAGCTACGGCAACTGAATGGTGATGACTCAGAGGCCGCCGAGATAAAGCGTAAATTGCTGCAGGATCAGATTACCGCCGTCAGTGGTCAACTGGTCGCCTTGATCAAAGAGAAAGCCCGCCAGGACAAGAACGCCGCCACTGAGGGCTGATGCCGCTCAGATGGGCATGCTGAACAACAGGCGCCAGATCTCCAGCCCATCACCACTGCGGTAACTGAGCCCCAATCTGTCTATGCCAAGTACGGGCTTGGCAAGGGCCAGGGTAGCACCTATTTCAATACTGCCGGACACCAAGGTGTCCTGGTTGAGGTCGCCGGCAAACTGCAACTGGTCAAAATACCAGTAACCTAAAGCAAACACCCTGGGCTGCATCTGTAACCCCTGCCAGGACCAGTGATAAGGCAAGCCGATATCTACCCCGGTTTGCAATACGGAAAAGCTCTGGCTAATGCTGAACGCCCGTTCACTGTAGGCGGCAAATTTCAACCGGGTCACCCACAAAGAATCTGCCTGCCGCAGTTCAAAATGACGTAAGCCACTGATGCCGGCTGCCATGATGGCGACATTACCGCCTTGATCGAAATTACTGCCAAAACCGAGATCGCCATAGGCCTCCATGCGCCAGTTTTCATCCAGACGCCAACGCTTTTNGATCGAAATTACTGCCAAAACCGAGATCGCCATAGGCCTCCATGCGCCAGTTTTCATCCAGACGCCAACGCTTTTCAAAGCCGGGGGTCACGGTTAAGGTACCAACACTGGAAGGCAGTTCAAATTCACCGGCATCTTCAAGGCTGTAGTTGAAAAAGCCTACAGAGATAGGCAGGCGCAGCAAGAACTCCGAGTCCTCACTCTGCTCCAACGTAAAGTCCAGCGGTAAGCTGATGACTGTGGCATCCTGCTCGGATGCGCGATAGACCCCACTGCCAAGATAGCTGCCAAAGGCATAGTGGGAGTTGTCCGGTGGCCGAGCGTGGCCGGGAGACTCTTGAGCATTGATTGGCGCTGCAAGCAGCAAAAGCCCCAGGGAAGACACACTCAATAAACCAACTTGGGTTGATGCTTTCCCCGGTGACTTCATCTTTGCCGACTCAGTCCTGGTGACCTTCAGTGAAATGATATTCAGACATCATATGACCAAGCTCAGTAGATTTGGTCTTGAGGTAGGCTTCGTTGTAACGGTTTTTGCCAACCTGCAGCGGTACCCGCTCGACGACTTCCATGCCGATATCTTTCATCGCCTGCACCTTGCGCGGATTATTGGTCATCAACCTAACCTTATGAACACCGATTTTTTCCAGCATGGGCGCAATCATATCGTACTTGCGCATATCGGCCGGAAAGCCCAGGCGCTCGTTGGCTTCCACTGTATTGGCGCCATCGTCCTGCAACTCGTAGGCTCGAATTTTGTTCAACAGCCCAATGCCACGACCTTCCTGACGTAGGTAGAGAATAAAGCCCTGGCCGGCTTCAGCGACATTTTGCATCGCGGTCTGCAGTTGAAAGCCGCAGTCACAGCGCAGGCTGAACAGGGCATCTCCGGTGAGACATTCCGAATGGATCCGTCCCAGCATGGGTTTATCGGCTTGGAGCTCACCAAAAGTCAGCGCCACATGCTCTTTACCGGTTTCGGTATCCTCGAAACCATGCATGGCAAACACCCCCCAAGGGGTTGGCAATTTGGCGGTGGCGATAAATTTAATAGACATGAATTAACCTTAACGACTGCTCTCATTCCCTGAGACGGTTAACATCCTTCAAAATCAAGATAATAGTGAAGCGCGCTCAGTACTCAGGCCGGTCATTTTATGCGTTTTTACCACCGACCGGAATACCCAAGTGAATTCATTGGTTATTATTTGCTGTCACAGCGGCAGTTAAAATGCCTTGGGTGCAAACCCGGTAACGGCAGTAATGCCCATTTCTCTGCCCAGCGCTGTCATGGGATGCACAACGACCAACCCCCGAACCGACTTTTTGAGCTTGCCCATATCGGCCTGTTCGGCCTTGGTGAGTGCACGGCTAAACGGCAGATCGCGAATAGACTGCCCCTGTTTGCCAAGCTGACGACTCTGCTGCCCCTTGATGGCTGCAATCCGCTTACTGACGGCGGCGATTTCCCGCTGAAACTGGGCAATGATAGGACCATCGCCACGTTGCTCTGCGGCGGCCAATTTACGGCGATACTGATCCAGCTTATCGTTGAGCTGTTGCAGCTCCTGCTTCAAATTCATTCTGTTACCTTACAAAATCCCGGCACCCTGAGAATGGACGGCCTGGTTGCCGTAAATGTGCCGGACAGAAGTATAACAGCAACTCAAGCTCAGGTGACGGGGTTTTTTAGCAGGGAAAAGCAATTGTGTTAACCAGTTTTCACTTTTGTACTTATTGAGGGTCTTTGAGCAGGTGTATCACCTGATTGGCCGAACCGCGAAACTTCAATGAGGGGTCCGCTTGCTCCTGCACAAATTTACCATCCACCAACACATGAATAAGCCCGAGCAATTCCCGCTGCTCAGGACTAAGCTCATCGAGACGATAACCAGTCCAGAGCCAGACATCCTTTCCCGGGCATTCGTCGCGCACCCGCAACAACAAGGCCTTGATGGCGTCAAGATTGCCCGGAAACAGTGGGTCGCCACCTGAAAGTGACAGGCCCCTCCTCGGGATCCGGCTGTCATTGAGATCGGCAATAATCCTGTCAGACATCGCCTGGTCAAAAGGATGCCCGGAGCGGGGATCCCAGGTTGACTGGTTATAACAACCCCGGCACTGATGTTCACAACCGGAGACAAACAGGGTTACCCGGGTGCCCGGTCCATTGACCACATCCACGGGGTAATACTGATGATAGTTCATAGCTATATCCACAAGGCGCCCCTTGGGGCGCCTTTATTTAGGGAAAGGGGCAAAAATGCAAGCGTCAGTACACAGTGTTTTACATCTTCCTTTCGTTAGAGGTGCTTAACCCGACGCTTGACCTCTTCCTGCTTACCGTGGTTAAAGGGTCTGGCATCCGGGCTGCCAAGATAACCGCAAACCCTGCGGGTCACAGACACCCGACTGGGCTCATGATTACCACATTTGGGGCAGGTAAAGCCCTTGCTGGTACAGATAAACTCACCGGTAAAGCCACAGTCGTAACACTCATCTATCGGTGTGTTGGTTCCATAGTAAGGCACCCGGCTATAGCTGTAATCCCAGACATTCTCAAGCGCTTCCAAGTTGTGCTGCATATTCGGGTATTCGCCATAGCAGATGAACCCCCCATTGGCGAGCTCAGGATACGGCTGTTCGAAATCGAGTTTGTCGTAAGGGTTCACCTTCTTCTCTACATCCAGATGGAAACTATTGGTGTAATAGCCCTTATCGGTGACACCATCAACCAGGCCAAAACGCTTGGCATCCAGCTTGGCAAATCGGCTGCACAGGCTCTCGCTCGGTGTGCTATAGAGGCTGAAACCATAACCGGTTTCCTCTTTCCAACGCACAGTGGCCGCCTTGAGGTGAGCCACTATGGCAACCGCTTTCTGCCTCAATGCTTCATCGTCAAACACATGGGTGTCTGTGCCATAAAGCGCATTGATTGTCTCATGCAGGCCAATGTAGCCCAGAGAGATGGAAGCTCGGCCATTTTTGAAGATTTCGGCAATGTTGTCATCACCGCGCAGGCGCACGCCGCAAGCCCCTTCCATATAGAGAATAGGCGCCACTCTGGCCTTGACATTGGCCAGGCGTTCGATGCGGGTATCCAGCGCCTTGCGGGCCATTTCCAGCCTTTGATCCAAAATGCGATAAAACTCGGCTTCATCGCCCTTGGCTTCCAGCGCCACCCTCGGCAGGTTCAGGCTGACGACGCCTAAGTTGTTGCGACCTTCATGCAGCAGCTCGCCGTTTTCCTCATAGGTGCCAAGGAAACTGCGGCAACCCATAGGAGTCTTGAATGAGCCAGTAACCTTGACCACCTGCTCATAGTTGAGAATATCCGGATACATGCGAATGCTGGCACATTCGAGCGCCAACTGCTTGATATCGTAGTTGCAGTCGCCCACCTTGTGGTTAATACCATCACGAATGGCAAACACCAACTTGGGGAAAACCGCTGTTTTACGGTTCTTGCCAAGGCCTTCCATACGGATCCGCAAAATAGACTCTTGGATCAGCCGTGACTCCCAGCTGGTACCCAAACCAAAACCGAAGGTAACAAAAGGCGTCTGACCATTGGCGGTATGCAGGGTATTGACCTCATATTCCAGCGACTGGAAGGCGTCGTGACACTCTTTCTTGGTCTGCTCTGTGGCAAACGCCTTGGCATCGGTAATCCCCCACTTGAGCGCCGTTTGATAATGCTTGTCGTAGCTCTTGGCCACGAAGGGGGCCAACACTTCATCTATACGGTTGATTGTGGTGCCGCCATAAATATGGCTGGCGACCTGGGCGATGATCTGCGCGGTAACTGCAGTGGCAGTCGAGATGGATTTTGGCGTTTCAATCTCGGCATTGCCCATCTTGAACCCTTGGGTCAACATGCCACCGAGATCGATCAGCATACAGTTGAACATAGGGAAGAAAGGTGAATAGTCGAGATCGTGATAGTGGATCTCACCGGCCTCATGAGCGGCAACCACATCCTTGGGCAGGATATGATGTTTGGCATAATGTTTGGCGACAATACCGGCCAGGAGATCCCTCTGGGTGGGGATCACCTTGGAATCTTTATTGGCATTTTCGTTGAGCAAGGTCGCGTTACTCTGCTCGACCAGGCCGCGGATCTCCAGATTCAGACGACTGCTGGATTCACGGCAGATATCTCTGTCATGACGATATTCTATGTAGCTACGGGCCACTTGCTTGTACGGCCCTTCCATCAATAGATTTTCTACCCTGTCCTGCAACTCCTGGATATTGACCTCGGCCTTGTCGGTTACCGCCTGGGTGACCAAAGCTGCAACTGTGGCCGCATAGTCTGCATCTTCTATACCGCAGTGGCTAGAGGCCGCCAGCACCGCATCCCTTATCCTTGTTTCGTCGAACTGAGTACGGCACCCGTCCCGCTTAATCACTACCGGCATTTCTTTAATCTCCATGTTGTTTATTTAACACCATATATAGTGGTGTTTTATTAACCAAGCACTATATGTGGAGATTAAGCGACAAATCGCTCATCAATACCATGATCTGGATCATGGTATTGATGAGGATGAACAACACTATGGGATTAGTGCCGACGAGCACAACTTGTGGAGATTTTTCCCTTGACCGGGCTCCAAACGGCCGCTAGTCAGTACCTCTTTACCAAGGCCAGATAACTGTTGATTTGCCCACTGCCCTGCTGCTGGCTGCCCATGGCTGCAGCGGTGCGCATCAGCGCGCTGACACCACTGAGCCGGGATAACAGTTGCGGCTCTTGCAGTGCGGAGTCGCCCTTGGCCGCTAGTTTGCTGCTGCCATTGCCGCTCTCTGCGCTCTCGGCAGTTTGGTTTTCGCCCTTGAGCACGGCATCCAACTGAGCCGCCACCTTGTTGGCCGCCAAAGAGCTCGATGGGGTATACATCATCCCCATATTACCCATCAGACTGTCCGCTCCCTCAAGTGCATTGAGCAAAGGGCTTTGGCTGGCCTGTTGTCTGAGCAAACCAATCTGGCCTTGAATAAACTCCTTAAGGCTGACGTTATCCTTGGTATCAACTCCCATCAGGCCACTGCCCTGCAATTTGGCCATCTGACTTTCAGACAACAGCCCTTCCTCGCCGAGGCGCGCCAACAGCTTGGGCAAATCGGCACTGCTGAACTGGCCTGAGCCGAAAAACTCCTTGGCCAACTCCTGCACCCGCGCGGCTCTTTTACCATCGTTGGAGATAGATATGCTGTCCTGCCCTATATTTGCCGAGGTTGAGCCCTTGCTTTTGTTGTCACTGACAGTTTCAGTGTCGACAACCGAGAGGCCGCTGCCGCTGGTCAAACGATTGTTGACGCCATAGGCATCGACCCCGGACAATCTGGGATCCACAGAAGAATGGATTGGCTGCATGTCAGTTTTCCGTCATATCGACGTTCTATTGGTTGTTTTTAAGACAAAATTGCTTGAGAAATGTCAGAAAAACGCCCTTTGAGCGCCTTGATGCTAATGATGTGCTGAACTATGCAGAAAGTGTGCCCACACCGCAGAAAATGTGCCCACACCAAGCATTAATAAAAAGCGCCTGCTTCAGAGACGCCCCAACGCCGCATCAATCAGATGCGAGGCCTGCTGCACCGCCTTCTCACCGGCGGCAATGGCTTCACTGGCACGGTGGAACTCCATAGTGCCTATATCCGACACCTTGGGTACAATACAGATATCCGGTGGATCTCCCATTAAACGCGCGCGCTTGTGGCGCTGCTCCAGAATATCCATCGACTGTGACATCACAGCCAACATACCGGGTTCAGCCTTATTGCCGAGAGAAAACTTGTCGGTCAGGCCGGAAATATAATCCTTGCCCTTGGCCAACAGATCCATAAAACCACTCTCAGAGGAGTGTTCCGCCACTTTACTCTGCAATGAAGGTTCTTCGCTATTAAGCGCCACCGGCAACACTTGCAGTTGCTCGCGCCTATGACCATGCAAATCGACGCCTATCACCAAACTCGCGCCCATAGCTCTGGCCACAGACACAGGAATGGGATTCACCACAGCGCCATCCACCAGCCAGCGATGCCCCTGACGCACCGGCGACATGATCCCCGGCATGGAACAGGAAGCTCTGACGGCTTGGCGTAAATCCCCCTGACGGAACCAGATCTCCTGCCCTGAGTAGAGGTCGGTTGATACAGCAGTAAAAGGATACTTAAGTTCTTCAATCAGGAGATCACCGATGCGATCTTGAATGGCACTGAATACCTTATCACCACTGATGAGTCCACCCTTACCCCAACTAATATCCATCAACCCCAACACATCCCAGCTGGAAAAACTGCGCACCCAGTCTTCCAGCTCTTCGAGACGCTCATTGGCATAAGCCGCGCCGACCAGGGCACCTATGGATGAACCAGCCACCTTATCTGGCTGTACTCCCATTGCTGCCAAGCCTTTGAGTACACCTATATGGGCCCATCCTTTGGCGGCGCCGCTTCCAAGAGCAACTCCGATACAGGGTTCATGACTCTGCGCCATCCTCTCTCCTTAATATTTTCTACCAATCACGCAGCCTAAGCTCAATCAGCCAAAGCAGCATACACCCGAAGCCGGAGCTGCTCCAGATTTTATCCCTGGAGCCTGTTGTGGTTAACTCAAGACATTTTAAAACCAGTCAGCAACCATTTCGACACTCTATTGACTAAATACATGCCCCACAGCGTAAAAGCCGTTATAATATGCGGTCGTTTTTATTGAGGAGTTTCACCTTTGCATTTTTCCGATTTTTCGCTGGATCAGCGTCTGCTGCAAACCCTTAAACATATGGGTATCGATGAGCCCACAGAGATTCAGCGTGAAGCGATTCCCGTGGCGCTGGCCGGGAAAGACCTGATGGCCTCATCCAAGACGGGCTCGGGGAAAACCTTGGCCTTTTTGCTGCCGGCGATGCAAAGGGTGATCTCCACCAAGGCGCTCAGCAAGCGCGATCCCAGGGTACTGATACTCCTGCCGACCCGTGAGCTGGCCAACCAGGTCTACGCTCAGTTGCGTCTACTGGTTGCCAATACCCAGTACCGGGCCATCAGTGTGCTTGGCGGGGAAAATTTCAACGATCAGGCCAAGGCGCTGGCGCGGGATCCGCATTTTATCGTCGCCACCCCGGGGCGGATTGCCGATCACCTGTCACAACGCCATCTGTATCTGGAAGGGCTGGAACTGCTTATTCTTGACGAAGCCGACCGCATGCTGGATCTCGGCTTTGCACCACAACTCAAGGCAATCAACGACGCCGCCAACCATAGACGGCGGCAAACCCTGATGTTTTCGGCCACTTTGGAACATGAAGAGGTCAATGATATCGCCGCCACCTTGCTCAATGACCCGCAACATGTGGCCATTGGCGCCGCCAATGCCGAGCATCAGGACATACACCAGCGGATTTTCCTCTGTGACCATCTGGATCATAAAGAGACGCTGCTGATTGAACTGCTAAAGCGCGAACAACAGCGTCAGGTGATCATATTCACCGCTACCCGCCAGGATACCGACAGATTAGCCGAAAAGCTCAAGCAACAAGGCTACAGCGCGGTGGCGCTCAGTGGTGAACTGCGCCAAAGTGCCCGTAACCAGATAATGGATCAGTTCAGCCGCGGCCAGCAGCAAATTCTGGTGACAACCGACGTGGCCTCCCGCGGTCTGGATCTGGTGAACGTCTCCTTGGTGGTCAACTTCGACATGCCCAAGTTTGCCGAAGAATATGTCCACCGTATCGGCCGTACCGGCCGCGCCGGCGCCAAGGGCGACGCCCTGTCTCTGGTGGGCCCCAAGGACTGGTTCAACTTCAAGAAGGTGCAGAGCTTTCTCGGTCGCCGCTTCGAGTTCAGTTCCCTGGAGGGGCTCGAACCCAAATTCAGTGGCCTGGCCGATCCCAAACGCCAGAGCAGCAAACCCAAGAATACCAAGGCCAGCAAACCCAAGGGCCGCAGCAAAACAGCGGCTAAACCGGGCAAGGCCAAGTCAGGCAGAGACAAGCGCTTTATTACCGGGGTGGATGTGGGCGATGCCCCGATGAGGCGTAAACCCGCTCCAGTAAATAACGGCAATGAAAGCGACTCCGAATCATAAGATTAACATTAGCCGCCGGTGCGGCATGATGAACTACAAGGAATACCATGAAAGTTTGTGCGGTTGAATTAAAAGGCGGCGAAGCCGTCATCTGTTTACTGAGCGCCCAGGGGGACGTATTCAACGTTCCTGATTGCCGCCGTCACTCATTTACCTTGAGCAACCCTGCCAGCCAGGAAGCAATTAGAGAATTCCAATTCGCCTTCAATAAGCTGATGGAAGACTATCAGGTCGAACACGTCGTGATTATTGAGCGCGAATACAAGGGTAAGCTGGCCGGCAGCTCTGTCAGCTTCAAGTTCGAGGCGGCCATTCAACTGGGTAAGTTACCGGTAACAATGCTGACACCTCAAAGCATTAAAGAGCAGCTGAAACGCAATCCACCACAAGTGGACTTCAGCGGCCTGGAACTGAAAAAGTTCCAGGAGAATGCCTTTGAAGCCGCTTATGCCTTCCAGCAGATGCGGATCTACAAGAAGGTCTGAGCCCTTGAGCGGTTTTGATTATCTGGCCCACTACAGCGACGAGATAAAGCAACAGGTTCAGCAGCTTAACCAAGCGGGCAAACTGGCTGAATACCTGCGAAAACGTCATCCTGAGTTACACCAGATCCGCAGTGATAAAGCGCTTTGGGACTATACCCAAGCGCTGAAGCAAACTTATCTGCGTCAATCAAACCCGCTTGCCAAAGTGTGTTTTGACGACAAAATCAGCCTCAGCCTCAGCCATCAGGCGCTGGGGCTGCATACCTACGCCGCCCGAAAGCAAGGGCACAAACTCAAGACCAAGAATGAAATCCGTATCTCCTCCCGGCTGAAACGGGCACCCGAAGCCTTCTTGCGGATATTGGTGGTACATGAACTGGCGCATCTGAAGGAAAAAGAGCACAACAAAGCCTTCTACAAGCTGTGCACCTATATGGAGCCGGACTATCATCAGTTGGAATTTGAGTTGAGACTTTACCTCAGTCTTCTGGACGCCAATCAAGACCCTTATCCGGCTTGAATCCCCTCCTGCTCCTCAAACAATAGCAGTTAATTCCCAGAGCTGTTGTTCCTTGTTCATGCTAGTGATAGTGACGCTATGACAAAGCAAATACCTATAGCGGAAAGTCACACTGATTGACGAAGCAAGGGTTACTCTGCTTCGAATTCCTTCGAATTTAACTATTTATTTTGATGTCTATAAAACCGGCTTATCTGCTGATAAAGAAGCTTGGCAAGCTATCATTTTTATGGCTAACTGAGCGACGCACTAATAAAAGATGGACGCGGTGCCAACATCAAAAAATCATTATAAATATCGTATTAAAGGGAATAATAATTATGATAAGAAGGAGTTTAACAGTCCTTGGGGTAATATTTTTTATTAACGCTTGTGCCAGTATACCACTCGGCACCATGCTCAGCCTGAGTTCTTTCGATGAGCAGGATTTTGCCGAATTAAACCCGCGAGTTATCAGATCGCAGATCCTCATCGATGAACCGGGTAAACTCAAGATTGATGCCACTGAACTGACCCTGGAACTGGATACCAGCCAGGGAGTATCCCGGTATAGTTTCCCACTCAAATTGGAGTCTATTCAAGTTATCCCCCAAAATGAGGGCCTTTTCAGCAGCAGTCCCGCACAAAATCATTATCAATTGGCACTCACTGATACGGCAATAAACAGCTTCCAGCAAGTACAAACATTGATAAATACCGAGACACCTACCCAATATAGCTTTTCTATTGATGCAGGTCTTGATGAGATGAGCAAGCCAGTGAAGGAAATTACCTTGTCGGTTTTGATCAAACTGACCGAAGATCAGGGATATCTGACTTTGATAGATAACGCGACACTCAACCTTGAGCAACAGCCTTGACCCCGGATTTAATTAAGACTGAATCCAAAACAACCAATAACAACTCAAGGAAATCGGTATGCAGATTGACCTTTTACAGCAAGTTGATGACGACCTGCAAAATGAGCTTATCGACAAACTCAGAACCTATAATCACGGCTATATGGGCAAGGAAGGTGGAAATAAGTCCTCGTGGCACTCTGGCTTGCACAGCAATTGGTGTTCAAGGCATCTGACTGAAGGCATGCCGGGGCCTGTCGAAGTCGGATAACGCCGAAAGCCGGTTGCTGTGAAAGCCCCGAAGGGCGTGGCTTACAGACCCGCCTGCTGTGTTGTGCTTCTTGCAAAGGATTAGCCATTTGCTGCGAACCACGCCTTGCATCCAGGTCCGTAAGCCGACGCAGAGTACCCATGGGGCTTGTTCCCACCTTCCTTAGTCAACCCCTGGCCGCCATCGCCCGCGATTCCGAGGGGCAACTCATTGGTGGCGTGAGTGGCCGCAGCATCTATCGCCAGTTGCTGATTGAGGTGGTTTGGGTCGCGAAGGAACATAGAGGTTCAGGTCTTGGCAGCCGCTTAATGGCTCTGTGCGAGCAAGAGGCAATCAAACGGGGGTGTCTGGCTGCGCAGCTCGACACTCTGTCGTTTCAGGCGCCGGCATTTTATGCCAAACAAGGGTTTGAAGTTGTCGGCTCGGTCAGTGGAATTCCCGGCAGCCCGGACAGGTATTTTATGTGTAAACGCTTCAATGGCTGAAGGCCAGGCTGCGACATGCCCTTCCCCTTCAACAAAACGTCGACTGAAGCCGGTATTATCATGCTCCTCCCCCCAAATGACTGAGAACGCCATGACACTGACACAACTCAAGAAACTGTTACAGCAATGCCCCAACGCCACTGCCGACTATCCTTTTGGTCCTGAAGCCAGAGTCTATAAAGTCATGGGTAAGATGTTTGCCCTGCTGGCCGAGCAGGAAACGCCCCCTAGGGTGACACTCAAGGCCAAACCTGCCGACGTACAGGCACTGATCGATAGCTTTGAGGCGATAGTGCCCGGCTATTACATGAATAAGCAGCATTGGTTCACGCTAACCTTGAATGGTGAGGTCAGCGAGGATATGCTCCGTGACCTGATTGAGGCATCCTACGCTCTGGTTGTCAGTAAACTGACCCAGGCGCAACAAGCCCAGTTGCAACAGCAAAACACCTAAAAATGACTTTTCAGATTGAGGGAACAATCAAGATGCGTGCCAGCCTGCGACAAAAAGTTATCCATGTCTGCCAGCAAAAAATCGCCCAGAAGGGCGAGAATGTTGGCGTCTCCTTCTATGCCTTCTTTGCCAACAAGAATGATGATCCCGAGTTGCTCATGGAGGCCGCTAGCTGGTGGATCCAGACCCACAAACTGGATCACTTTGAGAAGGCCCGCAAAATTCTGCAAATGGTGCAAGCCGGGCAATAACCTATAGTGACAGGATCCTACCGACACCAAGGCTCTAAACAGATCTCCCGCTCGGCACTCGATGCCATGGGTAAGCCCTTCCCTATTTTGCATCTGGCGCTTGATACTTCAGCTAAAGGATAACTGATTGATGTCCAAGGAAGATGAGTTAAACAAAAAATATCGCGCTCTGCCCCGTGGCGCTCGTTGGCACTTAAAGCTGGATGCCGATGGGCGAGCCTACTTTATTGGCAGACAGCAAACCCTGGCTACAATCTGGGGCTTTATCATGCTGGTTCCCCTGTCGGCCTCAAGTTTAATGGCTGTGGTACTGACAGGTAAATCACAGGCATTTCATGCCATCTCGGCCTTGCTGTTGTTAACCCTGGCAATTGGCTGTTTGGGGGTAAGAAGGCGTTGGCTGTTTAACCCCAAAAGCGCTGAGATTCAAGAATACACCGGCTGGTGGCGTATAAAAGCCAAGCCCCGCAAAACCCTGCCCTACAGTCAACTCTCTATTCATATTACCCCACTGGCGCAAACGCCCAATGGGGTACAGCTGGTGCTGCTCGGACAGCGCCACACCCTGACAGATCTGGCAGAAGCACTGGCATTGATAGGCTTTTTGCGCGGCTGCGCCGGCCCGCTTGCAGTCAATGAACTTGAAGTTTATGAAAAAGTCACTGCCTGGCCCGAGTTGAAAGCCGTGCCCTTTGACACAGCTCCAAGCGATTCGGCGCTGGAGGCCGAGAGCCAGGCCGCAACATCCCCTCATACCGAAACCAAGCCTCTGAAAGCCGCGACGCAAACTGGTCAATCCAGCAGTCAGTACCGGCCCATTTGGGAGCAACACCTGATGTGGAAACTGGCACTGCCGCTGCCGCTTTTTGCCCTGCTCGGACTGCTGATGACACGCTTAGGGAGCTGAGCCATGGCGCACTGGAACAAGTATTCCTCACAAAGGGCCGAGTTGGTGTTTGGCCGCTGGACCTGGTTAATCGGCCTGCCGCTGGCGGCGCTGACTCTGGCACAGGTGTATTTCGGGCTTAACCCTGAATTGCTGCTCGGTTGGGCCATGGGGGCAACACTCGGCTGGCACGCGTTGTTCTGTCGCCATAAAATCTTGATAGACAAAAATACCTGTGTGCTGGAGCACAGCATTCGCAGTATCTACCCCATAGGGCAACTCAAGGTGCCACTGGCCGAAATCAGCGGATTTTGCCTCTGCCCTCACTTCGGCGAGCCCAGATACTGGGACTTGATCTTGATGCTCAAGGATGGTCAGAGAGTGACGTTGCTGAGACGTAAGGGCAAGGCCGCCATGCAGGAGCTGGGTAAAGAACTGGCCGATGTCAGCGGCCTGGCCTATGACGAAGAGTTCAGAGACTGAATCCATAACCGTCTATGCCGGCATAACGGCGATAAAACCATCAGATACCTAGCCATTGATAAAGTAACCGCTTGAGAAATCCGTAGCGCTCCAGTAATTTGGGCCAAGTTTCATTGCTTGGTGCCATTACCGAGCTTTAAGGAGTCGAGATGCAATCTGCACTGGTAAGCAGCGAGTGGTTGGCCGCTCATCTTTCTGATCCCAAGTTGGTCATTTTGGATGCCAGCATGGACAAGGTGATAGGCCGCGAGCCGATAGTCTACGATGAGCCCTGCTTTATTGCCGGTGCCCGGCGGCTGGATCTGGAGCGGGAGTGCACAGATCTGCAGTCCAGCGAGTTACACGCCCTGCCGAGTCAGGCCCAGTTTACCGAGCTGGTGCAGCGGCTCGGCATCGACCAGGACAGCACTGTCGTCATCTATGACAACCAGGGTATCTACTCATCACCCCGCGGCTGGTGGTGTTTCAAGGTCATGGGGTTTGAGCAGGTGTTTGTTCTCGACGGCGGTCTGCCCAAATGGCTCAAAGAGCAGCGCCCCTGTGCCGACAAGCCGGCGACCAGGTTTCCGCGCGGTAACGCCTGTGGGCAATATCAAGCGGAAAAGGTCTGTAACGCCCCCCAGGTATTGGATACCCTGGCAGGCAAGCAGGCCATGATACTGGATGCCAGGGCCAGTTCACGCTTTCTCGGCCAGAGTCCCGAACCCAGAGAAGGCGTGCGCAGCGGCCATATTCCCGGCGCCGTGAATCTGCCGTTTGCCGAAGTGCTGGAGGGCGACAGCCTGAAACCTCAGCCGACACTGGAGCAGATTTTTCTGCATCTGGGTGCCATGGACGCCAGACGCAGCGGCAAACCTTTGATCTTCAGTTGCGGCTCAGGGATCACCGCCTGTATTTTGATCCTGGCGGCCTATCAGGTACGCCTCGATGCCCTGATACTCTACGATGGCTCCTGGGCCGACTGGGGCAGCAAGGCCCATCTGCCGCTGGCAACAAGTTAAGACCAAAGCCGTTATAAACCAAAGCGGTTAAATATCAGGGCGGTTAAAAATCAGGGCTGTTAAAAACCATCTCTCGCTTTCAGCCCAACTGAAGGCGAGCAGCAAACACTTCTCTAGCTTCACCTTCCCCCTCAATCTCAAGCCTGCTTCCCCAAGCAGGCTTGTTAACATTGTCCCGCCCATCAGCTTCCCCCTCCCAAAGAGAGTCAAGGCTGCTTATGCTTGTCTAAAGAAAGCCTTAAGCCCTTTCCTTAAGGCGCGCCCGGCCAGCAAGGGCCAATACGGCTATGCCTATGTGCTCAACAGCTCGGTCAATGAAGTCGTGTGTCACGGGGTTCAGTCGGAGCAGCAGTTGCTGAAGGCCAGCGATATTGTCAATCTGGATATTACCCTCAAAAAAGATGGTTTTATTGCCGACTCCAGCAAGATGTACCTGATGCCACAGGCATCGTCTTTGGCCAAACGCCTGGAACTGCGAGCCGGTATGTGTTTTACCATAGAGCCGATGATCAACCAGGGCGGCGCCAAAATAAAGACCAAGAAAGATGGCTGGACAGTAGTGACCCGGGATAAAAAACTCTCGGCCCAGTGGGAGCACAGCATACTGGTGACAGATACCGGCTATGAAGTGCTGACCCTCAGAGATGAAGAGCGCTGAACCACAGCGCTCATCCCAAACGCTTACGGAACCTCAATGAAGCGAGCAACACGCCTCCCAGGGTGAACGCCCCCAGCCAAAAGGCATCTTTAGCCAACATCAGGATATCGGCCTCACGCAGGACTATGGCGCGCACCATACGCATAAAGTGGGTCGCCGGCAGCGCTTCGGCAATCCACTGCGCCGCAATTGGCATAGCTTCGTAAGGAAACATAAAGCCTGACAACAAAATTGAGGGCAGCAGGATAAATACCGTCAGCTGCATCGCCTGCAATTGGGTCTTGGCAATGGTGCTGATCACCAGGCCCAGGCTCAGACTGGCAAAGATAAACAGCAAAGAGGCCAGCAACAAGCTGTCCAGACCTCCGCGCACCGGCACACCGAACAGGAAGTGGCCCACGCTGAGGATAATACTCACCTGAATAAGCCCCACCAGCACATAGGGGATGATTTTCCCCACCATCAGCTCCATGGGTTTGACCGGGGTGGTGATCAGAAACTCCATATTGCCCTGCTCTCTTTCCCTGACAATGGCGGCAGAGGTGAACATGATCATTGTCATGGTCAAAATCACCGCCAGCAAGCCGGGCACTATGTTAACCACAGTGCGCTGCTCCGGGTTGAAATACTGCACCACCTCAAAGCTTGGCACCCGGTTTTGGCTGCTGAAATCGGCCACTTCATCGAGCGGCATGCTTCTCAGGCTACGGATCGCGGCGGCGATAACCGTATCCGAGCCATCCACCAGCCACTGGGCCACGGGCCGGGTAAGCTGGCTGTCGCTTTGACGACGGTCGAAGGCTGGATGATTCACCAGACGGGCATTGAGATCCGCCGGCAAATAGAGCACGGCGCGCACTTCCCCCGAGGTGATGGCCGCCTCGGCCTGTTCGATAGAGGCGTATTTTGCCTTGAAGTCCACCACCTGGGTGGCCTTTACCGCCTGCACCAAGGCCCGGCTGTAGCTGCTGGCGGACATATCCACCAAGCCGGCAGGCAGATGCCTGGCATCGGTATTGATGGCGTAGCCGAACAGCAGCAGCTGCACCAGAGGGATCATCACTATCATGCCGAAGGTCATCCTATCCCGCGACAGCTGCCTGAGCTCCTTGAGCATGATCGCCAATATCCTAGCCCACATGTCGACCTCCGGTGCAGGATACAAACACATCTTCGAGACTGGGGCGCGCCATGGCGAGCTTGCGCCCATCGCAATAGGGGCTGAGAAAGGCGATGGGATCTGTGGCATCACGCCGCACCAACACCCTGAGCCGGGTGCCTACCTGAGCGGCAGAAACAACCTCAGGCAAGGCCACCAACTGTTGTTTGAGCGCCCTTAGCTGCTCACCGCTCACTTCCACCACGCTGGCGTCCATCTGCTGCATCAATTCGGCCGGGGAGCCATCGGCCCGCTTGGCGCCACGCTCAAGGATTGCCAATGCATGGCAGCGCTCCGCCTCGTCCATGTAATGAGTTGACACCAAAATAGTGGTCCCGGCGGCGCAGAGATCGAACAGCCGCTCCCAAAACTCGCGGCGGTTTTCCGGATCGACCGCCGAGGTGGGTTCATCGAGAAACAACAGCTCGGGGGAGTGCAGCGTGGCGCAGGCCAGTGCCAGACGCTGCTTCTGACCACCACTCATGGAGCCGGCCAACTGAGACTCCCTGCCCTCCAGGCTATACAGATGCAGCAGCTCTTCAATGCGCGCCTTGCCGCGGCGGCCGAACAGGCCATAAATACTGGCGACAAATCTAAGGTTCTCCAGCACAGACAGATTATCGTAGAGAGAGAACTTCTGGGTCATATAACCTATACGTTGCTTGAGCGCCTCTTCGTTACCGGCAAGCGGCTCTCCCAATACGGTCACCTCACCGGCATCCGGCAACAACAGGCCGGTAAGCAGCCGGATCGCAGTGGACTTGCCGCAACCGTTGGGGCCGAGAAAGCCGTAAATACTGCCACGGGGGATGGCAAGACTGAGATTATCCACCGCGGTCAACTCACCAAAGCGCCGGGTCAGTCCGTGAGCTTCAATGGCCAGGGGAGCTTCAATGGCCTTGGAAGAATCAATGGACAAGGTAGCTTGAATGGCCGAAGAAGCACCGGCATCAGCTGATTGAGTCATGGCAGTCGTACCTCCAGCGCCAGCCCTGAGGGCAGAGACTCGGCGCCCTCGACATCGATATCTGTCAGATACATCAATCTGGCACGATCGCGCTCATTGAGGGCATAAAACGGGGTAAAGGCTGGTTGGGAACGGATATTTCTGACTGTGCCTTTGAGCGGCTGCGCCACCCCATCGACCCAGACCTCCAGCTTGTCGCCGCGGGAAAGCTTACTGATGGCCGTTTGCGGCAGATAGACTCTGGCATAGGGTTTATCCAGTGCCAAAAGCGCGACAAGTTGAGTGCCCTGAGCCACTCGATCGCCCCTCTTCCAGGGCAATATGTCCACCTCTGATGCCAGCGGCGCCCTGAGACTGAGGTCGTCCAAGGCTTTCTCCTCGGCCTTGAGCGCCGCCGCTGCGGCTGCCACTCTGGCTTCGGCCTGAGCCAGTTGTTCGCTGCGGGTACCGTTTTCCAGTTGCAACCATTGTTCATTGGCCTGCTCGACCAAGGCCTTGGTGTGATCCCGCTCGGCGATGGCCGCATCCAGCTCCGCCTGCCCCACCACTTTGGCGGCAAACAGTTCGCGGGTGCGCTGATATCTGAGTCTGGCTTCGGTCGCGGCTGCCGTCGCCGCCTCTATGGCGGCTCTGGCCGCCCGCCGCTCTTCTACCCTGGCACCTTGTTGCAACTCATCGAACCTGGCGCCGGCCTCAGCCAATTCGGCGCGGCGCTGTGCCACTCTGGCTGCCGCGCTGCGGCTGTCCAATTGCAGCAACAACTGCCCCGCCTCGACCTTGTCACCCTCGGCCACATGGATATCGGCTATCAGCTCGGCAACGGGGGCTGAAAGCTGGATACGATCCCGCTCCAGAGTGCCCATGGCGCGGCTTTCGCCGCTGTCGCCACAAGCTTGCAACAGCAATAGTGTCGCTGTCAGTATCAGGGATATCTTGTTCATTGGGGTTCCTCACTGCCCGGGTTGGCGGCAATATCCTGGCGCAATAAGCCTTGATGCAGGACTTTGGCATTGTGCTCTGCCAGCTGTTTGAACCAGGTTTCGTTCAATTCGACGCCGAAGTCCCGCATCAGATGGGCCGGGGCGATCAGCGGAAACACCATCAGGCTGACAAAACTCAGCCGCGCCAAGGTAGGGTCCAGGTTGGGATTAAGGCCTTGATCTTGCCCAAGCTGGCGGATCCACAGCCTCGAGCGGCTGAGTATGTCACTGAACACGCTGGCAAGGGCATCGAAGGCTTCACTGCCTTCTCTGTGATTCAATACCTGGATGATAAGCCCGGGCAAGGCCGGGTTGGCAGCCATGGCGCGGTAATAGACCTGCATCAACTCAAATGGCCCGCCAAAACCTGGCTCAGGCCTTTTCTTGCTCGGATCAAGACTCATCTTGCTCCGCTCAGAACCTTTGTTGCTCGGCTCAGAACCTTTGTTGCTCGGCTCAGGGCTATTGTTACCAAGCTCAGGGCTGTTATTACCAAGCTCAGGGCTGTTTGCAAAGCCCTCAGAGGCAGATTGACGACTTTGCGCGGCATTATTGTAGTGTTTGAAGGCTTCCAGTACAGGGGCGATAGTGTCTCTGACCATGGCCTCAAACAGGCCTGCCTTGGAGCCGAAGTAATAACGGATCATCGCCGCATCCACTCCCGCCTTGCGCGCCAACTCTCGGGTGGAAACCCGCTCATACCCCTTCAGGGTAAAGCAACTGCGCGCGGCTTCTATCAAAGCATCCCGGGCCCCCGAATGGCCTTTAGGACGACCGGCTGTGGCTTTCATCCCCTGCTCCTCAAAAATTCCTCTTGTGATGAATATACTCAGTTTAGTGCTTATATGGCAGTGAGTTAATTCTTCATTCATGCCTATGTTGAGGAATTTAGTCGGCCCGGTTCGAAGGATATTTGCGCAAGCTTGCTCCGCTGTATTAGGGAATTCTTGCATTCCGGTCTGTAAGCCGACAAAGAGCACACATAGGACTTGTGCGCACCTTCCTTGGACTCCACCCTTTGCCTCGCCGCCGATTGCGCCAACTCCGTCACTCTTGACTCAATCGCCGGCAATCCCACCACAGTCAGTTCCGCCACTCTCTATTCAGTCTTTATCTGAGCAATTTGTTGTGATTGATACAGGGGTCCAATCAAGGCGGTTACATCTTTACACAAATCAAGTGAGAATCATTTGCATTTGTATTTGGGTGCGTGCTAATTTGTCGCCGCTGTCGTTAAGAAAAGGATGACAGCAAAAAAGGAATGGCCCAGGGAAAGGCCGAAGTAGTTCCTTATCCCTGGGTGACTTGTCATTGATGACTGACCTCATGTCAGTCGCAAAGGAGGCAAAAGTGACCCACCCCAGCATGGAGCCTGAACAGGCGAGCAATGACCCGAGCTATGATGCCGCCGGCCATCTGCCGTTCGCTCCCCACACTGAACTCTTTGGTATCGCACCCGAACACCACTACTCCCGCTTGATGCAACTGGGCATGGATACCTTGAAACACCGCCTTGAACGGCTGGATGGCCCCAGCAGTGGCATTCGCCCCGAAGAGCTGCAAAGCGCATTTTCCGATATCAATCTCAACCGCCCCCTCGGGGACATTAAGCAAGTTCTGGCCGAACTGGACAAGCTCTATCTCAGCCACGCCATCTATTTCCAACACCCGGATTATCTGGCCCACCTCAACTGCCCTGTGATGCTCACATCCTTGTTGGCCGAGCTGTTGAGTTCAGCCATCAATACTGCGGTGGAAACCTGGGATCAGAGCGCCGGCGGGACTCTGATTGAACAGAAGGTTATCGACTGGGCCTGCGAGCGCGTGGGATATCAGGGATTTGCTGACGGTGTCTTCACTACCGGCGGCACCCAGTCCAACCTGATGGCGCTGCTGCTTGCCAGGGAGTTAGCCGGCAGCCTTGAGCCGGGTCACAGAGGCAATGTTCTGGCCGGTCTGGCTACCAATGCTCACCGCTACCGCATTCTCTGCTCTGAATTCAGCCATTTCAGCATCCAAAAAGCGGCCGCACTTTTAGGGTTGGGACACGAGGCGGTAGTGAGTGTCGGTTGTGATGCCAATCGGCGCATGGATCCCAAGGCGCTGGCGGGCAAACTCAGGCAGCTCAAAGCGGCAGGACTGATCCCCATCGCCGTGGTCGCTACCGCTGGAACCACTGACTTTGGCACCATAGATCCCATAGCGCCCATCGCTGCCCTTTGCCGCGAGTTCGGCTGTTATTTGCATGTGGATGCAGCCTACGGCGGCGCCTTGTTGCTGTCACCTACCCAACGCCAACGCCTCGAAGGCATAGAGTTGGCCGACTCAGTTAGCCTGGATTTCCATAAGTCCTTCTTCCAGCCCGTGTGCTGCTCGGCGCTGTTGGTCAAGGACAAAGGCGTGCTCGGTTACCTCACCTACCATGCCGATTACCTCAACCCTGAATCCCAGGCCCAGGCCGGAGTACCGGATCTGGTCAACAAGAGCCTGCAGACCACCCGCAGGTTTGATGCCCTCAAGCTGTGGCTGAGCCTGAGAGCCGCCGGGCCGGATGCCATAGGCGAGATGTTCGACACCCTGATTGCCACCACAGCCGAGCTTTATAAAAGCTTTAGCCGTTTCCCCGAGTTGCAGACGGCGCAGCGCCCGTCGCTGACCACCCTGGTGTTTCGCTTCAACGACCCGGCACTCGGCAGCGCCGAACTGGATGAATGCAATCGCCATATCCGCACCCGTCTGGCCCGCGAAGGCCGCGCCATGATTGCAGCGACCAAGGTGGCCGGCAGCCAATATCTCAAGTTTACCCTGCTCAACCCTCACACCCGACTCGAGGATATCGAAGCCGTATTGACCGACATCTGCAAAATCGGTCGCGAGCAGGCCCGTCACTACAAGACCAGCGCGCTTTGCAGCGCCTGAGGAGGAACTGATGCAAACCAAAATTTACGATATCCTGGGTATAGGCATCGGCCCCTTTAACCTGAGCCTGGCGGCCCTGGCCGAGCCGCTTGACGGTCTTGAGTGCCTGTTTGTCGATGCCGGCGCCGGTTTCGACTGGCATCCCGGCATGTTGCTGGAATCGTCCAGATTGCAGACCCTGTTATGTCGGACCTGGTGACCATGGCCGATCCCACCAGCCGCTACAGCTATTTGAACTTCGCCAAACAGACAGGCCGACTCTACAGCTTTTATATTCGCGAAAGCTTCTTCCTGCCGCGGCAGGAATATAATCGCTACTGCCAATGGGTCTGCGCCGAGCTGAGTAACCTTAAATTCAATTTCAAGGTCACCCGGGTCAGTTTCGATGCCGAAACCGACACCTATCTGGTCAAGGGGCAGGACAGAGTCAGTGGCCAAGAGCTAAGCCTGCGCGCCCGCCACCTGGTGCTGGGAACCGGTACCCAACCCTGGATGCCCCACTTCTGCCCCGGCGCCGACAAGCGGGTACTGCACTCGGCCAACTATCTGCACCGTAAACAGGCGCTGCAGAGCCAAAATGACATCACCATAGTCGGCAGTGGCCAGAGCGCGGCAGAGATCTTCGAAGATCTGCTGCTGGATATCGACAAATACGGTTATCGCCTGCGCTGGCTCACCCGCTCACCAAGATTCTTCCCGCTTGAGTACACCAAGCTGACACTGGAGATGACCTCGCCAGAATATATCGACTATTTCCACGCCCTGCCCGAGGTGCAGCGCCGAGAGCTTATCGGCTCACAGAAGAGCCTCTATAAGGGGATCAACGCCGATCTGATCAACAGCATCTATGATCTGCTTTACCAAAAACGCCTGCACTGTGACTTTGATGTACAGCTGCTGACCAACACGGCACTGCAAAGCGTTCACAGCGACGGACAGCAACTGCTGCTGGGTTGCAAACATACGGAGCTTGAACAGGAGTTCGAACTGACCAGTTCGGCACTGGTGCTGGCCACGGGCTACTGCTACCGACTGCCGGACTTTCTCGAGCCGCTCCACTCGCAGCTGCTGTTCGATCAAAAGGGCGATCCCGATGTCCAGCGTCATTATCACATAGACAAGGCCGGGCGAATTTTTGTTCAGAACCTGGGGCTGCACACCCACGGGCTGTGTTCGCCGGATCTGGGAATGGGCTGCTATCGCAACGCCACCATATTGCGGCAGATCCTGGGCCAAGCACCGTACGAGATAGAGCAGCAAATTGCCTTCCAGAGCTTTGGTATTCCCAAGCAAGACGCCAGTGCACCCAAACACCGGCACAGCAGCAATCACGCATTGCAGCGGGAGGCCAGCTGATGACCTCTCAAACAGCAATCAATCCGGCTGCCGACACAGCCGGCTTCAGCGCCAGATACGGCTTTGCGCCGGGCAAGCGCCTCAAGATCAACGACTTTGATTTTTGCGCCTATCAGGAAAGCGAGCACTTTGACACCCTGAGCGACTGGCTCGGCCGCGACTATGCCGCCTTCTGGGGCATGCAATCCTTGACGCCCACCGAGCGCCGCGTTGAGCTCGCCCCCGCTGCAGATAAGTTTGGCCTGATGGCCTATCGCGGCGCTGAGCCTGTGCTCTATACCGAGCTGTACGATCCCCGCTTTGATAAAGTGGGCCAACACTTTGACTGCCAACACGGCGATTGCGGCATGCATTTGCTGCTGGCTCCTCCCACTAAGCCGCAGCGCGGTTTCAGCCGCCAGGCCATCACAGCTGTGGCGTCTCTGATACTGCAGCATCTGGGCTTTGCCCGCCTGGTGGTAGAGCCGGATATCAACAACCACAAGATACACCCGCTGAACCGTGCGGTAGGCATCTGTTACAGCCACGCCATTCAACTGGAAAACAAACAAGCCATGCTGGGTTTTTGCACCCTGCCTGGGTTCAGTGCCGCACTGGCAACAGGAGCCACACAATGACAGCATCCATTATCGAACAGCCCCGTCTCAGCCATCTGACGCCTGCCATCTGGAACCAGGCAAGCCGCCATCTGCTGGCGAAAATTCTCAGTGAATTCAGTCATGAAAAGCTAATAGCGCCAGAGCTGTTGTTGCCAGCAGAAGCAGAGCAAGAGGCCTGTTGGCAGCTCAAGCTGGATACCCGGGATGGTCAGCTCTGCTACCGCTTCAGCGGCCGCCGTTATCAGCTGGATCAGCTGCAGATAGCGCCGGACTCCATCGAGTGTTTCAAAGATGGCGAGCTGCAACAGCCGGACGCCATGCTGCTTATCATCGCCCTCAAGGAGAGGCTCGGCATAAGCGATACACTGCTGCCCACCTATCTTGAAGAGATCACCAGCACCCTCTACAGCAAGGCCTTCAAACTCCTTTGGCAGGCAAAGCCGGTGCAGGAGCTGGTGGATTGCGACTATCAACAGATAGAAGCGGCCATGACCGAAGGCCACCCTGTGTTTGTCGCCAACAATGGCCGCATAGGTTTTGATGTCGATGACTGGCGTGTCTTTACGCCGGAGAGCGGCCAACCGCTGCAACTCGAGTGGCTGGCGGTCAGCAGTGAACATACCAGCCTGGCGTTGATAGCTGGGCTCGACTATCGCCAACTGCTGCAAGAGGAGTTAGGCGATGCCTTGCTGCTCAGATTTGAGCAGAAAATACGGCAACAGGGCAAAAAACCGGACGATTATTTTCTGATGCCCGTTCATCCATGGCAGTGGCGCGAAAAGATCAGCCGCATATTTGCCGCCGATCTGGCCCGCGATCGCCTCATTTACCTGGGACAAGGCCATGATAAATATCAGGTGCAGCAATCCATCCGCACCTTCTTCAACCTCAGCCAACCCAAGCGCTGTTACGTGAAGACGGCGCTGTCGATTCTCAATATGGGCTTTATGCGGGGTTTATCGCCCTACTACATGAGCCGCACCCCGGAGATCAACGCCTTTGTCGCCGAGCTTATCGACAGCGACCCTTTCTTTGCCAAGCAAAGATTTGTGCTGCTCAGGGAAATCGCTGCCATAGGCTATCACCACAGGTATTATGAGCAGGCTCTGGAGAAAGACACCCCCTACAAGAAGATGCTCTCGGCACTGTGGCGTGAAAGCCCTTATGCTCTGAGCTTCCAGGGCGAGCCTTTGGTAAAACCCGGCCAGCAACTGATGACCCTGGCGGCGCTGCTGCACCAGGATAGCCAGCAGCAGAGCCTGCTGGCGGCGCTTATTAAAGCATCCCCCCTGAGCGCCCACGACTGGATGAGCCGGCTGCTGGATCTCTACCTTACCCCCTTGCTGCACGCCTTCTTTGCCTACGATCTGGTGTTTATGCCCCATGGCGAGAACCTTATTCTGGTGCTGGATGACAAGGTGCCTGTCACCATATTGATGAAGGACATAGGCGAAGAAGTCGCAATTCTCAACGGCAGTGCGCCGCTGCCGGGACGAGTGGCGCAACTGGCGGTCTCACTCGAAGAGGAGATGAAACTCAACTACATACTGCTGGATATTTTCGACTGTATCTTCCGCTTTATGGCGCCGCTGCTCGATAGCCACACCAGCCTGAGTGAACAGGGATTCTGGGCTCTGGTGGCTGGAAAGGTACGTGATTATCAGGCCTCCCACCCCCAGTTTGCCGATAAGTATCGCCGCTACGATCTGTTCCAGCCGACCTTTGTCCGTACCTGCCTGAACCGGATCCAACTCAATAACAACCAGCAGATGATAGATCTCGAAGACAGGGAGAAGAACCTGCGCTTTGCCGGCGATATCGACAATCCGCTGCACCCCTTTGCCGCCAGCCACAGCTTTGGCATTACATCAACCCAGACCGAGCGTCTTGCAGACCCGGCCTTATAACCCTTCCAGGAAGTAACAGGAAATGGATATTAATATGCAAACCCTTAATGGCTTCAAACCGACTCCCATCGCCCTTCTCTGCTCTGTGCTATTGAGCGCCCCGGCGTTCGCCGCCGACAAGAGTGAGGCCCATGAGAAAGAGATGGAGGTACTGACAATCGTCGGTGCCAAAGACAAAACCGCAAGCTACAAGGCGAGCGACATGAGCACGGCCACCGGCATGAAGCTGTCGTTTCTCGAAACGCCGCAGTCTGTCACAGCCGTCACCGCCAAGGCCATTGAAGATCAGCAGCTCAACTCTGTCATTGATGTCATGACCAGTGTCGCCGGGATCAACGCCCGCCCTTCGGACAACGACAGATACTCCATCAGCGCCCGCGGGATCTCGGTCAGCAGCATTCTCTATGATGGTGTGGCAACCACCTATGACACCCGTTTCAACTATGGCGACAACCTGATGGACAGCGCCCTTTACGAACGCATCGAAGTGGTACGCGGTGCCACCGGCTTGATGCTGGGTGCCGGTAGCCCTTCCGCCGCCATCAATTTGGTGCGAAAACGGCCCACTGCCGAGTTTCAAGGCAGCGTCAGCCTGAGCAGCGGCTCCTGGGATATGCTGCGCGGTGTGGTCGATCTCTCCGGTGGCCTCAATCAGGATGCCAGCATCCGTGGCCGGGTGGTGCTGGCCTATCAGGACAGGGAGAACTGGCAACACAGATATGAGCAGCAGCGGCAAACCCTGTATGGCATCCTGGAGGCTGATTTAGGAGCCAATACTCTGCTGACCCTGGGCAGTGATTTCCAGCATACCAGGCCGGAAGGCACCATGTCCGGCGGCTTGCCGCTGTTTGACAGTGACGGTAACCGCACCAATTACGACCGCCATGTATCCACCGCCCCCAGTTGGGCCTCCGCCAAGACAGATGCGCTCAACAGCTTTGTGACTCTGGAGCATCATTTCAGTTCAGACTGGACCCTTAAAGGCAGCTATATCTATGGCGACAACAGCCTGGAGTTTGATGTACTCTGGCCCATGAAAAATCCGGATCCCGTCACCAATGAAGGCATGGTCCCCGGCTCTTTGGCCTTTATCGACGGCAGTCGCACTCAGCACACCTTTGATCTCAAGCTGTCCGGCAACTTCAATGCCTTTGGCCGCAACCATCAACTGGTGGCCGGTGCCAATCAACAAAAACAGGATTTTGCCAACCCCTACTATGGCGCACTCGGCGCCAGGCCACCTTTGGGAGACTTCCGCCAACCCGGCTTTGATTACCCAAAGCCGCAATGGAGCGATAAGGTGCTCTACGGCTCCTGGGGTGAAACCAAGCAACAATCTGTCTATGTCGCTTCCCAACTTGAGCTGACCGATGCCCTGTCCATGGTACTCGGTGGCCGCCTGGATAACTGGGAGACTGATCAGGATAACTTTGGTGCCAAACACGACTATAAGGTCGATGGTGAGTTCACCGGCTACCTGGGACTGACCTATGCCCTGAGCGACGAATATGCCCTGTATGCCAACTACACGGACATTTTTACTCCGCAAAATAAGGTTCAGGCCGATGGCCGTTACCTGGACCCCATCAAGGGCAGCAACTATGAGGCCGGGATCAAGGCCAGCCTGTTCGATGAGGCGCTGGACTTGTCACTGGCCGCCTTTGAGATCCGTCAGGACAATGTTGGTGAGCGAACCGGCGAAAACCTGCCCAACAGCACTAATCCTATTTATCTCAGTGTCGACGGCACCAAGACCCGGGGTTTCGAGTTTGAGGTCAACGGCTCCATCAATGACAACTGGGATCTTTACTTGGGCTACACCCAGTTTGATACCGAAAACCCCCAAGGCCAAAAGATCAACACCACCAACCCGGAGCGGCAACTCAAGCTCTTTACCACTTATGAGTTCGATGGCTGGCTTCACGGATTGCAGCTGGGTGCCGGGGTCAACTGGCAGAGCCGCATCTATAGCCAAGTCTCAAAACCGGACGGAAAAAAGGTTGAAGTGGAACAAGGCAGCTACGCCCTGGTGAAGTTGATGGCGAGATACAAGTTCAATGAACAATTGAGCCTGAGGGCCAATCTGGATAACGCGCTCGACAAGAGTTATTACAGCCAGCTCGGCTTCTATGACCAATACCAGTACGGCGCGCCGCGTAACTTCAGCGTCACCCTGGACTACCGTTTCTGAGCCGCGTTATGCCGTGAAATTATCCATCATAAGGAGCGCCCCGCACTGCGGGGCGAATAACAAATATGTTGTGTGAAGCAAGGCGCCTGTTGGCGCTTGTCGTGTTTCTGAGCCTGGGGCTGACGGGCTGTTATGACCCTCAGCAAACCAAAGCCCAAACACCGCCGCAAGACGGTTATCCGGTTTGCATTACCACGGCCCACGGGACCAGCTGCATCGAGTCGCCGCCCAAGCGCGTGGTGACCCTGGGAGCCGGGGCCGAAGATTGGACCCTATCCTTAGGGGTTGTCCCCATCGCCATTGAACCCCATTACTGGGGCGGCGATGCAGAGGGTTATCTGCCCTGGTTTCGCCAGGCATTGGAAGCGCTAGAGCTGCCGCTGCCCGCCATCATCAGCAGTTACCCCGAGCTGGATGTGGAGCGATTATTGGCGTTGAAACCGGATCTTATTCTGGCGCCCCAGTCCGGTATCACCCGCGAAAGCTTTTTGCAGCTGAGCGCTTTGGCCCCCGTCATCGCCTATCCTGACAAACCCTGGCTGACACCGGTTAAGCAGCAGGTGGAACTGATAGCCAAGGCGCTCGGCAAAGAAGCGCAGGCCAAAGCACTTTTGAAACAGCAACAGGCCTATATCGCCCAAGTCGCCGCCGAAAATCCTCAGTTCAATAGCGTGCGCCTGGCCTATATCAATGCCGCCAGTCGAGTTGGCAATCTCTCGGTTTATGTCACAGGCGATCCCAGAGTGGATCTGCTGTTGGCGCTGGGGTTTGTATTGCCGCCACAACTTTTTGGGCTCAATGCCAGCCGAGGCCACTTCGCCGCCCACATAGGACTGGAGCACGCCGACATGCTGGACGATGCCGAGCTGCTGCTCAGCTGGTACAGCTCGGACAAGGCCAGAGCCGAGGTGGAAGCCATGGCGGTTATCCGTCGTCTGCCCGCCATGCGCCGCGGTCGGTATCTGGCAATAACCGACCCGGCGCTGGTGATGGCCAGCTCCTACGGCTCGCTGCTAAGCGTTAAATGGGCTATTCCCAAGCTGGTGCCGCAACTGCAACAAACCCTGGCAGGGCAACAAGAAAACCCTCGCCCAAACAGGCCATCAGACACACAAACTGGTGCAGATACAGGCGCCCATTCAGGTGCAGATACAGGCGCGCCATCGAATAAAAACGGGAGGCCGGGATGACACACCCAAAAACTTTTCTGCAACATGGAGCTACCCAGTCCCCGAGCCGTCTTGGACGTAACACCTTAGCCCTGCTTGGGCTGCTGACGATGCTGGCGCTGCTGGTATTGGCCAACCTGCTGTTTGGCGCCCGCACGCTACCGCTGGCTATGCTGGGCAAGCTCTGGCAACCGGCCGCAGACGATCATCTGTCGCTGGTGTTACAGGCAAGGCTGCCAAGATTGCTGTGCGGCATGTTGGCCGGCATGGCATTGGCAATGGCCGGTTGCGTGATCCAGGCACTGTGCCGCAATCCCTTGGCGGATCCCGGTCTGCTTGGCGTCAATGCCGGCGCCAGCGCCTCTCTGGTCACTCTGGGGCTATGGAGCGCAACAGCGGGTTTGAGTCTCTTCTGGCAGGCCTTGCCCGGGGCGCTGCTGGCCAGCGCCTTGGTGTATATGATGTCCAGGGCGCAGCAATCCCAGGGGCAATCCGCTGCGGTCAGGCTGATCCTGGCCGGCGCCGCCATCAGCGCCGTGCTCGGGGCCTATGTCCAGGCCAGAGTAATGCTGAACCCGCAGCTATTCGATGGTTTCAGGTATTGGATGGCGGGCTCCCTGTCCGGGCTGGGCTGGCCGGAGTTTCATGCGCTCTGGCCCTATCTGCTGCCCGCCGCGGCACTCTTGTGGCTGCTGGCGCCGGCGCTGAATCTGATGCTGCTGGATAATCATACCGCCAAGGCGCTCGGTGCCTCGCAGGGCTGGCAGGGGCAGCTCGCCTGGCTGGGTGCCACCTTGCTGTGCGCCGCAGCCACCGCCATTGTCGGCCCGCTGGCCTTTGTCGGCCTGGCCAGTGCCCATCTGGCCAGGCGTTATCTGACGCTCAATTTCCGCCTGCTATTACCGGGAGCCGCTTTGATAGGCGGCGCCATGGTGTTACTGGCAGATCTGTTGGCGCGGGTATTGATGCCGCCGGCCGAACTGCTGACCGGCATCATGGTCGCCCTGCTGGGAGCGCCGTTTCTGTACCTGATGGCCCGAGGCCAAAACCTCAAGGAGGCGTCATGAAACACACCCGTTTTCCCATCTTGCAATGGGGCCCGATAACCTTAAGAGCCCCCTCCACCGGCGCCATAAGGGCTGCCTTGCTGGCTGTACTTTTGCTTGTCGGTGCACTGCTACTTAGCCTGATGCTGGGACATCAGGGCCTGGCGCCGGTGAGCCTTGCCAAGGCCCTGTTTGCCGAAGCTTCCGACTATGAAAACTGGCTTTTGTGGCAATCACGCCTGCCAAGGGCCCTGTGCGCCCTCGGCGCCGGCATGGCGCTGGGACTCTCCGGCGCCGTGTTTCAAAGTCTGAGCCGTAACCCGCTGGGGAGCCCGGATATTCTCGGGGTCAATGCCGGCGCCAGTGCCGGCGCCGTCCTCTGGTTATTATGGCTGCCGGAACTGCCATTGCTGCCCGGCGCCCTCTTGGGCACTGGGGTTGTGCTCCTGCTGTTTTTCGCAGGACTCGGACGCCAATGGCAGTTTTCCCGCAATCTGGTGCTGATGGGCATCGCTATCAACGCCTTTGCCATCGCCCTGGTGCAGTTTGTACTGACACTGGTGCAAAGAGAGCAAGCGCAGCAGATGCTGGGGTATCTGTCCGGCAGTCTGGCACACCGCACCTGGGGTGATGTGCTGCTGATAACCTCAGTGTTACTGCTGGCGCTGCCCGCTCTGTTGCTGCTCTCCCGCCGTCTGTCACTGCTGAGCTTGGGCCAGGAACTGGCTCAGGCGCTTGGCAACCCGGTGCGCCAAAGCCAAACACTGGCGCTGCTGTTTGCCACCTTGCTGGCGCTGGGCGCCGTACTCTGCGCCGGCCCCGTGGCCTTCGTCGCCTTGGTGGCGCCACATCTGGCCCGCTTTGGCAATCGTCAACTGGCACTGCTGCGCTCGGCGCTGATAGGCGCGCTGTTGCTGCTAGGGGCCGACACCCTCACCTTATTGCTGCCGGGCAACCAAAGGCTGCCGGTGGGCGTATTGACCGCCCTCATCGGCGGCGTCTATCTGGCGCTGTTGTTGAGCCGCGAAATCCGGGGACAACCGCAACTGGCCAAGGGACTGAAAGGAGAAAGATCATGACCCAATACCCTGACTATGACATTGCCCTCAGTGGGCATGAGCTTTATCTCGAGTACGGCCAGCGGCCCATCATAAGCGCCATGAACCTGGCCATCCCCAAGGGTAAGCTGACGGTGATCCTTGGCCCCAATGGTTGTGGCAAGTCGACCCTGCTCAAGTGTTTGAGCCAGGTACTGCCGCCCACACGCGGCCAGGTCATCTTGGGTCACACCCCTTTGGCGCAGATGAGCAACAAGGCCAGAGCCAGGGAGCTGGCATTGCTGGTGCAAAAGCCGGAATTGCCGGAAGGAATAGATGTGCAGGAGCTGGTCAGTCGCGGCCGCTACCCTCATCAGAGCCTGTGGCACCAATGGTCAGAGCAAGATGAGCTGGCGGTTGCCCAAGCCCTGGCTGCCACAGGGTTAACGACACTGGCACAAAGGCCTGTGGCCGAGCTCTCGGGCGGCCAGCAACAGCGTGTCTGGCTGGCGATGGTGCTGGCGCAGCAAACCGACTTACTGCTGCTCGATGAACCCACCTCGTTTCTCGATATCCGCGCCCAGCTGGCAGTACTCGACTTTTGCCGAGCGTTGGTGGTTCAGGGGCGCACCTTGGTATTGGTGCTGCACGACATCAATCAGGCTCTGCGCTACGGCGATCACTTGCTGTTGATGCGTGATGGCAAGCTGATTGCCTGCGGCGCGCCCGAGTCACTGTTGACCGAGGCCCTGCTGGAACAGGTGTTCGATATCAATGCCAGCATAATCACAGATCCCGAGGCCAACTGCCCGATGATTATCCCCAGGCCCAGAGCACACCCCAGATCTGCCGGACACCATGACGGCGAGGATTCGACCAACACTGCCACCGGAGGACTGCCGTCATGGGAATGAGTATTGCCAGCGAGCTCAACCAACTACTGGCGCAAAAAGCCGCCTTCTATGGCGAGCACTTCAAGGCCATAGAGAGTCTGGAGCAGTTACCCCAAGAAGCCATCAGCTTGAACTCGGTCTTGAGCCAGGCACATTACCCGGCGCTGCTGCAGCAATTTGCCCTGAGTTATCAAGCCAAGGTGTCCACGACTTGTTCCACAAAGCCCGAGATCGACGCCCGGGCACTGCACTCCATGTGGAGTCAGTGGTTTTTCGGCCTGCAACTACCCCCCCTGCTGCTGTGGTTATTTGCCAGTCAGCCCGGCAGCGCACTTAACCGCGCCATAACATCAGCAGCTTGCAGTGACAACTGGTACCTTGAACCTTTTGATAACGGCCGGGCAGAAACTTTTTATCTGCTGCTTGATGCGGATGTCAGCCATCCGGCTCCTGCCGGGCAACTTGCCAGTTGGGAAAGCTTACTAGAGCGGTTGCTTATTCCGATTGTCGAGCGTCTGGCAGCGCTGGGGCCAGTGCCATCAAAGCTGCACTTCAGCCATCAAGCCTATATTGTGCATTGGTATCTGGGTGAGTTGTCACTGCCCGTCAGTTGGCGTAGGCAATTGATAAGAGAGATGTTCGAGCAAGCTGAGCTACAGCCACGTACCCATGTTACGCCGATTGCCCATCCGTTTTGGCGAAAGCTAAGGCTCAAGCAGCAGCAAAGCCCGCGTATCGCCTGTTGCCTGCGGCACAAGCTTCCCTGCACCCCAATGTGCGCCGATTGCCCGCTGGATAAGCACAGGCGCCGTAAGGGTGGCAGTTGCGGGGAAGATACCAGCAAGTCTTGTGTATGCTCTGCATAGATTGACAGACTAGGATACAAGGCGCCACTACTGGGAAATAGCGAATCCTATGTTAGAAACATCGTTAGAAATATCGTTAGAAACATTGCGATTTTTTCATGCCGAGACTCAAGCGGCTAATACACGAGAAAATTCTACTTTTGGCTGCTGTTATGTTTCGGGAGGACAAGCAAACCAGTCCTCCCCCCATTTACTGGGTCGGGCACGGAAGCGGCGGCGCCTAGGGATTTACCCGTTCAGATCCCACAGGACTCAGGATTTGACGACCAAAGCCATTTAAACCAGCCCGCTCACAAAAAACATTTTAATTCATAATATTACGCGCCTTCACTTTCTGAGGCTGTACTCTTTTTTGTACCTATTCCGATCAGAACATCACCTTAATTCGGCACTGACACTATCCACTAAATGGCTTAAATATCAGTAGGATGATACAAAGTATTACTGAGATAACACTTTAGTGGCATGGACAAAAAACATACAACAGATAGCATGATGTTTCACTTTGGTTAATCATAAGGATTTGATATGAATAATATAAGTGTAGCAATGGCATTGATTTCGGCTGTTGTGTTCTCTCAAACCACGTTAGCGAGCGACAATAGACTTTGCCTTACCAACGATACAGAGTTTGTAGCCAGTGGTTACTCCGTGCAGGATGGCATAGACGACCCAAACTTTGACCCAAGTATTGAGGTCCAGGTTACTTATTCAGGGAAGGTTTGCACATCATCGCCAAAAGAAGTGGATACCCTCTCAGTTCCGGTTCCAAACACTCCGATTGAAGGAGATAAAAGGACAATAGTGCAAACTCGTGGAGGGTGGGTATATACCTGGGAACAGCTCTATACCAGTAGTGGATGGCAGACTACTTTGTTTTCGCAACGCTATATTGGTAATGGCAATGGTAAACATGAAGCCCAACGTTAAGTAACAAATTCTGGGCCGTTCTAGGCCCAGTTTCTTACTTGTTTTCCCCTTCCTGAAAAAGATTGTCGGGCGAACAGGCATACCAAGTCTTATGACTTTGTTTAATGCCTTAACGCCAGCCAATGCTTCACCCACCTGTCCGTTATAATCACACAGGCTTAATTTGGCACTGATAAGTTGTTTATCGCGATACATGGCGCTCTCGGACAAGGAACGCAGATGGCAGTTATTCATCAACTTCCATAGCTTCAACTCTTCTGCCTTGAGTGCATCCACAGTCTTATTTCGAGGATGTCCTGGTTCCCTTTGTCGTCTTGGTTCCCCTTGTCTACTCTGTGCCGAACTCATTTTTAGCTCACTCCAGACTGCGAAAAATATAAAAAAACGCCCCGGTGATTTACAGCCTTACCGGGGCGTTTGGTTGGAGGGTTGCGGCCTGAGGCCGCTTTTACACTAAAGCAGCGCTGTTATTTCAAAGCACTGTTACTCAAAGGCTATTTGAAGAACAGCCATTCCAATCAGTGTCAGTCGAAGAAGCGTCGCCCTTCTACGGCCATGGTCTTGAGCAATTCACTCGGGGCGAATCTGTCGCCGAAGCGGCTCTGGAAGCGTTCCAGCTTGGCCAGCAACTGATCGGCGCCCATGGTGTCTATATAGTGGAAAGGCCCACCGAGGAATGGCGGGAAGCCAATGCCGAAGATGGCGCCAATATCCCCGTCGCGGGCAGAGGCTATGATGCCCTCTTCCAGACACCGCACCGCTTCATTGAGCATCTGCACCACACAGCGCTCTGCCAGGTTGGCATTTTCGGCGCCAACACCCGGCGCTATCCCCAGCACCTGATAAACACTCTTGTCCACTTCCTTCTTCTTGCCGGCTTTGGGACCGTAGAGATAGAAGCCCTTGGCGTTCTTGCGCCCCTTGCGGTCATCGGCGAGCAGCTTATCGAAGGCAGAGGGGGCAGCGAAACGCTCACCCAACTCTTTTTCGAGTATCGGCGAAATCTTGGCGCCCACATCAATACCCACTTCATCGAGCAGAGTGATAGGGCCGACCGGGAAACCAAACTTCACCAGCGCCTTATCCAGGCTCTCGACACTGTTGCCCTCAAGCAGCAGCTGCGCCGCTTCATTCATATAGAGCGCCAGAATACGGTTAACATAGAAACCGGCGCCATCTTTCACCACTATCGGCGTCTTGCCCTGTTTGCGGGCAAAGGCCACTGTGGTGGCTATCGTCTGGGGCGAGGTTTTATCGTGGGCAATCACTTCCACCAACGGCATCTTCTCTACCGGCGAGAAGTAATGCAGGCCGATGACGTTTTCCGGTCTGGCGGCGGCTTCGGCAATCTGACCTATGGGCAGCGACGAGGTGTTGGAAGCAAAAATAGTGTGTTCACCGCATTCGCGCTCGATATCCCGCACCATTTGATGCTTGAGATTGAGATCCTCAAATACCGCCTCGACCACTATGTCGGCATCCTTGACCCCAACATAGTCTGTAGTCGTCGTCATCAAGGCCATCTGCTTATCGCGCACCGCCGGGGTCATATGCCGACGCTTGACGCCCTTATCCAGCAACTTATAGGCATAGCCCAGCGCATTGCTGAGTCCCTGCTCACTGATATCCTTGACCCGCACCGGGATTTTGGCCTTGGTGGTGGTCACTGAGGCGATACCGCCGCCCATCAGGCCACCGCCGAGCACTACGGCCTTGTGAACCGGACTGGGCTCAGCACCTTCGGCGCCGGTTTCCTTTTTCATTTCTGTGGTGGCAAAGAAGATGGAGCGCAGCGCCGCCGACTCGGGCGTCATCACCAGCTCGCCGAAATGGCGCGCCTCTGTGGCCAAACCTGCCTCTATCCCCTGGCTCATCCCCACCCGCACACAGTCGATGATCTTGTCCGGCGCCGGATAGTTACCCTGGGTTTTTCTGGCAACCTGTTTACGGGCCTGATCAAAGATGATTTTCTGCCCAAAGCCGTTGCTTTCGAGCAGCTTGTTCATCATAGGTTGATTATTTTTGCCTTTACCGCGCTTGGCTTTGCCGGCCAATGCCAGTTCAACCGCCGCCTCCAGCAGAATCGACTTGGGCACCACATCGTCCACCAGCCCCATCTTAAGCGCCTGCTTGGGGCGAACCTGCTTACCGGTAAGCATCATATCCAGCGCTGTGGTGATCCCCACCAGGCGTGGCAGACGCTGGGTTCCACCACCGCCCGGCAGCAGACCGAGCTGAACTTCCGGCACCCCCAACATGGTTTTCTTGTCGTCACTGCACACCCGCAGATGACAAGCCAGTGCCAGCTCGAGGCCGCCACCGAGACAGGCGCCGTGAATGGCTGCGACTACAGGAATTTTCAGCCCTTCCAGTTCGGCAAACACCTTATGCCCCGAGCTCGACAGCTCGCGGGCATCGGCGGCGCTTTGACAGGCATCGAGCATGGAGATATCGGCGCCGGCCACGAAGGAGTCGGGCTTGCCTGAAATGATCACCAAGCCCTTGATACTGCTGTCTGTTTTGATTTCGCTCAGCAAGGCACTGATCTCAGGGCCGAATTCGGCCTTGAGGGTATTCATGCTTTCGCCGGGTACATCCATGGAAAGAATGGCAATGCCGTCGTCGCGGCGGCTGAGGCTAAAACTCTTGTTGCTGTTTTCCATCTGCAATTACTCCACTTCCACTATCATTGCCACACCCAGACCACCGGCCGCACAGGCGGTTGTCAGACCCGTACCGCCACCGCGGCGCTTCAGTTCATTACACACTTGAGTTATCAAGCGGGTACCCGTGGCCGCAAACGGATGGCCATAGGCCAGCGAGCCGCCGAGCACGTTGAACTTGATCATATCGATTTCACCAATGGCGCGGCTCTGACCGAGTTTTTCCTCGGCAAACTTCTTCGAGGCAAACATCTTCATATTGGCCAAAGTCTGGGCGGCAAAGGCTTCGTGCATCTCTATCAGGGTCAGATCTTCGAGCTGCATACCGGCGCGTTTCAGCGCCAGTGGCGTGGCGTAGGATGGCCCCATCAGCATGTCCTCCCAAACATCTATGGCGCTGAAAGCATAGCTCTTGATATAGCCAATGGGGGTGTAACCCAGTGCCTTGGCTCGGCCTTCACTCATCAGGATCACCGCAGAGGCGCCATCGGTCAACGGGGTACTGTTGGCGGCAGTGACACTGCCGTGCTTGCGGTCGAATACGGGTCTGAGTTTGGCGTAAGACTCAAGGGACGAGTTGTCGCGGATATTGTTGTCACGCTCGATAAAACTCTTGTAGGGCGGCACATGAGCCACCATGACTTCATCCTTGAGCTTGCCTTCATTCCAGCTCTGGCTCGCCAGGGTATGAGAGCGATGGGCCAGCGCGTCCTGATCGGCGCGGCTGATGCCGTGGCTCTTGGCCATCTGCTCGGCGGTTTGCCCCATGGACAGGCCGGTGGAATATTCGGCCACAGCAGGCGGCACAGGCAAGAGATCTTTAAACCCCAGACGGCGAACTATGTTCCACTTCTGTCCCAGGGTACGGGCCTTATTGAGATCGACCAAGGCATGGGCCAACTTGCGGGACACCCCGATAGGCAGCACAGAGGAGGAATCCGAGCCCCCGGCTATGCCTATTTCGATATTGCCCGTCATGATCGACTCGGCAATATTGACAGTGGACTGAAAACTGGTGGCACAGGCACGGGTAACACTATAGGCATCTGTGTGCAAATTCATGCCGGTACCCAGGACAATTTCACGGGCAATATTGGGCGCTGCCGGCATCTGTACAACCTGGCCGTAGACAAGCTGCTCAATCAGCTTGGGGTCCAATTCACTGCGACTGAGCAGCTCATTGACCACCATCTTGCCCATATCCAGCGCCGACACGCCGTGAAACGCCGTCGCCTGTTTGGCAAACGGGGTACGCAGACCGGCCACTATGGCAATCCGCTCGCCCCTGGCATTGGTTACCTGTTGTCTGTCACTCATTTGTCACCCTCTTATTAAGCAGCGCACGCCGAAAATGGCCCTGACACTGCGCTTTATTGTTTTTCCATAAGAGACCCGTACTGCCCTAAACAGGTCTGACCATTAAAAGTGTGATCTGATTCTAACTTCTTGTTGGCCGGTTTTAAACACTTGTTTGTTTTTTTAACACTAGCCAAGGGCGCAGGGAATTCTTTACCATAACCGCTGTCTATAGTTGGGCCTTAAAATAAAACGAGTAGCATCATGCCTTTGAGTCGATTTCATGCACTGCGGACCTATCTGGATCAAGTGATCATAGGTCAGCCAATTTTGACCGAAAACCTGCTTATCGCTCTGATAGCCGATGGCCACCTGTTAGTGGAAGGACCACCGGGGCTGGCCAAGACCCGGGCCGTTAAAGCGCTGTGTGATGGCATTGAAGGCGACTTTCATCGCATTCAGTTTACCCCGGACCTGCTGCCGGCCGATTTGACCGGCACCGACATCTATCGCGCCCAAACCGCGACCTTTGAATTTGAGGCCGGGCCGATATTTCACAACCTTATTCTGGCGGATGAAATCAACCGCGCCCCGGCCAAGGTGCAGTCAGCCCTTTTGGAAGCCATGGCCGAAGGCCAGGTGACGGTGGGCAAACACTCCTACAAATTACCGCCGCTGTTTTTAGTGATGGCAACCCAAAACCCGCTGGAAAACGAGGGCACCTACCCGCTACCGGAAGCCCAGCTTGATCGCTTCCTGATGCACCTGAACCTGGATTACCCGGAGGCAGACACTGAGCTTGAGATCCTGCGTTTGTCCCGCAGCGAAGCCAAGACCCACGGCATGGAGAAAGTCACTCCCATAGGCCAGCAGGAAGTATTCCTCGCCCGGGAGCAAGCGCTGGAACTGTATCTGGCCGAGCCGCTGGAGCGTTATATTGTCGACTTGGTGATGGCTACCCGCCAGCCTCAGCGCTACAGCGACCAGTTGGCCAAGTGGCTGGAATACGGCGTCAGCCCGCGGGCGACCCAATCCATCGAGCGCTGCGCCCGCGCCCGTGCCTGGTTGTATCAGCGTGACTTTGTCTCCCCTGAAGATATTCAAGCCGTGGTGCCCAATGTACTGCGCCACCGCTTGCTGCTGAGTTATCAGGCGCAGGCCGAAGGCGTCAGCCGCGATCAGGTGATTGACCATGTGCTCAATCAGGTGGCCGTTCCCTGATGAAAGCCGCAGCAACAGACTCTTCACTGCCACTGTTTGCCGACGGCCTCCACCTGTGTGAGGCCGAGCTGCTTGCCTGCCAGAATATCGCCCGCGCTCTGGGTGACCGGCAGGGAAAAGCCCGTGCGGCCATGGCCGGTCACAGAGCCAGCCTGGTCAAGGGCCGCGGCATGGAATTTGCCGAAGTGCGCCACTATCAACAGGGCGATGATGTCCGCACCATAGATTGGCGGGTCACCGCCCGCACCGGCAAGGCGCATACCAAGCTGTTTGTCGAGGAGCGTGAGCGCCCTATTCTGCTGTTGGTGGATATGAAGCACAGCCTCTATTTCGGCTCCCAGCTATTATTACAGTCGGTACAGGCGGCGCATCTGGCGGCGACCTTGGGCTGGAATGCCATCATGCAGGGCGACCGTCTCGGCGCGCTGGTGGTGGGCGATAGCGCCCACAGAGAGCTTAAGCCAAGAGCACGCAACCAGGGGATTCTGGCACTGATATCGGCGCTGGTGGCGGTACACAAGTCGCAGCTCGAAGCGCTGGACAGCCCCCATGAAGATGGTCAGGCGTTAATGCTCCAGGCCTGTCAGCGTCTGGCACGACTGGCCAAACCCGGCTCCCTTATCTGGATAATCACAGACGGCAACGGATTTGGCAGCGAATGTCAGCAGGCGCTGTCGGAACTCAAACGCCACTGCGAGCTGGCGGCCTTTGTGGTAACAGATCCCATGCGCCAAGGCACACTCGAGCTGCCACGGCAGTTTGCCCTGCCGGTACGGGAGTCGGGCCGCAGCCTGATCCTGGATCGCAGCGGTTATGATGCCTGGCTCGGTCGTCAGCGCGCCAACCTGGCGCAGTTTGATACCCTGATGCAACAACTCAAGGTCCCGGTTCGCACTCTGGATGCCGGCCGGCGCCTCAATCAACAATTGACACTGTTAAGATGAATCCCAATCAAGCCAATCCGACGCTGAGTGCGCTCAAGGATATTCAACTACCGGCCGAGGTGCCCTTTTGGCCTCCGGCTCCCGGTATTTGGCTGCTGATGCTGCTGGCCTTGTTACTGCTTGGCGCCGCGGCATTCTTTGGCTATCGGCGCCTGCAGACAGCCAAGGCTCACAAGGCGGTGGCTCAAGCCGCCATGACTGAACTGATGCAGTTGCAGGACCAGGACCCGGAGCTGCTATCCAAGATGAGTGCATTATTGAAACGCACCGCCATCAGCTATGGTGAGCGTGCCCAGGTGGCCGGACTCAGCGGTAAACCCTGGGCCGAGTATCTGGATAACGCACTGCCAGCCAAGCTGCGTGGGCGCTTCGCCTCTTTGCTCGAAAATCAATACAGTGGTCAACCGAGCGCAGCCCCTGCCGAGTTGCGGGCACTTTGTGTTTGCTGGCTCAAGTGCGCACCGAAACACTTTGCCAAGGGAGGTAAACCAAGATGCTGACCCTCCATTGGCCCTGGTTACTGCTGCTTATTCCACTGCCGCTGCTGCTTGCCTATCGCCCCGCCGTCAACAGCGGTGGTCAACTGCAACTGCCCGGCGTCGATGCCCATGCCCGCGAGCAGCAACAAAGCAAACGCAGAGCGCCCTTGAGTCTCTGGCTGTTGTGGTGCCTGTTATTACTGGCGATCGCCCGGCCACAGTGGCTCGGCGAGCCCATAGAGCTGCCCACAGAGGGGCGGGACCTGATGCTGGCGGTGGATCTCTCCGGTAGTATGCAGATTGAAGACATGGTGCTCGATGGCAAAGCGGTAGACAGATTCACCCTGATCCAGAAAGTGGTCAGCGACTTTATCGAGCGCCGCGCCGGCGATCGTATCGGCCTGATATTGTTTGCCGATGCCGCCTATCTACAGGCGCCACTGACTCAGGACAGACGCTCTGTGGCTCAGTATCTCAAGGAAGCCCAAATCGGCCTGGTGGGCAAACAGACCGCCATTGGCGATACCATTGCCCTGGCGGTAAAACGCTTCGATAAGGTGAAAGACAGCAACCGGGTGTTGGTGCTCTTGACCGACGGCTCCAACAATGCCGGCAGCATAGTGCCGGATCAGGCCGCCGCCATTGCCGCCAAGCGCGGCATCACCATCTACACCATAGGTGTGGGCGCCGATGTGATGGAACGTCGCACCCTATTTGGCCGTGAGCGGGTCAACCCCTCGATGGATCTGGATGAAGCCCAGCTGCAACGGATAAGCGATGCCACCAAGGGGCGCTATTTCCGTGCCCGGAATACCGAAGAACTGGAGCAGATCTATCAGGAAATCGACAAGCTGGAGCCCGTCAGCCGTGACGCCCTCAGTTACCGGCCGCAATCCGAGCTGTTTTACTGGCCGCTGGGACTGGCGCTGGCGCTGAGCGTACTATTGCAGCTGCAAAGCCTGTTGCTCAGCGTCTGGCCGGGGCCTTGGGGGAGGAAATCATGAGTTTGCACTTTATCCGTCCCGAATGGCTGTGGGCCTTAGTACCGCTGGCATTGCTGTTAGTGCTGCAAAGTCGCCGTCAAGCGGGCCAATCTGACTGGGATCGTTATATTGCGCCTCATCTGGCGCCACTGCTGTTGACCCAAGGTAGCAAAAGCCGCCGAAACCGCCTGCCCTGGCTTGGTCTGGTCTGGTTAGTGGCAGTACTGGCCTTAAGCGGCCCGGCGCTTTACAAGAAACCCCTGCCGGTATTTGCCAGCAGCACAGGACGGGTGCTGGTGATGGATATGTCTTTGTCCATGTATGCCACAGACGCCGCCCCCAACCGTTTGACCCAGGCCAGGTTCCGCGCCACGGATCTGCTGGGGCAACTCAATGAGGGGGAAACCGCCCTGCTGGCCTACGCGGGTGATGCCTTTATCATCAGCCCCTTGACCCGGGATCGCAACACCCTGCTCAATCTGTTGCCAACCCTGAGCCCGGCCATCATGCCAGTGCGCGGCTCCAATTTAACCGCGGCGCTGGAGAAAGCCAAGGAGCTGCTCAGCCAGGGCGGCCACCTGCAGGGCGATATCATCTTGATGACAGATGGCGTCGGCAGCCGTCAGCTCAATGCCGCCAAACAGGCGATTGAGGGCAGTCACTACCGCTTGGGCATTCTGGCGATAGGTTCATCCCAGGGTGCACCGATAAGGCTGCCGGATGGGCAACTGCTCAAGGACAGCCGAAATGAAGTGGTAGTGCCGGCCACCGACTTTGGCATGCTCAGCGAGCTGGCGAGTGCCGGGAACGGCATTTTGGTGCCCTACAGCAACGACGGCAAGGATCTGCAAACGCTGGTGCAGTGGCTCGCCACCAGCTCGGATGCCACAGAAACAGATCTTGCCGGCGATACCTGGGTCGACCTTGGCCCCTATCTGGCATTCTTGCTGTTGTTGCCGCTGCTTTTAAGCTTTCGCAGCGGCCTGCCGGTACTGTTGCTGCCCTTGAGTCTTGGCCTGCTTGTCAGCCCACCTAGCCAGGCGAGCGGCTGGGATGACCTTTGGCAAACCCGAGATCAGCAGGGAATGCAGGCATTCAAGCAAGAGGATTTTGCCACTGCCGCCGACAAGTTTGTTGACCCGGCCTGGCAAGGCAGCGCCCGCTACCGCGCAGGCGATTATCAAGGCGCGCTGCAAGCCTTCGAGCAAGATGACAGTGCCACAGGCTTATACAACCAAGGCAATGCCCTGATGCAGCTTGGCCAATATGAAGAAGCCATCAAGCGCTACAGTGACGCCCTGACACAAGTGCCCGATATGCAGGATGCCATTGACAATAAGGCGTTGGCGGAATCCTTGCTAAAGCAGCGAGAGCAGCAACAAGATCAACAGAGCCAGAATAAGCAAGAGGATCAAAGCCAGCAGGATCAACAACAGAGTTCTCAGTCCGGCAAGGATCAGAGTCAGGACAGCGCCCAGGGTGACAACAGCCAGGGCCAAAACCAGGACAAAGAGCAAGGTCAAAACAGCCAAGCCGACCAAGGCTCAAGCAAGGACTCGGACCAGGGCTCAGATAAAGACGCTAACAAAGAGAATAGCGCTCCATCCGCTGCCGACTCGCAAAATGCTGCTGACAATGCCGCCGAGAAGGACGCCGAAGGCGCTCAGAACCCGCAGAATGCCGAGGATAACACCGGCGCAGACTCTGAGCCTGAGATGCAGGCTGCTTTGCCGCAAGAGCAAGAGCCGCAAAATGAGTCAAGCACAGCTGCAAGTCAAAACGGTGCAGCTAAGCAGGATGGCTCAGAGTCTGATGCCGACAAAGCCAACTCGGCGAGCCTTGCCGAGCAACAAGAAGGGCCAAACGATGAGCAAAGTGATGAACAGGTTAAGGCACAAGTTGCCGCCTCGTCACTCGATGACACCGAGCCCCTGCCCCCCGAAATGGAGCGGGCGCTGAAGGCATTGGTGGATGACCCGGCCACTTTGCTGCGCAACAAGATGCAACTCGAGTATCAAAAACGCCGCCAGCGCGGCGAGACACCCAAGGACAATGAACAGTGGTAACTAGACTTATTCCTCTATTGCTTCTGTGCCTGCTGCCGCTCAAGGCACTGGCACTGACACAGCTTCAGGCCTCGGTCGATCGCAATCCCGTGACCGAGAGCGAGTACTTTATGCTGTCCGTGGTGGCAGATGATGAACTCGAAGCCCAGGCACTGGACACCTCGGCCCTGTTGAAAGACTTTATCGTCGGCCGCACCAGCGTCAGTCGCAGTACCCAAATCATCAATTTTGATGCCCGCAAGGAAACCCGTTGGCAAGTGATGCTGACCCCCAAAACCACAGGTCAGGTCACTATTCCGGCCCTGAGTATCGATGGCGTCAGCAGCGATGCCATCGAATTGAAGGTAATGCCGGCCGGTAGCCGCCCGGAGGCGCAAAAAAAACTGTTCCTGCGTACCAGTATCTCGGCCAAGGAGGCCTATGTCGGCCAACTGCTCACCTACAAGGTAAAACTCTTTCTGGCCGTTGAGCTGCAGCGTGGAGTGTTGTCGGCCCCCTCTATCAGCGGCGCCCAGATAAAACAGCTCGGCGAGGATAAAGAAAGCAGTGAAATAGTCAACGGCCGCCGTTTTCGGGTGATAGAGCGCAGCTACGGCATCATAGCCGATGAACCCGGCGAGCTGGCGATTTCCGGTGCCAACTTCTCTGGCGATGTGCTGGTCGATACCCCAAGACGCGGCATGTTCGCCTTTCAGGAAAGTCGCCCCATGCAGGCCCAGAGTGACAGCATGCTGGTCAGCATCAAGCCGATCCCGGCCGAATATCACGGCGACTGGCTGGTATCGGATCTGGTGATGCTCAAAGAGGAATGGGACGACAAGCAGACTTTTGAAGTGGGTCGCCCTATTACCCGCAACCTGACACTGCTGGCATCCAATGCCGATGAAACCAGCCTGCCGGAGCTGAAACTGAGCTTGCCGGACAATCTTAAGAGCTATCCGGAAAAGGCGCAGCGCAAGACCTTCGTTCGCGACAACCAACTTGTGTCTCAACTGACCCAAACCATTGCCATAGTGCCCTCCAAACCGGGGAGTTATACCCTGCCGGAGATCAAGGTGCCTTGGTGGAATCCGCATTTAAAGCAGCAGGAGTTCGCCCTGCTGCCGGCGCGCACTATCCAGGTAGCCCCCGCCGCCGATATGCCGCAGCCCGTCATCAACCCGCCGCAGGAAGAATCAAACCTCAGTGCCGGCTTCTGGCCTTGGTTGACCGCTCTGTTTGCGTTGCTGTGGCTGGCCACCTGTGTGTTGTGGCTAAAGGCGCGCAAACAACAAGCGATAGCCGCTCCGGCAACAGTGGCGCAAGCTCAAACAAGCGAAACCAGGCCGGGGTTGGCTCAGGCTTGTCAGCAAGGGGACTTGAGCCGGGTATTCAAGGCATTGCTACAGGAACTCAGTGATATCACGGGCCATAGCGTCACACTCGATGAACTGCCTAAACTGGCACCTGAGTTGGCCGTCGTGGTCGCCAAAATTCAGGCCAGTCGCTATGGCAGACAAGGCAGCGATCCCGCTCAGTATTTCCCGGCGCTGCTGCAAACCTTTGAGCGCTTCAAGAGCCAATACTCCAAGGCGGCTGATTCGACCTCGGTGCTGGCGCCGCTGAATCCTTAATCTACAGCTTCAGCCATAGCGATTAGACGCTATGGCTGAGTGCTTGTCCGGGTAAAGTCCGCAGTCCCCCCTTTTTCAACACCTTTAACAGCTGACTCTTTAAACAAACGCTGGCTCTTTAAACAAACGGTTATCTCTTTTTTTCAACAGTGTGTTTACCCAATTCCCAATATTGGAGCCACCACTTTTACCACTTACTGAGCTTAAATCCAGGCTAAATCGGGCTTGTAACCAAATTTACGCTCATGGTATTTGCCAGAATGCCCTCAAGGCCATTAAGCTTAGCGGCAACAAAAATAAAACAAGCATGAAAATGTTCGATAGCTGGCGAAAGAAAAAGTCTGATGATGCGGTCATTTCTGACATGCTGAATAAACAAAGACGTTACGATAGCCTGGTCAGGGCGCTGCATGCCGATATCTACCGCTACGCCTTCTGGCTTTGCGGTGATCGCCATATAGCCGAAGATATTACCCAGGAAACGTTTCTCCGGGCCTGGCGCTCGCTGGATTCATTGAAAGATGACAAGGCGGCCAAGGCGTGGTTAATCACTATTTTACGGCGGGAAAATGCCCGCCGCTTTGAGCGTAAGCAGTTTGATTATGCCGATATCGGCGAAGAGCATTGGCAGGATCCCGGTTCCCAGAGCCAGGAAGAACATGCCGATCACTACCTGCTCAGGCGTCAAATAGCCCAATTGGAACCCGAGTATCGGGAGCCTTTGTTATTACAGCTGATAGCCGGATTCAGTGGCGATGAAATTGCCCAATTACTGGATCTAAACCGAAATACTGTCATGACCCGCTTGTTTCGGGCCAGAAATCAGTTAAAAGAAGCACTGGAACACTCCAAGGTCAGAGGTCAATCCAATGGATGAGCTGAAGTTTCGCCGCCAGGCCTATGGCGACCCCAATAATCAGGATCCCGAGTTTCTCGAGGCCCTAAGCCAAAACGAAGACAATCAGGCGTTTGTCGCCGAACTCAAGGCACTCGATGGCAAGATAAGTCAGGCGCTCAGAATTCCTGTGGCCGAAGACCTGAGCGAAAAACTGCTGCTGAAACAACAGTTGGCCGTGCACCATCATCAACGCAAACGTACAGGCTGGATGCTGGCGATGGCCGCATCCATCGCATTTGTTGCCGGAGTCAGTTTCAGTCTCTGGCGTCAGGGACCGGTGGACTTAGGACAACACGCACTTGCCCATGTGCGCCATGAAACCATGGCCATGACCAGTAATGCCGATATCTCTTATCAAGCGATCAATGCCGAACTGGCATCGCTCAAAGGATTGGAAACAGTCAGATTCAACAGCCAACCAGGACGGGTATTTTACAGCACCTTCTGCGATTTTCAGGGAATAGAGAGTATTCACCTGGTGTTGGCCGGTGAACGCGGCAAGGTGACAGTGTTTATTGTGCCCCCTGAACACAGGGTGATGCTGGCCGAAGCCTTTGCCGATAGCGAATACCGGGGAGAGGCGATAAAAACCGACTCAGCTTACCTGGTGTTGGTAGCCGAATATCCTCAAGACCTGGACGCTGTTAAAGAAGAAATAAAACAGAGCTTTATTTGAAGAATCAGGCTTTGCAGTACCAAATATGAGGCAGTATTGCCTAGTAGTTGACTCATAGGTAAGCATGAAAAGCCTTGGGGAAGGTTGGCCTTGAAAAGTTTATCGGATTAAACCGACTTAATCCTCGGTCTTAAATGCAGTTTTTTAATATAATTTTTCAGTACCTTGTCATATCCAGGATAGGAAATCGGCCACGGGCTCTTTGACGGCATCACTACTTTGAGCCAGAAACAGCTCGCCACAAGCCAGCGCATCGGTCAGCGCGTTGTGGGCCGAGTACGGCGGCAAATGATAGCGGCTGCGACAGGCACCGAGGCGCAGACTACCGCTTGACAACACCTCCTGCTGTCGCTGCAGGCGCGTCTTTTCCAACAATAGCGTATCTATCACAGGAAGATGCAGCTTAGTACCATACGCCTGCTGACAAAGCCTGCTGAGAAAAGCGCAGTCCAACGGAGCATGATGCATCAGTAAAATGCGCCCCTGACTTTGCCGTAGCAGCCAAGGCAAGAGCTGTTCGGGCGCCAGCGCCCCCTGTTCAAGATGGCGATCCATAATGCCGTGAATCGTGGCGCTCTGACCGACACTGCCGTCAATACTCACCAATTTGTGGCGCGCGCCGCTGAGCTCCAGTCTGCCTTTGTTGATCGGCACCACACCTATGGAGAGGATCTGATCGCAACCCGGCTTAAGGCCGGTCATTTCCAGGTCCAGCGCCATCAGGGGTGCCTCTGCCACAGGCTTAGATAACACAAGGCTCAAGGCCTGATAAAAAGACTTGAGTGGCTCTCTTGCCTGCCAGCAATGCCAGGCCAGACGGGTTCTATGCAGCAAATGCATCCTAGAAACTCCGGGTAAATTTGAGTTTCAGCGCCGCCTGGGCATCATGCACCACTTTGAAGGCATCCCTGAGTTGGTGGCGCATCAGCGAAGAGAGCGCCTGCGGCATCAGAAAATTGCTTATCTTCTGGCCCTGGTCAAACTGACGCCCCTGATTGGCCAGCCGCATATGGGCAATAAATTCATGGGCATCGGCAAGATTGAGAGCATCTTTGCGGCTCAACAGCTTGCTCTCCATCAAGGCGCGGATCCGTTTGGCGGTATTAACCTCTTTAACGCCGGCGGCCAAGGCATATACCCGGGCGATATCATTGATAAGGGCGCTGCCCCTGTGTTTAAGGTCCATCCCCTTGACCTCACTGCCATCCCTGTCAAGCACGAATTTACGGAAGAACCCCAATGGCGGCGACTCACTTAAGGCGTTGCCGGTCAAGGCCGCCAGAAAGATATCGTTATCTTTGGTCTGCACCAGCACCTTGTCCTGCAGCGCAGCAAACAGGCTGTCCGGCCCATATACGGAGCGCATATCAAAAAAGATGCTGGCATGCATCAAGGCCTTGGGCTCAGGGGTGTTAACCCAGGAGGCGAACTTCTGCTGCCAGCTTGCCAGCGACAAACACCAGTTGGGGTTTTGCGCCATGATATCCCCGGGGCAGTATACATAACCGCATTCATTGAGCCCGGCGCACACCCCCTTTGCCAAGGCCTGAAAGTAACCTCTGGCATGCTCATCCGGCTCTTCGGCCAGCAGTAGACCGTTGTCCTGATCCGAGCAGGCGGCCTGATCCTGCCGTCCCTGTGAGCCAAATGCCAACCAACAAAACGCCATCGGCGCCTCCCCAAGCAGCGCCTGATTGAGCTGGATAAGCCTGCGGGTAAGCGCATCGGTAACTGAGGTCAGTACCCGGCCAATCTCCTCGGCGCGGGCATCGGCGCTGATAAGATTTTGCAGCAAAAGTGGGATCTGCCGACTGACACTGATGAGGCTTTGTAAATCTTTTTGCCGTTCTATCTCGCCAATCAGCAGCAAAGGTTGGGATGCCTGGCTGCGCAATATGTCTGTGCTGGTGATCATCCCCACCGGCTGCCCTTGCTCCATGACCGGCAGATGGTGAATATTGTGCTCGCTCATCAGCAGCATGGCTTCAAATACCAAAGCCTGAGCCTCTATATGCACAGGCTGACCTGTCATGGCCTGAAACACGGCTTCATTGCCGGTAAGCCCCTCGGCCAGCACCCGATTACGCAGGTCCCTGTCGGTGAGTATCCCCACCAGTTTGTGATTATCCAGTACCAGTACAGACGACACCCTGTGCTTCCGCATCAGCTTGGCCGCGTCTGTGATGGAAAAGCGGTGATCGACGCCAATGGGCTCATGGGTCATCAGAGTGCTGATCCGGCTGGTAGTGGTCAGATCCCTGGCCCGAAAACGCCCTTGATGGCGCAACCTCTTGGCATAGGCTCGGTTAAAAAAACGATCGAAGCTGCGGCATTCCAGACGCAGAGTATCAAACAGCGCCGGCGGCACATGATAGACCAAGCCATCTTCAAGGATCAGTACCTTGTTACAACTCTCTTCACCCGACAACAGAGAGGGAAAACCGAAATAATCGCCCTCTCCCAGGCGGTCAAGTAGTTCGCCCTCGGCATCACGTACTTCAAAGGCGCCACTGCGAACGATATAGAGCATGGGATTGGCTGAATCCAGCGGCACGGCTTTCATCGACTTGCTGTAATACCCTATGCTGATGGCGCGGCAACATTGCTCCAGCATGGGTTGCGGCAGTTCATCGAAAGGAACCGTCTGTTGCAGAAAGTTGCGAATGGGCAGCAGTTCACTCTCATCCATGGGCGGCCTTTAAAGTTGAATTGACTCATCACAGTATTGCCCACTCTGAAGAGTACTGACTATCTGGCTTTAGTCGAATATCGCCGGCTCTGAAACAGAAGGCCCGAAACAGAAAGCCCAAACCAAAGAAAAATAGCAAGGTGAGCATCCAACCCAAGCGAGATTGATAAAAAATCCCCCGGCTAAGCGGGGGATCTTCTATTTATGCGACTGCAGATCAATGATCCTGCGCCGTGCCTGCCCCTTTAGGGAAGCGAATAGACTCAACCATTTCCTGCACATGTTCAGGAACAGCGGCTGTCATCTTGGCAACGATAATCGCTACAACAAAGTTGATTATCATGCCAACCATGCCGATACCTTCCGGCGAAATACCAAACAACCAGTTATCGGCATTATTGCCAGCCGGATTGATAAACTTGAAGTAGATGATATAGCCCGCAGTAAAACCAAGCCCCATCACCATACCGGCAATGGCCCCTTCCTTGTTCATCGACTTGGAGAAAATCCCCATCACAATTGCCGGGAACAGTGACGATGCCGCCAACCCGAATGCCAAAGCCACCACTGCCGCCACAAAACCGGGTGGGTTGATCCCGAAGTAGCCTGCGATAACAACGCCTACAGCCGCCGCGGTTCGCGCATAGAACAGCTCCTTCTTGTCTGAAATGTCCGGCATTAAGTTTTTCTTCAATAAGTCATGGGATACCGAAGTTGAGATCACCAGCAACAAGCCCGCAGAAGTAGACAGCGCTGCCGCCAGACCACCGGCCGCCACCAAGGCAATCACCCAAGCCGGCAGATCGGCGATTTCAGGGGTCGCCAGCACCATGATATCGCGATCGATATCCATTTCATTATTGCTGTCGTCGGTGAGGTTACCCTTGGCATAGTACATCTTGCCGTCACCGTTCTTATCGTTCCACTTGATAAGCCCGGTACTTTCCCAGTTTTTAATCCACTGCGGCGCAGACTCATAGGCGACACCGGTAGATTCAGGGCCATTGATGGTTTCTATCATGTTTACCCGGGAGAATGCTGACAAGGCCGGCACAGTGGTATACATGATGGAAATAAATACCAGTGCCCAACCGGCGCTAATACGGGCATCTTTTACCTTGGGTACGGTAAAAAAGCGCACAATCACGTGGGGCAGACCGGCAGTCCCCACCATAAGCGCTGCCGTGATAGCAAATACATCTATGGTGCTTTTAGCGCCTTCGGTATATTCAGAGAACCCCAGCTGGGTTTGCAGGCCGTCGAGCTTTTGCAACAGATACACCCCGGTATCATTCCCGGCGGCATCTATCAGCTCAGCGCCAAAACCGATTTGCGGAATGACATGACCTGTCATCATCACAGAGATAAAGATGGCTGGAACCATAAAAGCGAAGATCAGCACACAGTATTGCGCCACCTGAGTGTAGGTGATCCCCTTCATGCCTCCGAGTACCGCGTAGAAGAACACTACTGCCATACCTATATACACCCCGGTATCGACATCCACTTCCAGGAAGCGAGAGAACACCACACCAACACCACGCATCTGTCCGGCAATATAGGTAAAACAGATGAAGATGGCACAGATCACAGCCACTACTCGAGCCGCCTGGGAGTAATAACGCTCACCAATAAAGTCAGGCACAGTAAACTTGCCGAACTTACGAAGGTAAGGTGCCATACACAAAGCCAGCAACACATAGCCGCCGGTCCAGCCCATCAGGTACACGCTGCCGTCAAACCCCACGAAGGAGACGATACCTGCCAGCGAGATAAAGGAAGCTGCCGACATCCAGTCTGCCGCCGTCGCCATCCCATTCATCACAGGGTGCACCCCACCACCTGCAACATAAAAATCTTTGGTAGAACCGGCTCTTGACCAGATGGCAATCCCGATATAAAGGGCAAACGAGAGCCCCACAATTAAAAATGTTAGTGTTTGAACATCCATCGGCCAGCTCCTTAGTCTTCGTGTACGTTATATTTTTTATCTAAGGCATTCGCTTTGGCCGCATAAACGAAAATCAGCACTACGAACACATACATGGAACCTTGCTGGGCGAACCAGAAGCCAAGCTTGAATCCCATAAAATGAATTTCATTGAGAACGTCCACCAGTAAAATCCCACAACCGTAGGAAACAGCAAACCAGATGGCCAGCAGTCCCAGTACCAAGCGCAAATTTTCGCGCCAGTACCCCTTTGCCTTGTCATTGTTTTCAAAACCCATAGCGACTCCCCTGTGGTAATAATTATTAAGTCACAGTTAATCTAGCAACCGCCGGGAGCGCTACAATCAAGACCTTAGTCTAAGCTAAAATTCACACACCATTAACAATCAGGGTAAAGCAAATACAATCATAAAGTTAAGATAAAAATCATCAATTAAACGCTCGTTTATTTGCTACGAATTATTAGACCAATGTCGAAGTGATTTTCAGGATATTTTGATAAAAAAGCTGCTCTATTCCCCATTTAGTGAATAAAGCAAGAGTCCAATCTCCTTAATGAAAAGTGGTCAAGATGGAGTTACGGCTAACCAAACCCAGCCACTAACCCGTACAGAATTAACTCTAAGCATTAGAAACGAGATAAAAAAAGAGGCCTTTTGGCCTCTTGATTGTATTTAAAACAGTGTTGTATCTATGGTGCTTCCTGGTTCAGGTAGAGGATAAGCGCCGCCAGTTCCTTGGGGTCTGAACTTTTCGAGGTGATCAAATATTTGCCATTGACCAAGAGAGAAGGCACTCCCCGGATCCCGGAGAGCTGAGTTTGAGTATCATAATTGGCCAGTGCCAGCTTGCTGTCGGCCGAGCCCAAAGTCTGGTTGAGTTCTTGCTCATTGACCCCCTGCGCCAAAAAGAAGTCCTTCAACTGCTGAGGTCGTTCGAAGGCCTGATGCTTCTCATGGATCCGGTTAAAAATATTGCCGTGCACCTGATTGGTAATCCTGAATTTTTGCGCCAGATAATAGGCTTCCTGACTGAGGATCCAGGAAGGGCGCCCCGCACCGACCGGAGTGCGCTCAAAATCCAGCTTACCCTTGAGCAGTTCAGCAGTCTGCTGCATCAAGGGATCTTTGTAGTAGCAATGGGGGCAGTTATAGGAGAAAAACTCTCTGACTATACCGCTCTTTGCTTCAGGGATCCCAGGCACCTTGATATAGTCTCGCCCTTCCTGAAAATCGGCCGCACTGACACTTACACTACTGAGGGCCAGGAGTATCAAAGGTAAGACTCTAACCATTTTGGATAACAAAGACATAGGTTTTCCTCATGTTCTTTTTTAGTCACGCTTTTTATTGGCAAGCAGCAATAAGACTCTCTGCCTCGGGATAACAGTATTCAAACTCAAGCTCGCGGCAGATGAGAGAACCATCCACCCACTTACCCGTTCCATTATCAGTAGCAAATTCGGGCACCGCCAAACCGATCGCTTTGGCAGCTGCCGGATAAAACTCTTTCCTGGTTGGATGACAGGGCGTGCAAAGGTTATAGATAGCCCCGGGGTTAGCGACGGTCAATAACTGCAGGCAAGCATTTATGCAGTCATCGAGATGCACCAGATTCACCACGGCGTTTGCGCCGGGCAACCCGGTCTTCCCTGCGAGGAAGCGCCCGGGGTGGCGCCCTGGGCCGACTAAACCGGCAAAGCGAATGACAGTGACTTTGAGACCTTCACTGGCAAGCGCCAGTATCTTCCGCTCAGCCATCGCCAAGGTGCCGGAATAACTGTCCGGCGATGCATCAACAGGAGTCGCCTCAGTGACTACACCTTGGGATTGAGGGTAAACCCCTGAACTACTGATAAACAACAGACGTTTGATACCGCTTACTGCAACTACTGGCAATAAACGCTCGAGAGAAGCTAGATAATCATTGTCGCCGCGCCTGAGACCGGGGGGAATATTGAGTACCAGAGCATCACAGTCATCCGGCAACGAAGGTAAAGGTGCGGGCTCAGCAAGGTTGAGGGTCACGGCATCCACCCCTTCTTTTCTTAACAGCTCCGCCCCCTCCTCGGTACGCTTACTGCCGCATACCTTAACCCCTCTGGTGACCAGTTCCCTTGCCAATGGCAAACCGAACCAACCGCAGCCCCAAACCGCAACATGTTTCATCGACCTACTCCGCTGTATACCGAGCTCAAGCATAAGACAAATGAGAATAAAAACCAGAGGTGGTTATATGAGTGGCCAAAGTTTGGCCGCTCACGGCAAGAGAGCGTGGGTTGCAAGCTACTCCAACGCGCTGAAATAGAAACTGATGCCAGCACCGGCCTGCAGGGTTCTTGAAGCACCTTCAGTCAGCTCTTCAGACTTGAGTACGGCTTCCACGCTAACCTCTTCGTCCATCAAAAAACGCAACTTAGGCTCGCTACCATCGTTTTTACAAGCCCATACCTGAGGTTGGCGCACCTCCGATGTGGTCATCATCACCTTACCAACATTATTATCAGACAAGCTCACCAAGGTGCCTGGCGGGTAAATCCCCAAGACCTTCACCAGCGCCGAAATCAGCTGCTCCTGATGCTTGCCAACCCGATTCTTAAACAGATATCCCAAAGCAATTTGCGGCGAGACTATCTCTTGACGAGCCAATTGACTGTCATAATCATTGGCCAGCGCGACTATCTGAGTGGTCAATGGCAGCTTGGCCAGCTTAAGCCTATCGGGATAACCTGAGCCATCGATAAACTCATGGTGATGCTTCACAATATGCAACACCTCATTACCAAACAAGCCACTGCGTTTGAGCATGTCATAACCAAAATTGGGATGCATGGAGAGAAAGTTGCTTTCATGCTGACTCAAGGGATTGCGCTTACGCCTGATGGCATCTGGCACCTTGAGTTTGCCGATATCATGCAGCAACGCACCCAATGCTATATCCCTCAGCTTGTCCTTGGACAACTCAAGTGAATGGCCGATCATCAAGGCCAGTACCGCAACTGATATCCCGTGCTGTGTCACGCTGGGAGCCCCTTCACCACTGGACACCAAGGCCAACTTGGGATTACCAGACTCCAATAGATGGTCCAGCATTTGCTCAACTAAAGCAGAGGCTTCACGAATGGCGCCTTCAGGATCAGACACTAACTTACTGACTACGGTACGACAGTCATTAATGGCATTCAAAAAGCGTCCCTGACTCTTGCGTATCGCCTTGCGGGCAGAGGCTTTGGGATCCGGTTGGTTGTCCTTTGTTCGCTCTGTTGCTTGCTGCGCCTCGTTTTCCTCTTCAATCACATCATTAAGTAGGTCTTCGTCAGAGATTAAAATGACATAGGGCACCCCAAGATTACGGATCATTTCTATCTGACCGGCATCTTTGATTTCAATGCGATTGAACAAAAAAGGATGATCTGTCCAGGACAGCGGCAGTTTGACTGTGATGCCGGTTTGCAGGCGTGACAGAGGGAGATGGATCCTTTCAGCTTTGGCCACTCAAAGTTTCTCCAGAAAACAACTTGATAAAACAAGGTTTTAAAAAATGAAATCCAAGAATCTTAACTATAGACCATTGGAAACCAAACGTAAGAATGAAATGACAAATTTATGACAAAAATCGCTTGTTTGACAGTGTTTTAGTCGTTAATCCACCATACATACAATTTTCTGTTCAGATTTCATCCCAAAAGTCGCTAGTGATAACTTTTCAAGCCGAAATCTGCCAGCCACTCTCTGTTTTATATAGTAAAAATTTGTCGACCTTGCCTTATTGGATCGCTCCTTATCTCACTCCAATTTCTCCTGTTTTTGCCAGTCGTTGAGATAATGGCGCAAATGAACCGACTTGACGAGGTAGAGCAAGGACCAGAACAGCAATAAAGCATCCAACGCCAGATTCCAGCTAAACAACCAATCGTTGTGACCAAGACGCTGAATAAGCAGCACGCCGTCTATCCCCAGCAACAGCACCAACCACCCGCGAATTTGCCGAAACAGTGGGATCAATGCCTCAAATACCCGTTTACGCTCGGCCAGGATCAAACCATAGATCAACAAGGCGCCGGCGCCGGCGGCCAGAGATGATAGAAAGTCACTCTTTTCCGGATAAAACAGCCGCACCAGAGCGGCCCTGTCGCTGGCTTGGGTCAGGGATGCAACAAACACACACCAGCCGCGGGCCAGAAACAGCACTATGATGTAAAGCAGTAATGGCGGCTTAATATGGCCGTCATTGTCAAGCCAGCGCACATGTTCAAATTTAAGCAAGGACATAATCCCATCATTGTGACTCCACCCGGCAAGGCCTGGCATAGCCATGATAAAAATAACCGACCGCGTTCACCCGTATGACTGACTCTTTTTTTAAGCAGCGGGATACGCCTCTTCCATAAGCAGCCTCAATGAGGCGATCTGAGAGCGAGTCTCGGCCAGCCATCTTACGAAATAATGAGGTGGGTCCTGTGGCAACACAATTCAAGTTATGTGGCGCAATAAATAGAAGCCAGGTACAAGCTGTTTGGCTATTTTGACTCTACAATCTCAAGAGTCCCATATCCCCCGGATTGGTTGCCACTGAGTGAAGAGAAAAAAGCCCCGCTGCCTGCCGGGGCTCAAGCAGATAGATTAAGCTCAGGATTGCAGCAACGCCAGCAGGCCGGCTTCATCCAACACCTTGACCCCAAGCTCATTGGCCTTGGTCAATTTAGAACCAGCGGCCTCGCCGGCCACCACGCAGTCTGTCTTCTTGGAGACACTGCCGGACACTTTGGCGCCAAGCGCCTCAAGCTGCGCCTTGGCGTCAGTGCGGCTCATCTGGCTCAAAGTGCCGGTCAATACCCAGGTCTGGCCCTTGAGCGGTTGCTTGTCTTCAGACGGCGCTTCGATGGCCGGCCAAGTCACCCCGGCAGCCAGCAATTTATCGATAACTTCAAGGTTGTGGGGCTGAGCAAAGAAGTGCGCCACATGCTGAGCCACTATGGCACCGACATCTTCCACTTCGATAAGCTGCTCGACACTCGCCTGCTTGAGGGCATCCAGCTCTTTGAAGTGCCGTGCCAGGTTGGCGGCGGTGGATTCACCCACCTCACGGATCCCCAAGGCGTAGAGAAACTTGGCCAGGGTTGTTTGCTTGGCCGCCTCTATGGCCTGCACCAGATTGGTGGCCGACTTAAGCCCCATCCGCTCCAGCATGGTCAGGGCCGAAGCCGTGAGTGAGAACAGATCCGCCGGGCTCTCCACCAGCTCCTTATCGATCAGCTGCTCGACTATCTTGTCGCCCATGCCATCTATATCCAACGCCTTGCGGGAAGCAAAGTGTTTGATGGCTTCCTTACGCTGCGCTTCGCAGAACAAGCCACCGGTGCAGCGGGCCACGGCTTCCCCCTCAAGACGTTCCACCTGAGAGCCACAAACCGGGCATTGCTCCGGGAAACGGATCTCTGTGGCATCCTCAGGTCTTTTTTCCGGCACCACGGCAACCACTTGCGGAATTACATCACCGGCGCGGCGAATGATCACGGTATCGCCAACTTTCACCCCAAGGCGGGCGATTTCGTCGGCGTTGTGCAAAGTGGCGTTGGAAACTGTCACCCCGCCAACAAACACAGGCTTGAGCCTGGCGACCGGTGTCACGGCGCCGGTGCGGCCTACCTGAAAGTCGACTCCTTCGAGCAGAGTCATCTCTTCCTGGGCCGGAAACTTATAAGCGATGGCCCAGCGCGGTGCACGGGAGACAAATCCCAGTGTCTGCTGCGCTTCTATGCTGTTGACCTTGAATACCACACCATCGATTTCATAGGCCAAAGCACTGCGGCGCGCCATAATATCCCGGTAGTAGTCATCCACTTCGCTGAGGTCTTTGGCAAGGCGGATTTCACTGCTGATCGGCAATCCCCAGGTTTTAAGCTGCTGCAGTTGCCCAAGATGGGTGTCCGCCAGCGGGAAGGATTCCGGCTCAACCACGCCCAATGCATAAGCGTAAAACGCCAGTGCCCGAGAGGCGGTTATCCTGGAATCCAGCTGCCGCAAACTGCCGGCGGCGGCATTACGCGGATTGACAAACAGCTTGTCTCCCTTGACCCGGTTGCGCTCGTTGAGTGCCTCGAAGGCCGCCTTGGGCATGAATACTTCACCACGCACTTCCAACAGCGGCGGATAGTCATCGCCCCTGAGTTTCAGCGGCACCGCCCGAATGGTACGAACGTTTTCGGTAATATCTTCACCGACCGCACCATCACCACGGGTGGCGGCACGCTCCAGCACGCCATCGCGATAGAGGATACTGACAGCCAGCCCATCGAGCTTGGGCTCGCAGCAATAGCTGAACTCGCCTACTCTGTCAGTCACCCGCTTATGGAAGGCGGCAAAATCTTCTTCACTGAAGGCGTTGTCCAGACTAAGCATAGGTTTGAGGTGAGTTACCTGTTCAAACTTGGCCAACGCCAGCCCACCGACTCTGAGGCTTGGCGAGTCGCTACGTTGCAACTCAGGGTGCTCGGTCTCCAGCGCCTTGAGCCGCTGCATCAGGCGGTCATATTCGGCATCGGGAATGCTGGGGTTGTCATCCACATAGTAGCGAATGTTGTGCTCATTAATGGCGCTTATCAGCTGATCAATTTCGTTTTCAATGGCTTGCATAAAAATTCCGCACAAAACAAAGGCCGCAGAGGCGGCCTTGAATAGAGAGACTCACACTGGCTCCCTGATGAATATCAGCCCTGAGCCCGAATACGGCCCAGGTAGGCTTGTTTGGTATCCTGATGCCATGGCTGACGCTGGCCGTCCAGCAGTTCGGCACCGAGGTCATCCGCCAATTGATGGGCGGAGTTGAGCATGATGGAAAAGTTCATCAGCGGATCGCCATGACAAGGCAAGGTCATAAACAGGACTACCCCCTGAGTGCTGAACTGCTCCATATTGTCCGGGTCAAACACCCCGGGCTTAACCATGTTGGCCAGGGAAAACAGCACCCGCCCCGTACCGGCGTTGTCTTCATGGCGATGGAAAATATTCATATCACCGAACTTGAAGTTCAGTGCCAACAGGCAAGGCAGCAGCTCAGCACCGCTGAGGCTCTCGCCTTCTTTGGCAACCACATGCAGTACCAAAACATCCTTGGGATCGGGCAACTCATCGTGGCGCGACTCTTCCTTGGCCTGCTCGCGGGTCTGTTGTTCAGTAGCCAGTTGTGGCTCTGGCTGGCTGTTTTCCTGATATTCGGCTTCAACTGTGGAATGGGCATTGTCTGTCTGTGCATCGGCACCGAGCCCCAACTCCATCTGCATTTCGGCGGTATCTTGGTCATCATCGAGATGCAACACAGGCTCCTGCCGTTGTGGCTTGCTGTTCACTCTGGGCTCGGGTTTGGCCCCTGAGAGGGAAAACGCCTGTTCACTTTCGCTCTCATCTGCTTGAGGCGACTGAAAGCCAGGTTTACGCAACTTGCTGCTCTTGAGCTTGGGTGGCTTTTCATCCGGTGAGACTTTACGCACCCTCACCTCTCCAATTCCATCGGCATCGAAACCTTCACTGTCACGCCGGGCCTGGTCCTTGTAGAAACCTGTCAGCGGATTTTCTTTCAGCGACTTGGGCTGTTGTTTGCGGATAGACCAGAAACCGTGAACCAGCACGGCAATAATGGCAATCGCGCCCAACACAGACAATACCAGTTGCAAATCTTCCATTGGTTACCTGTTTTCCTATGGTTATCCGGCGTCGGCCATAGCCACCGCTTCTTCAATATCGACTGCGACTATGCGAGAGACACCCGGCTCATGCATAGTGACACCTATCAGTTGATCAGCCATCTCCATAGTGAGTTTATTGTGGCTGATATAGATAAACTGTACGCTGTCCGACATCTCCTGCAAAAGACGGCAGAATCTGTCGACGTTGGCGTCATCCAAAGGTGCATCGACCTCATCCAGCATACAAAAAGGCGCCGGGTTGAGTCTGAAAATCGCAAACACCAATGATAAAGCCGTCAGCGCCTTTTCTCCACCCGAAAGTAGATGAATCGTGCTGTTCTTCTTGCCCGGTGGCCGGGCCATGATGGTCACTCCGGTATCGAGTAAATCATCATCTGTCAGCGCCAAATAGGCACTGCCGCCACCAAATACCTTGGGAAACAACTCTCCCAGTCCGGCATTGACCTGCTCAAAAGTCGCCTTGAAACGACTGCGGGTCTCCCTATCTATCTTGCGGATCGCCTCTTCGAGACTGGCCAGCGCCTTGTTGAGGTCTTCATCCTGGGCATCGAGATAAGCCTTACGCTCTTTTTGCTGCTCATACTCTTCAATGGCCGCCAGGTTAATGGCGCCGAGGCGACTTATCTTGCGCCGAACCGATTCCAGTTGGTCCTGCCAGGGCGCGATTTTTGCTTCATCCGGCAGGTTTGCCGCCACTTCATGCAACTTGATCTGTTGCTCACTGAGCTGCGCCAATTGGCTGTCGGCCTGACCTTTCAATCCCTCGCGACGTAACTTTAACGTGCTGATTGTCTGAGTCAAGTGCTCCAGTTGTCCAAGCTGTTGTTTTTGCTTTAAAGCTGTACTATCCAACTGCTGTTGCTGCTTGGCAAGTTTGGCCCGGGTATGCTCAAGCTCCGTCTGCATCCTGTGTTGCTGCGTAAGCAATCCTTCCAGGCGTTGCTCAAGCGGTTGCAGCTCGGCACTATCTGCACCCTGCTGCGGTTTATTCAGCAACTCACTGCGTTTGTGCTCGGCCTGCTGCAATTGCTCGGTCAACTGTTTGCGCCGCTGCGCTGCCAACGCCAAGGCGGTTTTCTGCTCCGCCAGAGTTCCGTTCAAGGTTTTTAACTGGCGCTCAAGTTCACTCAGGCTGACTTTAAGGCTGTTTTTTTGCTGATTGGCCTCGTTGTGACGCTCACTCAGCAATCGCTCCTGCCGCTGACGCTCATAAAGAGTATCATCGGCAGCAAAATGGCTCTCAATCAGCGTCTCCAGCTCAAACTGCTCCTGCTCGAGGCGCTCTTTCAGCTCGGTAATTTCCGCTTCTATCTGTTGCTTTTGTCTAAGTTCGCGTGCCGCCTGCTCGGTGGCCGCCTCACAAGCCATCACTGCGCGGGTCAATGCCAGTTGCTGTTGCTGTAGCGCCTCGGACTTGAGTTGCTGAGCCAGCCTTAATTCGTTGAACCTATCCTGGGCCGCTGTAGTTTGCTGCTGCGCCTGCCGGCTCTCGCTCGCAAGCTTATCGAGCTCAGATTGAAGGGCGCCCTGCTCGGCGGTCAGCTTCACCAGTGACTGGCCATCCTCGGCAAGCGTCAGCTTTACATCTTGCGCAAAAAGGTCGCCATCACGGCAGAGGATCAGCTCCCCCTCTGCCAGCCCCTGCTCGAGCAAGCTGGATGCCTGCTGCGCCGACTCGGCCCAGCGCACCCTGTTAAGCCAAGGGCTTAAGTTGACGCCGGCGCTGACCGGCCCCCAACTTTGGCGACGAGTCTGAGCAAAACCTTTGCCATCAAATGGTTTGCAGTCAGGATAGACAGCGGCGCGCATCAAAGGGCCAAGCCAGGCCTCAACCACCTTTTCCCAACCGGCCTCAACCTGAATGTCCTGCCAAAGCGGAATCAAGGCAGTTTGTGTCTCTTGCGTTGCTTGAGCGGCACCTTCGAGCCACTGACTTATCAGCTCCAGGCGCCCAGTTAGCCCCGAGCGGCGCTGCACCAACTGTTGCTCCACTTGTCTTGCCAGCTCCAACGCCTCCTGGGCCTTAATCAACTCTGCGCCATGCCGTTCGACATCGGCTTTAGCTGCCGCCAATTGTGACTTACATAAGCTGACCTGCTGCTGAAGCTCAGCCGGGTTTGCCCCGTTATCGGTCTCAGGTTGCTGCAATCTTGCACTGAGCTTCTCAAGCTGCTCGCTGCGCTGTGCATGTTGCTGCTTAAGATGCTGCTCCCGGGTGGCGGCGAGTTCCTGCTGATGCTTGATATCTCTGACCGCAGTCACCGCTTGTTGCAACTCACCGGCAAGACTTTCACTTTGCCAGAGCGCCGCTTCATACTGTTGGCTCAGTTCAAACTGCTGCTCTTCCAGCACCTGCTGGCGCGGCAAATGTTGCTGCAAACTGTCATCCAGGGTTTGCTCCTGCTGCTTGGCCTGAGCCAGCTGTTCATTCAATGTGGCGATTTGCTGTTGCAGCGCACCCAATTCAGATGCCTGCTGTTTATCCCGCTCTTTGAGATACTTGAGTTGCTGCTCGATACGGGCGATTTCAGTGTTGTTATGATAAAAATCGGCAACCTGGCGCTGCTCCTTTTCACTGAGTTCATCCAGAGCCAGCTTTTGCTGAGTCAAACTCAACTCCAACTCTTGTTTCAGCGCCTGCTGCTGGGCCAGCTCAGTCTCCAGCCTTTCTATCTCGCTGTTTTGCGCCTCGGCCTGCTCATTGAGCTCCAGGAAACGCATCACCAAGAGTTCGGCATGCAAGCGCCGCTCACTTTGCTTGTATTCCCGATAGCGTTTGGCGGCCTGAGCCTGAATCGTCAACTTATCCAGTTGCTTACCCAGCTCGGAGCGAATATCCCCCAGGCGCTCAAGGTTTTCACGGGTATGGCGAATCCGGTTTTCCGTGTCCTTGCGTCGCTCTTTATAACGGGAGATACCTGCGGCCTCTTCGATAAAGACCCTGAGTTCCTGGGGTTTGCATTCTATCAAGCGGGAGATGGTGCCTTGACCTATGATGGCATAGCTGCGCGGCCCAAGGCCGGTGCCCATAAAGATATCCGTAATATCCTTGCGGCGGCATTTTTGACCGTTGAGAAAATAAAGGGCTTCGCCATCGCGGGAGACCTGGCGCTTGACGGAAATTTCACCGTAGTTGGCATACTGGCCGCCGATACGCCCAAGGGCGTTGTCGAATACCAGCTCAACGCCGGCGACAGAAACAGGCTTACGGGCACTGGAGCCGTTAAAGATAACATCGGCCATGGAGTCACCGCGCAGATGTTTGGCCGAGCTTTCACCCAGCACCCAGCGCACGGCATCAATCACATTGGATTTACCGCAGCCATTGGGGCCGATAATGGCCGTCAGCGGATTGAGAAAAGGGATTTTGGTAGCATCGACAAATGACTTGAAGCCAGCGAGTTTTATCTGTTTGAGTCTCATATTTGCCGTTGGATGTCAGTGCCGATTGTTTTTGTTTTGCGGGCCAATCCTGAAGGAAATTCAATAGCCTGATTGAAACGCCGCCGTCCTGGCCCAAGAAGCTGTATAAGCGCTGTCACTTTAGCAAAGCGGGCCGCATTTTGTAACGCTTTTTATTCCCTTGGCTGCGTTTTTCCCTTGTTTTCGTGGCCTTGGTTGCTCAAAATCGGCCTAAGTATTCTTTTATTGAGAGTAAGTGGTACATGTCCGCATCTTCAAGACCCGCCAAGAGCGGCGTCAACTATTTTCTCCAAGGCTTTAGCCTGATCAAGCAACCGGGCTTGCGCAGCTTTGTGTTTATTCCGCTGATGATCAACCTGCTGTTGTTTGCCGGCGTCATCTATTTTGCCATAGGCCAACTGGGAAATGTGTTTGCCTGGCTCGAAGGCCAACTGCCGGACTATCTCAGTTGGCTTAATGTGATCCTCTGGCCACTGGCGATTATCACCTTGCTGGTGCTGCTGTCGTTTATCTTCAGTTCCGTGATGAACTGGCTGGCAGCGCCATTTAACGGCCTGTTGGCCGAAAAGGTAGAGCAACTGCTGACCGGCAAGCCGCTCAATACCGGCGGCACCTTGGATTTAATCAAGGATCTGCCGCGGATCCTCGGCCGCGAATGGCAAAAGCTGGTGTATTACCTGCCGCGGGCCATATTGATCTTACTGCTGTTTTTTATCCCTGTGATTGGCCAAACCGTTTTCCCTGTGGTCTGGTTTATTTTCAGTGCCTGGATGATGAGTATCCAATACTGTGACTATCCTTTCGATAACCACAAGGTGGCGTTCAAAGAGATGAAGTTTGCCCTGAAAAATACCAAGGGCAGCAGTATGAGCTTCGGCGCCGCCGTCACCCTGTTTTCCATGATCCCTATAGTCAACTTTATCGTGATGCCGGTTGCCATTTGCGGTGCCACTTCCATGTGGGTCGACAAGTATCGCGAAGCTTATCGCAACCCGGCCATAGCGCCAGATTAAGCGCCGTAGGTCGATTGAGACACAAAAATGCCTGCTGTTGCAGGCATTTTTTATGCTTCATGGTAGAGGAAAGCCAGGTCTTAACAAGCTCGCAGAATTAAACTGCCGATGGAGTAACCTGCGCCGAAGGAGCTCAACAGGCCCAAGTCCCCCGGTTTGAAGTCCTGGTGATATTTATGGAAAGCGATTACAGAACCGGCCGATGCCGTATTGGCGTATTGATCCAGCACCACAGGCGCCTTCAAAGGCTCAGGCGTTTCACCCAGGAGCTTTTTCACCACAAACTGATTCATATTGATATTGGCCTGATGCAGCCATAGACGCTTAAACTGTTCCGGCGTGATACCAGCTTCTTCGAGCTGTACATCCAAATGCTTGTATATCATGGGCAGCAGCTCTTTAAAGACCTTGCGTCCCTGTTGATGAAACAGCTTATCGGCCTCGCCGGACGTGGCCGGATCACAACGGTTAAGGAAACCAAAGTTGCTGCGGATATTGTTTGAGTAATGGGTAAAACAGCGGCTCGACAGAATTTCAAAGGCTTGCTGGGCGCGGCAAGTCGCAGCCGGCTCCAATACCAAAGCCGTAGCCACATCACCGAAAATAAAGTGGCTGTCGCGGTCACGATAATTGACCTGAGCCGAACATATCTCAGGATTGATGACCAACACACGCCTGGCGCTACCACTGCGAATGGCATTAGCCGCTGTCACCAGGGCAAAAGTCGCCGAGGAACAGGCGACCTGCATATCAAAGCCATAACCCCGGGTACCAAGAGCCTGCTGAATTTCAATCGCCATCGCCGGATAGGCCCGCTGGGTGTAGGCACAGGCAACTATCACCAAGTCAATGTCATCCGCCTTGAGGCCGGCGTTATCAAGCGCTTGCTTGGCCGCATGCAAGCCCATTTCAGCCTGCAGTGACAGGCTGTCGCTGGCACGCTCAGGGATCAACGGCATCATGACTTCAGGATCCAAGATCCCCTCTTTGACCATCACAAATCTGTGTTTGATGCCTGAAGCCTTCTCGATAAACTCACTCGATGAGTAATTCAGCGCCGCCACATGGCCAAGATCTATCTGGGCGCGGTTCTCGGTATTGAATAGATCAACATACTGATTGAAGCTGTCCACCAATTCTTGATTGGTTATTCCTTCCGGTGGGGTAAACAGCCCGGTACCGGAAATGACAATCGCATCCTTCATAAACTACCTTCTTATTGTTTTGTGACCTGTTCTGCCTGCAGCATCGTCTCTGTTGGACTCACGCGTGGCTTACTCAGATCAATGACAACTGTTGCTGAGATCTTATCCTGGATGGCTTGCCTGTTGGCATCCCAAAAAATCTGCAAGAAACCCAGCAGTCCAGTGGCAAAGCCTGCGCCGTATCCCCCGTAACGGCCAAAGGCGTCCCATAGGGAAAGCTTACCACCTCCGAGGGCGATCACCCGCACCCGCATGATTTTTTTGCCCAAAGTCTGACCATCGAACCAGGCAGTGAACAAGGTAAAATAGAATGCCGCCCAGCCAAATCCAAGCCCGAGGTCATTGAGCATCCCCTTGGCCCAAGCGAGCAAGCTGTATTGTGCCTCTTCCTGCTGTTCGTCCTCTTCTGCTTCCGGTCTTGAATCATCCTCGGTAGGTGCTGGCTTGGCTTGTGCATCGTTCTTTGCATTGGCTGGTAAGTTGGTTTGTGCATTGAGTGTCGCTACAGACTCAGTTTTTATTGAAGCCAACTGCGGCATCAAGTCTGCATTTATCGCCGCAATATCAGCTGATGCAAGCGGCAACTCATCCAATGCACCTTGCAGCATGGTCTCGAGCTGGGTGCGTGACATCTCAGTCTCAGCCGCAGCATGAACCAGCAAACCCGCTTCATGTTGAGCGCAGGCCTTGTTCTCACACAGACTCAAACGCAGTAGTTGCGGCGTCAAGGTCAGCAGTGTCTGCCCCTGAATCTCATTATCGCGACTCTGTTGCAGGCCGTTGACCTTAATCATCTGTGGCACCGCAGACCAAAGCAAAACCGCCGCCATAAACAGATACAAAAGCCCCTTGGCCCAAGTGGAGATCCTGTTGGCATGATTGTGTATATAGTAAGCCAGCAGGCACACCAAAAGCACAAACAAGGGGCCGGCCTGTTCTGCCAGTATAGCCACCAATAAACCATCTATCATGATAGCCAGCGCCCGTTTCCAAGGTTTTGCCAAGGGGGTGTAGAGCAGCTCCGGCGCCACGCTGAATGCGGCCGGCGTCACTATGCTGCGGGGATCTTTACCCGGATACCGTTTACGACCGCCCTGTTCCCCGGTGCGATTCGGATTTGCCTCCTGGGCATTACCCTTGTAATCCAAGGCTATTCTCCTATTTGAAATAGAATGTTGTTTTTTGGTTAACATCAATTCGGCGTTGAGATTAACATAAAGCGAAACTGGCTTACTCCGAAGTTACGAATAACAGAGATTCATGTAATAACTAAAAAGAATAAAGAAGAACAAAGATTCACTTCTCTTTGATCTCATGAGGATTATGCTTTAGGGATGCAATCAAAGGAGGCCAGCAAGCCATGAGCAAAATTTTCGAAGACAATTCCTATACCATTGGTAACACCCCACTGGTTCGTCTTAACCGCGTCAGCAACGGCAAGGTGCTGGCCAAGGTAGAAGCCCGTAACCCAAGCTTCAGTGTCAAATGCCGTATTGGTGCCAATATGATTTGGGACGCCGAGAAAAAAGGCCTGTTGACCAAAGACATAGAGCTGATTGAACCCACCTCAGGAAATACGGGTATTGCGCTGGCCTATGTTGCCGCGGCCAGAGGTTACAAATTGACTTTAACCATGCCCAACACCATGAGTCTCGAGCGCCGTAAGCTGCTCAAGGCTCTGGGCGCCAACCTGGTACTGACTGATGGTGCCAAGGGCATGAAAGGGGCCATCGAAAAGGCCGAGGAAATCCGCCAATCGGCGCCGGATAAATATCTGCTGCTGCAGCAGTTTGACAACCCGGCCAACCCTGAAATCCACGAAAAAACCACAGGTCCAGAGATCTGGAACGATACCGATGGTCAAATCGATGTATTTGTTGCCGGTGTCGGTACCGGCGGCACCATCACAGGTGTGAGCCGCTATATCAAAAACACCCAAGGCAAGGCAATCACAGCTGTGGCCGTTGAACCAACCGACTCGCCGGTGATCAGCCAAACTCTGGCGGGCCAACCCGTGCAGCCGGGTCCGCACAAGATCCAGGGCATAGGCGCTGGCTTTATTCCGGGTAACCTGGATCTGGAACTGATTGACAAGGTAGAACTGGTCACCAATGACGAAGCGATAGAGATGGCTCACAGGCTGATGAAAGAGGAAGGCATTTTAGTGGGTATCTCCTCCGGTGCTGCCGTCGTTGCCGCCAACCGCATCGCCGCCCTACCGGAATTTGCAGACAAAAACATAGTGGTGATCCTGCCATCGGCTGCCGAGCGTTATCTGTCCTCAGCCCTGTTTGTCGGCCAATTCGGCGATCAGGAAAACGTGCAGTAAGTAAAATCGCAACTTGAAAGCCCTGTCTAATGATGGGGCTTTTTTATGCCAGCCTCTCGTCCTGAACTCTATCGCTCAAAATATCCCGTTTGATCCCGAAATCAAAAGCGGCATTAACCACATATTTGCCCTCTTGATCAAAGTTTCATTCAGCTGGCCTGTACTTGCCTTATGCTTTGCGCCATAAAGACTCTTTTTGAACCTTTTCCACGGCTAAGACAATGCCCTTTTTTAGTGAACCCGCCAAACTCAGTGCCTTCGAGGCCAAATTTGAAGCACAAAAAATCGCCTTCGCTCCGGTCAGTTTTCAGGTGACCCGCTGCCTGCTGCAGTTCGACATCCTCAAGCATATAGATGCCGCAGGCGATGAAGGTACCAGCCTTGAGATACTCAAAGAAAAAACCGGGCTGACAGAATATGCTCTGGGCGTTTTACTCGATATGGCGCTCTCCATGGGACTAGTTTGGCACAAGGGAGACAATTACATTCTCGACAAGACAGGCTGGTTTCTGCTGCATGACGATATGGCCGCCACCAATCTCAATTTTATCCACGACATTTGCTACCAAGGCCTGTTTCATCTGCAACAGGCGCTGGAACAAGGCGCTCCCGAGGGACTGAAAGTTTTCGGCGATTGGCCCACTATTTACCCGGCTCTGAGCCAGTTACCGACAGAAGCCAAACACAGCTGGTTCGCCTTTGACCACTATTATTCAGATCATGCCTTTGACAGCCTGATGCCGCGCATATTTGCCAATGGGCCGACTCATTTGGTGGATATCGGCGGCAATACCGGCAAGTGGGCCTTGAAGTGTGCCGAATACAACACACAGTGCCGGGTAACCATAATGGATCTCGCTCCCCAGCTTGAACTGGCCGCAGAGGCCGCAAAAACTGCAGGTTTAAGCGAGCGGATATCCGGTCTGGCGTGCGATCTGCTTGCTCCTGACGGCCCCTTTGTTAGCGACGGCGATCTCTATTGGATGAGCCAATTCCTCGACTGTTTCAGCGAGGCACAAATCCTGGCCATCCTGCAGGCTTGTGCCAAAGCCATGCCGGCGACAGCCGAGCTCTGCATTCTGGAAACCTTCTGGGACAGACAACCCAATGCCGCCTCCGCCTATTGTGTCAATGCCACCTCGCTCTACTTCACCGCCATGGCCAACGGCAACAGTCGTATGTATCACTCCAAGGTACTGCTGAAACTACTGCAACAAGCGGGTTTTTATGTCGATGAAGATATCGATGACATAGGACTTGGACATACTCTGCTGCACTGCAAGCTTAAATAAATTTGAATCAATGAATAATTTAATTTCAATTTTATTAACCAAAGACCGATTTTAGACTAGGACCATCAAATTGGAATCTAGAGGTCACAGTATGAAACTCGTTGCCACTACCACTGAAGAACTCAGCACTCGCGAGTCCAAGTTTAGTAAAGCCGCTTTCAAGCGACTGCCAAGCCCATTGGCCGGATTGGCGCTGGCTATCGCTAGCCTGGGCTGGGCCTGGGAAAACGTGTCAGCAGAATTTCCCGGTCTGGCATTGGGCGCGGTGGTTGCCGGCATATTACTGTCTCTGCTGACAGTCAAATTCATTCTGCATCCTGAATTACTGAATGAAGAACTGCGCCACCCTGTGGTCGGCAGTGTGCTGCCCACCTTTGCCATGGCACTGATGGTGATCTCCAAAGCCGTAGGGATCCATCTTCCTTTGTGTGGTTTCCTGATCTGGCTGGCGGCTATCGCCATTCACTGCTGTTTACTGGTTGCCTTTGTGCTGCATAGAGCAATGGACTTCAACCTGGAGCATATGGTGCCAAGTTGGTTTGTGCCCCCTATCGGCATGGTGGTGGCAGCTGTGACCTTTCCCGGCGCCGAAGCCGGCGAGGTAGGCGCTCAAATCGCTCACATCATTCTGATGTTCGGCCTGGTGAGTTACTTGGTGATGCTGCCTGTGATGCTCTATCGCTTGATTTTCTGTAATCCGGTCGCGGATGCAGCCAAACCTACCATAGCGATTCTGGCAGCACCGGCCAGCTTGTCTTTGGCCGGCTATCTGACCCTGACTCCTGAGCCTGAGCTTTGGTTGGTCGCCCTGCTGCTGAGTCTGGCCCTGCTGATGACCCTGGTCATCTATCTGGCCTTCCTGCACTTGCTGCGCCTCCCTTTCAGCCCTGGGTTTGCTGCTTACACCTTCCCCATGGTGATAGGCGCCACAGCTCTACTGAAAACAGCCGCCTGGTGCAACAGCCAACCCATGCTGCAATCACTGCACCGGCCACTGGCGCTACTTGGAAATATTGAGCTTGTGATAGCCAGTGCTATCGTCGGCTTCGTTGCTATCAGTTACCTCAGACACTACCGCCCCTGGTCATCTGTATAATGAAACCGAGTTACAACAACGCCAAAAGCGTGACGCTTATCACGCTTTTGGCAAATTAATAGATCTTCAATGGCCAACAAATATTCACTCAAGTATCTAGACAAATAAAAACATCTCTTAAATAAAAAAGTAAAAAAACAAAAACACCACACCACAAAAACAAAACCACCACAAACAACACACCCTGGAAAAACAAAAATAAAACACAACACGACATTATCAAGCAATTAAAAAAATAAACACCGTACGTTATATCTTTGTTACCAAAAGAGCTTTATTTGTTATTAATTCAAACAATTTATATCTGTTTCATCTATGTTGCACTTTTTATTTCTGCAAGGTTATATTCTTGATACATCCGTAAACATCTATTAATTAATTCGGGTGTAAAAATAAAAAATCATACATAAGTATCAGGGAGATATAATGCAAGTTAATTCTAAATTAGCCAAAGCGGTGCGCTTTGCGTTAATTGGTGGTGTTGCAACTGCAGCCTATTCCGCACCAGCATTGTCGGCAGAACAAGAACAACAAACGGCAAATTCAGCCGTTGAGCGAATCTCTATCACAGGCTCACGTATCATTCGTGAAGGTGCCGTGGCGCCAACGCCAGTGACTGTAATCTCAGGTGAAGAACTCCTGTCTACCGGTGTGACCAACATAGGTGAAGCCCTCAACCAGTTGCCTGCGCTGGGTAACACTTATTCCCTTGCCAACTCCGGGCGTTACATTGGTACTGCCGGTGCCAACCTGTTGGATCTGCGTACCATGGGTACCGACAGAACCTTGGTGCTGGTAAACGGCAAACGTCATGTTGCCAGCTCAGCGGGAAGCTCTTCGGTTGACGTCAACACGATTCCAAGTGCCTGGGTCGAAAAAGTAGAAGTCATTACCGGCGGAGCATCTGCCATTTATGGTGCCGATGCGGTCACTGGTGTGGTTAACTTTATTCTGAAAAAAGATATTGTCGGCTTGGATATCTCGGCTATTAAAGGTCGGGCTGATGACAGTAACTTTGGTAAAGACAGAATTTCGCTTTCTTACGGCAAAGATATTAATGATGGTCGCGGTAATATCGCCTTCGCTGCGGAATACAGCGCTCAGGATAGACTCAGAGCTTTCGATCGTGATCAAACCAGAACCTCATTTACCAGTCTGAAAAATACCGATAGACCCAAGGATGCTAACGGTAATTACATTGACTCCAACAATCCGTCTGACCCGGACAAGTATTTCCTGCCAAACGGTGGACATTACAGGATCAGCAACGCCGGTACCTTCTTTTTGGATGGTTGGAAAACCTTCAATCCAGACGGAACCATAGGTGATGTTTACATAGGCCCAAAAGTCGACGGTAACTACTGTGTCGACTGCGACTTTACCAACTTGAGACAGTTTGAAGATCTGCAGCCCGAGTTCAAACGCTATAACCTCAACTTGAAAAGCAATTATCAGTTGAATGACGATATGAACCTCTACTTTGAGGCAAAATATGTCAACAGCCAGGCCAGTAATTATAGCCAACCGGCCTTCTTCTTTGGCAATAAGCTTAACTCAGTGAAGATTGACAACCCTTATCTGGATCCCAACCTGGTTGCTCTGATGAAGAACAACAAGAATGCGGACGGTACTCCTCAACCACTGGATTCAATCGTCATCAACCGTTTCATGGCTGACCTGGGCCAACGTATAGAAGATGACACCCGTGAAACCCAGCGCTATGTATTGGGCCTTGAAGGCGTCTTGGCCGACGATTGGGACTATGATCTGTACGCCATCTATGGTCAGACAGATCTGGAGCGGGTAAACAAAAACAACCTGATCTATGCCAACTACCAAAATGCCCTCGATGCCGTTATGCTCGACGGTAACATAGTCTGTCGCAGCGAAACCGCCCGCGCTGAAGGTTGTGTACCGGTCAACATTTTTGGTGCCGGTAATCCAAGCCAGGAAGCCATTGACTATATCAATACCACTTCTGTTGGCAATGCAGTAATTAAGCAAACTGTTTTGGGTGGCACCATCACCAATTCCGGGCTATTTGAATTACCGGCGGGCTATGTAGGCTTGTCTACCGGGGTTGAGTACCGCAAAGAAGAAAGTGAGACTAAAGAGCCTGAGAATGCCGGAGGTACATTCTTTAATGCCTTGGGCGAAGACAAAGGTGATTTCGATGTTAAGGAAGTATTTGCGGAAGTATCAATCCCGCTGTTGGCCGACTTACCGCTGATCCGCCAGCTGGATATGGATCTGGCAGTCCGGTTCGCCGATTACAGCACCATAGGCAATGCGACCACCTGGAAAGCCGGTCTAAGCTGGGAAATCAACGATGAGCTGAGAATGCGCAGTACCTATGCCGAAGCCATCAGAGCTCCAAATATCAGCGAACTGTTTGGTGCACCGAGTCAAACATACTTTAGTGTTAAAGACAGCTGCCGTATCGATAACCTCAATACATTGGCTGATTCAGCCACCCGCCGTAAGAACTGTGCTGCAATGGGTGTACCTGCCGATTTCAATGATGAGTACGATGCCAAAAGGATAGAAGGTAAGAGCAGTGGTAACCGGGAACTGAAGCCAGAAGAGTCCACCAGCTACACTGTTGGGCTTATCTACCAGCCTGAGTTTATCGAAGGTCTATCTTTGACACTCGATTACTGGAACATCAAGATCGACGATGCCATCAGCTCCATCGGAGCACAGACCATAGTTGACCGATGCCTGGATTCGGCCAGTGGTATAAATAATCAGTACTGTGACTTGATCACCCGCGATCCTTCAACCCACCAAATAACCTTGATCCAAAGCCATGCGCTGAACGTGGCATCACTGGAAGCAGCCGGGGTGGATCTGGATCTGGCCTATAAGGCTGATATTCTCGGCGGTGATTTCAGTGCTAACCTGATCGCGACCCACCTGATAAAACGTCGTAACTTCTCCTTCCAAGATGATCCCAGTGATTATGAAGAGTTGGCGGGTACTTTGGGATATGCCGATTGGCAGGCTAACTTGACTCTGAATTACAAGTATGAAAACTGGCTCAGCTACTGGCGTACCCGTTTCGTCAATGATGTCAGCTTGTACACAGATAAGGATCTGGCCCTTAATGCCAACCCAAGTTCCAACATGCAGTACGACGATTACTTCATCAGTGATGTTGCTTTGGGTTATCAATTTGATTCCGGCATAACCCTCAAGTTTGGTATCGATAACTTATTCGATAAGGACTTGCCTTATGGTTCAACCGGAACCAGTGCAGGATCTGCTGCATACGATAACATCGGCCGCTTCTACTACACTAGTTTGAACTATTCCTTCTAAACTGGATTAAACAGAACTTAATCCTGTAAATAAGCGGCGCATTCGCGCCGCTTATTATTTGCTCATCTTAATTCCCCACCAATTGTTGCAATATTGTTTTCTTTGTGTGTTTTATTTTAATAACCTTTGTATCAATAATATTTAAAAATACTTGGTTACATCTTTATTACAACAAAAAGATAGTCAATAAGCATTTAACCACTTGTATTATTTGTATCTTAATGGTTACATTTTGTCGCCGAATTGTTCTTTATCGGCCCTGATAAATACAAAAAGATAAAACAAATATCATAAAAGGATATAAATGATGAATCTCAGTGTCAGCAAAGCTGTGCGCTTCGCCTTGTTTGGCGGCGCTGCAGCAGCCTCTCTTAGCTTACCCGCTGTTCAAGCCAACGAAAACGAACAACAACTGGAGCGCATCGAAGTTACCGGCTCGCGCATTAAGCGTACCGACATGGAATCGGCACTGCCGGTGACGGTAATGAGTTCTGAAGACATAGCCAAAACCGGTCTGACAGATGTTTCTGCGGTACTGGCACAAATGCCATACAATACGGCGGGCAGCTTTATCAGCGACGCTGGTAGCTCTGCCAGTAACCACGCCAGCTCAGGCATGCGAGGCTTGGGTTCAAACCGTACCCTGACCCTGATCAATGGCCGCCGGATTGCACCATCAGCCACCTTCGGTGCCGATGCAACCAACCTTAACCTAATCCCCATGGACGCCATCGAGCGTATTGAAATTCTTCGTGACGGTGCATCAGCCATCTATGGTTCCGATGCCATTGGCGGTGTAATCAACATCATTCTGAAGAAGAATTATGATGGCCTCGGATTTGATCTGAAATTCGCCAACCCGACTCAGGGTGGCCGTGATGAAATGTCGGCGTCGATGACCTTTGGTAACACCAGCGACAAGAGCAGCAGTCTGGTTATCATAGAGCATAAGAAGTTTGATCCTCTCAAGGGTGGCCAGCGTGAACATCTCACTGCCAACTGGGATAAAGCTTATGGTCGCAGTTCTCTGTATGCACCGGAAGGCACCTGGCGCCCAGTAGCTGCTCGCCCAGGCAAAAAAGAAGATGGAACCTTTGAGACGCCAAGCTACACTGGTGACTATATTCCAGGTAAAGACTGCCCCGCCGATCAAATCGTTCAGAGTAAAGATGGTCCACGTTGTGGCTACAGCATGTTTGATGGTACCGATTACCTGCCGGATCAGACCAAAGACTCCTTGTTCAGCAACCTGACTTACAAGATCACCGATAATCTGGAGTGGTTCGGTCAGGCGATTGTGATGCGTGACAAGTCCACCACTTCTTCAACCGCACTGTGGACCCCTAACCTATTTATCGCAGCCGACAACCCACTGAACCCAACTTATGGCACAGCCGGTGCAACTGAAGTACAGGCTTACCACCGTCTGACAGGCGTGGCCGATCGCAGCACGACGTTCAAATCCGATGTTGTTGACGTGGTGACAGGGCTGAACCTGGAGCTGGATGCCGGTTCACTGAACTGGTACGTACAGTACTCTGATCAACAGGTGGATATAAGCACAGACTCTTATGTGTTTGAAGACAACCTGCAGCAAGCCGTCGATGCCGGGCTTTATAACCCATTTGTTCTGGGCGGTAATGCCACTCAGGCAACCCTGGACAGCTTCCTGCACACAGCCACCCGTCAGGCGGATTCCAAGACCACAGCAACAGCCATTTCCTGGGCAGCCCTGGCACCTATCGCCCTGCCAGGCGGTGACATAGGTTACGCTGTGGGCGCCGAGTACCAGAAGATGGAATTCAGCGATCGCCGCGATGCGCAGCAAGCTGCCGGCAAAGTACTGGGTACTTACGGTGGCGACTCCGCCGGTGAGCGTAACTACAAGGCTGCCTTCGTTGAGTTGGAACTGCCGGTCACCGACGATCTGAACGTTAAACTGGCCAGCCGTTATGACCAATACAGCCTGCCGGATGAAGGCCAGCTGTCCAGCTCTATCAACCTGCGTTACCAGTTGTTGGATAACCTGGTCCTGCGCGCCTCTTACGGCCAGGGCTTCCGTGCTCCGTCACTGGATGATCTGCTGGGCGAAGCTGCTACCAGTTATGACCGAGTGATCGACACCAAAGGTTGTCAGATGCTACCGCCTGACCAACGCGAAGGCGCCGATGTGTGTGAGTCAACTCAGTATCTGCGCAAGAGCTCAGGTAATCCGGAGCTGAAACCTGAAGAGTCTGATCAGTATGCCTTCGGTGCTGTGTGGAACATCACAGATGATATCTCTCTGGTTGTGGACTACTACAACATTGAGATCAGCAACCAGGTCAGCTATGTCGGTGCCCAGACTATCCTGGATCTGGAAGCCACTACAGGTCTCGGTGCCTACGATCCTAAATATGTCTATGTGAAGCGTGATACCGACGGCAAGATTGAAGAGATTGGCGCCGGTTACATCAACATGGACGGGGTGCAAACCTCGGGTCTGGACGTCTCTTTCAGCTCGCGCTTCGAGCTGGGTAACTACGGCAGTCTGAAATTTGCCCTAGACGGCACCTATGCACTGGAGTACACAGAGCAAGCCAGTCCGGTCGATCCACGTTACGACGTGCTGGGTACCAAGGGATATCCTGAACTGCGTTTCAACTCCACCTTTAGCTATGAGTACGATGCCTTCAGCGCCTCGCTGATCGCCAAGTACATCGACTCCTATGCCGGTGAAACACCACAGCAGCAAGCTGCCAACATCGACAAGCAGGACTTTGGTTCCTTCACCACTTGGGATCTGGCCATGAACTATGACTTTGACCAGTTCGGTAAAGTCACGGTCGGTGCCCGTAACCTGTTCGATGCCATGCCTACGGTTAACTATGAGCTGTCCTACCCAGGTTATGACGCCGATACCCACAACATTATCGGCCGCGTAGTCTACGCGGGTTATCAGATCCGTTTCTGATAAGCGCTTTAATAGCCAAAAGCGCAGTCAATGACTGCGCTTTTTTTGTTTCATCCCTTACTCAACAATCAAGCATAGCTCTTTACTCTGCCTTATTCGGCGCTACCGCCAAAACCGCTCGCGCAGACAAGCATGCATGGCAGCCCAACATGGCCAAGAGTGAAACCAGCAAGGCCGGGACCACAGGGTGAATATGAAATGGTAAAGGCAAGGCCTGCCATTGCAGCATTCCATAGCTCAGCAATCCGGAAATCATCGCGGCAAATACGGCGTTGCCAGTCAATGAAGGCCAGAATACCGCCGCTAAAATTGGCCAGAGAAACACCGCCTGCAGCGCACCGAAAGCCGCCAGATTGAGCCAGACTATCATGGCCGGAGGCTCCAGCGCCCAGTAGCAGGCGAGCGCAGCAATCATCAACATGGCAATGCGACTCAAACGCAGCTGGCTTTGCGCCGAGGTTTGTGGCCTGACTTTAACCCAGGCATCCCGCACCAGACTGACCGCCGCCTGCAGCAACATAGAGTCCACCGACGACATCACGGCGGCAATGGGCGCCGCCAGCAGCACCCCGGCCAAAAGTGGCGAAAACAGTCCGGAGATCAAAGTTGGCATGATCTCATCCGGTACCTGCAAATCGGGATAAAGCGCCCGCCCCATCAATCCAATGAGATGCGGTAACAGTGTCATCAAGACACTGATAAGGGTGCCCCAAATAATACCTTTCTTAAGCGCCTGGGTATTTTTAACCGCCAGCAAACGCACCACAGTATGTGGCAACCCAAGCGTGCCAAAACAGATAAGCACCCAAAACGACAGCATCATGGGCCAGCCCAGTTGTCCTTCATTGCCGTGGGGTTGCAACAATGCCGGGTCTTCACTGGCCACCTTGGACATCAACTCTGTCATCCCCCCATGGCCAAGCAGGGTGAAAAACAGCAGCAATAGCCCCAGCAGCATCACTATCCCCTGAAAGGCATCAGTGATGGTCACCGCCCGAAAACCTCCGCTCAGGGTGTAAGCCAGCACAGTCACCACAAACAGAGCCAGCCCCAAGCTGTAGTCGATACCGCTGACGCCGGCAAACAACCTGGCGCCACCGATAAACTGCACCGTAATCATGGCGACAAATCCAAGCACCAAGGAGCCCAGCGCCAACATGCTGACTCCTTTATGCTCAAAGCGAGCATCCAACCACTCAATCAAAGTGGCGTAAGGCGCCTTGGCCGCGAGAATTTTCGGCCCCAACACTCCCAGGGTCAGCATGGCAACCGGCACCTGGATCAAGGCAAGCCATACCCAGCCCAAACCTATCTTGTAAGCGGCGCCCGGACCACCGATAAAAGAGCTGGCGCTGGTATAGGTGGCCACCAGCGTCAAGGCCAACATGGGGCCATTGAGAAAACGGCCACCGATAAAAAAGCGCGCCGCCTTATCCTGATAGAGGCTGGCCTTGTCTTGTCTGGCGGCAATAAAGCGGGTCAACACCAGGCTGAGCAACAGATAAACCAATACGGGGATAAGGGTGGTCACTCTTTATGCCCTCCCCGGCCAAACAGGTAGAAGAGCCCCAGAATGAAACATAATGGAGTCAGAATACAGGACAGCCAAAACCACAAAGGCAGGCCGTAATAATCAGCTTGTGCTCCCCAGATCCCTATATCGGTCAACAAGGGCCCAAGAGCCCAAAACAGGGCATAAATCAGGGTAAGTATGATGGCCAGACGTGCCATGGATGGCATAACGGCCTCCTTGGATAGCTCCTTGAAATGGAGCGTGACAGCAAAAGAAAGCCTTGATTCTAATCAACTCTTCCCTCGAGTGCCAAGGCATGACGCAAGTTACGCTTTGGTTGTTGGATAAAGTTACCACCCGGTTACCTGATGATATTCCGTTAACTTTTTGACTGCATGCCTAATGAACCATGACAGGACTCACAGCCCTGAGCCTGCTCCCAGGCGGGTCACAACAGCCCAAAAATCAAGACCCGAATCAAGTTTTGATATGGGTTTGTGAGGCCACAGGCATAAGCCTTTGCTGAAATAAACTGGCGCCAGCTCCCCCCCGCGTCGACGCAATGACATACAATTGTTAACCTGCTCGCAAAATTTAGCTTTTCCCTATGGGTAAAGGCCGATATCAGATGCCGACAGCACGGCTCTGTGTTAATATTTTTATGGTAAATTGGTAAGACCAATTTTAAGGTTCAATACATGTGAGGCGATTCTTTACACAGTTCCCCAGAGGTCACTAAAACCTCATCAAGGCTCTGTAAGTCAAAGAAGGCGAGGATTGCGACTACACGGGAAAGGCCAACATTTCTGTTTGCAGCCATTCACCGCGAGCAAGAGCACAGACTGGACTTTTATAACGTGTTACAAGCTTATACTTGGACCAAAAACCAATTAAAAGCACAAACCTTGGTAGATGACACTGGAAGACAACTCGAATTTCGGTGAATTATTTCAAGGAAAATTTAGACAAAAAAGAGTAGCAAAACGTAGTTTAATTTCATAATTTAGATTAATCAGCGGTTAAATTGATCTAAATCACGTAATTTAATTACAGCTTGCTTATAGTTGATGAACTCGATGGCTCGCAAGCCATCACTATAGAATAAGCGATAAATGAACTTTATAACCTAAACCGGTGGCCAGCCACCAAATGAGCGAAAGAAGGCAACTATGAACAACAGTCCTAGCCCATTTGATGCATCAACCCCTGCCAATACTGCGCAGAAGGTCGAGGATGCGGCCGTCGTAAAAATCGGCCGTGATACCCAATCGACCTTGTTGCTGGCCATGACTGCGGGGGTGTTTATTGGCCTCGCGTTTATCTTCTATGTCGTCGCCACTGCCGGCGGCAGCGCCCTTCCCTACGGTCTCAACAAACTCATCGGCGGCCTGTGCTTCAGCCTGGGCCTGATGTTGGTGGTGGTACTGGGCGGCGAACTCTTCACCTCTACTGTATTAACCATTACTGCCAGAGCCAGCAAACGGGTCACCACCAAGGCCTTACTGCGCAACTGGGGGCTGGTCTATCTGGGCAACTTTATCGGCGCCATGCTACTGGTAGGCCTGATGATCACCGCCAAACACTATGATGCCGGCCACGGTTTGATAGGCCTTGGTTACATGAAGACCGCTCAGGCCAAACTGCACCATGACTTTTTCCAGGCCATCGCCCTCGGGATCATGTGTAACATCATGGTGTGTCTGGCGGTATGGATGGCCTATGCCGGTCGCTCGGTCACTGACAAACTGCTGGCCGTGGTGTTGCCGGTTGCCATGTTTGTCGCCGCAGGTTTTGAGCACTGTATCGCCAACATGTTCCTTATTCCCATGGCCATTATCAGCAAAAATATGGCCGGCACTGAATTCTGGACAAGCGCCGGGGTCAGCCCCGAGCAGTTTGCCGATCTCACATGGAGCCAATTCGTGTTCCATAATCTGGTTCCCGTCACTCTGGGTAATATCGTGGGGGGAGCTTTATTTGTAGGGTTGACTTACTGGTTTGTGTATCGCCGTCCCTTGCTGGCCAAGCAAGGCAGCGAGGCCAGCAAGTAACTTTATCTCAACTAGAAGGTATGAGTACTATGACCGAGAAAACTGAGCTGTTTGCAAGCGCATGGGAAGGCTTTGTTCCCGGCGATTGGAAGACCGAAGTCAATGTACGTGACTTTATCCAGAAGAACTACACCCCCTATGAAGGTGATGAGTCTTTCCTGGCTGGCCCCACCACTGCGACCACAGCCCTGTGGGACAAAGTCATGGAAGGCATCAAGCAGGAAAACCGCACCCACGCTCCGGTCGACTTTGATACAGACAAAGTCTCTACCATAGATTCCCATGATGCCGGCTACATCAATCAGGAACTGGAAACCATTGTTGGTTTGCAGACTGATGCGCCACTCAAACGCGCCATGCTGCCCAACGGTGGTATCCGCATGGTTGAAGGCTCCTGCGCCGCCTATGATCGCGAGCTGGATCCTGAAATCAAATATGTCTACTCCGAACTGCGTAAGACCCATAACCAGGGTGTGTTCGATGTTTACACTCCGGAAATTCTCGCTTGCCGCAAGTCAGGTGTACTGACAGGTTTGCCCGATGCCTACGGTCGTGGCCGTATCATTGGTGACTACCGTCGCGTAGCCCTCTACGGTATCGACTACCTGATGAAGGACAAGGTTGCCCAGTTCACTTCACTGCAGGCTCAGATGGAAGCCGGTGAAGATCTGAGCAACGTTATCCAGTTGCGTGAAGAGATTGCCGAGCAGCACAGAGCGCTGGGCAAGATGAAGAAGATGGCAGCCAAATACGGTTATGACATCTCCGGCCCTGCCAAGAATGCCAAAGAAGCCATCCAGTGGACCTACTTCGGCTATCTGGCCGCGGTGAAGAGCCAAAACGGCGCTGCCATGTCTCTGGGCCGTACTTCAACCTTCATCGACGTTTATATCGAACGCGATCTGAAAAATGGCGTGCTCACCGAAGAGCAGGCTCAGGAAATGATCGACCATTTCGTGATGAAACTGCGTATGGTGCGCTTCCTGCGTACCCCTGAATACGATGAGCTGTTCTCCGGCGACCCAATCTGGGCTACCGAATCTATCGGTGGTATGGGTCTGGACGGTCGTCCACTGGTGAGCAAGACCAGCTTCCGCTTCCTGCACACCCTATACAACATGGGTCCAAGCCCAGAGCCAAACATCACTGTGCTTTGGTCCGAGCAGCTGCCTCAGCCATTCAAAAAATACTGCGCCAAAGTGTCTATCGACACCAGCTCCATCCAGTATGAAAACGATGACCTGATGCGCCCTGACTTCGAGTCCGATGACTACGCCATCGCCTGCTGCGTGAGCCCCATGGTTGTGGGCAAGCACATGCAGTTCTTTGGTGCCCGTGCCAACCTGGCCAAGACCATGCTGTACGCCATCAACGGTGGTGTGGATGAAAAGCTGAAAATTCAGGTTGCTCCCAAGGCAGATCCTATCACAGACGAAGTGCTCAACTATGATGACGTCATGAGCCGTCTCGATGGCCTGATGGACTGGTTGGCAACTCAGTATGTCACTGCGTTGAACACCATCCACTACATGCACGACAAGTACTCTTACGAAGCCGCGCTGATGGCGCTGCACGACAGAGACGTACGTCGCACCATGGCCTGTGGTATCGCCGGTCTGTCTATTGCTGCCGACTCACTGTCTGCCATCAAGTATGCCAAGGTGAAACCGGTTCGCGATGAAAACGGTATTGCCGTAGACTTCGAAATCGAGGGTGATTATCCCAAGTTCGGTAACAACGACGCCCGTGTTGACGACATCGCCTGTATGCTGGTTGAAGGCTTTATGGCCAAAATTCGTGACAAGAAGATGTACCGCAACGCCATCCCAACCCAGTCAATCCTGACCATTACTTCCAACGTGGTGTATGGTAAGAAGACAGGTAACACTCCGGATGGTCGCCGCGCCGGTGCACCATTTGCCCCGGGTGCCAACCCAATGCACGGCCGTGACGAGAAAGGCGCTATCGCTTCACTGACCTCAGTGGCCAAGCTGCCCTTCGCTCACGCTCAGGACGGTATCTCTTACACCTTCTCCATTGTGCCCAATGCACTGGGTAAAGATGAAGATGCCCGCCGCACCAACCTGGCCGCGCTGATGGATGGATACTTCTCCCACAAGCCAGGCCATGAAGGTGGTCAGCACCTGAACGTCAACGTGATGAACCGTGAAATGCTGGAAGATGCTGTCGTCAACCCTGACAAGTATCCACAGCTGACCATACGTGTTTCAGGCTATGCAGTGCGCTTCAACTCACTGACCCCTGAGCAACAGCAAGACGTGATTACCCGTACTTTCACCAAAGCACTGTAATCCGCGTTTGAAACCGGGCTGCAGCGGCCGCCGCTGCAGCCATTCCAAGGAGAGCACATGACAGTAAAAGGACGGATCCACTCGGTGGAATCCTTTGGCACAGTAGATGGTCCCGGCATTCGCTTTATCGCCTTTATGCAGGGTTGCCTGATGCGCTGTAAATACTGTCACAACCGCGACACCTGGGATCTGGATGGCGGCAAGGAAGTTACGGTCGCGGAGCTGATGGAACAGATAGTCAGCTACCGACCTTTTTTGGAAGCCAGCTGTGGTGGCGTGACCGCCAGCGGTGGTGAAGCTGTGTTACAGGCTGAATTCGTTGCCGAGCTATTCAAGGCCTGCAAGGCCGAAGGCATTCACACCTGTTTGGACACCAACGGCTTTGTCCGTAAATACACAGAGGTGATCGACCAGTTGCTGGACAACACTGATCTGGTACTGCTGGACATCAAACAGATGGATGATGCCAAGCACATAGATCTCACCAAGGTCAGCAACCAGCGAACATTGCAGTTTGCCGAATATCTGGCAAAACGAGGCCAGAAAACCTGGATCCGTTACGTGGTTGTCGGCGGCTATACAGACGATGAAGCCTCGGCCGAAAAACTGGCTGAATTTATCAAGCCAATGACCAATGTGGAAAAAGTGGAGTTACTGCCCTACCACGAACTGGGCAAACACAAGTGGGAAGCCATGGGTGAACACTATGAACTCGACGGCGTGTCGCCGCCGGATCGCGAAACCATGGAGCGAATAAAGGCTATATTTATCCAGAAAGGGATCAATGCCGGTTACTGATTCAGAGCTCTTCCCAAAATCCGGCATCGAGACGTTCAAAGGCCAATTTAAGGATCTGCGCCATATCCATATAGCAGGCCTTGGCCCCTAAAGGGCGACTGCTCACCCCAAGCCCGGAAAGCTTGGCATTGAGTTGATTTCCCCAATCGAGCAAGGACAGCGGCAAGGGATGGCGAGCACGCCAACCCAGCCACAGATAGCCCTGCAAAGGCAGGCTGAGAAAGAACAGAAAGATAGCTATGGCCTGGGGAAGATAGTCCCAACCATAGAAATAGAGTGGCGCGGCAGCCGATAGCATGGCCAACACAGGCATCAACTGCAACGCCAACTGAGTGGCACGAATAACGCGAAACTCAGGAAAAAAGAAACCCAGTTGTCTGACCATGGGCCAGGTCTTCATATAACGATGACCTTCCCTCACGGTTTTGAGAAAGTTAAGGCTCAATCAAGGCACCTGAAACAAGCATAATATTGCTTTTACCTTAGCACAGTTCCCTATTCGGCCCCAACAACGGCTTGACGGCAGGAACACAGTGAAACAGGTTACAGGCGAGTCCAGTTCACCCGTAACTCATTAATTAAAAACGGCGAAAGGTTTTTAACATGTCTAAAAAACTGGTATTGGTTCTAAATTGCGGCAGCTCTTCTTTGAAATTTGCAGTCATGGATGCACTCACGGGCGATGATCAGATCTCAGGTCTGGCCGAGTGCTTTGGTCTGGAAAACTCCCGCATCAAATGGAAACACAATGGCGAAAAGCATGAAGCCGCACTGGGCGCATTTACCGCGCACCGTGAAGCCGTGGAGTTTATTGTAAACCAGATTTTGGCTCCCCTGCCTGAACTGGCGTCACAGATCCTGGCGGTGGGTCACCGTATCGTGCACGGCGGCGAAAAATTCACCCGCTCGGTTATCATTGACGATCAGGTGATTAAAGGTATCGAAGACTGTGCCTCACTGGCACCGCTGCACAACCCGGCGCACCTGATAGGTATTCGTGCTGCCATGGCCTCGTTCCCAAGCCTGCCTCAGGTTGCCGTGTTTGACACCGCCTTCCACCAGAGTATGCCTGAGCACGCCTTTGTCTACGCCTTGCCCTATAAGCTTTATCGTGAACACGGCATTCGTCGTTACGGTATGCACGGCACCAGCCATCTGTTTGTCAGCCGCGAAGCGGCCAAGGTGCTGGGTAAAGAGCTGGCTGATACCAATGTGATCTGTGCTCACCTGGGCAACGGCGCTTCGGTTACGGCAGTTAAAGGTGGCAAGAGCATGGATACCTCCATGGGGCTGACACCACTGGAAGGCTTGGTGATGGGAACCCGCTGCGGCGATATCGACCCCTCCATCATCTATCATCTGGTACACCAGTTGGGCTACACCCTGGAAGAGGTCAACAACCTGCTGAACAAGCAAAGTGGCCTTTTGGGGATCAGCGAACTGACCAATGATTGCCGTGGTATCGAAGAAGGATATGCCGAAGGTCACAAAGGTGCGACACTGGCACTGGAAATCTTCTGCTATCGTCTGGCAAAATACATCGCCTCCTACACTGTGCCATTGGGCCGTCTGGATGCCGTGGTCTTTACCGGCGGCATAGGTGAAAACTCCGACATTATCCGCAAGAAAGTGCTGGAACTACTGTCCATCTTCAACTTCCAGGTCGATGATGAACGCAACCTGGCCGCCCGCTTCGGCAATGGCGGAATTATCACTAAAGATGAAGGCACTCTGGCCATGGTCATTCCCACCAATGAAGAGTGGGTCATCGCCGAAGACGCTATTAGTTTGATAGAAGAATAATATGACCAATCAGCCGCCTGGTTAACCTGGCGGCTTTCATGTTTTTGACTTTACAAGATTCACCGGAAAACCATCGACTCCGAAGAGGTTTTTATGTCCCGTAACATTATGTTGATCCCCATAGGCACAGGCGTCGGCCTGACGTCTATCAGCCTGGGGATGGTTCGCGCATTGGAACGCCACGGCGTTAAAGTGCAATTCTTTAAACCCATTTCCCAGTTGCGCCCGCAGGACCACGGCCCTGAGCGTTCAACCACCATCCTCAGCAAATCCCCTACGGTCAACCCGCTTGAACCGTTTGAGATGATCCACGCCGAAGCGCTGATCCGTGCCGACCAGACAGATGTGCTGATGGAGCAAATCATCGCCCGCGCCAGTGAAATTGCCGACAACACTGAAACCCTGATCATCGAAGGCCTGGTGCACACCCGTAGCCATCCGTTTGCCGATGATGTCAATTATGCCATTGCCAAGGCGCTCGACGCCGATGTGATCTTTGTGGCAACCCCAGGCAACGACAGCCCGACCGGACTGATGAACCGCCTCGAAATCGCCTTTAATTCCTGGGGTGGCAACAAGAACAAACGTCTTATCGGTGCCATCATCAACAAGATTGGTGCGCCGGTGGACGACGAAGGCCGTGCCCGTCCGGATCTGTCTGAAGTATTCGACCATCAGGGTGTTCAGCGCAGCGATACTGCCGGTATGTTCCAGTTGCCGGGCAAGAGTCCACTGAGGATCCTCGGCAGCGTGCCTTATAACCTGGATCTGGTGTCCCCCAGGGCTTCTGATTTAGCCAAGCACCTGCGCGCCCGCATCATCAATGCCGGTGAGATGAACACTCGCCGTCTGCGCAAGGTAACCTTCTGTGCCCGCTCGATTCCCAACATGGTGCAGCACATCAAGACAGACTCGCTGCTGGTCACCTCTGGCGATCGCTCCGACGTTATCGTTTCAGCCTGTCTGGCGGCGATGAACGGCGTCAAAATTGGTGCCTTGCTGCTGAGCGGCGGTTATGAACCTGAGCCCGAGATCATGGCTTTGTGTGAACAAGCTTTTGAAACCGGCCTGCCTGTGTTCCTTATCGACACCAATACCTGGCAGACCTCACTCAATATTCAACGCTTTGACCACGAAGTCCCTGTGGACGATGCAGTGCGTATTGAACTGGTACAGGAATACGTTGCCGGTCATATCGATCAGAGCTGGATAGAAAGCGTCACCGAAAACTCGCCTCGCGAGCACCGCCTGTCGCCACCGGCTTTCCGCTACAAGCTTACCGAGCTGGCCCGCGCAGCGCACAAGACAGTGGTACTGCCTGAAGGCGATGAGCCGCGCACCATCAAAGCCGCCGCCATCTGCGCCGAGCGTGGCATTGCCCGCTGCGTACTGCTTGGCAAACGCGATGAAATTCTGCGTATCGCAGCCCAGCAGGACGTTATTCTGGGAGAAGGTGTCGAGATTATCGATCCCGATGAAGTGCGTGATCGCTATGTCGAACCTATGCTGGATCTTCGCCGTCACAAGGGCCTGACCGAAGTAGTTGCCCGTGAACAGTTGGAAGACAACATGGTGCTGGGCACCATGATGCTGGCCCAGAATGAAGTGGATGGTATCGTTTCCGGTGCGGTCAACACCACAGCCAACACCATTCGTCCGCCACTACAGCTGATTAAGACAGCGCCAGGCTCCAGTCTGGTCTCTTCCATCTTCTTCATGCTGATGCCGGATCAAGTGCTGGTATATGGTGACTGCGCCATCAACCCGGATCCCAATGCCGAGCAGTTGGCCGATATCGCCATCCAATCGGCCGAGTCGGCCAAAGCCTTCGGCATTGAGCCCAGAGTGGCGATGATCAGCTATTCTACCGGTGACTCAGGTACAGGCTCGGATGTGGATAAGGTGCGTGAAGCCACCCGGATTGCCAAAGAGAAGCGTCCGGATCTGGTGATTGACGGCCCACTGCAATACGACGCTGCGGTAATGCCCAACGTGGCTCGCTCCAAGGCGCCGGACAGCCCGGTTGCCGGTAAGGCGACTGTGTTTGTGTTCCCGGATCTCAACACGGGTAACACCACTTATAAGGCCGTTCAACGAAGCGCCGATCTGATCAGCATAGGTCCTATGCTGCAAGGTATGCGTAAGCCGGTGAACGATCTGTCCCGCGGCGCCCTGGTGGATGATATTGTTTACACCATCGCCCTGACCGCCATTCAGGCCACCCAGAACGATTAACGGCCTATAGCCAATTCAAAAGCGTCTGCTACTGCAGGCGCTTTTTTTGGTTCATCGCGGCTCTCCGGGGAATGCCACTCTGACAGTCAGAAAGAAGTATTTGATATCCGGTAACCACACCCTATCCGCTTCAGCAGTTTGATTTTGTTATTTAAACGGTATTATGGACTGACTGCGGCTTTTATCAGCAAATGCTGTACAAATTCGACGCAAAGGATCATTTACGCCAGGGATGATTAAGTCAGAAATAAGTAATCAGGGAAGAAATTGATAGGGGAAAACGCCAAGCGTCAAAAATTGACCAGCGACAATTTAACGACGATATCAATCGCTTAGGAAGTATCTATCGAGTCTTCAACACACTTGTCCACAGATTCTGTGGATAAGAATCTTTATACTACCCTTTCTATATGCCACAGGATCGCCGATCCCGTCAAGCCCGAGGCAGCGGCTTGCGATAAATGCTAAAAAAAACGATACTGTTTGGCACCAATCACCAGGGTCAACACTATGAAATATCTGCTTTTTCTTTGTCTGCTCGGCCTATTTGGCTGCAATGATGACCCGAGTCAAGCCACCATAGATACCCCAGAGCAAGTCGCCCTGGGATTCTTTCAGGCCATCTACGTAGATAAGGATGTCGAGAAGGCGAGCCTGTATGTCGACGACCCTATGAAGGAGGTGCTGAAAAGTTACTATATCGCCGCCTCTGTGCAGCGCCATATGCTCAATCTACAGATGACAGATGTCACCCTGGAGATTGAGGAGATAGATATCGACTTCTTTCGCAAATTCACCGATGACGTGACTGTCGTGGTCAAATTTACCGGTCGTAAAGGTGGTCGTCCCTGGGTCGATGACAGAACCATTCGCCTGCATAAACGGGGCCGGGCCTGGGTGATAGTGGAAATTATCCCGGAGACCGGCAAGATCAACTCAGGTTCCCTGTAATAATTGTGCACTGACCCACGCAAGGGCCGAAGAGGTTTATCCCTCAAAGCCCGCCGTGCTAAACTCACAGGCAATTTTCACTCAGTCTGATTACTATGAAACAACTGCTGGATTTCCTGCCGCTGGTCATCTTCTTCGCCGTTTATAAGTTTTACGATATCTATGTCGCCAGTGGCGCCCTGATAGCCGCAACGGCGCTGCAACTCGTGGTGACCTATCTCTTGTACCGCAAACTTGAGAAAATGCATCTCATCACCTTTGCCATGGTGGCCGTATTCGGCACCCTGACTCTGGTGTTTCACGACGATACCTTTATCAAATGGAAAGTCACCATAGTCTATGCCCTGTTCGCCTTGGGTCTGGGTGTCAGCCAATTGCTGAATAAGCCTGTACTCAAGGGCATGCTGGGGCAAGAACTCAAGGTCGCCGACAAGATATGGGCCCAAGTCACCTGGTACTGGGTCAGTTTCTTTATTGTCTGCGGCATTATCAATATCTATGTCGCCTTCAGTCTGAGTCAGGAAACCTGGGTCAACTTCAAGGTCTTTGGCCTGACCGCAGTGACGCTGCTGAACACCATAGCAACCGTGGTTTATCTCTTTAAACACATCCCCGAAGAGCAACGCAAGGAACTCAAATAATGTGGTATATGATCTCATCCCAAGATGTTGAAAACAGCCTGGAAAAACGTCTTGCCGCTCGTCCGGCCCATCTGCAACGCCTGCAACTGCTGGCCGATGAAGGACGATTGATGCTGGCCGGCCCACATCCCGCCGTGGACAGTGAAAACCCGGGGGACGCAGGATTCAGCGGCTCTTTGGTGGTGGCCGAGTTTGAATCGCTGGAAGCCGCCCAGGCCTGGGCCAATGCCGATCCTTATGTTGCCGCCGGCGTTTATCTGAGTGTTATCGTTAAACCCTTCAAACGAGTGCTGCCCTGATGAAAATCGTTTCCTTCAACATCAACGGATTGAGAGCCCGTCTGCATCAGCTGCAACAGTTGATAGACAGCCACCAACCGGACATCATAGGGCTGCAGGAAACCAAGGTGCACGACGAGGCCTTCCCTCTGGCCGAAGTGGAAGCCATGGGTTATCAGGTACATTTCCACGGTGGCAAGGCCCACTATGGTGTGGCTCTGTTATCCAAACAGGCCCCCATTGAGGTTCAAAAAGGCTTTCCCACCGACGATGAAGATGCCCAGCGCCGGCTTATCGCCGGCAAGTTCATCCAGGACAACGGCCGTGTACTGACAGTGATCAACGGCTACTTCCCCCAGGGGGAGAATATCAATCACGAAACCAAGTACCCGGCCAAGCGTAAGTTTTATGCCGATCTGATGCAGTATCTGCAAAACTCATTCAGCCCGGATCAGGATATTGCCATCATAGGAGATATCAATATCTCGCCGCTGGATCTGGATATCGGCATCGGCGACGCCAATGCCAAACGTTGGCTGAAGACGGGTAAATGCAGCTTCCAGCCGGAAGAGCGTGAATGGTTGCAAACCCTGCTGGACTGGGGTTTGGTGGATACCTTCCGCCAGTTGCACCCGCAGCGCAGCGAACGCTACTCCTGGTTTGATTATCGCAGCCGTGGCTTTGATGATAACCGCGGCCTGCGTATCGATGTGATCCTGGCAACCGAGTCGCTGGCAAGCCGCTTGAGTGAGGCCGATGTAGATTACGCGCTTCGCGGCATCGACAAGCCCTCGGATCACGCGCCTATCTGGAGCTGTTTTCGCTGACCTGGTTGTGAGCGCTGATGGCGCTGCTGATACTGATACTGATGCTGATGCTGATGCTGACCACAGCGAGCGGCGCGCTTGAGGCAAAAAACAAAGCTCAGGAAACGCTATAACGCAAAACGCCGACATCTGATGGTGCCGGCGTTTTTTTATGGCGCTACTGTCTACCCGTTTAACTGGTTTTATATTGTGCCAACAGCCGGGTCAGAGAGGCTGAAGCCTGGGCCAGTTTTTGACTCAGCTCTATCGCCCTTTCGCTGGCCTGGCGCATCTGATCCGAGTGGCTGCGGATATCGCCAAGCTGCGAGCTGATCTCCCGGGCCGACACGCTTTGCTCTTCGGCCGAGGCTGCGATTTGGCTGCTGCGATCAAATACCGCATCCACTGAGCCACGCATCCCCTCAACATCCGTACCCACCTGAATGATCGCCTGGCGGCTTTCATCGGCCTGCGACACTATCGCCTCAGTCAGTTGAGACAAATTGCGGCTGCCCGCCTGTAAACCCTCTATCATACGTTGAATTTCCACTGTCGCTTCCTGGGTTCGTCCCGCCAGGGTCCGCACCTCGTCGGCAACCACGGCAAAGCCACGCCCCTGTTCACCGGCTCTGGCCGCCTCAATAGCGGCATTGAGCGCCAGCAGATTGGTCTGCTCGGAAATGCCATCAATAGTGGTCACCACAGCGCCAATCTCGGTAGCCTCCCGCGACAGTTGCGATACCGAAGAGAACGCCTCGGCAATCCGGCTCGACAACTCACCTATGCTGGCAACCGTTTCTGCTATATGTCTGGCACCCAGGCCCATCTGAGAGGCATTGTCCCGGGTCTGGGAAGATGTTTCGGCGGCGTTGTGGGACACTTCGGTAATGGCATTGCTCATCTGCTCCATCGCCGTGGCCACAGTATCGAGAAACTGCCACTGAATTTTGCCCATCTCATCACCGGCAGCGGCTTGCTCGGCAAATTCGGAAGCCGCCATCGACAAGGTTTCAGCATTACTGCTGATGGCGGTGACCATTTCGCTCATGTTATCGGCGCAGCGGTCAATCTCGCGGGCTATCAGGCTAAAATCATCTGTACCGAAGAAATTGAGCCTAAAGCTCAAATCGCCGTCAGCCAGGCGTTTGATCGCCATATACATATCCCAGAGTCCGCCGCCGAGAGAGGTGGAGATCCAATAGCTGAGTTGAAACAGCGGCAACAGCCCGACAAAGGCCCACAGCAGCAACCAGTTCGCCCTGCTGAGCATCTCTTGCTCTTGCAGTGTTAAGCTGTCACCGAGCCAGTAGTTACCATCATGGCTACTGAGCATAACTTTGATCTCAGCGCGCGGTTCATTACGGCTAAGACCTTGCTGCTGTAGCCAAAGATCGCGCCCCTGCTTGGGCGCCAACTGGAGCAGGGTCTCGGCTTTGGCTTGTAAACGCGCCTCAGCGCCCTGGGTTACACTGGCATCCAACTGCCACCAGTTAGCCAGTGCGATAGCGACGGTTATGGCGCTAACCAGCGAACACACAAGCCAGAATTTACCGTTGAGACTGAACTTAATCAGCATGGCATCAACTTTTCTAAACTGGATCTGCTTCATCAGTGCTCCTCAGCGCGAAGCTAAAAGCCGGGACAGGATCCTGGCAATATAATCTATTACTCCACCGCCCTTTCGACCGGCAGAGGTTTTGTTTGAGTTTGACGACTGCGACTGGTTTGGCAATAGCCCATGAGGTCGGTCAAGCGACTCATGGCATAACCGAATACGGCGCCAATCAGCAGCGGCGGCATAATAGCTGTAATATCCGCCGACATGGCAAAGGTGATGCAACAACCAATAAAGGCACCGGGAATAAAGTTAAGTTTACCGAAACAGGCCTGCAGGCACATGGCACTGGTGGCTATACCTGTGAAGATCCAGCCAAATAGCGGCGAGACAAAGAAGCTACTACCACTGATGATAAGCCAAGCCCAGAATACTCCCGATGTATTGGTGCACCAGGCCTGAAGCAGACCGGCAAAACCACTGCGTCCTTGAGCAAAGAAAGTACTGCATCCTAGAAACCCTATCCAGGTGATCAGCCCAAAGGTGTCGGCAACCCCACACCAGACAGTGGCCAAGAGACCGGCAGATATTGCTGCATGCCAACGCTGTTGCATAGGAGTATCTCCACAATATGTAAACATTGGTTAAATTACCCCGATTTTGATAACAAAAACCGGATCCACACCAAAAAAGGGCTTATTAATGCCGATATCCGGCTCACTTTGCAAACGTTTGGTAGTAAAAAAACAATAATGGAGTGAATTTTAGCCAAATAAAAACCCGGGCATGCCCGGGTCTGTTGCGACTGGAATGCCTCAATCGGCCAGTAGCTGATCGGCAACAAAGGGGTTATTACGCCTTTCTTCACCAAAGCTCGACATAGGGCCGTGGCCGGGAATGAAATTGACCTGCTCGCCCAAAGGCCAGAGTTTGTAACGAATGGAGTCAATCAGCTGCTGATAGTTGGAGCCGGGAAAGTCAGTACGGCCTATAGAGCCACGGAAAAGGACATCTCCCACCCAGGCCAGGTTCTCTTCGCGGTCAAAGAAGATCACATGCCCGGGTGTATGCCCCGGACAGTGAAACACCTGCAATGCCTGCTCGCCCAAGATAACCTCTTCACCATCTTCCAGATAACGGTCTGCCTCGAAGGCGGCGCAGGCCGGGAAACCAAAGTTCTGGCTTTGGCGTGGCAGGTTCTCCAGCCAAAATTTATCGTCGATATGCGGGCCAATAATCTGCACGTCACATTCGGTGGCCAAAGCCTTGGCGGCACCAACATGATCTATGTGGCCGTGAGTCAAAAGAATATATTGCAACTGCAGGCCGTGCTGCGCCAGGGCATCCATGATGCGCTCATGGTTACCACCTGGATCTATCACAGCGGCTTTGCCACTCTTCTCACACCAGATGAGGCTGCAATTCTGCTGGAAAGGGGTCACTGGGATGATCTGGTATTTCATTACACACACTCGCAGGCTGTTATCGTTCCATGATCGATAGATCGTCTCGGTGCATGATCCATCAACCCTGCAACAGAAAAATTGATCCCGGGCAGGAAAGCGCCAGATAGGCAGCTTTTCTGGCGCCGGTTTGCAGCGCAGGGATTTTTGTATACAATTTTGAGCCATCCACTGTCAAGCCCAAGGCCCTACATGATAACAGACAGCCGTCTTGCTGGCATCCTGAGCCGCAAACACTTCTTCTCTCTGCCTCTGGATTATCAGCATCCCACCGGGGAACAACTGCAAATTTTTGCCAGGGAGCTTATCGGCACCCAGGATAACGCCGCGACCCTGCCACTCCTGGTGTTCTTTCAGGGTGGCCCGGGCTTTGGTGCCGCCCGCCCCCTTGCCAATGGCGGCTGGATTAAAAGAGCGCTCAAGGAGTATAGGGTACTCTTGCTGGATCAGCGTGGTACTGGTCTTTCAAGTCCGGTCAGCTTCAAGACGCTGGACGGCATGACGCCTGACGAGCAGGCTGAGCACCTGAGCCATTTCCGCGCCGACAACATCATCCGCGATGCCGAGGCGATTCGGGTGCAACTGAGCCCTGATACTCCCTGGAGCATTCTCGGTCAGAGTTTCGGTGGCTTTTGCGTACTCAGATACCTGAGCGCCGCGCCGCAAGGGCTCAAGGAAGCCTTTATTACCGGCGGTATCCCTTCCCTTGAGCGCCCCGCTACCGAGGTTTACCGGGCAACTTATCAACGCCTGCTGGCCAAAAACCAGGATTTCTTTGCCCGCTTCAAAGATGCCAAAGCCCTATTGGCCGAGCTCAGAGGCTTTATCAATAGCCATGAGGCGCGCCTGGCCACAGGAGAGCGGCTGACCCAGGAAATGCTGCAACTTTTGGGGGTTAACTTAGGTATGGAGCAGGGGCCGGAGGCGGTCTACTATCTGCTGGAGCAAGCCTTGATAGATACCCCAAGTGGCAAGGCGCTCAACCCCTTGTTTGAGGCGCAGTTCTGTCAAATGCTGGATTACAATACTAACCCACTGTTTGCCATCATGCATGAGTCCATCTACTGCCAGCAGCAAGCCGCAAACTGGGCCGCCCACAGGGTGCGGGGCGAATATCCGGCTTTTGCCCCGGACGCCGAAGAGCTGCTTTTCAGCGGTGAGATGATTTACCCCTGGATGTTCGAACAGTTTGCCAACCTCAAGCCGCTGAAAGCCTGCGCCGAATTGCTGGCCGCCAAAGCCGATTGGCCTTCACTCTATGACCCGAACATTCTCGCCAATAACCGGGTACCTGTCGCCGCTGCCATCTACAGCGAAGACATGTATGTCGAGCAGGCCTACAGCCTGGAAACCGCCGCCAGAGTCGGCAACCTCAAGTATTGGTTGACCTCTGAATATGAGCACAATGGCATACGCATGGATGGTGAGCGGATCCTCGATAAGCTGATTGCGCTCAATCGCGGCCAGGCGCTCAGGTGAATTCAGTTTGGGTTAATTTTAAAAGCGCACACTGAACTTGGTTCCACATCCATTGACGCTTTGCTTAAACGCTTGTTTCGGTGTCGTCCCGGTCTGCCCTTTTGGCAGACCTTTTTTTATCCAAAAAAAACCGCAGCCAAGGCTGCGGTGGAAATAACGGACTGGGTCCAATCCAAAGAATACAGGGAGACTCGAACCGCCGACTTAGCGCTTCATTGCTGGATAAGTGAACTCATGGCACTGATTGCAATAAACCTTGCTCTCTTTGTGCTCCTGATGGCAGTAAGTACATGGCAAGTCCGTGCCATAGTGCAGGCTGTCATGGGGGTTGGGTTCAACATCATGACCGGCGTTGGCCGGACGTGCTGTCTGCTTGGCAACATCTTCAGGAGTGCCGTGGCAGGCTTCACAGGCTGTCGCATCGGGAATGGTCTTGCGCTTGGCATCACCATGGCAGGCGGCGCAATCGACACGACCATTTTCAGCCGTCATGACTTCTTTGTGGTAGTCCTTGATCTTCATGGCGTTGGCCGCTCCAGGCAGCAACAAGGCGCAGGCTACAAGAACAGTGGATATCATCTTCAACATCTTGGGCTTCCTGTTGCGGGGCAGTTGCCTGCCCCGCTCTTCTATCAGTAGTTGGCAATAAAGTCGTGTGACGCCTGAATGTCAGGAGTGAAAGGACGATCTTTGCTTACGAAAGGCACTTTCTGACGATAACCTTCATACATGGCACCTGTGGCTTTACCCTGCTTCAGGCTCTTGTCGTGCATCTTGCGCAGATCGATAGCTTGAGTAGAGTGCAACAGCTCCAGACCATAGATGGTGTTGGTGTTGTCAACAATCTGGATCAGGTTGTCAGAAGCCAGTTTCAGGTTGGTGAAAGTGTCTTCGATGTTACCGGCAATTTGGATACCATCGAATGAAACCGGGCTAGCCAATTGCTTGTTACGCACCTGCATGTCAACGAAGGCTTTCTGGATAGCACCGAAAGCATGACCATTGTTTTCCGGACCGGCCAGGAAGCGGCTCAGACGGGTAAAGTGGGCATCAGACAGGTGGATAGTGCGCATTACACTGTTGTGAGACACGTGAGTCAGGGCAGTGCTCAGGTTCTGTACCGCCAGGGCAACAGGCAGAGGCTCGAAGTTGGTGGTTGGGAACACACCACCCTTGCCTTCAACCATGTATTTGGCTACCTGAGGGAACTGGCTGTAGTCCTTGGATGCGCCCAGTACTACGGCTGGGTTATCATCTGAGTGGTTGATCTGAATGTCGATCACTTCGCCCAGATCCACCAGGGCTTTCTTGGCACTGGCCAGAGTGTAGGCTGTGGTGCGATAGCTCAGAGGATCCTGCAGCGGACGCTCATCATTCAGTTGCCACAGATAGCTGCCATCCAGCTGCGCCAGAATATCCTTGGTGGTTGCCTGAATATAAGGGAAAGGACGGATATCATTGGTTTGTGGCAGGAAAGGTGCCACGTTACCATTCAAACCTTCAAGGCTCAGACCGAATACGGTTGGAGACACTTCCAGCAGGTGCTTGGCATCCTGATAGCCCTTCATCGCATAGGCTACAGCCACTGCGTTGTTGGACAGGATGGACAGAGCATCTTTACCCATAGGCTCCAGCAAAGGAACTCCGGCATCGGCCATGGCTTCACGGCTGCTGACACGCTTGCCCTTGTAGAACACTTCCCACTCACCAATCATCGCCAGACCGACGTGAGAGGCCAGCAGGATGTCGGCTTCACCCACAGTACCCTGTGAAGGGATCACTGGAGTAATACCCTTGTTCAGGTAAGCTTCATAAAGGTCAGCAACCACAGGCTGAACCCCGGTTTGACCGGCCAAAATGGTGTTCAGACGCACGGCCAGAGCCACACGGGTCAGACGTACAGGCATTGGCTCGCCAACACCGGCACTGTGAGCGCGCAATGTGCTGTAGTTGAAGCTGCGGGAAGCATCCATAACAGCGGCACTCAGTTTACCATTGGCATCAAACAGCTTGTGGTCTTTGTTCAAGCCCACACCTACAGTCAGACCATAAACCGGCTTACCCAGACGCGCAGCTTCCATCAACAGCTCGTGCGCCTTAACCAGTTTGGTACGGGCCTGAGAGGCTACTTTGACTTTGGCGCCATCGGCAATGGCCCAGGCTTGATCCTGAGTCATATGCTTGCCATCCAGAACCACTTGTTCCATTGCCAGAGCACTGCCTGACATCAGGCCCAGCGTCAGCGACGCCAGCATTAGAGATTTGTTCATCATCTTACTCCTTATTATTGAATTTGTTACGCTTGTTTCAGTGCAACCGGCTTGGCAGCAGCACAATTACGGCCGGCGTTACGACCGGTGACAATACCTTCAGCCACGGCGCAAGCACCTAGGCGGCTGGCACCGTGAATACCGCCGGTGGATTCGCCGGCCGCATACAAGCCTGCAATCGGCTGGTTACTGACCAGATGCAGGACTTCAGAATTGGTATTAACCTTGACACCACCCATGCAGTAGTGAACTTTCGGCCACATACGCACTGCGTACCATGGGCCCTTGTCCAGCACTATGGCTTCCTGCATTGGACGACCAAACTCTTTGTCATCACCGCTCTTGACCGCTTCGTTCCAACGGGCCACCTGCGCCTTGAGCTTGTCGGCAGGCATGCCATAAGCCTTGGCCAGCTCATCCAGGGTATCGGCCTTGGTGATCACCTTGTACTTGATGCCCCAATCCAAAGTTTGGGCATTCTTGGCGCCTTCGGCATTGGTAAAGCCAATGGGATACACAGGGTTGTTGTGCTCATCTCTGCGGGTCATGATGGCATCGGCACGCGCCTTACGGTCGGCCAGCTCATTGAAGAAACGCTCACCAGTGCGCACATCCACTACTATGCCGTGAGGATAAGTGGCAATGGTGTTGAACTGGGATGCAGTTCCAAAACCTTTCTCATCGGGTGATGCCCACGGGCCCAATTGGATTTGATCCAGATGGATAGGGTTAGCACCCAGAAGCATCATCTGCTTCAGTGCTTCAGAGGTGGCACCCGGATGGTTGGTTGAGTCCAGATCATTGTTCAGTTCAGGCAGCTGCATCATGCGATATTCGATATCCCGGCCAAAGCCGCCGGTCGCCATGATCACCCCTTTGCGGGCACCTATGGTGCGTATCTTACCTGTCCGCTCCCGTGGGAAATAATAACCTTCACGAACCTCGACCCCGATCACGCGGCCTTCATCATCTCGGATAAAAGATTCGAGCTTGGTTTGATTTTTCATGATCACGCCTTTGGCGCGGGCAGCCTTGACCAGCGGACGTATGATACCTGCGCCGGAGCTTTCAACAGTTTGCAGTACCCGCTGCACACTGTGACCGCCAAAGTGCTGTACGAAAGGCTTCCACTTGACGCCATAGTCAATCAGCCATTGACAAGATTCCGCCGTGCCGTTACATACCAGCTTGAGCATCTCCACATCATTCATGCCTCGACCTGCGCGCAACATGTCGGCGACCATGGCATCAACTGAATCTTCAATACCGGCCTGCTTTTGCAACGGAGAACCGGCAACCGCCATGGCACCACCATTAATGGTTGAGTTGCCGCCAAAGACTGGCATCTTGTCGATAACCATTACGCTGACACCGGCTTCACGGGCCTGCAGGGCCGCAGCCATACCGGCAAAGCCACTGCCGACTACCAATACGTCTACCAGTTCATCAAAGGATTCCGGCGCCTGTTCGCGGCACTGTGCCATGGCACCATTGCTGACAGCCATCCCCACCCCGGTCACTGCCAGAGCGGCGCCGCCTTTGAGCAACTGACGACGACTGCTGTCTATTTTCTGTTTTTCTGTCATGTACTTATTTTCCTTTCATGCAGGGAAAGAACTCAGTCAACCAGTTGCACCGGCCATGCCAACTAACCAAAAAGAGGTGCTCAGGGGGAGATTTATGATTACGGCCACAGAATCACGAAATATAAAGATCTACAATCACGAAACTTCGCGGTTTATTTGAAATATCAATGGAAAAACACTTTTATTACGAGTGTACCAGGCGACTCTGCAGTAGCCTTCAATTGGAAACCTCGCTTAAGCACTACTTCGACTATGTACGTGACTCAGTGCCACTCGATGGCCTGTTCATTAATATTTATAGAAAAGAATTCAACGATATACAGTTTATCGCCCAGGCAAGCGAAACACAGGCAAGCACGCTCGATATCCAGGTATCCCTCCCTGGGGGACTGGCCAAAACACTGGAAGATCCCGATAGGCCCAGGGTGAGGATTGTTAACGATATTGATCATGATCCGGTGACATCCCAGGCTGCCCCTAAAGTGATCCCCGGGATCCGCTCATTGATCATTTTACGTATGTCGATGGAAGATACCCATTTGGGCATAGTGGGTTTTTACTCCAAAAGTGCCGGCACTTTCCGTCCCCGCCACGCAGATATGCTTGCGCCGCAGATGAGTACCTTTGCCCTGATCACCGCTCTCAATCTCAGAGGTCGTAATCTGCTGCTGGAAAATCAGGCGTTGGCAAAACAAAACGTTAGCCTGAAACGCACTCTGGATGTGCAAAACGGTGTGGTCGGTGCCAATTCAGGGCTAAAGCAGGTGATGCAACAGGTGCAATCCATCGCCCACCTCAACACCACAGTATTGATGCTGGGGGAAACCGGTTGCGGTAAAGAGGTGATCGCCAACGCCATTCATGAACTCTCGGCTAGAAGTGGTAAACCTTTCATTAAAGTCAACTGCGGCGCCATTCCTGAAACCCTGATCGACTCAGAGTTGTTCGGCTATGAGAAAGGTGCCTTTACCGGCGCCGAGTCACGCAAGGCCGGTTACTTCGAACAAGCCAATGGCGGTACCATCTTCCTCGATGAAATCGGCGAGTTGCCGCTTTCGGCTCAGGTTAGATTGCTCAGGGTGCTGCAAAACAGCACCATCACCCGGGTCGGCGGCCATGAACAGGTGCATTTGGATATCAGGGTGATTGCCGCGACTCACAGACACCTGCAAGCCATGGTGCATCAGGGGGATTTTCGTGAGGATCTCTGGTATCGGCTGGCGGTATTCCCGATAGACATCCCCTCTTTACGCCAGCGGCGCACAGATATCCCGCTGTTGGTGCAGCATTTTATTGAACAGCTGAGCGCCCGATTCCAGTTGCTCAAACTGCCCTGTATCCGCCCCGAGCAGTTGGCCATTCTCAGTCAGTACAATTGGCCCGGCAATGTCAGGGAGCTGATCAATGTGCTGGAGCGGGCCATCATTCAAAACCCAGCCGGACCACTGGACTTCAGTTTCCTGGCGCCGCAAACCGAAGCAGTGGCCACCGCCAGCGGCCAGACCATAGTGGTCGACCCCAGCCATGCGGGCAATCAACTGGTACCGCTGGAAACCATGACCCGCAAGTATATTGAACATGCCCTTAAAGTGACCGGCGGCAAGCTCTACGGCCCCGGCGGTGCGGCCGAGCTGTTGGATATTAACCCCAATACTCTGCGCAGCAAGATGAAAAAGCTGGGGATCGTTTAGAAACGGGACATGGCAAACGACTCTGGAAAGGAGCAAGCTCATTCCGGCGGGGAAAATAACATAAAAGGCCGAAAGTCATCACTTTCGGCCTTTTTATTGCACCTTGTTGCTGTTGCATCTTGTCGCATCGACGGGCTTGAAAGCGCATATAGCAGTGGCGTTAAAAAGCGTAGCGAAGCGAGAAGCTGTACTCCAGGCCATCGTTGGGAGCAGTGCCCCAACTCTTGTAGTGCGTCAGTTGCAGCTTGAGACTCAAGTCTTGTGCCAATGGGCCGGAAACAGCGGCAAACAATTGATGACCATAATCGTCGTCATAACCAAAGACAGCCGCATGCTCGCGGTCACGGCCAAAAGCCGCAGTATAATCCAGGTTCAGTTTCCAGCCCTTGGGGAGCACTGGCAAATCGTAATAACTGTTGCCATTGAGCACCACGCCGGATAATCCTGAGTAATCTTTATCGGTCAGATTGGACTGACTCACAGTATAATGCCCCGCCAATCCCAGGTTGAAACGCAGCGCGCCGCAGTCAAAATGCTGCTTCAAGCCGAGATAAAAATTGTCCTCGGTCAAATGTTTATGGGTGCCGAGAAAGTTTTGCAGCCACAGTGCGGTACGCTCTTCGTTGAGCCGATAATGCCAAACCGTCAATGACTTGAAGGCGACCCGTTTATCCGCCACCCATTTACCGGGGTTTTCCACCTTGAGCATCTGATAAAAAGTGTTGCGCTCGTCACGACTGAAATGACTGAGCGCCACAAAGCTTTGGTTGAAAGCTCCGGGATTATCGTCACGGGTAGCACTCGTAAAGCCCAGATATCCGGCTTCTATTTGAGTCGATGCGCCGGCATCAGTCGTACCAAAACCGCCAAGCAAGGTAACGGCCAACCCGATTATTTTACTATTGAGTTTCATCTTTTCCTTGTTCAATCAGAGTCTCCTTCAGCACCCTGGACTCATGTCCTTGATGGCATCTAGTTTCCCTTGTCCTATGCAATGGATAAGCTCGTGAATAAAAAAAAGGCCACCCTAAGGTGGCCTGTGCAGGGAAATACTGGGAGCCCCTTAGAAGAAGTAACGGATACCTACCGCATAGTTGTTGTCCTGCAGATCTTCCCAGGACTTGTCATCCATGCTGCTGAAGTCAATCTTGGCTTCGGCATACATCACAGTGTCACGGCTGTAACGGTAGTGCAGACCCAGAACTGCAAATTGGCGGGTCCAGTCGCCTTGGATGGCGGTGTTGGCATCAGTATCCAGATCCTGATAGCTCAACAGGAATGAAGGAACAAAGCCGTTGTCATACTGGTAAGCGACGATGAACTCACCACCGGTAGAATCGTACAGGTTGCCACCAACCAGTTCGTTTTGCTTGCTCTTGTGAGCGTTGAAGCCAACGTACAGACCATCTGCTTCACGGCCTGGAGCATATTGGTAGAAGCTGCCGTACTGGGCACCGATACCGACGATCTGGTTAGTATCATCAACGGCGACACCGGCCAGGTTGCCTTCAAAGTCACCACGGTTGAAACCGGCCAGCACCTTGAACTTATCGGTCACATTGTAAGTCACGCTGGCACCATAGCTGGAGTCAAAGCTCAGCTCAGAGCCATCGTTGAGCGCCACGCCGTTTTCGTCAAACAGGGCAACATCGTCATTTTGCTTGGAAGCGTACTGCAGGGCGATATGCAATTTACCGAAGAAGGTGTTGCGATACTGGAAGGCAGCATCGGCGCGACCGGCACCAGTCAGGCCGCCGTCACCAAAGGTGTAGGCACCTACAGACCAACCAGTGAAGGCATCCAGGATATCTGTGGTATAAGCCACATCATAATATGCCCCCCACTGCTTACCGAAAGTCAGAGTCCCCCACTTGTCGTGAGCCATACCCACATAACCCAAGCGGTTAAACAAGAAGTCACTGTTCTTCTCGGCGCGCATCTGACCACCGCCCTGGCCTTGGGTGTAGATCAGGCCGTCATCACTGGTCACCATGTTGATGCCCCACTCAGTATGGGCAAAGGCGCGCCAGCCATTGCGTTCCTGACGATCAAAACGGAAACCTACGCGAGAGAAATTATCGATAACAGAGGTTTCATGACCATCATTGAAGGCAGCAAAACCCAGCCAGCCGATCATGTTTACACTGTTGGTCTGATCTTTATACAGCTCCACAGCCTGGGAAGCGCCACTTGCCAGCATAGCCGGGATCACAAGTGCCAGGATCTTCTTGTTCATATTCATTACCCTTTTATAAGTAAAACGCGTTTAATACGCTGATTTATTAGACATATTTATATGTGTTACTCGAGGGCTGCAGTTTGCGTGCCAGCTGTAAAAAAGCCAATTCCAGCCCCTGGTTTCCTGCGCTGGATCGACAAATCGTGAAATATCGTGATTGGAAAGCGTTAAATGCCGTGAGAAGAATTAAATATCGTTGTAACAAGCGAACTTTTTCTGCAGCAAAAGGAATGCATGCGTATCGACAAGGGCAGAATCAAATACCTTGACAACAAATATTAACAGATTGATTTTTAAACAATTATATTGAATTTAGTTAAAGTGTTTGCGAATATTTGATCTAGCAGGAACCGGTAAAAAGATTGATAAAACCGCCTTGAACAGAAAATAAAATTACTTTATTAAGATGTTGATTTTTTTAAAACTTTAAATGCACCCAGGCGAGATTTGCAACCCAAGCCAACTCTATTGCATTATGGGGCAGTCAATAGCTGACACTTGGAGGGAATATGGAAAGCCTGCAACATCTGCCCGCCGAAATACTGTTGGGCATAGTCAATGAGAAACTGAGGCTAAGTTGTCCGGACAAAGATGCACTTTATTACGAGCTTGACCTGTCACCTACCCTGCTCGAGCATAAACTCAGTGCGCTGGGATACGAGTACCATCCCCTGTCCAACCAATACCGACGCTTGACATAATCGCCAGTCCTCAGGAAGTTGCGGACTGGGCTTTGGTTTTGCTCTTGGTCGCTGAGCGATAGTTGCGCTTGGCGGTGCCGGTCTTAACGCCAGTGCCCTTCTTGGTGCTTGTGCCCTTGGAGGCACCAGCCTTAGCGGCATAAGCGCCACTGCGACGTTTACGTCCTTTAAAGCCTGTACTTTTCACGCCGCTCAAGGCCGTGGGCAGTTGTGCCTTGGCCTGCTCAATAAGCTCGCCCAATTTAGCCGTCAAGGGCTGCATAAAAGCCTGATATTTAAGTTCACGGCGACAAATCGCATCCAGGCTACTTTCCCACAGCGCCGTCATATCAGGCGTGGTGGCCACTTCAGGCAGGCTTTGAATAAGCCCGCTGCCGGCCTCAGTTGCCAGAATACTCTTGCCCTGACGTTTCAAAAAGCCACGTTTAAACAAGAGTTCAATGATCCCGGCGCGGGTCGCTTCTGTCCCCAGACCATCGGTTTCCTTGAGAATTTTGCGGATCTCAGTGTCTTTCACATAGCGGCTTATTCCTGTCATCGCCGCCAGCAGTGTGGCGTCGGTAAAATGCTTGGGCGCCTGGGTCATCTTTTCCACTAGTTCACCCTTGAGGCAATCCAGCACCTGCCCCTGAGTCAACTCAGGTAAGCTGGTTTGAATATCTTCCGCTTCATCGTCGGCTTTTTGTTTGCCAAACAACTGTTTCCACCCCTGTTTTAATGGTTGTTTGGCCTTGGCCACGAAGCAACCTCCGGCAATGTCGATCACAACGCGGGTTTCAAGGTACTCATAATTAGGGTAAAACTGCGCCAAATACTGACGGGCGATCTGCAAATACACCTGACGCTCACGCTGTGATAAAACACCAAGGTTAGCCGTCTTTTCCGTAGGCACTATCGCGTGATGGGCGTCTACCTTGGCATCGTTCCAGGCCTTGGACTTAAGGGCGGGATTGGGGGCTTCACAGCCTTGCAGTAGCTCTGCTGCCCCTTGGGTAATAGCATTCAAGACTACCGGGGCCAGCTGTAACTGCGCCTTGGGCAAATGGCGGCTATCGGATCGCGGATAGGTTATCAATTTATGCCGTTCATACAGAGACTGCGCCGTATCCAGCACCTCTTTGGCGCTCATGCCGAAGCGTTTGGCACAATCAATCTGCAGCGCCGATAGACTATAGAGCAAAGGCGGCGCCTGGTGTCTTTGCTTGCGCTCCAGCTCATCTACCCGGCCGGGTTGGCCGGTGATCCTGCCGACTACATTCATTGCCAAACCGCGGGAGAGCACCCGCCCCTCCTCATCCATCCAAGGTTGACAGGCCTCACTGGGCTGCCAGCGGGCGCTGAAACAGCTGCCCTCTTGGGTGCTTAAATGGGCCAGCACTTCATAAAAAGGTTTGGGCACAAAGGCGGCGATTTCCTGATCGCGCCGGACAACCAAACCAAGCACAGGAGTTTGCACCCGACCGACCGAAAGCACGCCCTGATAGCCCACCTTGCGCCCCTGCAGGGTATAGGCACGGGTCATATTCATGCCGTAGAGCCAATCTGCTCGGCTGCGTGCCAGTGCCGAAGTCGACAATGGCACAAACTCGCGATTACTGCGCATCTGTCCCAGGGCGCGTTTTACCGCCTGCGGGTTGAGGTCGCTTATCAACAAGCGTTTGACCGCCGCCAGCTTATCGCCCTTAACCCCAAGGTGAGCAATCACTTCATCTACCAACAACTGTCCTTCCCGATCCGGATCGCCGGCATTGACCAACTCACTGGCCTGCTTGACCAATTTACGCAAGACACTGAGTTGCCCGCGACTGCTGGCTTTGGGTTTAACCTGCCAATCGGACGGGACAATAGGCAGATGCTCCAACTGCCAGGACTTGTAGGCGGGATCGTAGGCATCCGGCTCAGCTTGCTCCAGCAGATGACCTATACACCAGGAAACACAATCACCGTTGCCAAGCTCGATATAGCCCTCATGTTTGCGATGGGGTTTAGGGAGCACCTCGGCGATGGCGCGCCCAAGGCTGGGCTTTTCGGCGATATAGAGGATCATCCACTGCGTCCTTTGACTGTCACTGAACAGTATTACTGGATAAAATTACAGTTATTTTAGCCAAGTCAGCTTGAGGCTGCAAATTATCCTTCATATGCTTCCCTATGGTAACTCCGGAGCCGTAGTTTCTTGGTTTGAAGCCGCGCTGTTTAACGCAACTTTGCTCCGGTACTTATTATCTGAATTCCCGCTTCCCTAATCGCTATACCCTCTCAGACTAATTGAGAATTTCTATTTGTACTTAGTAGCGAATGCTATTATAGTATATCCATTAGAAAAATCTTATTGATAAAATCCTGATGCAAGTGAGAAAACGCTATATGACTGAACAGACAACTGTAGTTGCGATGCCAGGTCTAAATGAAGCAGCTCCGCCTTTCACCGCAAAAACCACCCAGGGTACGCTTAGCCTGGAAGACTACAAAGGTAAATGGTTGGTTCTTTTCTCTGATCCGGCAGACTTTACCCCGGTATGTACCACTGAATTTATGGCGTTTACTCAGGCAAGTGCAGATTTTACAGCTCTTAATTGTGAACCGATGGGGCTGTCTATCGAAAGTATTCATGCACACATCGCATGGGCTCGTAGCATTAAAGATAACTTGGGTGTTGAAATTAACTTCCCGATTATTGCTGACCTAAATATAAAAATTGCTGGTGCTTACGGCATGGTTCAGCCAGGTGCGAGTAATACTTCTGCGGTTCGTGCCACTTTTGTTATCGCCCCTGAAGCCGTACTCCGCGCAATGCTTTACTACCCAATGAGCAATGGCCGTTCTGTGGCAGAAATTTTAGGTCTAGCTGAAACACTACAAACTAACGATGCAAACGTATGTGCAACTCCAGAAAGCTGGATCCCAGGCAATGAAGTGATTGTTCCACCACCGGCAAACGCTCAAGAAGCCGAAGTACTTAAAGTTCAAGGTTATAACTAGGTTGACTGGTACTTCAGTAAAAAAAGCTGTAATCCGCAAACCATGCGAGTAGCTATGTAAACGGATGCTATCCGGCCCACGTGACGTTAATCATCTTTTATGGAATCAAGGAGGAAATATGACCCCCAGCGTTTACGAATTTTTCGATCCAAAAACCTTCACCTACAGCTATATAGTCGTAGATCCAAACAGCCAGCAATGTGCCGTTATCGATTCGGTACTAGACTACGACCCCGCTTCAGGCAGGACTTCTTACGAAACAGCAGATAAACTGATTGAGTTTGTAACGAAAAGTGGCTTAAAGGTCGAGTGGATTCTTGAAACTCATGTTCATGCTGATCATCTAAGTGCGGCCCCCTATATCAAGCAGAAACTTGGTGGCGAACTGGGTATTGGTGAAAAAATCACTGTGATACAAGATACGTTCGGCAAGCTATTTAATGCCGGTAGTGATTTCGCGATGGACGGCAGTCAGTTTGATCATTTGTTTGCCGATCAAGAGACTTTTACTCTTGGTAATATTGAAGCGCACGCAATTCATACTCCAGGCCACACTCCTGCCTGTATGGCTTATGTGATTGGTAACTGCGTATTTGTTGGCGACACTTTATTTATGCCCGATTACGGCACCGCCCGTTGCGATTTCCCCGGAGGAGATGCAGCAACCCTCTATCGCTCAATTCAGAAATTGTTCGCTCTGCCTGATGAAACACGCGTCTTTATGTGTCATGACTACAAAGCACCAAATCGCGAAGAGTACCTGTTTGAAACTACGATTGGTGATGAACGCCTATACAATATTCACGTCAAACAGAATATTTCTGAGCAGCAATTTGTTGAGATGCGCAGAGGACGTGATGCCACACTGAATATGCCAACCCTGATTTTTCCTTCGGTTCAGGTCAATATGCGTGCCGGAGAGTTACCACCGGAAGAAGATAATGGTGTGCGCTATCTGAAAATACCATTGAATAAAGTCTGAAACTGAGTTGCGATTATGCTAATACCAATCTATTTAACGGAATCAATTACCGTTTCACCACAAATTTTACCCAGCGACATACCACGTCTGGCATCAATGGGGTTTAAGTCGATCATCAATAACCGTCCAGACGGAGAAGAAAATAATCAGCCCTTGAATAGAGAAATTGAACGACTGGCTAAAGAACATGGTATGACCTATTTTCACTTACCGGTTATTTCCGGAAATATTACTCAGGATCAGGGGAAGCAGTTTAGTCAGTTCTTTGTACACGCCCCTAAACCTATTTTTGCTTTCTGTCGCACAGGAACACGTTGCAGCGCACTCTGGTCGATGAGCTGCACGGAACTGGGTTCATTTGATCGGCGTATTGCCCAAGCTACCGAAATGGGTTTTGATCTTAGTTGGGTTAAGCAACCCGATTAACCGAATTCACACATTGCTTAGGATAGCCAAAGCATGAAAAATTCCTGGTTGAAATGGTTGCCGATATCATCTTGGTTGCCTGATTATTCGCGTCATGACGCCACAAAAGATAGCTTAGCTGCTATTATCGTGACTTTGATGCTTATCCCACAAAGCCTTGCATACGCGATGGTTGCTGGTCTGCCCCCCATTGTTGGTCTGTACGCCAGTATCCTGCCGCTGATCATTTATACAATGCTTGGCACCAGTAAAACACTGGCCGTGGGCCCGGTAGCGGTGATCTCGCTAATGACCGCAGAAGCCATTGCTCCGCTGTTTGAAACTGGTAGCCAGGGTTATATCACCGCCGCTGCAACCTTGGCATTTCTTTCCGGTATAGTGCTATTGCTAATGTCGGTACTAAGACTGGGATTTCTGACCACATTTTTAAGCCATCCGGTGCTTTCTGGCTTTATGACTGCTTCTGGTATTCTTATCTCTATTGGTCAGCTTAAACATATTTTTGGCGTGTCACTGCATGGGGAAAATGTGCTGCAGCGCTTGACCAATCTTATTCTTGCGTTACCCCAAACTAATCTCTATACCCTGATGATTGGGGCGTTCAGTTTGATTGCCCTTATCTATGCACGCAAAAGCCTCAAACCCAATTTGATCAAACTAGGACTTTCATCAGAACTGGCAAGTCATGCAATCAAACTGGCTCCTGTGATAGTGATGATATTGAGTATTGTGTTAGTGGCCCTGTTTGATCTGGACAAAAAAGGCGTCAGCGTAGTCGGCCAGATCCCAAGCGGTTTGCCTAGTTTTTCACTGCCATCGCTCGATCTCGCACTAATCGAAGACCTGCTTCCGGCTTCGATTCTGCTGAGTATTATCGGTTTCGTCGAGTCAGCTTCAGTTGGGCAAACATTAGCGGCGAAACGTCGCCAGAGAATTGAGCCAAATCAGGAGCTGATTGCCTTAAGTGGTGCCAACATCGCATCAGCTATTAATGGGGGATTCCCGGTTACAGGTGGTCTGTCGCGCTCAGTAGTCAATTATGATGCTGGCGCTGAAACGCCAATGGCGGGAACATTTACCGCAATTGGAATCGGCATTACCGTGCTTTATTTCACCCCGCTGTTTACCTATTTGCCACATGCGGTGTTAGCGGCAACCATTATCGTTGCTGTATCGGCACTGATTGATGTGAGAGCCATTATCCATACCTGGAAAAGTGCAAAGAGTGATGCCATCGCCATGTTTCTCACCATTATCGGTGTACTGGCATTTAATGTTGAGATTGGCGTATTAGCAGGATTGGCTACATCTCTAGCGCTATTTCTATGGCGCACCAGTCGGCCACATATTGCAGTGGTTGGTTTAATCGAGGGAAGCCAACATTTTCGCAATATTCTTCGTTTTAATGTAATCCAAAGTAAAACGGTACTCAGCCTGCGGATTGACGAAAGCTTATATTTTGCCAATGCTCGTTATCTGGAAGATCAGATAATGGAATATTTGCAACAGTATCCTAAAACCCAACATCTGGTATTGATGTTATCCGGGGTAAACACAGTCGATGCCAGTGCGCTGGAAAGCTTAACGTTAATTCACGACCGCCTGAAAGATTCCGATATTCAACTACACTTATCAGAAGTTAAAGGCCCGGTCATGGACAATATTAAAAAGTCGGATTTCTTTGAACACTTCAAAGGCAAAGTTTATATTAGTCAGTATGAAGCGATAGTTGATCTGGATAGTTCGATAGTTCACTAACTGATTAGTTTAAAAAATACTGCAAGCCTCTAATGCCGAACAGTTCCCTTATTATATCAAAAAGGGGATTACATCTATTTGATGTAATCCCCCAAGCTCATATGAGCGCTACCTGTATACTACGAACAATGCGAAAATTAGTCTTACTATTGAAACAAAGGTTTAAACATGGGTGTTAAAAACTTATTCCCATATTCACTCAAATGGTTAGTATCATAATACAGAGAACGCCCATCCTTACTTCCCATACAACGCCCATTAACGCAAAGGTAAGGCAATGGATTAAGCACTTTAGCACCACAAGCGGCCGCAGCTTTATCCTGTGCTTGCCAAATAAGGGTATGACGTTGCATATAATCTTGCTCAGTAATAAAAACATCCTGTAACCCATTGTTAAACATTAAATTACGATAAACAGTAGTTGGTACATCAACATCCATTTCAGGCAACGGACGAACCAGGTATACCGGGCGATATTGACTTAATTGACACACAGTTTCGATCTGTTTCATCATAAAGTCTTTATATACCTCGTCACTAGTCTGTTCAGGATTATCACCAAAGTAGATCACTGGTCTATTTTGGAATTTGTGCCGTTCGTTATAACCAAAAACACTACCGGTTAATCGAGAAATTAAAATTACAGGTATATCACTGGTGGTAGATAAGGTATCAAGCACATGTTGATTAAACAGATCACATTGTGATTTAGGTATATGACTCTTGGCTCCAATTAGGGTTGAGCAGCCATTATAGGTCATCTCCACAACACTTCCTTTTTCTTCAGCAGCTAATACCACACTCGATATCACTGCATTGGCATGGCTATCGCCAACAACCACAGCTTGTACTTTTCCTGTGCCATGTATACAGCTAGATTCGGGAATATCTCGTCCAGGTCCAAGAAGACATTCATTTAATCTAGGGTTACGGTCAAATGACCCTTGACTTGCTTTTTCAACTTTTTTAGGTAACCGTCCTTCAACCTCTAAATGTCGTGCGGCTACTGCTAATAACTCAACCAATAATAAAACGCAAAATAATACCCATGCAGCCTTTTTAAAACTAAGTTGACCTAGGTAATAACTAGAGCGAGTTTCAATAAATCGATACGATAGTTCTCCTAATGCAAACGTAAGCAAGATACCAGCAACAATCCAAGTAGGATTATTTTGCTCCCCCGCATAAGCAAGAAACACGACAATAGGCCAGTGCCATAAATAAAGTGAATAAGAAATCAATCCCACACGTGCGATAAGTGGATTAGCAGTCAAAGGAGACTCTTGACGGTTGGCAGCTAACACCAACACGGCCCCAAGCACCGGCACTAAAGCATATCCTCCAGGCCATGGCGTTGCATCATTAAAACCGAAGATAGCCATTAGAATTAACGTAAACCCGAGCAACTCTATGACTTTACTGGCCATCTGTCCCAGTTGCTTATGTCTCATCACCCACCAAATAAGTCCACCTGTTACCATCTCCCATGCCCTAAAAGGTAAAAGATAGAATGCCGCACTAGGGTTAGTCTCCACGGCATACACAGACAACATAAAGGAAACCAGCGCAATAGCTAACAAAGAGAGTAATACAGCTTGTTTACCGCGCCAGCGCCAAGCCAACATCAACACCAGTGGCAACAATAAATAAAACTGCCACTCAACTGACAGCGACCAAGAGTGAAGCAACCATTTTTCATAAGATGCCGCATCGAAATAACCGGCCTCACTGTAAAGCTTATGATTAGAAATGAATAAAGCCGCACCAACAATATGAGTACCTAATTTTTGATAATCGATCGTTGACAACCAAAACCAACCGAAAACCAATAATGCTAAACATAATACGGCCAATACGGGAAAAATTCGTTTGGCTCTTGCAAACATAAAACGGCTATAGGAGAAACGGTTACTTTCTAAGCCTGTCACTATTATTTTTGTCATTAACAGACCCGAAATAACAAAAAAAATATCGACTCCTACAAACCCTCCAGCAAATCCTAGTACCTTAAAATGAAATAAAATAACTGCAACAACAGCCCAAGCTCTTAGTCCGTTAATGTCATAACGAAACTTTTTAGGCAATACAACCGACATATATAAGCATTTCCTACAACACGCCCTTTGAGGCAAGAAAGCCGGCAATTGTATACCTAAACCTTGGCTAACGGCAGCGACTCATATTGAACTATTGGAAATAAACGAAAAAAAGATAACTCAAGTGAATAGATTATATAGTTCACACAATATTGTTGCGGTATTACTAGTTAAGGAAGGCAATGGTCGCAGATTTTTGATCTGCACCAGCAATATGGCCACAGTCAGAAGCTTGACTCCTCGGAAGAATAGAGGGTGTTCAAAATTCTGTGTCACGTTAAAAATCACAGATCGATGTGAGCATCCAGTCGTCCTTCAAAATGGATGGA
>NZ_NIJK01000038.1 GCF_002836975.1 Shewanella indica | reverse complement strand
ATTTCGGGGCTATAGCTCAGCTGGGAGAGCGCTTGCATGGCATGCAAGAGGTCGACGGTTCGATCCCGTCTAGCTCCACCATAGATTCTCTCTTCAAGAGAAACACTAACCACCTCAGGGTGGTTTTTTGTTATCTGTTTCTTCAACGTTTGCGTCCTAGCAAAAGTACGCTCTAACCCCGAATGGCTTGTTAGAGTATTTATCCAACCATGTATCGAAACGTGGCTCTAAAATGCAGTTCTTATTAACTGCTCTTATCAGGCACAGGCCTCATTACCGATACGCCAGATCGTTTTGCCCGGATACCCGCCTAGTTACTACTTGAATAAAAAGTCGCTACTTGAATAAGTATGTGGCAGTTAGTCAAGGTGAGTGTCTCTTTATATGGTATGGAAGGCTTAAAAAACCAGGAAGCCGTGATGGCTTCCTGAAATGTTGTTCTATGCCGAAAAGCAGGGCGGTAAAGATATCTCAGTCTACACCGATAAAACCGCCTGTTTGGTGAGCCCACAGCTGGGCGTAAATTCCTTTGCTGCGGATCAGTTCTTGATGGCTGCCTTGTTCGACCACTTTGCCCTGATCCAGCACTATCAATCTATCCATTGCGGCTATGGTTGATAGTCTGTGGGCAATAGCGATAACGGTTTTTCCTTCCATCAGTTGATAGAGGCTTTCCTGAATTGCCGCTTCCACTTCCGAGTCGAGTGCCGAGGTGGCTTCATCCAGGATCAATATTGGCGCATCTTTCAATAGCACTCTGGCGATGGCAATACGCTGCCTTTGACCGCCGGATAATTTGACACCCCGTTCACCCACCTGGGCATCCAGCCCGGTATTTCCCGACGGATCTGTCAAAGAGGCGATAAACTCACTGGCCTGGGCCTTGATGATCGCCTGCTCCAGTTCCTCTTCCGTGGCATCGGGACGACCATAAAGAATATTTTCTCTGATGGATCTGTGCAGCAATGAGGTATCCTGAGTCACCATGCCTATCTGTGAGCGCAGCGAATCCTGGGTAACTTTACGGATATCCTGACCGTCTATCAGAATTTTTCCCTTTTCCACATCATGAAAACGCATCAGCAGATTGACCAAGGTGGACTTACCGGCACCCGAGCGCCCCACCAGACCGACTTTTTCACCTGGCTTGATCTGTAAATCCAGGCCTTCCAGCACACCGCTCTGTTCTCCATAGTGAAAGCTGACCTTATCGAAATCGATTTGCCCTTGCTCAACCAAAATGGCTTTGGCGTCTTCGGCATCCAGAATGCGGGTGGGTTTGGACAAGGTGCTCATACCATCGGCCACTGTCCCTATATTTTCAAACAGTGAGCTGATTTCCCACATTATCCATTGCGACATGCCGTTGAGGCGCAGAGCCAGGCTGACGGCAATCGCTATGGCGCCAACACTGATGGCACTGTCGCTCCAGAGCCAGATGGATACGGCTGCCACGCTAAAGGCCAGGAAATAGTTCAGTAGCTGCACACTGACGTTAATTCCGGTGACCAGACGCATCTGCCTGTGCACGGTATCCAGGAAGGTTTTCATGCTCGACTGCGCGTATTCGGCTTCCTGCTGGGTGTGGGAGAAGAGTTTGACCGTGGCAATATTGGTGTAGCTGTCGACGATTCGACCTGTCATGGTTGAGCGGGCATCGGCTTGCTCGGTAGACACGGCTTTCAACTTGGGCACGAAATACCACTGCAGGCCGATATAGATGGCAAGCCATGCCAACATGGGCAGCATCAAGCGCATATCGGCACTGGCGATCATCACCAACATGGAGGTGAAATACACCATTATGTAGACCAGCACGTCCAGGAGTTTCATCACGGTTTCCCGCACCGCAAGAGAGGTTTGCATCACCTTGGTGGCTATGCGGCCGGCAAAGTCGTCCTGATAGAAGGAAACACTCTGTTTCAACAAGTATTTGTGCGCCAGCCAGCGGATGGCCATCGGATAGTTGCCCAAGAGACTTTGGTAGACAATCAAGGCGTGCAGCAAGATGAGTACAGGCAAGAGCACGAGTACCAGCAAGGTCATGCCGAGTAACTTGAGTCCTTCATCCTGCAGCAGGGTTTGTGGATCCTTGTCTACCAGCCAGTCAACCAACTGCCCCATAAAGCCAAACAACGACACTTCCAGCATGGCCAGAATTGCGGTCAATATTGACATCAATATCAACGGTCGCTCGAAACCTTTGGTGTAGTGGCGACAAAAAGCATAGAGCCCTTTGGGCGGTGGAGATGGTTCTATATCCGGCAGTGGATCCGTCCAGTGTTCAAAGCGGGAAAACAACGTCTTTATCATGGCCTTCTCTTGGCAAACTGTTATGGGCGATTTATCTCTTGGCAAAGAATGATTCTTGCCCGGTTATGCGGGCAGACATCGGGCCTTGCGGATCTGGAGTGATTTTTATTCAAGCCGTTCCAGCATACCCAATTTTTACCGGCAGGGCAGCTATTATTCCGGATCAACTGTTTGGGTTTAGTCTCGGGGTCCAGTTCCGTTTTCCGCTGGTTTCCCTCGTGTTTGCGGGGTAATCTGCATCCAGGTTATAGACGATAGCGAAACAGATGATGACGATTTTTACTGAGCTCAGCGCCGACACCTGCCGCCGGGCGAGACTCAGTCGCGATCCCAGGTTTGATGGCCGTTTCTTTATCGGGGTGAAGACGACGGGGATCTATTGCCGGCCTATCTGTCCGGCTGTGGCGCCGAAAGAGGAAAATGTCGAATATTTTTTCTCGGCCGCAGCCGCGGCAAATCAAGGTTTGCGCCCCTGTTTGCGTTGTCGACCGGAAAGCGCGCCAGGTTCCTGTGCCTGGAAAGGCACGAGAACCACGCTGGAGCGGGCGGTAACTCTGATAGAGCAGGGCGCCTTGAGCGGCGAGTCGGCGAAAGGTGTCGAGCACTTGGCACTGCGTCTCGGGATCAGCAGTCGTTATCTGCGCAAGCTGTTTGTCGAAGCGCTGGGCCTGTCTCCCAAGCAATACGCTGCGTTTCAGCAATTGATGTTTGCCAAGCAGTTGCTGCACCAAACCCGGCTCCCTATCACGCAGGTGGCCTTGGCTGCGGGATACACGAGTATTCGCCGTTTCAACGAAGTGTTTCAGAGTCAGCTGCAGCTAACCCCGTCGGCACTCAGACGTAGCGCTGATACGCAAATGGACGACAGTAACAGGCTGCAACTGTTTTTGAGTTACCGGCCGCCTTATGCCTGGCAAGCGCTGCTTGATTTCTATCGCCTGCGGGCGGTAACAGGAATGGAGTGGTTTGAACTTAATGGCCGCCAGGGCTATGGTCGCAGCCTGTTACTCAACAGCGACAAAGGCGGGTTCAAAGCTTGGTTTTTTGCTGAGTTGCAGGCCTCGCAAAATAGAGTCGCAGTTACCCTGGCATTGGAAGAGGGCGCCGAGCTTAGCTTGTTGCCGGTATTGGTCAATCGGATAAGAAGGATATTGGATCTCGACGCTGATATGCAGCAGGTTGAGCAAGTGTTGCAACCTATCACACTGGCAGACTCCACCTTTGGTTGGGAGCCGGGGCTGAGGCTGCCGGCAGCAGGCTCTCTGTTTGAAGCCGGTGTGCGGGCTGTTCTGGGCCAGCAGGTCAGCGTTACCCAAGCCACAAAACTGTTGGGGCAGTTGGTGGCAGCCAGAGGTGAGCGGCGAGTTATCGCCGGGCGCGAAATCAGCTTCTTTCCCGAGCCCGAAAGTATGTTGGCGGCGGACTTTGACGAGTTGAAAATGCCCGCAAGCAGAAAGACGGCACTGGCCGAGTTGGCGCGTTTTCAGCTTGAGCATGGTGATACCGAGCCTGAGGCTTGGCTCAGTTTGAAAGGGATTGGCCCTTGGACCATAGCCTACGCCAGAATGCGCGGGTTGTCGGATCCTGATGTGTTGCTCGGCGGCGATTTGATAATCCGTAAACGTCTGCTCAGGCTACTTGTTGAAACAGCAATCTCGACCAAGGGTAACGAGAGTTTGGCTCAACTTAATCCTGATTCGGTTAAACAAGGCGCAGTTGCTCAGCATAAAGGCAATCAAGGTGCGGGCCATTACCAAGCATTACTGCAAGGTGTCACTGAAGCGGCGTCGCCCTGGGGCAGCTACCTTACTCTGCAACTTTGGCATTCGGCACAGCGCCCATAAACAGCTCGGAATGAAAGCACTGAATGAAAGCGCTGAATGAAGAGAATGGAATGGGTTGCAAAGGCATCTGTCAAACACCTATTCAAAAGCTATAAAATCAAAGGATTAATCCTATGAGTACACAAGATAATCCGAGCTTGGCCGTATCGTTGAGTAAAGAGTGGCCGATAGCAGAATTGCTGCCGGTGGCGGAGCTTAGCATGGATTCGGCTGTGGGCAGGCTGTGGCTTGCTGCGGGGCCCCATGGGTTGTCACATCTGTCGGTTTTGACGGGGGATGACAGAGAGCGCCGGATCCCGCTGGCGAGCGCGAGTACGGCGCAAAAGGCGCGGGCAGAGGCGATATTGACACAGACCAAGAGCCAGCTTTTGGAGTATTTTGCCGGTACCAGACAGGTCTTCGAACTGCCTTTGGCTCCCAAGGGGACACGCTTTCAACGCGCTGTTTGGCAGGCATTGGTGGGGTTGCCCTACGGCAGTTTTACCAGTTACGGTGAGCTGGCCGTAAAGATTGATAACCCCAAAGCGGTTCGCGCTGTCGGCACTGCCAATGGCGCCAACCCGATAGCGATTATTGTGCCTTGCCACAGAGTCATAGGCAAGGATGGCAAGTTGACCGGCTATGCCTGGGGCCTGGCCATGAAGCAACAATTGCTTGACTTGGAAGCCGGTCGTCCCAGTTAATCTTTTGGCATAAATCAACGAAACTCTCTATCGATTTGGGGTATTCTGAAGCCAAGCAAAAGTTGCGTATTACTGAGGAAAACACAGATGCAACCACTCTTTTGGCTGGAAGAGGGAGAGTTGGCAGGAAGCCGGGGGCCGGTAGGCCAGAACTGGGATTTTGATGAGCTGCAACGCTCCGGGATAGGCGCCATTCTTTCCTTGGCTGACAATATGGCTGGTAATTTGGCCGCCGATTGGCCTCAGTCGCAATTTGAGTTTGCCTGTATCCCTTTACCGAGTGGAGAAGCCCCATCGGATGCCGATTTGCGGCTCTGCGTCGAGCAGTTACCCAAGGCACTCGACTTTATCCAGCGTCAGCGTGCGGCCGGTCTAGGGGTATTGGTACATTGTGAGTCGGGGCAAAACCGTACTTGCCTATTACTGGCCTACTACTTGATGGAGCATGGCGTGGCGCCGCTGCATGCAGTTGCCCGCATTCGTGCGGTGGCAGATGTTGCCTTTGAATCCCATGGTTGGGATCAGTTTGTGTTCGATGTGCTCTATGCTTTACAGGATTAGCAAATTAACGCCGGAGGCGGGAATACTGGATCCCGGAACGAATTAATGCTTGAATACTCTTCATTATTTCGAAGAATATTCAGAATGTTGCCACAGTTTGGAATATTGCTGGTCCTCTTGTCCTTGCTTAGCGCTTGCAGTTCGGCACCGACACGGGATCCCGCATACAGCGACTCCAGCTATCTGGCAACGCCGGAGAGTTCTGTCTTGCTGGATTATCTGGAACCTCAATTGTCCGTCCACCCATCGCAGACGGGCGTACTACCACTGGCCGAAGGTGTTGATGCCTTCATTGCCAGGTTGGCACTTATCCGCAGTGCCCAGAGCAGTATCGATTTGCAATACTATATCTATCGGGCCGATGAAACCGGTAAAACCCTGGTGTGGCAATTATTGGAAGCTGCTGAGCGCGGCGTGCGGGTAAGGCTGCTGCTTGATGATACCACTAGCGCGCCGCTCGAATCCGGGCTGGCGGCCTTGAATCATCATCCCAATATTCAGGTTCGCCTCTATAACCCAGTTTATTCCCGTACCTTCAGAGGCATGTCCTGGTTGTTCGGTTTTGCCCGTTTGAACCACAGAATGCACAATAAGTCGCTGACAGTGGACAATATGGTCTCAGTGGTAGGGGGGCGCAACATAGGCAATGAGTATTTTTCCGCTAACGATGAACTTGAGTTCGGTGACTTTGACTTGCTTGCCATAGGCGAGGCGATACCTGTTATCTCTGAGCAGTTTGATCTTTATTGGAATGCACCGTTGACTATTCCGCTTGAGCAATTGTTGCCCAAGCGCATGACCCGGGAAAAACTGTTGCAGGCCGATGCCAAGATGCGGCAGGAGCAACAGGCGATGCAGGATCACCCCTATTATCAACGCCTGTTGCAGAGCCAGTTGATAACCAACATGGAGCAACAGCAACTCGACTGGTATTGGGGCGAAGCCAAGGTGTTGTTCGATCCGCCCGATAAGTTGCGCAGTGCCGAGCCTGAGAGTTGGATGCTGGCTGATATCGGTCGTTTTCTGTCCCAGGTTGAGAATAACATACTGATCATCTCGCCCTATTTTGTGCCCACATCCAAAGGGGCAGATGCCCTGGCACAGGCGGTAGCCAATGGTATTGAGGTTACTGTGGTGACCAATAGCCTGGCAGCTACAGATGTTGTGGCCGTGCATGGTGGCTACAAGAAGTATCGTCGGCAACTGCTGGAAGCCGGTGTCAGGCTCTATGAAGTCAAGGCTGACCCCGACCATAAGCCTTCTTCATGGCGCGGCAGCTCACGCACCAGCTTGCATGCCAAAACTTTTGTGCTGGACGGCGAAGATGTGTTCGTCGGCTCGTTTAATTTTGATCCCCGTTCTGCCTGGATCAATACTGAAATGGGAATACTGCTGCATCAGCCCGAGCTTGCTGAACATATTCAGCAGCAGCTGGGCGGCGCTTTACTACGTAATGCTTACCGATTGGCGCTGGAGGAGGATGAGCTGGTGTGGCATGACGATGCCAAACAAGAGGTGTTCTATAACGAGCCCGCCGCCGGTTTCTGGCGCCGTCTCAGCGCCGATATTCTCAGCCTTTTGCCTATTGAGTCGCAATTGTGAATTGCAGCTGACCACCAAGGTCCCGGGCCTGTGTTATCCTGAAGCGTTTAACTTATTGTCTGTAATGGTGTTGTTATGAAGAGTAAGGCCAATCAATCTCAGGGACTGCTGCTGTTTCATCTGTCGGCAAGCCAGCTGTTTGCCATAGGTACCCTGAAGATCCGTGAGTTGGTACCTTATATGCCACTAAACCAGATCCCCCAATCTCATCCGGCTGTGATGGGGGCGGTAAACTTCAGAGGACATACCATTCCTGTAGTGGATATGGCGGCGGCCGTTGGTTATCGCCCGGTTACTGCAGAGGAGCGCAAGAGTTGCTTTATCATCATCACAGATTGTCAGCGGATGGAGATAGGCTTTCTGGTTCGCGGCATCGACAAGATCCTCGAATGTAACTGGCGTGATATTGAATCACCGCCGGATAACCTGGGACGCAATGCCTATCTTACCGGAGTGACTCGTTACGACAATAAGCTGGTGCAATTGCTGGATGTTGAGTTGCTGCTGTCAAAGATTTTCCCGATTGCGGCTCAGAGTGTGGCCACGCTGACCGATGTACAAAGGGAAAGGTTGAAACCGCTGCGGATCTTGTTGGTGGACGACTCCAAAGTAGCCAGAAAGCAACTGTCTGATGCGCTGGACTCCATTAATATCCCTTATGAGGTCACCTCAAACGGTGCCCAGGCTTTGGCTATTATGGAAAAGGCTGCGGCCGAAAAGCGCCCAGTGGATCTCCTGGTAAGTGATATCGAAATGCCAGGTCTGGATGGTTATGAACTCGCCTTTGAAGTAAGAGACAAACCGGCACTCGCCGGCGCTTATATTATTCTGCATACCTCGCTTTCCAGTGAGATCAGTGTCAGCCAGGCGCACCAGGTGGGGGCCAACGAAGCCCTTACCAAGTTCGATGCCCACGAACTTATCGATGCCATGCTCAGAGGCGCGCAAATTGCACAAGATAGTCAAAAATGACATCGCTGTTGCCAAAATGCGTGTTCAGGGTTATCCAGACGACACAAATTGGCTTCAACGCTAGACATTAGCGGTTTCATCCGCTAAAAACGTAACTCCTGTGGCACTGGTGCCAGAAAGATAATAAATACAGGTCAGGCAATGAACCAATTTTCTTTACTTTTGGCCCGATTGGCCAAGAGCAGTCTTGTACTGCAAATCCTTTTGGGGATCATAGCGGGCATGGGGCTCGCACACTTTGCTCCGGAATGGGCAAAGAGCGTTTCTTTCCTTGGAGATCTTTTTGTCGGCGCGCTTAAGGCGATCGCGCCGATCCTGGTATTTCTGCTGGTGGCGGCATCGATTGCCAATCAGAAGAAAAATACCAAGAGCAATATGCGGCCAATTATCGCCTTGTACCTGTTTGGGACTTTTGCCTCGGCACTCACAGCTGTGGTAATGAGCTTTATGTTTCCCACCACACTCAAGCTCAGGGCGCCTGAACAGTTGTTAACGCCGCCGCAAGGTATTTTGGAAGTTCTCAATACCCTGCTGTTCAAATTGGTCGACAACCCGGTCAATGCCCTGATGAATGCCAACTATATTGGTATTCTGGCTTGGGGTATTGGTCTTGGATTGGCGCTGCATCATTCCAGTGACTCGACCAAACAGGTATTTGCCGATGTCAGTCATGGGATCTCGCAGATGGTGCGCTTTATTATCCGCTTGGCGCCGATAGGCATTTTCGGTCTGGTGGCCGTGACCTTTGCCGAGAGCGGTTTTGAGGAAGTGTATAACTATGGCCGTCTGCTCGGCGTCTTGCTGGGAAGTATGGCTATTATAGCCCTGGTGGTGAACCCGCTCTTGGTGTTTTATAAGATAAGACGCAATCCTTACCCATTGGTGTTCGCTTGCCTCAGAGAGAGTGGCGTAACCGCCTTCTTTACCCGTTCGAGCGCCGCTAATATTCCGGTGAACATGGCCTTGTGTGAGCGCCTCAAACTGCATAAAGACACCTATTCGGTCTCTATTCCTCTGGGGGCTACTATCAACATGGGGGGCGCGGCAATTACCATTACTGTACTTACCCTGGCTGCTGTGCATACCACGGGAACCAGTGTCGACTTGCCAACTGCCTTGCTGTTGAGCCTGGTGGCCGCCGTGTCGGCTTGTGGTGCCTCCGGGGTAGCTGGTGGTTCATTGCTGCTGATCCCTCTGGCTTGTAGCTTGTTTGGCATCAGTGACAGTATTGCCATTCAGGTGGTGGCCGTGGGCTTTGTTATCGGGGTTATTCAGGATGCGGCTGAAACTGCGCTGAACTCTTCCACTGATGTGTTGTTTACCGCGGCAGTCTGCCAGGCCGAAGATCGTAAGCTAAGCTAAGGAAGGTGCGAACAAGCCCCATGTGTGCTCTGCGTCGACTTACAGGCCTGGGTGCAAGACGTGGTTCGCAGCAAATGGCTCTAGTCCTTTGCAAAAAGCATTCCCTAAGAAACATTGTTGAAGATAAAGGGCGGCCTCTGGGCTGCCCTTTGTTTTTGGTCCCCATTTGCCACGGTGTGACCGTTCAAACGGCCGGTGGTAAGGGGATTGTGTGAGTTATTTCATAAATTGCTTAAATTCTCCGCAATAGGCGATCTTGATCACACTTTTATTTTGTCACTGGGCTACACTGCGCACATTCGAGAGATTTTATTCTAACTTATTGGTTTTTAATGATTTGGAATCAAATTTTTCACTTCTATGTTACTTTTGGCCGGATAAAGGGGCACTATGAGTTCTATGCTTAATGTCATGCATTTGGGGTCAGCCAAAGAGGCTGGGCTGACATGGTTTAAGGGTATGGATATGTCTGGAGTAGAAAAGCGCAAGCGTCTGCACCGACAGAACGAACAACAGCGAGAATTTCTTGGTTGTTGGCAGGATAGTCGCCCAGGCAGTGGTGAAGAACTGACCTTGTATCGTGAAAGTGGCAAGCTGTTTCTGGAAACCTGGTTCAGCGATGGTTGCCACAGCGTGGATGAGATGAAGTCCAAACAGACCAATGCCGGTTTATGTCTGGAAGATATGGGTGGTAACCTGTTTGGTGAATACTTTATTTTAACTGCAGAGGGCAAGCTGCAGTTTTGCACTGAAGGGGGCGATAGCTTCAGTCTGGAACCCAAATCAGTGATGAGTGCTTAATAATTGTTTGACTCATTGTAAAAAAAGAAAACGCCCGCTTAGCGGGCGTTTTCTTTAGCTGCTTTTTCTAAGGCTTTCTTTATCAAGCCTTGCAAGGGTCAGAAAGGCGACAGGCTGACAAAATGCATCTCGGCACCCGAGTAAGGGTGGCAAAATGCCAGGCTGGCAGCATGCAGACAGAGTCGCGGACGGGCATTTTCAATCTCACATCCACCATAGAAATCATCCCCTAAAATCGGATGCCCCAATGCGAGCATATGGACTCTGAGCTGATGAGTCCGGCCGGTTTCCGGTTGTAATGCCACCAGGCTGGAATCTTCACGGCGCTCAAGCACTTTGTAGTGAGTGACCGCTCTCTTACCTTGCTCTGAGACTTGCTGCAGCGGTGGGTTGGCTTTATCCGCTGCCAGAGGTAAGTCGATAACACCGGCTGGCTGTTCGAGATGTCCAGCCACCTCGGCCACATACAGTTTATCGCTTTGCCGTTCCTGAAACTGAGTCTTGAGACTGGACTCGGCGGTTTTGTTACGGGCGAAAACCATTATCCCTGAGGTGGCGCAGTCCAGCCTGTGCACCAATATGGTTTCCGGATACAGGCGCTGTAAGCGGGTGAGGGCGCAATCATGGGTTACGGCGGCGCGCCCAGGGTTGGACAACAGCCCGGATGGCTTGTTGATGATAATAATATCGCGATCCAGATAGCGGATATCGAGCCAGGGCAGGGCCGGTGGGCGGTACTCAAAAACTTGCATGAACTCTCCTTCGTGAAGGCGCAATTTTAACAAAGCCATGGGCCCGGCAAAAGTGGCTTTGTGGGTTCAACCAAAGCGGCCCTTGGGCTGGGTTTAGATCAAAGAAATTCCGCTGGTGTCTTTCTGGCCCATATCCGGCTGTAAGCCATCAATTGTGGGTAAAAGGTTCGAAAGGCGATTTCAATTTCAGTATCGAGTTTTTGCAGCGCTTGTTGGGCACCGTTGAACAGCTCAGGTTTTGAAAGTCGGCGACTCACACCGGTTACTGCACTGTTGAGCCCCTGGCGGCTTTGATAACTCAACAGCCAATTTTGCTGCTCCATCACTGGCGCCAGTTTGGCTAAGCCTTCGGGTAGGGATTGCGTTTGTCTGAGGCTCTCGTAGGCTTTATCGCAAAAGGCAGCCAAAGGTTGATGATGATATTCCTCCCAGTACTTTGCCAGCATATGGTCAAAGGCCAAATCCATCAGTACAGGTGCGACTCTGGCAAGTGGTTTGGGGAAAGTACGCACTAACTCGCGGGTTAATTCGTGGCTATCGGTCAACTTGTCTATCTGTCTGTGGAGCCAGAGCCCCTGTTGCAAATGTTTGGGAAACTGTTGAATATTGCCTTTGGCAAAGTCGCCGGCGAGATTGGCGCCGAGAGAGGTTTGGCTGATATCGGCCAGATGCAGGTGTGCAAGGAAGTTCATATTGGTTACTGGGTGTCGAATTCGCCCTCAAGTTACCATGACAAGCCGGCAAATGAAAATAGTCTCTGACGCTGGTGAATGTTCTCTTTTTGCTCAGTGGAAAAAGATGCTACGCTTAGCGTTCGGTGACACAGAGGATCAAGGATGATGTGGGACTGGTTCAATAAACTTATCAACAAAACGCCAAGGCCCCAGAGGCGCAGGGTAGATATAGATATTCCGTTCGAGCAACTCGAATATCGGCGCGAGCCCTTCGATGACAACAAGCCCCTTGCCGAAAAGGCAAACGAACCGCTGGAGCCTTGATCTTAACGCCTCAAATCCCTAGACTAGCCGCCGTTTCCAGCTAAGCCGAGGCCCATTCATGCGTGTAGCAGACTTTTCTTTCGATCTTCCAGAGGAACTGATTGCCAAGTTCCCTATGGAGAAACGCAGTGCGTCCAGATTACTGACCCTGGATGGTAACAGCGGGGCCCTGCGTGACTGTCACTTCACCGAATTGTTGAACCTGGTTCAACCCGGCGATCTCATGGTATTCAACAATACCCGGGTTATTCCGGCACGCCTGTTCGGGCAGAAGGCAACCGGCGGTAAGCTGGAAATCCTGGTGGAGCGGATGCTGGATGATAAGCGGGTGCTTGCTCATGTGCGCAGCTCCAAGTCGCCGAAGGAAGGTAGTGAAATTTTGCTCGATGGCGGCTTCAAAATGTTGATGCTGGCCCGTCACGACGCGCTGTTTGAACTTGAACTGGTATCCGGTCCGAGTGTGCTTGAAGTGCTGGAGCAGGTAGGCCATATGCCGTTGCCGCCTTATATCGACCGTCCCGATGAAGATGCCGACAAAGAGCGCTATCAGACAGTTTATAACCAAACTCCGGGCGCGGTTGCGGCGCCGACAGCCGGTTTGCACTTTGATGACAATATGTTGGCCGAGCTGAAAGCCAAAGGCGTGGATATCGCCTTTGTGACTCTGCATGTTGGCGCCGGTACTTTTCAGCCGGTACGGGTCGACAACATACTGGAACATAAGATGCACTCTGAGTGGGCCGAAGTGCCGGCCGAGGTGGTCGCTAAAATCCATAGCACCAAGGCGGCCGGGAAACGGGTGATCGCGGTGGGCACCACTTCGGTGCGTTCGCTCGAGAGCGCAGCTCGCGCCAGTGAAGGCGAGTTGCAGGCTTTCAAAGGGGATACAGATATTTTCATCTATCCCGGATATGAGTTTCAGGTAGTGGATGCCATGGTCACTAATTTCCACCTGCCGGAGTCGACGCTCATTATGTTGGTCAGTGCTTTTGCCGGCTTTGATGAGGTGATGAACGCCTATCGGCACGCGATTGCCGAAAAATACCGCTTTTTCAGTTACGGTGATGCCATGTTTGTGACTAAAAAAGCTCACTGATTACGACTTTTGTTTTAAAATACCCGCCTCAATGAGCGGGTATTTTGTCTTAAGGGTGAACCTTTTGCCTTTTTGACCCTCTGTTGTCTATACGCTGCGGCCTAAGTCCGCGTAATTAAGGTCAGACTGTTTCTCTGACGAGGTAAATCATGAAATTTGAATTGGATACAACTGATGGCCGCGCACGCCGGGGCCGATTGATTTTTGACCGTGGCACAGTCGAGACCCCGGCTTTTATGCCGGTTGGAACTTACGGCACTGTGAAGGGGATGACTCCGGAAGAAGTGCGCGCCACCGGAGCCGATATTCTGCTGGGAAACACTTTCCACCTCTGGCTGCGCCCAGGTGAAGAGATCATGCGTAAGCATGGTGACCTGCACGATTTCATGAACTGGCAGCGGCCGATTCTCACCGACTCGGGTGGTTTCCAGGTTTTCAGTCTAGGTGATATCCGCAAGATCACCGAAGAAGGGGTGCATTTCCGCTCGCCCATTAATGGCGAAAAGATTTTCATGGATGCCGAGAAGTCGATGCAGATCCAATATTCGCTCGGCTCGGATGTGGTGATGATTTTCGATGAGTGCACGCCGTATCCTGCCACTCACGACGAAGCCCGCAAGTCGATGCAGATGTCACTGCGCTGGGCAAAACGTTCACGGGACGAGTTCGACCGCCTGGAAAATCCCAACTCACTGTTTGGGATTATTCAGGGCAGTGTCTATGAAGATCTGCGTGATGAAAGCCTCAAGGGCTTGTTGGAAATAGGTTTTGACGGCTATGCCGTCGGCGGCTTGGCTGTAGGGGAACCCAAGGCGGACATGCACAGAGTACTGGAGCATGTTTGCCCGCAGATCCCAACAGACAAGCCTCGTTATTTGATGGGGGTAGGCAAACCGGAGGATCTGGTTGAAGGCGTGCGTCGCGGTATCGACATGTTTGACTGTGTGATGCCAACCCGTAATGCCCGCAACGGCCACTTGTTTGTCACAGAAGGTGTTATCAAGATCCGCAATGCGCGGCATCGTGACGACACATCACCGCTGGATCCGGAATGTGACTGCTATACCTGTAAGAACTACTCACGGGCATATCTGTACCATCTGGACCGCTGTAATGAAATTCTCGGGGCCCGTCTCAATACCATACATAACCTGCGTTACTACCAAAGGTTAATGGAAGGTTTGCGCGGCGCCATTGAGACAGGTACATTAGACGCCTTTGTGAAGGACTTCTATGGTCGTCAAGGCCGTGAAGTACCTGAATTGGTGGATTGATTTTATTTGCTGATAAGAAGAGAAAAATATGTTTATTTCAAATGCTTACGCTAGTGCGGCCGGTGCTCCTCAGTCTGGCGGTACCATGGAATTGGTGTTCATGCTGGTGATCTTCGGTCTGATCTTCTATTTCATGATCTTCCGTCCTCAGTCCAAGCGTGTTAAAGAGCACAAAAATCTGATGGCGTCCCTGGGTAAGGGCGACGAAGTCCTGACCAGTGGTGGCATCATAGGCAAAATCGCCAAGATCAGCGATGAGAATGATTATGTTCTGCTGAGCCTGAACGACAGCACCCAGATCACCATCAAAAAAGATTATATCGCGGCGGTATTGCCAAAAGGCTCTATCCAGTCGCTATAAGCCAAGGGGGCTGAGGCGTGTTAAATAAGTATCCTTTATGGAAGAACCTGATGGTGATCATTATCATCGCCATCGGGGCTTTCTATGCCGTGCCTAACCTTTTTGGTGAGGATCACGCGGTACAAGTGGTGGGCACCCGCGGTGCGGATGTGACTGTCACGACCCAGACACAAGTGAACGACTTGCTGCAAAGCAAGGGGATAGGTGTCAAGCGTTCCGAGTTGGAAAACGGTCAGCTACTCGTCAGAGTCAACAATGCCGAACAGCAGTTGTTGGCCAAAGAAGCGATAGCCGAAGCCTTGGGTGACAAGTTCAGCGTAGCGTTGAACCTGGCACCGGCGACACCGGCCTGGCTCGAGTCACTCGGTGGTTCACCGATGAAATTGGGTCTTGACCTACGTGGTGGTGTGCACTTCCTGATGGAAGTGGACATGGGCGAAGCCATTCGCAAGATGGAAGAAGCCAAGATCGCCGATTTCCGCAGTCAACTGCGGGAAGAGGGGATCCGCTACTCGGGTGTCAAGGCTACGGCCAAAGGCATTGAAATCAAGTTCCGTGATGCCGAGAATCTGGCTAAAGCCGAGAGTTTCCTGAAGAGTCGCTCCAACGATATGGTGTTCAGCGACGCCAGCGAGGGTAATAACTTTGCCCTGATGGCCACTATGAGCGAAGTCTACCTCAAGCAGGTGAAAGAAGACGCTCTGTCGCAGAACATCACCACTATTCGTAACCGGGTGAACGAACTTGGGGTTGCAGAACCCGTAGTACAACGTCAAGGCGCCGAGCGCATTATCGTTGAACTGCCGGGGGTACAGGATACAGCTCGCGCCAAAGAGATCCTCGGGGCGACCGCTTCCATTGAATTCCATATGGTCGATGAGAAAGCCGACATGAATGCGGCGCAATCGGGCCGGGTACCGCCAGGCTCCGAGGTGTATCCACGTCGTGAAGGTGGTATTGCGGTATTGAAGAAAGAAGTGATGCTGACCGGTGATCATATTACCGGCGCTCAGCCAAGCTTCGATCAATACAGCCGGCCTCAGGTGAGTATCAGTCTGGACGCCAAGGGCGGGAATATCTTCTCCAACGTGACCAAGGACAACATCGGCAAGCCGATGGCGACCTTGTTTATCGAGTATAAGGACAGCGGCAAGCGTAACCCTGATGGCAGCGTGAAGATGGATAAGATCGAGGAAGTCATCTCTGTCGCGACCATTCAAGCCCGCCTAGGCCGTAACTTCGTTATCACGGGTCTGTCTCATGGCGAAGCCCAGAACCTGGCGTTGCTGCTGCGCGCCGGTGCGCTGATTGCACCTGTATCCATAGTGGAAGAACGTACCATAGGCCCAAGCCTGGGTGCCGAAAACATTGAAAACGGGATGCAGGCAATGCTCTGGGGTATGGCTGTGGTATTGATCTTTATGCTGATCTACTACCGCGCCTTTGGTGTTATTGCCAACCTGGCGCTGTGTGCAAACCTGATCATGGTGGTGGGTGTGATGTCGATGATCCCGGGCGCAGTACTGACGCTGCCGGGTATCGCCGGTATGGTGCTGACAGTGGGTATGGCGGTGGATGGCAACGTGCTTATCTATGAACGTATCCGTGAAGAGCTTCGCGCAGGTCGCAGTGTTCAGCAGGCTATTCATGAAGGTTATGGCAACGCGTTCTCCACCATTGCCGATGCCAACATTACCACCTTCATCACCGCACTTATCCTGTTCGCAGTGGGCAGCGGCGCCATTAAAGGTTTCGCCGTGACCCTGATGATAGGTATCGCGACATCCATGTTTACCGCTATTGTCGGTACCCGGGCGGTTGTAAACGCCATGTGGGGCGGCAAGCGCGTGAAGAAACTGTCGATCTGAGGAAGCTGATTATGTTGCAGATTTTATCAATTAAAGGCTCTATCAACTTCCTGCGTCATGCTCTGCCTATCAGTATTATGTCGGCAGTGTTGGTCGTAGCTTCTCTGACTTCCCTGGCAACCAAGGGGATCAATTGGGGGCTGGATTTTACCGGTGGCACCTCTGTCATCATGGAATTTAGCAAACCCGCTAACCTGGACGAGCTGCGTCTTGCCCTCGATACCGAACTGACCTCGGGTGCCGTGGTGCAAAACTTCGGCTCCAGTCGTGATGTGGTAGTGCGCCTGCAGGTGCGCGAAGACATCAAGAGCGACCTTCAGGTTAAGGAAGTTTTTGCCGCCGCTGCCAAGCAAGACCCGGCAGTGCAGCAAAAGAGCGTAGAATTTGTCGGCCCTCAGGTCGGTAAGGAATTGGCAGAGCAGGGTGGCCTGGCGGTACTGGTTGCGCTGATCTGTATTCTTATCTACGTCTCTTTCCGGTTTGAATGGCGTCTGGCTATGGGTTCGGTCGCCGCACTGGCGCACGACGTGATAGTGACTCTGGGCTTGTTCTCCTTTCTGCAGTTGGAGTTCGACCTGACGGTACTGGCAGGTTTGCTGACCGTGGTGGGGTACTCGCTTAACGATACTATCGTGGTGTTTGACCGTATTCGTGAGAACTTCCTCAAGATGCGTAAGGCAACACCTGTGGAAGTGGTGAATACCTCAATCACCCAGACCATGAGCCGTACCATTATCACTACCGGAACCACGCTTATTACTGTGGTAGCGCTGTTTCTCAAGGGGGGCACCCTGATCCACGGCTTTGCCACGGCATTGCTGATGGGGATTTTGGTGGGTACTTACTCCTCCATCTATGTGGCGAGCTTCCTGGCCATTAAACTTGGGATCAACCGCGAGCATATGATGCCGGTAGAAGTGGAGAAGGAAGGCGCCGATCAGCCTTCCATTATGCCCTGATAAACCGGGTAGAAAATAGCCACCTGCGGGTGGCTTTTTTGTGTCTGAGCATTACGGAGATAGCTCCGAGTTGGAATAAAACCTGAGTTTATGGCTCAAATATGCGCTTTTGTTATCAAAAGGTAAATTCACTTAATGCTGTCACTCGACAGTCCAGGCGTTTATCAGTAGCATGGGCTGCGGATCCTTCCACAGGATCCATTCCTTAATTTCTCTGCCGTGGCAGAGCCTAAAGTTGTAGGAAGAAACATGGAAGAACGAAAAGTCATGGTAGCCGGTGGTAATCTGCTGCAGGCCCATACCTGGAAGGGAATGCTGGAAACCTCAGGATTGAGGGTTGAGCTGCGCGGTGAAGCCTTGCTGGGCGGCGTGGGAGAGTTGCCGGTTGATATGCAAACCGTAGAGCTGTGGGTTCCTGAATCGCAGCGGGAGCAAGCACAATCACAATTGGCTAGTCTCGATGCCGATAGGCCTCAGTGGCAGTGCCTGCAATGTCATGAGTTCAACGACGCCAGTTTTGAACTTTGCTGGCAGTGTAGCGCCGAACGCAGCGAGTGCCATAATTAAGCTATCGATGGCAGGGCCCGGAGGTGACAAATGACAAATAGCCTTGATTTTACGGCCTTGGTTGAACAGGCCAGGGATCTGGTTCGAGAGTTAAGCATAGAAGAGTATCAGCATGATGATCGCTGGCAGCTCATTGATGTACGAGAAGATCATGAGTGGCTAAAAGATCGCCTGCCGCTGGCCAAGCATCTGTCCCGAGGCATACTGGAGCGGGATATTGGTAAGCGATTCCCGGACAAGTCAGCGGCGCTGCTACTCTACAGCGCCGGTGGGCAACGCGCTATACTGGCAGCATTGAGTTTGCAACGCTTGGGGTACCGGAATGTGGCTGCCCTTGACGGTGGTTATCGCGCCTGGTGTGCCCACGAACTGCCTTTGGTACAGGATTAATGCAGTATTTTCCTCTTTTTGTTGACACCTCACGCATAAGAGTGCTGTTGGTCGGTGGTGGTGAAGTGGCCAGCCGCAAACTGGATCTTTTGGCCAGAACTCAAGCTGAAATTCACCTTGTGGCGCCCAAGGTGAACGCCGAGGTGGAAGCCTATGCCGCCAGCGGACGGATTTGGCTGTCTCGCCGGGGCGTGGAAGAGCGGGATCTTGCCGAGCGAGAGCTGGTTTATCTGGCTACAGCTGATAGTAATCTAAACCAAACCCTGGCGGCCAAGGCACGCGAGCTTGGTGCATGGGTCAATGTGGTTGATACCCCATCCGAGTGTGATTTTATCACGCCCTCCATCGTTGATAGAGGACGGCTGGTAATGGCCATCAGTACCGCCGGTGCCGCGCCTGTGTTTGCGAGAGACTTGAGAGCTAAACTTGAAACTCTGCTGCCGCCAAGCCTCAGCTCTTTGCTGGATTTTATTGCCGATCACAGAGAGGAAGTGCAGCAGCGCTTGCCTTCGGTGGATGCCAGGCGGCGCTTCTGGGAGCATTTTTTTAAGCTCAATGGTGACAGGTTTGATGCCAGCACCCGGGAGAATTTTGAGCTGAGTTTTGTCTCAGGAGAGGCGCAGGGAGAGTTATTGCTGCTGGCAGATGATTGCCATCTGCAGTTGTTGCCGCTGGCCGCGATGCCGATGCTGCAGCGGATAGACAGCCTGATAACAGATGGCGCCCCAACGGCTGAGTTACTGGAGCTTATCCGCCGGGACGCGTCACGCACAGCCCCCATGGCCGACAGTGCCCTGTTGACATCCTATCAAGCCGGTATGCGGATGCTGCGTCTGGCCGACGCAAACGAAGTCGCCAGGCTCAAAGCGGCGTTCCCATTCGCCAAACATTTGCGCCCCGGCGCTATTTAAACCCTTTATTTCCTTATTGAGGCTGCATCTGCCTCCTATCACAGAGAAATTATCATGGCCTTGAAGGCGAGTATTTTTAAAGTTCAGCTCAGTATTGCTGATATGGACCGGCATTATTATCAGGATCATCAGCTGACCATTGCCCAACATCCGTCGGAAACCGACGAGCGTATGATGGTGCGTCTGTTGGCTTTTGCGCTCAACGCTTCTGACAGTTTGGCCTTCAGCAAGGGTTTATGTGTTGATGATGAACCCGAACTTTGGGATCGCGAGCTTAACGGTGATATTCGTTTGTGGGTCGAGTTTGGCCAGAGCGATGAAAAATGGCTGCGCAAGGCTAGCGGCCGTGCCGACGAAGTGCAGCTGTTTGCTTATGGTGGCCGCAGCGTGCCGGTATGGTGGCAACAGAATCAACATGCCTTTAACCGTTATGCCAACCTTAAGGTGTGGGAGATACCCGAAGAGCAGGTGAAGGAGATGGCGCAGTTGGTCAGCCGTTCAATGAAACTGGGCTGCAATATCAGCGACGGGATTATTTATCTGAGCAGCGACAGTGCCAGCGTGATGGTAGAACCTAAAGTGTTGAAGCCCTTGGCATTGTGATTGGCTCGGTTGCTGCGAATCGTTTTACATAACAAGAGCCGCCTCAAAAGGGCGGCTCTTGGTTTATGCAACGTTTTACCTCCAGAGCTTAACCTTCTTCTGGGAGTATTTCATCGACCTCGTTGCGGCCCTTGGTCTTTATTATCACCAGGGCGGTTATCAGCAGAGTCACCACTATGCCGCTGATGGTGGATACTGTCATTGGCAGACCTGCGCCCAGGGTACTGGAGTTGAGCAGGAAGCTTATCACCACTGTGGTCATAAACATCGCCGGAATGGTACAGATCCAGTGCAGCTTGTTGTGGCGTAGCAGGTAGGCTGAAGCTGTCCATAGCATCATCACTGCAGTGGCTTGGTTGGCGACCCCGAAGTAGCGCCAAATGACACCGAAGTCCACTTGGGTCAGTATGGCCCCGATGATGAACAGCGGAATTGCCAACATCAGTCGCTTGGGCATCTCAGTCTGAGGCATATTGAAGTACTCAGATAAGATCAGCCGGGCGGAGCGGAAGGCGGTATCGCCGGAGGTGATAGGCAGAATGATTACCCCAAGCACCGCCATGAAGCCACCGACTGCACCGAGAAGGCCGGTTGAGGCGCTGTAAACCACGTTGGCAGGGTTGCCGTCCATGCCGGCTTTCAGTCCCTCGACACCGTCGAAGAAAGACAGGGCCACGGCACACCAGATAAGGGCAATGATACCTTCGCCTATCATGGCACCGTAGAACACGAAGCGGCCATTGGATTCATTTTCAACACAGCGTGCCATCAGTGGGGACTGCGTCGCATGGAAACCTGACACGGCACCACAGGCGATGGTGATGAAGAGCGCTGGCCACAACGGGGCATTGTCAGGGTTCAGGTTCTGCAGAAAGTCACCGGCTTCAAAGCCCGGCAACAGAGTATGTTCACTGGACAGGATTATGGCTATGGTCAAACCGATAGACATGAACAGCAGTAAGGCGCCGAAGAAGGGATAGAGGCGACCTATAATTTTGTCTACCGGCACTATGGTGGCAATCAGGTAGTAAACGAAGATAATGCCGACAAACAGACCGACGCTGCCGCCGGTAAGCTTACCGAGCAAGCCGGCAGGAGCCGAGATAAATACCACACCTACCAACAACAGCAGTATGATGGCGAAGATGTTCATAAAGTTCTTGGCGCCTTTACCAAGGTACTTACCCGCCAGGTTAGGCACTGACTGACCGCCGTTACGTACCGACAGCATGCCGGAGAAGTAGTCGTGCACCGCACCGGCAAAGATACAGCCGATAACAATCCACAACATGGCCGCCGGGCCGTATAGCGCCCCCAGAATAGGACCGAAAATAGGCCCCACGCCGGCAATATTTAACAATTGGATAAGGTAGACCTTGCCCTTGGACATGGGCACATAGTCAACACCGTCTGTTTGGGCGTAGGCGGGTGTTTGTCTTTTATTGTTGATCCCGAATATTTTTTCTACAAAAGTACCGTAGATGAAGTAGCCGCCAATCAATAGACCGACACACAGCAAAAACCACATCATAGTTGTAATCTCCCCGATTTGAGTTGACGCAATTGTAAACACTTTGGTTACAAGGCCCAGCGGGAACTGGGTCAGCGGTCAAAAGTCGGGGGTGAGCGGTTATCTAGGCCGCCGAGCGGTTGTTAGCTTGTGCTTTACTGATAACCAAACAGCTGCTTCAGTGGCTTGAGAAAGCGCCTAGATACCGGGATCTTGGCGCCGCTGCGAGTGGTGACTTCGGCGCCTGTTTCCAGCAGTTCTATTTCGGCAATGGCCTTGGGGGCCACCAGATACTGGCGATGACATCTGAGCAGCGGGGTTTTTTCTTCCAGCAGTTTCAGTGTTAACTGGGTATGAACCTTTTCTCTGGCGGTCGCAACATGCACTCCACCGAGATCGCTGAAGACAAACTCTACCTCAGTGACCGGGATCACCTTGAGACGGTTGCCGCTGAAACAAGGAAGGTGTTCCAGTTGTTGCGGTGCTATGGCTGACAGCGACTGAGGTCTGAGATCCCGGCGCAGCTTATCCAGGGTCTGACTGAGGCGCTTCTCATCCAAGGGTTTGAGCAGATAGTCGAAGGCATGGTTATCGAAGGCCTTGACGGCAAATTCATCGTAGGCAGTAACAAATACCACTCTGGGCATATTGTCGGGATCCAGCATGGCGATAAGCTCCATGCCACTGATCCTCGGCATTTGAATATCCAGGAACAGTAACTGAGGCTTGAGCTTGGCTATCGCCTGCATGGCCTCAATGGCGTTGCCACATTGACCGAGAATTTCAATGTCGCCGGCCTGAAGCAGCAGCTCGGCCAACTCTTCACGGGCAAAAGGTTCGTCATCGACAATAAGACAAGTGATCACAGGGCTGTTTCCGTTATAGGTAGATGTATGCTGACTCTAGTGTAACTGTCACGTTGGTATTCGACACTGACGCCATAATCGGGGCCGAAGAGATTTTGTATTCTTTTATGCACCAGATTCATCCCCAGGCCATCGGATTCTTCGGCGGGTTGATAAAGCCCTGCATTGTCGGTGACTTCCAGTATGAGTCTGTCATCTGTGCGGCGGCCTTCTACCTGAATACGGCCAGTGTCTATCAGATGCGAAGTGCCATGTTTGACTGCATTTTCTATGATGGGCTGCAGGGTAAAGGCCGGTACTCTGATGGTCAGCAGAGATTCGGGTATGGCGATATCCACCTCGAGCTTATCAATGAAGCGGGCTTTTTCTATGGTGAGATAGGCTTCGATATGCTCGAGTTCATCTCCCAGGGTCACCAGGCCGGCAGTACGCTTGAGGTTAATCCGTAAAAACTGACTCAGCTGTTGTAGCAAAGTTCTGGCCATGGGCGGATCGCGACGTATGATGGCACCTATGGTATTGAGCGCGTTGAACAGAAAATGTGGGTTAACCTGAGCCTGCAACAGTTTGAGTTCCGCCTGGGTGAGCAGGTTTTGTTGCTGCTCGAAACGGCCGTAGAGAATCTGGTTCGACAGCAGGCGGGCGATCCCTTCTCCCAAGGTGCGGTTGATGTTGAGAAACAGCTTATTCTTGGGTTCATACAGTTTAATGGTGCCTATGACCTCGTTGTCACTGCGAAGTGGGATCACCAAACTGGAACCCAGTTTACAGTTGGGGGAAATGGAACAGGCATAGGGAACTTCCACCCCATCGGCAAACATAACCTTGTTCTGGTGTATGGCATCTAGGGTTATTTGGGACGATATCAAGGTGCCGGGCAAGTGGTGGTCGGCACCTATGCCGATAAAGGCCAGGAGTTTTTCCCTGTCCGTGATGGCCACTGCGCCGACATTGGTTTCCTCTATGACTATCTTGGCAACCTGAGTACTGGTTTCCTCGTTGAAGCCGGAGCTCAAGAGCCCCACACTGCGTTCGGCAATTTTCAGCGCCTTGGTGGAAAAGCTGGAGGAGAGCTTATCGAACATGGTTTTTTGATCCCGTACCATGCTCATAAACAGGGCCGCACCTATGGAGTTGACCAGCAACATGGGCGGAGCTATTTGACGCACCAGCCCCCAAGCTTCATCAAAGGGTTCAGCCAGCAGCAAGATAATGCTCATCTGCATCATCTCGGCATAAAAGGTGATAAGACACACCAGAATGGGATTGAATACCAACTCGGCCTTGCCTTGACGGCGCAGATAATAGCTGAACATCCCGGCCGATAAACCTTCCAAGGTAGTGGAAACCGCGCAGGCCAGATCGGTGAATCCACCGAGACTGTATCTGTGTAAGCCGCCGGTCAAGCCGACCAGCAAACCCGTCGTTGGGCCACCGAGCAGGCCACCGAGTACTGCACCCATGGCGCGGGTATTGGCGATAGCGCCATGGGTTTGCTCACCGAAATAGGTTGCCATGATGCAAAAGCCGGAAAACACCAGATAGAGAAAGATCTTATGGGGCAGGCGGGTCGATGCTTCGGTAAACAACTTGAACAAAGAGGTCTTGCTGACCAGATAAACGATCACCAAATACAGGCTCATCTGCTGTGTCAGCAATAGAATAAGGGACATGACAACTCCTCTTGCACAAGCAAACAACCGCCAAAACGACAAACAAGTTGCGTTAAATCAGGGAATACTGCAGCAAAATCCGTTAAAAATCGACTGCGACTCATAGTTTTGTGGAGGATACATGAATTCGTCGGTACATGGCCATCAGGTGTTGCAGTTGTTGCTGGAACAAACCGCTCCCATTAAACGGGACAATCTCAAGGCATTGATGCAGGAGCGTTTCGGTAGAGACGCCCGCTATCATACCTGCAGCGCCGAGGGAATGGACGCAGAGGCTTTGCTCAACTTTCTGGCCGCCAAGGGTAAATTTATCGAATCATCTCAGGGGCTGAGCACCCTTGAGAGCAAAATTTGTCGTCACTGAGTTTCATTCGCCTGATCTTTGGCAATCATTTCGGCTTGGGCTTTGTCGCTTAGACTGTGAAAGTTACGAATGAAGATACGCAGCAGTTTGGACTTGGCAATACCAGTCTTGCGGGCAATGTTGTCCAGTTGACTAATGCTGGCTTCAGTCAGGGTAAAAGTGGCATGGCGATAGAGACGGGTTGATTTTTTATCCAGTCCCGTTCGAAATTTGGCCAAAGAGCTCCCACCTAAGCGACTGGGTTTCCCATGGGCGTAGTTATTGGCATCTTCGATGAAATCGTCGACAGAGACCTTTTTGGCCTTGGGTTTGATCTTGTGACGTTTGAGATCAGTTAAGCTCATAAGAGTTTTCCGGCGGGATGGATAACAGCTCGTCGGCAATATTGCGTATCTCCTCGGCGGCTTTTCCATCGGGCTCAATTTCGATGACCGAGGAGCCTTTTTCTTCACTGTCATCATAGATATTGCGGCTAAAAGTGACCGAGTCCAGCGCCCTCAGACCGAACGACTTTACTACATCTTTCGCTTCCAGAATGCGTTTGAACTGTGAAGGCAGCGCCGGACATTGAGTCAACACTATTGTTGCCACCATCTTGGGGTTGACCATCTTACAGGTGCTGAGCATATCTTCCATATGGGGCAAGGTTTTTAAATCACGCCGCTTGGGTCTCAAAGGGATCACCACATAACTGGCCACCGACATGGCGGCCCGCATTGCCAGGTTATCCTGGCCACCGCAGTCGACTATCACATAGTCGAAGCGTTCATCCAGGCTCAGGAGATCGTTACGGATCTTGCCGTAGAGCTGAATACAGTTGATCGCAGGCAGGGAAGGGTCATTGTTGCGGGCCTGGATCCAGTCGGATGTGGTGCGCTGGGGGTCACAGTCGACCATTAACACGTTGGCCCGATATTTCTGGGTAATGTGTACAGCCAGATTTTGGGCCAGACAGCTCTTGCCACTACCCCCTTTCTCTCCGCCTACGAGCAGTATCATGGATTTTCTCCCCGTGTCCTTGGTACTTAAGTTGATGTAAAGTATAGAACACCCCGGATACTACGTCGGGGTCTAGATAAGTTGCATGGCGATGTGAAAACGCTTTGGGTTGATTTCGCTGCAACGGCACACCTGTCCCTTGATGGTATTTTGTGAATCGGTTCCTGCATGGAAGGTTACAGATACCAGTTCTCCCAAGGTAAAGGGCTGATGGTATTCAAACAGAACTCCCCGTCTGGACAGATCGATACAGATGCCATCGTCATTGAGTTCATCACCCGCTTTATTTATCCAATGAAGCCTGATCCGCTCCGCCTCCAGATCGACCCGCAATGATCTGCGTCTTTCGATAAAGTCATCCAGATTTTCATCCATGGCAGTCCCCTTAAGTTCAATGGATAGTAGGCCGTTATCCCATATTTACTAGGTTTGAGTCTCTCGAGGCTGTGGATGCGGAAACGGCTCTGGACATGTGTCCTGACAACTCTGATTTAGCGTATTTGCACCATACATTTTCATTATCGATGTGAGAATCAAACCCTATGTAAATGGGGTAAGTGTTTTAAAAATAGCATAGATTTGTCGATAGCTAGGGTCAGTTCTAAAGAGCAGATAAAAAAGAACCCGGCGTCTGCCGGGTTCCAGTTAGTTGTCATACTCTTGATTCTTGGGGTAGGGCATTTTTAACTGTCCCCAGCGGATCACTATCACGGTTGCGGCAAGTACCAAGGTTGAGATTGAAATGGCCACTATGCGCCAGTCTTCCATCGATTTCATGTCCAGGATGAGATAACGGGCCAAAGCTACTATTGCGATATAGAGTGGCATACGCACAGGTAACTTGCCGGATTCGGCATAATTGGCCACCATAGCCAGCACTTCCAGATAAATAAATAGCAGCAGTAGATCGGCAAGGGCCACAGCGCCCATTTTGAAGATATGCACTATCTCCTGGCCAATGGCGACGACTGTGGCAATGGCAATAACAAACAAGACCAGATGTTCGACGGCTTTAAGGCTCTTAGAGCCGTATTGGCGATACAGTTCCATGAAAACTCCCTGAAATCATTTCCTAAATAGTATCAGTAAATTTCCAGTTCGCCGCGAAATCTGTGTGATAGCTTTCACAGAACCTTTAACCGGGGCGGCCATCCAACCTCGCTCGGCAAAGAATTGGCGCGTAAAGCACTATAAAAGTGGTAAATGCCAATAGCCAGCAGAGAATCGCGCCCATAAGTAAGATTTGACTTAGCTGAGGCACAATGGCTGCCGCGACCCTCAAGGCTGCAGCCAGTAACATTAAGCCAAAGGCGGGGATCATAGGCCAGGCAATCTGCAATGGTCTGCCGGAATGCCCCAGAGATACCCTTGCCATCATAGCCAAGATCATTCCACCCATACCGCCAACGGTCAGAGCATGAAACCCCAACATCATCTGGCCGCTGACACCAATAATCAGCAGTCCTATCGGAATACACAGGTAACTTAAATGCAGTGACCATAGCAGTGGTACCTTGAGGCTGGCATGCCAGCCCCAGCGTGCCCAGCGCAACAACAGTACTGTGCCAGCCAGCAAGGCCAATGTTTGTGTCAACCAGGAATAGGGTAAAAACAAGCTGATCAGCATGAGAATCAAAGAGGCGAAGCTAAGTGCCTCGAGTACAGGGCTTGGCGCCCCGCGCTTGAAATCTGTGGCGCGTTCGGTAAAGAAGGGGATCACCCTGCCGCCGAGCAGGGCCACCAGAATAACGATCAACAAGGCTGCGGCCTGCAGTGCCTTTTGTGCCAACCCTGGCTGTTCAAGGCCGAGATAAGAGAGGACGTTGGCGCCGAAGAGGAACAGCAGCAGCGGCACAAACACCAGGTTACGCCACTGTTTGACTCGAATAACGGCTAAACCGAGTAGTAGCGCCGTGATCGGGAAGAAGGCCAGATCCAGCAGCATGACCCAGGTAAAAGGAATTGTGTCGGCATCGAGCAAGAGTAGTCTGGGAGCCAGCCATAGACACCAGAGCAGCAGTAAAGGCCAACCTCTTATGCCGGGGATCCCTGTCCAGTTTTGAACTGCTGTTAACAAAAAGCCCGCGATAACAGCGCCGGTGAAACCGAATAACATTTCGTGACCATGCCACCACAGGGGATTGGCGTGGAACGTCAGTTGGGTTTGACCACTGAGCAAGGCTCCCCAAAGCAAGAGCGACAACAAGCCGAACAGGCTGGCACCGAGAAAAAAAGGCCTGAAGCCCAAACGAAAGAGCGCCAGTGGAAACTGCTTGTTGGCCGGTTCATCGATGTTGAGGATGCTGCTTCGGATGTTGCGAGTGCCGGATTTGCTCATAGTCTTGCCTCAAATACCCAAACAAAATACTCGGGTATTTTAAGGTGTAATGTAAATGCATGTAAATACATCCAAAGAGTTATCTGCTTGAAGGGTAGGGGGGAAGATACTCATCCTTGGTTATTTCGGCTTGGCTCGTCCAACGCCTTATTGATTAATCCCGGTTTGAGCAAATCTTGATTGCATCAAGCAAGGGGCGAATGGACTGAGGTTGGCTTCACTTTCGCGGCACCCAGGTATAAAAAAACCGCCATAAGGCGGTTTTCTCTATTTAATTAAGCACCTTGCTTAATAACTTACTTCAGAGCGTCGCTCAACAGAGGACGGAAGCGTTTGACCAGCAGGCTGGTGGCTTTAGGCGCACCGGCAACTATGTGGCCGGAGAGCAGGTAGTTGTGACCGCCACTGAAGTCGGTAACTGTACCACCGGCTTCACGAACAATCAGATCGCCGGCGGCGATATCCCAAGGCTTGAGGCCCAGTTCGAAGAAGGCGTCTACACGACCGGCGGCTACATAAGCCAGATCCAGAGCGGCAGAGCCGGCGCGGCGTAAGTCGGCACTCAGAGAGAAAGCTTCGCCAAACAGTTTCATATAAGTTTCGGTGTGCTGACGGGCCTTGAAAGGGAATCCAGTGGCAACCAGGCTTCCACCCAGATCGTTGACATTGTTTACTCGCAGACGGAAATCATTCAGCTTGGCCCCTTTACCGCGGACGGCGCTAAACAGTTCATCGCGAACGGGATCATAAACAACGGCAACTTCAGTTTTGCCCTTGTACTGCATGGCGATAGAAACGGCGAAGTGAGGTACACCATTAACAAAGTTATTGGTGCCGTCCAGAGGATCAACAATCCACAGATAATCTTGGTTGGTGCCGCGGTTTTCGCCATTTTCCTCACCCACTATACTGTGGTCTGGATAGGACTTGCGGATCTGATAGATAATTGCTGCTTCTGCTTCCTTGTCTACACTGGTCACAAAATCGTTGACACCTTTGGCATCGACTTCAATACGGTCGAGTTCGGTGTAGGCACGCATAATAGTTTGGCCCGCAGCGCGAGCAGCGCGCACGGCAATAGTCAGCATCGGATGCATTGCAATCCCCTGGATGTTAAAGAACGGACAAAAATTCGGCGCAGATTATACCCTAGTTGACGCCGATATCAAATGGCGATTTTTCTATAAGCAAAAAAATATGCCTGTGGTACCATCCGCCTCCTGATTTTTTATTTTTGAAGTTGTTCCATGCTCTCCAATATTCGTGTCGTCCTGGTAGGTACCACGCATCCCGGCAATATAGGTTCTGTGGCCAGGGCCATGAAAACAATGGGATTATCCAACCTTTATCTAGCGGAGCCAAAAGCTGAACCAGACGGTCAGTCCATAGCGCTTGCCGCCGGCGCCTCTGATATTCTCAAACATCTGGTCAAAGTCGACAGCCTGGAAGAGGCAATTAAAGACTGCAGTCTGGTGATTGCCACCAGTGCCCGCAGTCGCACACTCGACTGGCCCGTGCTTGAACCCCGTGAGGCGGGCAGCAAATTGGCGCTTGAAAGTTGCCAGGGGCCTGTCGCTATTGTCTTTGGCCGTGAAAGCCATGGCTTGAGCAACGAAGAGTTGCAAAAATGCCACTATCATGTGTGTATCCCCGCCAACCCGGAATACAGCTCACTCAACCTGGCTCAGGCGGTGCAGCTTATCTGCTATGAAACTCGGGTGGCCTGGTTGGAGAAACATCAACAAGCCGAGCAGGAGCTGGTCGAGTATCCCAGCAGTGAAGATCATGAGCGCTTTTTTGAACATCTGGAACGGACACTGCAAAAAACCGGCTTTATCATTAAGAATCATCCGGGACAGGTGATGATTAAGCTGAGGCGCCTGTTTACCCGGGCCAGAATCGAAACGCAGGAGATGAATATACTGCGCGGGATCCTGACATCGGTAGAAAAAAAGGTCGACAGTAAAGAAGAGTAATCCGAGGAATCAAGATGGGTGTGATAGCCAGACTGAAAGAGGACATAGGATCCATTTATCACAGGGATCCTGCGGCGCGGGGCACATTGGAGATATTGCTCAACTATCCGGGAATGCAGGCCATTTGGCTGCATCGTATCAGCCATAAACTGTGGAAGGCCAATTGGTGTTTTCTGGCGCGCTGTCTGTCTACTTTTTCCCGTTGGCTTACCGGGGTGGAAATACACCCGGGCGCAACCATAGGTAGGCGATTTTTTATTGACCATGGCATGGGAGTCGTGATTGGCGAAACAGCCGAAATTGGTGATGACTGCACTCTTTATCACGGGGTGACTCTGGGGGGCACCACCTGGCAAGCCGGCAAACGTCATCCGACCTTGGGCAATAACGTGGTTATAGGCGCAGGAGCCAAGGTGCTTGGCCCCATTACTATGCATGATGGGGCTCGTGTTGGTTCCAACTCTGTGGTGGTTAAAGATGTGCCCAAGGACACTACCGTTGTGGGCATTCCTGGCCGGGCCGTCACTGTTGCATCGGCTCAATCCAAGGAAACCAGTGCCCGCCGCAGTGCCATGGCCAAGAAGTACGGTTTTGATGCCTACGCCGTTTCTCCCGATAATCCAGACCCTGTTGCCAATGCCATAGGCCAGATGCTGGATCATATGCATTTGATGGACTCCAAAGTACAGGAAGTTTGTCAGGCGGTTCAGAAAATGGGCGGCAGTGTCTGTACTGAACGTCTGCCTGAGTTGGATGTGGGCGAGTTCAGTGATGCCGAAACTGCTGCGGCACAAAAGCGTCAACAGTCAATGGATGAGTTTGATCCCATTATCTGATACTCGATGACCATTTTATCGGCTTTTGCCATTGAATAATCGTGGCGAAAAAGGTTAAATACCCCACCAAGCAGACAGGGTATTCAACCTGATTTATGAACCACAATACCCGAGTAAACAAGTAGGATTTATACTTGACTAAATTGCTCGGGTATGTTGAAATTCCCACATACCTGTTTGGGAGCCGTGGTCGTTTTATGAAACTTACATCTAAGGGTCGCTACGCAGTGACAGCCATGCTGGACGTGGCCATACATTCGGCGCAGGGGCCGGTACCGCTGGCAGATATTTCCGAGCGCCAGGGGATTTCCCTTTCTTATCTAGAACAACTCTTTGCCAAACTGAGAAAGCAGGGCTTGGTTGCCAGTGTGCGCGGTCCCGGTGGTGGTTATCGCCTCGGACTGGAAGCCAATGACATCTCGGTGGGCATGGTGGTACATGCGGTAGATGAATCTGTCGATGCCACCCGCTGTCAAGGCCAGGGGAATTGCCAAAGTGGCACCCGCTGTCTGACACATTCGCTCTGGGGTGACCTGAGCAAACAGATTTCTGACTTTTTAAATGGCATCAGCCTTGCTGCACTGATGCAGAAACGAGATGTACAGTTTATCTCGGTAAAGCAAGACAAGATGCAGCAGGAGCAGAGAGTCAGCGCTTGAGCTGATCCTCTGTTGGATATAAAAACGAATAATGTACGTTGTATGTAGCCTCGGCCGAGACTGCGAAGTACGGAGTGTGTAATGAAGCTTCCTATCTATTTGGATTATGCCGCAACAACGCCTGTAGACCCCCGGGTTGCAGACAAAATGGTACAGTACATGACAATGGACGGTGTATTCGGTAACCCCGCATCCCGTTCACACCGCTACGGCTGGCAGGCCGAAGAAGCAGTGGATATCGCCCGTAACCAAGTCGCGGAGTTGATCAATGCCGATCCCCGTGAAATTGTGTTTACTTCAGGTGCCACCGAATCTGACAACCTGGCTATCAAAGGTGTTGCCCACTTCTACCAGAAGAAGGGTAAACACATCATCACCAGCAAGACTGAGCACAAGGCAGTACTGGATACTTGTCGTCAGTTGGAGCGTGAAGGTTTCGAGGTCACTTATCTGGAGCCTGCAGCCAACGGCATTATTCCCATGGAGCGCCTGGAAGCGGCCATGCGTGACGACACTATTCTTGTCAGCATCATGCATGTCAACAACGAGATTGGTGTGATCCACGATATCGACGCCATCGGCGAACTGTGCCGTAGCAAAGGCATCATCTTCCATGTCGATGCTGCCCAGAGTGCCGGTAAACTGCCTATCGATATTCAAAAGACCAAGGTCGACCTCATGTCTATCTCGGGTCACAAGATGTATGGCCCCAAAGGCATAGGTGCCCTGTATGTGCGCCGTAAGCCTCGTATTCGTCTGGAAGCACAGATGCACGGCGGTGGTCATGAGCGTGGTATGCGCAGCGGCACCCTGGCGACTCACCAAATTGTGGGTATGGGCGAAGCGGCAGCCATTGCCAAAGCTGATATGGAAAAAGATAACGAACGTATTCGCTATCTGCGCGACAAGCTGTGGAATGGTATCAAAGATATTGAAGAAACCTATCTCAATGGTGATATGGAGCAGCGTGCCTGTGGCAGCTTGAACGTCAGCTTTAACTATGTGGAAGGCGAGTCGCTGATGATGGCGCTCAAGGACTTGGCCGTATCTTCCGGCTCGGCCTGTACTTCTGCCAGTCTTGAACCCAGCTATGTGCTGCGTGCCCTGGGACTGAATGACGAGATGGCGCACAGCTCAATCCGTTTCTCCATCGGTCGTTTCACTTCTGAAGAAGAGATCGATTACGCAATCGAAACCATTAGAAACTCTATTGGCAAACTGAGAGAAATGTCACCACTTTGGGAAATGTTCAAAGATGGTGTAGACCTCAACCAGGTGCAGTGGGCACACCACTGATCCCCGCGGATAGATGAATTTGGAGCAGTATCATGGCTTACAGTGAAAAAGTGATAGATCATTACGAGAACCCGCGTAACGTAGGTTCTTTCGACAAGAACGACCCATCCGTAGTAACAGGTATGGTGGGTGCGCCCGCCTGTGGTGACGTGATGAAGCTGCAGCTCAAGATTGATGAACAGGGCATTATTGAAGATGCTCGCTTCAAGACTTATGGCTGTGGCAGCGCCATCGCATCAAGCTCTTTGGTGACTGAATGGGTTAAAGGCAAGTCCATTGAGGAAGCGGCCGCCATCAAGAACACGGATATTGCAGAAGAGTTGGCTCTGCCACCTGTGAAAATCCACTGTTCGATTCTGGCCGAAGACGCCATCAAGGCGGCTCTGGAAGAGTACAAGTCCAAGCAAGCTAAATAACGCCAGGAGTTAAGATGGCTATTACTATGACGCCTGCCGCCGCCGAGCGTGTCCGTGCCTTCCTCAGCAACAGAGGAAAAGGTATAGGTTTGCGTTTGGGGCTCAAAACTTCAGGCTGCAGCGGGATGGCTTACGTTCTGGAATTTGTCGACGAACTCAATGAAGATGATGAGGTATACAACATAGATGGTGTTAACATCATCATAGATGCCAAGAGCTTCATCTATCTTCAGGGGATCGAGCTGGACTTTGTCAAGGAAGGACTCAACGAAGGCTTTAAATTCAATAACCCTAACGCCAAAGGTGAGTGTGGTTGCGGTGAGAGCTTCACGGTTTGAGTTCCACCGCCGCCTAAGAGTATATGAATTATTTCGAGCTGTTTGATTTAACTCCCTCCTTTGATGTGGACACCGCCGAGCTGGCCAGTCGCTATCGCGATTTGCAGCGGGCGGTGCATCCCGACAAGTTTGCCAACGCCAGTGAACAGCAAAAGCTGTTGGCCATTTCCCGCACCGCCCAGATCAACGACGCCTTTCAGACCCTGAAAGATCCTATCCGTCGAGCCGAACATATGTTGGCGCTCAAAGGTGTAGATATCAGTCACGAAACCACTACGGTTAAAGACACCGCCTTTTTGATGCAGCAGATGGAATGGCGTGAAGCGCTGGAGGAAATTGGTCAGGGCGCTGATGCCCAGAGTGATATTGATGAACTCGATGCTTCATTCGCGGCTTATCGTAAGCAGGTGACTGAGCTGCTGCGCAACCAACTTCACAGTTCCACAGAGGCCGATGCAATTGCCGCGGCAGATCAAGTCCGTAAGTTGAAGTTTATGGCAAAATTGCAGGATGAACTGCAGCGGGCCCAGGATGCGCTGTTCGACTGAATTCGCTTTCGGCCTTAAAGCATATTCCTACGGTTGGCTCAATTTCTGATTGAGCCAACTTTTTAAACACAAGATGGAAGACTATGGCACTTTTGCAGATTGCTGAACCCGGCCAAATGGCCGCTCCTCATCAACACAGATTAGCCGCCGGGATAGACTTGGGTACCACCAACTCCCTGGTTGCTGCGGTTCGCAGCGGCGAGACCAGTACACTGGCCGACGAGCAAGGTCGGCATTCATTGCCATCTGTGGTGCACTATGGCGAGCAGGGCGTCCGAGTAGGTCACGATGCCCTGGCCGATTCGGCCAAGGATCCTGAAAACACCATAGTGTCGGTGAAGCGCTTCATGGGCCGTTCTTTGGCCGATGTACAAAGCGGTGAGCAAGCTTTCCCCTATCATTTTGAGGCCAGTGAAAACGGCCTGCCATTGTTTGTCACCCGCACAGGTAAAATAAATCCGGTTCAGGTGTCTGCCGAGGTATTGCGCCCCTTGATTGCCCGCGCCGAGTCCACTCTGGGTGGACCATTGGAAGGGGTGGTTATCACAGTGCCTGCTTATTTTGATGATGCCCAGCGTCAGGGAACCAAAGATGCGGCAGCCTTGCTTGGCATTAAGGTGTTACGCTTGCTCAATGAGCCGACGGCGGCCGCCATCGCCTATGGCCTGGACTCGGGTCAGGAAGGCGTTATTGCTGTTTATGACTTGGGCGGCGGCACCTTTGATATTTCTATTTTGCGTCTCAACCGCGGCGTATTTGAAGTCTTGGCGACCGGCGGCGACTCGCGTCTGGGTGGTGATGACTTTGATGAACTGCTGCAAGGTTTACTGCGTGAACGCATGGCGCTGGAGTCGCTTTCCAGCCAGGAAGCACGGCAGTTGCTGATGGAAGCCCGGCGGGTAAAAGAAGCGCTGACCGATAGCGACAGCACTATTGCTAAGCTGACACTGCAAGACGGTAGTGAGCGTGAAGCCGAAGTGAGTCGCAGTGAGTTTGACCAGTTGATAAACACGCTGGTGAAGAAAACCATTCAAGGTTGCCGCAAGGCTTTGCGTGACGCCGGAGTGGATGCCGACGAGGTGTTGGAAACCGTGATGGTTGGTGGATCTACCCGGGTGCCGCTGGTGCGGGAAATGGTCGGTGACTTCTTTGGTAAGAAGCCGCTGACGTCTATTGACCCGGATCGCGTGGTCGCCATAGGCGCTGCGGTACAGGCCGATATTCTGGTGGGTAACAAGCCTGACTCGGATCTCTTGCTGCTGGATGTGATCCCGCTGTCGCTCGGTATTGAAACCATGGGCGGTTTGGTGGAGAAGGTGATCCCGCGTAACACCACCATTCCGGTGGCCAGAGCCCAGGAATTTACCACCTTTAAAGACGGTCAGAGCGCCATGGCGTTTCATGTGGTGCAAGGTGAGCGTGAGCTGGTGGCCGATTGCCGCTCTCTGGCACGCTTTACCCTCAAGGGCATTCCACCATTGGCCGCCGGCGCGGCGCATATTCGGGTGACCTTCCAGGTCGATGCCGATGGTTTACTCAGCGTCACTGCCATGGAGAAGTCTACCGGGGTGCAGTCCAGCATCCAGGTTAAGCCTTCCTTCGGCCTGAGTGATACTGAAATTGCCGGAATGCTTAAAGACTCGATGCAGAATGCCAAAGAGGATATTGAGCTGAGAATGCTCACAGAGCAGCGAGTGGAAGCGGCCAGAGTGCTGGAATCGCTGCACTCGGCGCTGGCTAAAGATGGCGAACTTCTCAGCCAAGAGGAACGTGCTCTGGTTGACAGCGCTATGGCTGACTTGAATGAAACTGCCGCCAATGGTGATGTTGATGCCATCAAGGCGGCGATAGAAGCGGTGGATGCGCAGACCCAGGAGTTTGCCGCCAGACGCATGGACAATTCGATTCGGACCGCACTGAAGGGTCAGTCGGTCGATAACATATAGGTGAGACTATGCCACAGATAGTATTTTTGCCCCATGAAGAACTGTGTCCAGAGGGCGCAGTGGTTGAGGCAGAGGTGGGTGAATCCATTTTGGATGTCGCGCTGAAAAACGGCATCAACATAGAGCATGCCTGTGAGAAATCCTGTGCCTGTACCACCTGCCATGTGATAGTGCGTGAAGGTTTCGATGATCTCGAACCCAGCGATGATCTGGAAGACGACATGCTGGACAAGGCCTGGGGCCTGGAGCCCGAAAGCCGTCTGTCTTGTCAGGCCAAGGTGGTTGAAACCGATATGGTGGTCGAAATCCCTAAATACACAGTCAACATGGTCAGTGAGGGCTAAGGAAGGTCCGAACAAGTCCTTGTGGCCTTCTCTTTTGTAGAGAGTGGCTTGCACAGCAATTGGCGTTCAAGGCATCTTCCCTAAGTGCTGACATCTTTTGAGAACCGGCCCCAAGTGGCCGGTTTTTTATTGCTATGCTTGGCATGCAGAGATTGATTTCCAATACGGCAGGCGTATGATGCGCTGTCTTTTTCACTCTTCGGGATACTGACCGGATGCAGATTGCAATTTTGTCACAGAACAAAACCTTATATTCCACGCGCCGTTTGGTGGAGGCTGCCCAAGAACGGGGTTATCAGGTGCAGGTGATCAATCCGCTGGAATGCTACATGAATATCAGCATGCAGCAGTCCAGTATCCATATCGGGGGCGTTGAATTGCCGTCCTTCGATGCGGTGATCCCGAGGATAGGCGCCGGCATTACCTTCTACGGTACGGCTGTTGTGCGTCAGTTCGAAATGATGTCGACCTATACACTCAATAGTTCCATGGGGATCTCTCGCTCGAGGGATAAGCTGCGCTCCATGCAGTTACTGTCCCGCAAAGGCATAGGGCTGCCGGTGACAGGTTTTGCCAATAAGCCCAGTGATATTCCGGACCTTATTGATATGGTCGGTGGCGCGCCCTTGGTGATTAAACTCTTGGAAGGTACACAAGGTATAGGGGTGGTACTGGCCGAAACCCGCAAGGCCGCCGAGAGCGTGATTGAGGCCTTTATGGGCCTTAAGGCCAACATCATGGTGCAGGAATATATCAAAGAGGCTCAAGGAGCCGATATCCGCTGTTTTGTACTCGGCGACAAGGTAATTGCTGCCATGAAACGCCAGGCTCTGCCGGGAGAGTTTCGCTCCAACCTGCACAGGGGCGGCACGGCAACCTTGGTGAAGTTATCCCCTGAGGAGCGTTCAATCGCGGTGCGCGCCGCCAAAACCATGGGGCTGAATGTCGCAGGCGTGGATATTTTGCGTTCCAACCACGGCCCCGTGGTGATGGAGGTCAATTCATCCCCTGGACTCGAAGGGATTGAAGCCGCTACCGGCAAAGATGTTGCCGGCGCCATCATAGAGTTTATTGCCAAGCAGAAGCGTAAGAGTAAGGCGCCCAGTGAAGCCTGATTTCACCGATGGAAAGTATTAATCAAAGCTATAAAGCCTTCTTCTGCGGCGCTATACTCAAAGTCAGTACTTACCAGAAGCAGGAGTAACCATGGGGCTCAAGTGGATAGATTCATTGGACTTGGCTTTGGAGCTGCTGGAAGCGCATCCTGATGTGGATCCACAGCAACTGCATTTTCCTGAACTTTACGAGTGGATATTGGCGTTGGAAGCCTTCGATGATGATCCCAAACGCTGCAGTGAGAAAATTCTCGAAGCCGTGCAGCAATGCTGGATAGAGGAAAAGTAACACTCTCTGGCGGAAAACAGATCTCGGTCAAATTATCACCATCACGAGTCATCTATAGTTATTTGGTTAATAAATTGTTGATCCCTGTTTTTCCGGAGATGAGTCATGACACGTATTTTCGCCTGTAGTTTTGGATTATTTGCCCCGGCCGTGCTGGCACATTCGGGGCACGGTGGCATAGGTTTTTTTCATCATTTCCCGCCGTTTATGCCTTTGTTGCTGTTGCTTATTGGTCTCGGCGCCGGCTATTTGTGGCTCAAGCATAGGCACTGAGCCGAGAATCGCCTGGCTTGTATCACAGCTTTTACTGAAGGGCTGACCAGATAAGATTAGGATTTGACGCGATTATTTCGTATAATCCGCGCGAATTTTTAAACTCGCTGATTAAGGAATCTAGTCATGGCGATCGAACGTACTTTTTCTATCATTAAGCCTGATGCGGTAGCCAAGAACCACATCGGTGCTATCTACAACCGTTTTGAAACTGCCGGCCTGAAAATTGTTGCCGCCAAAATGGTTCACCTGACCAAAGAACAAGCCGAAGGTTTCTACGCTGAGCACAGCGAGCGTCCTTTCTTTGGTGCTCTGGTTTCTTTCATGACTTCTGGTCCTATCATGGTTCAGGTTCTGGAAGGTGAAAACGCCGTTCTGGCCAACCGCGAAATCATGGGTGCGACCAACCCAGCTGAAGCCGCCCGTGGTACCCTGCGCGCTGACTTCGCTGACAGCATCGATGAGAACGCTGTTCACGGTTCTGACGCGCTGGCTTCAGCCGAGCGTGAAATCGCTTACTTCTTTGCTGCCGATGAGCTGTGTCCTCGCACGCGTTAATTAACAGCAAATAGACAAAAGGGAGCCAATTGGCTCCCTTTTTGTTTGATTTTTGTATGAATTGAAAATGCGATCTATATCGCATTTTTTATTAAAAGCGTCGCTCTAACAACAGGTTAAAAAATAATCTTTGTAACAGATTTGTATCGATACAAAATGATGCAAATTCCCGGGACCCGGCATGGATTCGGTAAAAATATCATTAGATCTTAATTGATAAGATGCTCGTGTTTTACAAATTAAACCAAGTATAAACAAATTATTATCATTTAAGTGATTGATAATGTTGCTGTTATTGGTATGTTTCTCGTTTGGGGGGCTGAGTATTACATAGAATAAGAACACGGTGTTCCCTCCCTGCCACCGTGCTTTGTAAAAGGAATGAGAATATGTCAACGCAGACTGCTGTCGCTAAGGCTATCCGCTTTAGTCTGTTTGCTTTTGTTTCCACATCAATCCCTACAATGGCTTACGCCGCCGATGAGGCTCAGGCCACTGAACAAGTTGAACGTATCGAAGTCACGGGTTCCCGTATTAAACGCACCGATATGGAGAATGCATCCCCTATAGTAGTAATGAGCGCTGCTGATATTGAAAAAGGTGGCTTCAACTCGGTTCAGGATGTGCTGGGTAACCTGTCACAAAACTCCGGCGGTTCCATGACCCAGCAGGAAGTCCATGGTTTTACCCCTGCCGCATCATCGGTCAACCTGCGTGGCGTGGGGGCCGGTCGGGTATTGACCCTGATCAACGGTAAGCGTGTGCCCAAGTATCCGTTTGGTGCCGGTGGTACCGACAGCTTCGTGGATACTGCCAATATCCCACTGGGCGCGATTGAGCGTATCGAAATCCTGACTACGGGTGCTTCGGCGATTTATGGCTCAGATGCCATGGGTGGGGTTATCAACATCATTCTTAAGAAAGATGTTGAACAGACCACCTTCAAGTATCGTTTCTCCGATACGGATGAAGGTGGCCTGCGTAACAACCAGTTCTCCTTTATGACAGGTGTCAGCAGTGATACGGCTAACCTGACTTTCTTTGCCGAATATGAAGACAGAACCGCGCTGAAAGGAACAGATCGCCCAGAGTGGGGCACAGATATTGTCGAAGGTCAGCCATACTCGGGTTACAGCTCCTATGGCGCCAACCTGGTGCAGGATCTTGGCAACAACAAAACTGCACTGGAAAAGACCTTGTCACCGGCCGAGTGTGAGGCCCGTGGTTATGTGGTGATGGAAAATGGTCGCTGTGGTTTCGACCGCTCCAAGCAGCGGGATTTCCTGCCGGAGCAGAAGCGTTACTCCACCATGATCAACCTCACCAAGGAGCTGAATGCGGATCATCAGCTGTATTCCCGCATGGATTACACTCATTCCTCGACCTTTACCGAGATTGAGTCTGCGACAGTGGGCAATGACTTCATGTTCAATGTGGCCGGCGACAGTGTAACCATTGCCAATAAAGACAAGGGTATGTCCCAGACCTTCAACAAGGACACCGCATTCGGCGGTGACTTTGCCAATGCTGCAGATGGCGACTACTTCTACACTCGCCGCATGAGTGAGCTGGGGCCACGTACCTCTGACTTTGAAACCAATAATTTCTCTTTCATCATAGGTGCCAAAGGCTTTTTGACCGACAGTATCGAGTATGATACTTCCTGGTCTATTGCGCGTCAGACTGTGGAATCCCGCAGCTCAGGCTCGCCGACTCATCAGGCTATGTTTGACTATCTGACCTCGGGTGAAAACGGCAAGTCTTTGATGGATGTGATCTCTCCTGAAGATGCGGCGCTGCTGAACTACGAAGGTAACAAGAAGGGACAATCTACTCTGTCCAGCTTTAGTGCCGGCATTAATGGCGATGCGTTCGAACTGGCCGGTGGTACAGCCGCTTACGCTGTGGGCCTTGAGTACAGCAAGGAGTGGTTCTACGATAAGTCTGACAGCTTCACCTCCAACGGTGGCGTTATAGGCAAGGGGGGCAGCAGCGCCGAAGGTGAACGTGAGCAGTATGCTGCCTATGCCGAGCTGGCTTTGCCACTCTTGGATCAGTTGACCATGACATTGGCCGGACGTTATGACTACTATGATGATGAGTCTGATGTTGGTGGCCAGTTTACTCCGCAGGTATCTTTCGAATATCGTCCTATCGACAGCCTGATGCTGCGTGCTTTGTATGCCGAGACTTTCCGTGCCCCGGATATGCAGCGTTTGTTTGGCGATCCCACCACTGGCTACAGCACAGTTATCGATACTCCGCGCTGTGAAGCCTATAAGGAATGTGACAAGATTGAGTCTTTACCTATTGCCATCGGTGCCAACCCAGAATTGGAAGCCGAAGAGGGTAAAAACTACAACCTGGGGCTGGTTTGGGACTACGAAGGTATCAATCTGACGGTAGATTACTGGATGGTTGAAATCGATAATCTGGTGAATGACCCAAGTGCACAATACATTTTGGATCACGCCGATGCCTTTGCCGACAAGATTGAACGCGACAGCAATGGTAAGTTGCTGAAAGTGAACACCCAGGCGATGAATATGTCTTCCCGTGAGACTGCCGGTATCGACTTCTCTCTGGGCTATCGCTATGAAACCGAGAGCTATGGTGAATTCAGCAGCCGCCTGGAAGGGACTTACCTGACTCGTTGGAAGGAAAAGCTGACTCCGGATTCCGAAGAGCTGGATCTTATCGATGGTGAAGGCTCTGCGCCTCAGCTGCGTGCCAACCTGAACCTGGGATGGTCTTATAACGACTTCTCCACCAACCTTCTGTTCAAGTATATCGACAGCATGAACGGTGAGCGGATGGACTACTTTGTGGAAAATGGCTTAGATAGCGAGTACTCAGTGAAAGTTGACAGTCATGTGGAAGTCAACCTGGCTGCCAGTTACTTTATCTATGACAATCTCAAGGTTTCGGCAGGTATCAACAACCTGTTTGATTCAGGCCCTGAGATCGATTACACCCAGTCCAGCTGGCCTCATTACCCAAGAGCCTATTATAACGTTATCGGACGTGAATATTATGCAGGGGTAGAGTTTACCTTCTAATCATATTTAAATTTAAAAACCGGCTTAGTTTAAGCCGGTTTTTTTATGCCTGTTTTTAGTAAATAAGGACCATATTTGATACATTTTAACTCATATGTTGTTTTATTGTTATGTTTTTCTCTTGGCGATTAATTTGTTATTTTTGTTTGTTGTGCCAGATTATTTCATTGGCGCAATATTTTTAACTATTTAAACACCTAGGTATCAATATGTTTCAGTTTGGCCTTTTGGTGCCTATCTTGCTGATTTTCATTGGTTAAATTTAATTCTGTTGAATACCTGTGTAATTATTTGTATCAATTTGTTGTTGCCTGGTTGTTTTGGTGGTTTTTAATATTGACCAAATTGTTTTATTTGTGGAATATCATCGTAAGCATTGCAATATGCTTGCAAATTTTAAAACAAAAATAATCAGATATTTCTCACAAAAGAAACATCAGGGAGACAAGTATGAGTTCCATCAGTTTAACTGCAAAGGCAGTTCGTCGCGGTTTACTTGCTGCGGCAGTTACGGGAATTGCATTCAGCGGATATGCCACTGCTGAGGAAGCAAAAGAAGGCAAAGTTGAGCGGATCGAGGTAACAGGTTCACGTATCAAGCAAGTGGATATGGAAACGGCTTCACCTGTGACTGTTATCACAGCAGCCGATCTTAAGGTTACCGGGGAAACTTCGGTTGCCGATGTATTGAATAACTCCAGCATTAACAGTTTTGGTTCCTGGCGGGGTATGTCCGGTTATGGTGCCGGAGCCAGTGCCACCAGTGATGTGGATTTACGTGGTCTGGGGTCTCAGGCAACGCTTATTCTGCTCGATGGTCGTCGCATGCCAGGTACCAGCTCAAGCTCAGGAACCGTTGCCGATACTTCCAGCATCCCCATGGCGATTGTTGAGCGAATCGAGATACTGCGTGATGGTGCCTCGGCGGTTTACGGCTCAGATGCGGTTGCCGGGGTAATTAACATTATTACCAAGAAAGATTTTGAAGGTATTGAGCTGAACTACACAGGCGAATCTCCGGATGTGGAAGGCGGTGATTCTTCACGCTTTTCCGTGGCCGCCGGTTTTAGCACAGATAAGGGCAATATCACCCTGACGTTTGAGCATTACGATACAGGCTCTGTATACGACAAAGATGTTTGGCGTTTTGATGACCCAACCTGGAATGGTATCAGCTCCTACAGCGTGATCCCAAGAGCTACCTATATTGGCGCAGATGGTAAATCAGCCAATTATACTAATAGCGAGCTTTGTGCCCAGGCGCCGAATGTTATCGATGGCACCGATGGTGCCAATGCCGGAACCTGTTACTATGACTTTGGTAAGGTGACCAAGCTGTTTGGTAATGTGAACCGCAACAGTATTCTGTCAAACTTCAATTATCAGCTGACCGATGATATTCAATTCCGTGGCCGCGCTTCTGCCAGCCTGAGTGAAACGAATACCCGTTATGCGGGCACCCCTGTATCAACCAACGCGCCAACCATGGCTGCCGACAACCCAATGAACCCATTGGGCACGGATATATCTGAGATCCGCATGCGTTCAGTACAGATTGGTGAGCGTGACACTACCACTGAAACCAACTCAATCGACTTCCTGGCCGGTTTGGTGGGTTATTGGGATGTGGGCAGTGGCATCGACTGGGAAATTAATGCCCAGCATACCCGCTCAACCACTGACTCATTCAACTACAACCTGATCAACGACAATATCGTTCAGGACCTGATCAACACAGGCAACTATGATGTCTTCAACACTACAGGCATGAGTTATGAAGACTGGGATGCGCAAATGGCCGATCTCTATGGTCAAGCGGCCCATACTGGTGTGTATCAGGCGCAATTCAACAGCACCCAATTTGATGGTTTGTTGTCCGGCATGCTGTATGAAGGCAATGGCGTTACTTTGGCCGCGGTTGTCGGTGCCGAGTATGAAATGATTGAGTTCGTACAGCTGAGTGATCCGCAATCAGCCGCCGGTATTATCTCAGGTGGTTCAGGTGGTGACGATGTTGATGCAACCCGGGATCGTAGTTCTGGCTACGTAGAGCTGCAATCTTCATTGCCGTACAATATCGACTTGTCAGCCGCGCTGCGTTATGAGCGTTACGAGCAGGAGGGTAACATAGCTTCCGGATTTGCTTCTTCAACCTTTGACTCTGTTGTGCCCAAGTTCTCTGCCAGCTGGCGTCCGGTAGATTCCCTGTTGCTGCGCGCCAGCTGGGGTGAATCTTTCCGTGCCCCGAATATGGGTGAGATGTTCTCCGGTGAAGCGCTGAGTTTTGAACGTACCCTGGATACTGTCTGGTGTAGTGCCAACCCTGGTGCTGATGAGAACTACTGTAGCCCAAGTAACCAATATAAGACCTTCTACGGCGGTAACCCAGATCTGCAAGCGGAAGAGGGTGAATCCCTGACTCTGGGCTTTGTCTGGAACGTGACCGATGATTGGAGTATTGAGACTTCATATTATGACATCAGCTACGACAGCAAGATTGAAGTGGTCGATGTTGCGGATCTGATCCGTGAAGAAGAGGCCAATGGTGGTTCTCAGTACATAGTTCGTGGCAGTGATGGCAAGATTGAGACCATTCACAGCCAGTATCGTAACCTGAGTGCCCTGGAAACTTCCGGGATTGACTTTGTCACCAGCTACAACCAGGAAACTGACTTCGGTGATTTCCGTCTGAAGCTGGAAATGACTCATGTGTTGGATTACAAGACCAAGGCCGACGCCGAGTCTGACTTCTTCGATGAAGCCGGTCTACAGGATAAGCCCGAATGGCGTGGCAGTGCATCGGTTAACTGGACCCGTGATAACTGGAGTGCTGCCTGGACGACCTATTATATAGGTGGCCAGGATTCAGGGGCTGTTGAATATAACAACAAGTACCTGGTCGACGTATCAAGCTACTTCAAGCACAACGTTCAGCTAACTTACGCCCACGACTGGAATGGTTCCATCACCCTGGGTGTGAACAACGCCTTCGATGAAGAAGCACCAACCTGGTACAACTACGCTGATTATCGTGATGTCAACACAGGGCTGTACGACGTACTGGGCCGCACTTGGTTTGTGACCATTAATCAGAAGTTCTGATAAAACGCCGATCCTCCCTTACGGCTTAGCCCCGTCATTTTGGCGGGGCTTTTTTATTAGCTTTTAAACGCCAAAACATAACCTCAAACAAAAAAGCAACCTCTGGGGTTGCCTTTACTGCTTAACTGACTAGTGATTCAAGCGCAATTCTTGTCGGTGTTCATGTTTATATTGCTCATGGCAACGTTCACAGCGCTGCTCGGTCGGGTCTTTAACGAGTCGATGCGACTCGATTTCTGCTTCACAGTCTGCGCAAAGACCATAAAGCCCTAAATCCAGTTGGCACACCGCGGCATCCAGTCGCAACAGTCTGTGGTAGAGGGGGTGTTTGCAAAGATCGGCTTGAGTCATGGTTTCAATCAGATCACTGAGTGACATCTGGGGATCCCAGTGGGGTCCGAGCACCATTATCTCTTTCCTGAGATCGATTTCTAACGCCGACAATGCTTGTCTGATATGGGAGCTGCTCACTGATAATAGCCTGTAAAGATTGAGTCTACGGTCATTTAGTCTAAACAGCCGGGTCAATGTCACTATGATGAAGATCAAATCTGGGTGACATTTTCTGTCGTTAAGGCGTTAATTTGTCAGAATTGCTCAGATCTTGTCATTTATTTCGCGATAAGCCTGACTGAGCGTGGCCACTATGTCATCGGTTTGCTTGTGTACTCTGAGTTCTCTGAACAGGGCATCGGCCTGAGGGTATTGGCGATTGAGGTAGCTGAACCACTGTTTTATTCGCGCCGGGTAGTAGCAACTCTTGCGGCCGTTGAGTTCTTTCTGGCTGTAACTCATCAATAGCGCCAGGGTTTGCTGCCAGCTATATTGCTCGGCATTGTTCTTGATGTGATCCGCCAAATTGGGTAGAGAGATGGCGCCGCGGCCCACCATGATACTGTCGCAACCCGTTACTTCCATGCAGCGAAGGGCGTCTTCCCGGTCCCAAATCTCGCCGTTGGCGATCACGGGAATGGCCAATTTTTTACGGATCTCAGTGATATATTCCCAATAGGCCGGTGGACGATAACCGTCTTTTTTACTGCGGGCATGGACGGCCAACTCAGTGGCGCCGGCTTCATAAATCGCCTGCGCGTTTTCCATAAACAGGCTCTTGTCTTCAAACCCCAGGCGAATTTTGGCGGTCACCGCATGCGGTTCAGGAACTGCTTGACGCATGGCTTTGACTATCTTGTGGATTTGCTCCGGATACTGCAGCAATACGGCGCCGCCCTTGCTGCGGTTAACCATCTTGGCCGGGCAACCAAAGTTGGCGTCTACCCCTTGGGAGCCGAGTTCTATAGCCCGCAAGGCGTTTTCGGCCATCCAACCGGGTTCCTGCCCTAAAAGTTGTACTCTGACCGGCGTACCGCTGAGGGTCATGCCGCCTTGCAGCAGCTCGGGGCAGAGACGATAGAAGACTTTTTCGGGTAATAGTTGATCCACCACACGTACAAACTCGGTGACCATCAGATCATAAGGATTTATTGCAGAGAGCAGTTCCCGCATCAGATTGTCAACAACCCCCTCCATAGGGGCGAGAATAATACGCACGTGTTTAAGGCCTGGCTGAAATAGAAAGTGGCGCATTCTACCTTAAATCCCATCCGGCACCAATCGACAGCTTAAAAGGCACAGGCTTATTTTAGATATGTAACTGTTAACAGCTTGATCTTATCTGCATTTGCTATTTTACCCATGGTTCCCTACATGGGGTTTTGGATAAAAACTGTGATCCGCGGTTGAAAATATGAAATAGATTCTGCTGTCCCCGGGTCTGATATTGCAAGCCGGCAATTGAGGTCGGTCACTCGTAACAACTCTATGAGCAAAGGCAGGAAAGACAATGAAGACAGTCAAGACAACTACAGTAGCAGCCGCTTTGGGCATGGTTATCGCCGGCAGCGCCGTCGCCGCAGAAGCTAATGCCAACCCATTCGGGTTTCAGACTATGGAAGCCGGTTATCAATTGGTTGGTAATGAAGGCAAGTGCGGCGAAGGTAAATGTGGCGATAAGAAAGTCAAAGAAACCGAGCAAAAAAGCCGTGAGGGCAAATGCGGCGAAGGTAAATGTGGTGAAGGGATGAATAAGGCTGCCGAGGGCAAGTGTGGAGAGGGCGTGAATAAGGCCGCAGAGGGTAAGTGTGGCGAAGGCAAGTGCGGTGAAGGCATGATGCACTCAGCCGAAGGCAAAGCCAAAGCCGAAGAGAATAAAGCCAAGGCAGAAGCTAATAAAGTCAAGGAAGGCAAGTGTGGTAGTAACCACTGAAGTTGAATAGTGCAGGGCGCTTTGCGCCCTGTCTGAAACCACAAAGCGGTAATTATTTATGAATAACAGTGTCGGTTTGGGGCTTAGGCGGGAGATGTTGGCTGAGTTTTGTCAGGCAGCTCCTAAAGAGGCCGACTTCTTTGAAGTGGCACCGGAAAACTGGATGCGTCTTGGCGGTAAGTTTGGCAAGCAGTTTCGACAATTGACCGAAAGGCATTCATTTTATTGCCATGGGCTCAGTCTTTCCATCGGTAGCCCGGATCCGCTGGACCTGGTGTTTATCAAGGAGATTAAGCGTTTCCTCGATTTGCATCAGATAGATGTTTATTCAGAGCACTTAAGTTATTGCTCCGCCGATGGGCATATGTACGATCTTATGCCAATCCCTTTTACCTACGAAGCAGTGCGGCATGTCAGTGCCAGGGTTAAACAGGTTGAAGCGATTCTGGAGCGGCCACTTATTCTGGAGAACGTGTCCTTTTATGCTGCGCCTGGCGCCGAGATGACCGAGCAAGAGTTTGTCTGCGCCGTGCTGGAAGAGGCTGATTGTCGTCTGCTACTTGATGTCAATAACATCTATGTCAACTCGGTTAATCATGGTTATGATCCCAAGGCTTTTCTGGCAGCTATGCCCAGTGAGCGCATCGCTTACCTGCATATCGCAGGTCATTATCAGCAGGATGAGGATCTGATTATCGATACCCATGGCGCCGATATTATCAATCCTGTCTGGCAACTACTGGCAGAGTGTTATCGATTGCATGGGGTACATCCTACCTTGCTGGAGCGGGACTTTAATATCCCTGAAACCCGAGTCTTGTGTCAGGAGTTGAAGCAGATAGGCTCGCTACAAGGGCAGGCCTTGGATGCTTTTGCACAAGAGAGGAGAGCTTAATGGCCCTGGCTCAATTACAACGGGCTTTTGTGGCCTATTTGCGGCAGGAAGATATGCCTTTGCCGGCCGGCACCGACGAACGACACATGCAGGTATATCGCGAGCTTTTGTTCAATAATGTCAACGGCTTTGTCTCCAATGCTTATCCGGTTCTCAAGTCGCTGCACACTGAAGCGCAGTGGTTGGCGTTGGTAAAGGATTTTTTTGCCCGTCATGAATGTCAAAGCCCGCTATTTATCGATATTGCCGCCGAGTTTCTCGACTATCTGTGTCGGGAACAGGCAAGTGCGTTGGATGTAATGCCTTTTATGCTGGAATTGGCACACTATGAACTCTTGGAACTGCAGGTATCCGTGGCCGAAGATGATTCAGCGCCTTGGCTCAAACAGGCTGACATTCAGGCGTTGGAGCAACTGGCTGCAAAACTGCAATTGGCCGCCACCGCCAAAGTGGCGCAATATCAGTTCGAAGTTGACAGAATTAGTCCAGATTTTCGCCCAAATACAGTATCGCCCCTGCCGGTATTTTTCTGCGTTTATCGTGACCTGGAAGAGGAAGTATGCTTTTTAAGGCTCAATCCGATGACGGCGCAGCTGCTGGCAAAATTGCAACAAACGCCATTGAGCTTTACCCGGTTACTTGCTTGGCTTACAGAGACATTTCCCTCATTTTCAGAGCAGCAGCTTTGTCAGGGCGCGGCCACAACTTTGGCTGAGTTGGCGGCGCTGGGTATTGTTCGCAAACAGCCTGCAGCCGCGATCCCTACCACAACTTTTTGTAAGGCATGAGTTTATTTTAGTTGTACCTGCCTTTTGCTGACATTGATGCCTGAAAGCGACATTAATACAAGGGATTGGCTAATCCCATTGAAAAAACATGGTTTTTATCGGCGTGATAAAGGGCTAGAATAGCCGGGTTTTGTGACTGAGGTCACTCCCACACTAGCCCTGGAAGTAGAGGAGCTGTCATGAGTCAGCCGTTTAAAGACCCATTCAATATTTTGTATTTTCTTGGTTTTATTCTGGTAATGCTGTTACCTACATTGCCGGCCAGCCTGTCTTGGCTGAAACACGCGGGATTGATCTGAAGCAGCAAAATACCATTTTTGCTACAATAGCCACCCTCAGCGGTGGCTTTTGTTTAGGGAAGGTGCGAACAGNGGGATTGATCTGAAGCAGCAAAATACCATTTTTGCTACAATAGCCACCCTCAGCGGTGGCTTTTGTTTAGGGAAGGTGCGAACAGGTCCCATGTGTGCTCTGCGTCGGCTTACGGGCTTGGATGCAAGGCGTGGTTCGCCGCAAATGGCCCTAGTCCTTTGCAAGAAGCACAACACAGCAGGCAGGCCTGTAAGCCACGCCCTTCGGGGCTTTCACAGCAACCGGCTTTCTGCGTTATCCGACTTCGACAGGCCCCGGCATGTCTTCAGTCAGATGCCTTGAATGCCAATTGCTGTGCAAGCCACTTTCTACAAAAGAGAAGGCCACGAGGACTTATTCGCACCTTCCTTAGGGGCGACCGGTTTTCCAGAGGAAATTGGATGGTTATCAAAAGAGGCTTCTTTTTAATTTTCGGGATCCTGAGTCTGGGCATGGGGTTGCTTGGCATCGTCTTACCTGTGTTGCCGACAGTTCCCTTTATTTTATTGGCCGCCTTCTGTTTCGCTCGTTCCAGTGAACGGCTACATGATTGGTTGCACAGCCATCCTTGGTTCGCCCAGCCTCTTGCCGATTGGCATTCCCGCAAAGCGATGCGTAAGGGATTAAAGCGAAAAGCCTTTTTGATCAGTGGTGCCAGTTTTGCCCTTAGTATTGCCTTGGTGCCACTTTGGTGGGTGAAACTCTTACTTGCCGTTTGCTGTGTCTGTCTGTTGTTGTTCCTGTGGCAGATCCCCGAGCTGGAAGATAGTGAGTGATCCTGTAGACAAAAACGTCGACTTGTCGTGATTTTGTCATTCAGTTGGGGTAGCCTTGGCGCGCCTTGAAACCACCAGGGAAATTTAATGAGTTTCAACATTTTGCTTGTTGATGATAATAACATCAGCCAACAGGCTTTGGCCGAACTGTTCCAGAGCCAAGGTTGGCACTGTACGTTGGCCACCAATGGCATGCAGGGGCTGGCGTGCGCCGAGCGGCAAAACTTCGATGCCGTGATTAGTGGCTTTTTCATGCCTTTGCTCGACGGGCCGCACTTCATCCCGCTACTCAGGCAACTCGACGGTTATGCCAACCTGCCTGTCGTGGTGCTAAGTACTCACAGCCAAGAGGAAGTGGCCGCCAGTATGGATATGTCCCAGGTTAATGGCTTTTGGAGAAAACCATTGAACTGTGACACAAAGCAACAACTCCTGGATCACTTATCGACAGAGATTGTTGCATGGCGGATTAAAGCGGCTTAAGCTTTAGCCGGATTTTTGAAATGCAGTCCACCTCAGTGTGGACTTTTTTGTTGTAAAGAGCCGGGCCCAGTGTCTGGAAATGAAGTATTGAGACTATGGCAATGAACTCCGACAGCTTAAGCCTGATTAAGCAAAGCATTAAAACCATTCCGGATTATCCTAAAGCCGGGATCCTGTTCCGCGACGTAACCAGTCTGCTTGAAGACCCGGTTGCCTACCAGTTAAGCATTCGGTTGCTGGTGGATCATTATAAAGATCATGGTTTTACCAAGGTTGTCGGTACCGAAGCCCGTGGTTTCCTCTTTGGTGCCCCTCTGGCGCTGGAGTTGGGTGTGGGCTTTATTCCCGTGCGTAAGCCCGGCAAGTTGCCAAGAGAAACCATAGCCGAAAGCTATGAGCTGGAATATGGCCACGACACCCTGGAAATGCATGTTGATGCCATAGTGCCGGGTGACAAGGTACTGGTTATCGATGACTTGCTGGCAACCGGTGGCACCATTGAAGCCACAGTTAAGCTTATCCGTCGCTTAGGCGGCGAGGTGAAGGACGCCGCATTTGTGATCTCCCTGCCGGACCTGGGCGGTGAACAGCGCCTGACCGAGCAAGGGCTCGAACTGGTTAAGCTGTGCGAGTTTGACGGCGAATAAAAGCTCAGCCCTGCTGCTTTGCGGGTCGTCTCGGTAGCGTGAAGTCATACCTCATGTTATTGTTTTACGATCCGCGGAGCTTGCTCCCGCAAAGATACTTTTATGGATTTTGGGGAGTTTCATGTCCTATCAGGTACTAGCCAGAAAATGGCGACCTGCCAGTTTTGATCAGGTAGTCGGCCAATCTCATGTCTTGCATGCATTGACCAATGCCCTGAGTCAGCAACGACTGCACCATGCCTATCTGTTTACCGGTACCCGCGGCGTCGGCAAGACCAGTTTGGCGCGCCTGTTTGCCAAAGGGCTCAACTGCGAAACAGGGATCACCGCTAAGCCATGTGGCCAATGCAGTGCCTGTCAGGAAATTGCCCAGGGGCGTTTTGTCGACCTTATCGAAGTCGATGCGGCTTCCCGTACCAAGGTAGATGATACCCGCGAACTGCTGGATAATGTTCAGTATCGCCCAACCCGGGGGCGTTTCAAGGTTTACCTGATAGACGAAGTTCACATGCTGTCCCGCAGCAGTTTCAATGCGCTGCTCAAGACACTGGAAGAACCCCCAGAGCACGTCAAATTCCTGCTGGCCACCACAGATCCGCAAAAGCTGCCGGTGACTGTACTGTCCCGCTGCCTGCAATTTAACCTAAAGAGTCTGGATCAGACGGAGATGGCCGGCCAGTTGCAGCATATTTTGCAAAGCGAAGGTCTTAAGTTTGAAACTTCTGCGCTGACGCTCCTGGCGCGAGCCGCCAATGGCAGTATGCGAGATGCCCTGAGCCTGACAGATCAGGCTATCGCCTTTGGAGCCGGGCAAGTGATGCTGGAGCAGGTACAAACCATGCTCGGCGCCATAGATGAGCGCCAGGTGCTGGCGCTGTTTGATGCGCTCCTCACAGGCGACATCGCCAAAATGATGCAGGAAGTGGCCAAGGTGCTGGCATTTGGCGCCGATGCTGCCGAAGTGCTGCGCAGCTTGCTGGAGCTCTTGCATCAGATAACCCTGAGTCAGTTTGCGCCGGCGGCGGCCAATTTGTCGCTGTTTGGTCCCAGAATTAACCACTATGGTGAAAACCTCACCCCCGAGCAGGTGCAGCTCTATTACCAGTTGTTGCTCAGCGGTCGCAAGGAGCTGCCTTATGCACCGGATCCCAAGTCAGGGCTGGAGATGGCGTTACTCAGAGCCGTTGCCTTTGTGCCGGAAACGCCGCCCAAACGCTGGCAAAGGGGTGAAGTCGCCGATCTGTCTGCCTTGGATAACAGCAACAGCAGCAGTGCCGCTGCGCCTGCGGCGGCCGGGGCGCCGAATCAACCCCTGGCAAGCAATAACGTCGATGAGATAAAGCCTCAAGCCGCCTCTGCTCAATCTGTTACAAGCCATGCTGTCGAAGCGCAAGCCGAAAAGACGCAAGCTGCCAAGATGCCAACACAGGTAAGCCCGGCGGCTGAGACGCAGGCGAGCAATATTGACTCACAGATGGCTGCCAATGAGGGCGAAGATGCAGACGAACAGGCCTTATTGGCCGAACAAGCGCTGCTGTTATCCCAGGCCGGTAGCATGGGGTTCAGGAATGAGGCCTCTGAGTCTGCTAAAGTGGCCGAGTCTCTGCCGGCACGGCAACCGGCTGCAGCTCAGTCTCACGAGCCTGTGTCACAAGCTGAAACCTCGGCTATTAACGATGAGCAGCAATCTCTGGATGACTTCTATGCTGCCATGGGCTATTCACTGCAAGGTGAAGGGCAGGATAGCAGCTTGGATTTTTATCAGCAGCAGATGTCGATGGACGGCCAAATGCTATCCGCTGCTGACAAGAGTATCTCCGAAGCATCGCTATCAAATAAGCCATCAAACGAGCCAGTGCCTGCCGATGCCAACATAGAATCTGGCAGCGATGACATCTTGGGTGATGATCTGCTCGATCAGGTGCTTGCCACCCGGGATTTGCTGCTCAGTGATATAGAGGCCGCCAGCCCCAAGGACGGTGAAGAAAAAAAGCCCTTGCTGGAGCGCCGCAGCGCGGCCGCAGCACCTGAGTCCGATGCTGTAGCGGCCACTCAGTCAGAAGCGGCAGCAGAGCTAGGAAACAGCCCTGAGCTGAGCAAAAGCCCTGAGCTGAGCAAAAGCCCTGAGCGGGTAGACAGCCTTGAACCAAGCAATAGCCCTGAGCCCTCCCAAGCAGAAACGCAAACTCCTGTTGCCGGGGAAGTGCCTTCCGAATCTGGCCCAAGTCATGTTGCGGCGCTCAAGGAAGACAGGCCACCATGGGAAGATGCCCCAGAGGGTGCGGTTGAAGCGGGTCGCGAGGCAATGCAAGACAGTGAAACGGTTCAAAATGTGGCTTTCCTACAAGCCGAACCAGAGTCTGTGCCTGAATTTTTGCCTGAGCCTGAACCACAACCACAACATACCGCGCAGCAGACAGCACAGGAAGCTGCACCACAGGCGGTAGACGAGCCGGGACATGAGCTGAAAAATGAACTTGAGCTGGGATCTGGCCAAAGCGCTACAGTAAATACTGTAAACACAGGGGCTCGGCCTGCATCCGAGCCGCGCCAAGCACCAGGCCCGGAGTCCGCCGAGGCCTTCGCCCATGCTCCGCCCTGCGGTCATCCACAGGATCTCTATTGGTATAAATTGATGTCCTCGCTCGAAATAGGCGGCCGGGTTCGGCAACTGGCGGTAAACTCAGTCTGTGAGCGGATAGCTGAACCGCTGCCCTTGCTGCTCAAGCCGGATCAAAAGCACTTGGCGGCAGATTCGGCCATCAAACAGCTCGAAGAGGCGCTTTCCAAACTGTTTGGGAAACCTTGCCGCACAGAGATTGTCGTAGGAGTAGATGACCAAAGGGAAACGCCGTTGGAAATTCGTCATCGTTTTCATCAGGAGCTCCTGAGCGGGGCTCATGCTTCATTGATGAATGATGAAAACATTCAATGGCTTGTCAGTCATATGGGGGCCGAACTGGATCAGGATACTCTAGGGTATCCCCCTGAGCTGCTCAGTCAACGGGCTAATTTGATTGCAGACAAGGCGCCCTAGGGCCCGGTGGATGTTACCCGCTTCATAAGATTGCCGCTCAAAGCGACTCTTGGATTGCCAAGCGGGTTTATTTCAGTAAGATTAGCCAACTTTGACCTGTTACTCACAACTTGAATTGAAGAGATAAAGCTATGTTTGGAAAAGGCGGTATGGGCAACCTGATGAAGCAAGCCCAGATGATGCAAGAGAAAATGGCCAAAATGCAGGAAGAGATTGCCCGCATGGAAGTCACTGGTGAGTCAGGCGCAGGATTGGTGAAAGTCACCATGACCGGCAGCCACAATGTTCGCAAAGTCGAGATAGATCCCAGCCTGCTGGAAGACGACAAAGAGATGCTGGAAGATCTGATCGCCGCGGCCTGCAACGATGCGGCTCGCCGTGTTGAAGAGAACCAAAAGTCCAAGATGGCCGAAGTGACAGGTGGCATGCAACTGCCTCCTGGCATGAAGATGCCATTCTGAGTCGGAATAACAGATGAAATTCAGCCCACTGGTGGATGAATTGATCCAGTCGCTGCGCTGTTTGCCAGGTGTCGGCCCTAAATCGGCACAGCGGATGGCGTTTCAACTGCTTGAGCGCGAGCGTAAAGCCGGGCTCAAGTTGGCTGAAGCGTTGGAGCGAGCCATGAAGGAGGTGGGGCATTGTCAGTCCTGCCGCACCTTCACCGAGGAAACGCTGTGTCCCATCTGCGCCAGTCCTCGGCGCGGCAACGCCGATACCATCTGCGTGGTTGAAACGCCGGCCGATGTGTTGGCTATCGAAGCCGGTGGGCATTTCAGTGGCCGTTATTTTGTGTTGCTGGGGCATCTGTCGCCGCTCGATGGTGTCGGACCCGAGGAGTTGGGACTGGCGCTACTGGAAGAGCATCTGGCCAAAGGCGAGATTGCCGAGCTGATCCTGGCCACTAACCCGACGGTGGAAGGTGATGCCACCGCGCATTTTATTGCCGATATCGCCCATCGCTACCAAGTCAAGGTGAGCCGAATCGCTCATGGGGTTCCGGTAGGCGGTGAGCTGGAATATGTCGACAGCACCACCCTGGCATTGTCGTTCAATGGGCGAATGCCGCTCTGAAACTTGGATGTGCCTTCTGTGAATACCGGCCCCGCTTATGCGGGGCTATTTTTTGCCTGCAGAGCGTTGACTAAGTAGCGGCGGGCGTAATGTTTCGGCGTGATATTGGCCAAGGTACGAAATTCACGGGTCATATGTGCCTGATCGGCGAAGCCAAAGTCGGCTGCCAGTTCGGCCAGTGATGTTGATGGTGCCAGCCGGAGTTGTTCCATTGCCTGCTTGACCCGAATAATGCGTTGATAATATTTAGGGGTCATCCCCATCCAGCTCTGGAAGTGGCGTTCTATTTGACGTAATCCCAAAGTGGTTTCTTTGGCATGCTTGTGGTGTGTATGCCGGAGGACTTCCTTGACCCTTTGATGGCTTTCACTACGGCTGACGATATGTTGCCGAGTAAACTGATACATGGTGCGGATGCGGGGATAGTGGCCACTGCAGGCACAGAGCTGCAAATATAGTGGGCTAAGCAGAGTATGGATATCAGTTTCCCGCTCACTACGGACAGGGTTGTCGAAGCGTTTTCCCAGGCATTGATAGCCCATAGCTGGATGAAAGCGGATGCCTGCCATTTGGGTCCCCGGCGGCATGATGATGTTTTGGGAAGTCTGGCTAGTAGGCAACAAAATAATCCCCGGAGGATGCCATATCCCATCAAAAAACACCTCTGGGCCAAAATTGAACAGGATACCGCTGCCGGCGTCGCCCAGCAGTAATCGAACAATTGGCTCCCTATGCCCTGTCGATACGCCAACAGACCATATAGCTTGAATATCTGCTGCGATATTGCCTTTGGGGGAAAATAGTTTTAAGTCCATACGCAACCTGAATCACTTGGGCTGGTAATTGCCGACCTCGGGTTTAAATACTTTAACGATACGGTTCCAACTATTGATGGCATTGATGGCTATGGTCAAATCTGTCATCGCCTGAGGGCCGAAACAATCCAGTACCTGTTGGTACTCTTTATCGCTGACACCCAAACCTGCGGTCAGTTGCTCGGCCCAACCGAGGGCAATACCTTCCGCAGTGCTGTAAATAGGCATGTCCCGCCAGGCATTGAGACCAAAAATTCGTTCGGCTTTTTCACCATACTTCAGCGCGTCTTTACTGTGCATGTCAATACAAAAGGCGCATTGATTAATCTGTGAGACTCTGAGTTTGACCAGTTCCCAGATGGTTATAGACATGGTCTTCGATGAACTGAATTGGTGGTGGAAGTAGCGTTCCTGTTGGTATAGAAGTTCCAAGGCTTGTGGCGCAGCATTAGCATAGTTGAGTCGTTTCATCATGATATCTCCTGAGAGGGGTTTCCAGACGATAACCGGACAAAGCGGACAAAGATTGCATATTTTCGACATAGATGGAAAACGGCAATCGGCGCTGGACTATTTTCAGAGCTCACTTCGGGCTATTTTTTCTGCGGCTGTTATCGGTCTGTGTCATCCCGCCCTTGAATTTGAAAATCGCATCCCCATTTAATTAAACAACTCAAGTTGGTTTAACCTATTGCGATAAACAAGGGAAGCTATTCATGTCACATCAAGAAACTCATGGTTTTCAAACTGAAGTCAAACAACTTTTGCATTTGATGATCCACTCTTTGTACTCCAACAAGGAGATTTTCTTGCGTGAATTGGTATCCAATGCCGCCGATGCCGCCGACAAACTGCGTTATCTGGCGCTTACCAACGACGCGCTTTATGAAGGTGATGGCGAGCTCAGGGTACGTATCAGTACTGATAAGGAAAAGGGCACTATTACCATTGAAGACAATGGTATAGGTATGACCCGTGACGGCGTTATCGAGCATTTGGGTACCATTGCCAAGTCAGGCACGTCAGAATTCTTCAAAAACCTCTCCGGCGATGCCGCCAAAGACTCGCAGTTGATTGGCCAGTTCGGTGTGGGTTTCTACTCGGCCTTTATTGTGGCCGACAAGGTAACAGTGAGAACCCGCGCCGCCGGTCACAAGGCCGATGAGGGCGTGCAGTGGCAGTCTGCCGGTGAAGGCGACTTTACCGTTGAAAACATAGTTAAAGAGAGCCGCGGTACCGAGATTACTTTGCATCTGCGCGAAGAGGAAAAAGAGTTTGCCGATGACTGGCGTTTGCGCTCTATCATCACCAAGTACTCAGATCATATCTCCATTCCGGTAGAGATGTGGCAGGAAGGTTCGCCCGAGTCCGAAGGCCCGGATGGTGAAAAAATTCCGGCGACTGAAGGTCAATGGCAAGTGATGAACAAGGCCACCGCGCTTTGGACCCGCAACAAGTCTGAGATTTCCGATGAAGAATATCAGGAGTTTTACAAGCATATCTCCCATGACTTCAGCGATCCTCTGCTGTGGAGTCACAACCGGGTTGAAGGTAAGCAGGAATACACCAGCTTGCTGTACATTCCTTCCAAGGCGCCTTGGGACCTTTGGAACCGGGATCGCAAGCAGGGTCTGCAACTCTTTGTTCAGCGTGTATTTATCATGGATGACGCCGAGCAGTTTATGCCTTCTTACCTGCGTTTCGTCAAAGGTCTTATCGACTCCAACGATCTGCCGCTGAACGTCTCCCGGGAGATACTGCAGGACAACAAGGTGACCCAAGCCATGCGCACGGCCATTACCAAGCGGGTGCTGGGCATGTTGGAGAAACTGGCTAAAGACGACAGCGACAAGTACCAGCAGTTCTGGGCTGAGTTCGGCCAGGTACTGAAAGAGGGCCCGGCAGAGGATTGGAGCAACCGCGAGCGTGTGGCCGGCTTGCTGCGTTTTGCCTCGACCCACAATGACACTGCGGCGCAAACTGTATCGCTGGATGATTACATCGGCCGCATGAAGGAAGGTCAGAGCAAGATTTACTATATTGTTGCCGACAGCTATGAGGCGGCGGCCCACAGTCCGCATCTGGAGCTGCTGCGTAAGAAGGGCATCGAAGTGCTGTTGATGTCTGACCGCATCGACGAGTGGCTCATCAACCACCTGACAGAGTACAAGGAAAAGGCGCTGCACTCTGTGACTCGCGGTGAGCTGGATCTCGGTGAGCTGGAAGATGAGAATGAAAAGGCAGAACAGGAAAAACTGGCGGCGGAATCCGAGTCTTTGCTCAAGCGTATCAAAGAGGCGCTGGGTGATAAGGTCAAGGATGTACGGGTGACCACGCGTTTGACCGACACTCCAGCCTGTGTGGTGGCCGGTGAAGGCGAGATGTCGAGCCAGATGATCAAGCTGATGCAGGCCGCCGGCCAACAGGTGCCGGAAGTCAAACCAACATTTGAGCTGAACCCGACGCACCCGCTGGTGGCCAGACTCAATGACGAGACAGATGAAAGCCGCTTTACTGACTGGAGTAACCTGTTGTTGCAACAGGCAATGCTGTCAGAAAAGGGCAGCCTGGCTGACCCATCTGAGTTTATCCGCTTGATGAACCAGATGTTGCTTGCCAACCTTAAGTAAGCCAAAAAAAAAAGGGCCTTTATGGCCCTTTTTTACTCGGGTATAGCCCGACCATCCAACAAGGATTGCTATGGAAACACGTATCGAACTGACCCGCGACAACATTCAACAGGTGGTGGAAGCCTCGAAACAACAGTTGGTCGCGTTGGTCTTCTGGGCGCAGCAAAGCCCGGAGAGTCTGGGGCTACTCGGCACCATGGAAACATTGGCAAACCGTTATCAGGGGCAACTGCTGCTGGCGGCCGTCAATTGCGAAACTGAAATGGAAATCGCCTCCTATTTCCAGATCCAGAGCTTGCCGACCACTTTGTTGCTCAGTCAGGGCCAGCCGGTTGATGGCTTTGCCGGGGTGCAGGACGAGTCGCAAATTCAGGCCATGCTGGATAAACATCTGCCTGCCGCCTGGGAGCTGAAACTTGCTGACGCCAGAGAATTACTCGCCGGAGGCGATGCCGCAGCAGCCCTGGTGTTGCTGAAGGAGGCCTATGGCGAGCACAATGGCGCCGAGGTGGCCTTGCCTTATGCTGATGCATGCCTGTTAAGCGGTGATATTGGCGCTGCCAAAAGCCTGCTTGCCGGCATCAAGCTTGAAGATCAGGATGCTTATTACGCCAGTTTGCAGGCCAAACTCAAGTTGGCGGAAGAGGCGGCTGATACGCCGGAAATCCGTTCTTTGCAACAAGCGCTCGAAGCAGCTCCGGGAGACCTGGGTTTACTTGGCAAGCTGGCAACGGCACTGCATCAGGCGCACAGGGATGAAGAGGCCCTGGAGTTGCTTTTTGCCCAACTGCAGCAAGATCTCAACGCCGGTAATGGTGAATTGAAACAGCAGTTTCTGACGATACTTTCAGCCCTTGGTCAGGGGAATACACTGGCGAGCAGCTATCGTCGCAAGCTTTATAGTTTACTCTACTGATAGAGTTAAGCTTGGCAGGCCAAGCCTCTGCCTGAGCGGTTTTGACCGCTTTTAACAGGTCAGAGCTGTCAGGTTTTTTTGGCGTTTCTGTGGCTAAAGTCGAAGCCAAAGGCCTTCTCATGGGCGGCCAGATGTGCGAAGATCGCCGCCCTAACAAGAATATCAATGCGAAAAGAGGACTCTTGATATGCGCATTATCCTATTGGGCGCCCCTGGTGCCGGTAAAGGTACCCAGGCTCAGTTCATCATGGAAAAGTATGGCATTCCACAGATCTCAACCGGCGATATGCTGCGTGCAGCCGTAAAGGCCGGTACGCCTTTGGGACTGGAAGCCAAGAAGGTGATGGACGCCGGACAATTGGTTTCAGATGAGCTGATCATAGGTCTGGTTAAAGAGCGCATTACTCAGGACGACTGCGCCAAGGGATTCCTGCTGGATGGTTTCCCACGCACTATTCCACAAGCTGATGCCATGGTGGCTAACGGTATCCATGTTGATCATGTGATTGAGATTGATGTACCGGACGAAGAAATCGTTAAACGTATGAGCGGTCGCCGGGTGCATCCTGGTTCTGGCCGGGTTTACCATGTGGTCTTCAATCCGCCAAAAGAAGACGGCAAGGATGATGTAACAGGTGAAGAACTGGTTATCCGTCCGGATGATGAAGAGAGCACAGTACGCAAGCGCCTGGGCATCTATCACGAACAGACCATGCCGCTGGTGGATTACTATGGTGCCATGGCGGCCAAGGGTGATACCAAGTACAGTAAATTCGACGGTACCCAAAGCGTTGCTTCCGTCAGTGAAGCCATTGTGAAGGCGCTGGGCTGATTAATTATCAGAACCGGTTCTCATAATCGAAAAAAGCCCGCAATTGCGGGCTTTTTTTATGGTTTTAGCGGTGTTAACTTGGCGCCATCTCTCTCGGAACAGGAATAATACAGTGCAGGATACCCGTCCTCCATTCGGTGTGCTTTTGGTTAACTTGGGTACTCCCGCTGCGCCAACCAAAGCGGCAGTACGTACTTTTTTGAAACAGTTCCTCAGCGATCAACGTGTGGTGGATCTGTCCCCCTGGCTGTGGCAACCCCTGTTACAAGGTATTATTCTCAATACCCGTCCGGCGAAAGTCGCCAAGTTGTATCAATCTATTTGGCAGGCGGAAGGATCACCTTTAATGGTGGTCAGTAAACAGCAGAGACAAGCTCTGGCAGATTTGCTTCGGGAGCAAACGGGCGTAACCGTTCCCGTTGAGCTGGGGATGAGTTATGGCAGTCCGTCCTTGAGTGATGGCCTGACGGCGCTGAAAAATGCCGGAGTTGACAGGGTGCTGGTGTTGCCTCTTTATCCTCAATATTCCTGCTCTACTGTGGCCAGCGTGTTTGATGGTGTTGCCGCGGCGTTGAAAATGGAGCGTAATCTGCCTGAACTGAGGTTTGTGCGAGATTATCACGACAAGCCAGGTTATATTCAGGCCCTGGCCGATAGTGTTCGTACCCATTGGCAGCGAGAAGGGCGGGGACAAAGGCTGCTGATGTCGTTTCATGGGGTGCCCGAGCGTTACATTAAGGAGGGGGATCCTTATCGCAGTCAATGTGAAACCACGGCTAAGTTGTTGGCCACCGAGCTTGGCCTGGGGGAAGGTGAATGGCAGCTGTGCTTCCAATCCCGTTTTGGCAAGGAGCCTTGGCTAACGCCCTATACCGATGAGCTGCTTGAATCTTTGCCGGGACAGGGGGTTCATTCGGTCGATATCATGAGTCCCGCCTTTGCCGCCGACTGCCTGGAAACACTGGAAGAGATAGCTCAAGGAGGCCGCGAAAGCTTTCTTGAAGCCGGTGGGAAACAATATCAATTTATCCCTTGTCTTAATGCACAATCGGCTCATATGTGTTTTTTGGCCGAGTTGGTGAAGTTTCACACTGAAAATTGGTATCAAGCCCGTTAGCGTACACTGGTGTGGCGGTGGATTTGTGATAGAATCTGCCGCCATTTAAAGTGGTCGCTGGCAGCTCCGTCAGCCTGACTTAAGATCATTATCAGGAAAGTGTACCCAAACGGTACACTACTCAGGGACGATGAAAATGAGAGCCCAATATGAAATTTCCCGGTCAGCGTAAATCCAAACACTATTTTCCGGTCAAAACCCGTGATCCTTTGCTGGCGCAGTTGACTCAGCAGCCACAGCCTTTCAGCACCTGGATTTCAGGTATAGATCAAACTTTGGTGGATATCGAAGCCAAGGTCGAAGATGAACTGCTGCAGCGTTACAACTTACCCAAAGGCAACTCGACTCTAATTGATGATGCCAGTGCCCACCAGTTGTATCATGAGCTCAAAAGCCGTGAGTTGGTCAGCGATGAGTTTGCCGGCGGCACTATCGGTAATACTATTCACAACTACTCAATTCTGGCCGATGACAGATCTGTGCTCTTTGGTGTGATGAGTAAGCATATTGAAGTAGGTAGTTATGCCTACCGCTATTTGTGCAACACTTCGTCCAAGGTGGATCTTAACTACTTACAGCCGGTTGAAGGTCCGATAGGTCGCTGCTTTACCCTGATCTCCGATGACGGTGAGCGTACTTTTGCCATCAGCAAGGGCTCAATGGACAAGTTAAGCCCGGAGTTTATCGATAAAGAAGTGATCCAGGGCAGTTCTGCTTTGGTGTTGACCGCTTATCTGATGCGGGCCAGTGATGGCGATCAGATAGGTGAAGCGGCGCTGACAGCCATTCGCTACGCCCAGGAAGCCGAAGTACCTGTGGTACTGACCTTGGGAACCCGTTTCCTGATTGCCGAAGATCCCAAATGGTGGCAGGAGTTTATTCGCCAACATGTGACTGTGCTGGCAATGAATGAAGATGAAGGTGAGGCGTTGACCGGATTTGCCGATCCTTTACTGGCCAGTGAAGCGGCACTTGAATGGTGTGACATGGTGTTGACGACTGCGGGTGCTTCGGGACTTTACACCGCAGGTTATACCGATGACGCCGAGAAACGCGAAACGGCTCATACTCTGCTGCCCGGCGCTATTCCTGAATTCAATCGTTATGAGTTCTCCCGTCCGAAATTGAAAAATGATTGTGATAAACCCATCAAGGTATATGCCCATATTTCGCCTTACATGGGCGGACCGGAGAAAATTCACAATACCAACGGCGCCGGTGATGGCGCTCTGTCTGCACTCCTGCATGACTTGGCAGCCAATACTTTCCACAAGACCAATGTACCTGGCTCCAGTAAGCATAAGCGCGATGGCTTGTGTTATTCCTCATTTTCACAGATCTGTAAGTATGCCAACCGGGTCGCTTATGAAGTGTTGGCTCAGCATAGTCCGCGCCTATCAAGGGGGTTACCCGAGCGGGAAGATAGCCTGGAAGAAGCCTACTGGGAGCGTTAAGTTTGGCTCCGCTTATCTCGATGGGTTAAATCAAATCCGTTAATATAGAAGAGGGCGTCCGAATGGACGCCCTCTTTGAATTTTGCTTTCAGCGAATTCAGCTTACTCCTTACATGGGAGTATGGTGTTCCTTATGGAAGCTGACATTGGTTTTACCGGCTTTTGGGTCGTTGAAGGTTTCTTCATTGAACTCATTTTCCGACTTGGCGATCACCACGGTTGCGACTGTATCACCTGTGACGTTCACCGCGGTGCGGACCATATCCAGCAATCTATCGACCCCGATAATCAGTGCTATACCATCTACCGGCAAGCCCACTTGATTGAGCACCATGGCCAGCATCACCAGACCCACTCCCGGTACCCCGGCTGTGCCGATAGAGGCCAGGGTGGCCGTGACAACCACGGTAATATAGTCGGTAATCGTTAGGTCGATACCGTAAACCTGAGCGATAAATACCGTTGCCACCCCCTGCATGATGGCTGTGCCATCCATATTGATGGTAGCGCCCAAGGGTAAGGTGAACGAGGCTATCTTGTTATCGACGCCCAGGCGATGCTCAGCCGTCTCGATAGTGACCGGCAGAGTGGCGTTGGAACTGGCAGTACTGAAGGCAAACAGCTGCACGTCGCGCATCTTACGGATAAAGGTGAACGGATTCAGTCCTGACAGCAGATTGAGCAGAATAGGATAAGTGACAAAAGCATGGACCAGCAGTACACCCAGTACCACAAAGAAGTAAGCGACCACACTACCGAAAGTTTCTACGCCGAGTGTCAGTGCCAGTTTACCCATAAGGGCAAATACCCCGTAAGGCGCTAGATGCATGATTAGGGTCACCACTTTCATGATGACTTCATTGAGGTCTTCAAACAGCGCCGCAACCCGCTTGCCTTTGTCGCCCACATGAGAGATGGCAAAACCAAAGATCACCGCAAAGATAATGATCTGCAGCATATTGCCTTCGCTCATCGCCTGCATCGGGTTGGTGGGTACTATGTTAATCAATACTTCCGCCAGGCTGGGAGCATCTTTGGCTTCAAAACTGTTGCCTGCGGTAGACATGCTGCTGTGGCCGGGATGGATCATCACTGCCGCCATAATTGACAGTGTTAGAGCTATAGCGGTGGTAAAAAGGTAGAAAGCGATGGTTTTGCCACCCAAACGCCCCAGTTTTGAGGGATCACTGAGTGAGCTGGTACCGCAAACCAGAGAAATAAAGACCAAGGGCACTACCAGCATTTTCAAGCTGGAAATGAAGATAGTACCGACGACATTGAGAAAGCCTTCGGTGATGTAATCCCGCACAAAGATGAAATAGGGATCTTGCTGGACTTGAGGTGAATCCAGCTCACCAGCGGGGAAAAAAGCTCTCAGAAGAAGACCGACAATGATACCGGCTGCCATGCCAATAAGGATCTTACCGGTCAGGCCCATTTTCTTGGTTGGAGTGAATGCCATAAATTTTCCTGTTTAATTCTTGTACTTTTGTAATTTGGCGCACTAAAGCCTAGCAAGAAAGCTCTCTTGAGGAAATGGCATGCAGGTTAAATATTGATATTGATAATTGCCAGTTATGCTCACATGTTGTGGAGATGTTTACTGAAAATTATACAATGTTGCTCTATAAGTAATACACATGAATGTAATTTGTGATTATTGAGTAATGGGGAGTCTGACAATGAAGTCAGCGTTTAAGTTTTGCTTCACTCTAATATGTAGTTTTCTTTTATTTGCCTGTGGTGGTGGCAGTATTTCCGACGGTGGAGATGGCACAACGCCGACTGTGCCTACAGATACTTATACCATCAGTCTCAAGTTAACCGATGCCAATGGTGAGCCTTTATCGGAAGTCTCCAATGCCGTACCGGGGAAACTGGTTGCTACGTTGAGCAAAAACGCTGTGCCATTCCAGGGCGGAAGAATTGTCTTTGCTGTTGAAGGTCAAGGTGTATTGGCTTCCGACAGTGGGGTTTCGGATGCACAAGGTGTAGTGCGAATAGATCTCTTGCCCGGCGATAAGTTGGGTTCGGGGACTGTAACAGCCCGGTATACTCCTGGCAGTGGCGATGGTGCTGAAGCTCAAGTCTCATTCAATACCAAAGGTGATGGTGGCGCCGATACCGGGGGAGCTCAGATATCCTTGGTGCTTGTTGCTAATCCTGACAGTACAACCCCTTTGGAAGCGATCACCTCATTAACGCCGGGCTATTTGGTGGCCAATGTCACCGGGATTTCCAAACAGACCATTGTCAAGTTTACCAGTGACAGGGGGGAAATCCCCATAGATACGGCGGCCACAGATAATGGTAAGGCCTATGTTCAGATCTTGGCCGGTACTCAGCCTGGAGCCGGGATTGCAACCGCGACTTTACTGTCCGGTGAAGAGACATCCCTGGTATTTAAAGTCGGTGCAACCAATGTGTTTATGGGCAGCGGCTCGCCATTTCAGGATGGGGTGGCAGCTGTGGCACCAGCCGTTGTCTCTGCTGGTGGTACAGCGAGTGTCAGCGTGACATTGCAGGATGATAACGGTAATCCTTTTGTCGAGCCTGCCGAAGTTATGTTTACTTCAGTCTGTGCCGGTAAAACGCCTTTGGAAGCGGAAATCAGTTCACCTGTTATTGCAGTTAATGGTGTCGCTACCAGCACTTATCTCGCCAAAGGCTGTGTCGGTGATGATACTATCAATATCAGTGCTAATGTCGGAGGCAAATCACTGACGGCCAAAGCTGTGGTCAATGTGTTACCGGCGAGTGTGGGCAGTATCTTTTTCATGGATGCGACTCCGCAAACTATCCGCTTAAAAGGCACGGGTGGTGCGGAATCGTCAACTGTTAGATTTAAAGTGCTGGATAAGAACAATAATCCTGTAAGTAATCAAAGAGTTAATTTTTCCCTCAATACAGACGTCGGTGGTATAGAGATAGATCCTGTTTTCGCGACGACTAATGCACAAGGGATAGCCCAAACTGTGATTAATTCAGGAACCGTATCGACTTCAGTCAGGGTAACCGCTGAAGTGGATGGCAGTTTGCCATTGATTTCGTCCCAGTCCAGCCAATTGGTGATTTCGACCGGCCTTCCGGATCAGGACTCCTTCTCTCTTTCTGCTGATAACTATAACCCGGAAGGTTGGAATTATGATGGCGTTGAAGTCAAAGTGACTGCCAGGTTGGCAGATGCTTTCAACAACCCGGTTCCGGATGGCACTGCAGTTAGCTTTACCACAGAAGGTGGCGTCATTGAGTCTTCATGCACAACAGCAGCCGGTGCTTGTACCGTGACCTGGACCAGCCAAAACCCTCGCCCTACAGGCAACACCCTTGGGGGGGGAGAACAACCCTCCCTGGATAACCTTGGTCAACCCTATGGCGGACGGGTAACTATTTTGGCCACGGCAATTGGAGAAGAGTCGTTCCCGGATCTCAATGGTAATGGACGATTCGACCTTGATGAATGGAGCGACTTCAAGAGTAAACCAGATGTTTCCGGCCGTCCCTTTGATTTATCGGAAGCCTTCGTCGACCATAATGAAGATGATATGTATGACAGAGCGCTAACCGGTGGAGAGTTAGAGACTTTTGTGGACTTTAATAATAGCGGTAGCTTTGATGGGGCGGATGGCGTCTATAACGGTAGTCTTTGCCGGCTTGATGACAGTAATAATCCTCACGAAGGGTGCTCAGCAACCGACAAGTCGCTCAATGTCAGGGCTTCTATTGTATTGGTGATGTCGGGTAGTGACCCGGTTGCTTCAACTCCTGAAATTACGGATAGCTGTATTGATGATAAGAACCAAGTGGATGTTTGTGACGGCCTCAATGACAACCAGACCTTGGATATCATAGGTAAATCCGTTGGTGCGGTATCAATCATTGTCGGGGATCTTCATAATCAACCCTTGCCATCCGGGACGAGTATCACTTTCAGCACCTCAGCAGGTAGTTTGGCGAGTAAGGGTAACTTTACTGTACTCTCAACCAATCAAAATAGCGCATTGGAGTATAGTGTGATGGTGAAAGGTGCCGACCAAGCCGATGCCGGAAGTCTGCTGATTGAAATCACCACCCCTAATGGAGTCTCTACCATCCTGCCCAGTATTCCCGTGGTTATTCATTAAGGGAACAGATAACTCTCTGATAAGCGACCCAAGTGCCTGATGGAAAAATCAGGCACTTTTTTTGAATTCATCGTGGCACTCCGGCCAGCAATCTACCAAGAGTTATGGGGGGATCAATTTTAATATCTCGGTTTTAATCTCTTTGTTTTGTCCCTTTGTTTTGTCTCTTGGTTTTGTTACTGTTCCGGCCCATTGTTGAGTCACTAAAGTCCGTGGACTACTGAATTTTCAAACCTTCAGATATTTAAGGGAATAAAAATGAGTGTTTCGATGTATCGCAATATGATTTGGTTGGTCGTAGAAAGCACAGATCTGGATGGAATCGTTGACCAGCTAAAGGGAGAGGCGGATATCAGGTCCATCAGCGATTTTGGTTCTGCAGGCGATCTGAAGCTTATCTGGAAAACTTCACATCTGGTTGTCGCGGATCTTGATGGGCTTATCTACCTTGGTGGTTGGGGCTTGCCGTTTCGCCAGTATGGCCTCAGGGACAGTATGGAAATGCTGGATGAATGCCTACGCAACCTTTCAGAATTCGCCGCTAGGTTAAGCCAGAGATTTGGAAAAACTTATGGCTTCGGTGACCATCAGGGAGGTATATACAATTTTTGGTTTATGGCGGAAGACGGTCAGGTAACAAGAAAATATGCCGTGTATCATGACGGGCTTTATGAATATGACCAAAGCTACATCTCGGCGGGTGAACCCACGGAGGCAGAGGTACAAGCCGCTAAACGTTGTTATATTAATGGTTTATCTACAGGGGGATGTTATCCGGATGACGCGAACGTTAGGGAAATTGCCACCAATTGGGTGCTTGATCCGCAGCAGTTTTCGCAACGGTTGATCAGAGCAAAGTTGATTGAGTGGAGCCTGAGAAAGCCCGTGGTATGAGAAGGTGAAATATAAGCAGTGGGCAATCCAGGTGTGGCTTACAGACCTGTCTGCTATGTTGAGTTTCTTGCAAAGGACTAGGGCCATTTGCTGCGAACCACGCCTTGCATCCAGGCCCGTAAGCCGACCCACAGCACACATGGGACTTGTTCACACCTTCCTTAGATGAGTGCACTTGCAGTAAACATGTTTATTTTTAGAAGAGTAAAGAGTTTATTGCCTGTGTTCATTTAAGCGGCAGTTTTCAAGTCAACCCAGAGCGGCAAGATAGAGATTAAGGATTTGCCGCAGATGCGCCCTTGAATGCCACCGATATGATAGTGGGGCTGCTTAAAAGTGTACGGGCGCGGGAAAACGGCATGCAGGGCGTGACTCGGCATCGCCCTCAATAAATGTTTAGTTGCAGGCTTGCTTTAACACCTGCAGTAGCCCGGTTTCAGAAGCTGCCAGCTCAGTTTGTTCGTTTAATACATCTGCCAGTATGGTGTCTGTGGTCAGCGGGTTGGCCAGCACCACCCGGAATACAGTCACGGTTTCTCTGTGATAACGGGCGGGTTGGATCCGGGTGCGGGACACAAAAGACTTGCCTTGTTCACGTTGTTTCTTCTGGATGGCACGAGTGAGGTCATCAAGAATACCATTGATCTCTTTGACCTTTTCAAGATTGCCCTGGGCCAATTGCCGGCTCAGAGCAGTTTGTGCCCAAGAGGGGCACCAACGGTAGGTGAGCAGACATAACTCGGGCGCACTCACCAGTTCAAATTCGCTGTGTTGCTCAATCAAGCCGGCAAAGAAGCGGGCCTTTTCAAGCGAATTATTGATCAGTATTTCATAGCCTTCCTTGCCGATTATCTGCATGCAGGCATGCACCAGCATGGCCATTCCGGGACGGGAACCTTCCAGAGTCTGGCTGCCCAAATCCTTGGAACCTTTACGCAAAATATATTCGGCATGATGCACTATCGCCCGCGCCAGTTCAGGCTGTTTGAACAGCACCATACCGGCCCCCATAGGAACATACATCTGTTTATGGGCATCTATGGTCACTGAGTCTGCCAGTTCTATCCCTTTGAGCAGATGGCGATATTTGCTGGATAACAAGCTGGCTCCGCCCCAAGCGGCATCAACATGAAAGTGGCAATTGAGCTCGGTTGCCAACTCGGCCAGCTCAGGTAGAGGATCTATGTTACCGGTTTCTGTGGTGCCGGCAACGCCGATAATCGCCATGACTCGGATGCCCTGCCGGGCCAGCTTGGTGGCCGCCTCGCGCATGGCGTCGATATCGACCTTATTGTTGGCATCGGTCGCGATTGAAACTATGTTATCCCGGCCAATGCCCAACAGATCGGCGGCTTTGCCCAGGGAGTAATGGCCGCGCTCGGACACCAGTATCGCCAGGCCCTTCCAACCGTAGTGGCAGAGCGCCGCGCCTAAGCCTTCGCGGTTGATACCGCGAAATTGGCCGTCAGCCTTGAGCAGTTGGTTGCGGGCAATCCATAGGGCTGTGATATTGGCCACAGTGCCGCCGGAGCAGAAGGCTCCCAGAGCATGATTGGCGCTATGCATCCACCGGTGATAGAAGTCGGTGGTTTCGCCATAAATGAGGTGATGCATCATCCCCAGCACCTGCCGCTCCAAGGGAGTGAAGGCCTTGGAGGTTTCGATTTTGACCAGATTCTGATTCAGGCCCACCATCATTTTCGACAAGGGCAACACGAAGTAGGGCAGCGCCGATGTCATATGGCCGATAAAGCTGGGGGCGGCGGTGTGTACTGAATGCGCCACCAAATTCTGCATCATCTCTTCTGTGTAGTCAGAAACAAATCTGGGTTGACGCGGGATTTCAAAGGCCTGGAAATCCTTTTCGATTTCACTCAGGGGCTTTTCCAGCGCGGCGATATTCTGGGTCAGGAAACCGGCGAGATCTTGAGACAATGCCTGCTCTATGCGGCTCAGGGTCGATTCCGGTGCTTCGGGCATGGTAAAGATACGCATCAGAGAGTTTTCTGAGGCGGTGGCCTGGCGTTGCTTGCTGGCGGTCATTGGGCTTTGGTCTCACACTGTATCTGCCTGTGTCTGCACAGGTCTTGAAATGGCAGCTCACTTTACTGCAAGGATTGCGGTCAGACAAGTTGAAACTGAAGCGAAAAAGCGGCGGGCCACAGAGGTTGACCCGCGAAAAATCAATTGGCGTTATTCAGTTGCAGAGCCAGCAGAGCGGCGATATTGCTCGAGGTACGCTGCAGATTGGCTCTGGCTTCGGCCAGCGCCTTGGACAAGTCGCAGGCCGAGGGAATGATATCAAAAATGGCGCTCATTCCCTGCTCCAACACCAGCTCTGAGCCAGCTCCCAAACAGCCGGCAATACCAATCACGGGAATGTTGCGCGCCTTTGCCAGGCGCAAAACTCCCATGGGTGTCTTGCCATAGATGGTTTGTCCATCAATGCGTCCCTCGCCGGTGATAACCAGTGCAGCGCCTTCGAGTTTGGCATCCAGCCCCACAGCCTGCATGACTATGTCGATACCTGGGCGCAGCTCGGCGTCCAGAAATGCCATCACCCCAAGTCCCATGCCACCGGCGGCGCCGGCACCACTTTGCAGGCGCTTATCTTCAAAGCCGCTCTGAACCAGGATATCGGCAAAGTGGCCGAGCGCGGCGTCAAGCTCGGTGACCATTTCCTCTGTGGCTCCCTTTTGCGGTCCGAATACCGCCGAAGCGCCGCGCTCGCCACATAAAGGGTTGTCCACATCACAGGCCACTTCAAAATGGCAGTCAGTGAGCGCCGGATGCAGTTGGCTGCAGTCCAGTGTTGCCAGGGCCGCAAGCGCCGCCCCGCCCGGGCTTATCTCCAGCCCGGTACTATCCAATAGTTTGGCGCCCAGCGCCTTGGCCATACCAGCGCCGCCATCATTGGTGGCACTGCCGCCAAGGCCTATGATGAAGTGGCGAATGCCACGCTCCATGGCATCGACAATCAGCTCGCCGGTGCCGTAACTGGTGGTGAGCCTTGGATTGCGAAGCGCCGGGCTGACATGATGCAGCCCGGAGGCGGCCGCCATTTCGATAACTGCAGTTCGGGTGCTATGGGTGCCACCCTCTGTACCCAGAATGCCGTAATGGGCCTTCACAGCTTGTCCGAGTGGGCCACAGACTTCAAGCTCGACCAGGTGACCGTTGGTCGCATCGACCATAGATTGCACTGTGCCTTCGCCGCCGTCGGCCACCGGCACTTTGAGGTACTCGGCATCCGGCAGCCTGTATTTAAAGCCTGCTTCAATTTCATTGGCCACTTCGAGGGCGCTCAGGCTTTCCTTGAAGGAATCCGGTGCTATCACTATTTTCATCTGATTTCCTGTACAACGGGCTGCCGGTGAAACCGGCAGCAGCAAGGGAAGAGTTTAGAGCAGAACCAGGCTAAGCAGCCAGACGAAGATGATGGCGGTGATCCCCTGAATTAGGGTCGCCATAGTCTGAGCCCGATAGGCCTGGGCTACGCTCATACGGCTAAACTGAGTGACTACCCAGAAGAAGCTGTCGTTGGCGTGGGACACTGTCATGGCTCCGGCGCCTATGGCCATGACGGTCAGCACCCGGCCCATTTCGCTGCCAAGGCCGATATCACCCAACATGGGGGCCACCAGAGCCGAAGTGGCTACCAGCGCCACTGTGGAGGAGCCTTGAGCCGACTTCAGTGCCGCCGCCACCAGGAAGGGCATAAAGATACCTATACCCAGAGCTGACAGTGAAGTACCGATAAAGTCACCGATAGGCGTGGCTTTGATCACAGCGCCAAAAGCACCGCCGGCCCCGGTGATCAGCAGTATGGGGGCGGCAACAGCCAAGCCCTGTGAGATACGATCGGAAAACTCTTTGACCTTGTTGTCGCCCTTGAGCAGCAAGAGTGATAGCCCCAGGCCTATCATCAAGGCATTGAGCGGTTGGCCGAGGAAATGGAACAGGCTGAACAACATGCCTTCACCCATGGGCTTGGAGGGGAAGGCGGCGATAGAGCCAAGGCAGATCAGCAAAATAGGAACAAAAATAGGTGAGAACGCCGCCAAGGGGCTTGGCAGCTTGCCATAAGCAGCCTTGAGTGTTTCAAATTCTTCGGCAGAAGCCTTGAGCTCTTCGGCGCCTTCGCCATCCGGCTCGGTGTTCATAAAGCGGTTGGCCCAGAGCAAACCGGCGAAGGCGGCAACGGCAGAAACCAGGATGCCGACGGCAATCACCAGACCCAGGCTGGCTTCCAGTTGCAGGTTACCGGCGGCGGCAATCGGGCCGGGAGTGGGCGGCACAAAGGTATGGGTAGCGTAGAGGCCGGTGGCCAGGGCTACACTCATGGCAACGCTGGAAACCTGCATTCTGTTGGCCAGCGACTGTTTCAGGCTGTTGAGGATCACAAAGCCCGAGTCACAAAACACCGGGATGGAAACGATATAACCTATGATGGACATGGTCAGGGTCGGGAAACGCTGCCCGAGCACCTTGATGACCACATCGGCCATGGTGATGGCCGCGCCGCTCTTTTCCAGCACTGTGCCTATGATGGTTCCCAGGACTATCACCAGCCCTATGTAACCAAGAATACCTCCAAAACCACCACTGATGGTTTTGGCGATTTCCCCGGCGGGCAGGCCGAATCCGAAGGCGGCGATAAATGACGCCAGCAGCAGCGTCAAGAAAGGGTGTAGTTTAAATGTTGAGGTGGCGATGACAATAAAGATGATCACCGCCAATAGTACTAGTACCAGGCTCATAAGTGTCCCTTATTGGGTCGTTATTTGTGTAGGGTTGGGGCGCCGGCGCGAAGGCGGGCTGGCGATTATTATCCCAGTTGCCGCGCCGTGATGGCTTTAGGGGAAAATACGGAATTCCCCCCTGAAAGATGGGAGTTTTTTGTGCGTGTGCACAATTATTTGTGTTCCAGGTGGCTGAGGACTTCCCCCAGGTAGAGTTGCAGCAATCCATCCAGGCTTTGCAGCTCTATGCCGGTGATTTCACTGATACGCTCCAGGCGGTATCTCAGGGTATTACGATGAATAAACAGTGCCTTGGCACACTGTTGTTGGTCGCCGAAGTGTTGCAGATAGGCGCTGAGAGTGCGGGTCAGCAGGCCCTTTTTGTCATGCTGCTGCAGTTTGCGAAAAGGCGCTGCCAGCTCCTGACCGCGCCAGCTATCGACCAGTCCGGCCAGCAATACCGCCAGCGCGTGATCCTGATAGAGGTATTTGGTCTTTTCCGGCGCCCGTTTCTTTCCCAATCTCAGGGTTTCCAGCGCGGTATGAAATGAGCGCCTAATACCGCCTTCACCGGGGAAGAAATGCCCCAGCGCGATTTTGAGCCGGCCCTGGGTGTCGGCCGGCAAACGGGCAAGCAGTTTCTCGATTCGCAGATCCTCAAGCGCCGGATCCCAACTGCGACCATCGAGAAAGGCGGGTTTGAGGATCACCAACTGATCCATGGCGGTCATGGCCACCAGGTTGTCCCTTTGGGGGTACTCGAGCAAGCGTTGGATCTCCTTGAGATCTGTGGCCTTGCTTTCGCCTTTGGCGAGCTCTATCACGGCAGCAACTCTGGGTTTTTGCAGATCTATCTGCAGCTGGGCGGCCCAGGCACAAAAATCGCTTTCGCTATAATTGTCCCGTTTCAGCAGTTGCAGAATAAATTCTTCCCGCTGGCGTTTATGCCAGAGATCCAGCTCGAGAGAGTTGGCTTGCTCGACCATCATTTCGGCGGTCATTTTCAATAGCTCGCCATAGTGCAGCAGCTCTGCCGGATTACCGGTAATGCCGACAACGCCGATTATCTTGCCGTGGTAGTGCAGCGGCAGGTTGATCCCGGGTTTGACGCCGTGCAGGCTGTGGCGACTGCCTTCATCTATCACTACAGTGCGGTTTTGGGCTATGGCCAAAAGGGCGCCTTCATGGACACTGTTGAGCCGCTGCTTGTCGCCGGAGCCGAGGATCACCCCTTGACTGTTCATCACATTGATATTGTGGTCGATGATATTCATGGTGCGATCCACTATCTGCTGCGCAGTCGCGGCGTCGAGAAAATACATGCGAGCCTCTAGGGTCTGTTGACCTTTCATGGTTGAATTTTGCCCGTACTAGACGCGTTTTAATCGCGACGCAAGGTATGCAGCCTAGGGGCCTAGGTAAATACCTTGCAACAAAGAGTAAAGCGCGTCTAGCCGAGCCCTTTGGGTAGCATTTGTCGTTGTTTGGTATAAAAAACGACAAAAGCTGCAAAAACCATCTTCAAGGGTCAAGAGACCCTAATGTGCCAATAACTCGGCGACTCTCTGCCTGAGCCTGGGTAACAGGTTTTGCTCAAATTCGGGGTGCTGTTTAAACCAGAGGCGATTACGGGGACTCGGGTGAGGCAGCACCAGTTTTGTCGGCCACAGCGAGTCAGCTTCTGCCACGGCGGTACCGACGGACGCTTTGGCCAGCGAACTGCCATTGAGGTGCCAGGCCATGGCGTATTTGCCAAGGATCAGCGTCAGCTCAATATTGGGCAGGGCGGCAAAAAGCCTTGGGTGCCAGGTAGCTGAGCATTCTGGCCGCGGCGGCATATCACCCTGCTTGCGACCCTGTTTTTCAACCGTTCCCGGATAACAAAATCCCATGGGAATGACGGCAAACCGCCTGGGGTCATAAAACTGTTCGCGGCTTACCCCCAGCCACTGCCTTAGCCGGTCGCCGCTGGCATCGTCAAAGGGCTGGCCACGCTCATGGGTTATCCTGCCGGGCGCTTGTCCCGCGATTAAAATCCTGGCGTCAGGGTGGGCCTGCAGTATCGGCTTGGGCGGCAGCGGCAGTTTATCCCGGCACAGGGTGCAGGCTCGCACCTCATCGAGTAGCGGGAAATCACTGGGCAGAGCGGCAGTTTTCATCATATTTCCTGGTTTTTGATGGATATCAGACCCTACTTAGGCTCCGAAAACTTGGCTTCGAAAATCAGGCACCGAAAAAATGTTGCCAGGCCTGAAAGCCTTCATACAATGTCAGCCCCAGCGCCGCCAGCAGTAACACTATCCGGCTGAGCTTAAAGCCGTTTTCTCTGCGCTGCTGCCAATCGCTAGCACTCCAGGCGATAAGCATTGCCGGTATAGTCAGCGGCCAGATGATATTGGCCAGCAGCAACAATAAGGCAGAGGTTGCCAGCAAGCGCCAACCGGCCTGAGGCCCGGCGACCTTGGCCGAGTTTTTCAGTTGCAGTGGCAACAGCGCCAGTGCCACGGCTATCAACACCAGGCCGAAGTTCATACTGAGATCGGCAATAGAAGCATGATCCCAGAGGACAAGTAACAGGGTCATGAGCGGAATGGGCAAGGTCCAATAGATATGGCTGCGGATAAACCCAGGGCGGCTATATTGGCCGTTGAAGTAAAAAACCAGCTGCAGTAGCAGGTTAACCAGAGTAAAACCACCCAGCACCAGTATGGTAAACACCCCGGCCATTAAACCCTCGGGTTGTGCAGCCATGGCCGATAGCGGAAAAAGGGCGACCAAGGCACAAGGATATTTCAACTTCATCAATAGATTCTCATCATAAAGGTTGCGCCTTACATTGGCTTAAAGGCGGAAGGCTTGCAAGGGCTTGATGGCCGTTATGGGATGGCTCTGAGACTATGAGGAAAAAAGGGGCAGTTCCGTCCGCCCAAGCTCACAAGGTAACAGGGAGGTGGGCCGGAGGAGCCGGCCCACGAAAGGTAAACTAATCTGCTATAGCTTCCTTAGTTTTGAAAGGGGGTGTTTTCAGCAAAGTATTCGTGGCTGTCGGCGTTTTGAATCGCCTGGGCAGGATTACTCAGGGCCAGCGATTTGGCGCCACTTTGGCCGTAGACAATGTCATCGGTTCCCGCCACCACATTGAAGTGACTCATTTCATGGACTATGGTGCCGCCCTTGGAGTCGGTGCCAGATACCGGTGCGCTCCAGAAGGCGTTACACATGTAGATCTTGTAGGGTTGAGTCGGGTAAACGTAGGCGTAATAGCTCTTCTTACAGCTGCAATCGAAGGTCAGTGGCTGATTGTTCAAGGCCGAGTCTATGGCACTGAAGTTGCTGCTGACGCTATTCCAGCGGCTGCTGTTGTAACTGCCAAACCAGGTGGCATAACGCACCGAGCTTGAGGGGTTGTTGTTGCTCGCGAGGTATTGTTTGCTGTCGGCCGCCATGGCGCGGGCGGCGTCCAGTCCCGCCAGAATATCGCTCTGTTGGGAATTGCTGCAACGGCCGGTAAAGCTGATACCGTCGGGTGCTGTGTTGCCATCGCCACTGCCGGGTTTACCCTTGTTGGCGCCGGACTTGAATTCACGGCCTTCCACATAGAAGCTGACCGGATCTGAATGTATCCCTTCTATCCCTAAGCGGGCCAGCTTCTTTTGTTGGCCCGGGTTGGGGGAGAAGAGTTGCAACGAACTGACATCATAGCTTATCTCATAGTTGCCGCTGCTGCTCATGTCGTAAAGTGAGGACAACTCTACCTGATAGGACACACTCTCACCGGATTTGAGCTTGATATAGTCCTGTTTGCCGGGCGCCGGGCGTTTGAAATGGGCACCCAGATAGTGACGGTCAAGGCCATCGGCATTGACTTTGAACAGGGATTCTTCCACTCCATCAGCGGCTGTGTACCACTTGAGCAGTTTTACCGGCTGGTTGGCGTCATTGGTCAGGGTCACAGTGACCAACACGTTATCACTGGCCTTATAGCTCTGTTGGCTCATCTCCAGGCTGGCACGAATGCCATCGGCCAGCACGCTGGTACTGGAAAGGGCCGCGAGCAAGGCTATTCCTTGTAGTGTATGAGTGATTCTCATGCCTTTGTCCTCAGGTCATATAGTCTTAATTGTTATGTTTGTTACAAAAATGTAACGTTTTGCGGTGTAAGCTGCAAAAAGGGCCGCTGGCAAGAGGAATTTTACCGAATGCTTGTTGGTTTGAGGTGAAGGCGGGAAGAGATAAAAAAAAAAGCCCGCGAAAGCGGGCTTTTAGGAGCTAAGAGCGAGAATTACAGACGGTAGTTGACGCTCAACATGATCAGGTGAGCCGTGTAGTCATGGCTGTTGTCACCAAAGCTGACCAGGTTCCAGATACCATCCGGGGCGATATCGTTACCTGCGTCGTTGTCCTCGTATTTCTCCATCTTGTAGTCAAGACGCAGCGCCATTTTCTCAGTAGCCTGATACTGGGCATAGAGGTTGACGTTGTGCACTTTGGCATAGTAATCGCCATAGTCGCCTGTGATGCCTTGGCGTACCTGAGTGCTGGAGTCCGAGTCAGAGTAGGTGTAATCCAGTCCCAGACGCAGTTTCTTCTCCAGCAGGTTGTCGTAGGCCAAACCGGCACCTATGACATCCACCTTGTCTTCCACGGTTCCTGTCCAGGTGACAGTGCTGAAGTTGCTGCTGCCGGCCTGATCTGAGTCTATGGTCTGATGGTTGTAGAAGGCGCTCAGGCTGAGATCGTCTGTCAGCAAATAGCTGATGCTGGCGTCATAGCTGAGGTCTTTGGATTCTGTCAAACCGATAACCGTGTTGTTGTAGTCATCCAGCGCATAGCGGGCACCGAAATCCAGGGTCAGGGTGTCGATAGGGCTGTGAGTCACCCTGGCTTCAACCTGAGTGCGCTTGCGGTCGGCCAGATTGTACTTGCGCAGCAACTTGTTGGACTCGGAAGAGGTCCATTCAGATGCTTCGTACTCTGAGCCATCGCGCTTGCCATAGCTGCCCTTGATCCACATATTCCAGTGTTCAAAGCTGTTGAGACTGAAACGGGCCCAAACGCTGTTCTCGTCGGTGATTTCCCTGTCCTGATAGCTGCGTTCATCACGACGGTAGTCATAACCTGCGTCCAACTTCATGCCGTTGGCAATCCGGTAATCCATGGCCAACTTGGCCTTGTGACTAGTGTTGTCATAAGGGGTGTTGTAGGCCACACGACCACTGACGTTATTGATACTGATCTGGGTCCATTCCTGGATCTGGGTTTGGTTGTCCCTGTCGTAGTAATCATAACTGCCGCTGATCCGCAGATTGCGGGTCGCGCGTTTGACCGCCTTGAGGTTCATCCCCAGGATATCGACTTTGCCATCCAGGGATTCCTGCGGCAATTGATAGCCGTAACCCGAGGTGATAAAGGCCTCATCCTGGGTCATCTGTCCGGCGAACAAACGGCCGCTGACCACGGCGCCTTTCTGGGCAAATTGGCCGCTCAAGGTCACAGTGTGAGACTCGTTATCCGGATCCAGGCTCATATAGCCCACTCTTTGGGCACCAAAGGTTGGGTTGAAAGCGTTGTCGAATCTCAAGGTCTGGATATCATTCTTGAAGAATGAACCATTGTAGTTGAGTGCGGTAAACCAGTTGTCACCCTTGAGTTTAATCCCGGCCTCGACGGTATCTGTGGTGTAGTCCACAGGCTCGGCCAGCATCATTGACTGGTTGAAGAAGCTGCCGGACGCAGTTTTCAGGCCGGTTTTTTCTTCGCGCATATAGGTGACATAGGTGCTCCACAGCTCTTCACCCTGATATTCAAGACCCAGGCCTGTGCGCTTGCGCTTGAGCGACAGCTCCAGTGGGCTCAGGCTGTCATACAGCATGGGCATCTCGTTGCTGCCACCGGCTGTCTGCCAGTTGGCCGGCAGAGTCAGGTTGCCGCTGCCAATTCCCAGATAAGGACTCATGGCAGAGTCAGTTTTATAGGTGTGGATCTGACGGTAGTTCAGGTTGATATTGTACTGTCCGAGTTTACCGGCATTGATATCGACCCGGCCGTTTTCCATACCCAGGTTATCGGCTTCGATACTGGCTCGATAGCCGTTTTCACCGCGATAGTTCAGGTCGGCGTCCACCTTGCCGGCAAAGTCATCTTCGGCGGCAAAGGCGTTGGCAGAACGGATATCGTCAGAGTCGTTATAGCCAACTCCGGCGCCAATAGTACCGGATACACCGGTTTCACTGACGCAACCCTTACAGCTCCAGGCCGAAAACTTGACCTTTTCGGTATTGGCATTGGCCAGGTCATAACCGTCGGCGGCCATCGCCAGACTGGCAGGAGCCAGCAGAGCCAGGGTGATCAAATTAAGTTTGAATTTCATCTTCCCGCCTCCTTAGCGTTGGAACAACTTGCCGGATGGATGGTTTGAACCATGGATCTGGCTGTGACAGTTCAGACAGCTGCGACCACCGGTAAAGGCGTTGTCGTTGACCTGAGAACCCATGCCTGTGTTACCCAGATAAGCACGGCTGGCGTGGCCGTCGCTGGCGTGACACTGTTGGCACAGTTGCGGAGCGCGGGTCTTAAGCATGCCATCGTTGACACTGCCGTGGGGATTGTGGCAAGTGACACAATTCTCAGTGACGGGTGCATGCTCCCAGAGTTTTGGGCCGCGCTTCTCCGCATGGCAGCTGTAACAAGTGTCATTGACTGACGCCTTGTTCAGATCGGCATCGGTCGTGCTGCCGTGAGGGTTGTGACAGTCGCTGCACACCATCTGTGCCCACTTCAGCGGGTGGCTGGAACGCTTGTTCATGTCAGCCTTTTGCTTGGTGTGGCAGCTGGTGCAGACTTCCATCTCAGTGTTCTTGGAGAGCACAGGGTCCTTGGCGGTATGTACGCTGTGGCAAGAAGCACAGGCAACATCGGCGTTGTCGTGGTGACCGCCGTTCCAGGACATACGCTTGTCATCCTTGTGACAGGAGAGACAGACGCTGTTCTGCTTGTCGGCCGCCAGGGTAGAACCCTTACCGAAGGTAATCATGGGTTCGTTACCGCCACGGTTGTGTTTGCCCATGGGGCCGTGACAGGCTTCGCACTGAAGTCCGGCCATAGGACTCTTGCTGGAGTCGATGGCACCGTGAACCCCTTTGAACAGGTCCATGACCTTCTCTGACTTCTTGTGGCACATCAGACAGGAGTCGGCGCCCTTGGAAGAGTAGCTGCCTTCGGCAAACTTCTGATCCAAAGTCGCTTCCACTTCTTCCGGGCTCATTTTGGCGTCCCACTTGGAGGCGTGAGCCACCTGGGTGATACCAAAAGATAACACTGCCGTCGCCAGAAGGGCGCTTAGCAGTGTTGGTATATTTTTGCTGATTCTCATATTAGGCATCCTTAATTTGTCCAAACCCTTGAAAGACGGGGGAGATAACTCCCCCGGCCTGGGCAAATTACATCTTCACCTGAGTGTGATCTGCGGCGGTTGGTTTGTGGCAGTAGAAACAGGTTTCCAGCTGCGCAGCCTGGTTGGCAGGGGTGTAATCACCATCTACCACAGCGCCGTAGGCTTCCAGTTGCTCCTTGGTGTGTACCATGTAGTCACCACCGACAGTGTGACAAGAAGTACAGGTAGCAGTGATAGGCGTGGTGTACTTACCTGCTGAGGTGGCCAGAGCGCCTTTGTTCTTGAAGGCATCAAGATTCAGCTTACTGTGACAGGCTGAACAGTTGCCACCGATCAGGCCGTGAGCCTTTTCAATGTGGGTCTTGTGCAGTTTCATCTCCAAGGCGCCTTTGTTGGCACCGCTGGCGTAAGTCCCATCAGGCGTATGACAGGCCACACAGCCATCAACACCGACGGTGAGCTTGCCATTCACTTCGCGAGCAAGCTGGTCTGTCATCACAAAGCCGGAGTAGTGGCCTTTGTGCAGTTCGAAGGTGTCGCTGTGACAGCCCTGACAGGTAGCGAAGTCCACAGAGTCGATATGACGGTGACTAGGCGCATCACCCGACTTGGTAGCGAAGGCCAGTTGAGCTTTCATACTGGTAGTGGCAACGCCATCGGCACAGGCGATGAGCTCGCTGCCTTGGTTGCACATTTCCAGACCGATAAAGCTAAAGGCAGTATCGGCATCACCGGCACCGAAAGGCAGATCTTGAACGGTAAATTGCAGCTTGCCGTCAACCAGGGTCACGGCGTCCTGCAGCTGGCCGTCTTTAACCAGATCTTTGGCAACCTTGGCTTTACCGCTTCCAGGGCTGACGTTGTAGCCCATGACAGGGAAGTTAGGGCCCACGTTGGTGATGGTTTCCAGGCGCTTGATCTTGGCCAGCTCCTTGTTGGCATCCAGCGCATTACCGGCTTTATCCAGCAGAGTCACAGTCAGAGTGGCACTGTTGTCGGCGTTGCCTGTCATCTCTGCGGCCAGACCGCGCTGAGCGATAACGGCGCGCTTATCACCGGTTACACCTGTGTGCAGCTCTTCAGTCCATTGGCTGTTGTGACAGGCGATACAGTTGGAGTTGTCGGTTTGTTGGCTGTGGCCCTGACCAGCAGCAAAATCTATGTTGCTGTGGCAGCTACCGCAACTTGCAGCTGTAGGCACTTTGGACCAGTTGCCCCAATCGGGCGTCAGCTCGACATTGGTGTCGTTGTGACAGGATTGGCAGCTGTTAAGCGCATCCAGGCCTAGATCCTTGTGCTTGGTATGGATCATGGCGTTGAATTCATTGCCTGGTTTTACCTTTCCTGAAGTGTGGCAAGTGGCGCAATAGTTGACGTCAGGATAGCCACCGTTATGTTTGACGTCGGCCAAGTCACCGTGACAGGTATTACAGCTATCAGTACTCACCAGCATGCGGCTGTATGCGGCAGCACCTGAGTCGGCACTGAAGTCGACGAAGGCGTTGCTGTTGGGGATCAGAGTGCCGTCAGGCAGTGGTGTGTTGTAAGCACGCAGCAATACCCGCTGGGCCAGCTCAGGGTTGAAGCTGATGCTATCTTTACTCAGTTCATTGAGTGTCTTGCTGAAGGTGTAGCTGTAGCTACCGTTTTTGTGGTCAACGAAAGTACCTGCGCAGCTGCTGCTTACAGTGCAGTCTTCGTTGCCGAAATACTGCCACTGAGAGGCGTTACCGGCACCGGTTGCGCCTTCCGGCAGCAACTGAGCGGCGGCGAAGCGGAACTTCTGCAGGCCAACTACCGGCATATCGTCTTCGTTGGTCACGGTAAATTCAACCGTTGGGATACCGTCTTTGACAACGGCCTGCTCAAAGCTGAAATGCAGTGCTTTGATTTCGCCTGCCGGCTCGCCGCCTGGGTTACCTGGATTACCATCGTTGCCATCATCGCCACCACAGCCACCTAAGGCCAGAGTAGCTGCACTGGCTGCCAGCAGCAGTGCGATTCTGGTTTTTTGTGCGTTCATCATCTTGTTCCCTGCAATAGTGGAAGTATCTGGTTTAGGGAGTGGTTGATTTGAGTCAACCAAATTGATTATGTAATTGGCCCTTAACCCGATACCGGAAATAGGATTTCCCCTTGAAAAGGCTAACTCAAGCAGGGCCGAAAAGCTGCATAACTGGTGTTAATGTGTGACTTGGATCTTTCTATTTATAAAGAGGTATTTGAGCTGGTAGGAAAAACTTAATCTCGATCAAAAAAACGCTGTTTTTTAATTCGATTTTAACAATTTGACAGATAAAAAAAGAGAGGCCGAAGCCTCTCTTTAGGGTTAAGTATTAGTGATCGAAACTCCAGTTGGAGTGAGCTTCCAACAGCTGGGAGTCTGTATGACAGGTAGCGCAGGCTTCTTGGCCTTTCTGGGCGTCATAATCACTTGCAGCTACACCGTGGCCTGTACCTATCACACCACCATTGGTCACTATGTGGTTGATAGTGGTTTCACTCAGGCCGTATGGCGGTTGGTGACAGCTGGCGCAGGCGGCAGTCTGTGGCGATACCAGAGTCTGTTCTGTGCCATCTTCAGTCTTGCCGAAGGCAACCGGCGCGGCATCGGCGGCAATTTTCTTCAGTGAGAAGCCGTCTTTACCGTGACAGGTCTGACAGTCTGTCTTCTTGAAGAAGCCATTGTCTGAGCTGTCATACAGGTAGTGCTTGGAATGCACTATGTACGCCAGGTTGGATGAGCCGTCCCCCTTCTTGTCGCGGGTACCGTTATGGCAGGAGGCACAACCGTCGATGTCGTTGGAGAAACGGTGCTTGATGGCAGTAGTGTGACACTGCTGACAAGCGGTCATTTCGGCATGTTGCACCCTTGGGGTAGCGTCGACTTTGCTGCCATCCAGATTGAAGTAGGCTGTGTCAGACGGTACGTAAGGGCCGGAGTTGGTAATTTTTCCATCAGCATCAAATTCGCAATCGGCCACGGTTCCAGTACCGTCGAAACAGACATGCAGCTGGCTGCTCAAGGCTACTTTAACCTCTGGCGTACCCATGACTTCGGCTACTTTGAAGTCGCCGTCGCTGAAGGTGACATCTATGCTGCCGTCGGCGCCTTCACTGAAGTGGTCGTAACCTACTTTCTGGTAGTTAACCAGGAAGTCGTCTTTGACCACACCGTTGAAGACGATGGCGCTGGTGAAACCGCCATATTTATATGGGCTGGAGTCAATCTGCGCCAGCGTCACATTGGTGTCGCCGTGTTTGACCGTCATATTGGCCGTGACTGTCTTGCTGGCCTCATCATAGGTCATGCTATTGAAAATGACGCGGGTTTTGGCGGCCTGAGCACTGTCGTTGTTGCTGTAGTGGGCGCGTTCGGCACCAAAAACCTGGCCATCAGGGTCGCTGTGACAGGAGACACAGTTTTGCACTTTTTCTTTAATCTGGCTGTTTTCTGCATCCCAGTGCCAGGAAGGCACGGCATATGGGCTGTTGTGACAATTCAGACAGGTTGCGGAATCCTTGTCGGCTTTCCAGGCATCGGCCATGGTCAGGGTTTCACTGGGTTGGTGACAGGTCTGACAGTTACTGGCTGATTGCGGGAAAATACCGTTGTAGAAGGCATGACTGTGTACTTCGTGTGCCATGCCTTTGATGGAGCCGTCGAATTTGTGGCTGCCGATCACTTGGCCATTTTCGTCCTTGTCATCCTTCATGTAGCTGTTGTAGTCGGTGTGACAGAAGGTACAGCTTTCCAGGGTGACGTGTTTGCCACCGTGCATGGCCAGTGCGCCATCATGACCGGGTCTGTGACAGCTTTGACAGGTTTCATCGGCGATAATCGGCTTGGGTTTGGCCTGAGTAGTATCGGAAGAGGGTTGCCAGTAGAAGAAACTGTTGTTAACCAGATTAACGTTGGCCGCATTGGCTGTCTTGATGCCAAGATAAATACCGTTGACCATGTCGGCCTTGTAGTCGTATTTACCCAGAGTATCTATGGCTTTATTCAGTTTCAGTGTGTAGGTGCCGTCCTGATTGTCGGTCAGACAGTCTTCACAGTTTTTACCCTGGAAGTAGGAAGAGCCAGTGTAGAAGCCATCACCTTTGTCTTTGTTAAAGTAGCTCAGCCAGATCTCTCTCGCTTGGCCTTCTACATCGGTCAGGCCTTCAATCTCATCTTCGCTGCCGACACGGCCGAAGGAGACTGCGCCTATGTCAGTGTTTTTCAAACCAAAGACGGCGGCGCCGTTGGCATCAGACAAGCTGAAGTTGATTGTCAGGAAGCCGTTGGTGTCTACAGACGCGGAATTAATCTTGGATTTCAGCGTGTTGACTTTGCTTATAGGTGTGCCGACAGGACCTGGCTTACCTGGTTCGCCATCTGAACCGTCGCTGCCACAACCGGCCAGCATCAGAGACAGCAAACCGGCACCCAACATCGCTTTCGTCGCGGCATTGAAATTAAACCGTTTCATCATGATATTTCCCTGCAAGTGATTTTAATCATCACTAACCAGAGGTTAAATAAGAATAAATCTCATCAACCATGGAAAGTGTGTGGAATTATTTTTCCAAGGCCAAGGCTACCCAAGTGGTGGGGATTAATCAGTCACTTTAGATGGGTTATGTGATTAAGATCCGACTATTTCTTTAGGGGTATACCGCTAGATCAAAAAAAGTTAATCCTGATCAAAAAAACGTGTGTTTTAAAGGCTTTTTTAACGAATTTTGCTGCATAAAAAAGGGAGGCGAAAGCCTCCCTTTGGTAGCAATATTGAGTTTAATTGCCGTGTGCTGTCATCAGCTGAGCCGGGGTGTGACAGGTGGCACAGGCCTCTTTGGCACGATTACGGACATCGGCTTCATCCATGCCATCCAGAATACCGCCGTTGGCCTGAATATGCGATTTGGCTGCATCACTCAGGTACTGCTGGTGGCAGCTCAAACAGGAGCCGGCATCTGAGGAAACCCAGATATCCGCGCCGCCATTGCTGATGTCACCATAACGCCAGACGCGATCCGGTGACCTACCCAGAGTGATACCTGTGACGCTGCCGGAGGACTCTGCATGACAGGTGGCACAATCGGTTTTCAGCACAGTGCCGGACTTAAGCCCTGCATATTTGAGGAAGTGGCCTTCACGCTCGTGTGCCTTCCAGGCAAAGCTTGAGGGGATTTTGCCGCCGGGATAATCGGCATCATTTCGCAGTGTCTTATCCGGTGTATGGCAGGTTTGGCAGTTGACGCCATTGTCATAGTGATGGATCTCCTTGCCATGACAACTCTGACACTTGGTCGGGTCTATGATGGCGCGGCGGGCCATGGCATCCATACTGCTGTCGACACCATTGTTGCCCCAGACAAAGCGGTAGGGTTCCTGCTGGATAGCCACAGAGCGAACTCCATCGGTTGCACAGTCTGTCAGTTGAATATCGGCAACACCATAACCGCCGTTATTGAAGCAGGCTTCCAGTGCCGACCAGATTTCAAAGCTCTTGCCATCCGGGTTTGCCGGCATATCAAACGCCGGAGTCAGCGTATAGCTCTTGCTGGTGGCGTCAAAACTGCCTTCACTGAGACGAATACGGCGCTGGCTGTAGGAGGCTTCGTTATAGGCAGGGTAGTCCTTGTCTATATCCCAGCCGACTATCATACGGCTGCTCTGATCGATAAAGCTTTGCTCCATGGCGTTACCGTCTTTATCCAACACCTGCACTTTAAAGGTCATCTTGCCGGCGTTGCTGCTGACCTCCAACACCTTGACGCTCAGCTCTGCCGCCAGAGTGTAAGCTTGCATCACATCACCGTGGCGTTTGGCTGCGCTGCCGGTACCGTGATAGGTATTGTCAGTGTTGTGGCAAGCCATACAATCAGTGCTGGAGTGGTGGGATGAAGGTTTTTCTGTGTGACAGGCGACACAGGCAGTATTGCTTTTCTCGGCCTTGAATAGGTCGGCATTGGCCGGAGTGCCACTGCCTTCCTGGTGACAGACGCTACAGTCTGAAGCAGGCTTACGGGGGAAGCCGACCACACCATAGTCGTGGACGCTGCCGCCATAACCGACAATCTTGTATGGTGCCGGCACTTCATTGCCATCGGCATCATAGGTATGCCGTTCTGCGCCGCGGTGAATGGCGTGGATCAGATAGGTGAACTCCACGCTGTTACCCGACTCAGGATCACCAGAGGTCGCAGTATGGCAGGAGGCGCAGTTTTCCAGCGCTATGCGCCGTCCGCCGTGCAGCTCCAGGCTGTCCGGTTGGTGACAGGTGTAACAGGCATCTATGGCGACCACATTGCGGGTCTGAATGCCTTCTGTCTTGCCGCTGGACGGTTGCCAATCATAATGGGCATTGGCGGTAATTTGAGGCAGTTTCAGTTCCAGCGTGGCCCTTTGAGTGGCATCGGCATCATAAGCTATGGCCAGCGGCTCTGTGACTTCGGCAATATTGACCTGATAACTATAGCTATAACTGCCGTCACCATTGTCGACCAGGCAGGTCTCGCAGGCGCTGGCGGCTTCGACTCCAGCCTGATACTGAGGCGATGGACTGAGGTTGTCCACCCCATCGGGAACCGATGATGGTTGTTTGAGGCTATTGATATAGGCTTGCCATTGGAATCCCCAGTCGGCTTCTCTGGCTTCTTCGCCTTCACCTATGGTTTCGGTCACATGTGTCAGCTGAGCGATACCAAATCTGAGGTCATAGTCTTTGTTCAGACCCAGCACTGCCACACCATTGGCGTTGGTCAACATAAAGTCGACCGTGACCTTACCTGCTTCCACTTTGGCGTCGGTAAACTTGACCTTGAGTGTCGGAGTGGCATCGATATTCACTCCGATCACGCCGTCCTTACCGTCTTCGCCATCCTTGCCGTCACTGCCACATGCCATGAGCGTCAGCGACATCAGAGTGGCCAATGCCAGGCGGGTATGCCCTTTAACCAGTCTTGAGCTTTTCATCATTATTTCCCTGCATTGCTTTGATTGCACGACTGAGCCAGTGTTTAAATACCGGCTCTTTCCTGTTATTGCCGCCCTTAAAGGGCGGCTTATTGTTGTTACTGAGCGATAGGATGCACCTTGGTGACATCGGCCAGGCCACCCTGCCCATGACAGGTGGCGCAGCTTTCTGTTCCTGCCTTGGCATCGGCTTCAGCGCCTTGGAACACGGCCCCTTGTTGTGTCATATGGTTGCGGGCACCATCGCTCTGGTGGCAGTTACTGCAGATTGCCGCCGTGGGGCTGGTGAAGCTGCCGTCATTCAGGCTCAAGGGTTGCACCGCCGATTTGAGCGGCAGCGCCATACTCAACACGCCATTTTCATCTTTGCTGTGGCAGTGAGCACAGTTGCCTATGTTCCCCGGGAACTGCAGCGTCTCGAATCCTTCGTAGCGTGCCGAGTGCAACGCATGGATCAGCTGTTTGAAGTCGGCGCTGCTCGCTGATGGATTGGCAGCAGTGGCATCGGCTTGCATATTGGGGTTGTGGCACAGCTGACACTGACCGGCCAAGTCGTTGCGAGCACCGTGGAAGTTCAATTGCTGATCGCCATGACAGCTGCCACAGGTTTCGTTGCTGACCACCTGGCGTCTCCCGGCCGTAGTGAGCCCGGCCATGTTGAATGACTGGTGGCTCGACTTGATAACCAGCACACTGGCGGCGTTGTCACTGCAGTCGACCAGCATGCCTTGGCTGGCACAGACGCGACCCTGAATCGCCAGGGTACCGGCATCGGCTTCACTGCCGGCGGGAATGGTCAGTCCATCCAACTGATACTGATAGACACCATTACTGCCGGACAGCGGCGCCACTTCATGTACCCTAATTGAACGGGCAGAGCGGGTGGCGTAATCAAAGCTGGTGCCCCAGTTGGCATAGACTCTGAGATCGCTGACAAACACCTGTTTTTCGGCGCTGTCGTTATAGGCTGCACCTGTCTGCGGGTTACTCAGCTTGAGCGAGAAGCTCAAACTGGTGCCGCTGACACTGGCGTTGGTGACCTCGGCCTTGAATTGCCCAAGGGCCACCAGGTTCTCTTGATTGGCGTGGACTTCACGGGTCCAATCCGGATTGTGGCAGGCGACACAATTGCTGTTATCCGCTTGCGCCGGGTGACCTTCGCCTTTGACGAAGTCGATATCGTTATGACAGCTGCCACAGGACTCCATAGTTGGCACCCGGAACCAGTTGTGTTGTTCGCTGAGGGTTTCGTCCTCTTTATGACAGGTCTGACAGTCAGACAAGGGTTTGGGGAATCCGGCCAGGTGCTTGGCATGGATCATTTGCGGGAAGATGTTTTCCGGATTGCTAACCCGAGTGGCATTGTGGCAGGTGACACAGGTTTCCACCTGGTTATAGTTACCGCCGTGAAACGCCAGGTCATTGTGACAGCTGTTACAGGTGTCGATGGAGACAATGTTGCGGCTGTAGGCCGGAGCACCCGCAGGTGGCTGCCAGTCGTAATGGTCATTGGTTACCGGCAATGCGGTGCCATCTGCCAGCGTATCACCACCGAGTTTGATCACCACTCTGTGGGTGGCGCCGGTGATTTCAGCTATCTCATTCATACCGTCGAAAGGGGCACTGAAACTGTAGGAGTAGTTGCCATTTTTATGGTCAACATAGGTGCCCGGACAGCTGCTGGAGCAGGTCTCTGAAGTGAAATACTGCCACTCACTGCTGTTGCCGGCCCCACTGCTGCCTTCCGGCAACAACTGCGCGGCAATGAAGCGTCCTGAGGGGATACCGACTACCGGCTCATCATCCTGATTGGTGACCCGGTAATCTACCCGGGTAATGCCCTCTTCGAGGGCCGTTTCCTTGACCTCAATATTGAGCTTACTGATATTCATTGCCGGTTCGCCGCCCGGTTCGCCGGGGGTTCCCGGGTTGCCATCATCACCACCGCAACCTGAGAGAGCCAACATGGCGGTCAGCAGGGGCGCGCCTAGGTAAAACAGGGGAGTTTTTGGGGTGTATTCCTTTGACATCGCTCTTCGCCTCTTGCTCTTATAGGGAGTAACTCAGTGTCAGCCCCAGATAGTGGGCGTTATAGTCCTGGCCAAGATCTCCAAAGCTGAGTACGTTGGGGATGCTATCCGGGGTTAATCCCTGATTGAGCCAGTCACTGTCCTGATAGTGTTCAAACAACCAATCCAGCCTCAATGCCATCTTGTCGCTGAAGTGATACTTGGCAAAGGCGTTGAAGGTATGGCGACGTGAATAGTAATCGCCGTAATCCAGAGTGAGCCCCTGGCTGACATCCGTCTCGCTTTCGCCTTTTGAATATTGCCAGTCGAAGCCCAGATCCAGTTGTTTATCCAGCAATTCGTTATAGTAGATGCCGAACCCGGCGACAGTGCTGCTGTCGCTGGCACGGCTGTACCAACCGCTGGGGCCGAAAGAGGCTGAGCCGGTTTGATCTGTATCCTGCCAGTCCTGATTGAGCCAGGCATTGAGGCCAAACTGGGCTGAGAATTGATAGTTGCCACTGAGGCCGTAGCCCCAACTGCTGACTTCATCCAGGCCGATAAGCGTCTCATCGTAGTCTTGCTGTTTATGATTCAGCGCCAGGCTGAACGACAGGGCATCGCTGAAGCGGTAATCGTTTTGCAGTCGCAACAGGGTTTGTTTTCTATCCGCCAACCAATACTGACGCATCCAAGGATTATTGGGGCTTTGGCTCAGCTCGGATGTCTGATAACTGCCGCCACTGCGCTCACTGAGTTCACCTTTGAACCACAACTGCCAATCGCGGCTGGCACGCAGGTTCAGCTTGGCAAACACGCTGGATTGGAACAGGGATTCGCGCGCCAGATCGCTATAGCTGTGGTGCTCATACTCGTAACCTGCGTCAAGAGACAGGGCGCGGGTAAAACGGTAGTTGAAGGCGATATCGGCTCTTTGGCGGGTGTGGTCATAGGCCGCGGGCGTGGCGCTGCCCTGGTGCCAGCTGTCACTGCTCACCTGCGGCCAGTCTTTAAGTTGTGTCTTGTTTTCCCGGTCGCGATAGTCGTAACCACCGCGAACAGACAAGCCTCTGCTGAGGCGAGCGGCATACTTGAGTTTGAGTTCCAGTACATCGACCTGCATGTCGCCATCGATTGCGGGCAACTGAGGTGAAGGACCATTGATGGTGGCCGGTAACAGCGCCTGATCCTGAGTCATGCGGGTGAATGCCGTGTGCATCAATATTTGATGTCCGGCCTCGGATAACTGCAGATCGGCGCCGACTCTCAATGCCTTGTTATCCGGATTGTCGGCGAGTTGGCCATTATAGGCGGCCCCGAATGTGGGAAAGAATGCGTTTTCCCAATAGAGTGCCTGATAGTCGTTACTGTATTGGCTCAGGGTCGAATTGAATCCGGCCAGCCAGCCTTTTCCTTTGAAATAGAGTTTGGCTTCAAGCTCGTCGGTACTGTCATCCACTCGGGTGGCCAATGCCATGGAGTTGGTAAGAAAGTTGCCGTTGGTTTGGCGGGTGCCATCGCGTTGCTCGTGACGGTAATTGAGCCCCGCCTTATAAAAGCTGCCCAGGTAATGGGCATCCAGCGTGAAGCGATCCCGCTTCATTTCCAGTCGCTGGCTTGTCAGGCTGTCATCAAGCCCAGGCATTTGCGAAGTGAGGGCTGCTGCTTGCCAGTTGTCCGGCAACATCAGTCTGTTGTCCTGATTGATATAGGGGCTCATGCCATTGTCCGGGCCGAAGTTGGCCAAGGCGCGATAACCAAGACGGATATCAAATTGGCCGGGTCTTCCCATGCTCAGGCTGGCGCTGCCGGTGTCGTAGCCCAGTTTGTCGGCTTCAATGTGAGTGCGGTAACCCCGCTCACCATAAAAGACGACATCACCGCCAAGGTGCCCGGTGGCGCCATCGGCATCTGTGCCACTAGTATTGGCAAACACAGCATTGTCGCCGTCATTGTAGGCCACACCGGCTTCAAGTGTGCCGCGGCTTTCCTGTGGCAACTTGCACTGGCCGCAACTCCACTTGTCCTGTTTGAGCTCGGTGCGATTGACCTGTTGCAGCGAATAGCCACCGGCCCAGGCAGGCTGCATCACGCAGGCTATGGTGAGCGCCAGCAGTGACAGTTTCATCTGTGTCTGTTTCTCGATAACCATACTCAGCTCCTTATCGCTGCAAGAGTTTGCCGGATGGATGGTTGGAACCATGCACCTGGGTGTGGCAGTTCAGGCAGGAGTTGCCGGCGTTATAGGCGTTGGGCATCAAGCCGGTTTGCTCATTGGCCGGGAAGTAGGCTCTGGCTGCATGGCCGTCGGAGGCATGGCACTGCTGACACAACTGAGGCGGTTTGGCCAGCAGCATGGCTTCGTTGACGCTGCCATGAGGGTTGTGACAGCTGGCGCAGTTGTCTGTAACCGGAGCGTGTTCCCACAGCTTGGGCCCACGCTTCTCGGCGTGGCAGCTGTAACAGTTTTCGTTGACCGTCATCTGTTTCAAGCTGGCATCCCCCAAGCTGCCGTGAGGATTGTGGCAGTCGCTGCAGACCATCTGCTCTGTGCGTATCGGATGAGCGGAGCGTTTGTGAATGTCGGCACGTTGCTCTGAGTGACAACTGCTGCAAACGGCGACTTCGGTTTCACGGCTCTGGATGGGATCCTGGCCTGTGTGCACTTGGTGACAGCTGGCACAGGAGACTCCGGCGGTGTCGTGGTGGCTGGCACTCCAGCCCAGGCGTTGTTCATCCTGGTGGCAACTGAGGCAGACGCTGTTCTGTTTGTCGGTCGGTACCGGCGAGTCGGCACCAAAGGTGATCATCGGCTCCTTACCACCGCGGTTGTGTTTTCCCATGGGGCCGTGGCAGGCTTCGCATTGCAGATCGGCCATCGGAGATTGAGCAACATTGGGGTTGCCGTGGACACCATCAAAAAGCGCCATCACTTTCTGGTTCTTTTTGTGGCACATCAGGCAGCTGTCAGCACCCTTGGGAGAATATTTTCCTTCAGCAAACTTGGCATCCAGAATGGCTTCAACCTCGGTCGGATCCTTGTCGTCCCATGGGGTGGCTTCGGCCACAAAGGCCAACAAAAACAATAAGGGGAGAGCGCAACCCAACCCCCAAAGGTTTGGTTTACTCGAGTTATCCATTTTCATCATTCCATCCTGAGCGCGTTCATTGCCGATTTATAGTTATTGGGCATGCTTCAGTAATTTACTGAATTGCTAATGTTAAAGAATAGAGCAAAAAAATGACAAGGCGATAACTTTTTAATGATGCTTATGTATAAAGAAGGCTGATTTAAAAAAGAAAACAACAAAGTGTGATCTGCACCACATTTTGTTGTGCCGCTCTTTAAGCTGAAATTGGGATCTGAAGCAGAAAAATACCGGATTCAGTTTCGGTTATTTGCGCTTAAGCGGTTTATTCCCGAGCGCTTTTGTCTCATAATAGCCAACACAATTGAAAACTATTATCGTTACCAGTTGAAAAGCTTGATCCAGATAAAGTTCTTATTTGACGGTTTCAGGTAAAATCGAATCATTACCCGCATGCTTGCATGCTGTTTTCAGTGGTAGAGGCAATGAAGTTAAGTGAATTGAAACCCGGTGATCGCGCCATGATTTCCGAAGTTGGCCATCTGGATCTGCCTGCAGTGGTCAAACGCAAGCTCCTGTCCATGGGGATCACTCCAAATACCCGTTTTTCTTTGATCCGTCGAGCTCCCATGGGATCCGGGTTGGAATTGGACATCCGCGGCAGTAAGTTGTGCATGCGTCAGGATCTGGCACAGATTATAGAGGTGGAAAAGGCCAATGACTAAGCAGTTTCATTGTGTCACTGTCGGCAACCCCAATGCCGGTAAGTCGACATTGTTCAATGCCCTGACAGGTGCCAATCAACAGGTGGGTAACTGGTCCGGGGTGACAGTTGAAAAGAAAACCGGTCACTTTTCGCTAAACGGTGATGATGTCTTTCTCACTGATTTACCCGGCATTTACGATCTTCTTCCCGCTGGCAACAACTGTGATTGCTCGCTGGATGAGCAGATTGCCCAGCAGTATCTGGCCAGCCAGAAAGTCGATGGCATCATCAATCTGGTAGATGCCACCAATATCGAACGTCACCTGTATCTGACAGTGCAGCTGCGTGAACTTGGCATACCCATGGTTGTGGTACTCAATAAAATGGATGCGGCGGTCAAGCGCGGCATTCGGGTCGATACCCAAGCCATGAGTCGAGAATTGGGTTGCCCTGTGATAGGCGTGACTTCTAGAGAAGCCCAAGACGTCGAGCGGGTCAAGGAACAGGTGATAGCACTGCTGGAAGGGCGGGTTTCAGAGTCGCCTTTGATGCTGCAGTATGATGCCACTATTGAAACCGGCGTCGCTGCCATTATGGGCAGTGACGCTCAACTGAGTCGTGGCCGAGCCTTGGCTATGTTGGCTAATGGTCTGGGTTGTGGTTCCTGTCAAAACAATTTACTCGATGAACAAGTCTCCAGAGTGACAGATCAATTGACACTCGAAGGCAAAGATATAGAGATCATGGTCGCCACAACACGTTTTGACTTTGTCGAGCGCGTTTACAAGGGTTCTGTCAATGCCGACGGTCAACTGACCTTGAGTGACAGGCTTGATAAGTTGGTATTGCATCCTGTATTGGGTATCCCGGTATTTTTGCTGGTGATGTACCTGATGTTCATGTTTGCCATCAACGTGGGCAGTGCCTTTATCGACTTCTTCGATATCAGTGCCGGTGCACTGTTTGTTGATCATTTCGGGGCCTTGCTGACCAACATAGGTGCTCCTGCCTGGTTGGTGACTCTGCTGGCCGGTGGTATAGGTCAGGGTATTCAGACGGTATCGACCTTTATTCCGGTTATCGCGGCGCTGTTTTTGGCTTTATCAGTGTTGGAAGGCTCCGGCTATATGGCCCGTGCCGCTTTTGTGGTTGACGGTTTGATGCGTCGCATCGGCCTGCCCGGCAAGGCTTTTGTGCCCATGATTGTTGGTTTCGGCTGCTCTGTGCCTGCCATCATGGCGACCCGCACCCTGGGTAGTGAACGCGAACGTATCGTCACGGGTATGATGGCGCCCTTTATGTCCTGTGGTGCCAGATTGCCGGTATACGCCTTGTTTGCGGCGGCTTTTTTCCCTGACTCAGGTCAGAACCTGGTGTTCGGTCTCTATCTTATAGGTATTTTGGCGGCGATAGGCACAGGCCTACTGCTGCGTAATACCTTGCTGCCAGGGAACAGTAGTGCCGTGGTGATGGAGCTGCCAAGCTATGAAATGCCCAAGCTAAAAGCTGTGGCTTCCCGCACAGGTAAGCGTACCAAGAGCTTTATTCTCGGCGCCGGCAAGACCATTGTGGTCGTAGTAACACTGCTTAACTTTATCAATGCCATAGGCGTTGACGGCAGCTTCGGCCATGAAGACAGCCAGGAATCGCTGCTCAGTGTCGCCAGTCAAAAAATCACCCCGGTGTTTTCACCTATGGGGATAGAGGAAGACAACTGGCCGGCCACGGTTGGGATAGTGACAGGGATCTTCGCCAAAGAAGCGGTAGTGGGTACGCTCAATAGCTTGTATAGCACGGCTGATGGCGGTGATGGTGAGCTTACTCCTTTGATGGACAGCTTCTCCGAGGCGCTGGCGACCATTCCGGCCAATCTGTTCGGCATAGTGATGGAAGATCCGCTCAAGTTGTCTGTGGGCCATGTTGAAGATAAAAACCTGGCTGCCGAAGAGCAGGGGGTTGATCAGTCAACATTCGGGGCGCTGCAGGCAGGGTTCAGCGGACAATTGGCGGCCTTCTCTTATCTGCTGTTTATTTTGCTCTATACCCCTTGTGTGGCCGCTATGGGCGCACTGGTGAATGAGTTTGGCAGTCGTTGGGCTACTTTCGCGGCTACTTGGACCTTTGCACTGGCTTACGGCAGTGCCACTGTGGTCTATCAAGGTGCGACTTTTGCCGAGCATCCATTGCAGTCCAGCGCTTGGATTAGCTTCTTTGTTCTTGCCCTGATTGGTTTCTATATGTGGCTGAAGCGCAAAGGTCGCAAGACCCAAGAGATTATTCCGGGTATCAAGATAGTGACTGAGTAAAGTCACAAGCAAGAAAGCAGCCTTTGAGGCTGCTTTTTTGATCACGGCGCCGGGTTTGACGAAGTGCGCCGCAGTTTTTATTCTAGAAGGATTGTAACCGGGCATGATCTGTAGGATCATGCCTCTTTTCGTTAGACTGCCATTGTTCGCAAAGAGGAATTTCATGAGTCATGTGGACACCGAAGTACGTCCAAGTAACTTCATTCGCAATATCATAGATGAAGATTTGGCGAGCGGTAAGCACACCAATGTGCACACCCGTTTCCCACCAGAGCCTAATGGCTTCCTGCACATAGGTCATGCTAAATCTATCTGTTTGAATTTCGGTATTGCCAGGGATTATCAGGGCCAGTGTAATCTGCGCTTTGACGATACCAATCCGGAAAAGGAAAATATCGACTATGTGAATTCCATTAAAGCGGACGTGCAATGGCTGGGCTTCCAGTGGGCAGGTGATATCCATTACTCGTCAGACTACTTTGATAACCTCTACGGCTATGCCGTTGAGTTGATCAAAAAAGGTCTGGCTTATGTGTGTTTTCTCAATGGCGAGCAGATGCGCGAGTATCGCGGCACTTTGAAAGAGCCGGGCAAGAATAGCCCTTATCGTGACACCGGCGTTGAAGAAAACCTGGCGCTGTTTGAAAAGATGCGCGCCGGTGAGTTTAAAGAAGGCGAGTGTTCACTGCGGGCCAAGATAGACATGGCATCACCTTTCATGTGTATGCGCGACCCGGTGATCTACCGAATTAAGTTCGCTCATCACCATCAGACGGGTGATAAGTGGTGCATCTATCCCATGTACGACTTTACCCACTGTATTTCTGATGCGCTGGAAAATATCACTCACAGCCTTTGTACGCTGGAGTTTCAGGATAACCGTCGCCTCTATGACTGGGTGTTGGATAATCTGGATGATTTCAAGATCCCCAACCGTACCCGTCAGTATGAGTTTTCACGCCTGAATCTGGAATATACCCTGATGTCCAAGCGTAAGCTCAACGAGCTGGTGGTGCGTCAGTTGGTTAATGGCTGGGATGATCCCCGCATGCCGACTATCGCCGGTCTGCGCCGCCGTGGTTACACCCCGGCCTCCATCCGTGAGTTCTGTGATCGCATCGGCGTGACCAAACAGGATAACCTGGTGGAAGTGGGCATGCTCGAAGCCTGTATCCGTGAAGAGCTAAACGACAATGCCCCAAGAGCCATGGCGGTTATCGACCCGGTTAAGGTGATCATTGAGAACTATCCAGAAGAGCAGTTGGAGCATGTTAGTGCGCCGGTGCATCCCAATAAGGAAGAACTGGGTAATCGTGAGCTGGCCTTTGGCCGTGAACTTTATATCGATGCGGCCGACTTCCGTGAAGAAGCCAACAAGCACTACAAGCGTCTGGTGATGGGCAAAGAGGTGCGTCTGCGCAACGCCTATGTGATTAAAGCCGAGCGTTGCGACAAGGACGCTGACGGTAAGATCACCACCATATACTGCAGTTATGACCCTGAGACTCTGGGTAAAAACCCTGCCGATGGCCGCAAGGTTAAGGGCGTGATCCACTGGGTCGAAGCCAGCAGCGCTGTACCTGCCGAGTTCCGTCTCTATGATCGCTTGTTCGTTGACGCTAATCCGGCCGCGGCAGAAACGGTGGATGAAGTACTGAACCCGGAATCTTTGGTGGTTAAGCATGGTCTGGTTGAAGCCGGTCTGGTGCAAGCAGAGGCCGAAAAGGCCTATCAGTTTGAGCGTGAAGGTTACTTCTGCGCCGACAGCAAGGACTCAAGTCCAGATAAGCTGGTATTTAACCGCACTGTGGCATTAAGAGATTCATTCGCTTAATACTTCGAGGATACAGATAGAAAAGGCGCTCATTGAGCGCCTTTTTCATGTCAGCCGCGTTTACTATTGCAGTATTGGGCCGAGTCCCATGCTCCAGAGGATCACACTGCCGGCCATCAGTGCCACCAGGAGCACCAAGCCTGCGGTGACAACAGAGCTGGCATAGATAAAGCCTTTTTCTTCGGGAATGTTCATTATGATAGGGACCCCGGTATACAGCAGGTATACGGAGTAGCTAAGACCTATCAATCCTATCACCATAATAAACCAGAGTTCAGGGTAAAGCGCCGCCAGCCCCACCATAAACAGCGGCGTGGCGGTATAGGAAGCCAGTTCCAGACACTGGGTAAAGTCCGGGTGGGCATCAAAGGTTTGGCCCATCCAATAGGCCAGGTAGGCGAGGGCAAATACGCCGAATACCAAACTACAGTACATACCGGCACACATAAAGAAGCCGCTTTGTGCCGTTAGAAAAAGAGGTTCGCCGGCACCGGGATTCCAGCCGATGTGCACAGCGGCGATATAACTGCAGATAGAAGGGATGAGCGCAATGAGTAGCAGGTGACTGAGACAACTTTTCAATGCCTCATGGTTTTGTTCTATGGTTTGCCATTCCTGTTTAGGATGGGTATATAACCCCATTAAGTGATTCAATACCATTATAATTATCCTTATTCCGCTTTGACTTTTGCTCGTCAAACTGCAGACGAGCGTTTTACCGCTCTGAGTCTATTTATTGAACAAAAACGGCGGGGCGTCAAGTTTGCGCGCCGAGAGGCTGTGGGCATAGCATTGGCTTGCTGGTAGACTTGGCGACCTTGAAAACTCTTGTGGAAGCTTGACCTCAATGCAGCAGTTACTCGCCCCTGTAAAAGAATTCCTGGCCTGTGAAACCCCGGACAGCTGGATAGCAGCTGCCAAAGAGGAGCATAGACTGGCCGAATTGCTGATAGATCACTGTAATTGTGAGCTTAAGGCGGCGCAGACGGCGATGTTTTTGGTACGCAAGTATGCGGTGGATAAGCAAAGTGGCGAGCAGTTGCTCACCTGGGCCAAGCCCTACGAAGAGTTTGTTTATCGAAACGACAGGGATATGGCGGCATTTCTGGCCAGAGAAGTGAAGAAGAACGAGTTGATTGGTGAGTTGACACCCAGGGCGGGGTTCACCCATGGCCCTGAACTTATCGCCAAGATGATCCGCCTTATCAAAGAGGAGTTTCATCACTTTGAACAGGTGCTGGAGCTGATGTTGGCGCGCAATATCCCATACAGCAACATCCGCGCCGGCCGTTATGCCAAGGGGATGATGAAGCATGTTCGCACCCATGAGCCAGCGACTCTGATAGATAAACTCATAGTGGGCGCCTTTATCGAGGCCCGCTCCTGTGAACGTTTTGCCAAGCTGGCACCCTGGCTTGATGATGAGCTTAAACGTTTTTACATTTCGCTGCTGCGTTCTGAAGCGCGTCACTATCAGGATTATCTTTCATTGGCCGAGGCGATTGCCGGCGAGGATATCAGCGCCAGAGTGGCTTATTTTGCCGAGGTGGAAGCCGAGCTTATTCTAGCGTCGGATGATGAATTCAGGTTTCACAGCGGCGCGCCGCTTTAAACTACTCGATGTTGCGCCAATACTAGGTAAATGCAGATGCCGACAGGGTCGGCAGCTGAGACTGATTGGATGGGTTTTATCGGTTACCAGGGCAGGCCAGATTCAATGCGGGGCGACACAGCCACACAGATAAAACTGGGGCTGAATGAGCTCAACTAAAGCCGGGTCTGCGGGCTTTTCTCTATAAAAGGCAGGCTGGTCAGTTCTATGTTCTCGGCACTGATACTCAAGACACTTCCCTGCTCATACCAGTCTCCCACCACCAAGCGCTGCCTATTAGCCACTAATTGATGGATATCCGGTCTATGGGTGTGACCGTGGATCATCAACTCGGCGCCGGTACTGGCAAACAGTTCATCAACCGCACTCGGCTCAACATCCATTATCTCAATGCTTTTCAGCTGATTCTGCATCTGGCTGTTTTGCCTGAGCTTGGCGGCAATATTGCTGCGGGTCTTTTTCGGCAGATGGCGGTATATCCAGCGGGGCAATGCCATATTGCGAAACCGGCGAAAACGCTGGTAGGCCTTGTCCAGAGTGCAGAGGCTGTCGCCATGCAGCAGCACTGTCTTGTGGCCATAGAGATCCAGTCGATACACTTCGGGCAGTAAGGTCATCCCCGCTTTGGCGGCGTATTCTTTCCCCAGCATAAAGTCGCGGTTGCCGTGGATAAAGTATACCGGCAGGGTGCGGCTGACTTCATAGAGACGCTCGGCCAGCGCCAGGGCAAAGGGCTCAGCCAAATCATCACTGACCCAAACCTCAAACAGATCCCCCAAAATATAGAGGGCGTCGACCTGTTCAAGACAGGTATCGAGGAAGTGATAGAAGGCGTTGAGGATATCTTGGCGATCGGCACTTAGGTGCAGATCGCCGATAAAGAGAGTGCGCATTCAGCAGTTATCAGTCAGCTATAGTCACTTTCTCGATGATCACGGCTTCCAGAGGCACATCCTGGTGCATGCCGCGGTTGCCAGTGCTTACGCCTTTGATGGCATTAACCACGTCCATACCTTCTACCACCTCACCGAATACACAGTAACCCCAGCCTTGGATTGACTCGTTTTTGAAATCCAGGAAGGTGTTGTCGTTGACGTTGATAAAGAACTGCGCGGTGGCGGAGTGAGGATCAGAGGTGCGGGCCATGGCTATGGTACCTGTCTTGTTTGACAGGCCATTGTTGGCTTCGTTACGCACAGGGGCATTGGTAGGTTTCTGTGACATCTGCTCGGTAAAGCCGCCACCCTGAACCATAAAGCCATCGATAACGCGGTGGAAGATAGTGCCATCATAGAAGCCTTCCTGGGCGTACTTGATAAAGTTGGCCGCAGTCAGAGGGGCTTTTTCACTATCCAGCGCCAGTTTGATGTCGCCGTGGTTGGTGTGCAATGTAATCATGATCGGATCCTCAGGATAAATTTTGTTGGCGGATTCTAACTTATCCGACTCCGGCTATAAAGGGCAGTATTCAAGAGCTTGTGGCAATGTTAAACTGCCAGATTCGTTTTACCCACTAATCCTATATTGTTGAAGAGAAAGTCGATGTTGAAGATATACAACAGTCTGAGCCGCCAAAAAGAGGAATTTAAACCGATTAACCCAGGTAAAGTGGGTATGTATGTATGTGGTGTCACCATATACGACTTGTGTCATATCGGTCATGGCCGGACCTTTGTTTCCTTTGACATGATAGTACGCTACCTGCGTTACGCAGGTTACCAGGTTAACTTCCTGCGCAATATTACAGATGTGGATGACAAAATCATCAAGCGCGCCAATGAAAATGGCGAGAGCTGCGATAGCCTCACTGAGCGTCTCATCGGCCAGATGCACCAAGACTTTGATGCCCTGAATATGCTGCGCCCCGATATGGAGCCAAGGGCGACTCTGCATATTGCCGAGATTATCGAAATGGTGGAGGCGCTAATCGCCCGTGGTCATGCCTATGTGGCCGATGATGGCGATGTACTTTTCAGCGTCGCTTCTTTCCCTGAATACGGCAAGCTTTCCGGGCAGAACCTGGAGCAGTTGCAGGCCGGTGCCCGGGTCGAAGTGGACGAGCACAAGCGCGATCCCATGGACTTTGTGTTGTGGAAGATGTCCAAGCCCGGCGAACCCACTTGGGATTCACCTTGGGGCCCGGGTCGTCCCGGTTGGCATATTGAGTGCTCTGCCATGAACAGCAAACACCTGGGATTGCATTTCGATATTCATGGCGGCGGCAGCGATCTGCAGTTCCCGCATCATGAAAATGAAATCGCCCAATCTTGCTGCGCCCACGACACGCCTTATGTGAACTACTGGATGCATACCGGCATGGTGATGGTCGATAAAGAGAAGATGTCCAAGTCGCTGGGTAACTTCTTCACTATTCGCGATGTGCTGGCGCATTATGATGCCGAAACTGTGCGTTACTTCCTGTTGTCCGGCCACTACCGCAGCCAGTTGAATTATTCGGAAGACAACCTCAAGCAGGCCAGAGCCGCGCTTGAGCGAATTTACACTGCGCTCAAAGACCTTGACTTGAATGTCACTGCGGCGCCTGCTGAAGAATATGTTGAGCGCTTCAAGGCGGCGATGGATGATGACTTCAACACCCCTGAAGCCTACTCTGTGCTGTTTGAGATGGTGCGTGAAATCAACCGCCTTAAGGGCGTGGATATGGCAGCAGCCTCGGCTCTTGGCGTGTCACTGAAACAACTGGCCGATGTTTTGGGGATTGTCAGCTCTACACCTGAAGCCTTCTTCAAAGGCGAGGGCAGCGACGATGAAGTGGCTGAGATCGAAGCGCTTATTGCCGAGCGTAACCGTGCCCGTGCCGAAAAGGATTGGCCTGCTGCCGACGTTGCCCGCAACAGATTGAATGAGCTGGGGGTGGTGCTGGAAGATGGCCCACAAGGAACCAGCTGGCGCAAGAAGTAATCCTTCTTTGCCAATAATCGAAACGAAAACGCCGGCTGTTGAAGCCGGCGTTTTTTTATCGCTTGAAATTGAAACCAAACTGAGGTTGGTTTCAATCTACCCTTAGTCGTGATATTGCTCTGCGGCAAACAGGGTGTTTTCCAGCAAGCTGGCTATGGTCATTGGACCCACGCCACCGGGAACCGGGGTGATATGGCTGGCGCGCTCACAGGCAAGATCAAAGTCAACATCGCCCACCAAACGGCCGCTGTCGAGACGGTTAATGCCCACGTCTATGACTATGGCGCCTGGTTTGATCCAGCTACCGGGGATAAAGCCGGGTTTGCCGACGGCAACCACCAGAAGATCGGCGCGGCTGACCTTATCCTTGAGATCTTTGGTGAATCTGTGACAAGTAGTTGTGGTGCAGCCGGCCAGCAGCAGCTCCAGAGTCATGGGACGGCCCACGATATTGGAGGCGCCAACCACAACCGCATCCAGTCCATAGGTATCGATACCGGTAGACTTGATAAGAGTCATGATCCCCATGGGAGTGCAGGAGCGCAGTACCGGGATCCGTTGAGCCAAACGGCCAACATTATAAGGATGGAAACCGTCGACATCTTTGTCGGGTCGGATCCGCTCAATGACCTTGGATTCTTTAATATGTTCCGGCAGCGGCAGCTGCACCAGAATGCCATCAATGGCGGCATCTTCATTGAGTGAATCTATCAGGGCCAGCAGTTCTTCTTCACTGGTGGAATCAGGCAGATCATAGGAGCGGGAGATGAACCCCACTTCTTCACAGGCTTTACGCTTGCTGCCGACATAAACCTGAGAGGCAGGATCAGCACCCACCAGAATAACAGCCAAGCCTGGGATACGTTGTCCCGCTGCTTGACGTGCAGCGACTTTTTGCTTTAGCTGTTGTCTTATGGATTGCGCAATCGCTTTGCCATCTATTAGTTGGGCTGTCATGGGTGTAGGATATCCTTTGTATGGCGCGATGATGTTGAAAACGGCGCCATTTTACCAGTGAGGCTTGGGAGTGTCATGGACAAACCGGGTCCAGAACACAGAATTTCGTTAAAGCAGCACGTAATTTCGCCAAGCAGATAAAGTGCTTAAAAAAATCGTTGACGCTTGTCGGGTGAGGGGCTAAGATGCGCTCCGTTCTCGAGGCGAGCCGGTTGTAACCGCGCTTGGAGAAAATTTTCGGTGATTAGCGCAGCCTGGTAGCGCATCTGCTTTGGGAGCAGAGGGTCAGAGGTTCGAATCCTCTATCACCGACCAGATTTCAAGGGCAGTGTGGATAGCATTGTCAGTACCGCTTAGGATGCAAATTTAATTTGCAGGTCCTGCGCCCGTAGCTCAGTTGGATAGAGCATCCGCCTTCTAAGCGGATGGTCGCAGGTTCGAATCCTGCCGGGCGTACCACTTTCGGTGGTGATTGTAGCTCAGTTGGTAGAGCCCTGGATTGTGATTCCAGTTGTCGTGGGTTCGAGCCCCATCAGTCACCCCACTCTTTATTAAAAAAAGCGACCTTAGGTCGCTTTTTTTATGCCCTTTTCTGTGGCATTGAGGCTCGACTCCACTAAGAACGGTCGATATAATGCTGCGTCTTGATAACAATCAACAATGTGCGACCGGTGCCGGAATTCACTTCTGATGGGCATTTAAGTCAAGTTAAAGATCAAGAAACGAATACCTGAATAGTTGAAACAATCGGCTATTGCAAAGGACGTTAGACACATTTCGAGGTAAAACAATGCAAGTTTCTGTTGAAACAACCCAAGGCCTGGAGCGTCGCCTGACCATCTCTGTTCCTGCAGAGCAGATCGAAAAACTGGTTAAAGACAGCCTGCAACGCGAAGCCAAGCGTGCCCGCATCCCAGGCTTCCGTCCAGGTAAAGTCCCAGCAAGCGTGATTGAAAAGCGTTACGGCAAAGCGATTCGCCAAGACATTACCGGTGAAGTAATGCAGCGCAACTTCATAGAGGCCATCATTGCCGAGAAGTTGAACCCTGCCGGTGCTCCTACCTTTACCCCAGGTGCCACTGACGCCGAAAAGTTTGAGTTCACCGCGACCTTTGAAATTTATCCAGAAGTTGAAATCAAAGGCTTGGACGGTATCGAAGTTGAGCAGCCTGTTGCCGAAGTACAACAAGCCGACGTTGATAACATGATCGAAACCCTGCGCAAGCAACACGCGACTTACGAAGCGGTTGAGCGCGCTGCCGAAGACGGTGACAAAGTGGTTATCAACTTTGTTGGTAGCGTTGACGGTGAAGAGTTTGAAGGCGGCAAGGCCGAAGACTTTGAACTGCAACTGGGCAGCGGTCGCATGATACCTGGTTTTGAAGAAGGCGTTAAAGGCCACAAAGCCGGTGAAGAGTTCGACATCGACGTGACTTTCCCTGAGGAATACCACGCTGAAAACCTGAAAGGCAAAGCCGCCAAGTTCGCTATCACAGTGAAAGAAGTCAAGGGCGCCAACCTGCCTGAAGTTAACGACGAGTTCGCCAAGCTGTTCGGTATCACCGATGGTGGCATCGACGCTCTGAAAGCTGAGATCAGCAAGAACATGGGCCGCGAGCTGGAACAAGCTCTGAAAGCCAATGTGAAAGAACAAGTTCTTGAAGGCCTGCTGGCTGCCAATGAAATCGAACTGCCAAAAGCGCTGATCGACGGTGAAGTTGACGTTCTGCGTCGCCAGGCCATGCAGCGTTTCGGTGGTCAAGGTGCCAACATGCCTGAACTGCCTGCTGAACTGTTCACAGAACAAGCCGAGCGCCGTGTTAAAGTCGGTCTGCTGCTTGGCGAAGTGATCAAGTCCAACGAGCTGAAAGCTGAAGAAGAGCGTGTACAGGCGTTGATCGCTTCCATGGCTTCTGCCTACGAAGATCCAAAAGAAGTGATCGAATACTACAACGGTAACGAAGAGTTGATGCAGAACATGCGCAACCTGGCTCTGGAAGAGCAAGCCGTTGAAGCGGTTCTGAAATCAGCCAAAGTGACTAAGAAAGATGTCGCTTTTGAAGAATTTATGAACAAGGCTACCGGCCGCGCATAACCTAAGCTTGACTTGCTTGGTTGTTCGCCATTTATAATGGCTCGTATGAGGTCCCTCATGCGGGCCGTTTTTTATTTAGGGAAAGTTAATGATGCATAACGCGCCAGAATCAGTACTTAATGCACTCGTTCCTATGGTGGTTGAGCAAACCGCCAAGGGAGAACGCTCTTACGATATCTATTCACGTTTGTTGAAAGAGCGGGTGATCTTCCTGGTTGGTCAGGTTGAAGAGCACATGGCCAACTTGATCGTGGCACAGTTGCTGTTTTTGGAATCAGAAAACCCGGATAAAGAGATCTCTCTTTATATCAACTCACCAGGCGGCTCTGTCACTGCTGGTATGGCTATTTATGACACCATGCAGTTTATTAAGCCGGATGTCAGCACTGTATGTATCGGGCAAGCGGCCAGTATGGGCGCCTTCCTGTTGGCCGGTGGTGCCAAGGGTAAGCGTCACTGTTTGCCGAACTCGCGGGTGATGATCCATCAGCCTTTGGGTGGTTTCCAGGGCCAGGCATCGGATATCGCTATCCATGCCCAAGAGATCCTGGGGATTAAACAGAAGCTGAACCAGATGTTGGCCGAGCACACAGGCCAACCACTGGAAATCATCGAGCGAGATACCGACCGAGATAACTTTATGAGTGCTTCTCAGGCCATGGAATACGGTTTGGTGGATTCGGTTCTGACCAAACGTTAAAGCTGATTTTTGCTTATGGCTGGGCTATGCTCAGATTGAAGACGCTTAAGTGTATGGCAGTAGAGCAGACTGCAAAAGAGGTAGAGTAATGGGTGACAACAAAGGCAACGGTGATAGCGGCAAATTGCTGTATTGCTCTTTCTGCGGAAAAAGCCAGCATGAAGTTCGCAAGCTGATCGCCGGGCCATCTGTGTATGTATGCGACGAATGTGTCGAACTGTGTAACGACATCATTCGCGAAGAGATAAAAGAGATTTCGCCCAATCGGGATCAGGACAAACTGCCGACTCCCCATGAACTGCGCGCTCATCTGGATGATTATGTTATCGGTCAGGAGCAGGCCAAGAAGGTGTTGTCTGTTGCGGTTTATAACCACTATAAACGCCTGAAAAACAGCGTCCCCAAAGATGGTGTGGAGCTTGGCAAGAGTAATATTCTGCTTATCGGTCCAACCGGTAGCGGTAAAACCTTGCTGGCAGAAACCCTGGCGCGGTTCCTGAATGTGCCTTTTACCATGGCGGATGCCACCACATTGACCGAAGCCGGTTATGTGGGGGAAGACGTTGAAAATATCATTCAGAAGTTGCTGCAGAAGTGCGACTATGATGTTGACAAGGCACAGCGTGGTATTGTCTATATCGATGAGATTGACAAAATCAGCCGTAAGTCAGATAACCCTTCCATCACCCGAGACGTGTCCGGTGAAGGGGTGCAGCAGGCACTGCTGAAACTGATTGAAGGCACTGTTGCCGCCGTGCCTCCTCAGGGCGGCCGTAAACACCCACAACAGGAGTTCCTGCAGGTTGATACCTCCAAGATACTCTTTATTTGTGGTGGTGCCTTTGCAGGCCTTGAGAAGGTGATTGAGCAGCGCTCCCATGTGGGTAGCGGCATAGGTTTTGGCGCTCAGGTTAAAGGTCAGGCTGAAAAGGCCACCATCACAGATACTCTATTGCAGGTTGAGCCGGAAGACTTGGTCAAGTATGGCCTTATTCCTGAGTTTATCGGGCGTTTGCCTGTGGTTGCGACCTTGGGTGAACTGGATGAAGCGGCTCTGGTGCAGATCCTGTCCGAGCCCAAAAACGCCATCACCAAGCAGTTTGCCACTTTGTTCGAGATGGAAAATGTCGAACTTGAGTTTCGCGATGACGCTCTCAAGGCGATAGCACAAAAAGCCATGTCCCGTAAGACAGGGGCCCGTGGTCTGCGATCCATCGTTGAAGCGATACTGCTTGATACCATGTATGACCTGCCGTCCATGGATAATGTGGTCAAGGTGGTTATCGATGAATCTGTGGTGAAAGGTGAGTCAGCGCCTATTCTTATCTACGAGAATAATGACTCCCAGGCTGCTGCCGGTGACCAATAACTGAGCAATAAGCTATCAGGTTGAAAATTAAGGAGTCCACTGGGGCTCCTTTTTTTATCTTTACCATTGAAAGCCGAGAAAGCGTCCCAATATACTCAATGTAATCTTTAACTGAAACGGAATCGAACTATGACCCTAGAGCGTGAAGCGCGAATCGAATTGCCCGTGCTGCCACTGAGAGACGTGGTGGTCTATCCCCATATGGTAATTCCGTTATTCGTAGGACGTGAAAAGTCCATCCGTTGTTTGGAAACTGCCATGGCGCAGGATAAACAGATCATTCTTGTGGCGCAGCGGGATGCGGATCTGGACGAGCCTGGCATAGACGATATTTTCGACGTAGGTACAGTCGCTTCCATTTTGCAGCTGCTGAAGCTGCCCGATGGCACAGTCAAGGTATTGGTCGAAGGCGGTAAGCGCGCCCGCATAGAACGTTATACCCAGGAAGAAGAGTTCTTTGTTGCCACCGCACACTACCTGGAGTCAGAAGCGCTGGACGACAAGGAAGAAGAGGTGCTGGTACGCAGCGCAATCAGTCAGTTTGAAGGCTATATCAAGCTGAACAAGAAAATTCCTCCAGAAGTGCTCACCTCACTCTCAGGTATCGAAGAGGCCGACAGACTGGCCGATACCATGGCGGCGCATATGCCGCTCAAGCTGGCAGACAAACAGTCTGTACTTGAGATGGTCAAGGTCGGTGAGCGGCTTGAATATCTGATGGCCATGATGGAAGCGGAAATCGACCTGCTGCAGGTAGAAAAACGTATCCGCTCTCGGGTCAAGAAACAGATGGAAAAGAGCCAGCGTGAGTATTATCTCAACGAGCAGATGAAGGCTATCCAGAAGGAGCTTGGCGATCTCGATGAAGGCCACGACGAATTTGAAAGTCTGAGCCGTAAGATTGAAGAAGCCGGCATGCCGGAAGAGGCCAAAGAGAAGGCGTCTGCCGAGCTTAACAAGCTGAGAATGATGTCTCCGATGTCAGCTGAAGCCACAGTGGTACGCAGCTATGTTGACTGGATGACTTCAGTGCCCTGGAAACAGCGCTCCAAGATTAAGCGTGACCTTTCCAAGGCCGAACAGGTGCTGGATACAGATCACTATGGTCTGGAGAAGGTTAAAGAGCGGATCCTCGAGTATCTGGCGGTACAGAGCCGGGTGAAACAGCTCAAGGGCCCTATCCTGTGTCTGGTTGGCCCGCCGGGGGTAGGTAAGACATCTCTGGGGCAATCTATTGCCAAAGCAACCGGCCGTAAGTATGTGCGGGTGGCATTGGGCGGCGTGCGTGATGAAGCGGAAATCCGTGGTCACCGCCGTACCTATATAGGTTCTATGCCGGGCAAGATTATCCAGAAGATGGCCAAAGTCGGGGTGAAGAACCCACTGTTCCTGCTCGATGAAATCGACAAGATGAGTTCGGACATGCGTGGCGATCCGGCCTCGGCTCTGCTGGAGGTGTTGGATCCAGAGCAGAACGCGACCTTTAACGATCACTACTTGGAAGTGGATTACGATCTGTCCGACGTGATGTTTGTGGCCACCTCCAACTCGATGAATATTCCTGGCCCCTTGCTGGACCGGATGGAAGTTATCCGTCTTAGCGGTTACACCGAAGATGAGAAACTCAATATTGCCAAGCAGCACTTGCTGCCGAAGCAGATTGAACGTAACGGCCTGACGAAGACTGAAATCACTGTCGATGACAGCGCCATTCTCGGGGTGATCCGTTATTACACCCGTGAAGCCGGGGTGCGGGCACTGGAGCGTGAGTTGTCAAAGATCTGCCGTAAAGTGGTGAAGCAGATCATGCTGGAGAAAGACACCAAGCATGTGGATGTCAATCAGGACAACCTCAAGTCTTTCCTGGGGGTACAGCGTTTTGACTATGGCAAAGCAGAATCCAAGAACCAGATTGGCCAGGTGACAGGTTTGGCCTGGACCGAAGTGGGCGGCGACTTGCTGACCATCGAAGCCACCTCAGTGACCGGTAAGGGCAAACTCACCTATACAGGTTCGCTGGGTGATGTGATGCAGGAGTCTATCCAGGCCGCTATGACTGTGGTTCGGGCGCGCGCCGAGCAGTTGGGGATCAACCCTGACTTTTACGAGAAGCGTGATATCCATGTGCACGTACCCGAAGGGGCAACCCCGAAAGATGGTCCATCTGCCGGTGCCGCTATGTGTACTGCCTTGGTTTCCAGCCTGACAGGTAACCCGGTCAAGGGTGAAGTCGCCATGACAGGTGAAATTACCCTGAGAGGTGAAGTACTGCCAATCGGTGGCTTGAAAGAGAAACTGCTGGCGGCCCACCGAGGTGGTATTAAACTGGTATTGATACCCAAGGAGAACGAACGGGATCTGGAAGAAATTCCGGCTAACGTAGTGGCAGACTTGGAAATTCGTCCGGTTCGTTGGATAGACGAAGTGCTGCAATTGGCGCTTGAGCGACCAGTCGAAGGCTTTGAAGTGGTAAAAAATTTGGGCTAACGCAAGAAAATGTCCTATGCCACTAAAAAAAATGAAAAAAGGGGCTTAACAAAACCCAGACCTGTGGTAGCCTAGGTCTGTGGAGAGCCAGTTGTGCCAAGCCCTTGGGGCAACTGGCTTTGAGCTGTATCCAATTTAAATTCTTTGGTTTTCCAACTGAGCTTGAACTTTGGTATCAAGCTTGTTATAAAAGCCTCCGCAGACCGCTCTAGAGAAGGATTTGGTTGCGGCGCGAAAACTACATTCAAGGGGATGACATGAACAAATCTGAACTAATCGAGAAAATCGCTTCTGGTGCTGACATTTCTAAAGCCGCTGCCGGCCGCGCACTGGACTCTTTCATCGCAGCTGTGACTGATGGTCTGAAAGAAGGCGACAAAATTTCTCTTGTTGGTTTCGGTACTTTTGAAGTGCGTGAGCGCGCTGAGCGCACTGGTCGTAACCCACAGACCGGGAAAGAGATCAAAATCGCTGCAGCTAAAATCCCTGCATTCAAGGCAGGTAAAGCTCTGAAAGACGCTGTTAACTAATTAACATCGTAGCCTTTGTAGGCTTTCGTAAAGATTAAGCACTGCCAGGCAGTGCTTTTTACGGATTGAGAAACGCCGGATTAGCCGACGTTTCGGAGTGTGAGGATAGGCTGAAGTAGCGTCTGCAGACTCCATTCATGTTACAGATAGGCGCATCCCACAAGAGATGCGCCTTTTTTTTACTATTAATCGCTAAGCGAGACGTCTGATGTTAGAGAAGATTCGCGAAGGGTCACAGGGCGTAATAGCCAAAGCTATTTTGGTGCTGGTGATACTTTCCTTTGCATTTGCTGGTGTAAGCAGTTACCTGGGTTCCTCCTCAGTGGCTCCGGCCGCCACAGTCAATGGTGAAGAGATTTCCACAACCGAACTGGACCAGGCCTATCAAAGCGAGCGTGCCCGTCTGGAACAACAGTTGGGTGAGATGTTTGACGCCCTGGCGGCCAATGATGCTTACTTGGCCAGTATCAAGCAAGGCGTGCTTGAACGTCTGGTAGCGCAAAAGCTGCTGGATCAAGCCGCCGCTGAAATGGGCTTGCGAGTGTCCAATGCTCAAATTGCAGAAGCCATTAGACAAGAGCCGGCCTTCCAGACTGAAGGCAAGTTTGACAATGATCGCTTCGAAGCCATTCTGCGCCAACTGGGCTATCAACAAGCGACTTTCCGTGAAAGTATGCGGGTGGATATGACTCGTCGTCAGCTGATCAGTGCCTTGATTGGCAGCGAGTTTGTTCTCAACGGTGAAGCCGAATCTCTGGCTAAGCTGCAGGGACAAACCCGTGATATTCGCTATCTCCTGGTTGACGCTGAGCCTTTCCTGGGCCAAGCGACAGTGACCGAAGAGGAAGTTAAATCATTCTACGACACCAATCCGGCCCAATTTGAACGTCCGGAAATGATCAGCCTGGAATATGTTGAGCTTGATGCCAAAGATTTGGCCGATAGCATTCAGGTCAGTGATGAGCAAGCCAAGACTTACTATGATGAGCATCAGAATCAATATCAGACCGCCGAAAAGCGTCTGGCAGCCCATATTCTGATCGATGCCTCGACCGACAACGCCGAAGCCAAGGCTGAGGATCTTCACAAGCAACTGGAAAACGGCGCTGATTTTGCTGCGCTGGCCAAGTCTGACTCTCAGGATACCCTGAGCGGTGAGAAGGGCGGTGAACTGGGTTGGTTTGAGCCTGGTGTGATGGATCCTGCTTTTGATGACGCCCTGTTTGCACTGAGCAAGGGTGATGTTTCCAAAGTGGTCAAGACGCCTTTCGGTTTCCATATCATCAAACTGCTGGATATCCAGAGCGGTCAGACTGCACCTTTCGCCGAAGTGAAAGACAAGATAGTCGCGCAGCTCAAGCAGGATGAAGCTGTCAGCCAATTCTATGGTCTGCAGCAGAAATTGGCCGATACCAGCTATGAAATCCCTGATAACCTGCAGGAAGCGGCCAAGGCTGTTGGTGCAGAGATCAAGACTACCCGACTGTTCGGCCGTGACAACGCGCCAGCACCTTTCGATAAGCCGGAACTGGCCAAAGCCGCCTTCTCCAGTGATGTACTGGGAGGTATGAACAGTGAGCTGCTGGAAGTGGAGCGCAACCATGTCGTGGTTATCCGCGTTAAGGAACATCAGCAAGCCGGCACGCTTGAGTTCGCCGAGGTTAAGCCTGCCATTGAAGCACGTCTCAAGCAGCAAAAAGCCAATGAGATTGCTCGTGACAAGGCGCAGGAATACATGGTCAAGCTCAAAGAAGGTAATGCCGATATCGCGCTGCAGAGCCGCGCCAACCTGGGACGTTTCACCCAGGATGTAGATTCGGCTTTGGTGAGCAAGGCATTCCAGATGGCCAAGGCCAAAGAGGGTTTGAGCGTTGATACTGTGTCGCTGGCTACCGGTTATGCCGTGGTGGTACTGGATGCCATTCATGATGCAGAAAGTGCTCCGGCCGATCAGGTTGCGGCCATCAAGCAAGGTCTTAACAGTCAGTACGGTGAGAATGACTATCGCGCTGTGATCAATATGTTGAAGGCCAAAGCTGAAATTGTTTACCTTGAAAGCGATGAGTAAATAACTTCAATGATTTAACGTAGAAGCCGGTCCAAATGACCGGCTTCTTTATGTCTGGCATTTATCTCCTAGGGTTACCACGAAGCGAGAGTTCCACGAGGACTTATTCGCACTCCACTAAACCCCGGGACTGTATTGGCCCGCTCCTGAAATATGTTCTGTAATGATGGCGGTGGCACCACCTCTTTGGGCACTGAGAAGCACAGGCCGTGGGCTTGATGGACCATGATAGGGATCTTGTCCCGGGAGCACTACTTTGACTTCTGATAATGGCGTATAACGCAGAGCGTTGAAGGTGTTAGTTTTGGGAGGCTTGATGACCTTTCCACGTGCACGCTCGGCGTTGATATAGGCCAGCGTCTCTTGAAAATAGGTTTGTTGTTTTTCAGGGCCCACTACTTTGGCCCAATAGATATCCGTATATATAACAAAAAACAGCGCCTTGCGGCGCTGCTCATTGATTATTCGTCAACACCCAGCATTACGCTGCTGGCTTTGATCAGTGCGTATGCACTGTCACCTACTTTAAGCCCCAAACGCTCACAGGAGGCTTTGGTGACCACAGAGGTGAGCTCAACACCCGGAGCCAGTTCAATGGTGACTTCGTTGTTTACAGAGCCTTCTTCGATGGCTTTGATGGTACCGCCAAGACAGTTGCGTGCACTGATTTTCATGGTTTTCTCCTGGAAGAATAATTAGCAAGGTAAAGAGTATAAACTCAATCGTCCTCGAGATGGATGCCTAAGCGACAAATTTGGGCTCCAAGCGCTGATTCTGCAACCATAGGTAAAATGCCCACAGTCGATTCATCGCCTGAAAGCTTATAATTTACCCTTTACTTGTGGTGGTAAAAGAAAACGCCGCTTGATAGCGGCGTTTTTCGGTCAGCGTTATTGTTTCAATTTAGAGTTCAATCACGTCAAACTCAACGGCTGGATTAACGTCGGCATCATAGTCTATGCCTTCGATACCAAAGCCAAACAGCTTGAGGAATTCGGCCTTGTACTCACGGTAATCGGTCAGCTCACTGAGGTTTTCTGTGGTGATTTGTGGCCAGAGATCACGGCAATGCTGCTGGATATCTTCTCTCAGTTCCCAATCGTCCAGGCGCAGGCGGTTGGCATCGTCTACTTCTGGCTTGCTGCCATCGGCCTTGTATAGGCGCTCGCTGAACATACGGTAAATCTGTTCCATGCAGCCTTCATGCAGGCCTTCTTCGCGCATCTTCTTGAAGACCATGGCGATATACAGTGGCATTACCGGAATAGCCGAACTGGCCTGAGTGATCACACTCTTGAGCACAGCGACATTGGCGCTGCCACCCTTGGCGGCCAGTCTTTGGTTTAGCTCACTGGCGGCGCGGTCGAGATCCATCTTGGCTTTACCCAGAGCGCCGTGCCAGTAGATAGGCCAGGTCAGCTCTGTACCTATATAGCTGTAAGCAACTGTTTTGCAGCCATCGGCCAGCACACCGGCCTTGTCGAGGGCATCTACCCACAGTTCCCAATCCTGCCCCCCCATCACAGTAACAGTGTCGTTGATTTCCTGCTCTGTGGCCGGCTCAACCGAGGCTTCAATGATGGTGTCTTTGTTGGTGTCTACCGCGGTAGAGCGATATGACTCGCCGATAGGCTTGAGGGCCGAGCGAATCACTTCGCCGCTGTCAGGCAGTTTACGCACGGGTGAGGCCAGTGAATAAACTATCATGTCTATCTGGCCCAGATCGGCCTTGATCAGCTCAATTACCTTGGCTTTGGCTTCATGGCTGAAGGCATCACAGTTGATGCTTTTGGAATACAGGCCTTCAGCCTTGGCAAACTTGTCAAACGCCGCCGAGTTGTACCAACCGGCTGTGCCGGGTTTGGTCTCAGTGCCGGGTTTCTCAAAAAAGACCCCGATAGTGGCAGCGTCGGAACCAAAGGCGGCGGCAATACGGGAGGAGAGACCATAACCACTGGAAGAACCTACCACCAGTACTTTCTTGGGGCCATTGGCTATCTTGCCTTTGGCCTTGGTGGTGTTGATCTGTTCCAGCACGTTGGCTTCACAGCCCAGAGGATGAGTAGTGGTACAAATGAAACCACGAATTTTAGGTTTAATAATCATGTCTTAGCTTCTTCTTCCGAAAACTGTCATTAGGATAAGTATTTCAACTTGAATTGGTACTGATTTTTTCAAAAAGCCTGCCAACAGGGTAGTGGTTGGAGCAGTTTGGCTTATTCTCAACGCTTGCGGGTCAATTGTGCCTGCTCCTGCAACAATCTTTGGGTGTATTCGTGTTGCGGATCATTGAACAGGGTCTCGGTGGCGGCCTTTTCCACCATCACGCCCTTGTGTAGCACCATGATCTTGTCGCTGACATGACGAATAACATTGAGATTGTGGGACACAAATATATAGGAAAGCCCCATCTCTTTTTGCAGCTTGAGCAGCAGGTTGAGGATCTGGGCCCGCACCGAGAGATCCAGGGCTGTCAGAGCTTCATCGGCGATAATGATCCTTGGGTTGAGCATCAAGGCTCTAGCCACCGCCACCCGCTGCTTCTGGCCTTCGGAAATCATGTGGGGGTAAAACTCCACATGTTCCGGCAGCAAGCCCACTTTACGTAAAGTCTCAACCACCTGCTCGCTACGGGCATGGGCCGACAGCCGGGTATTGAACCTCAGCGGCTCATTGAGCAGTTCCCCTATGGTTAGCCTTGGGTTGAGTGAGGTGTTGGGATCCTGGAATATCATCCGGATAAGTCTGCAGCGGTGTTTCAGATCATGGCTGTCGAGCGGCTCGCCATTGAACAGAATTTCTCCGCCGCTGCGATACTCGGCGCCGACCAAAATGCGGGCCAAAGTACTCTTGCCTGAGCCGGCTTCACCGGCAATAGCCAGGGTTTCGCCACTGTTGAGTTCGAACGAAATGGGCGCCAAGGCCTCAGTATATTGGCGGCGAAAGCCCTTGTAACCGCTGAAATAGCGTTTGCTCAGGTCCGTGACTTTAAGCAAGGGAGTCGTCATCAATAGGCTCACTCTGGTAGGGGAAATGGCAGGCGTAGTATCTGTCTTTATGATGGCTCAGCTGCGGTTGCACCACACATTGTTTACGGGCTTCCGGACAGCGAGGCCCCAGGCGACAGCCTATCGGCAGATGTTGCAGCGCCGGTACCGAGCCCGGCAGAGTCGGCATCAGTGTTTTGTGGGCTGCAGGACCGGAGTAGTCCGGCATATTGTCCAACATCGCCTTGGTATAGGGATGATAAGGCTGTTCAAGTAGCTCTGCGGTAGGTCCGGATTCCATCACCTGGCCGCTGTAGAGCACTGTTAGCCGGTTACACCAGTTCGACAGTGTGTCCAACTCGTGGCTGATCAGCAAGATGGCGACGTTCTGCAACTGATTGAGCTGGGTCAACAGGCGGAATATCTGCGCCTGGGTACTGGGTTCCATCGAAGCCGTGGGTTCATCGGCAATCAACAGCTTGGGACGGTTGGCCAGCGCCATGGCGATCATCACTTTCTGGCATTCACCTTCGGAGAGCTCCCAGGCATAGCTGCCCAGCACCCGCCGCGGTTCCTTGACTCCCACCTTGTGCAGCCATTTCTGGGCAGTGAGGCGCCGCTCTTTACCGCGGCGAAAGAAAGGTATCTGCCTATTTAACGGCATGGCTTCAATCAATTGGCTGCCCACAGTGAGTGCCGGGTCAAAGCTGCCGGAGGGGTCCTGAAATATCATCGACATATCAGAGCCCATAAGGCTGCGCCGCTCCGACTGGGTCATCTCCATCAGGTTGCGGCCATCCCACATCATGCGATCGGCGGTGACAGTCCAGTTGGGGCCGGGGATCCCGAGAATGGCCCGTGCCATAAGAGAACGGCCCGAGCCGGATTCACCGACCAGACCATGGATTTCACCGGCATTGACCGTCAGGCTGACTTTTTCCAGCGCCTTGACTCGTCCCTGAGGCGTGTCCAGTTCTATGGTGAGATTTCGTATATCGAGTAACGGCATAATCAGTTTCTGATGGGCGCAAGCGCCGATCTCAGTCCATCGCCAACCAGGTTGACGGCCAACACACTCAACAGGATAGCGGCTCCCGGAATGGTCACAGTCCAGGGGGCGGTCAGCAGATTATCCAGTCCCTGGAATACCATGGCGCCCCATTCGGATTTGGGTGCCTGGGCGCCGAGGTTGAGAAATCCCAGCGCGGCGATATCCAAAATGGCCGCTGAAATTGCCAGCGTTGTTTGAATAATCACAGTCTCCCAGACATTGGGCATAATCACAAACCAGAATATCTGTAGACCGTTTGCGCCATCCAACTTGGCGGCGGTGACATACTCTTTTTGTAACTCTTCATGCACGGCCTGATGTATGGCGCGCACAAACTGAGGGGTGAGTGCAATCCCCACGGCCCAGAATACGTTCATCAGCCCGGGGCCCATTACCGCGACCACCAGAATAGCCATCAAGAGTGATGGAATCGACAGCAAGGCATCAAGTAGGTGCCCTAGGATACTGGACTTGAGGCCGCGCATCATCCCCGAGAATGAACCTATGATAAATCCGACCAGGAGCGCGGTGGCGACAATTGCCAGTGCCATGCCGAAGGTATAGCTGGTGCCGTGTAGCAGGCGGGAAAAGATGTCCCGGCCGAGATCATCTGTACCGAGAAAGTGCTCAACCGTGCCGAGATCGTCCCAGGATGGCGGTAGTAACAGGGCATTGGGATCTTGAAAATCGGCCGGGTAGGGGGCCATCATGGGCCCGAACATTGTCAGGATCAGCAGACAGAGCACGCCCCAAAGCCCGGCAAGCGCAAAAGGATTGGCGGCAAAGGTACGCCAGAGCTTGAGGCTGGGGGATGGAATATCGTCTTCCTGATAAATCTTAATTTGAGGCATAGAGTTCCTTCCTGCTGAGCGGATTGGTGGCCGTGTGCAGCACTTCAATCAAAATGCTCAGAAAGATAATCAGCAGCGCCACCGCCAGTGTGCCGCCCTGGATCACAGTGTAATCCCGCTGATAGATACCAGATACCAGCCAGGAGCCTACCCCGGGCCAACTGAAGATCACTTCCACCACTATGGCATAACTGGCAAATGGCCCCAGCATAAGTCCCAAGTGTTTGAGCAGGGGGATCAAGGCGTTGGGCAGGGCGTGGCGCAATACGATTTTACTGGTTGGCAGGCCTCTTGCTTCGGCGGCGCGGATATAGGTCTGGTTCATCACATTCATCATCGCCGAGCGGGTAATACGTACCACCACGGTAAAGGGCAACACAGACAAGGTCAGCGCCGGCAGGATTATGTGCAAGGCGGCATCCTTAAAGGCGGATAAGCGATATTGCGAGTCGGACAGCAGGGTATCTATCAGCATAAAGCCAGTCACAGGCTTTATTTCATAGAGCAGGTTTATCTGCCCTGAAATTGGTAGCCAACCCAGCCTGACCCCGAACCAAAGTGATAGGGACAGCCCGAGCCAAAATACCGGAATCGAGTAACCTGTCAGTGTTACCGCCATGATGGCATTTTGGGTCAGTTTCTGTTTACTCAGCGAGGCCAGCACTCCGAGCGGTACCCCGAAGATGATGGCAAATAAACCGGATACAGTTGCCAGCTCGAAAGAGGCCGGCAGTACCGCCAACAGCTCTTCTGCTACCGGCCTTTGAGAGGTCACCGAAATACCGAGATCGCCACTGAGTCTCTGGGTTAAATACCCCATAAACTGGGCCAAAGAGCCGCCATCAAGATGATAATCGGCGATGATTTGCGCCTCCTGGGTATCACTCGGTGCCTGGATCCCGGTCAGGGCGTAAATGCGGTCAACCGGAAACAAACTGGTGGCATAGAAGAGTACACCAATCAGCAACAGAGAGGTGGCGACAAAGAGGTTGAGTCTGCGCAATAGGTAAGCAGCCATCATTCTTGATCCTTGGCGGGCGGCATTGGGGCATCTGCTGCCGCTTTATTGCTGTGGCCTATATTGGCAAAGGCGATGCCGCCAAAAGGCGTTAGGCTGGTTTCGGTTACACTGGCATTTTTTAGCGCCATACGTTTGGCATGTGCCAGACTGACCAGCGGCATATCTTGTGCCAGAATCGCCTCGGCCTGGCGGTACAACAAACTGCGACTTTCTCTGTCTGTCACGCGTCTGGCCTGGTTGAGCAGGGCGTCAAATCTGGGGTTACACCAGCGGGAACGGTTGTTGTTGGAGGCGATGGAGCCACAACTGAGCAAGGGGGTGAAGAAGTTATCCGGATCGCTGTTGTCGGCGTTCCAGCCGATGAGTACCGAGTCATAGTCACTGCGTGCCAGTTTTTGGGTAAAGACACTCCAATCGTAGTTGACGATATTGACCTTGACACCTATGGTCGCCAAATCGGCCTGGATCAGCTCGGCGGTCTTCAGCGCATTGGGGTTGTAAATTCGTGCCACAGGCATAGCCCAGATATCCAGTTCCAGTTTCTCTATGCCGGCTGCGTCCAGCAGCGCCCTGGCTTTGTCCGGGGCATAGTCATAACTCTTGGCCGAGTCGGAATAAGCCCAGGATGAGGGCGGCAGTATACCGGTTGCCTCTACGGCGGTGTCCTGATAAACGGCCCTTAGCAGGTTTTGCTTGTCGATGGCGTAAGCCAGCGCCCGTCTGACCCTGACATCGTTGAATGGCGGCTTTTGGGTATTGAAGGCCCAATAGGCCACGTTCATTCCGGGGCGACTCTCCAAAACCAGGTTGTCGTGCTGCTCAATCACCGGCAACTCACCGGCCTTGGGCAAGGCCGAGACGCTGCAATCGCCGGTGATCAGCTTGGCCAGGCGGGTGGTACTTCGCGGCGTGATATCGAACACCAACATTTCAGACTGCGGCATATTGCCCCAGTAACCTGGGTGGCGTCGATAACGGATATATTCATTCTTAACATACTGCACCAGCATAAAGGGGCCTGTCCCAACCGGCTGGTTATCCAATTGCTGCGGGCTGCCTTGGGCGAGAAGCTGATCGGCATATTCTTTGGAAAGGATCACCGCAAAGTCGGTGGCCAGGTTGGACAGGAATGAGGCATCGGGCTGGGTGAGTTCAAATCTGACTCTGTATTCGCTCAGTTTGCTGATGGATTTTATCAGCCCGGCAAAGCCTATACTTTGGAAAAAGGGGTAACCGCCTTGGGCCACGTCGTGGAAAGGGTGCTGTTTGTCTATGATGCGATTGAAACTGAATAGTACATCATCGGCGTTAAAAGGCCGACTGGGGTGAAAGTAGGGCTGCTCGTGAAACCGGGTACCCTGGCGCAACTCAAACTCATAACTGAGCCCATCTTCGCTTATTTGCCACTCGGTTGCCAGTGCCGGGGTGATATCGCCGTTCTCGGGATCATAATCCACCAAGCGACTGTAAATCTGGTGCGAGGTGGCATCGATAGTGGTTCCTGAGGTCACCAGCTGTGGGTTGAAGGACTCGGGATTGCCCTCGGAGCAGTATACCAGGCCGGAGGGCACTTTCTGTTGACCACAGCCGCCAAGCAGCATTGTCAGAGCCAGGCCGGTCAATATGCTCCCGGTCAGCTTCAGGCGCCGGCATGAGCGGAATAATCGCCCTGCCACAAGATCTCCGTAGAGCTTGCTCCTGGAGACTTGCGCTATTGCTTCAGAGCTTCGCCCAGGGCGTAACGTCAGCAGATTCATTGCAAAATCGTTAGTTATTCAGATGTTGACCGAACATTTTAGCAGTGCAGCCGTTACTTGGGCAATCGGCTTATGCCTTATCGAGCAAATTGTATTTTTTCAGTATGCCTCTGAGCTGATGGTAGCTAAGTCCCAGTAGTTCGGCGGTTTTCTTTTGATTGAACTGGCTGGCACTGAGCGCACGTTGAATCAGGTCGGTCTCGAAGTCTTCACAGCACTGTTTGAAGTCCACCGGGAACTGTATCTGGTTTGCCGAAGGTTTCGGGCTATCGTTTGTCGCTGCGGCGGCACTGCCGTTAAGGATTTCATTGCCAACTTCAGCGGTCACCAGCTGGCGACTATGAGTCTTGACCCGCTTGGTGGGCCGGTAGGGCGAGGCAAAAGGATCGAGCACTATGTTCTCTATCGGTTCTGGGTTATGACCATGGCGATAGACGCTGCGCTCTATGGCGTTTTTCAGCTCCCGAATATTACCCGGCCAGCTGTGATCCATCATGGTCGCCACGGCTTCGGCGGCAAAACCGGTAAACAGCTCCAGCTTGAGCTGACGCGCCATCCCCACGGCAAAGTATTCGGCCAATGGCAGAATATCTTCCCGGCGGCAGCGCAGCGGCGGCAGGGTGATCACATCGAACGCCAAACGGTCGAGCAGATCGGCTCGAAACTCGCCGGCTTCCGCCAGACTGGGTAAGTCTTCATTGGCGGCGCAAATAAGTCGAACATCGGCATTGAGGGTTTTACTGCCGCCCACCCTTTCATATTCGCCATATTCAATGACCCGCAGCAGCTTCTCCTGAATGAGGCCGGACGTATTGGCCAGTTCATCGAGAAACAGGGTGCCGCCGTCGGCGCGCTCGAAGCGGCCTTCATGACGGCCCTTGGCGCCGGTAAATGCGCCGGACTCATGGCCAAACAGTTCACTTTCCAGTAGATTTTCACTCAGAGAGGAACAATTGAGTTTGATAAAACTCTGATCCCAGCGTTGGGAAAGATAGTGTAGACGTTCGGCGATCAGCTCTTTACCCGTCCCCCGCTCACCTATGATAAGCACGGGTTTGGACAGTGGTGCGATTTGGGAAACGTGCTCCAACACCTCCAACAGGGCATTGGATTGACCGATAAGGTTGTCTTGTTGATAGGGATTGGCCACGATAACAGTTAGTCTTAAACGCTAATAATTGGTGAAAATCATAATATGCGGGTAGGTTAAATAAATAAAGTAAAAGTTAAGATTTATATTATGTCATTGATATTATTGATAAATTAAAAGTTGGCACGGGATCTGTATTACAAGAGTCGAGACCCACAATAAATGTAGAGGACAGGATTATGGGAATTTTCACACGTTTTGCCGACATCATTAATGCCAACATCAGTGCCTTGCTGGACAAGGCAGAAGATCCGGAAAAAATGGTGCGCCTGATCATTCAGGAAATGGAAGATACCCTGGTTGAAGTACGTTCTACTTCGGCTAAAGTATTGGCAGAGAAGAAAGAGTTACTCCGCCGTATTGGCAAAGTGCAACTTCAGGTGCAGGATTGGCAGGAAAAGGCCGAACTGGCACTGACCAAAGACAGGGAAGATCTGGCCAAGGCCGCGCTGGTTGAAAAGCAGAAAGCCGCTACCCTGGCGCAGACTCTGGAGCAAGAGCTCGAGGTGGTTGAAGAGCATATTGCCCGCCTGAAAGAGGAAGTGGGTCAACTGCAGGAAAAGCTGGCCGATGCCAAGGCTCGCCAGAAAACCATCATAATGCGCAAGCAAACTGCTTCTTCACGCCTGGAAGTGAAAAAGCAGCTGGATTCCAGCAAAATCGACAATGCCATGCTCAAGTTTGAACAGTATGAGCGTCGCATCGAAGGGCTGGAGGCTGAAGTTGAGTCCTATGATCTGGGTGGCAAGAAGTTCAGTCTGGAAGAGGAATTTGCGGCACTCAAGGCCGAAGATTCTGTCAGCGCCGAGCTGGAAGCCTTGAAGGCCAAGGTGAAAGGCGATAGCGCCAAAACCAAAAAATAATACAGACTCAGAGGTGATTTATGGATATGGACTTACTGCTGGCACCCCTGATTATCTTCATGATCTTTGTGGCGCCAATCTGGTTGATTCTGCATTACCGCAGTAAACGTCAGGTGAGCCAGGGGCTTACCGAAGCAGAGTTCAAACAGCTTAACGACTTGATAGACACAGCTGACAAGATGGGCCAAAGGATTGAAACACTGGAAGCCATCCTGGATGCCGAGTCCTCGGAATGGAGGCAACGTCATGACTGAATCAGGCAAGCGTACTCTTTACCGCATTCCCCAGCAAAGGAAGATAGCCGGGGTCTGTGCCGGGGTAGCCGAGTACTTTAATCTGGAACCTTGGTTGGTTCGGGTGGCTACGGTTTCAATCCTTGTGCTCGGTGGCTATGGAATGGTGATTATCACCTATCTAGTGCTGTGGATGATACTGGATGTCAAACCTTGGACAGCCAAAGACACCCATAAGGACATTGGGGTCAAGAAAAAGGTCTGGCAAGCCGGGGAGCCCGCCAAACAGGCGCTCAGAGATGTAAGCAATCGCTTTCAATCACTGGAGCATAGGCTCAGGGCACTCGAACAACATGTCACCTCTGAGCAATTCGAGTTGAAAAGACAGTTCAACAACCTATAAATCCTTGTTCAAGGGGCGGTGCTTACCGCCCCGTTTGTTTGTATCAGGAGAATTATGGCAAGCGTCAGGCAAGAGTTCGGCAAACTCAAACACAAAACTCGTGAGTTGGCACAGCGCACCACAGACAGGCATCTTAGGTTGGCGGTTACCGGCCTTTCCGGCGCCGGCAAGACGGCCTTCATTACCGCGCTGGTGGATAGACTGTTGCGCGCAGGCACCGAGCCTGATGGCAGGGGCTTACCCCTATTTCAGGTGTGCCGCGACGGACGGTTACTCGGGGTAAGGCGGGAGCTGCAGCCGGATTTGACCATAGCCAGTTTTGATTTTGATGCGGCGATTGCCAGTTTGACCGCGGCCAGGCCCAGTTGGCCGGCATCGACCCGCAGTATCAGTGAGCTGCGGCTGACGCTCAAATATGTGCCTACCAAAGGGATGTTGGCAAAATTGGCCGACAGCGCCAAGCTGCATCTCGACATAGTCGATTATCCCGGGGAGTGGTTGCTGGATTTGCCCATGTTGAGCCAGGACTTTAACCGCTGGTCTGAAACCCGCTTTGCCCGGCAATCAACCCTGGAATCCTCGCCTCTTTACCCTAAATTTGCTGCGGCGCTGGCGACGCTGGATTTGTACGCCGATGCCGACGATCAGGCGCTGGCCGCCATTGCCGAAAGTTATCGGTTACTACTGCTGGATCTGGTGCATCAACAGGGGTTTTATCAGGCACAGCCGGGGAGAATGTTGCTGCCCGGAGAGCTGGCCGGTACGCCACTTTTGGCCTTTTTTCCCCTGTTACCTGAGCAACTCAAAGACAAGCAGCAACTGGCATCGGCCGGACGTCGCAGTAATTATCAGGTGCTCAGGCACAGATATCAGCAATATCTGGCCAAGGTGGTCAAGCCCTTCTACCAGGAGTATTTTGCCGGTTTCGATCGTCAGTTAATTCTGGTGGATTGCTTCAGCGCCCTTAATCGTGGCAAGGCGCAGTTTGAAGATATGGCCGAAGCTCTCAATGCCATCAGCGCCAGCTTCCAGTATGGGCAGTCCAATTTGCTGCGACGTTTGTTTGCTCCCCGAATAGATACTCTGCTGTTTGCCGCCAGTAAAGTCGATCAGGTGACCCGGGATCAGCAGGGCAATGTGTTGTCACTGCTCAGCGCCATGTTGGCGCCCAGTCGGCAACAGGCCGGATTTGCCGGCAGTCGGGTGGAAACCATGGCCATCAGCGCCATCAAGGCGACTCGTCACGGTATGGTTAAAGATGCAGATGGCGTGGAGGTGGAAGTGGTCTGTGGCCGGCGCATGAGCGATGGACAGAAGGTGACCCTGTATCCGGGCGAGGTGCCCAGAGCCTTGCCTGAAAAAGCGTTCTGGCAAAGGCAGGGATTTAATTTCTGTGAGTTTGCGCCGCCCGACAGCCAACCGGAACAAGGCTATGAACATATCCGGCTCGATCACCTGCTGGAGTTTCTTTTGGGCGACAAGTTGAGGTAAGTCGTGGCAAAACACAGTTCAGAAAAGCGTGTTGATAATGCTGCCGACAACGGCAGTCACGCTGATGAGGCGCAAACCACAGAGTTGGCGCCACAGAGAATTTTCAGTCATCAGCCGGAATCCGCCGCCGAATTGGCCGCGGCCAAGGATTTCCAAGGCGATGACTTTGTTGAATACCCCACAGAAGCCAAACTGGAACAAGTGCTGAGTGCACAGCCCAAGGCGGATCAACTCATCTCCCTCAAGCCCAAACGCTGGTCCTGGTTGGCGCGTTTGGTCCTGCTGGGCGTGATGGCGGCAGTGGTGCTGCAGACACTGCTGGGTCTTATCGATGCCTGGCGCGACAGCCCTTGGCTGTTTGGTTTTTACAGCCTGGTGCTCGCCTTGGTGCTGGCCTGGGTTGGCAAGCTTTGTTTCGGGGAATGGCGCAAACTCAAACGCCTGCGCCAGGTGGAAGATACCCAGCAAACCGGGCAACGCCTGCTCGGCAGTATGCAGATGGGCGAAGCGCGCGATTTTATCTATGGTATTTGCAAGCAGATGCCCAAGGGGCCGGAGCAGGACAGGCTGCAGTCGCTGCTGAATCCGGAGCAGAATGACGCCGAGCAATTGCAGCTGTTTGATCAGGTAGTGCTGACCGAGCGTGACAAGGTTGGCATGAAGCTGGTGCGCCGTTATGCGGCCGAATCGGCCCTATTGCTGGCGGCCAGCCCGCTGGCGGTACTGGATATGGCGCTGATCCTCTGGCGTAATCAGAAGATGATCCAGGATATTGCCCGCTGTTATGGGGTTGAACTGGGTTATTGGAGTCGTATTCGGCTGATCCGCGGGATCCTGGTCAATATTCTCTATGCCGGCACCACAGAGCTTGCCACCGACTTGGGTACCCAATTGCTGTCGGTAGAGATGTCCGGCAAGCTTTCGGCGCGGCTCGGTCAGGGACTGGGGGGCGGTTTGTTGACGGCGAGACTTGGCTATCAGGCGATGGCGCTTTGTCGGCCGCTGGCATTTTCCAGTGCCAGCAAGCCCAAACTGTCGCGGATCCATAAAGAACTGCTAATGGAACTAAAGGATTTTTCCGCTTCTGTGCTGGTGAGGAAACCCGAACGTAACAAAGATTTTACAACCAAGGAGTAATGATTTTTGCTTGCCGATTTGGGCAAGTCTTGCTGACTCAGTATGTTGGTGCCAGGACAACTGAATCATCCCGGGCGAGAAGCCGAATAACAATATAAGGGATGGTCGGACTGACATGGGGAGTTAAGCATGCAACACAAGCAGCCAAAAGCACTGCACTCAGCCACACTGGCTATTCATGGCGGCCACTCTGGCGAGCCTTCCGGGGCACTGGTATCGCCTTTATATCAGAGTGCCACCTTCTGTTTTGATACCGCCCAAAGCGGTGGTCGCCGCTTTGCCGGTGAAGAAGAGGGCTATATCTACACCCGCTTGGGTAACCCGACAGTTGCCGAGTTTGAGCGGCGCTTGGCGTTGCTTGAAGGCGCTGAAGCAGCGGCTGCTGCCGCGTCCGGTATGGGCGCGGTATCGGCGGCCTTGCTGGCATACTTGAGCTGTGGCGATCATCTGTTGGCTTCCTCGGCCGTCTATGGCTGTACTTTTTCATTGATGACAGAGCAGTTTGCCCGCTTCGGTATTGAAGTTTCTCTGGTGGATTTTGCCGATCTCGCGGCGGTCGAGGCGGCTATTCGCCCCCACACCCGGGTGATTTTTTGTGAAACCCCGGTGAACCCGCATCTGGCCGTATATGATCTCCGTGCCATAGCCGCTATCGCCAAGCGTCATCAACTGACCAGCATAGTGGACAACACCTTTATGACCCCGCTGCTGCAGCAGCCTCTGCAGTTGGGGATTGATCTTGTGGTTCACAGCGCCACCAAGTATCTCAATGGCCATGGCGATGTTATTGCCGGTATCATCTGTGGTTCGCAAGCGGCGATAATGGCCATCAAGCAACAACAGCTAAAAGATATTGGCGCCGTGCTATCGCCTTTCGATGCCTGGTTGATTTTGCGAGGCCTGAAAACCCTCTCGGTGCGACTCGAACGTCATTGCGATAATGCCGAGCGCTTGGCGCAGTATCTCGAATCCCATCAAGCCGTGGCCAAGGTACATTATCCCGGGTTGGTTTCCCATCCGGGCCATCAGTTTATCGGCTCGCAGATGCGCAGGGCCGGTGGGGTGTTGGCGTTTGAGCTTAAGGCCGATTTGGAGCAGTCCATGGCCTTTGTCAATCGACTGGCACTGTTCAAAATTGCCGTGAGTCTGGGGGATTGTGAGTCACTTATTCAGCATCCGGCGTCCATGACCCATTCACCCTATACCCAGGAGGCGCGTATTAAAGCCGGCATAGGTGACAGCCTGCTGCGAATTTCGGCCGGGCTTGAGGATGTGGATGACCTGATAGCCGATCTGGAGCAGGCACTGACAGTGATCAGTTAAAAGAGGCAAGGCGAGCATGGCTCGCCTTGTTTTTCGGGCTTGAGAGAATCAAATGCCCCAGAAGGTGTGGGCTATGATATAGAGCACCAACATACTGATGAAGTTGATGATAATACCGGCACGCATCATTTCAGACTGCTTTATGTAGCCTGAGCCATAGACTATGGCGTTGGGGGGCGTGGCCACCGGCAGCATAAAGGCGCAGGATGCCGAAATACCTATGAGCACCGACAACATTACGGGCGATAGCCCCAATGCTTCGGCGATAGCAGCAAACACAGGTACCAGCAAGGCGGCACTGGCGGTGTTACTGGCAAACTCGGTCAGCATGACCACAAAGAAAATGACCGCGAACACGAACAGCGACATATGGGTACTGCCGAAGATGTCTGTCATCCAGTGGGCCAGAAAGACGCTGGTACCCGTGGCTTTCAGTACGGCACTCAGGGTCAGACCGCCGCCGAACAGTATCAGCACACCCCAGTCGGTGGTTTTTTCTATTTTCTTCCAACCAACCAAGCCAAGTCCTGCCAGCAAAACCACTGCAGAAAGCGCGACTATGGTGTCAAACTGGCTGATACCGCCAAGGGCGGCCGATAGAGGCTGACTGAAGATCCAGCAGCAAACTGTGGCCAGGAAAATAAGTAGAGTCAGTTTTCCCTGGAAACTGAGTTTTTGATCTTCGATATCCAGTTTACATTCCACCGACAGATCCGGTTTGAAATACAGATACAGGGCGATCAGCATGGTTGGCAACATCAAAGCGACGGTCAAGAGGCCAAACTCCAGCCAGTCGCTGAAGCTCAAGCCGGCCTGGGCAGCAGCGATGGCGTTTGGCGGACTGCCCACCAGAGTGCCTATGCCACCAATGTTGGCCGAGTAAGCGATACCCAGCAGCATAAAGACATAGGTGTTGTGCTGGCTCTCTCTATCCAGTTGCTGCAAAATTCCCAGTGCCAGAGGCAACATCATGGCTGCGGTGGCCGTGTTGCTGATCCACATAGACAACAACGCGGTTACCCCGAACAACATCATACAGGCGATGCTGAGTTTACCTTTGGAAGCCAGCAGCACCTTTTGGGCGATAAGGGTATCGATTTTTTGATGGTGCAGGGCAGCAGCTAATACAAAACCACCAAAAAACAAATAGATAATTGGATTGGCAAAGTTGCTCATGGCAGCTTTGGTTTCAAACACACCGAAAAATACCGCCAGAACCGGAATGAGTATCGCCGTGATACTCAGATGAATGGCTTCAGTAAGCCAGAGCACAGCGGCAAATACCAAGATAGACAGACCGGTATTTACCCCGGGTTCAAAAGGTAAAAAATTGTGTAATAGAAAAAGCAGCAAGATATCTGCGGCCAAAATCAACATGTTACGTTGTTGGGTGCTCTTCTCTGTCTGCGAAGGGGGTAAGCTTTCCGTTTGTTCTAAAGACATTGTTAACTTCCTCGTCTTGTTTTTATGGCAAGCAATTTAGGGCATAGCTCACATTTGGCAAAGGGCTTTATTGGGTAACTTAACCACCTTGCCTAATGCATTTGTATGAGGAATCTATCACGAAATTGGTAAATTGGAGAGCTGGATCACGTAAATCTGTCGCCTTTGGGCGTTTTTTTGTTTCAAACGGTTAGCCAAGAGGCATTGCCTTTATATTACTGAAAGAGAATGAAAGTTTAAAACGGTGATCTGTGTCACATTAGGCTGTTGTACTAATGTCTAGTTGCAATAATTTGGCAATATCCGTGCGCTGGTCTACATTTCTTTTAGGCCAAGGAAAGGGATCTCGGCCTCAATGACCATGACAAGGAGTCTTCAATGAAAACACCATTCTATGCTTTATTACTTGCAACCAGTCTGAGTTTCCCCCTGTACGCCGGAGAGCCCACTAAAGACAAAACTTCACAAACGTCACAAGCCGGACAAGCACAGGTTCACCAAATCAATATTAATACTGCCTCGGAATCTGAGTTGCAGCTACTGAAAGGGATAGGAGAGGCCAAGGCCAAAGCGATTGTGGAATATCGCAGCAGCCAAGGAAAATTCAAATCCATTGATGAGTTGGCTCAGGTAAAGGGGATTGGGCCTAAACTGGTCGAACAGAATAAACATCTATTGGTACTTTGACCATAAGAGAAACACAAGCTTTTGTTTATCTTATGTTCACTTAAAAGCAATCGGGGGCAAACGGAGGTTATTTCCCTTGATCCAGACGAGGGCATGATGGATAATCCACGGCGTTGCAGCAAGGCTGCAAATCTGTGGTGACCCCAGGGTCCCCCCGCAATGATAACTTGTGAACCCGGCCAGGCCCGGAAGGGAGCAACCGTAGCAAGTGACTCATGTGCCGGGGTGTGGCTCTGGGGGAACCTCCAATTCCAAACCTTTTCAAATGGTTAGCTTGAGATAAACCTTGGTGGTACACAAGGTGGTCCACTTTGAGTCTAGCTAAAGCCTCTAATACAGCTCCTTATTTGTATCGATCCCGACATGGTGTCTGGTATGCCCGTGTAGTCGTTCCTGAAGATCGTAGAGATGCCATAGGGAAACGTGAACTTCGCAAGACACTTGCCACTAAAGACAAGCGCGAGGCTGTCCTGAGATCTTGGGATGTGCTCAAGGCTCTGCATGCCTTGGCTAAAGGCAAAGCATCGGCGATACAATCCCCATCAGCCAGTTTGGAGTCTTCTCAAGGTCGTGCTGTGGTATCGGCCCCAGTCCCTTCTGAGATTCCCCCCGTATCCCCCCAGTTACCTAAGTTGAGCCAGATAGCGGATGAATACAGCCGGGAAAAGGTCTTGGGTGGTGCATGGTCGAAACATACTGAGAGCGTTAACCGCAAGACATTCAGAGACATGATTGCCTTGCTGGGCGACCTTAGGATTGACCAGTTCACCAAGGAGCAGGCTCAGAGGTATAAGCAGCACTACAGTGCCAAGACTGACCTGTCTGTCGCGACAATCAACAAGTACCTGACTCGGGTCACCGCCTTGTTGCAGTGGGCCTCAGCTCACTATGTGACACCTGTTCACTATGGGACACCCAATCCTATGGCAGGAGTGAGCATTCGTGTGTCGGCAAAGGTGAAGGTGTCTAAAGAGCGGGAGGCGCTGACTCCATTCCAAATCAAGCAGCTATTTCAAGCACTGCCCATAGGCAACGCCAAAAGGTACGCCTACAGGTACTGGGTGCCTCGGCTTGCGGCGTACACTGGGGCCAGAGTCGGGGAGTTGGCTCAGTTGTATCTGGATGATTTCACGATAATTGACGGTCATCCGTGTATCCTTATCCGAGCCAGTCACCCAGACCAATCAATTAAGACCCCAAGCAGCGAGAGGGCCATCCCCATTCACCCTAAGCTGATAGCTCTGGGCTTCCTGCACTTTGTTGAGAGACAGCGAAGCCTAGGTCATCAGCGCCTGTTCCCTGAGTTGCCTAAACAGGAGGCTTGGGGTTACTCCCATGCTGTTTCTAAGTGGTTCCACAACTTCAAAAGGAAACTGGACTGGGGAGAGCGAGAGACCTTGCACGGTATACGCCATGCGGTGGCAACTCAGTTGAAGCGCAAGGAGTTTAGCTCTGATTTGATCGCCGGGTTATTGGGGCATTCCCATGGTTCAATTACCTTCGACCGCTACGGGAAGGAATACGAGGTAAACAACCTGCTCAGAGTGGTTGAGGCTCTGGATTGGGAGTAGCGCTTAGTGTCATTCAATAGCTTGGCAGTTGATAAAGCTAAATAGTTGATAGCAAAAGGTGTATGCCTTACGCCTAATGGCGATTAGTTAAGACAGAACGCTTGACGATCTAATTGAAAGGATCAAAATCAGGAAGACCTGATGTCATCGGATTTTTTGTATAGAGAAAATGCCGTTCACACTAAGTGAACGGCATTACGCATCGTTGCGGACTTTTTTGTTTCTAAACCTCACTCAGTCGGTAGTGGTTGCTCTTTGATGAAGGTGGCAAGTATTGGATAACACAGGTGCGCAAAGAGAACCCTTTATTCGCCACAAGGTAAGAGGTAATTGGAGGGGATAAACGTGGGGTATTATATTTGTTGTAAACCACTTTTCCGATGTTGCGTCTTTAACAAATGCATGTACGATTGTGACAATAAGTACGATTCTACAACTGAAGTCTAGTCAAAAATCGGATGTGCGGTAAAGAAATTATCGACATGGCCAAATAGTTTTATTAAATTACGCGCGCCTGGTTTTCTGCGATAGTTTTTGGGTCAAAATTTCTGTTCGCAGAGCCAGTTAGAGCTCGGGTTAACTGATGAGTCAATATAATTTATCACTATACCAAAAGGCGACTGTTCTCAAACGTTTTGCGTCTTGAGAACGGTTGGCTTGGAATATGTTTCGATAAAGTTGGTTTAACTGTTTTTATGGGCTTTAAACGGATTGGAAATATTTGTTACTGTTCAATAACAAGGTTTTCTTTCCAAGAGGTAAATGAAACTTGTTTTTTCAGTAAGCCTTATTTTAATTCAAGGCGATCGAGTATTTAACACGAGTACTTTGTCAATAATCTCTAGAGAAACTAAATGAAGAAAAGTATTATTTCTATAATGGTTTTATCTGCGATGCTGGCAGGATGCAATAATGATGATTCATTGGGTGAGGTGCCACCTACGGAGGTTATTCCTCCGACAGATGTGGTTCCACCTACAGAGATCATTCCACCAATAACTTATATAGGTCAGCTCCAGTCATCAGGACAACTCATTAAAGGTGAAGTGGACTGTAATGGGCAGCGAGTTATTGATGGTAGATTCGAAGTCCTTCAAGGGATTTCCTTTGACTGTCGTGTGGGCAATGTTGTTCTTGGGGAATTTACCGCTCCATTTCCGAATGAGACTCGTGATCAGATCCAAAATAGCAAGATAGAAACCTCTTTTGAACTGACTCGCCTGCACGGTAAGCGGGTTACTGAAGTCTTACAATCAATCGATACTTGCGAGAATGAAGATGCAATCTGTTTAACAGAGATTGATTCATTTGATATTGAAGAAGTGTTTAGCCAAGGTCTAAGTGATGAAGCCATTGATGCCTACTTTGCCTGGAAAGAGGAGGCGGCCACGGACCAAGTCGGTAAGGCGCCAAGCTCTCACGTTGATAACAAAGTGATACCAGCGGTTGACGCAGATGCTGATAGCGATCTGAATGCAAAGTTTGTATCTGCTAATGCTGAGTCGAGCTACGCTTATAAAGCAACTGCAGAAGGCAAAGTTCTTACCCGCAGTAAGCTGACGGATATAAATGGTCAAGCTCTTGTTGGTGTAAGTTATTTCTCCGCAAACTCTATAGGTTTAACGGATGATAATGGTGAGTTTGAATACCTTTGGGGTGATACCTTAACCTTTGGTATTGACACTTTTGAATTTGGTAAGGTTGTTGGTAATAAAGTTAACTATAAGCTAACCGATGTAACGGATAATGATGTCACGAAAGCCAATATCCAGGCACTCATTGAGCGTTATGCTGTAAACTTGAATGGTAAGTTTGAAATTACCACAGAGATCAGGGATACGTTTGCTATGTATCCAAATGTAATTAATGAGCTTATCAACCTTTCACTGCCAAATGGCGGAAAGCTTGAGGGTTCTGACTTTAATTTGCCCAATGAGTTCGAAGAACAGTTCAGTAAAGGTTTGACTGCCTGGATAGATCAAGAATTACGTCAGCCGATGGCATTCAGTTATTCGCAATCTCAACCACAGGTTTTTTCGTTAGATAATGGTAAATATGTAACTGAATCATTAAATGCCATTTTTCGCGATGTAAATACATTCCATGTATTTAATGATAACGGCAGTTTTTACGGTGCAACCGGTTATACTCGTGGCATGCGGGCATTGAATCTTTCCAATCGCGCGTTTCCTGTGATGATGCCGCGCTCTGATATAAACCGTGAACTTGATTTTGGTGAACCACAAGCGTGGACCCGCGAGGGGCGCCCTTATATCGCGACTTGGCCGGGTATTGATATGCCTGCGATTCCAACAGTGAGTAAAGACAACGCAACCTTTGGCTTCCCATTTGTTACAGCAGGTGAGATTGGCCAAGGTAAGATTGTGATGATGGGAAATGGATTGTACCCAAGCATTCTTTCATGCCCGGACAATTATTGGAATAACCGTTCTGTTAAGATCGACAGTTCGGCTAAGAGCTGTACTTCCACTAAGGTTGAAAACCCAAAGCATGATGACCATGGCAGTATGAAGCAGTTCTTTGTTAACTTGTTCCAGTGGTTTAATAATAATAACCCAACACAAGGTATCGCTATTGGTACTAACATAGATAAAGCATATTTTGCTCATGCCAATAGTGGCTTAGGGATGCAATATGACTTTTTTGTTAGTCCTGATTTCGGTTTTGGTGAGCTTACTCAACTGAGTAAAGGTAGCTTTAACAATATTTCAGCCAAAGCCACCCCGATTTTGATTTTGCAGGCATATCCACCAAAACTGATCCAAGATGGGATGACAAATCAGTTCGTGGCAGATTTGGATAATCCGAACCTGACTCAAAGTGATGTTACGGCACTAATCAAGTATGTGAATGACGGCGGTAATATCTTGTTTATGGATGCCATTCAAACCGCAAACCCAGAGCCGATTGGCCGATTGGCCGATGCGGCGGGTATCTCTGTCGGCGGCCAAAATGTGACCCCGACAAATCAAGCATTTTGTGGCAGTTCTTATTATTGTCAGGAAGCCTATCCAAACCTGCATGTAAAAGGTGGTTCCGAGATGGTGGTTTTGGAGCGCTTTCAAGACCATGAGGGTAAGCAGCCATTTACTGTCAATCAGGATGGCACTGTCGAGTGGCTCAAAGATGAAACCAAGATCAAATTTGAGATCCCGACCTATGAGGTACCTAAGTTAAATGCCGACGGTAATCCAGAGTTTGATCCGCAGGGCAACCCTGTAATGTTGAAAAAACATGCTCGTATCTTTGTCAATACAGCTGAAGAACGTGAAGCGGCAATCGCAGAGCTTCAAGCTGCCTTTGAAGGCACGCCTGTGTGTAACAATGCCTACGAGTATGAGTTTAACTGTATTGAAACTCGTTCCGGGCATGGTTACACAGTTCGTGGTGCCTATCACCGGCCGGATTTTGACCGTTATGAAGTGAGTAAAGATGTTGTCGAAAGTATGGTGAAAGCCGCAAACCTGGGCGCGAACTTTACCGCATTATACAAGCATGAGCTTTACTACCGCACCAAAGGCAAACAAGGTAGTCGTTTATCAGCGACCGAGCTGAATCAAACTTACGATAATCTGGCGATTTGGATGTGGAATGACAACCCTTACCGTTATGAGACAGAAATTCAAGATGAACTGGGCTTTAAACAAGCGGTGCAGTTCCTGAACTGTTACACGGACGATAAGCATCAAGCTGATACCCAGGAAGCCAAATGTCCGCTGGATTTGAAAGCCTCCCTGGTCAGTAACGGCATGATCTATGGTGCTGGTGACCTCGAAGGTCAAATGAATCCCAGTTATCCATTGAACTATATGGAAAAACCATTAACCCGAATCATGTTGGGACGTTCATTCTGGGATCATGACATTGTTGTCGATACCACTCAATATCCGGGACGCACCCCCGGGGTGGTGTCTAACGGCACAGCTCACATTCAAACGGATGGTAAAGCTGTCACCTACTCTGCAGGTAATAATCAATCCACAGGTTACTGGGCTCCTCAACTGCAAGAGGTGACCATTACCGGGGGAGTGGAAGCGACCATTACTGTCATGATGGCAGATGATCTAACGGGTAGGCCAAACCATGAGTTGGGTTTAAAGCGTCCACCACGGATGCAAACCAGCTACGACTATAATGGTGTACGTAAGTCCTTCAAAACGCCTTATGGTGGTTTGATTTATATTCAGCCCAAAGAGCAGGGGCTAGGCGAAGTTACCTTTAACCTGGAAGGAGTAGAAACCGCAGCATGGTGGAAGGAGGGGCAATGGATACACAGCCTGGAGTCCGCAACGGCACCTATTGCTGAAATTGATACCGGGTCATTTATTTACACTACGCCGGTACAGAATGTGCAGTTGATGAATGTCGATAAATTCGCTGCGGATATGAACCGTTTTGCTGAGGCAGCAAGCGATTTCTATGGTCGTGATGAAAGAACTGATGAAGGCCGGCATCGCCGCTTTACCTACACAGATCTGAAAGAGTTCCGTCATCGCTTTGTTAACGATGTGCAGATCTCCATTGGTGCTGCGCACTCGGGTTACCCTGTGATGAACTCTGGCTTTAACGCCGATGCCACTAGTGTTCCAACCAATGCCATAAATGATTGGTTGCTGTGGCATGAAGTGGGGCACAACCTAGCTTCTGCTCCTTTTAATGCTCCCGGCAGTACAGAAGTTACCAATAACCTGTTGGCGTTGTATATGCAGGAGCTTGAGGGCCGTAATGACAATCCTCGAATGGATCGTATAGCGGCTGATATCCAAAAAGCGCCATTGTGGCTTGATGGCAATGCCGGTCATGCCTGGTCCCATGGTGATGCGGGGATGCGTTTGGTGATGTTCGGTCAACTTAAACTTTGGGCCAAAGCACACTTTAAAATTGATGACTGGTACTCAGATTCAGAGGATAAACCATCCATCTATGGTGCAGATGAAGGTTGGAATATGTTCAAGTTGATGCATCGTAAGGCTCGTGGCGACGTGCAAGGTGATAATGGCGGTATAAACTACTGTAGTTCACAGGCAACGGGCTTATCTAACGGTGATCTTATGATGGTATGCAGCTCATACGTGTTCGGTTACGACTTACGTGACTTCTTTACCACTTGGAATGTTGGTGAAACTTCTATGACCAACCCGGATGGGAGCAAAGTGTACAGTGGTGGGATCAGCCATAAAGGTCTTAGTACACTAGACCAACTCAAGTTGAGCAAGCCAACAAAGGATCCGCTGGCAGTTAACTCCCTCAATTAGGATATTTAATTGATTAACGATAAATCCCTCAACCTAGGTTGGGGGATTTTTATGCATTTTGATTACCTGAGGTGAACCAATCAAAATAGCGCAACGGAGTGCTGAGTGGCGGTTGCTGGTGCCGAATAGACAGATGCTGGCAGGTTACTGATTAACGTCACGACTTCCAACGGATTAATCATTCACCTGCCGATTATTCTTTTGGTTACTCATCAAGGATATAGATGGCGCTCTGACAAGAGCCCCAAGTGCCTGACGGAAATTTTTTAGTGGCAAAAAGTAGGCCTCAAGAACAGAGGCCGATATTGTGCGGAAGTGATTTGAAATGTAGAAATTAAGCTAAAACTTATCTCTGGAACTGATAAACACTGCCGAGTTTCATTATCTGAGTCAGTTCATCCAGTGCGGTACGGGACTCGACTATCAATTGTGGGTCGGCCAAGTCTGCGGGTAACAAGCGATCGCGGTAGTGTTTGTCCACCCAGGCGTTGAGGCGAGTAAACAGGTTATCGTCGAGCAGAACGTGCTGATTGATGGCTGCCAACTCGGCATCATTCATAGCCACCCTCAGGCGAAGGCAAGCTGGGCCACCACCGTTTTGCATGCTTTGTTTAACATCAAAGTATTCAACTTTCTGAATTGGTGTATCCAGAGTCAGCAATTCATCCAGGTAGGCTTTTACCGCTGGATTCTCGGCACAGTCGGTTGGCGCTATGATAACCATCTTGCCGTCACTCATGCTCAATAGCTGAGTGTTAAACAGGTAGGATTTGACCGCATCCTGAATACTGACTTTGGCGGTCGGTACTTCAATGAAATGGATATCACCTTCCAACTTGGCGCGGATCTCTGCCAGCTTGGCCTTGGTATCGACAAAGGCCTGCTCGTGATGGAAAAGCACATTGCGGTTACCGACAGCGATCACATCATTATGGAATACGCCTTGATCTATCACCTCAGGATTTTGTTGAATAAAGACAGTGTTGTCTTCATCGAGACGATGTAAACGGGCGATTGCCTGCGAGGCTTCCAGCGTTTGTCTGGCGGGAAACTTCTTCGGTTTTATGGCCTGAGGGTTGGTAGCTTCCTGGCCGTAAACAAAGACTTCGACTCCGGCATGACCATATTCCTGACACAGACGGGTGTGGTTGGCAGCGCCTTCATCACCAAAACTGCTGTGTTCCGGCAGGTGCTGGTGGTGTACAAAATAGCGACTGTCGCTGAAAATGGCCTTGAGAATGTTGCCCGTCGTTTGCGGCTCGATTGAGCGATGCAACTTATCCACCAGGTTGGCCGGCGTAAAGTGAACGCGGCCATCATGGGTATCGGCACTTGGAGATACAGTTGCGGCATTGGCGGTCCACATGCTGGAAGCACTGCAACAGGCTCTGAGAACAGCAGGTGCCTGCGCGGCTGCCTTTTGCAACACTTCTTTATCAGTGCCACTGAAGCCTATTCTGCGCAGTGTATGCAGATCTGGGCGTTCTTGCGGCGCCAGAATGCCCTGGACCATCCCCATGTCGGCCAGGGCCTTGGCCTTTTGCAAGCCCTGTTTGGCCGCCGCCTTGGGGTTGGCTGCCTGGGCGGCATTGTTCAGGGAGGCGACATTGCCGAACGACAGGCCTGCATAGTTGTGGGTGGGGCCCACCAATCCGTCAAAATTCGCTTCAAAATGCTTCATTGCTTGTCCTTTTGGGGTATTTGAGGTTGTTATAGAGGCCCAATCCAGGCCTTGGACTGGCTCCAGTATACTTGAGCCCCAAGGCTTCACAAGTCGACCAGGAAGGCTGCAAAAAGTGCTTTTTCATCACAAATGCATAACTATTACTTGCTTGCCGTGAAATAATGAAATATTAGTTTTTAATTACGCAATATTATTTTGTACAATTTTTTAACCCTGCTTAAAAATTGAGTCGCCGGTACACATAAAAGAGGGATTAACTTGAAAGTCCGTGGACAACCCTCTATATATGGTGCCAATTTTCACCGTTCTGAGATCGTTTGGCGCAAATCACACTATGGGTAAATCGCTAGTTATTGTCGAATCGCCGGCCAAAGCCAAGACTATCAACAAATATCTTGGTAAAGAATTCATCGTTAAGTCGAGTGTGGGTCACATACGTGACTTGCCGACTTCCTCCTCCGCCGACGCCAACGGCAAGGCCAAAAGCGCCGCTGAAGTGCGTAAGATGTCACCTGAAGAAAAGGCCAAGTACAAGAAGGTGAAAGAGAAAAAGGCTCTGGTCGCCCGTATGGGGGTTGATCCTGAGCACGGCTGGAAAGCCAACTACCAAATTCTGCCTGGTAAGGAGAAGGTGGTAAAAGAACTACAAGCGCTGGCCGATTCTGCCGATGAAATCTATCTCGCGACGGATTTGGATAGAGAAGGGGAAGCGATTGCCTGGCACCTGCAGCAGGTAATAGGCGGCGATAATTCGCGTTATAAGCGGGTGGTGTTCAATGAGATCACCAAGAGCGCTATTCAGGATGCTTTCAGCAAACCCAGTGATCTTGACAACAACATGGTCAATGCTCAGCAGGCGCGGAGATTCCTCGACCGAGTTGTGGGCTTTATGGTTTCGCCACTGCTGTGGAAAAAGGTCGCCAGAGGCCTTTCTGCCGGGCGGGTTCAGTCGGTAGCCGTGCGTTTGGTGGTTGAGCGGGAAGCCGAGATCAAAGCCTTCGTGCCGGAAGAGTTCTGGGATCTGCATGCACAATTGGCGACTGCTACCGATGATGCCCTGACCATGCAAGTGGTCAAGCAAAACGGCAAAGCATTTGAGCCGGTTAATGAATCCCAGGCGCTGGCCGCGGTGGCCGCACTGCAATCGGCCAGTTATGAGGTAATTGGCCGCGAAGATAAGGCCACTCAAAGCAAGCCCAGCGCTCCCTTTATTACCTCGACACTGCAACAAGCTGCCAGTACCCGTCTCGGCTTTGGAGTCAAGAAGACAATGATGATGGCCCAGCGTCTCTATGAGGCGGGTCATATCACTTATATGCGTACCGACTCTACCAATCTGAGCCAGGAAGCGCTGGATAACGTCAGAACCATGATTGCCAAAGAGTTCGGCGACAAGTACCTGCCTGATGCACCGATTCGTTATGGCAGCAAAGAGGGCGCACAAGAAGCTCACGAAGCGATTCGCCCTTCAGATGTCTCTATACACGCTGCGTCACTGACCGACATGGAGCGTGACGCTCAGCGGCTCTATGAGCTTATCTGGCGCCAGTTTGTTGCCTGTCAGATGACTCCTGCTCAATATGATGCCACCAGACTCACGGTCAAGGCCGGTGAGTTTGAGCTGAAAGCCAGCGGTCGTACGTTGAAATTTGATGGTTGGACCCGGGTACAATCTGCCGTCAAGCGCAAGAATGAAGAAGAAGTCACTCTGCCATATCTGGCCAAGGGCGATAAACTGGATCTGAAACAACTGGATCCTAAACAGCACTTTACCAAGCCACCGGCGCGATACAGTGAAGCCTCTCTGGTTAAAGAATTGGAAAAGCGTGGCATAGGTCGCCCCTCTACGTACGCCACTATTATTTCCACCATCCAGGATCGTGGTTATGTGAAGGTGGAAAACCGCCGTTTCTACGCCGAGAAGATGGGTGAAATTGTCAGTGAACGTCTGGTGGAAAACTTTGCCAACCTGATGAACTATGACTTTACCGCCGGTATGGAGCAGACCTTGGATAACGTCGCTCAGGGGCAACTCGACTGGAAACAGGTGCTTGATGGCTTCTACAAAGATTTTACCAAGCAGTTGCAACATGCTGAGCTGCCACCGGAAGAGGGCGGTATGCGCCCCAACCAGATGGTGCTGACAGATATAGTTTGTCCTACTTGTGGTCGCCAAATGGGGATCCGTACTGGTACTACTGGTGTGTTCCTGGGATGTTCCGGCTATGAGCTGCCACCCAAAGAGCGTTGTAAAACCACGCTGAACCTGACTCCGGGTGAAGAAGCGATTAGCGAGAGTGAAGATGCCGAAACCGAGGCACTTAGAGCCAAGCATCGCTGTGGCATCTGCGGCACCGCCATGGACAGCTACCTGTTGGATGAAACTCGCAAGCTGCATGTTTGTGGTAACAATCCTGCTTGTCCTGGATATGAGGTCGAGAAGGGACAGTTCAAGCTTAAAGGCTACGAAGGCCCTGTGATAGAGTGCGATCGCTGCGGCAGTAATATGGAGCTGAAGAACGGCCGTTTCGGTAAGTACTTTGGCTGCACCAACAGCGAGTGCAAGAACACCCGTAAGCTGCTCAAGAATGGCGAAGTAGCGCCACCTAAGGAAGATCCTATTCCCTTGCCTGAGCTCAAGTGCAGCAAATCAGACGCTCATTTTGTCTTGCGTGATGGGGCTTCGGGTATTTTCCTGGCTGCAAGTACTTTCCCCAGATCCCGAGAGACCCGTGCACCATTGGTCTCTGAGTTGGTGGAGTACCGCGAGTTGCTGTGGCCCAAATATCAGTTCCTGGCTGATGCGCCGGTGAAAGATGACGAAGGCAACCCGGCGCTGGTGAAGTTCAGTCGTAAGACTAAAGAGCAGTATGTGGCCAGCGAAGTTGACGGTAAGGCGACCGGTTGGGTTGCTCATTATCGTGATGGCAAGTGGTTTGCTGAAAACAGCAAGAAAAAGAAAGCCAAGAGTTAAGTTTCAGGTAAAAACCTGAGTTAAGAAAGCCCTGCTGTTGCAGGGCTTTCTTGTTTCCGGCGGCCCATGTTTGACTGTTATTGGAAACAACGGTTACCCGCTTGGACTATTCAAGATGGATTTGGCTGAGAGGGGATTGGGTTAATAGAGACTTGATTGGACTGGATTAAGCCAAAAGCACCCTGAAGGTGCTTTTTGAACTTTGTTTGTCTGAAGCTACTTTAGGTCAGTTGGCGGCTTACCATTTTTTCTTAGGCTGGAACAACACATCGATATCATCTTCATCGCTTTTAGGTTTTGGAGCACTGGGCTGAGCCATCTTTTGCGCCCCCATGATTTCATCGAGCAGTTGCTTGGCTTCATCCACTTTGCGGGCAATGAAAGGATCGTTCGGGGTTTGCGCCTTGATGGTATGCAAGGTGCCGAGGGCCTTGGTCACCATTTGCCTCGATGAACCGTATTGTTTCATATAACTGGCGGCGCGGGCGCGGGATAGCATACTTTCGACATTGATCCTGAGTTGCAGGCTGTCGATACGGCCTTCTTCAGTGGAAAAAACAGTAGGGTCGACTTTGCCCTTATTATGCTCGGCACGCAAAATCGCCTTGAGTTTTTTCAAAGTCTGCACCAGCACCAATACCTGACGGTCATTGTCCGGCAGACGAAAACTCTCTATCGCAGGTGTTTGTTGGGGACTGTTTTGCAGATTGGTGATCAGCGCGTCAAGGTCGGTTAGCCGCCGTTCATAGTCACTCTTCTGGTTGGCCTTACTCAGGGTAACGGCAATTCTTGCGGCATCCTGAATGCGCTTGTAGAGAACCAAAACGATTTGTGAAGAGCAGGGAAACATACCGGTATTGGAGAGAACTTCTTCAGTTTCGTCCAAAATCGCTCGCTGACGAGCCAACTCAGTACGACGTTCGGCCTCGACTCGCTCTTTTTGTTGCTGAATAACATTGATACCGATAACCAGCAGAAGAAGCGCACCTATCAGCAGCAGTACAAGAGTAAATGCCATAGCCTGTCCGTAAATTTTATCATTCTGTTAATGCTACAATAAATCAATAAACTAGCCTAGTTATCTTAGCCCAGCACCAGGTATCTGTCCTGAAGATAGCTCGCATTCGCGGCTATATTCCTGTTTGATTTAGTTATTGCTTTATACTATAACCATTAATTATAGATGTCCGGTATTCCAACACTCAATTCTGCTCCTGAATGGGGCCGAAGTTCAAGGATCTAAAGATGAAACTGCAACAGCTCAGATATATTGCAGAAGTGGTCAATCATAACCTCAATGTTTCCGCGACCGCCGAAAACCTTTATACCTCCCAGCCAGGGATCAGTAAGCAGGTACGTATGCTGGAGGATGAACTGGGGATCCAGATCTTCGGTCGTAGTGGCAAACACTTGACCCATGTGACTCCGGCCGGCGAGCAGGTTATCAAAATTGCCAACGACATCCTTGGTAAAGTCGAAAGTATCAAGAAGGTGGCCGAAGAATACACCAAGCCCGATCAGGGGGAACTGAACATTGCCACCACAGATACCCAAGCCCGCTACGCTTTGCCACAGATTATCCGGCAGTTTATTGAGCGTTATCCCAAGGTAAATCTGCATATGCATCAAGGTACGCCATCGCAGATAAGCGAAGCCGCCGCCCGAGGTGACGCCGATTTTGCTATCGCCACCGAGGCGATGCATCTCTATTCCGATCTCATCATGCTGCCGTGTTATCACTGGAATCGCTCTGTGGTGGTTTCTCGGGATCACCCGCTGGCCAGCCGCAGTCAGATTAGCATTGAAGAGTTGGCGCGCTTCCCCCTGGTCACTTATGTGTTCGGTTTTGATAAGGCCTCGGAAATTGAGCGGGGTTTCCATGGTGCCGGGCTTGAGCCCAGGGTCGTCTTCAGTGCCACAAGTGCCGATGTGCTCAAGACTTATGTCAGATTGGGGCTCGGCGTAGGAGTGATAGCTTCCATGGCGATTGATCCTGTAATCGATAAGGATCTGGTCGCCATAGACGCCAGTCATCTGTTTGCCCACAGTACCACCAAGATAGGTTTTAGAAAGGGCAGTTTCCTGCGTAGCTACATGTATGATTTTATTGAGCGGTTTGCGCCGCACCTGACCCGAGATGTTGTGGAGAAGGCGGTGGCATTGCGTGATGCACAGCTGATAGAGCAGATGTTTGCGGATGTCGAGTTGCCGCTGCGCTGAAACAACTGCATGAAAGCTTTGTCTTCGGTCTGAGCAGTTTTTACATACTGACAACAATGATGAGTTCCGTGCTTTAAGCTCCAACCCTGTAATTGGGAGATTTTTCTTCTCGTTATGGCAAAGTACGTGCTCATTACTGCGCTATGGTTCGGTTCTCCCTGCTGTGCTATGGCCTCAGTGGACGGCGTTTGTCAATAATTAGCAAAGCAACCAACAATCTAATCCTCTTTGGGGGCTAAACTGGCGTATATCTCTGGTTTCATCACTGTGTTAAGTTAGCGTACAGCGTAAGCAGTGGGGGAAAAAAATGAAGATAGTAGTTGTTGGAACCGGTTATGTTGGCCTGTCAAATGCAGTTTTGCTGGCACAACATAATCAGGTGTGGGCGTTGGACGTCTCATCAGAAAGAGTGGCAATGGTGAATGCAGGCCGCTCGCCTATTGCCGATGAACTTATTGAGCAACACTTAGCCAGCCACAGGTTAAAGCTAACAGCAACAATGGATAAAGCTGTCTATCGGGGCGCAGATTATGTGATTATTGCTACGCCAACGGATTACGATCCCAAGACCAATTACTTCGACACCAGCACAGTAGAAGCCGTGGCAAAAGATGTGATAGCGGTTAATTCTGCCGCTTGTATCATCATCAAATCTACAGTACCTGTCGGTTTTACCAGAGCATTGCGAAACAGGCATGGTACGGCCAATATCATATTCTCACCTGAGTTTTTGCGAGAAGGTAAGGCTTTGTACGATAACCTTTATCCTTCTCGAATCATTGTTGGTGAACGCTCAGAGAGAGCCGAGCGATTTGCTCAATTGCTTGCTGAAGCAGCGTTAAAGCCAGATATTCCCGTGCTCTTTACCGGCAGTACAGAGGCTGAAGCCATTAAGCTTTTTGCCAATACATATTTAGCTATGCGAGTCGCATATTTCAACGAACTTGACTCTTATGCGGAAACCAATGGGCTGGATACAAGGCAGATAATAGAGGGGGTGTGTTTGGATCCCCGTATTGGCGGTCATTATAACAATCCTTCATTTGGTTACGGTGGCTACTGTTTGCCTAAAGATACCAAACAACTACTGGCTAACTACAACCAGGTTCCCAACAACCTGATAGCGGCAATTGTTGATGCCAACCGAACCCGTAAGGACTTTATTGCCGATTCCGTCATTGCCAAAAGACCCAAAGTAGTTGGCGTATACCGACTGATCATGAAGTCCGGATCTGATAATTTCCGCGCTTCGGCAGTGCAAGGCGTGATGAAACGAATTAAGGCCAAAGGGATTGAAGTGGTGGTGTATGAACCTGTGCTGGAAAGTGATGAGTTTTTCCGCTCTAGAGTGATACGCGATGTTACTGAATTTAAAAAAGTTTCAGATGTCATTATTTCGAACCGTATGGTTGATGAACTAAAAGATGTTGCGGATAAAGTTTATACCCGGGATCTGTTTGGTAATGATTGAAAGCGGCTTGCGTAAACGGAAAGTTAAATGAGAAGATCGGTATGAAATATTTGGTTACCGGCGCAGCCGGTTTCATCGGTGCCCGTGTTTGCGAACGTTTGTGTGAAGCGGGATTCGAAGTTGTGGGTATCGATAATCTCAATGATTACTACGATATCAGTTTAAAACAGGCCAGATTGCAAAAGCTGGCTGATTTTAACCATTTCCAATTTCAAAAGCTTGATTTGGCCGACAGGGAGGCCATGGCTGAACTCTTTGCCAAAGGTGGTTTTAAGCGGGTCATCCATTTGGGGGCTCAGGCCGGTGTTCGCTATTCAATTGAAAACCCTTATGCTTATGCGGACAGCAATATTATCGGTATGCTTACTATATTGGAAGGCTGCCGTCATCATGGCATAGAACATCTGGTATATGCCTCTTCCAGCTCGGTTTATGGTCTCAACAAGAAGATGCCGTTCGCGACGACTGATTCGGTCGACCATCCGGTGTCTTTTTACGCGGCGACCAAGAAAGCTAATGAGATGATGGCACATAGCTATGCGCACCTTTATGGCTTACCCGCAACAGGACTGAGGTTTTTCACTGTCTATGGCCCATGGGGACGCCCGGATATGGCGCCTATGCTGTTCGCAGATGCCATTACCTCTGGCAGGCCTATCAATGTGTTCAATCAGGGGAATATGAGCCGCGATTTTACCTTTATCGATGATATCGTCGAAGGCATCATCAGAGTGGCAGATAAAGTGCCTACGCGGCAGAGTGATTGGACGGTAGAACAGGGGACCCCGGCAACCAGCAGTGCGCCATATCGTGTTTATAACATAGGTAATGGCAGCCCGGTTCGCTTATTGGATTTTATCAGTGAGCTTGAAGCTGCGCTCGGGCAAAAAGCCGAAAAAATTATGCTGCCTATGCAAGATGGTGATGTCCAGGCCACTTGGGCTGATACCGAAGATCTATATAGTGCCGTGGCTTATAAGCCTAGAGTTGGGATCCGTGAAGGGGTCAAAGCCTTTGCCGATTGGTATAAAGCCTTTTATTAATAAAAGAGCCATAGCGCGCTGCAGATCTGAAACGCGCTATGGATTTATCTCATCATTTTGCAGTGTTCATGCGGCGTATTTAGTTCTCTTTATTTAACCTGTAGTTATCAGCCAGGCTGCCGGTGATGCGGTTGCCTTCTCTGTCCAGCATAAACAGCTGATTTTCCCCTACCAGATATTTACTGCCATCCTCCAGGGTGATTTTGCTGCCGCTGGCATCCCAGGTGAACTTGCCGGTTTCGCTGAATATGCTCTCGTCCTTACCTTGATACACTTGCTGCAGGCGATAGCTGTTATCTTCTTTGAGCGTTAGCGTAGTTTCTATTCCTGAGCAATCTGCGCAGGGAAGCAGTCCTTTATAGCTTCCGTCCCAGTCCAGCGAGTTTTGACTGGTATCACCCATAGGTATTTGGGCTGTTTGTTCAGCTGGGGCCGTAGCGGTTTCTGCTGGGCCGTTTGTCCCTGGAGATTGGCTGTCCTGATCTTGGCAAGCAGCCAGACCCAGCGCCATACCACTTGTCATCAGCAGCGCAAAAATAGTGGACTTGTTCATGGTTTATTCCCTTAAGTTACCTAAGTTGGCCTTCAGGCTAGCACAGCTGATTTGCCGGGTGTAAGGCTTTTGTCACACCATCTGGGTTATGGTTCAGAGCCTATTCAGTCACGTAACCGGCTTGTTTACGCGATGCAATCGAAAGGCTATCGTCCTATGACTGCGACTCCTGCTACAATCCCTCCAATTACCGTTTTTTGTGTCTCTTGATGAAAGCTCAATCTCTCCCTTTATCCGGCCTGATATTGTTTACGCCCGAGATCTTCAATGATAATCGGGGCTATTTTATGGAGTGCTTTCGAGCCTCTGTCTTTGAAAAAGCCTTGATGGATAGCGGCCAAGCTCCAGTTGCTCTGGTGCAGGAGAATCACAGCTGTTCTGGCACGGGCGTGCTTAGGGGGCTTCATTTTCAGCGCCAATATCCCCAAGGTAAGCTAATTCGGGTTATCAGCGGTGAGATATACGATGTCGCCGTCGATATTCGTCCCCAATCTCCCACCTTTGGGCAGTGGCACGGTTTGCATTTATCGGCACAGAACCGCTGTCAGCTGTGGATCCCACCGGGTTTTGCCCATGGTTTTTACGTGACCAAGGGACCGGCCGAGGTGATATACAAGTGCAGTGATTATTATCAGCCCGGCGATGAAGGTGCCATTGTCTGGAACGATGCTGACTTAGCGATAGACTGGCCGCTGAATACCGCACTGGGTGAGCCATTACTCTCAGCCAAAGACAGACAGGCCAAGCCCTTTAGCGCTCAACACTGGGCTTGAAAACGAACATTTGATAGCAACCACTGACTTCCAATCTTTGGCTTAGAAAATGGTTGGACAACTACAGAATGCCGCCCCCTAAATTAGTATTCGCTTCTTTTTAGATTACAATAATCTGATTTAATCGTTAGTTGCGAATAGGTTTCCTCACTACCTTGGAATAAGCAGCGACAGGCCGTATCCGTCACTGCTTAACTGTGCCCGTTTGTTAAGGCGCGCTAACCAAAGGCGCCGGCATTCGCGGCACTTGAATCGGGGGAGTGGCTTATCCCACCCCCTTCACCAAGGAAGAGGACTTCCAACATGAAATTAAGTATCCCATCTTTGACCGCGGTGGCGCTGTCTGTTGCCATGGTATTTGGCGCAGCCAGTACCCAAGCGGCGCAGTCGCCATCGGCCGCTCAGCCTCAGGCCGCAACAACCAACGCCTACTGGTGGCCGCAGCAACTGGATCTATCGCCACTGCGTCAGCACGGCGTTGAATCCAATCCCTACGGCACCGATTACGACTATGCCAAGGCTTTTGGCTCTTTGGATTTGGACGCCGTTAAAGCCGACATCAAAACCACGTTGACCACTTCCCTGGACTGGTGGCCTGCCGACTATGGTCACTATGGCCCTTTCTTTATCCGTATGGCCTGGCACAGTGCCGGTGTTTATCGCATCTTTGACGGTCGCGGCGGTGCCAGTGGTGGTCAGCAACGTTTTGAGCCTCTCAACAGTTGGCCTGATAACGTCAGTCTCGACAAGGCTCGCCGCTTACTTTGGCCAATTAAGCAAAAGTATGGCAGCCAGATCTCCTGGGCCGATCTCATGGTACTGGCCGGTAACGTATCCCTGGAGTCCATGGGCTTTAAGACCTTCGGTTTTGCCGGTGGCCGCACTGATGACTGGGAAGCCGAGAAGGTTAATTGGGGCGCCGAGAAACAGTGGCTCGACAATAAACGCCACAATGAAAAAGGTGAGTTGGCAAAACCTTTGGGAGCCACCCAGATGGGACTCATCTATGTGAACCCGGAAGGTCCAAATGGCGTGCCCGATCCCTTGGCATCTGCCCAGGAAATACGCGATACCTTTGGCCGTATGGCCATGAATGATGAAGAAACCGTGGCGCTGATCGCCGGTGGTCACACCTTCGGTAAGGCTCATGGCGCCCATGACCCAGCCAAGTGTGTCGGCGCAGAACCCGCTGCCGCCGGAATAGAGGAGCAGGGCCTTGGCTGGAAAAACCGCTGCGGTAAAGGTCACTCGGAAGATACGGTTTCCAGCGGCCTGGAAGGCGCCTGGTCTTCCAATCCCACCAAGTGGACCATGGAATACTTAACCTGGCTCTATACTTTCGATTGGGTACAAACCAAGAGTCCGGCCGGCCACATTCAATGGATCCCTGCCGATGGCAAGGCCGCCAATTTGGTGCCAGATGCCCATATTCCCGACAAGCGTCATGCTCCTATCATGTTCACCAGTGATATCGCGCTGAAGGAAGACCCTATTTACCGCGAGATCACGACCCGTTTCCTCAATAATCCGGCCGAGTTTGAGCTGGCCTTCGCCAAGGCTTGGTTCAAGTTGACTCATAGAGATATGGGGCCGAAGAGCCGCTACCTGGGTAAAGATGCGCCTTATGAAGATCTGATCTGGCAAGACCCTATCCCAGCCATCGATCATCAACTGATCGACGCGGCCGATACCAAACAACTGAAAGCGGCTATTTTGGATTCAGGCCTCAGCGTGCCTGAACTGGTGAAAACCGCCTGGGCCGCGGCGTCATCTTTTCGTGGCACAGATATGCGTGGCGGCGCCAATGGTGCCAGAATCGCCCTGAAGCCCCAGAGCGATTGGGCGGCTAATGATCCCAAGGCATTGGCGAAAGTCATTGGTAAGCTTGAGAAAATCAAAAAGGATTTCAATAAGAAAGCCAAGGACGGTAAAAAGGTGTCGCTGGCTGATCTCATTGTATTGGGCGGCAGTGTCGCCATAGAAAAAGCCGCAGCCGATGCTGGGGTTAAAGTCAATCTTGCCTTCCATCCCGGGCGGATGGACGCGACTCAGGCCCAAACGGATGTGAACTCCTTTGCCGTGCTAGAGCCCAAGGCCGATGGTTTCAGAAACTATTTCAGTGATCAAAGCCCGGCATCACCGGCCGAAGCTCTGATTGAAAAGGCGAACTTTCTTAACCTGACGGTTCCTGAAATGACGGTATTGGTTGGCGGTCTCAGAGTGCTGGATACCAATAGTGGCGGTAGTAAGCATGGGGTGTTCACCCAAAGCCCCGGCAAGCTCAGTAACGATTTCTTCGTTAACCTGCTGGATATGTCTACTCGTTGGGAAAAGGGCGAGGAGCCAGGTCTCTATCAGGGGCTTGATCGTCAGTCCGGCAAACTCAAATGGACGGCTACGCCTGTCGACTTGGTGTTTGGTTCCCATTCAGAACTCAGAGCCGTTGCTGAAGTGTATGCCGCAGACGATGGCAAGACCCGCTTCGTTGAGGACTTTGCCAAAGCCTGGACCAAGGTGATGGAGCTGGATAGGTTCGATTTGCAGTAATCGCTGACGGCTGATGTAAACAAGTCATAGGGGGATAACCCATCCCATGAAATCGGCGCAGGTTTTGGCTTTGCGCCGTTTTTTGCTGGATTTTTCCCAAATGCCATTTCCATTGGGTTTGAGGATGAGGTATTTGGCCGAATACCCAACTTAAGCTGCCGGCTCGTTGCATACGCAGTTAATTTTTTGGAACCTGACTCTATTGATTCGCTTATCAACGGGCGTGCTATAGAGTCAGATAAAGTTTAGCTCATGGCCAAACAACCAAATTGGCTGATTGGATTGATAAAAAGGGTATAATCCGTGTGGATAAAGCTATTCGCCACTATTGAGGTGGATTGGGGGATTGCCTACAATATCGCGAGTTTTATTTACCCAAGATGAAGATTATGACCGATACCAAAGTACCACCTGCTCTGCCGGATCGCCTTTCTATCAACCCACGCAGCCCACACCATGTGGCTGAAGTGTTTGAGTTCGATGTGGGCATTCGCATCAATGGCAAAGAGCGCAATGACGTGGAAGAGTACTGTATTAGCGAAGGCTGGATTAAAGTCGCTTCTCACAAAGCGCTCGACCGCCGTGGCCAGCCCTTGTTGATGACCATCAAAGGCACAGTAGAAGCCTTTTATAAGTAAGCTTTTTTAACTGTAAATATTTCATAAAGGGCCATCTGCAAAGATGGCCTTTTTATCAGTGAGTACCTTGCTCTGAAATAGTCTTCCATCTTGGTTGCTTGGATGAAACCGGAAGCAGCTTGCTTCCAATTAATCATTTTCTCTGACTTAATCATCTCCCCAAAGACTCAGTTGAGAAATTCGCTCAATTAATATCGTAAAGTATCCATTGTTTGGGCGGAAATGCGTAAAAATCTAATAAAATTCAGATGTTTGTTTAATACTGTTCCGGCTGTGGTGCAGAGCTCTCGACAAGGTTTGCATGGTTCAGAAAACGCCCCGGATTGAAACCAGCTTAGGCTTTTGTCGTTTGCGATGCCTAAAAAAGCCAGGGAATACCCTGGCTTGAGCAAGAAAAAAGCTTAACTGATTTTTTGAGCTACTTAATCTCTTTGGGTTTGTATGGACCATTAGGTAAGTAGGTCGATTGATCGCTATAGAAAACCTGGTAGTTAGCCATCCGGGTCAGAGGCATATAATCGGGAGCCGCGCGGTTAATTGTTGCTGTGATGACAGCCCCTATGAGATCGGCCAACGGGTTACCGGTAGAACTATTTTGGGGCGTATATTGCATTTTTTTTGAGGTTTGCCAAATCGTATCCCCGGTTTTGTTTTTGAATGCGTATGTAAACTCTACTTCTGTCGTACTTGAAATAAGCATATATGTGGTATCCCACCGCTCTATCGTGACATACAGAACCACATCTGCACCAAACATTTGTACCAAAGAGGTCACGGGTAGCTGATGTATCTCTTGAGGCTCGTAAAGACCTTCATATTCAAGGATTGTCTTCACTGTATTTGATGGATAGACATAGTAACCTTTCTCTGCAAGCATTACAGGTAAAGAGCTATACACCGCAAGCGGCGCATCGACATCAACGCTGTGGTTTATGACTGGGAGTATCAGAATTGAGCTTGGATTGTGTTCTTCAAAACCAGTTTGACGTGGAGCTGTCGTTGCTTGACATGCGGAAAGTAAGGCAACTAACGCAACTGAAAAAGTTAATTTGATAAATTTCATTGCTTATTACCGTTTTGACGTTGAAGGTTTTGCACTAGAGTCTTCATTAAGGCTGCGCTTTCCGGCCATGTGTTCGCTTCTTTTTCATAAAAGGATATTGCTCCGGTTATATCACCTGATTTGAGCTTGAAAGTTCCGACTTCAGCATATAACCCAGGTGCTGGTCGTTGTTTATTATCTTCAATTTGTTTCAGGTGACCTTCAAGTGCTATAGGGAACTCCTTAGCTGCGACGGGATCGTGATAGTATTCGTACAGGCCTTCATCATAAACTCCCCAGTTATATAAAGTTGTCGATTTACAGCCAGCTAAGCCAAGCATTACCAATACACATAGGCCAAGTTTGATACGGTTCATTTGATCAAGACCTCTTTTGTCACGCCATCGGATACATAGATTTTCTGCGATGAAATAACAGTATCACCATTCAGGATCTCAATAATGTGAGTACCAGGAAGAATACGCAAAGCTTGAGTACCATTAGTGAATGGTGCGACAGGGCCATTGTCGAGTCCGTCAACGATTACACGCATTCCTTCTACATCAGAAGTATCGCTTACTTTAAATACAATTTGAGGACGATTGTCTACAGTTGAACTAGTAGTGGTTGGCATTTGTACACAACCTACATTGAGGGATAACACACTCAGTATCAGGGCTAATTTTAACTTCATTGTTTCGCCTCCACCACATTAAGTTCTGTGTATTTAAGACCATCAATTGAACCGCTGGAAATACTGGTTATTGCGCCTTCGTTTGTTTCATTGTCGCCAAAAAGCTGTATTACTGAAACAGTAGCGACTTTCTTTCCAGGTAATGTAATATCGAAACCAGTTTGTTTGGACTTGACGACTTTTCCCTGAGTTTCGATATTAAAACTCATTCCTTGTTTTATACCTTGTGACTTACCGCCACTGATGTAAATCATCCCGTCTTCAACAGCTAGAATGTCGGTTTGCCAAGGACGGGTTTGCATTTCGGCGGTCAATTTGCTGATAGCATCTGATATCGCGTTAGATATCGCAGCATCATTGAGTGTTCCATCGTAAGCAGCTTTAGAACCAAAGCCTGCAACCGAAGCGGCCTCAGAACTACTTTCCCCAGCTCCTGATAGAGAATGGTAAACCAGCCCAGTTTTGCTATCGACTAAGCGTAAGTCAACTTTAGCAAAGGCGACTTGTTTTTTAGTGGAAGAAAGGAATCCACTTTTTCCTTCTGTTTTACGGCCAAACTCAGTGAGAGAGCCGATTATTAAAGTATCAACACCTACTAGGTTTAGCTTTTGTCCAGTAAGCTTTGCCTCATCTTTAAGGCGCTCAATATCTGGACGTTCAAATACGAGATATTGGCCTGACTCTGTCAGAGCTTTTGATAACATGTCGGTTACTTGCTTACCAAGTACATCGCCTTTGTCATCTCGCAAAAGGCTTTTGCCGTAGATGGTTTCATTAGTAATTCGGCCAAGAGCTAATTTACGTTTTAGGATGGGATTGGTAACCGATGCCTCCATGGCTGCTTTTTGTGCTTCAATTTGAGCTTGTTGAGAGTGAGGGCTTTCCTGGGACTCAACTTGTGGAGATTGGGTTGCGCATCCACCTAGAGCTAAAGCGAGTGTACCGGCAGTAAATAAACTGCGTTTCATTTTTGTGTTCCTTAATTTATTGGTTACATTTTGCAACGTAAGTTTATTTAGTGTGAATATTTTTTTATGGGCTAATGTTCACATTTTATATTGATACTTTGGCCCTGCACCTTCCCAAGGTTTGGGAGCATTAATAGAGTGCTTAACCTATAACTTTAAGAAACAGTGTGAGACCAAGCACTCTAAGGTGTTAAAAAAATGACTCTTTTATTTTACTTATCTTACAAAAGATGACATTTGAAGATATCCCGTTGCTCGATTGAAAATCAAGTGTAAATGAGTGTATTGGGTTGTGCGTGACATAAAAAAGCCAGGGAATACCCTGGCTCGAGGATTAAAGAGGGAGGGGCGAATAAGTCCTCCCTTAGCTGGCGTCCTTCATGGCACGGGTAAAGTCGGCCAGAGTGCTCAGTAGCATATCGGGGGCATTTTGGTGTTGCTCAATGATCCTGACCACGGCAGAGCCCGAGATGGCACCGGCGGCGCCGGCGGCAATTGCGGCGCTGACCTGAGCCGGCTCGGCGATACCGAACCCCAACAGTGGAGGCGGCGCATCGAAGGCTTTAAGCTTGGCCAGTACCTCATCCACCGGCATACCGGCCTTATTGTCGGCGCCAGTTACCCCGGCGCGGGACAGCAGATAGGTGTAGCCTTCAGCGGCTTCACTCACCGCCTTGAGAGTATCATCATCGGCATTGGGCGGCGCAATAAAGATAGGCGCTATGGCATGGGCCTTGGCGGCTTCTATAAAAGGCGCGGCTTCCTCAACCGGCACGTCGGCTATCAGCACTGAATCGACCCCGGCCTCGGCGGCGTGGCGATAGAAGTTGTCGATGCCGTTGGCGTACACCAGATTGGCGTACAACAGCAGGCCGATGGGCAACTCGGGATGACGGCCGCGTACCTCGGCGATAAGCTCGAAGCACTTGGCCGGCGTGGTACCTGCCGCCAGCGCCCGTAAGTTGGCGCCCTGGATCACCGGGCCATCGGCCAACGGATCGGAAAAGGGGAAGCCCAGCTCAAGGGCGTCGGCACCGTGGGCAATCAGGGTGTCGATAATCTGCAGCGACAGCTCAGGGCTTGGATCGCCCAGTGTCACAAAGGGAACAAAGGCGCCGCGACCTTCGGCCTGCAGCCGGGCAAAAGTGGTTTGATAACGTGTACTCATGCCTGTGACTCCTGTGATTTATCTGACTGCGCAGATGCAGCCTGGCGCTCTGCCAGGATATCGGAAACGGTAAATATGTCTTTATCGCCGCGGCCGGAGAGGTTAACCACCAGTATGGTTTCTTCGCGGCACTCTTTGGCCAGCCTGATGGCATAGGCCAGCGCGTGGGCCGACTCCAGCGCCGGAATAATCCCTTCGCAGCGGGCCAGTAACTGGAAGGCCTCCAGCGCCTCCTCATCGGTGGCCGACTCATAGGTGGCGCGTCCGGTGGCGTTGAGGTGGGCGTGTTGCGGTCCCACAGAGGGGAAGTCCAACCCGGCAGAGATGGAGTAAGACTCTTCTATCTGGCCGTTGCTGTCCTGCATCAAGGGCGCCTTCATGCCAAAAAAGATGCCTGTCTTACCGTGCCGCAGCGGCGCGCCGTGCATCGGCGTATCTATGCCTTTCCCGGCCGGCTCGACCCCTATGAGGCGCACCGAGGCTTCATCTATGAAGTCGGCGAACATACCTATGGCGTTGGAGCCGCCGCCGACACAGGCAATGACGGCGTCCGGCAGTCGGCCTTCACGCTCGAGGATCTGCGCCTTGGTTTCGGCGCCTATCATGCGCTGGAACTCCCTGACTATGGTAGGGAAAGGGTGAGGCCCGGCGGCGGTACCCAGCAGGTAGTGCGCCTTGTCATAGCTGCCGGACCAGTCGCGCATCGCCTCGTTGCAGGCATCTTTGAGAGTGGCCGAGCCTGAGGTGACAGGAATGACCTCGGCGCCCATCAAACGCATGCGGAACACATTGGGGCTTTGGCGCTCCACATCTTTGGCGCCCATGTAAATTTTACACTTAAGGCCCAGCAGGGCGCAGGCCAGGGCGGTGGCCACCCCGTGTTGACCGGCGCCGGTTTCGGCGATGATCTCGTTTTTACCCATACGCTTGGCCAGCAGCGCCTGTCCCAGCACCTGGTTGGTCTTGTGGGCGCCGCCGTGCAGCAGATCTTCCCGCTTGAGGTAGATTTTCACCTTGTCATTGGGCGACAGGTTACGGGTCAGGGTCAAGGCGGTGGGACGCCCGGCATAGTTTTTCAAAAGCTCGGTGAACTCGGCCTGAAAGGCGGGATCATTCTGGGCCTCGACAAAGGCACTTTCCAACTGCTTCAGCGCCGGCATCAAAATCTGCGGCACATACATGCCGCCGTATTCCCCGAAATAAGGGTTGAGTTTTAACTCGCTCATACTGCTTTCCTTAGGATACTTGTTGCGCCTGTCTGACAGGCGAATACTGTTGTTCTTGTCAGGCTTTGAGCTGCTTAAACACCGCCTGCAGTGCTGCTCTGTCTTTGATGCCGGGGGTGCTTTCCACCCCTGAGTTAAAGTCCAGCCCGAAAAAGCCCTGGGTGGCAGCCAAGGCGGCGTTTTCCGGACCCAGGCCACCGGCAAGCATGGCGCGCTCGCGCTGGGCGAGCCCTTGCTGCCAATCGAAATGTTTGCCGGTACCGCCAAAGTTGTCGCCGCTTTTACTGTCATAGAGATAGCGGTCGGCGCCTTCCGGCAAGGCTGGCAGCTCGCCGCCGTCGACATTGACCGGAACAGCCTTCCAGATCTCGGCCTGGTGCCCATTTTGCTCAAGCAGCTGCTTGAGCTTGGTAATATCTTCGCTTGATTCACTGCCATGAAGCTGCAGCGCGCTCAGTTTCAGTTCATTGGCCAGCTCGGCCATCTTAGCCGGTGATTCATTGACAAATACCCCCACCATCGCCAGTTTACGTGGCTGCTCGGCGTTGTAACGGCACAGCTCGGCGGCGTGGGCGCGGCTGACACAACGGGGGGACTTGGCGGCGAAGATGAGGCCGCCGTAGACGGCGCCGGATTTTGCCGCATCCAGCAGATCCTGCTCCCGGGTCAGGCCACACACCTTGTTGTTGCCATAGATAAGGCGGCGACAGGCCAGATCCAAATCGGCCTCGGCCATCAGCGAGCTGCCCACCAAAAAGCCGTCGACCAGCGGGCTGAGGCGGCGCACATCCTCACGGCTGTAGATCCCGGATTCGCTGATGATCAGTGTCCCCTCGGGGATCTTGGGGGCTAAGTATTCTGTCATCGCCAGATCTGTACTCAGATCCCTGAGGTTGCGGTTGTTGATGCCAATAATCGGCGCGCCCAGAGCCAGCGCCCGCTTGAGCTCTTGCTCGTTGGAAACTTCCGTGAGGGTGTCGAGGGCATATTGTTCGGCTTCGCTCGCCAGCAATCGATACTGCTCATCGCTGAGTACCGACAGCATCAGCAAGATGGCATCGGCGCCCTGATGGGCCGCTAACTTAACCTGATAAGGCGAAACAAAAAAGTCTTTGCACAATACCGGCTGTTTGATTCTGGCGCGCACCTTGGGCAAATAACGAAAGTCACCCTGAAAGAAGGCTTCGTCAGTCAGTACCGACACCGCGGAGGCGTAGCGGCTGTAAACATCGGCAATGGCAACCGGATCGAAGTCTTTGCGGATAAGCCCTTTGGAGGGGCTGGCCTTCTTGCATTCCAGAATAAAGCCGGCGCCTTTTGCACTGAGTGCCAGATACAGGCTGCGATCCGACGTCTTGGGCGTCAGGCTATCTTCGGGAAAACGCAGCTTGAGGGCTTCAATATGCTGCTGCTTGGTGGCGACGATACGCTCAAGCACGTTACTCATGATATGGCTCCTGCCTTGCTGGGTTGTGGTGAGTTGGCGTCATTGTCTTCAGTCTGGGTTTGGTGGGCCTTGTCCGCCAGGGCATTGAGTTTGGCGCAGGCGCGGCCATCATCCAGGGTGGCCAGTGCCAGTTGGGTGGCCTGCCTGAGATTGTCAGCCTTGCCGGCGAGATAGAGCACGCAGGCGGCATTGATAGCCACGGCGTGACGCTGGGCGGCACTACCTTTACCGGCAAACAGCGCTTGGGTAATAAGGGCGTTTTCTGCCGGGGTGCCGCCTTCCAGCTCGGCCAGCGTCGCCTGCGGCACGCCAAAGTCTTCTGGGGTGAGGCAATATTCCACTATCTCTGCACCTTTGAGTTCAGCCACCTGGGTTGCGCCGTGCAGCGCCACTTCATCCAGGCCGCTGCCGTGAACGACCATGGCGCCTTTGACGCCAAGGGCCCGCAACACTTCGGCGATGGGGCGAACCAAGCTTGGGCTGTAGACCCCGAGCAGCATGTAGTCGGGGCGAGCCGGATTAATCAGCGGGCCGAGTACATTGAACAGGGTGCGGGTCTTGAGCGCCTGGCGCACAGGTACAGCGTGCCGCACTCCACCGTGATAATGGGGTGCAAACAGAAAACACAGGCCGTTGTCTGCAAGGTGTTTGGCGGCGCACTCGGGCGACATGGTCAAGTCTATGCCGAACTGTGCCAGTAGATCGGAAGAGCCCGACTTACTGGACACCCCGCGGTTGCCGTGTTTGGCAACATTGACTCCGGCTGCGGCGGCAACAAAGGCGGCCGTGGTAGAGATATTGATGGTGTTGTGGCCGTCACCGCCAGTGCCGACAATATCCACTACCCTTTGGCATTGGTGCGGAAACGGCTTGGCGGCGGCCAGCAGGGCATCGGCGGCGCCGCTGATCTCGTCTATGGTTTCGCCCTTGAGCTTGAGCGCGATCAGCATGGCTGCCATCTGGCTTTCACTGAGCTTGCCGTCGATAAGCTCGGCAAACAGGCTGGCGGCCTGGCTACGGCTCAAAGACTCGCCCCGGTACAGGCGGTCGAACAGAGGTTGCAGTTCAGTCATGGCAGGTTTCCTCGCGGCTCATGGTCAGGTATTGCAGTGTTTGCACCAGCAAGGTGCTGCCAAGGGTGGTGAGAATCGATTCGGGGTGGAACTGGAAACCGACGGCGGCATCACAGCGATGGCTGATGGCCATAGGCATGCCTTCGGTGGTGGCAATCACCTCCAGGCAGTCGGGCACCTTGGTTGCTACCAGCGAATGATAGCGGGCCACGGGCAAGGGGGATGGCAGGTTGGCAAACAGGCCATCGCAGTTGTGCTCTACCGGGCTGGCCTTACCGTGTACCACTTGGGGGGCACGCTCAACCTTGCCGCCGTAATGTTCAACCAGGGCCTGGTGACCAAGGCAGATACCAAGAATCGGCAGTTTGCCGGCCAGCAGCGCAATAAGTTCCATCATGCAACCGGCTTCTCCGGGGGCGCCCGGGCCGGGAGACAAAATAAGCGCCGCCTGACCCGGCTCCGCCAGCATCCGCTCGGCGAGCAACTGGGCACTGACATTATTGCGGTACACCAGCACTTCAAAGCCCAGGCTGCGGAACTGATCCACCAGGTTGTAGGTGAAGGAGTCGAAGTTATCCAATAGATAGAGTTTCACAGGCCACCTCCCATCTTGATTGCACTGATCACTGCCTGCGCCTTTTGCGCGGTTTCGTCGGCCTCGGCCTGGGGATCTGAATCATAGACCACTCCGGCCCCGGCCTGGATGTGCGCCATGCCTTCGCTGACGAAGGCGGAGCGGATCACTATGCAGGTGTCCATATCACCGAGGGCGTTGAGATAACCCACGGCGCCGCCATAGCTGCCGCGGCGCTGCTGCTCGGTTTCACGAATGAGTTGGGCGGCGCGCACCTTGGGGGCGCCCACCAGGGTGCCCATGTTCATGCAGGCCTGATAGGCGTGCAGGGCGTCGAGATTTTCCCTAAGCTGCCCGGTTACCCGGCTGACCAGATGCATCACATGGGAGTATCTGTCTACCTTCAGCAGCTCGGCCACTTTACGACTGCCACTCTGGCTGATGCGGGCGATATCGTTGCGGGCCAAGTCCACCAACATGATGTGCTCCGACAACTCTTTCTTGTCCAGTCTTAGCTCCAGCTCTATGCGGCTGTCGAGATCGAAATCTATCTCGCCATCTGGGGTCTTGCCGCGTTTGCGGGTACCGGCGATGGGGTAAACCTCAACCTGATTGCCCTTGGCTTCATACTTGAGGGCGCTTTCCGGAGAGGCGCCAAACAGGGTGAAGTCGGCGCTGCGCAGGTAAAACATATAGGGGCTGGGGTTGGTCAGTCTCAGTGCCCTATAGGCGCCCAGAGTATTGGGGCAGGGCAGGCTGAAACTGCGTGATGGCACAACCTGAAATATATCACCGGCGCAGATATGCTCCTTGAGGCGGCTCACCTGGCGGCAAAAATCGGCGTCACTGATATTGACGCTGGCCTCGGCATGTACGCCGCTTAAAGGGGCAACATCTTCCAGCAGCTGGCAGTTGGTTTCTATGGCATCCAGTCTGGCGCCAAGCTCGGCTTGCACCTCGCTGTTACCATTAAACTCCATCACCACGGCTTCGGCGCAGCCCTTTTGGTGATCTACTGTTATCAGGGTTTCAGCCAGATAAAACAGATAGTCGGGGCAGTGGTTGGCGCCCTGGCTTACGCTTGGCAGCGGCTCTGTGCTGGCGATAAGGTCGTACCCCAAAACGCCGCCCAGAAATCCGGTTTCAAACTGGCTCTCTTTTTCATCAATCAGACCCTGCTGCAGTAATCTCAGGCCATCGAGCGGCGAGCCTGCCTTGAGTCTGGCATCTTCATCCAGCTCGGCAGTGATGGGGCGCAGCACGACCTTGAGGCTCTGCTGCTCCAGGCTGACCTCACCGCGCGAGTTAAAGAAGTCGTGAATCGCGGGCAGCAGTCCGGCGCCGTTGTCTGTCAAAGCCTCGAAGCTCAAGGTCGACCCGTCACAGCGAATGGCCAGCGCCGCGTGGCTGAGGATAATGCTTTTCAGGTGATCCTTGCTGTCGATTTCGGCCGACTCCAGCAACATGCTGTGAGGCTTGTCCCGCGTCAGTTGCTGATACAGTTTCAGGGGATCGTCGTAATAGGGCAGTGACCGCGTCTGGCGGTGTACTCTGGCGATTGGCTCGATTCTGTTCATCTGTCCTTCCTGTTGTTCCGCTGTTTAGCCTGGCTGCGGGGTTTTCCTGACCGTTAAGCACAAAAAAGCCCGCAATCTCTTGCGGGCTCTTTGTTGAATTTGGCTGCGTTATTTTCAATCGTGCACAGCGCTTCACACTACCCGCGTTAAGGGAAGTGCCACCACCAGATGATGTTGAGTGAAGCGTTGAAGTGTGTCATTGAAAATTTGTCCTCTCGACGTTTGACCTATAGAAAAACCCAGCTGCCCGCCAATGTCAATTGAATATTTTTAATTTATGCAAATTTCTGCCAATTTGCCGTCGCCCAGCGGAGATAAATCGCATTTTGCCAACAAAACCAAGTACAATAGCGCTATGATAACTGAAAATACTTTGGCCGATCTTCACAGCCATACCACAGCCTCAGATGGCCAACTGACACCGTCTTTGCTGCTCGAACGCGCCCTGGAAAAGGGGGTTGAGCTGCTGGCGATTACCGATCATGACACAGTCGCCGGGCTGGATGAGGCCCATGCCTTCAATGCCGGGCAGAGCGCGCCTTTGACCCTGGTAGACGGGGTTGAGATCTCTACCCGTTGGCACGCCTATGATATTCATATCGTGGCGCTGGATATCGACCGCCACGACGAAAACCTGCTTGTCTTTCTCGAGCGTCAACGTGAGCTCAGGGAAGAGCGGGCTCGCGAGATAGGCGCAAGGCTTGAAAAGGCCGGTATTCCAGGGGCATACGAAGGCGCCAGGGCGCTCGCCGGTGATGCGGCGCTGAGCCGTGGCCATTACGCCCGTTTCCTGGCCGAGCAGGGGCACGCGCCGGATAGCGCCAGCGTGTTCAAGAAGTTTCTCGGCCGTGGCAAAACAGGCTATGTGCCCAACAACTGGGGTGAGATGGCGACGGCCATAGAGGTGATCCACAACGCAGGTGGAGTGGCCGTGTTGGCCCACCCCAGTGGCTATCAACTGTCGGCCAAGTGGCTCAAACGCCTGGTGCGCGAATTCAAGGCCGCCGGTGGCGATGCCATGGAGGTGGTGCTCGGGCAGCAAACCACAGACGACAGAAATAATTTAGGGGCGCTGGCCACTCTCAACGGCCTCTACGCCTCGGTGGGATCCGATTTCCACTTTCCCGGCCGCTGGCTGGAACTGGGCAAGAATCTGTATCGGCCCCAGGGATTGAACTGGGTCTGGCAATGCAAGCAATGGACAATAACTAAATGAGTCAATTTTTCTACGTACATGAGGTGAATCCTCAAACCCGTCTGATAAGCCAGGCGGTGAGCATTCTGAAAAGCGGCGGGGTCATAGTTTACCCCACAGATTCCGGCTATGCGCTGGGTTGTATGATTGGCGATAAAGACGCCATGAGCCGTATCGCCAGAATTCGCCAGATAGACAATGATCATAACTTTTCGCTGATGTGCCGCGACTTATCTGAACTGTCGACCTATGCCAGAGTCGATAACCAGGCGTTTCGCATTCTGAAGAACAACACACCGGGTTGTTACACCTTCATCTTCAAGGCCACCAAAGAAGTGCCAAGAAGGCTGCAGAACGAAAAGAAACGCACCATAGGCATTCGGGTGCCGAACAATGTTATCGCCCTGGCGCTGCTGGAAGCTCTGGGTGAACCCTTGATGTCCACCAGTCTTATTCTGCCCGGCAACGACTTTACCGAGTCGGATCCCGAGCATATCCGCGATATTCTCGAACATCAGGTAGATGCCATTCTCCACGGCGGTTACCTGGGCGAAAAGCCCACCACAGTGATAGACATGTCTGAAGGCGAAATGGTCATAGTCCGTGAAGGCAGTGGCGATATCAGCCCATTTCTTTAACCGCTCAATAAAGGTATAATCGCGCGTTTGGTCGGCCTATGCCGCCTTAAGGATGCTGCCAGAGGAGAGAAAACGGCTTGAGTGAAGGCGTTCAACAGAGTCTGCCGCTTGCCGTAGTGCGGGGTGAGGCGCTTAGAGAGCTGCCTGCCGATCTCTTTATTCCTCCCGAGGCGCTTGAGGTGTTTCTTGAGGCGTTTGAAGGGCCGCTCGACTTGCTTTTGTACCTGATCCGCAAGCAAAAAATGGATGTGGTAGACCTGCCCATCCACAGGATCACCGCCCAGTATCTTGAGTATATCGAGCTGCTGCAGGGCGCCAGGGTAGAGCTGGCGGCCGACTATCTGGTGATGGCGGCAACATTGGCGGAAATCAAGTCGCGCTTGCTGTTGCCAAGGCCGGAGCTGGAAGCCGAGGAAGAGGAAGACCCCAGAGCCGTGCTGATCCGCCAACTCAAGGCTTATGAAGCCATAAAAGAGGCGGCGGTGCGGCTGGATGAACTGCCCCGGCTCGAGCGGGACGTATTCCAGGCCAAGGCGGGCAAGGCGCCGGATATCAAGCCCTTGCTGGTGCCGCCGGATGTGTCTTTGGCCGAACTGGCCCGGGCCTTTGGCGAGGTACTCAAGCGGGTGGAAGCCGGCACTTCTCACCAGGTGCAGCGCGAGCAGCTTTCTACTCGGGAGCGGATGAGCCAAATTCTGGCCATGCTCTCCAGTGAGCATTACACCCCTTTTGAAGCCCTGTTCAAGGTGGAAGAGGGGCGCGCCGGAGTGGTGGTCAGCTTTCTGGCGTTGATGGAATTGGTAAAGGAACTGTTGGTGGAACTGATCCAGGCCGAACCTTTATCGCGAATTTATCTCAAGGCGTACTGACGGGAGCCGACTTGGCGAAGATTAACGACCTTCAGCTGAAACAACTGATCGAAGCCAGCCTGTTTGTGCTGGCCAAGCCCATGACCTTGAAGGCGCTGAGAGAAACCGTACTGGCCGATTTCAGTGTCTCCCGCGAGCGTATTCGCGCCGCGGTGGATGAATTGACCCTGGATTATCAGGAACGCGGAGTACAACTGGTCAAGGTTGCCGGCGGTTATCGGTTTCAGACCCGCGACAGCCTCAGCCCCTTGCTGCAACCTCTGTGGCAGGAGCAGGCGCCCAAGTATTCCAGGGCAACATTGGAAACCCTGGCGGTTATCGCCTACCGTCAGCCTGTGACCCGCGGCGAAATTGAGCTGGTCAGAGGAGTGGCTGTCGGCAGCCAGATTATCAAGAATTTAACAGACAGACGCTGGATCCGCGTTGTGGGGCACAAAGAGGTGCCGGGAAGGCCTTCGTTATACGCCACCACTACAGAGTTTCTGGCTTACTTCGGTCTGGACAGCATAGCGGATCTGCCGCCTCTGTCCGACGCCGAATCATTAGAGGCGGTATTTTCGGGGATGAAAACACCGCCGGAACCCTTAGAAGAGTCAACTTGAATGAGCGAAAAATTGCAGAAAGTCTTGGCCCGTGCAGGCCATGGCTCCCGTCGTGAGATGGAGGCATGGATTGCTGCAGGTCGCGTGAGTATTGACGGAGAAATCGCCAAACTGGGTGATCGCATCGAAGCCGACGCCAAGGTACGTATCGATGGCCGTGCGGTATCGCTGAAATCTGCCGATGATGTGATCTGCCGGGTACTGGCCTACCACAAGCCGGAAGGGGAGATCTGCTCGCGCAAAGATCCCGAAGGCCGGCCCACAGTATTCGATCGTCTGCCCCGCACCCGAGACAGCCGCTGGGTTGCAGTGGGACGTTTGGATATCAACACCTCGGGTTTGTTGCTGTTCACCTCAGACGGTGAACTGGCCAACCGCCTGATGCACCCCTCCAATGAAGTGGAGCGTGAGTACGCCGTGCGTACTTTCGGTGAAGTGCCGGAAGCGGCGCTGCAGCGTTTGCGCAGCGGCGTTATGCTGGAAGATGGCCCGGCCCAGTTTGACCACATCAAGGCCGCCGGTGGCGAAGGCATCAACCAATGGTGGCACGTTACCCTGCGCGAAGGGCGCAACCGTGAAGTGCGTCGTCTGTGGGAATCCCAGGAAGTGCAGGTGAGCCGCCTTATTCGGGTGCGTTACGGCATGATAGAACTGCCCAAGAGCCTGCCTCGTGGCGGCTGGGTCGAACTGCCGCTGGAGCAGGTCAACTACCTGCGCCAACTGGCGGGCATGGATCCGGAAACCCGCTCCATGCTGGGCGCCGACAAACACAGCGTGGCCCGTAACAAGGTACGCAGTGCCAAGGTGCGCCGCGCCGTGCGTAAACACAAGACGGCGGCTGGCAAGCCCAAACCAACCCGGCAGCGCAGCTGATACTGCCAAGGCTTTCGGCAGTGTGTTAAAGCTTGTCGATAGCTTATCTAATCCCATCTAAAGATGTGATTCCAATGCAATGAAAGGTCGCCGCGGCGTAATGCCGATCAGTTAAGACAGATCGCTTGACGATCTCACTGAAAGGATCAAAATCCGATGACCCCATGTCATCGGA
>NZ_NIJK01000011.1 GCF_002836975.1 Shewanella indica | reverse complement strand
CGGCCTAGGGCGGTAAAAATATCAAAGACCCGATATCCTGTTAATCACAAGGCAGCTCCGCTTAAGTGAACTACGTTGCGCATTGCGGGCCTTTTTGCTGTTAAAGCAATAGCATATTGTCGGGCTTGCACCCTTGGATGCAATTAATGCGACTGAGTGGCAGTGTCTTAGTGGGGAAGAATAGCCTGGTTCTGCGGCGGACAGGAACCCATGCTGAATTACCCGGAATACAGATTTAGCTCCTCACCATTGATATTTTCAATTTGACAAATTGTGCTCCAAAGCACGTATCTATCTCTTTTTTCCTGCGCCAAATCAACACAAGCCTGCAGGAGTCAGGGCAAGCTGGTGCAGTTTGTCGCGGGCAAAGGGCGGCAAACTGGCGATGATGCCAGTCAAGAGTTTTAACCGGTCATTAAATGAGGTATGTTGCCTGCCGGAGTTCGGTCACTCTTGATATCCGATCACAATCAGCCGTGGTTTAAGATGCACATTGGCAAAAAAATAGGCGTGTTCATTCTGGGGTTCTGTATTCCGGCCCTGCTTGTGGTCGCCTACTGTTTGAATTTTTGGTTTGAATACAGTCTGGGTCAGTTCCGGCAGCAAACGCTGGAACATGAGTATGTCGGTATTGAACAACAGTTTACCCGAGAGTCCCGGCGTCTGCTGCAGCTGGCGCGTCTCTATGTCCCGATTCTCGAAATGCCGTCAGATTCATTGTTAGCCGGTTGGGTTGAGGGGTTGCAGTCATCCAATATTAGTCTGTTTCATCTACATCAGGGCAAGGTAACGGCGCTGGCCAACGGCAAGACCCGAGTGCTTGAGCAAAAAATTCCTCCTGCCGATATGTTTGCTGCTTTGGATAAAGAAGCTTTTGGCGCTGCTGTAGTCAATGGCCAACCGCTGCAGATTGGCTTCTATCGTTTTGACGATGACGAGGCTTTGATCGTCACTCGTTTGCTGACCCCTGTGCACCTGCAGAATCTTGGGCAGATCAATCTTATCCAATCAGTGGCCTTGGTTCCGCTGCGACAGCCTGTGAGTACAGGGCAGCATCTTAAGCTTTTCAGTCAAGTTCCCGTACCGACACTGTTGGGCGAGCCTTTTGTATTACAGATCAGACAACAGAGCGATGCCTTTGAACGTCTGGAGTGGCAGAGTTTACTTGTGGTGATGCTGCTGTTGCTCGGCGGCATGCTGATGGTCGCCATCGGTTATTTGTGGTTACGACGCGGCTTGCTAAAACCTTTCGACCGACTGATGACAGAGCTTAAGGAGATAGATCCCAGCGCCAGGCGTTATACCCATATTAGCGGTTGCGGCGGCGCTGAATTCAAGGTGTTGGCTGACAGGATCAACAACTTGTTGTTGCGGATATTTCAGCAAAATGAACGTTCCCGTATTACCCTTGAATCCATAGCCGAAGCGGTAATCCTCACCAACAATAAGGCCAAGGTTATCTACCTTAATCCGCAGGCGGAATCCCTATTGGGTCTACGTAGCCAACAGGCATTGGGGCGGACGCTGGATTCTCTGCTCAAGAGTGACGATCAACTGGACGAGGAGTTGCTCGCCTTTATGTCCAGTGGTAACCGACAGCCCGAGTACAGTAAGGTCACCCTGCAGATGCAGCAGCCGAGGATTATGGAGCGGGCGGTGAGCAATCTCTGTAACCACAAAGGCAAAGTGATAGGTGCGGTGACAGTTCTGCGGGATATTACCCAAGAAGAAACTCTCAAACAGCAACTCAGGTTGAAAGCCAGTGTCGATGGTATTACCGGGCTTTATAATCGTAGCGCCTTTGAGGAACGCTTGCCCGGCTTTGCCGAAGGCGCCGATACCCTGGCGCTTTGTTATCTGGATTTGGAGCAGTTCAAGCTTATTAATGATAACTGTGGTCATGACGCCGGCGATCAGATGTTGGTGATGGTTGCCAGAGCCATAGAATCCTGCTTGCAGGGCGACGAAATGTTGGCCAGACTCGGCGGTGATGAGTTTGGCTTGGCTGTCCGTAACCGCAGTGCTCTTGAAGTCGCCAAGCTTTTGAAGCAGTTGGTGAAGCAAGTTTGTTTGCAGGTATTGCCTTGCGGCGGTGCCCATTACCGGGTGGGTGTCAGCAGTGGTGTGGCCTTCCATCGAGGCCCTTGCATGGCCCCGGCCGAACTGCTCAAGGATGCCGATATCGCTTGTCTGGCGGCCAAGCGCAAGGGCAGTAATCAAATTCACTTCTTTGATGATCGCAATAAAGAGCTGGCTAATGAGCGCAATGCCCCCAAGTGGGCTGTGCGTATTGCCAGAGCCATAGAAGACAAAGAGTTATTACTTTATTTTCAACCAATTCAAGGGCTCAATGGTTGTTGTCGCCGTCAAAGGTTGGAGATCTTGCTGCGGATCCGCGACAACAGTGGCCGTATTTTGCCTCCGGCACAGTTTATTGCGGCGGCAGAGCGCTTCAAGTTGATGCCGGAAGTTGATAGGGAAGTTATCCGTAAAGCCTTTCTGTGGCTTTCCGAGCATTCGCAGCTCTGGTCTGAGCTTTGTGTTTCCATCAATCTTTCCGGAAACAGTCTGGGGAGCGAGGGCATGCTGGACTATATCGCCGAGATGCAGGGGCGTTATGGTATTCCCAGCTCCTGTGTCTGCTTTGAGATTACAGAAACCAGTGCTATCCAGAACCGAACCCGGGCGATGGAAATGCTCAACCAATTGCGCCGCTTGGGATTTGCCTTCGCCCTGGATGATTTTGGCAGTGGCTTTGCTTCTTACGGTTACTTGCGGGAACTTCCGGTGGATTATGTCAAGATAGATGGTTGCTTCGTTCGTCATCTGGCCAGCAATGCCAAAGACTATGCGATAGTTAAATCCATTCATGATGTGTGCCGGGTCATGGGGATAGAAACTGTCGCCGAGTTTGTCGAAAACCAGGAAATAGTGGACAAGCTGTTGGAGATAGGGGTTGATTATGCTCAGGGTTACGCCATAGGGCGCCCCAAACCTCTGGAGCAATTTTATCAGTGGCAGAAGGCTCATGAGCAGCAGTTGCAGGGATTGCACTTGCAAGAGGAGTATGCGAGCTTAGCCTGATAACTTCGACTGACAATGGACTGTAGATGGAAGGACTCGCTAATAAGGTCATAGTGATTACCGGTGCCTCGGAAGGTATTGGACGGGCGCTGACGCTGGCATTGGCACCACTCGGTGGACAACTTGTGCTCAGTGCCCGCAATGAACCCAGATTACGTACCCTGGCGATGGAGGTCGAATCGGTCGGCGGTGCGGCGCTGGTGGTCTGTGGTGATGTCGGGCGACAACAGGACTGTGAAGCCTTGATAGCCACGGTAATCGAGCGCTTTGGTCGGCTGGATATATTGATTAATAATGCCGGCATGACCATGTGGAGCCGCTTCGATGAACTCAAGCAACTGGACATTCTTGAACAGCTGATGCGGGTCAATTATTTGGGACCTGCCTGGCTGACCCATGCGGCGCTGCCGCATCTGAAGGCTTCCCAAGGGCAAGTGGTGGTGGTGGCTTCCGTGGCCGGTTTGACCGGGGTGCCAACCCGCAGTGGTTATGCTGCTTCCAAACATGCTGTAGTGGGGTTCTTTGACTCTCTGCGTATCGAATTGGCCGAGGATGGTGTTGCAGTGACAGTGATCTGCCCTGACTTTGTGGTCTCCGAGATCCATCGGCGGGCGCTGGATGGTGAGGGTAAGCCACTCGGGACTTCTCCCATGGCGGAGAGCAAGATCATGACTGCCGAAGAATGCGCGCAGATGATGCTGCCGGTCATAGCCGGGCGGGGCAGGATGCTAATTACCTCCTGGCGTGGTCGTCTGGGACGTTTTGTTCGCCTTATTGCTCCAGCATGGGTGGATAATCTTGCTCGCAAGGCAATAGCGTCCGGGCATTAGCCCAAAAATAGTAAGCCTCCGCAGTGGAGGCTTATTTAGGTTATTTTAGAGATTACTTTTTGTCGTTGAGGTGCTGGACTATGGTGGCCTTCGCCTCTTCATGGCTAGCCTTGGCAGCTTTGGCTTGAATATGGGCTGTGGCTTTGTGGCCGGTTAAATCCTCGGCGATATGTAGCCAATCCGGATGCCAGTAAAACTGGCTGCCTTCGAGGGTTGACCAGTTGTGTACTCCATGAGTTTCACCGTTATATACCAAGTCTTTGATTGAATATCCCATAGTCAGTCTCTCCAAGTCGGAATGGTATTATCATGCGGCCGTTGTGGCCGCTTGATTGTGACAAAGATCTCATTTTAGGTGCGAAAACGGCTGATCAAATGCGCCAGATTGTGGGCTAACTGACTCAGCTCCTGGCTGGATTGAGATACCTGTCCTGTTCCCATTGACACCCTGGAGGCGGCATCACTGATATTGGTGATGTTGACCCCCAACTCGCCGGTAACCGCTGTCTGTTGTTCGGTGGCACTGGCCACCTGAATCGCCATATCGTTGATGATACTGATGGCGGCACTAATCCTTTCAATCGCATCACTGGCCTCATTGGCACAGCGGACACTGCCTTGCATACGTTCACGGCTCTTTTGCATCACTTCATTGGCATGTTGAGCCCTTTGTTGCAGCTGCTCTATAGTGCCTTTGATTTCCAGCGCCGAGCTTTGGGTGCGGCTGGCGAGGGTGCGTACTTCATCGGCCACTACGGCAAAGCCTCTGCCGGCTTCACCGGCCCTGGCGGCTTCGATGGCGGCATTGAGGGCCAACAGGTTGGTCTGGTCCGTTATCTGGGCGATCACTTCCAGCACCATGGCTATGGAGTCTGAGTCTTTCTGTAATTGATTTATCACTTCGCTGGCGGCGGTGATTTCTGCATCTGAACTTTGAATGGTATCCAGAGTTTGCATTACCACTTGCTGGCCTTCAGTGGTGGCTTGCACCCCTTGGTTGGCTTGATCGGCCGTTTGTGTGGTGTTGCGGGAGATGTCGGCAATCGAGCTCTGTAGCTCTGTCATAGCGGTGGCTACCTGATCGACCTCAGAGCGCTGCTGTTGCATCTCCTCGGCAGATTCAGCGGCGACAGCAGTCATCTCCTCCACAGCCGCAGCCAGTTGTACCGAGGCGGCGCCTATCTGGGAGATCATTTCATGCAATGTGGTACGCATCTGTCCCAGAGTTTCTGCCAAATGTTTGAATTCGCTGCCGCTGAATTTCTCCATCGGGATGGCGCTGGCGAGATCGCCCGAAGCGATTTTTTCCAGCACTTGCGTGGTGGCGCCAAGGGGAATAAAGATTCGTCGCAGCAGGAACCAGCCGGCCCCCAATGCCAGGGTTACAAAGAGACAAAAGACGATAACCAGACTGCTGCTGAGGGATTGAATCGCCTGTTCACTGGCGTTTCTGGCAGAGCTGACCTTATTGGTTTCCAGCTCCATCAAGGCTTTGAGTTCGGTCTCGACATTGTTGTAAATATGCCAGGATTCCATGGAGGTCAGCATGTTGGCGGTGTTTTCCGCAAGGTCGCTGCTGTCTTGAGCCAAAAACTGCTTATGCAGTCCCATAAAGGCCTGCAGCGGCGCATCCAGCTTGTGCAGCTGCACCAGGGTATCTTGTCCGGCCCCCTGTTTAAGTTGCTGTAATGCCGAGTTGATCGCCAGGGTCTGATCTTGCAGGTACTGACGTGACTCCTCACTCATGGGAGCATTCAGTACCCGTCTCAAGCTGTAACCCAGCTGTTCTCGTCTGAGGCCGGATACCAGTTGCAGTAAAGAGGCGGCCTGATCATTGCTGTGGTACTCACGTTCCAGCAGGCTTATTTGGCTTTTCACCTCCTCTAGGTGATAGCCAATGGTGCCCAATGACAGGCAAAACAGTGCTAAAAGTGCAGCAAACAAGGTGATTAACAACTTGCGTAAAGAAAGATTGGAAAAGATGGCTTGGTTCAAAACCCGGCTCCCAAACAAATGCATGAAAAATATAGTGAATGTTTCAAGATCCTAGGTCTTTGCTCTGTTATAAACTGTGAGTTGTGGCAATTTAATAGGTAAATGTTTTAACTTTTAGTATTTTTGATTGTTTATATTGTTAAGTCGTTATTTAGTAATGATTTAATATGAACTTTTGATACTGTATTTTGTTTTTGATCAAAGTAGGGGGAATATCGATAAAGCCGACTCTGTTTTGCCCTCTTACCTTGAGTCCGGTTCTATTAGTAGCCTGCCAAGGCGCGTAGGAGCTGCGGGTCTTTCCTGCTATAATGCGCGCTTGTTTTTGTGGAGGCGCGAATGGACGTATCTTCTTTATTGGATGGCCTGAATGACAAGCAGCGTGAGGCGGTAGCCGCACCTCAATCGAGCATGCTGGTGCTCGCCGGAGCCGGTAGCGGCAAGACCCGGGTACTGACTCACAGGATTGCCTGGCTGCTGCAGGTGGAAAACCAGAGCCCGTACTCCATTATGGCGGTGACTTTTACCAATAAGGCCGCCGCCGAGATGCGGGAACGGCTGGAGAAGATAGTCGGCAACCATATGGGCCGCATGTGGATTGGTACCTTTCATGGTCTGGCCCATCGTCTGCTGCGCACTCACTGGCAGGATGCCGGCCTGCCGCAGAACTTTCAGATCCTCGACTCGGATGATCAACTGCGCTTGCTCAAGCGTATTCTCAAGAGCCTGAATCTGGATGAGAAACAGTATCCGCCGCGGATGGTGGCCAGTTATATTAATGGCAAGAAGGATGAAGGTTTACGCCCGAAGCATCTTGATGGTGGGATTTTTCCCATGGAACAGAGGCTGATTCAAATCTATCAGGTGTATCAGGAATCCTGTGATCGTGCCGGGCTGGTGGACTTTGCCGAGATACTCTTGCGGGCTCACGAGCTGTTTCTCAACAAGGAACATATTCTGGCCCACTATCAGGATAGATTCCGCAATATTCTGGTGGATGAGTTTCAGGACACCAACGCCATTCAATATGCCTGGATCAGAGTATTGGCAGGCAAGAGCGCCAATGTGATGATAGTGGGCGACGATGACCAGTCCATCTATGGCTGGCGCGGCGCCCAAGTGGAAAATCTGCACAAGTTTTTACAGGACTTTCCCAATGCTGAAACCATTCGCCTGGAGCAAAACTACCGCTCCAGCGGCAATATTCTCAAGGCCTCCAACGAACTTATCGCCAACAACCCGGATCGGCTGGGTAAACAGTTGTGGACCGAAGATGTCGATGGTGAACCGATCTCAGTTTATTGTGCCTTCAATGAGATGGATGAAGCCCGCTTCATCATAGGCCGCATTGGCGACTGGCAGGACAAGGGCGGCAGTCTCAGTGATTGCGCCATCCTCTATCGCAGTAATGCTCAATCACGGGTATTGGAAGAGGCCTTGCTGCACAAGGGGCTGGCTTATCGCATCTATGGCGGTTTGCGCTTCTTCGAGCGTCAGGAGATCAAGGATGCCATGGGATACCTGCGTTTGATTGCCAACCGCGACGATGACGCCGCCTTCGAGCGGGTGGTCAACACTCCCGCCAGGGGGATAGGCGATCGCACCCTGGATATTCTCAGAACCACGGCCCGGCAGCAGCAACTCACCCTGTGGCAGGCCTGCGTCCGTTTGTTGGAAGAGAAGGTCTTGGCCGGCCGCGCCGCCAATGCGGTGCGCAGTTTTATGGACTTGATAGTGCAGCTGCGCAGCGACACCGAAGAGCTGCCCCTCTATCGCCAGGCGGATAGAGTGATCCAGGACTCCGGGCTCAAGGCCATGTATGAGCAGGAAAAGGGCGAAAAGGCTCAGGCCAGAGTGGAAAACCTCGAGGAACTGGTCACCGCGGCGCGCACCTTCGAAGTGCCGGAAGAGCTGGTGGACATGGGTGAGTTGAACGCCTTCCTTTCCCATGCGGCGCTGGAGGCGGGAGAAGGCCAGGCCGATGCCCACACAGATGCGGTGCAGTTGATGACGCTGCACTCGGCCAAGGGGCTGGAGTTCCCGCTGGTGTTTATGGCCGGTGTTGAAGAAGGGCTGTTTCCCAGTCAGTTGTCGCTGGAAGAGGGCGATCGTTTGGAAGAAGAGCGGCGCCTGTGTTACGTGGGCATGACCCGCGCCATGCAGCAGCTGTATATCACCTATGCCGAGTCGCGGCGCATCTATGGCCGTGAAAACTATTCACGGCCATCGCGCTTTATCAAGGAGATCCCGCCTCAGTACCTGCAGGAAATTCGTCTCAAGGCGCAGGTGGCCACCCCCATGGCCAATAACAGGTTCAACAAGTCGCAAAGCAGCTTCAACGACACGGGCTTTAATGTTGGCCAACGGGTATTGCATCCCAAATTCGGTGAGGGGATAGTGACCAATTTTGAAGGCCAGGGCGCACAGGCCAGGGTGCAGGTGAATTTTGATGACTTCGGCAGTAAGTGGTTGGTGGTGGCCTACGCCAAGTTAACCGCTTGCTGACAGCCCGGGTAGGAAAATTCGCGTTTTGCGGTGTCAATCACACTGTTGCTGAGTCATAATGCTTGGCAAATTTAAGGCTGAGATGTGTTGGAGAGCCTACCGATGAACTTGAGGGAAAAAATTGACGTCTATGCCCGTCTGTCGCGCCTGGACAGACCCATAGGGACTTTTCTGCTGTTGTGGCCCTGTTTAATGGCGCTGTGGTTGGCGGCCGGGGGCTTACCGGATCTCAAGGTGTTGATCATCTTTATCATAGGTGTGTTTGTGATGCGCGCCTGCGGCTGCATCATCAACGACTATGCAGACCGTGAATTGGACACTTATGTCGAGCGCACCAAAGCCAGACCTTTGGCCAGTGGCGAGGTCACGGTCAAAGAAGCGCTGGGCCTGTTTGTCGTCATGGGGCTGTTTGCCTTTGGTCTGGTGTTGCTGCTTAACCCTCTGGTGGTGAAGCTCTCCCTTGTCGGTATGCTGCTGACTATCATCTATCCCTTCACTAAACGCTACACCAATATGCCGCAGATGTTCCTCGGCACAGTGTGGAGTTGGTCGATCCCCATGGCTTATGCCGCCCAGACAGGTGAAGTCCCTGTCGAAGCCTGGTGGCTATTTGCCGCCAACTGGTTCTGGACTGTAGCCTACGACACCATGTATGCCATGGTGGACAGGGACGATGATCTCAAAGTGGGGATCAAGTCCACCGCCATTCTGTTCGGCCGTTACGACAGGCAGATCATCGGCCTGTTTCAGCTGGCGGCGCTGGCCTGCTTTATGACTGCAGGTTATGTGGCCGAGCGAGGAGCCCTCTATCTGGTAGGGCTGCTGGCTTTTATCTGCTTTGGACTTTATCAGCAGAAACTGATTTATGACAGACAGCGGGCGCCCTGCTTCAAGGCGTTTCTCAACAACAACTGGGCGGGTATGGCTTTGTTTGTCGCCTTGGGGATGGATTACCTGCTCTGAACGACATTGAGTTTGACTATCAACGCCGCGATTCTCGCGGCGTTTTTGCTGGTGCAAACCACTGCCAACCGTTAGTCTGAACAGCCGGGTTAGTAAACCAAGCAGCGGCAAGAGGTGCTGCTGAGGACTGAAGCAAGAAGGAGTCTTGGTATGTTGATAGAACAACTCTTTGGTATTGAATTACCGCTTATTCAAGCACCTATGGCCGGTGCTCAGGGAGTGCCGCTGGCTTTGGCGGTCGCTTCTGCCGGTGCGCTCGGCTCCATTCCCTGCGCCATGTTATCCCATGACAAACTCAAGCTGGCGATAGAAAGCTTCAGGCGTCAGAGTGACCGGCCGCTGAACCTTAACTTTTTCTGCCATAAGCCACCCGAGGAACAACCCGAGCGTTTGCGTACCTGGCTGCAGCAACTGGCGCCCTATTACCGTGAATTCGAGGTTGAAGAACTCGGCGGCGGTGCTGAGCGGCGTCCCTTCGATGCCGAGGTGGCCGCGGTTATAGAACCCTTTCGTCCCGAAGTGGTGAGTTTTCATTTCGGGCTACCCTCCACCGAACTGATGCTCAGGGTCAAGAGCTGGGGCACCAAGGTGATTGCCTCGGCAACCAGCGTCGCTGAGGCCAAATGGCTTGAATCCAGAGGCGTGGATGCCATCATAGCCCAGGGCCTGGAAGCCGGTGGTCACAGAGGCCATTTCCTCAGTGATGACTTGACTGAGCACAGCGGTACTTTTGCCCTGTTACCGCGCCTGGTACAGGCGGTGAAGGTGCCCGTGATTGCCGCCGGTGGTATTGCCGACGCCGCCGGAGTGCAGGCGGCCATGGCTTTGGGGGCGGCCGGGGTGCAGGTGGGTACAGCCTATCTCCTGTGCCCGGAGGCCGAGATCAGTGAACTGCATCGCCAAGCGCTGAAAGATCCGCAAATGAATCGCCATACGGCACTGACCAATCTCTACAGTGGTCGCCCGGCCAGAGGCATAATGACCCGTTTGATGCGTGAGTTGGGGCCTTTGGGGCAAGCGCCGGACTTTCCACTGGCGGCCAATGCCATTGCGCCGCTGCGCGCCGCGGCAGAAGCACGCAACTGCAATGATTTCAGCCCGCTCTGGTGTGGTCAGAACCCGGAGGGATGTCGGGAAATTCCCGCCGCCGACTTGACCCGTGAGTTGATGGCGGCCTTTATCAAGGCTTGAGCTTTTTCTGGTCTAGTGTATGTAACTGCCTGTATCATTGCGAATTAGTCACTCCTGCAACCGGCGGAGTGACCCTATCTTAAGATGGACTGCAATCAAAGCTTTGACTGCGGCGTAGAGCCGCAATAGGGAGATATAGATGAAAAAATCACTTGCTCTGGCGCTGCTGGCCCTGATGGTCAGTGCCAACGCCGCGGCCCGCGACACCATAGCCCAGTATCCGGTGCAGGAACTGCTGCAGACCGAGAAGGCCAAAGAAGCCCTTTACGATGTGCCACTGTATTTTGCCACTCAGGCGCATCCGCAGATCAGCCAGAGCTATGGTGAGGTGATCACCAATAAAAAGACCAATGCCTTTGGCAAGTCGGATCGCGAGGCCTGTGAGTGGGTGATGTTGAGTGCGCTAAAGGCGTTGCAGGAGCGCGCCGAGCGTGAGGGTATGGACGCTGTGGTCAATATCCAGTCCTATTACAAGAAGCGTGAGTTTGCCAGCGAAACTGAATATGAGTGTGGTGCCGGGGCTATCATGGCCGGAGTTGCGCTGAAAGGGACCTTGGTGAAGTTCTAACGGTGAAGTTCTAACGATGAAGCACTCACAGTTTTGATCGCTGAAAAAGCAGACCTGAAGTCTGCTTTTGTGGGCGAGCGGTTGGGAACCTGTTTGGTTCCCCAAAGGCGAGTGCCAGTTTAGGATTGAACGCCGAGCGTTAAACCAGGTCCTTTAGGTTGGCTGGACGATAATAGACAGACTTGAGTACCTTGCCCTGGCGCACTGTTTTACCGGTCATTTCCACATCTTTGGCACACTTGGCTATCAGGAAGTCACCTTGACGGCTGCCGATAATTTCCACCCCTTGCTTGGCATAGTGGGCCACGGTATCTGCCAGTTCCTGCTCATTGCGGCATACCTTGCTCATGTTGCTGGCATGCACTTCATCCCAGCAGGGCTCAAAGTCGATTGCCTTGTTGGCGGCAACCTGCAGCAGCAGATCTATCAGGTAACTGATCTCCAGTCGCTCCCCGACTTGGTTGCAGCCCAAGTGCACCAAGCGGCCCATCAATACATACACGCTGTCGACTATGGCGTCGGCCTGTTCAATTTTGTCTGTTGCTTCGGCCAGTTCGGTCAGCTCTTCGCTGATAAGTGAGGTGTGCAGCGTGTCTGCCTTGGCATCCAGGGTGTCAGGAGAGTCGACCGGCAGATCGAAGGTGATACGGAATTCGTGAATATCCCGGTAGAGCTTGCTGTACAGCTCTTGAGTCAGCAGAGTCAGTTTCATTGCTTGGGTTCCAGCTTGGGCAAAGGAGGGGATGATAAAGAATTACCGGGTTTGAGGCAAAGTTTGACTACTGTGCCTGTTTAAAATCTGCCTTTGCTCGGCTTGATGCGGACATTCTCGCTGGTCAGCTTTGGATTTTGTGCCAAGCTGAACTTTGTATCTGGAGTTGCCCTCGGACCGCTTTTTTGGCCCTTACCCTGAGAAGCATTAATCACACTTGAGATACAAAGTTTGAATTTTGTACATAATTACATACAATCAAATTCATAGCTTTCGGGGATGTGACATCATGGATTTGAGTGAATTTATCCTGTTGGTTGATGACGATCAGGAATTAACAGAGCTGCTGAGTGGCTTTTTGACCAAGAATGGCTTTGAGGTCCGAACCGAAGCCAATGGGGTAAATGCCGCCAGACGCATTATTGACGAACGCCCCCGATTGGTGGTGTTGGATGTCATGCTGCCAGAGATGGATGGACTTTCTATCTGTCGCGAAGTTCGTAGTCGTTATCCCGGCCCCATCCTGATGTTAACCGGGTTAGGGGATGATATTGATGAAGTTGCCGGGCTTGAAACCGGAGCGGATGACTATATTGCCAAGCCGGTTCGTTCCCGGGTGCTGTTGGCGCGTATTCGCAGCTTGCTGCGCCGCTCGGAACGACAAGAAAGCCAAGTTCAGGAACCAAGAGCAAATCAGAGTGAGACCCATTTGGCTGTCAATGGGTTGCGTCTGGACAAGCTGGAGCGGACTGCAAGTTTGAATAACCAAGATCTTGAACTTACCCTGGCCGAGTTTGAACTGCTGTGGCTTTTGAGCAAACATGCCGGCCGGACTCTCGCGCGGGATGCTATTTGCGAACACTTTAAAGAGCTGGGTTATGACAGCACACCGCGCACTATAGATCTTCGAATTTCTCATCTGCGACGCAAGATGGATGATGATCCCAAAGAACCCGCCCTAATCAAAACGATACGTGGTCAAGGCTACGTACTGACCCTGAGTTAAGATGAAAGCCTTCTTGGTAGTTTCCAGGTTTCAAGGCCGTTCTGGGGCGTTAATGCCCTGGCTCTTGGGATTGTTACTGCTGATATTGCTGCCATCTTGTCAGGAAGCGGAACGTTCATCTTTGGTCTCGGATGAGCATAGTCAAATCCTCGAACTGCTTGATTTGGCCGCTGCCTCACGCCATCAAGACCCAATCAAAACCATAGACTACAGTACACAGGCTCTGCGACTACTGGAAATTGAGCCTGATCCAGGTTCCGAGGTGATGGCGCTCAGTAATCTGGCCTGGGCGAAAATGATGTTGGGGGAGTTTGCCGAGGCTGCGGACTTTGGCGAAGCTGCGTTGACTTTGGCCGAGGAGCAGCAGCAAGCTGAGATCTTGGTGGTACCGCTCAATGTCGCCGGTCTGATTTATTGGCGTCAGAGTCAGTTGGATAAGGCTCTAACCTATTATCAGAGAGCGCTTACAGTTGCCAATAGCCTGAAAAACAGTTCTTTTGAAGCGACCACCTACAACAATATGGGTCTTATCTACAGTGATAAGGCTGAATATCAGTTGGCACTGGAGTGTTTTACCAAGGCCAGGGATCTACATAGAGGACTGGACGACTCAAGAGCATTGGCGCTGGCGTTGAATAATATTGCAGGTATTCATGCGACTTTGGGCGATTTTGGTGAAGCGCTGGCAAATCAACAGGAGTCTTTGAGGATCAGGGAGCAGTTGGGCGATAAGTCAGGTGTGGCGGAATTGCATCACAATATGGGGATCACTTATGAGCACATAGGTGATTTGCAGGAGGCCATGGCGCAGTTGCAATTGGGACTGCAGGGATTCGAGGCCTTGGATGACAAGACCGGAATGGCACAGGCGCTGACAGCTCTCGGGACAGTGCAGCAAAAATTCAATAGAAAGGTGGCGGCCAAGGCTGCCATGAAACAAGCTCTGATCTATGGTGAAGAGCTTAAAGACGGTAATGTCACTGCCACGGCTTTAATGAGTCTTGGTAAGCTTTCCTTGGACATGGGCGAGTATCCCATTGCCCGGCGTTATCTGGAGCGAGGCCTGGCTACAGCCGACCGATTGGGGCTGGTCGCCTTGCAAGCCCAGGGAAGGCTGAGTCTCGCTGATTATTTTTTGGCGACCAATGATGTGGATATTGCCCGTGAAAGAGCCGAGCAGGCATTGCAATTGGCGCTTGCCAGTGGCGATCGTGGTCAGCTCAGAGATACCTATGAACTCTTGTCAAAAATACATGAACGTAAAGGTAATTATCGCCAGGCGTTGTTAAACCATAAAGAGTTTAAAAGTATCAATGATGCGCTTTTTAATGCCAACTCCAGTGAGCGTCTGGCATGGCTGCGCAGTTCATTTGAAGATGAAAAACGCCAGCGACAAATCACTTTGCTGGAAGGCGAGAAAGCCTTGCAACAAGAGGTTATCAAACAACAAAAGTTTACCCGCAATCTTTGGATCGTGGCGCTGGTAGCGGCTGCGGCTATTTTGCTACTGCTCTATAGTCGTCATAGCCAATCGCGGGTAAATCAAGCCTTGCAACGTTCGATAAAGATGCAAAGCGATCTAATGCAGGCGGTGGCGCACGAGTTCAGGGCGCCACTGGCCAGGGTGCAACTGGCTTTTGATATGCTCATCGAAGCCGAGGTGGACGAAAGGCCGCAATTGGAAGACAGGGTACTGCGGGGCCTGGAAGAGTTGGATGAGCTGATCCGTGAAATCGTCAAGCTGATTAAAGCCGAAGGCAGTCCGAGGCGAGCGCCAACAGAGTCTTTGTCGCTGGCGCCATTATTGCAAACTTTGGTGGTAAGGCAGCATCCCTTGTTCCCCGAGAAAAAGATCACCTTAACGCCAGTCGATCCTGAAATATCTGTCATTGCCAGTAAGAAGCATTTGGAATGGGCAATAAACAACTTGCTATCCAATGCATTGCGACACTGCCATCAAGAGGTTCGGCTCAGTTGTCAGCTTGAACAAGGGCAGGTGAATATCATAGTGGACGATGATGGTCCCGGGGTGCCGACTGCAGAAAGAGAACGGATTTTTGAACCTTTCATCCGTCTCGATCCCAGTCGCACCCGTGCCACCGGCGGTATAGGCTTGGGGTTGGCCATCGCCCGACGATTGGCCGAAAATAGTCGGGGGCAAATTCGTGTCGGCGATAGTCCAATGGGCGGGGCGAGATTCGAACTCGTTTGGCCCTGTTAACTTCTTGTTCCTGATAAATATACCTGCCATCAAATTGTATTTCTTTAGATACAATTTATAACATTCCTTGCTGTTTTTAAGCGGATCTTAGCGTTCTTCAGTTCTTTACCCTGGTGAGCCTCAGCTAGTTTTTGCTGCTGAGGATCCACTTTGCTTGGAGTGATGGTGTGAGAACGCTATTGTTAAAAAAGTTTCTTTTTTGTTTGAATTTTGTTTGTTTCGTGTCTAGATTGTATGTGTTCGCATACATAACGATTATAGCGAGCACTCTTAATCACAGGAGACTACAAATGAGAAAGCCGCATACTCGCTTGAGCCGATTGACTTTGGCCATGCTCTCTACTTCCCTGATGGCAGTGACGGTTCCGTCACTTGCCGCCAAGAAACTGGAACCCAAACAAGACTTCGATAATGCCTCTGTTATTGTTAAATTCAAAGAAACCGCAAAGAAAGCGGACCGTAAGCAGTTAATGGCTCAATTCGGTTCTTCATTCAAAGATAAAAACCATGATGGCGTTGATGATCGATTTCGCCATATTGCCAAGGGTCGACTGGCTGAATTGACAGTTCCCCGGGGGCTGGATGCCCGCGCTATGGTGGAACGGCTCAAGCATAACCCCCACATCGAATACGCTGAACTCAACCACAGATTTTATCCTTCGGTTATCCCCAACGATCCAAGCTACGGTCAGTTGTGGGGTATGCCAAAAATCAATGCGGAGCAGGCCTGGGAGATGGAAATGGGCTCGCGAGAGGTAGTCGTTGGGGTGATAGATACAGGTTTTGACTACACTCACCCGGATCTGCGAGACAATATTTGGGTGAATCCCAATGAAGTCCCCAATAACGGTATCGACGACGATGGCAACGGTTATATTGATGATATTCACGGTATTTCAGCCATTAATGATAACGGCAATCCGCAGGATACCCATTACCATGGTACTCATGTCGCAGGTACCATAGGGGCGACCGGCAATAATGGCTCGGGAGTGGTTGGGGTCAACTGGAATACTGCCATGGTAGGTTGCTCTTTCCTGGGTAGCCAAGGTGGTACCACGGCAGATGGTATTCAGTGTATTGATTACATGGTTGATTTGAAAAACCGTGGCGTAAATATCCGAGTGTTGAACAACTCCTGGGGCGGTGGCTCATTCAGCCAGGCTTTGGAAGATGCTATTACGGCAGCCAATAATGCCGATATTCTGTTTGTCGCCGCGGCCGGTAATGATGCGATTGATAATGATGTCAATGACAGCTGGCCCGCCAACCATGATGTAGCGAACGTGATGGCCATTGCTTCCACCACTCGCGATGATGAAATGTCTTACTTCTCTCAGTGGGGGCTTAATACGGTTGATATGGGGGCTCCAGGCTCGGATGTTTATTCCACTGTTCCAGGGAGTGATTACAATACCCTGAGCGGGACTTCCATGGCGACTCCCCATGTGGCAGGGGCTGCCGCCTTGATTTTGGCTGCCGATCCAACCCTGACTACGGCCGATGTCAAGAATATCCTAATGTCTTCCGGTGACCCCATTGCCGCATTGGAAGGTAAAACCGTGACAGGTAAGCGCTTGAACCTGGAGAGTGCCTTGAACATGGCCGGTGCCGGTGGTCCTGGTTATTATCTGTTGGTGAGTCCTGCCAGTCGCACAGTGAACCAAGACTCGTCTGTGACTTTCGATATCGACATGAACGCCGTGGGTGGCTATAACGGCAATGCCAGCTTTAGTGCCGATCTGCCAGCGGGCTTGAATGCAGCGGTGAGCTTCTCCAGTAACACAGTACCGGCCGATGGTCGCACCACAATGACAGTCTCCACAGATGCCAATACTACTCTGGGCAATCACATCATTACTATTAATGCAGTTGATGGTGATATCCACAAGAGTATCGATGTCAGTCTGCTGGTGTATCCTGCCGGTACGTTCAGCACTACCTATAGCAATGAAAATCCGCTGGCGATCCCCGATGACAATGCCGATGGTGTAAGTAGCGTAATCAATGTACCAATCAACCTGACATTGACGGACCTCGTGGTCAATCTGGACATAGCACATACCTATATAGGTGATTTGCTGGTGACTTTGACTTCGCCCAGCGGTCGCACAGTTACCCTGCATAATCGTACCGGCGGCAGTGCTGATAACCTGGTAGCCAGTTATGCAGTGGAAGACTTTGATCTGGAAGAGGCTTTAGGTGATTGGATTCTTCACGTCACAGATTCAGGATTCCGTGATACCGGTACTCTCAAAAGTTGGAGCATGGATGTTACAGGTGGATCTCAGCCTGGTACCAATCTGCCTCCTACAGTGACTATAGGTGCTAACCTGCAAAATGCTCTATATTTGCCGGGTGATGTAGTCAATTTCGTTGCTGATGCAACCGACTCAGAAGATGGTGATGTTCGTGCCTCACTGGTGTGGACTTCCAGCCTTGATGGTCAAATCGGCACAGGTGGAAACTTCTCCCGCTCGGATTTGAGCCAGGGGACTCACCAGATCACAGTGACAGCCTCTGACAGTCAAGGTGTGGTGAGCAGCCGTGAGTTCTTTCTGTACATTGTTAGTGACGGTACCCTTGTTTCCTATGAGGACACGAACCGTCAACCGATATTTGATATGGGAACAATAGTTGCTGAGATTGAAGTCCCTCTTGGACTGAAAATCAAAGATATGAACTTGTTTGTCGATATCCAACATAGCTTAGCCAATGACATGTTGATTCATCTGGTGTCGCCTGATGGCACTCGGGTTGAGATATTTGATCGCAAAGGTTCAGATGAATACTATCGCGATCTGGTGAAAACCTTCTATCCGGTAGAGTTTAACGGTGAAATGGCTGCTGGTATTTGGCAACTCATCATCAAAGATGAATGGAGTGGTAACTCCGGTTGGCTAAACCGTTGGGCACTGAGCTTTACCCATGATGGTGACGCCGGTATTCCTGACAACCAGGCTCCTGTGGTAAATATCCTTGCTCCAGTGGGTGGCAGCAGCGTTATTGAAGGTGACACTGTGGCCTTTATGGGCTCTGCCAACGATGCGGAAGATGGTGATGTAGCTAATACCCTGGAGTGGACATCCGATCTGGATGGCCTGATTGGTCAAGGCGCGTCCTTTAGCACCAACAGCCTGAGCGTGGGGCAGCATACAGTGACGGCCAGCGCAGCCGATAGCCAGGCTGCCAATGGTGTGGCCCTGGTAACTTTGACAGTGGAAGCCGCGCCTGTGAATGAGTTGCCGAGCGCTGAGTTCAGCTTCCAGGTGAATCATCTGGATGTGAACTTTGCCGATGCTTCCGGTGATAATGATGGGGCAGTGGTCGCTTGGGCTTGGGACTTCGGTGATGGCAATATTTCATCACTGGCCAATCCAAGCCACAGTTATGCCTCTGGTGGTAGCTATGAGGTGACGCTGACAGTGACAGACAACAGTGGCGCCAGTCACAGCATCAGCAAGCAGGTGAGTGTTGCCGCGGCTATCAGCCTCAGTGGTGCCGGCAGTACAGACGGTAGCAAGGTGAATGTCAACTTGAACTGGAATGGCTCGTCAGCCCGAGCTATCGACATTTATCGTGATGGTCAACTGATCGACAGTACCCGAGATAGAGGCAGCTATAAGGAACGTTTCAACAGCAGTGCCGAAAGCTTTGAATACAAGGTATGTGAAGCCGGCAGCAATATCTGCTCTGAACTTATCACTGTGACCCCTGAGTTAAGCCGCAAAGGAAAAGGTAAGTAACCTATTGGGTTTGTATTGAAAGCCGCCTTAGTTAAGGCGGCTTTTTTTTGTTTTCAGTGTTAAGACCGGCTTACAGAATGAAGCGACTCAGATCTTCATCCTGAACCAGGTTGTCCAGGTGAGCATCGACATATTCGGCATCGATAACAAACTTGCTGCCGGACTTGTCGCTGGCCTCGAAAGAGATGTCTTCCATCAGCCTCTCCATCACAGTGTGCAGCCGACGGGCGCCGATGTTTTCGGTACGTTCGTTGACTTGCCAGGCGGCCTGGGCGATGCGGTCGATACCCGACTCGGTAAATTCGATGCTGACTCCTTCGGTGCCCATCAAGGCCACATACTGCTCGGTGAGCGAAGCGTGGGGCTCGGTGAGGATCCGTTTGAAGTCGGAGGCGGTCAGGGCATCCAGCTCGACCCGAATCGGCAGACGGCCCTGCAGTTCGGGGATCAGATCCGATGGCTTGCTCATCTGGAAGGCGCCGGAGGCGATAAACAGAATGTGGTCTGTCTTTACCATGCCGTGCTTGGTGTTGACTGTGCAGCCTTCCACCAGCGGCAATAGATCACGCTGTACCCCTTCGCGGGACACATCCGGGCCTGAGGTTTCGCCGCGCTTACAGATTTTGTCTATCTCATCGAGGAATACTATGCCGTGCTGCTCGACCAGCTCAATGGCCTGCTCTTTGAGATCTTCCTGGTTGACCAGCTTGGCGGCTTCCTCTTCGACCAGTTGCTTGTAGGCATCCTTGATCTTGAGTTTCTTGCGCTTGCTCTGTCCCTGACCCATGTTCTGAAACAGGCTCTGCAGCTGGTTGGTCATCTCTTCCATGCCGGGAGGCGACATGATTTCGACACCAATTTGCGGCGCCGAGACATCGATTTCGATCTCTTTGTCGTCCAACTGGCCTTCACGCAGTTTCTTGCGGAACACCTGGCGGGTGTGGGACTTGTCCTCGGTTTCCTGATCCCATTCGTTCTTTGGCTTGGGCAGCAGGGCATCGAGAACCCGCTCCTCGGCGGCTTCTTCGGCGAGGGAGCGGCACTTCTTCATCTGCTGCTCGCGGGTTAGTTTGACCGCGGCGTCGGTGAGATCGCGGATGATCTGCTCCACTTCCTTACCCACATAGCCCACTTCGGTGAACTTGGTCGCTTCAACCTTGATGAAAGGCGCATTGGCCAGCTTGGCCAGACGGCGGGCGATCTCTGTCTTACCGACACCGGTTGGGCCTATCATCAGAATATTCTTCGGGGTCACTTCCTGGCGCAAACCGGCATCCAGCTGCATGCGGCGCCAGCGGTTACGCAGGGCAACTGCGACAGAGCGTTTGGCCTTCTGTTGGCCTATGATGTGCGCGTCCAGTTCGTGGACGATTTCGCGGGGTGTCATTTCAGACATAATGCTTCCTCACGCTCGGGATCAGTAATTCAGTTCTTCTATAGTCTTGAACTGGTTGGTAAATACGCAGATATCGCCGGCTATGGTCAGCGACTTCTCGGCAATATCACGGGCACCCAGTTCGGTGTTTTCCAGCAGCGCCAACGCCGCGGCCTGGGCATAGTTGCCACCTGAGCCTATGGCGATAAGATCATGCTCCGGCTGCACCACATCGCCGTTACCTGTGATGATCAGTGAGCTTTCATGATCGGCCACCACCAACATGGCTTCGAGTTTCCGTAAGGCTCTGTCGCTGCGCCAGTCTTTGGCCAGCTCGACCGCCGACTTCATCAAATGCCCCTGATGCATTTCCAGTTTTGCCTCGAAGCGTTCAAACAGGGTAAAGGCATCGGCGGTGCCACCGGCAAAACCGGCCAATACTTTATTGTGGTACAGGCGGCGTACTTTGCGGGCATTGCCTTTCATCACAGTGTTGCCCAGAGACACTTGGCCGTCGCCGGCGACAACAACCTGATTATTACGGCGTACAGATACGATAGTGGTCACGATAGATCCTCTTCTCGGGCGGACGGCGCGTCCGTCATGGGTCAAATCCCCAGGGTCTGCTGCATGAAACGGCCCATTGGGGCACAGCAAGGCCAACTAATGAGGTAATAGTTTTCTATATGGGGTTGGGGACAGGAATATCAAGTGCCAGGCAGCGGCTTTCGTGCTGAAAAACAAAAAGGCTGCAAATCTCATTGTTTGCAGCCTTTAAATTGAGGAGGGGAGTTTAATCTTCCCAGAACCAGATCATACAGCCGTTGAGACCGGCTCTTTGCAGCACGTGGCGCTGCCGCTCGGCATCGCGCTTGCTGTCATAGGGGCCGAGTACCACTTTGTACCAGACACCACTGGTGCCTTGCACCTTGCGCACCTGGGCTTCAAGCCCCTGGAAGGCGATCACGGCTTTCATCTCGTCGGCCTGGGATTGCACCCGGAAGGAACCGCACTGCATCTGATAAGGGCGAGATGGCTTGTTGCTCTCTTCCGGCAGATCCACTTCTACCTGTTTGTTTTCCAGCTCCTTGAGGTAGGTCCACTCCTCTTTGGGCTTGGGCGGCAAGGCGTTGGGGTCTTTCTTCTGTGGCACCGGCTTAGTCTGTGGCTGAGGTTGAACCACTTCGGCCTCGGGGGCGCTGCTCTTCAGGCTCCAGAGGAAATAGCCAAAGCCGGCCACCACGGCCACTACCACCACAAGCAACAGCACAGGAAAGCCTTGCCTGGGCTGCGGTTGCTTGCGAGCGCCTCGCTTGGCTGGCTTGCGGGGCTTGGGTTTGCTATTGGCGTAATCGCGTCCCATGGATTACATGCGCTCCAGAGTCTCGATACCCAGCAGTGACAGGCCCTGCTTAAGGGTCTTGGCGGTCAACTGAGACAGCAGCAGACGGCTGTGCTTCTGGGTTTCGTTATCGGCCGCCAGCACGGGGCAGGCTTCGTAGAAGCTGGAGAAGGCGCCGGCCAGTTCAAACAGATAACCACAAAGTACATGGGGTTGGCCCTTGTCGACCATACGGGCAAGGATTTCACCGAACTGGGCCAGCTTGTTGCCCAGCTCTTTTTCCTTGTCGTGTTCCAGAGCGATAACGGCATTGCTCAGATCCACATCTTCGGCCCGCTTGAAGATCCCGGCAACCCGGGTATAGGCGTACAGCAGGTATGGCGCTGTGTTGCCTTCAAAGCTCAGCATCTGATCGAAGCTGAAGATATAGTCGCTGGCGCGGTTCTTCGACAGATCGGCGTATTTCACCGAGGCGATGCCGACTACTCGGGCGATTTCGGCCAGGGTGTCTTCGTCCATGTCGGGGTTCTTGCTGCGTACCAGCTCCAGCGCCCTGACATTGGCTTCATCGAGCAGGTCCACCAGTTTCACCACCCCACCGCTGCGGGTCTTGAATGGGCGGCCGTCTTCACCGTTCATGGTGCCAAAGCCCATGTGTTCCAGTGTCATTTCCGGGCGCACAAAACCTGCGGTGCGGGCCAGGCTGAACACTTGCTGGAAGTGCAGCGCCTGGCGCAGATCTACGAAGTAGAGGGCGCGATCGGCATGCAGGGTACCCGAGCGATAGCGCATGGCCGCCAGGTCTGTGGTGGCATAGAGATAGCCGCCATCGGCCTTCTGAATGATCACCGGCAGGGCTTCACCGTCTTTGTTACGGAATTCTTCCTGGAATACTACCTTGGCGCCGTTACTTTCAGACAGCAAGCCTTGGGCATCCAGATCTTTGACTACCTGTTCCAGATCGTCGTTGTAAGCGCTTTCACCATGGACATCGGCGCGGGTCAGGCTGACGCCCAGGCGCTGATATACGTCATGGCAGTGGCTCAGAGAGATATCGTTGAACTCACGCCACAGCTTATTGCAGTACTCGTCACCGGATTGCAGCTCGACCACCAACTGGCGGGCGCGGGTGGCAAACTCGGCCGACTCGTCGAAACGCAGTTTGGCAGCGCGATAGAAGCTTTCCAGATCCGACAGCTCCAGGTTGGCGTTTTCGCCATTTTGTGCCCGCAGCTCTTCCATATAGGCCAGCAACATGCCGAACTGGGTACCCCAGTCGCCGACGTGGTTTTGGCGGATCACCTTGTGACCGAGAAACTCCAGCGCCCGCACAACGCTGTCGCCAATGATGGTGGAGCGCAGGTGGCCCACATGCATCTCTTTGGCGAGGTTGGGGGAGGAGTAGTCCACTACCACGGTTTGCGACTTGGGCAGACTCACACCCAGATGCTCGTCGGCCAGTGCCGCCTGCAGCTGTTTGGCCAGGGCATTGTCATCTATAAAGAAGTTGATAAAGCCGGGGCCGGCTATCTCTACCTTGGCCACATGGCCTGAGGCAGGCAGGTTGTCGATGATCAGTTGTGCCAGTTCCCGAGGTGGTTTGCCGGCAGCCTTGGTCAGCATCATGGCCAGGTTGGTGGCCAAGTCGCCGTGACTCTTATCCTTGGTTCGGTCTACCTGAATCCTTGGCGCAGTCTCTTCGGGGATCAACCCCTGTTGTTTCAAAGTGGCTACTGTCTGTTCAAGCAAAGATTGGATATGTGATTTCATTGGCGTTTTATCGACACTGACTGATAAAGGTTAAAAGGGGAATAACCGCACATTCTAGCGCTTTCGGCAGTAACATTGCTATCACCAGTATGGTTTTATCAGCAAATTTTGTTGTTGTCTGGGTTTGCTGTTGCCTGTGACCTTTTAAGATCACTGTTATTGATAAAGATGGATGAATCTTTTTTTAAGAATCACTGATTTTCGTTTTTGGGGAGTATGATGTCGATTCTGTCTTCCCCCAAGTGCCGATTTTGCCATCGGTATGTGTCGATAGTTTCAATGGAGATATAGATGCTGGACTCCATCACCACAGTGTTACAAGCCATTTGGCAACAGGATTTTACCGCGCTGCATGCTCCGGGTATCGCCCTGAGTATCTATGTGTGCATCTTCAGTTTTATTTTCCTGGAGAGTGCTTTGCTGCCGGCGGCCCCCTTGCCTTGTGACAGTGTGGTAATCCTCTCAGGCACCCTGGCGGGGATGGGGATCCTCAACCCTTGGCTGGTGTTTCTGTTGTTGTTTGTGGCGGCTGCAGCCGGCAGTTATTTGGCGTTTGTTCAGGGGCGGCTGCTCAATCGTTTGCCCAAGGTGCAGGGCTGGGTCTACAAGGTGCCGCCCGACAGCCTGGCGGCAGTGGATAAACTCCTTGCTCGCCATGGGTTGGTGGCACTCTTCTGTGCCCGTTTTCTGCCGCTGGTGCGTTCGCTGTTGCCTTTGGTGATGGGCGTGCGCATGGCCTGTATCAAGAGCTTCTATTTTTTTGCGGCCCTGAGCGCCTTCTTCTGGGTGGGGCTGTTGGTATCACTGGGCTATATGATGCCGTTTCTGCCGGAGCGGATCAGCAAGCTGTTGACCATGGCGCTGATGGCGGCGCCGGTGATCACTCTGGTATTGGCGCTCGGCAGTTGGCTGACCTATAAGTTGCTGCGCAAGCCGCAGGATAAGCAGGGGCCTCACGGTCAATTCTGAGCCGGATTAAAGTTGTTAAAGGGAATTGGAGCAGATCCTGCGGACTCTTATCAGTTACAGCAGATCCTGCGGATCTCGATCCAGACTCCAGCGGCAGCGCTTGGCCTCGGGCAGCTGTTCGGCCTGAGGTAACAGCTGTTCAAACACCTGTTGCAGCCTGCGTCTATCCTTGGCCTGGGCCAACAACTGGCGTCGATACTTGCCCGCCTTGCGATCCAGCGGCGCCGGCAGCGGGCCTATCACTTCAAAATCCTTGTCCATGGGTAACATGGCGGCGAAGGCTGCCAGAAAGGCATCGGCATCCTCGGCGCGGTGTGATTCGGCGCGGATCAGCACCATATGCCAGGCCGGGGGCAATAGTGCCTGCTGGCGTTCATTGAGCTGACTGCGGGCAAACTCGCCATAGCCTCTGTGAAGCAGGTCCCTGAGTAAGGGGTTGTCGCTCTGATGGGTCTGCAGCAGCACAGTGCCAGGCTTGTTGGCGCGACCGGCGCGACCTGCTACCTGGGTATAGAGTTGGCCGAATCGCTCTGGAGCTCGAAAATCGGCGCTGAACAGGGCGCCATCCACATCCAGCAGCCCCACCAGGGTGACATCGGGAAAATGATGTCCCTTGGCCAACATCTGGGTGCCTACCAATATCTTGTATTCGCCGCGATGAATAGCGCTTAAGTGCTGTTCCAGCGAGCCTTTACGGCTGGTGGTATCCCGGTCGATTCGCACCACGGGATACTCGGGAAACTCCTTGCTGAGCGCCGCCTCCAATTGCTCCGTGCCTATGCCCTGGCCTTGTAACATGGTGCTGCCGCAGTTGTGGCACTGGCGTGGAATCGCGTATTGGTTGCCGCAGTGGTGGCAGCGAATTTCGCCGAGTGATTGGTGCAGGGTGAAAAATGCATCACAGCGATCGCACTCATGCAGATGGCCACATTCGTGGCACAGCAGGGCTGGGGCAAAGCCGCGGCGATTGAGAAACAGCAACACCTGGTTACCGGCCTGCAGATGCAGGCGCATCTCGTTCAGCAGCGGTTGCGACATGCCCGCCTGCAGCGGTTGGTTGCGGATATCTATCAGTCCCTGACGCACCTTGAGGGCATTGCCGGCCCGCTCTCCCAATTTTAGATGCTGATAGCGGCCGCTGAGGGCGTTTTGCAGGCTCTCCAGCGACGGCGTCGCGCTGCCCAGCAGCACAGGAACCTGCTCCAGGTGGCCACGCATGACGGCCAGATCCCGGGCGTGATAACCCACGCCTTCCTGCTGTTTGAAACTGCTGTCGTGTTCCTCATCGAGAATGATGATCCCGGGCCAGGCCATGGGAGTGAACAGCGCCGAGCGGGTGCCGATTATGATGGCCGCCTCGCCACTGCGGGCCAGGCGCCAGGCGTCGAGGCGCTGCTTGTCGGTCAGGCCGGAATGGATCACGGCAACCGTGACTTTGAATCTGCGTTTGAACCTGTTAATGGTTTGCGGCGTCAGGCCGATTTCCGGCACCAGGATCAGCGCTTGTTTACCTGCTTTGAGTATGGTTTCCAGTACCGCCAGATAGACTTCTGTCTTGCCTGAGCCTGTGATCCCTTCCAGCAAGCTGCACTGATAGCCGCTCTGGGCATTGAGGCTGGCGACCGCCACGGCTTGCTCTGGGTTGAGTCTGTGGGGTTCTTCCCCCAGTTCAAGCTTTTGCCGCCATTCAAGATTGGCGCTGACTGACCGCTCTCTCTGCTCGGCCCAGCCCTTGTCCAGCAGCCCCTTGATGGCACTCTTGCTCAGCTCCAGTGCATTGACCTCTTCAGTGGTCAGTTCCCCCAGTTTGAGCTGTTGCAGCAGTTTGCGTTGGGCGGGAGCCCGTTTCAACGACTCCAGCGTGGCCTCCTGGCCCGCACTGGTCAGACACAGATAACTGATTTTCTCCGGCGCGGCATCTGCACCCTTGCGCAGCGCTACCGGTAGGGCCTGGGTCAACATCTGCCCCTGGCTGCAGAAATAGTATCTGGCGGCCCAGAGGGTCAGTTGGTACAGCGCCGGTGGCAGCAATGGCGCGCTGTCCAGCACTTGATATACCGGCTTGAGTTGTTTGGGCTCGAGTTCGCACTCATCACTCAGGCCTGTCACCAGGCCTATGAGTTGCTGGCGGCCAAAGGGCACCCGCACCCGCATCCCCGGCTCGAGTGGCCAGGGACAGGCTTTGGGCATCAGGTAACTGAAGTTCTGCCGCATGGGAACGGGAAGGGCAACTTCGACAAACTGCGGCATAGTCAGAATTTTCGCAAATGATCACGGCACATGTTGCCCGTCAGTTTACTCAGGCTAGAATGAGAGAACCAGCCCCGGAAACAAAAAGCTGCAAAAACCGCAGCTTGAATTTGCTGACTTAACGAATCCAAACCAAAGAACCTAAACCAGAGAACCTAAGCCCGAGGATCCAAGCCGGATAGCTTAAACTGGGTAATTTAAAATCAAACAGAGAGGATAGGGATGAGAGCGGGTTTACTGATGCTTGTACTCATGTTGCTAACGTCTGTTACCAGAGCAGAAACCGCCCATGTCAGTATCAATCAAAGAATGTTTGAGCTTGGGCACCTGCCCATGCTCAAGGTCAATGTGGTGGCCGACAGTGAGGATATGACTCGGCTGGAGTTTATTGTCAGGCAGCAAGGTGCGGCGGAAAAACTCATGGTGCAACCCATTAACCGTTACATGGTGTTGCTGCTGGGGATAGATGAAGTGACCGACAAGCAGGCAGAATTGTTGGTGCGGGAATACCGAATCAATCGCTGGCATGAACTCAAACGCTTGCCCTTGTTCGATACATCGGTGCCTGTGGCGCTGCGTTCCAACCGTGCCCGGGTCTTTGGTGAGCAGATGCCGAGTGAGTCACAGCGGGCTGCAGTGCAAGCCACAACAGGAGCAAGCGAAGCTGTGCAATTGTCAGCCGTTCAAGCTCAAAGGGTTCAAGAGGTCGCCGTTCAAGCCGATGCCGAGCCTCAAAGTCCTGGTATGTCCTCGGCCTCTCAAGCCGTTGCCGCGCCAGACTCACAGGTGAAGGCGCCGCCAATTGAGAAGCGTGAGCCGGGATGCATGCTGGATTTCGATGGTACGGAAACCCTCTGGCGGGTGGCCAGCCGCTATGCCGAGAACAACCATACCCATGTCTATGGCGCCATGCTGGCTATTTTTGAGGCCAATCCCAAGGCCTTCAGCCGCGGTAATATCCGCAACCTTCGCAGTGATGCCAAGCTGCACTGCCCCAGTAGCCGCTTGCTGCAGTCCTATGAGGATAAAGCCGCGGCCAAAGAAAAGTTCGAGCAGATGTAGTCACCTACTTGTCAGCGCTGGGCAGATACTGTACTATTCTGCGCCCTGAACTTTTGATATTAACCGCATGTGGTGTCCGACTTCGGGTTGGAAGAGCGACATGGCCTTAACTTGAGGTAACCCCAATGAAACCAGGTATCCATCCTGAATACGCAGAAATCACTGCAACTTGTACTTGTGGCAATGTCATCAAAGTAAACTCTACTGCAGGCAAAGCTCTGCACTTGGACGTTTGCGGTGCATGTCACCCTTTCTACACTGGTACTCAGAAAGTTGTTGATACCGGTGGTCGTATCGACAAGTTCAACAAGCGTTTCGGTATGCTGGGCAAGAAGTAATTGCCACTGCAACCAATCGAAAAGGCGTCCATGGGACGCCTTTTTTGTTGCTTCAGGAGTCATGCTGTTGTGACTCAGTTCGGAGGCTTCCTGGTTAATGAGAGTTTGATGTTGAGTAGTGTTTGCCGTCGGGCCTGTTATCTAGAGATGTAAGTGTTACACCCTGGGTTCCAGGGGAATTGCAGTGAGCCACGCATTGCATCCAGTAGCCGATGCAGGGCACACATGGGACTTGTTCACAGCTTCCTTATGTTCAATATTTACGGGAGTGATACCTCTTATTTGCATGCTTTTTATCCCATCCGACAAGTTAACTCAGAGTGCTGATGGAACTTGTTAAAACCTTTCTTATTCCTAATCCTGAAAATAAAGTTATTTATTAAATAATAAAATACTTATCAATAATTGAAATAATATATGTCCTATATGATTTTCATTCTCATATTCGTTGTTTATGTTTTAATAATACATATTTTTTGAGTCTTTTTAAATTGTGATTCATATCAATCATGCAATTATTATGCAACTATTTCGTTGTTACATTTTGTTTCGTTAATTATTTCAACCTCTACCCATTTGGTTAACGACTTTGTTTTTTTTAATTGTTATTCAAGGTGTTATCTTTAGTCAATTTATTGGCATTTATTGGTTATGATGTGATTTTGAGTGATCGGTGTCATATTGTTGTGTTGTTTTGTATGTTCATCCCAAATTTGAAATATGGAAATGCAACATTTGATAATTCGAAAAGTGAATGCCTTAGAATTGTGTTTGGGAGAAAACGGTCTCCTTTTTAAGTGAAATAGATAATAAAGGCCGGAGAATGATTAAATCTATCAATAAAGGCTGGAGTTTTTGCCTATATGCGCTAAGCGCTGTCTTATTGTTTTCAACTGCTTTTGTTCAGGCTACCCCTTGGGATAATTTAACTGCAACCGAGCTTGAACAGCAATTAGCTGAAAAGTTCAGTGATGGGAAATATTCCCCTAAAGGCGCAGACTCCTGTCTGATGTGCCATAAAAAAGATCCCAAAGTTATGGCGCTGTTTAAAGGAACCCATGGCGGGATGAATAATAGCCGTTTACCTATGGCTGGACTTCAATGTGAAGCTTGTCATGGCCCCATGGGTAAGCATAACCGTGGCGGTAAGGAGCCTATGATAAGCTTCGGCCCGGAGTCCAAACTCTCAGCTGAAAGTCAGAATAGTGTTTGCCTTGATTGTCACCAGAATACGGAACAGATGGCTTGGCACAACAGTTTGCATAATCTGGAGCAGGTAGCCTGTGCCGATTGCCATCAGGTGCATGCCGCCGAAGACCCCATGCTCAATCCTTTGCGGATCAACGAGGCCTGCACCAGCTGCCATACCCGTGCCAAGGCCGATATGAGCAAGCGTTCATCCCATCCGCTCAAGTGGGATCAGATGACCTGTATCGATTGCCACAACCCTCATGGTTCCTTGACCGAAAGTGCACTGAAACAGAGCAGTATCAATACCACTTGCTATGAATGTCATGCCGACAAGCGTGGCCCTGTATTGTGGGAACATGCTCCTGTGGTGGAAAACTGCGCCAACTGCCACAACGCTCACGGCAGTGTGAACGAAGCCTTGTTGAAAGCCCGGGTACCCCAGTTATGTCAACAATGCCATGCCGACGATGGTCATGCCTCAAGAGCTGTATCTCAAAGTGGTATTAACGCTTTTGGCTCCGGCAAGAGTTGTTTGAACTGCCACAGCCAAATCCATGGTTCTAATCATCCAGCCGGCAGTGTGCTGTCCCGTTAAGCAGGAGTGTTGAAGATGAGATTTCCTTTGAATCTGTTGACTGTGGCACTACTGGGTGTTTCAGGAACTGTTGTGGCTGCCGATTTTGGGGTTAGCCGTGCCAATACAGATAAGGTCAATACTGCCGGTTTTCAATGTCGGCAGTGTCAGTTGACGCCAGGCTTGGCCGGTGAGGCTACAGTGAATGCCGGGTACAACGACAGTGATGATATCCACAGCGGTAATGCTTTTGGTGATGATCATGATGGTATCGTCGCCAGTGTCGATGCTGCACTTGGTTACCGCACCGAAAACGGGTATCGCAGCCAACTGCGGGCCCATAATTTGGGTCAGGATAACGGCTTTGTCAGCCTTAAAAGCGGTCGCCCCGGCAAGTACCAGATGACGCTGGATTATCGCAGCTTGACCCGTTATGAGAACGGCAACGTTGGCACCGGACTTTGGCATAACCAGGGTATGCTGCAACCCGATGATACCCTGCGTTACCTGGATCTGGAACTGGAGCGGCAGCAGGCTGGAATAGGCTTTCGCTATGACTTCGGTCAATTGGCCCAAATCGGTGATCTGAGCAGCTATGTTCGCTATGACAGAGAGGAAAAACAGGGCCACCGCAGTGCCAGTTTGATGACTCCAAGGCCGGTCAACTTCGCTTTGCCGGTGGATGAGAGCAACGACAAGTTGCGGGCCGGGTTACAGCTCAGCGGCGACAATTGGTTTACTGAATTGGCGTATCAAGGTAGCCAATACAAGAATGACATCAACAATTTAAGTCTGCCTTATGCCAGTGATATCTACAGCGCCGCACCGGACAATCAGGCCCATCAACTGACATTGAACGGCCAGTACCGGTTGAGCAACACGGTGATCAGCTGCCGGGCAATTGCCGGACGGATGATCCAAGATGAAGGCCTGATCCAGATGACGGGAAATCCGCTGCAAAGCTGGGATGGTCAGGTAGATACCCTGGACGCCAATCTGGCCGTCAGCACCTTGGTCAATAGTCGTTTGCGCCTGGGGGGACAATTGGATTACCGCAAGCACGACAATGATTCTACTGTTGCCGAATTTGTGCAGCTTGAATTCAACCCAGTCAGTGGCGCTATTCGGCAAAATCCTTTGCTGGATTCTGAACGTCAGGCACTGAAACTCAATGCCAGCTACCGCTTGGCGCCGGGTTACCGACTCCAGACTGGTTACGACTTCAAACAGCTTGATCGCAGCTATGGTGAGCGGGAAGAAACCCGTGACCACAACCTGTGGGCCAAGCTGGGTATGCAGCTTTTTACTCCGCTGAAGCTTGATCTGAAAGCCAGTTTTGGTGAGCGGGATGGCAGCCGCTATGAGGCGGCCGAACTGACCTCCAGCGAAACCCAGAGCCTGCTGCGCAAGTATCACCTGGCTGATCGACGCCGGACCGCAATGGAACTTGGGTTGCAGTACACACCGCTGAGCTGGATGACGTTGGACCTGAACAGTCACTATGCCTTTGATGATTATCAAGAAACAGTCATTGGTCTTACTGAATCCCGCGATTATGGCTATGACCTGAACCTGACAATGCAGTTGAGTAAGCAACTGAGTGTTTACGGTTTCGTTGGCCAGCAGTGGATTGCATCGAAACAGAGTGGCGACCAAAGCGCGACTTGGTATGGCGACATCGATGACAGCTTTATCAACCTTGGGGCAGGTATCGCCTATAGCGGCTTGCTGGACGACCGCCTGACCTTGGGGGCTGACTATCAATTTGCCGATTCCGAGGGGGAAACCTGTATTGGAAGCGCTCAGTACGATGACTATTACAGTTTTAATCATAGTGTTGAGCTATACGGCCGCTACCACTTGAATGATGCCATGGCTCTGAAAGTGTCGTACCGGTACGAGCGTTACTTCGATACCGATGGCAGCGATGTCGGTATTGATGCCGCCACCGGCCTGACTACTTTGGGCGTATTGAATCATAACTATAACGCCCATCAGCTGATGTTCTCTTTCAGCTACCTGTTGCCTTGAGCAAACTTAAATCGTGAGGATAAATATAATGGAACGCAGAAGTTTCTTGAAAATGAGTGCCGCCCTGGGTTGCGCTGCAACAGTGTCTGGCTGTAATTCCAGCTCTGATGACGCCAATGTTGTCCCGCCAAAGCCACCTGTCAGTGATGAGCAGATAAACTGGTCATCCTGCTTGGTTAACTGTGGCTCCAACTGTCCGATTAAAGTGTTCAGTCGTGATGGCATTATTACCCGGGTAGAGACAGATCATGAGGTAGAAGATGTCTACGGTCTTCATCAAATTCGTGCCTGCGCCCGTGGTCGTTCGTTGCGCCAACGTGCATATGCACCGGATCGCCTGAAAACACCAATGAAACGGGTAGGGGAAAGGGGAGAAGCCAAGTTTGTGCCGATCACCTGGGATGAAGCAACTCAAACCATCGCAGATAATTTGCAGCGGGTGATCAATCAATATGGTAACAAAGCCGTATTCCGCAGCTATGGCTCAGGCGCCTATTATGGCTTTGCCTCCAATGCCTGTTTTAACCGCTTGTTTAACCTGGTAGGTGGTTGCCTTAACGCTTACGGCAACTACTCTTGGGCTCAGCAGATGGAAGCGGCCAAACATACTTTCGGGACAGGGAGTACTCAAGGCTCGTCGACCATAACTCTGGAACACAGTGACTTTTTCCTGGGCTTTGGTTACAACCCAAGTGAAATTCGTCAATCCGGATCGGGTGAAGGGTACGACTACCTGCAGGCCTTGATGAAAAATAATGGCCTTAAAGTGGTGATGATTGATCCTCGCTATACCGATTCTATGCTGGGCAAAGAGTCCATGTGGTTGCCTATTCGTCCCGGAACCGATGCGGCGTTTGCCGAAGCTGTTGCTTTCGAGATGATCAGCACAGGTTGGGTAGATGCCAATTCACTTGGCTTTATCAATGAGTATGCAGTGGGGTATGACGCGGCCTCCATTGAGAAACAAAAAGCATTGTTTGCTGCTAGCAGTGATGCCAAAGAGCAAGAATATGCGGCCTGTATGGACAGCAGCGATAACTACCATGATTACATCATGGGGGTTGGTAAGTTTGCCGCTCAAGGCGCGCGCACGCCTGAATGGGCCGAGAAAATTACTGGCATCAGCGCTGCTTATATCCGTCAGGTGGCCGAAGATCTGATGAATGCCAAGGCTCCCTATATTGTGGCAGGTGCCGGGGTTAACCGCCAGGCCAACGGTGAACAGAGTATGCGTGCCCTGTATATGCTTTCTGTACTGACAGGTAAGCTGGGTACTCTGGGGGCGTCCAATGGTGAACTGCCTTATATGAGCAGCATGTCACGTGCAGGTATTCCTACGGGTTCCAACCCGGTTAAGGAAGCTATCTCCTTCTTTACCTGGACTGAAGCGATTGAAAACGGTGAGAATTTTACTGCACGTACTCACGGTATTCGCGGAACTGCGGATCCCGATGAGAAACTGGGCAGCAATATTCATTTTGTGTTCAGTGCCTCGGATAGTTCTTTGCTGAACCAGCACGCTGAAATCAATAACACAGCGCGTATTTTACGTGATGCTGAAGACTTGTTTATCGTTTCCTGCGATTGCTGGATGACTCCAGGGGCTAAGTTTGCCGATATCATACTTCCCGATACCAGTTGGCTGGAGTCCAATGACTTGGTGAATGACTCATATGCCTCAGGTTCGCTTGGGTATTTGACCGCCATGTCTGCCGCGGTAAAACCTATGTGGGATTGTAAGTCCATGTATGAAGCCGCTGCTATGATCGCAGAGAAAATGGGTGTTGGTCAGCTGTTCACTGAAGGCAAAACCGAAGCTGATTGGTTGGAAGAACTTTATCAGAAAACCAAGAGTGCCAGTGCAAACCTAGGTGTCAGCCCGGCTTTCCCTGCCAGCTATAAAGAGGCCCAGAAGATAGGGGTATTCCGCAAGAATATGGGCGACAAATATGTTGCTCTGGATAGCTATGTCAATGGTGGCAAAGCGTTATCTACGCCTTCAGGCAAGATAGAGATTTATTCTGCAGAGCTGGCTTGGCGCGCCAAAAACTGGGAACAGAACAAGGTAAAAGGTGACTCCATTACAGCCATTCCTCAGTACACGGTGACTTGGGATGGTTATGAGGATCAGGACGCCATAGATGCAGGCTTCCCGCTGCAACTTGCAGGTTATCACACCAAGGGGCGCACTCACTCCAGCTACCACAACGTGCCTTGGTTGCGTGAGGCTGTGGAAGATGCTGTGTGGATTAACCCCATCGACGCGGCTGCCTATCAGTTGACTGCCGGTGATGTGGTCGAAATGTACAACGAGCGGGGATCTATTGAGGTCAAGGTTCGGGTTACTCCTCGAGTGGCGCCAGGCGTCGTGGCATTGGGGCAAGGGGCCTGGTACCTGGCTGATGCCAATGGCCGCATTGGACAGTCCGGAAAAGTGATCGATGTCGGCGGGGCAATCAATACTCTGACCCGTTATATCCCAAGCCCGGTGGCCAAGGGGAATCCTCAACACACCAACCGTGTTCAGCTCATCAAAAAAGCGTAAGGGAGCACTTGTAAATGAATCAATCTACTCAATACGGCTTTTATGTCGATACCACCAAGTGCACTGGTTGCAAGGCCTGTCATGTATCTTGCAAAGACCGTCAGGGTGATTTGCTGCGCGCCAATAATAAACCTTTGGCCAATGGCGTCCCCAGCCTGAAAGGCGTCACCTGGCGCCGGGTTTATGAATACTGTGGTGGTAGCTGGTCTGTGGATCCCAATACCCAGACTTATAGTCAGGATGTATTTGCTTATTATATGTCCATTGGCTGTAACCATTGCAGCGAACCTGTGTGCGTCAAAGCCTGTCCAACCGGTGCTATGCACAAGCGTCGTGAAGATGGTTTGGTGCATGTCGAAGAGTCTCTGTGTATTGGCTGTGAAAGCTGTGCCAGAGCTTGTCCGTACGACGCACCACAGATAGATAGAGAGCGTAAAGTGATGACCAAATGCGATGGTTGTCACGAACGCTTGGCTGAAGGGCGCCAACCTGTCTGTGTTGAGTCCTGCCCAATGCGAGCGCTGGACTTTGATACCATGGACAACTTGCGCGCCAAGTATGGTGACGGTGATGGTCATATCGCCCCCTTGCCCAGTGAATCGATAACTTCCCCTAACCTGATCATCAAGGCAAACCGCCATGGTCAACCCGCGGGAAGTGGTGCCGGCAAGGTGCTTAACCCTACTGAGGTGTAACTGGAAAACAGGCGCCCGTGGGCGCCTGTTTTTGTCCATCAGGAGATAAGATGTCTAAGTCTTTGTCTAATATAGATTTCATTCAATATCAAGGGATAGCACGTCTTCTGCATCATCTGCTTTACGGCTACCCTAAACCTGAGTTGATCACCGAATTAAAGGTCAATCAAGTTGCCGAGACTTGGCCTGAGCTGGCTGCTCGAGACGGTAACAGGATCGGTAGGGAAGCACTGGCTAACTATTTGCAGCAATGGGACGAGACTCAATTTCTGGATCTGCAACTTGACTATGGACAACTGTTTTTCGGTCCCGGTGAGCCTAAAGCTGTACCTTATGGTTCTGTTTATTTGGGTGAAGAACAAGTGTTGAATGACAGAAGCACTCTGGCGTTGATGGATTTTTATCAGGTTCATGATGTCAGTTTGCAGCTACCGGCAAGGGATCCGGTCGATCATATCGGCCTGTTCTTTAGCGTGTTGGATGCCAGTTTTGGACGCTTGGCAGCAGAGCCGGATAACCAGAGATTAGTGCGTTTTACTCAGGTATTACTGCAACAGCATCTTCTTCCTTGGGCGGAGCGCTGCCTTGAGTTGGCTGCCGAGCATGCACAAACTGAGTTTTATTTTGCAGTTGCATTGCTGGCCAGGGATTTTTTGCTGCAGCTGACAGAGGATTTTAATCTCNGAGCATGCACAAACTGAGTTTTATTTTGCAGTTGCATTGCTGGCCAGGGATTTTTTGCTGCAGCTGACAGAGGATTTTAATCTCATACCTATGCCTGCAAGATTGTTTCGGTAAGAGGAGTCTGGGGTGAGTGTTATTCATGCTTTGGGAGCTCAGTGGCAGAAGGCCGAATTTGCAGAGCATTTGGCTAAGGCCCTGGCAACCCGTCCTGCGGTTTGCGAGTTATCCGGTGGGGCTACCTCTTTGACCACCCTGTGTAACCTGGTAGCGGCCATCAGTTATCGGCCCGATGATCCCCGCTTTAGCCAAACACAGATAGATGATGGTCTACTGTTATCTGTATTTTTTGATTGTTTCAGGCTCTTGTTTATCAAGGAAGTACAGCAAGAATCAATCACTCAGGCCGAGCAGCAGATACTGCATTTGGCCCCCAAGTTGGCAGCCGAGCTGTCCGTCGGGGCCCTGAGCGAATCTCAGCAACTGCAGCGGCAGCAATTGTTGGAGATCAGCTCTCAGTTGGAGTCCTTATATACACAGCGACGCCAACTCAGTCGCAATATGGGGTGAAGTTAAACTGAGAGTTTAATCGAGCACAAACAGGGTTTGCTGTAGCCCTACCGCTTCACCGTTTTCTGCCAGTATGGCTTTCACCGTGCCGCTCTGTTCTGCCTTGACCGGATTGAGGGATTTCATGGTTTGCACATAGCCCAGTACTGTGCCCGGCTCAACTTCTGTGCCCAATTCCACCAAGGGGACGCCATGGTCGCCGGCGCTGCGTAAAAAGGTGCCGGCCACAGGCGCCAACACTTGCACGCTGTCATTACCAATACTGAAACAGGCCTGGGGTTGTTGTGGGCCAAAACGGCGGATACGCACGGCTTCCTGGCCTTCAGTGATTTCCAGCTCATTGATGCCGGATTCCTGCACCAATTCGATCAGTTTTTTGATTTTACGTATGTCCATCGTCATTCTCAGTACTAAAGGGTGACAGGACCTTCCTTTGCTCAGCCTTGTTTGAGCGCCTCTATGGCGGCTTCCAGGGCAAATTCATAACCCTTTGGCCCCAGTCCCACTATCACTCCTTTGGCCTTGTCGGAAAAGAAGGAATGATGGCGAAACGGCTCCCTGGCATGCACATTGGAAAGGTGCACTTCAATGAAAGGAATGGCGACCCCCAGCAGGGCATCTCTGAGTGCCACGCTGGTGTGGGTAAAGGCGGCCGGGTTGATGATCACAAAACCGGCATCTGTGTTGTGGATAGCTTCTATGAGCTGGTATTCGGCATTGGACTGAATATGCTCCAGTTTTACTCCGGCGGCAAGCGCCTTGTCCTGCAATCCCTGCACCAGTTGCTCCAGCGTCCGCTGGCCGTAATGTTCCGGCTCTCTGCGACCAAGCAGGTTGAGATTGGGGCCATTCACCAAGAGTATTTTTGCCTGACTGCTCATATTGTTTTCCTTGCCTTAAGGGAGAGTTCGCACCTGAATTTGTGCCTCCCTGATTTCAGCAAAAGCTGTCGAATTTGTCGACCAATAGCCGCACAATCGCTGCACATTCCTTTCAGTTGCCAGCAATTATTGTCTATTCCGGCGGCAAGACTGGTCTTATCAGAAGCGGATTTTATTCTGCCGCAGCGATTTCACTTCACCGCGTTGCTTTTTGCTGTCGACCCGGCGCCTTTGGCTGGCGCGGGTGGCCTTGGTGGGAATACGTTTCTTGGTTACTTCGCCGACCGAAGCAACCAGTTCGATAAACTGTTGTAAGGCTGTCTGGCGGTTGGCGTCCTGGCTGCGGCTCTGTTGGCATTTGATAATGATCTTGCCGCTTTGAGTAATGCGGTGATCTGTCTTGGTCAGCAGCTTTTCCTTGTAGAAGTCCGGCAGCGATGAGGCCTTGATGTCGAAGATGAGTTGCGCCGCCGTGGAGACTTTATTCAGGTGCTGGCCTCCGGCACCACTGGAACGGACAAATTGCCATTCGATTTCATTTTCTGAAACTTGGACACGGTTTGAGATCTTTATCATGGCAAAATAATTGTTTTTTGAGGCAGTCGCTATATTACCATCCCATGGAAGCGTTTACTTCCTCCATAGTGCGGAGAGTCTTGTAAGACTAAACTTCCTGTATGGGATAACCCATAGTCATCAGATGCCGTGCCATAAGCCGGTATCGAAGGTTCAATGGAGCTTTGCTTATGTTGTGTCAAATTCCGGATATTGCCAAAGGCGTGATCAGCTTGTTTGCCAGTGGCCGTATCACTGCCGAGGATTACCGCACATATCTGCGTCCCGCCATCAAGAGTTACCGCCAGGAGTGGGGCCAGGTCTGTCTTTATATAGAGGCAGATGTATTGTTGGAAGGCTGGGAGATGGCCTCCCTCTCGGGAGCCGGTGAAGTGCAACTGCCTCCATTTGATGCCTTGGTGTTTGTCGGTGGCCCGGATTGGGTCGGCAATGCGGTGCGTCTGCTGGGGCCCTTTGTCAGCGCTGAACTGGCTTGGTATCCGCTGGAACATAAAGACGAGGCTATTCGTTGGATAGCCAAACGTTCGGCCTGCTAGTTGTCAAAACCGCCTATAGGGTAAAGCCGGTTATTCTGCTATTCTGTGGCGATTAAGTAACTCAGATAAGGAAATTTCGATGTCATTATCCAAAATTTTTGCTGCATCTTTGGCGCTGGCTTTTGCCGCTGGATTGAGTGCTTGTGCCCCTGAAGTGGGCAGCGAAGCTTGGTGTAAGCAGATGGATGAAAAGCCCAAGGGTGATTGGAGCGCCAATGAAGCGGCCGATTACGCCAAACATTGTGTGTTTAAATAACTGAACTTTATCTTGGCCTGTAGGTCTATTTGGGCACGGGCCATTTTTTACCCTTAACCGGAATTATCCTTGACTGTATTTGTCCGCAAACTGACTCATATGCTTATCGCCTTGGTGGTGCTGCAATTTTGCGCCGCTAATCTTGGCGCGCATCAGTTGCATCTGGGCAATCCGGCTGAGGAAGAGAGTAACCATCCTCATCTCAAGTTTGTCACCGAAGTCACAGTGATCAGCCAGTGTATCGATTGTACCTGTGAGTCAGAGACTTCATCCGGGATGGAGGTTTCCCGAGTGACTCATAGTCATCTGCATTCTCATACTGAGTCCCAACAGTTTGATCTCTGCCTCGACTGTCAATGTCATGGTGGTCACCTGTCTTTGCCGGTGACTCTGGCTCAGAGCCCGACTCCCTTGATGCACGCCAGGCCCCAGAGTCTGGAGCCCGCTTTCCAACCCTATTTCTCCACCCCAGATTACCGCCCCCCAATAGCTTGATTAACTGATTTCAGTGTTTGTGGTGCCCAGGCATGGTTTGCCTGTATTCCATGGCGCTTGTCTTGAGCTGTCTGTAGTCAGAGCCTTTAACCGCTTTATTTCAACAGCTTGAATCATCTCATGCGCTTTGGCTGATATAGCCGCAGCATTCTGATCAGTATTCGACTCAACACACAAAACGTTAACCATTGACTTTAGATTTAACTCTAAGGTTTAACCTTTGGTCACACGATTTCATCGTGGCCATATAGGTCTTTCCCAAGGAAAGTTTATGTTGAAATTTATAGTCTCCATGAGTCTATTTGGGCTGGGAACACTAGTCTCGCAACCGGCGTTTGCCGCCGAGAAGCCGGATACTTCCTATCTTGTTGGTGGCACCGAGTCCGAAGTGTCATTGGCTTGGCTCGAGCAGCTGATGCGGCAGATGACGACTTTACCCGAGTTTCAGGCGCAGGAAGCCAGACTCCGTGAGGCCCAATATCTGGCCCAGGGCGCCGATCGCGCCATCTACAACCCCGAGTTGGGCTTGAGTTATCAAAATGCACCGGAAGATGACACCTACAACCTGTCTCTCAGCCAAACCATTGACTGGGGTGATAAGCGCGCCGCAGCCAGTGCATTGGCGCTCAAACAGTTGATGTTGCTGAAGAGTGATATCGCTATTGAACGTTCCCGCTTGTATGCCGAGGTATTGCAGGCCCTGGTCGATCAGAGTCTGGCCAAGAAGAAGCTGATGTTTGTGCGGGCTCAGAATAATTACGGTGAGCAGCAGTTGCAGATAGCCAGGCAAAGAGCCGAAGTCGGTGATTTGTCCCAGGCAGAATTGAATCTGATGGAGTTGGAACAGGCCAGTGCTATCAGTGATCTGGCTTTGGCCCAGAAAGCGTTGCTGGATGCCGATACCCGTATTCTGGCGCGTTTTGGCCGGGCAGAGCTGCCCTTTGGCAGCTTCGCCGACCGGCTAGAGTTGCCCGCGACCGAGGCGCCCGTGCCGGCACTGAATAGTGCCGGGTTGCAACTTGAGTTGGCGCGGCTGCAAGTCAATCAAGCCAAGGCTCAAGCAGCGGCTGACCCCAATATCAGCCTTAGTGCCGAGAGAGAAGGTTCAGATAACAAGTTGGGGATTGGGGTATCTGTGCCACTGCAACTGCGTAACGACTACAGCGAGTCGATCAAGGCGGCTATGGAGGCGGTTACCGCCGCCAGCGCCCAGTTCCAAAGCATTGAGATGGCACTTAAACAACAGCAACAGCAGTTTAGCTACAGCTTACCCAGATTAAAACAGAGCTGGCTTGACTGGCAACAGCAGGCTTTGGTGGCCGGTCGCAAGGCGGCCGAGCTTTTGGGGCAACGCTGGCGCAGCGGCGATCTTAGTACCAGCGACTATTTGACCAGTCGGCGGCAATTGGCCAGCAGTTTTCAGGCCGGTCTCGAACTGGAAGCCGCCCTCTATCAAAGTTGGCTCGAGTGGATGGGCGCTTCGGGGCAACTGCCCGGCGCACTGCCGAAAATAGCCGTATCCCAGGAGAATGCCCAATGATAGCCCCATACATACTAAGGTACCGGACAATGAACAAGACTTTACAATACCCACGGCTACAGGCCGCTTTACTGGCGCTGATGTTGGGGCTGTCCAGCCCTTTGACTGTCGCCGCCGAAGATGGACATGAAGATGAGCATCAGGCGCTGCAGCTCTCAAGTGAACAACGCCAACTGGCTGGCATTCAGATCCAAGAGGTCAGCGTCGGTGGCTTTAGCCTCAATGCTGTTGCCAACGCCACCTTACTGGTGGATCGCGAGCGTACTGTGGTGCTGACGCCGCAGCTGGAAGTACGGGTGTTGGAACGGCATGTGGTGCCGGGGCAAGAGGTAAAGGCGGGGGATCCTTTGCTGACCTTGGGTGGTGCCGCGGTGGCCCAGGCTCAGGCCGATTATATCAATGCCGCTGCCGAGTGGAGCCGGGTTAGCCGCATGAGTGAGAGCGCCGTCAGTGCCAGTCGTAGGTTGCAGACTCAGGTCGATGCCAGTCTGAAACGCGCCATTCTCAAGTCATTGCAGATGACGGGTCAACAGATAAAGGCGCTGGAAAGCCGGCCCCAGGAGATAGGTCAATATCAGTTGTTGGCGCCCATTGATGGCCGGGTGCAGCAGGATGAGGCGCGCCTCGGACAGTTGCTCGGCGCCGGTAGCCAACTGTTGCAGCTAACCGATGAGCGCTCGCTGTGGGTGGCCGCCGAGCTGACTCCTGCGCAGGCCGAAGGCTTGGGTGAAGGTAGTGAGACTCTGGTGCGGATTGGCGATCGCAGTGTCAGTGCCAGCGTGATAGGCCGCTCCCATGAGTTGTCCAGTGTGACCCGTACCGAGCGGGTGCTGGCGCGGTTGGATAACACTCAGGTGCGTTGGCATGCAGGTCAGTTTGCCGAACTGTTTTTGCCCGATCCCCGCGGTGAAGGTGTGATGTTGCCGGATGCGGCATTGAGCCGGAGTGGCGATGGCGACTGGCAGGTGTTTATCGAAGATGATGACGGTTTCGAGGCCAAAGAGGTGCAACTGCTGGCCAGTGAACGCGGCATGAACCTGGTATCCGGCATAGAGCCTGGAACTCGGGTTGTTACCGCCGGAGCCTTCTTCCTGGCATCCGAGCTGGCCAAGTCCGGCTTCGACATCCACAACCATTGAGGAAAGCACTATGCTGCAATCGTTAATAGATTGGGCTATCCGCAACCGCTTTCTGGTGTTGCTGGCCTTGATTGTTGTTTTGGTGGTGGGGGTGTTTGCCCTGCCAAAGCTTAATCTGGATGCCTTTCCCGATGTGACCAATGTGCAAGTCACTGTCAATACCGAAGCCGAGGGACTGGCGGCCGAAGAGGTGGAAAAACTCATCTCTTATCCGGTGGAGTCCAGCATGTACTCACTGCCTGCGGTGACAGAAGTTCGTTCACTCTCCCGCACCGGACTTTCCATAGTGACTGTGGTGTTTGAGGAAGGCACAGATATCTACTTTGCTCGTCAGCAGGTGTTTGAACAGCTGGCCACCGCCAAGGAGATGATCCCGGATGGAGTCGGGGTGCCGGAAATCGGCCCCAACACCTCGGGTCTTGGGCAGATTTATCAGTACATTCTGCGAGCCGAACCGGACAGTAATATCGGCGCCGATGAGCTGCGTAGTCTCAACGATTATCTGGTGAAGCTGTTGCTGATGCCGGTTGGTGGCGTGACCGATGTGCTCTCTTTCGGTGGCGAAGTGCGTCAGTATCAGGTCAGGGTCGATCCCAATAGGCTGCTGGCTTACGGTTTGTCTATGTCACAGCTGGAGCAGGCGCTGAATGCCAACAACCGCAATGCCGGCGGCTGGTTTATGCCCAACGGTCAGGAGCAACTCGTGGTGCGTGGTTATGGTTTGTTGCCTGCGGGTCAGGCCGGGCTGGACGCCATAGGCCGCATTCCGGTGAGCGAATACCAGGGCACACCGGTCACTGTCTCCGATTTGGCCGAAGTGGGCTTTGGCAGTGAAATCCGGGTCGGCGCCGTCACCATGACCCGTCGGGACGACAATGGAGAAGCCAAGGCCTTGGGCGAAGTGGTTGCCGGGGTAGTGCTCAAAAGAATGGGCGCCAACACCAAGGCGACTATCGATGATATCGCCGAGCGCGAGCAGTTGATCAGCCAGGCGCTGCCCGAGGGGGTGACCTTCGAGGTGTTCTACGATCAGGCTGACTTGGTAACCAAGGCTGTGACCACAGTGCGTGATGCCCTGTTATTGGCCTTTGTGTTTATCGTGGTGATCCTGGCACTGTTCCTGGTCAACGTACGGGCCACCTTGCTGGTATTGCTGTCAATTCCAGTCTCCATTTTGTTGGCATTGCTGGTGATGAGCTATCTGGGAATGTCGGCCAACCTGATGTCGCTCGGTGGTTTGGCGATCGCCATAGGTATGCTGGTGGATGGTTCTGTGGTGATGGTGGAGAACATCTTCAAACATCTGAGTGAGCCGGATAGGCGCCACCAAGACCAGGCGCGGCAGCGCAGCGATGGCGAGGAAGACCCTTACCATGGCGAAGAAGACCAACACAGAGGCTCGATTGCCATGCGGGTATGGCAGGCCGCCAAAGAGGTGTGCAGCCCGGTGTTCTTTGCTACGGCGATCATCATAGTGGTGTTTGCGCCGCTGTTTGCCTTGCAAGGGGTGGAAGGCAAGCTGTTTCAGCCGATGGCGGTGAGTATCATTCTTGCGATGATCTCGGCGCTGTTGGTGGCACTGTTGGTGGTGCCGGCACTGGCCGTTTATCTGTTCCGCAAGGGGGTGACTTTCCGGCAAAGCCCAGTATTGGCACCGCTTGAGCGGGCCTACCGCCCGCTGCTGCAAAAGGTATTGACCTCGCCTGGCAAGGTGGGCCTGGTGGCGGTAGTCATGTTGGGCATGAGCCTGTCGCTGCTACCAAAGTTGGGTACGGAATTTGTGCCTGAGCTGGAAGAGGGCACCATCAACTTGCGGGTCACCTTGGCACCCACCGCGAGCCTGGAGACCTCTCTGGATGTGGCGCCCAAACTTGAGGCCCTGCTGCTGGAATTTCCCGAGGTGGAGTATGCCCTGTCCCGTATAGGGGCACCTGAACTGGGCGGCGACCCTGAGCCGGTGAGCAATATTGAAATCTACATCGGTCTCAAACCGCTGGAACAGTGGACTTCTGCAAATAGTCGCGCCGAACTGCAACGCCTGATGGAGCAGAAACTCAGTGTCTTCCCCGGATTGTTGCTGACCTTTTCCCAGCCGATCGCTACCCGGGTCGATGAACTCCTGTCCGGGGTCAAGGCACAGTTGGCCATCAAGCTGTTTGGCCCGGATCTCGATGTGCTGGCGGAAAAAGGCGAACAACTGTCGAAATTGGTGGCCCAGGTGCCCGGCGCCGTGGATGTGTCTCTTGAGCAGATCACCGGCGAGGCGCAATTGGTGGTGCGTCCCAACAACGCGATGCTGGGACGTTACGGCATCAGTGTCGATGAGGTGATGTCGCTGGTGAGCACAGGCATAGGCGGCAGCAGTGCCGGTCAGGTGATCGACGGCAACGCCCGTTACGATATCAACTTGCGTCTGGCCAACCGTTTCCGCCAGAGCCCGGATGCGATAGCCGATCTGCGTCTGGTGGCCGCCAATGGGGCGCAGGTGCGTTTGGGCGAAGTGGCCGATGTCAGCATAGAGATGGCGCCGCCCAATATCCGCCGTGACGATGTGCAGCGGCGGGTAGTGGTGCAGGCCAATGTCTCCGGCCGGGACATGGGTTCCGTGGTGCAGGATATCTACAACCTGGTGCCCGAGGCCCAACTGCCGCCCGGCTATACCGTGATGGTGGGCGGCCAATATGAGAATCAGCAGCGGGCTCAGCAAAGGCTGATCCTGGTGGTGCCCATTTCTGTGGCGCTTATTGCCTTGCTGCTTTACTTCTCTTTCGGCTCCATCAAACAGGTGGCGCTGATCATGGCCAATGTGCCACTGGCGCTGATTGGCGGCGTGCTGGCGCTTTGGCTCAGCGGTACCTATCTATCTGTGCCCAGCTCCATCGGCTTTATCACTCTGTTTGGGGTGGCGGTGCTCAATGGGGTGGTGCTGGTGGACTCAATCAACCAGCGCCGCAACAGCGGCGAGTCGTTGGAACAGGCGGTGTTTGAAGGTACGGTCGGCCGTCTGCGACCTGTGTTGATGACAGCGCTGACTTCGGCGCTGGGGCTTATCCCCATCTTGATGTCAACCGGTGCCGGCAGTGAGATCCAAAAGCCGTTGGCCGTGGTGGTGATAGGCGGCCTGCTGAGCTCAACCGCATTGACCCTGCTGGTATTACCAACCCTGTATCGAGCCCTGTATCTCAAGAGCGACAAGGAGCTGGAAGCCTTGGAATAACAGCTGATTTACTCCGATAGAGAAGCATTGTACAGATTGGAGCGTGACGCCCTAAAGTGGAAGATGAGAGCCGCTTTGGGTTATGGCCGGACTGCCTACCTGGCCTGCGTCTAAGGCCTGCCGCTTTGCGGTAGGCCTGGGCAGGGATGCCCCCTTTTATAGGGAAACATGCTATGCAAAAATCTTCTCAAGAATGGCAGGCACTGGAGTTGGAGAATACGGGGCACTTCCACCAAGATAACCCGGATCATGGCGGTCGTCTGGGATTGGCGGTGATCATCAATATCTTACTCACTCTGGCGCAGTTGTTTGGTGGTATTTGGGCTGGTAGTTTGTCATTGATTGCCGATGCTCTGCATAACTTCGGTGACGCCATAGCAATCTTGATAGCTTTAATTGCCCGTAAATTAAGCCGGAAAACCAGTCACCCAGGGATGAGCTACGGCTATAAACGCGCCGAAGTGCTGGGCACCTTTATCAATGCGGCAATCTTATCGTTGGTAGGTGTGTACCTTGTCTATGAGGCTCTGCAGCGTTTCTGGAACCCGCAATGGAGTCAGCAGGCTGTGGACGGTTTGCTGATGTTTTGGCTGGCTGCCCTGGCTTTGATTATCTATATTGGCACTGCTATGTTGACTTATGGTGTCGGGGCCAAGGACAAGATGAATATCCGCGCAGCCTTTGTTGATAATGTATCGGATGCCATGGCATCAGTGGCTGTGTTGGTAGCCAGCGGGCTGATTATCCTTTACCAATGGTATTGGGTCGATCTCCTGGTCACTGTATTGATCTCTGTTTACGTGATCCACCATGGCGCACTGCTATTGGCGGAGTCCGGGCGTATTCTGATGCAGCAGGCTCCGGCTGACTTGGCCCCGGAACTGTTGCAGGAGCAATTGGCCGCCAGACCTGAAGTGGTCAGAGTCGAGTCGATGCACCTGTGGCGTTTGGATGAGAAGCAAAACGTGTTGACTGCGGTGGTCTACCTGGAGCCAGGGTTGGACAGTGTATCGCCCTTGGCGCAGCAGCGGCTCAGATGTTGGTTGAGCCGGCGCACTCAGGGGGCAGAGATAACGCTTGAATGCAGGTTTGCCTGAATCAGCAATCGTCGGCGCCGAGCATGCGTTGCAGCAATTGGCTTAGCCTGGTTATTGTTTCTTGTGGTGTGGCATGGCCGCAGGCCACGGCATTGGCGACTTCATTGATGGCGCCATGGATGGCCCAGCACAGCAGCTTGCTTTGTGGAGCAGGCTGCTTGAGGTAATCGGCAAAGAGTTCGCTGTAGAAATCGGTGAAGAAGTCGCGAATATCTGTAGTGATGTTCTGATACTCAGGATAGCCGCGCAGCGCCGCAACTATCGCCTCATATTCGGGGCCGCAGCGTACGGCGCAGTCCAGATAGGTGCAGCAGACCAAAGTGCAAAGCTCTGCCAGCGAGGTTTTTTGCTCCGCTTCGGCTTGTTTCACCGCCTCGACAAATTGACTGTCGTAGTGGCGGTACATCTGTGCCAACAATCCTTGTCGGGTGGCGAAGTGACGATAGGTCAAAGGCTTGGTTACTCCGGCTCTTTGAGCCAGGGTGTTCAAGGTCAGCGCATCGGTACCGGCTTCGCGGACAATCTCACAGGCAACTTCGAGCAACTGTTCCCGGCGCTGATCTTTGAGCATTCTCTTCTTCACGTATCCCCCACAGATAGCTGATTGAATTTAAATTGAAAAAGCGGCAATGCATAGCATTGTCGCTTCTCTTTTGTTACTCAGTATAGGGTTGCAGTGGAACCTTTGGAAAGTCGATTTTTGGCTGCACTGTGTTGTTAACCCAGTTGCTGAAGTTATTCAGACCACTCCAGGCGCAGACTTGCATCACCTTGGCCTCACTGAACCCGGCATCCAAACAGGCCGTTAGCAATGAGTCCGGCAGTTTGCCTCTGTGTTGCAGCAGTGCCAGGGCAACATCCAGCAGCAGTTGATCTTCGCTGTTATCGGCCTTGCCTTGCTGCGCCTTGATGCAGGCGTCGGGGCTGAGTCCGGCACGTTTTCCGGAAAAGCTATGGCCGCTGACACAGTATTCGCAGCCGTTATAGTTGGCAACCGCCAGGGAGATCATCTCCCGCTGGGCCAGGCTCAGCAAACTGTGCTCTTCCAGATTGGCCTCAAACTCCAGATAGCCCTTCATGACCGCGCCATCTATGCCCAGGGCTGAATAGAAGTTGGGGATCACTCCGTAGCGAGCCTTGATCTCCTGCAATATGGGTTTGGCCAGTTCATCGGCATTGTCCAGAGTGCACTTGGTTAACCTTTCCACACTAAAACTCCTGTTGCTGTTATTGGCCGTTTACGGCTTAAGCGCAACGGCAAAAATACCAAGCTGTGCCGGTCGGCTGCTTTGCCTGTCCTCGAAACGGACGGCCTCGAAACGGATACCCTTGAAACAGATATCCATGAAACGACAGCCACTAACGCTTGGTTGACTAAGTTACTTATAGTAACAAGCGCAAAGTTACCATTAGTAACTTTTGTTTGCAATCTCCAGCCAGCATGTTTTTCAAACAAGATTTGAGACATTGACCATGACTCCTTGCCGGATATCGCTGATTTTGTTGTTGGCGTGGCCTAAGCCGCTGGCGGTTTCAAGGCCAATCAACCGCACTCTATGGGTAATATGGCGTCATCCCGGGGAGGCTGGATCACACTTGGCGGCATTGAACTGTAACTGAGTGTTTTGTAAGCGATATTGTTTTTGTGTTTCCGTTAGAATTGCCCTTCCTCGTCCGAAAAGGAGGCTCGGCCGCCAGCTTAAGCAGGTGTTTACTGAATGTCTGCTATTGGGGGAAGGAAGACATATTTGCTAATGACTCAAGGAATATGAGAGATGCTGGACGTATTAAAAAACAAGCTTGAAGCCTTCACTCGCCCCAATACAGACAAGTTACTGCTAGACGCTTGCCGGATTATCGATGAGCAGCAAACCGGTTTGGCACAAGCCGTCAGTCAGTATATTTTGACCGGTGAACCTGTGGCATGCCTGTCGCAGCTCCAGCAGCTCAGTGCCAGAGAAACACTGGCGCGGCCGGGTGTTTCCTATGGTTACGGACAAAATGATGAGCGGCTGGTTCAGGCCCGTGATGCCATTAACCGGTTTGTGGCAACCGGTGCCTGTAATGAAGCGGCCGTTATGCGCCGTCTCGGCTTGGTGTGTCATGCCTGCAACCCAGATATAAGCACCTACGGCGTGCAAAACAGCTCGAGCGGCTGGCTCAATGGCGTGCTGATGCTGTTTAAAGAGTTGGCGGAAGAGTATTACGGTTGCCGTTTGGCGGGCAAAGATCTGCCCGGTCGTGATTATCTGGCGTCGCTGGTCGCGCAATATGAGCACCCGCCCCATGAGCTGGAAGCCTTTATTCTAGAAGGTTCCGACTCTTATTATCACGATACATTCCGCACCGCGCTGAGGAAGAGTACCGACTGGCTCAAGCTCAGTGAAGATCCTGAATATCTGCAGCTGTTGAAACAGTTGCATTTCAGCGGCCGCGAAACCTTTTGTGCTTTGCTCAATAAAGCCTGTCAGACCCTGTCACAGGCGCAGCTGCCGCTGGTCATGGCGTTGGCCGCCGATGGTTCGGCGACTGTCCGTGAAGAGGCCCTGAAACTGTTGAAAAAGAGCCCGCAACAGCAGCTGTTGGCGTTTCTGGAGCGGGAATTTCCGGGTGCCAAGGCGGCTACCCGTGGTCACTGGCTGGTTGTGGCCGGCCGCTATCCTGAAGCGACTCCCTTGCTGCAGCGCTGGCACAGTGAAGAGAAATCCGCCACGGTGAAAACGGCACTGGCGAAAATGCTGGATAACACGACCCGGCAGCAACAGAGTGAGCCGTTCAGCTGGGACATTCCGGCCGTTGCGGCCATTGATAATAACGTCAAAGTGCCTGAAGAATGGCTCGGTCTGTGTGAAAAGCAGTTGGCTAAAGAGATCAAAGAGTTCGAAGAAGATATCGCTGCAGCGGAGCACCCAGATGCCCCCAGCTACCTAAAAAGTTTTTTGGCCGACTACCGGAAAAGTCTGCAGCAGTGGCAGCAGATCAGTAGTACCAAGCTGCAAGCGGCGCTGATGGACCTCGAAAGAGGCCGGCAATCATCTCTGCCAGGGTTTTATTCTCTGATCAGCCACGCCGATCTCGACGAGCACCCCAAAGCCTGTCTGCGGCTGATTTTGCGGATGGAACGCCATGAGCTCTCCTGCCATTCCTGGGAGCATATGCTGGGTCAGGAACATATTCTGAGAAGTCTGCAGGGGATGACGGATTTACGACAACTCTTGAGCCTGTGCAACCAAGAGAATCAACCCGCCGCGGCCTTGGTTGAAGCCCTGTTTGGTTACGAAGGCCGCGAAGATGACTGGTTGCCTGCCGCCTGTGAACAACTGTTGATCTGGCCCTTCTTTGCCGAAAACCCCGACTATATAGAGCATGGCCTCAATGGCCGGGTGCTCAATGGCACCTATCGACACGATGCCAATCAGGTATTGATACAGACCTTGGCGATTCTGGCCGAATTTCCCAAGCTGCCGCAGCACTGGCAAAGAAAGGTTCATGAACATGCCTTCCATGGTCGCAAAGCCATACAGGCGGCGGCTCAGTACTGCGCCGAACGCCACGGCGCCGATATCAGCCTTATCACTCCCGAGCTGGCCTCCGGCAGCAAGGATAACCGGGTACTGGCCGCCACTTGGTTGGGTCGCCTCAAGGCGGCTTCGGCGCAGGAGGCATTGAGTCAGGCGCTGAATAAAGAGAAAGATATGCCAACCCGGGTGGTGCTGCTGGAAGCCTTGTTGCAAACCGGCGCCGATATCAGCCAGTTTCTCGGCAAGGAAACGCTGCTGGCCGAAGCCAAGGCCGGCCTTAAAAAGGCGCCACCCAAGTCCATGGATTGGTTCCCGCGTGAATCGCTGCTCGCATGCCGTTTTGAAGACGGCAGCCCGGTCGAACCCGAACTTGTGTTCTGGTGGGTAGTCTTGGCGGTGAAACTCAAGCAGCCTCAGGGCAACCCATTGCTGAGTCACTATCTGTCACTGCTGGATAGTGAAAGCCGTCAGCGCCTTGGGCATTTTATTCTGTCGGCATTTATCGCCCAGGATACAGGTGGTCCTTCGGATGATGAGGCATTGGAATATGCCAAGGCGCATCAGCAGCAGACCTTTCAATCTTATCAGCATTGGGCCAAATACGACTGGGGTCAGGAGTATCAACACAAGACCCTTGAGGATGCGTTTCAGGCCTGCTTTGCCGAGAAAAAGAATGAGCTCCAGGGCTCGGCCATCAAAGATAAGGGGATGTTGGCCCTGATCGCTGGCGGCGATGCGCAAACCCTGCTGGGCATGATCCAACCCTTTATGAAGAAGCGCTATGAGCGGCGGGCACAGATAGAGGCCATGTTGCAGGCCTTGGCCAACTCGGACGATCCTGTGGCGATTCAGTTTCTGCTGAGTATTTCGCGGCGTTATCGTACCAACTCGGTGCAGGAGCTGGCGCGGGCGCAAGTCAGTCTAATTGCGGCCCGTAACGGCTGGACTCAGGATGAGCTGGCGGATCGCACTGTGCAGACGGCCGGGCTCGAACATCTGACCCAGCCCAGCCCGTTTGAATTCGGCAGCCGTACTTTGGCGCTGGCACTCGGGGACGACCTCAAGCTGAGATTGCTCAACGAAGAGGGCAAGCTGCTCAAGAGCCTGCCGCAACCTCGGCAGACAGATAACGAAGGCGATATTGCCGAAGTGAAAAAATGGTTCAGCAACTGCAAGAAAGAACTCAAGCAGGTGGTTGAACAGCAAAGTGCCAGATTGTATGAGGCCATGGTCACAGAGCGGCATTGGCTCGCCGCAGACTGGCAGCAATACCTGCATCAGCATCCGGTCATGTATCGCCTGTTGCAGCGCACCCTCTGGCAGGTGGAGATTGATGGTCAATGGCAAACCTTCAGACCCACGGAAGACGGCGCCTTTATCGATATTGATGATGAAGAGCTGCAACTGCCCGCTGCGGCGAGTATACGCCTGGTGAGCGGTAACCTGTTACCGGCGGCAGCGCTGGATGCCTGGCGTTCACATCTCAAGGATTACAAGGTCAAGCCGCTGTTCGAGCAACTGCGAAGTGCCGAAGTGACGCTGACTGAAGGCCAGGAGGCACTCAATGACCTGCGCGGCCGGATGACCGACTGCTACACCCTGCGAGGCCTGTTGACCAAGAAAGGTTATCAGCGCGGTGAAGCGGAAGATGGCGGTTTCTTTGATCACTACTTCAAGCGTTTCGATACCCTGGGGCTGAGAGTGGAGTTCGGCTTCAGCGGTAACTGCGTGCCGGAAGAAAACGAGGCCGCCGCCATCTATGACATCAGGGTCATGGAGCGGACCAACCCCCGCGGCCGTTATGCCCGCTACCGTCAACTGCCGTTGGCCGAGGTGCCGGTCAACCTGCTCAATGCCATCGCCGTTGACTATCGTGAAGTCGGCGAAAAGTGTGTGGCAGAATCAGATTGGGAATCGAAACTGCCCTGGTAAAGGTCGATAACGGATAGATTAGGCTGCTGCCTTGGCGGTGGCAGCCAATAAGGAGAAGCAAACAGGATGGAACAAGTCATTCGGGCTCATGCCGAGCAGCGTTATCAGGATGAATTGCAACGCTTGACGGCGGCCGACAAGGGGGTTATTCCACCGGGTTGGGCCATGTCGGCCGGGGCGGTACGACGTTTTATCTGTGGCGATGCGGCGCTTGATATCAGCCGTAAATACTACGGGGAAGATGCCCTGGTGGAGCGGGCCATTGTCAGCCTGATGGGCAACAACGGCCTGATGTTGGTCGGTGAACCCGGTACCGCCAAGTCGATGCTTTCTGAGCTGTTGAGCGCCGCCATCAGCGGCAGCAGTGAGTATCTCATTCAGGGTACAGCAGGCACTACGGAGGAGCAGCTCAAGTACAGCTGGAACTTTGCCCTGTTACTGTCCGGTGGCCCCAGTCTGGAAGCCCTGCTGAAAAGCCCCGTCTATCAGGCGATGGAGCAGGGCAAGCTGGTGCGTATCGAAGAGATCACCCGCTGCCCACAGGAGGTGCAGGATGTGCTGATCTCGTTGATGTCGGAAAAAAGCCTCAGTATCCCCGAGCTGGGCGTCTCGATTCAGGCCAAACCCGGCTTCAACCTGATAGCCACCGCCAACCTGCTGGACCGTGGGGTCAACGAGATGTCCAGCGCGCTCAAGCGCCGTTTCAACTTCGAGACAGTGCCTGTGCTCAGCGATCCTCTGCTGGAGCGCCAGCTGATTTTGGCTCAGGTGAGCCAGCGTCTGGCGGACAGCGGCCAACAGGTGCAGTTGGATGAAGCACTGGTGGACTTGCTGGTGCGGGTATTTCACGACCTTCGCAGCACAGTCGGCCCGCAGGCGATGGATGCCACTCTGTCCACGGCCGAGGCGGTTAATATAGTGCATGGCTGCGCCCTGCACAGCCTCTATTGGCAAGAGCCCATGAGTGCCGCCCAGTTGGTGCAGCAGATGCACGGCACGCTAATCAAGGACAAGGCCGACGATGTGAAGAAGCTGGCTCATTACATGGATGTGGTCGCCCGAGAGCGCCAGGGCTGGCAAGCCTTCTTCCAGGCAGGAAAAGCGCTGTGGATGAGGTGATGCTCCTTAGAGAGGAGTTTGGCGAACTCCTCAAGGCCGCTGCGGCCGAGCCCGGGGTGTGCTGGTTGCCGCTGCGGCATCACAGCCCCGCCTGCGCCGCCATGGCGCTGGAGCAGTTGCAGCGCCAGCAGCCCCAGGCTGTGTTAATAGAAGCCCCCGGCAGTTTTATCCGCCATCTGTCGCTGCTGCAGCGCGATACTGTGGTGCCGCCTATTGCCATCTATCAGAGTGGCAGCTACTACCCTCTGGCCGAGAACAGCCCTGAATGGCAGGCGCTGCGCTGGGCGACGGCGCAGGGCGTTGAGGTGATCTTTATCGATCTGGATGAAAAGGCGCAGGAGGGCGGTGTAAGCAACCGTTGGAGTGATAGCCGCTTTTTAAGCTCGGACTACAGCCGCCGCCTACAGCAACAACTGGGCTGCCGGGATGCCGACGAACTCTGGCAGCGTTTGTTTGAACAACAGCAGTTCGCCTCGGCCGAGAGCTTCTTTACCCAGGTATTGTTGTTCTGCGCCGCCAGTCGTGCCTGCTTTGGCACAGACAGCCTGGAAGAGATGGGCGATCTGGCCCGTGAAACCCAGATGCGGGCCCATATCAAGGCGGCCCGCCGCCGTTATGAGCGAGTGGCCGTGCTCACAGGTGGTTTTCATACCCCGGCGTTGATTAACTTTGCCGACGAGGCCGAGGCGATCGTCGTCGATGATACGCAAGACAGCTTTGTGATCCGTTTCAGTGACGCCTTGCTGGATGCCCGCAAAGGCTACGGCGCCGGTATGCCTTATCCGGCCTTCTGTCGCTGGCAGTTTCAGCAGCGGCAATTGAACGCCGATGATTGGTTGCTCTACCTCTTGGAGCAGATGCCGCAACTGCCGCTGATCTATAAGAAAAACTGCTTTGAACATCTGCAGGCCCTCTGTCGTTTGCGTGGCTTGGCGCGCCCCGGCAGCTATGATCTGCTGGATTCTCTGGGCAGTTGCCTGATTAAACAGCAGCTGTCGGCATCGACACTCGAACCCTGGCAAAAGGTGCTCAGCGGCGATGCCCTGGGGCAGTTACCGGCCGACCAACCCAGTTTACCGCAGGTGGAAGAGGTGTTGGCGCTATGTCGCAAGGCCAGACTGCAGACGGATAAACCGGGACGCTGCCACTTCGATCTCTACGCCATGACGGACAAGCATATTGAGCGCCGTCGCCTCCTGTGTCGGCTGCTGTTTGTGGGCAGCGGTTTTGCCAGGCCACAAAATGGCATGCCGGTCATCCGGCAATTGAAGTTCAACCAGCGCCACGAACATTGGAACTATCATTGGACTCCGGCGGTGGAAGTGGCACTGGCCGAGAAATCCAGCCTGGGGCTGCGTCTCGAGCTGGTGGTGAAACGGCGGCTCAGTGAGTTGCCCCAGGAGGATTTGCAGCAACTGGTGGAAAAACTGGTGTTGGCACTGCATCTGGGGATGCCGGAAGAGCTGAGCGCCTATGCCATTGCGCAGCAGATAAGCCAATGCAGCGACATTCAGCAACTGGCCAATAGCTTTATGACCTTGCTGGCGGCAGCGCATCATCCACTGTTTGCCGATATTGAGCTGCTGGCTTACCAAAAAGCCCTGTGGCATCAGGTCGGCTTTCATTTACCGGCAATCAACCGCCTGAGCGATGAAGAGGCGCTGAAGTTACTGTTGGATCTGCAGAGCGTAGCTGTCTTGCATCAGGACGAGCTCGAGTCTCCCTGGCGTGACAGACTGCGCTGGTTGACAAGCCATAACGCCCATCGCCCCGTGCTCTATTTTGTCCTGCAGGCCTTGGCTATCGAGCTGGACAAGTTGGACCCGGCGCCACTGCTGCAACAGTTGCAGCTGCAAAACGATCCCTTCCCTGTGATTGAGGCGTTGCTCAAGGTTGTGCCGCACTGGTTGCGGCAAGACCATGGCCTGCTGCCCATGCTGAATCGCTGGCTCAGTGAGCTGAGTGAGGCACAGTTTATCGACAAGCTACCGGCCATGAGGGGCTTGTTCTGCGCGCTGGATGCCAGAGAGGTGGATGAGCTCTGCCGCCGTTTGCTGCAGCTGAATCAGTGGGATAATGGCCTGAATTGGTTGCAATACGGGATATCTGAACAGGACTTTCAACAGGGGCTGGCGCTGGAGCGGCAGCTGCGCAGTGACCTGGAGCAACAAGGATTGAGTCAATGGATGAGCAACTGAAGCAGCGCTGGCGTCTGGTGTTGGGGCGCTATGCCAACGCGCTTGATACCCGTCTCAGCGCCCGGCAACAGCAACAGGATGAGGTGTTGCAGCAGCTCTATCAGGAGGGCCAGCTGCAGCGTGGCTTCAAGGTAAGCGCAGGCTTGGGAGAAAGCGAGTTGGCGGTGACCAACTGGCTGGAGGCGGCGGAGACCCTGTTTCCCCGTTCAGTCAACGACAGGCTGCAGTCCGATGCGGTCGAGCGCTTTGGGTTGCATCAGGTGTTGCAGCAGCCGCAGGTGCTGGAAAAGATCACTCCCAGTATGGGGGTGCTGAAGCAGTTGCTGAAACTCAATGCCCATCACAAGCCGGCCATTCGGCAACAGGTAGAGCGAATTATTCAGGGTGTGGTCGAGGAGTTGCTGCGTCGCCTGCGGCCGACCTATATCAACAACTTGAGTGGCAGGCTCAACCGCCAGGCCCATAGTCCGGTGAAACGGCTGGCCAATCTGGACTGGCAGACCAGTATTCGCCGCAACCTCAAGCATTTTGATGGCGAGAAGGTCTGTTTCGAGCGGGTCTATTTCCATGCCCGCCAGCAACACCAACTGCCCTGGCACATAGTGCTCTGCATAGATCAGTCCGGCTCCATGGCGACTTCGCTGATCTACTCGGCAGTGATCGCCGGGATCCTGACCCGCTTGCCATCGGTGAAGTTGTCGCTGGTGGTGTTCGACACCCAAGTGGTGGACTTGAGTGAGCAGGCCCAGGACCCCGTGTCAGTGTTGCTCAATTGCCAGTTGGGCGGCGGCACTCTGATCTCCCAGGCCTGGCGCTATTGTCAGCAACTCTGTTCTGAACCGGGGCGCTCTGTGGTGGCAACCGTGTCCGACTTTGAAGAGGGCGGTTCGATGCAGGCCTTACTGGCCCAGGCTCAGGGGATGATAGACAGTGGCATCAAGATGTTGGGGATGACCGCCATGAATCACGATGCCGAGCCTTTCTACAGCACTTTTAGTACCGACAACCTGCAGCGCCTGGGGATGGAGATAGGCTCACTCAGCCCGGATAACTTTGCCGAATGGCTGGCGCTGACTATGGGGCTACGCCGATGAATGAAACCATACTCACCAGCCTCGGCAGTGCAGGTTTGGTGCGCCGGGCCCGCAAGGCGTTGGAGAAAAGCCAGCCGCAGATGCAGGATTATGGCTTTGAGTTTGAAGGGCAAAAGGGGCAGCTGGATTGGGATAACCCGCTCGCCAGTCGCTGCGATTGCGGCGCCTCCGGCCTGTGTAAACACATAGTGGCTGCGGCGCTTTATCTGCTGGAGCAGCCTGCATCCACTGAGACTCGCGCCGAAGAGCCGCCCCGGGTGGAACTCCATCTGGCCGAGCTTTTGAATGATGCCGGCAAGACTCAGGTTCGCCGTCTGTACCAGCAGAGTCAGCGCCGCTGGGCGGCGGATATTAAGCTTTCGCAAAGCACAGTCTGCGTCGAACTGGAGGGGCAGCAGCTGTATTTTCGGTGCGTACAGGGGCTGCAGGATATTATCTGCACCGAAGAGGCGCAGCGTTATGCGCTGCTCGCCGTCTGGCTCTATTGCCAAGAACAGGCCATCGCCTTTGAATGGCCGCAATGGCTGCTCGATGAGCAGGCGCAGTTGCAGTATCTGGGGCAGCAGAGCCGCGATCAGTTAAAGCGCCGTTGCCTTAAGTTGCTGGAGCAGATGACTGAGCTCGGCATAGAGAGGTTGCGGCCCTGGTCCCTGATAGAGCTGGAACTCCTGCTGGTGCCCATGGACAGGCAAAATCTGCCGCTGACCGCTTTGAAACAGCTGCATGGCACGCTGGAAAAATATGTCTCGGGCCAAGGCGTCAGGGATAGAAAATTGCTGCTCAGCTGTCTGGCCCGCTCCTTGGCGGCTCTGGAAGGCAGCCAGGCTCAGACGCAAAGACCCTATCAACAAGCGCCGGAGCAGGTGCTGGGACTGGGCGCTTTCCCCTGGCAAAGCGAAGGGGGCGCCCATGGTGTGACTCAGGTATTGCAGGATGAGCAGGGGCGTTTTATCACCCTGGCCGAGAGCCGCCCCAAAGCCGAGCAGCGGCTGGATTATGCCAGCGTATTTCGCGGTCTGCCCATGCTGGCAGGCGCGCCGTCGGCCCTGGTTTGGCAGGGTAAGACCCAAGCCCTGGCTCAGGCCGAACTCAATGCCTGGGGGCGCCTGCGGCGTTTGCAGGATACCCGGGTCTACCCCGCGACCCAGCCGCTGGAGCCCGTGAGTCTTTCTGTTGCCGACGAGATAGACTGGCAACAGGAGTACCTGTGTTTCCGGCCGAGCGGTCTCTACCTGAGTGGTTTCAACCAGGCCAGTCAGTGTATGGAACTGCACTATTGGGACAGGGAGCAGGCGCTGCTGAGTTTCTCGCTGCCTTACAACAAGTTGAGTCAAAGAGCCGTGACCAATCTGGAGTTGCTGGGCGAGCGGGTACCCGAGCTGATAGTGGCGCGCATCGAGCGCACAGCCAGCCACTTATACCTGCGACCTGTGTCCCTGCTGCTGGATAACTGGTTCAGCCTCTTTTTCGATACCTTGCCCCAATCCGGCGACCAGCAGCTACTCGCGCAGGCGCTGGCCGAGCCGTCAGCATCCCAGGCGCCGCAGCCGCGCCTGGGCCTGATGCAACAAACCCTGCATGGGGTGCTGGATGAGCTTGCCGATGGCCTGCCGGCACCAAGGCCAACATTGGCGCAAAGGGCCGAGCGTCTCGGGCTGATGACGCTGAGTCACAACCTCAAGGGAGCTAAAGCGCGGGACTATCTGCGCGCCGCCTATTGCGCCGAGAAAATGCTCGCCATGTGTCTGATCAAGCCGGTGCATTATCCGGAAGGCTAGGATGAACCTAAAAAAAGCCCCGCTGCAGGGGCGGGGCAAGAGTTTGGGAGTTGCTAATTATTATTATGGTGAGGAATTAGTCGTTAACTAGCTTGATTAGAAGTTGAACGCGAGTCCTATCATATAGTGGTCGTGCTCAAACTCCTGATAGCTGGCTTCCAGCAGCAGATCCAACTGTGACAACAGGGGATAGCTGTAGCGCAGCGCCAGATCGTAGGCGCTGTCTTGCAGTTCCCCCTTATCTTCAAAGCCCATGGTTTCGGCATCGAAGTAATAGCCGCCATGGATCACCAGTTCGCCATATTGTGCCAGCGGCAGTGCATAGTTGGCCTCGCTGTACCAGGTTTCAAAGTCCTGATCATAGTTGAGCGCCAAGTTTAAGCTGTTGTAGTCCATGGACAGTGTGTATTCGAGATTGGAGTGATTGTCACCATAGGTGTAACGCATGGCATTGAAGCCAAAGCCCAACTCGTCGTTGACCGTCAGGTAGTAACCCGCGTAGTAGTCGATTTCATAGTCTTTTTCTATGCCCTCATCGCCTTGATATCTATAGGTTTCAAAGGAGACCCCGGCATAGAAACCTGTCTCATGTTCCAACATGATATCGGCCTGCAGTGAGGGTTTGTCGTCGCTGATGGTCAGGCCGCGCCACAGATAGTTGCTCAGCCCCATGATCACTCCAGAGGTCTGAAAGGCGCTTTCCTGGGCCTGCGCGTATTGCATACTGCCAAGACCGCACAGCAGTAAACTGATTATCATCTTATGTTTCATATTCGGCTCCTGGGCTCAGTGTTTGGGTAAACGTTCTTTAGGGACTATCCATTGGCTTTCTGAGACGGGATCTGTCTCTCCCAGATGAACGTCACTTTCTTTGAGGAAGATATCCTCATCAGTGTTGTGGCAGTTTTCACACATGCGCCCACTTTCGCGTGCCTGCTTGGTCGCCAGAGGGTTCTTGGCGGTAAAGTGAGTAGAAAAGGGCACCCAATAGGATTTGGTGGCCGGATCTTTGAGATCCACCTTGACCCCAGCATCGATACTGATCCCGGCCGAATGGCTCAGCGGGATCAGCTTGCTGTTTTTATCATTGGCTATGCTGAGACCCAGCTTGATGTTCTGCTCCGGAGTCTCGGCTGTCTTGAGACTCTGCCAGTTGCCCAGAGACAAGGTGTCGTCCTGGTGGCAACCGAAGCAGTTGCTGTAGGGCTGGGTGTGGCAGGCGGTACATTTCAGCTTGGCATTGTGATCTATGGGAGAGGCCTTACCGCTTAGAAGTTCGGTGTGATCGGCGACTTTATCCTGGTGGCAGTCTTCACATTTCACCACGATAATGTCGCGTTTCTGAGTCTGCTCATAGGGGCCGGTCTTGTTACTGTTCGGGCCTTCGCTGTAGAGTCTGCCTTCGGGGATCTGCTTGATGTCCCGACCGTGGAATTCCTGCTGTGCACTGTGACAGTCGATACAGCTCATATTGTGCTTGGTGACGTGCACATCTTGCTCTTTGTGCTGCTCGGCATTTTCATAGTGACAGGTTTCGCAGGTTTTGACCGGATCCGGTGTACCGATAAAGGCGTGCTTGTTCAAAAGGCCGCCACCGGCGAAGTCGGGAGCACTGACATGGCACTGGCCGCAAGTTGCGTGGCAACTGGCACAGCCTTCTTCGCCATTGTGCATCTGTTCAAACAACTGGGCCCGCTCTGGGGTCTGCTGCAACCTTTCCATCAAGCCCTTGGCAACACCATTGACAGTGAAGTGCAGTGAGTGGCGGAAGTTGGTAATCATCTCCTCACCATGGCAGTCGCCACAGACACTGCCGCCATCGGCACTGGGATCGGCCAGAACGCCTGGGTGCCAGGCTCTGCCCTCTGGTTTGTCGGCCTTGCTGTGGCAGTCGCGACAGCCGAGTTCGGCATGGCTGCCCATATCTGTTTGGCTTACCAAAAGTTGCAGAGATTGTTGCTCGACGGAGAGCGACTCTTTTTTCAACTGATGTTGTTTTATCAGCGCCTGTAATTTGGCTTGATCACTGTGACAATTCAGGCAGCTGTCTGCCGCCTGAACCCCTTGTCCCAGCAGACAAAGGAGCGCAGCCAACCCTGCCGAATATGTGGCCATATTCAGTATTTTTGGTTTCATCTTGTTATCCCTTAGGTAATAGCTCCCCCTGACAAGAGCGAACTCTTGCCATGTTCATTCCGGGAGACTTTTTGTTATGAGTTGGGTTTTCCTGGGAAGGTGCGAACAAGCCTCATGTGTGCTCTGCGTCGGCTTACAGGCCTGGATGCAAGGCGTGGTTCGCAGCAAATGGCCCTAGTCCTTTGCAAGAAGCACAACACAGCAGGCAGGTCCGTAAGCCAGAGTGCCACGAGGACTTATTTGCACCTTCCCCTATTCCATTCGCTTTTCAGCTCTCTGATCAATACCTCCTTAAGCCAGTCTCTGGCCTGTGATTTATTTAGATCACTGACCACGACATAATGGCCTATATCTCTGTTGGTGTTTATTTCGCTTAACAGCGTCTGACTTATTTCGAGAGGCAGTTTTCTATAAATAAGATTGGGAAAGCTGGCGATATAATCTGTGGTAAATAGATTGCAGGATATGGAGTAGTAAGGCATATCCAGCAGTACACAGGCGAGGCTGGCCAGACTCCCGGTAGAGCCGGCAATGACACAATCCTGGTTGCGCCGTCTGGCTGCCGAGATAATTAAAGGCTCGGGTAAGTCGCAGAAATTATCCATCTCATAATAAGGGTATTTGAACAGGTCTTCCAAAGTCACCTGCACATTATCCTGCAAGAAAGGATGTTTACGGTTGCCCAATAAATACAAGTTTTTCACTTCGGCAAATAGATTGCCCTGTAAATGGGCGCCGGTATAACTTTCTGACATCACGGCAATATCTATATTGCCGTTTTCCAGTTCTGTGGTGTATTCGTGGGAAAGAATTCGAATATCAAAACTCATGTCAGGAGCGAAAGGACGTACCTTATTATTGAGTATTTTGTGAATAATCGGACTGAAGTCATCGTAAACGGAAATAACAAAGTGCTCCCGTGACTTGGCCGGTTGATACTCGGTGAACTGATTTTCCAACTCCTGATAGCGCTGACACAACTCCCTAATCATGGGCAGTAATTGACTTGCTTTATGGGTGGGAATAAAACCACTGGCACGGCGGATGTACAGGGTGTCATCAAAAATTTCTCTTAGCTGCTTGAGGTACCTGCTCATAGCCGAATTACTTATCCTCAATGCATGGGCTGCATTTTGGCAATTTCTATGCTCATCTATGGCGATAAGCACCTGCATTAATTCATAGTCCAGTCGTTTTATATCTTTCATAGCTGGGTAAATGCTTCCAAGGTATGCTCGAATAATGGCGGGATAACTAACAGGGGAAAGTGAACTGAGTCACATCTGACTTGAGTGAATTAACCAAAATGTTACATAGCGCCCAATGTTGCCGAATCGAAAAAAGCGAATCCCAAAAGTGGAAAAACTCTATTGTGAACCTCTGTGACCGGCATGGACGTCGTGCTGAAGAGATCAAACAATTGTGTGCTGTGACTTAAATCAGCCAAGGTGGACAAATGTCCTTAACTTGAGCTTTGCCATCTGCTTACATTGGCGCAAAACACAATAATGCAAGGAATAGATGATGGATATTGCCGCTTGGTTTGATATCAACAATACCCTGGTGAACATTCCCATTGGCAGTGGCTATGCCATGTCATGGATTGAAGCCGTGGGCACAGTATTTGGTTTGCTCTGTATCTGGTTTGCCAGCCAGGAAAAAACGATTAACTATCTGTTTGGGTTGGTTAATGTCACTCTGTTTGCGATTATTTTTTATCAAATACAGCTCTACGGTATCTTGCTGCTGCAGCTGTTTTTCTTCTGCGCCAACCTCTATGGCTGGTATGCCTGGACCCGGCCGGATCAGCAAACCGGCGACACCCTCAAGGTGCGTTGGCTGTCGAAGCAAAAACTGGCCTTTACCGCGGCGGTCTCAGTGCTGGGCATCGGCCTGATGACTGTCTATATCGATCCGGTATTTGCTCTCTTTGCCCAGGTCAGTGTCGATACGCTCAACCTGTTTGGTGCCGGGCTGGCCCAGCCAGTGCTGGAGCCGGATGCCTTCCCCTTCTGGGACTCAGTAATGACAGTGCTGTCTGTGGTGGCGCAAATTCTGATGACCCGAAAATATGTTGAGAACTGGATCCTCTGGGTACTTATCAATGTGGTCAGTGTCGGCATTTATGCCGCCCAGGGGGTTTATGCCCTGTCGATTGAATACATCATTCTGCTGTTTATTGCCGCCAACGGCACCCGTCAGTGGATGCGTACCGCCAAAGACAATGGCAGCCGTCCGGCGGAGGCTTGCTGATGAGCGCCGATAAACAGCCGCATATCTGTCTGTCTCCGGCGCAGGTGAGTGAGCGGGTGATCCTTTGCGGTGAGCCACAAAGGGTCAATCGGATTGCCGCGCTGTTGGACGATGGCCGGTTGCTGGCAGAGAACCGCGAGTTTCGCAGCATGGGCGGATTTTACCAAGGCGTACCTGTCACTGTTTGCAGCGCAGGCATAGGCGCACCATCGGCGATCATCGCCCTGGAAGAGTTGTATCAGTGTGGCGCCCGCCGTGTTATTCGGGTCGGCTCCGCCGGCGCGCTGCAGCCGCAGATAGCCTTGGGCGAGTTGATTCTGGCCGAGGCCGCAGTGCGCGATGACGGTGGCTCAGCTTGTTATGCACCGCCCGGTTACCCGGCGCTGGCGAGTCGGCAGCTTATCAATGCCATGGCGGCCTATTTGCAGCGCCGCGATTGCCGCTTCCACTCCGGCATAGTGCGCTCACACGACAGTTTTTACCGGGATGATGAGCTGGAGATTTGCCGTCATTGGCATCGACTCGGAGTCTTGGGGGCCGACATGGAAACAGCCGCGCTGCTGACGCTTGGCCGCCTGAGAGGCCTGGAAGTGGCTGCGGTGCTCAATAATGTGGTCTTGTATGGTGAAGATGTGCAACAGGGCATCAACCAGTATGTCGACGCCGATAGCGCCATGATGCAGGGGGAGAAGTTGGCGTCTTTGGCGGCGCTGGAGGCGCTCTGCTATTGAAGTTTGTGCCCGTAAGGCTGATGGGCTAGCATGAGCCATCATCTTTACGGGATCTTGTTGTTATGCAGCTGCAACCATACAGCACCGGGCGTTTCAGTGCGCATCTAAAGCAGTCTCACCAGGCGTTTTGCGACGCCATGCTCGAGTGCTGCGGCCAGAGCCAATTGCTGCAGGCCGGTGAAGATCTCTTGTCTCAGGGGCGGGAGTTGACCCATATGTGCCTGGTGCCCGAAGGCCGGGTGTCGATGAATATCTGCGCCGTCAACGGTCGCAGGTTTCAATTGGGGGAGCTGGATTGCGACTGGCACCTTTTCGGTGAGATGGAGTTCTTTACCGCCACCAGTTGTCAGTGGAGTGTGGTGGCCGAAGAGCCGATGGAAATCCGCCGGTTATGCCTGAAGAAAGTCAGGCAGATGCTGCTGCAACAACCCGAATTTACCCTCTTTTTTGCCAGCGCCCTGGCCTGGGATTATCAGGACTCGCTGGACATCTACACCAATAGGCTCTTGCACCCTATCAGCTACAACATCGCTTTCGATCTGCTCAGGCGTCAACACGAAGAGGTGATGCTGGGTTCCTGTGGCAGTCCGGATCAGGAAGCGGAGCGATTCGGCACCTCAGGCCGGGTCTATCGCAGGGCGGTAAAAGAGCTTATCGACAAGGGCCTGGTCATAAAACAGGGCGCCTTGCTGAAAATTGCCAACCTGCAGGCATTGCAGGATTTTGTCGATAAGGCTTAGTAGCCAACTTATTGATCTGACATTTAATTCAGTCAGCGGACAGGCGACGGGTTTTAGACTAGGATTAGTTTGCGCAAAGGCTTTGGCAGCCGCGAGTAGATCTAGCGAGAAGATTAAGGAGCAAAAATGAGTTTGGGGACAGTTTCACAGGCAGGACTTGTACTGGCGTTGGTCGCCGCGGCGACGCTCAGTGGCTGTAAGCAGCAGGCACTGGATAACAGCCAGGATGTTGCCGCCGCATTGGCTACAGGTGATGGCTCAACCTCGCCCCAGGGGGCGGAGCGGGAACTGCCGACATTTGATTGCAACGCCTTGGGCGAGCGGGCCTCCAGCATAGAGATGCTTATTTGTCAGGAGCCAGAGCTTGCCAAGTTGGATCAGCAGCTGGCCGAAGTTTATGCCAAGGCCAGTGACAAGGCGGTCAATGAACAGCCACCCCTGCTCAAGGCCGAGCAGCGCGGCTGGATCAAGGGCCGCAACGAATGTTGGAAGAGTGAAGACAAGCTGCAATGTACCAAGGACTCATATCAAAGGCGGATAGTGGAACTGCAGGCCCGTTATCATTTGGTGGAGTTTAGCGGCCCGGTATTCTTTGCCTGTGACGGCAACCCGGCCAATGAGTTGGTGACTACTTTCTTCGAGACAGAGCCGGCAACCATGATTGCCGAGCGCGGTGACAGAAGCATTTTGATGTTCAGTGTGCCAAGCGGTAGCGGCGCCAAGTATCAGGGCGGTGACTACAGCTTCTGGGAGCATCAGGGCGAGGCCAGGGTAACCTGGGGCTATGGCGCCGAGGAGATGCTTTGCAAGCCCACACCCCAAGACGATAAGTAAACCACTGACCCAAAAACGCCCGCAATCGCGTAATGCCGTTCACTTAGTGTGAACGGCATTTTTCTTAGGCTTAATGGGATACTTGTTTTTACTCATTTTTAACGCA
>NZ_NIJK01000034.1 GCF_002836975.1 Shewanella indica | reverse complement strand
CCAAAGCGGCTGGCGCAGTGTGTGCCCCTCAGCTCGCAGCCAAGCTGCTTCGCGCTACAGCCATCTATCAAGCTGTGCTTGCTATTCATCCTGCTGTTACTTAACTTATATGCAGTTTTTGCCAAAGGGATCTTTGAATGAAGTTAGAGATGATTTGTACCGGAGAGGAAGTATTGTCCGGTCAGATAATAGATACCAATGCCGCCTGGTTTGCCAATGTGATGATGGAGCATGGGGTTGAGGTGCAGCGCAGGGTCACAGTGGGGGATAGACTCGAAGATCTGATTGCTGTGTTTCAGGAGCGTAGTCTCCATGCCGATATCATTCTGGTTAATGGTGGTTTGGGACCAACCAGCGATGATCTCTCGGCTGAAGCCATGGCTAAAGCCAAGGGTGAGCCTCTGGTTGAGAACGCCGAATGGCGTGCCAAGATGGAGGCCTGGTTCAGCCGTAACAACAGAGAGATGCCGGCGAGTAATCTGAAACAGGCTTTGCTGCCTGAGTCTGCCGTCATGGTGGATAATCCGGTTGGCACGGCCTGTGGCTTTAGAGTCAAACTCAATCGTGCCTGGCTCTATTTCACTCCCGGGGTGCCATTTGAGCTGAAACATATGGTTGAGGAGCAGTTTCTGCCCTTTATCAAACAGGAGTTCGGCCTGGATGCAAAAGTCGCATTGAACAAGCTGTTGACCCTGGGCCATGGCGAATCGACGCTGGCCGATAAGCTGGAAGCATTGGAGTTGCCAGCAGGGATCACCATAGGTTATCGCTCCTCTATGCCACATATAGAGATCAAGTTGTTTGCCCGCGGTGATAAGGCCATTGCTCTGTTGCCCCGAGTCACCAATCATGTGCGACAGGTTTTGGGCACTGCGGTTGTTGCCGAAAATCGCGCGACACTGGCGGAAGAGATCCATCACAGGTTGTTGAATTCAGGTCTAAGCCTTAGTCTGGCCGAGTCCTGTACCGGAGGTATGTTGACCAGCCAATTGGTGGCTTTCCCTGGCAGTTCTTCCTATTTGCATCAGGGGTTGGTGACCTACAGCAATGAAAGCAAGGTGCGGATTCTTGGGGTTCAACCTTCAACACTGGATGACCATGGCGCTGTGTCGATTGCCACCGTTGAGGAGATGGCGATGGGGGCCAGGGCGATACTGGATAGCGACTATGCTCTGGCCACCAGTGGTATTGCCGGTCCTGACGGCGGCACGGAGGAGAAGCCTGTCGGTACTGTCGCTATAGCCTTGGCGACCAAAGGCGGTTGTTACAGCCAGATGATTCAGCTGCCAAGACGTTCTCGAGAACTGGTTCGCAGTCTCAGCAGCGCAGTAGCCTATGACATGCTGCGCCGCGAGTTGTTGGGCGAGGCGGTTATTGTTGACTACTCATCTATTGGTCGATTTGCCAAATAGTCAAAGGCAGCAATAGGTTAAACCAGTAATAGGTTAAATAAAAATACGCAGCCAAGGCTGCGTATTTTTTGTGCGCTGAATATCGATTATTTAAACTTCAGTACCAGCTTGCCTGGTTTAACCTGAAGGCTCTTGGTCATATCGGCCAGTCTCGCTTGGTTGCTGTCCTGGGTGTCCAGAACATAAACCGGCTGACTTTCGAGGAAGTTGCGGATAAAGCCCATCAACTGCGGGGCAATACCCTGTAAAGCCCGCTGAATATCCTTGGGATTGGACTCGACAGAGGTCAATTCCAGACCACGAAGATAGACGCCATGGGTTTGGTTGTCATACCAAGGCTTGGCCTCAAACTCTGTTGTCAGGCTGGCACGCAAGGGAAACAGCGGCGTTCTGAGTATCAGCTCAGAGGTGGCTTTCACCGCCATGGTATCCGGCTTGTGCCCCAATTTGACAGTTACCCGATTCAACTGGATCTCTGTTGCCAGTGGCCCCTGGGTGTCTTGCATATCCAGTTGCAGCTCTTTATTCAGATAGGATTCCAGCTGTCCTTCGCTGATGCTGTATTGGCTGACACAGCCGCCCAACATCAGCATCAACCACAGAGACAGTATTAGGTGCAGCCTCACCCTGTATTCCTCATGCCCGCCGCGACACCGGCTATGGTCAGCATCAGCGCCAGTTGCAATTGTTCCGAGGTTTCCTGTTCCTTGCGACTTCGGGCCAACAGCTCGGCCTGCAGGAAGTTGAGCGGGTCGATATAGGGGTTGCGAAGCCGCACCGACTCCCGGTTCCAAGGAGTATGCGACATCAGGCTGTCAGAGCGGGTCAGTTCGAGTACTGCCTGGATCCCCTGTTGTAGTCTCTCCCTGAGGGCCTCACCCAAGTGACGCAGTTCTTTAGGCACCAGGCAGGTGTCGTAATAGCGGGCGAGGTTGGGTTCTGCCTTGGCATACACCATTTCCAGCATGGAGATACGGGTGTTGAAGAAGGGCCACTGGCGTTCCATCTCCTGTAGCAAAGAGAGTTCTCCTCGCTTGGCCGCGGCTTCAAGAGCCTCACCGGCACCGAGCCAGGCCGGCAGCATCAAACGGTTCTGTGACCAGGCGAATATCCAGGGAATGGCGCGCAGGCTTTCGATACCGCCATCCACCCGGCGTTTGGCCGGTCGGCTGCCGAGTGGCAGTTTACCCAGCTCTACTTCAGGCGTTGCGGCTCTGAAATAGGCAACAAAGTCAGCTTCTTCCCTGACTATGCTGCGGTAGGCCAGTACAGATTCATCGGCCAGTCGCTGCATGCATTGCCGCCACTCCTGTTTGGGCTCGGGAGGCGGAAGCAAAGTGGCCTCCATCACCGCCGAGGTGTAAAGCGCCAGTGACTGCACCGCCAACTTGGGGAGGCCGAATTTGAAGCGGATCATCTCTCCCTGCTCTGTCACCCGGATCCGTCCGTCAACTGAGCCCGGAGGCTGTGACAGAATCGCCTGGTGAGCAGGGCCGCCGCCACGACCGATAGTACCGCCACGGCCGTGGAACAGAGTCAGTTTGACGCCGGCCTTCTTACACACAGCAACCAGTTGTTCCTGCGCCCGGTATTGTGCCCAGGCCGCGGCCATAACTCCGGCATCCTTGGCCGAATCCGAATAACCAATCATCACTTCCTGCATGCCTTTGGTGTAACCCAGATACCAATCGATATCGAGCAGGGCTGAGATGCAATCGGCTGCATTATTGAGGTCGTCCAGGGTCTCAAACAGCGGCACTACCCGCATGGGATAGCGGCAGCCGGTTTCCTTGAGCAGCAAGAGTACCGCCAACACGTCGGATGGTTGGCTGGCCATGGATATCACATAGGAGCCCAGCGCTTGTTGAGGCTGAGTGGCTATCAAGCGGCAGGTTGCCAGTACCTCGGCCACCTCGTCTGATGGCTGCCAGTTTACCGGGATCAAGGGTCTACGATTGGCCAGTTCCCTGAGCAGGAAGGCCTGCTTTTCTGTCTCATCCCAATGGTTGAAGTCACCCATGCCCAGGTAGCGGGTAAGCTCGGCAATGGCATTGGCGTGGCGCTCTGCATCTTGGCGGATATCCAACCTCAGCATATGAATGCCGAAGCAGGCCAAGCGGCGCAGCATATCCAGCAGCAAGCCGTTGGCTATCAGGCTCATGCCGCAATCACACAAGCTTTGATACAGCATCAGCAGTGGTTTTTTCAGATCGTCCTGATGCCAGATGATGCTATGGTTGTCGACCTCGGGCTGATGACCTTCGAGGCGGGCATTGAGATAGTCTATGGTGTTGCGCAGCTTTTGGCGCAGATCTCTGAGCACGTCACGATAAGGTTCGCAGCTGCCGTTGGTATACTGGCTCAGCTCCTCGTTGGCTTCTTCCATGGACAATTCGCCAACCAGAGAGACGATATCTTTGAGATAGAGTCTGGCGGCGGCATGGCGGTTACGATCCAATACTTCCTGAGTGACCTTGGCGGTAACAAAGGGGTTGCCGTCACGGTCGCCCCCCATCCAGCTGGAGAATCGCACCGGAGCGATATCAATCGGTAGTTGGCTGCCGGTGCGTTCTTCTACCTGGTCGTTGAGCTGGCGTAAAAAGTCGGGAATCGCCTGCCACAGTGAGGTTTCGATAGTCGCCAAACCCCAGCGGGCTTCATCCACCGGCGTTGGGCGTTCGCGGCGGATCTCATTGGTATGCCAAATCTGGGCAATTAGCTGCCGCAGTCGCAGATTGATCTGTTTAAACTCGCGCTCGCTGAGCTGATCGTTTTCCAGTGCCGTCAGGCAATCGACCACAGATGAGTACTTCTGGATCAGAGTGCGGCGGGATATCTCGGTCGGGTGTGCCGTCAGTACCAGATCTATGTTCATCTCCCTGAGACAGGACAGCATCTGCTTCTGATCTATCGGGCCGTTGAGCATGCGTCCGAGCAGTTGCTCCACGGGATCCGGTACACACACCAGTTCATCACAGTTGCGGCTGATGGTATGAAATTGCTCGGCGATATTCGCCAGGTTGAGAAATTGGTTAAAGGCTTTGGTGACCGGCACCAGTTCGTCATCGGGCAAGGCCGTCAGCAGTTCCAGCATCTGCTGGCGGGCGCTTTCGTCACCCTGACGGGAACTCTTGGCCAGTTGGCGGATCTGCTCCACCTTATCGAGAAATGGCTCCCCCAGATCGGATCGCATGGTGTCGCCGAGGATCTGCCCAAGCATACTGACGTTGGATCTTAAGGATGCATACATATCTGCCATCGTGTTGATTGCTCCAAAGAATAGTGAGAAAGAGTCGTCGTTTCGGGCGGACTTGAGTAGAGCACAATAACCAGCACTGTGCCCTGTGGTCAATACGCTGAGGTATTTGCCTCGCGTTGTTTCCAGCGGCTGTGGGCTGGATCATTATTTTATACAGGCATGATAAATAAGCTGTTTCAGCAAATTTATCGTGGGTTTGATCTGCGCCGTATCCAAATATTCATCGGGCTGATGAGCCTGCTCTATGCTGCCGGGTCCCAATACCAGAGTGTGGCATCCCAGTTGCCGAATATAAGGCGCCTCGGTGGCATAGTTCACCACTTGCGGTGCCTGCCCCGCCAGGCTGGCGACCAGTTGGCTCCAGGGAGAGTCTCTATCATCGGCAAAGGGCTCTGAGCCGGGATAGAGTTCGCTGATGGAAACCGCCCCCGGGAATTGCTCGCAGACCGGCTGTAAATACTGCTGCAGCATGAGTTGCAGATCGGTCAAAGCCAACCCGGGAAGCGGGCGGATATCCAGATGCAGATCACAGCAGCCACAGATACGGTTGGCGGCATCGCCGCCGTGGACATGGCCAAAGTTCATGGTTGGGTAAGGCACACTGAAGGCGTTTTCGCGATAGTGTTCACTCAAATGCTGCTTGAGTTTAAGTAGTCGGCCTATGATCAGATGCATCACTTCTATGGCATTGAGTCCCTTGGCCGGATCCGACGAGTGGCCGCTGCGGCCTGTTACCCGAATGCCTTGAGCCATGTGCCCCTTATGCATATAAACCGGCCGCAGGCTAGTGGGTTCGCCTATGATGGCAAATTCAGGCTTGATTGCAGCGTTGGCGGCAAAGGCCTTGGCCCCATTCATTGTGGTTTCTTCATCGGCACTGGCGAGAATATAAAGAGGCCGCTTCATTTGTGTCAGCGGCAGTTGTTTCAAGGCCTCCAATATCAAGGCAAAGAAACCTTTCATGTCACAAGTTCCCAAGCCATACCAAAGATTATCTTTTTCGGTTAGCCGAAAGGGATCATGCTGCCAATGGCCTTCATCGAACGGCACTGTGTCTGTGTGCCCGGCCAGCAGCAGACCCCCTTGGCCAGTCCCCAGGCTGGCCAGCAGGTTATGTTTGTTGCGACTGCCGGGCACCGGCTGGCGGCGGCACTCCAACCCCAAATCGCCAAACCAGTTGGCCAGCAAGTCGATAACGGCAGCATTGGATTGATCTTGCTCGGGCTCCAAGGCACTGATGGAGGGCGAGGCGATAAGCGCACTGAAGCTTTCTGTGAGTTCCGGCAGTTTTTTCATGACTATCCTGCAAAACATTAAAAATAACTATTCATATATATTGCATAAATAAATTGCTGTGTTAGTCTAGCAAACAGCTAAAGCCAGTGTCATCTTTCATGGTGACTAAATTCAGTGAGACTAAGTATGTTGAGTTCGACCTTGAGCTTGATTCAGACCCAAAACTGCAATAACTCCCTGCGACGATAAACTTGTCATTAGGCGTTGAGCCACGGGCTTTCGTTGTGCCCTTCCTTTTTTGATTAGCTTGAAGAATTAGAAACCATGAAAAATATCGCCATCATAGGGGCCAGTGGATATACAGGTGCCCAGTTAACCGCCCTGATCCAAGCCGAGCCAGAGTTAAGCATTCAAGGGTTGTATGTCTCTGAAAATAGTCTGGATAAAGGCAAAAGCCTGGCCGAGCTTTATCCTATTTATCAACATATCTCTGCAGAGTTGCAGCCGTTAACGCCAGAGGCCAAACAGCAGATAGTGGCGCAGGCCGACGCCGTGGCGCTGGCGACCGAACATTCGGTAAGCCTGGAATTGGCGGCTTGGTTTTATGCCCAGGGGCTGGCGGTATTTGATTTGAGCGGTGCCTATCGTTTCAGCGATGCTGCAAACTACCCCAAGTGGTATGGCTTTGAGCATAACCAAGCCGAAGTATTGGCACAGGCGGTTTATGGCCTGGCCGAGTGGAATGCCGAGGCGATTGCCAACAGCAAGATGATTGCGGTTCCCGGTTGTTATCCCACGGCATCCCTGTTGGCGCTTAAGCCGCTCAAGTCACTGATGACAGATGCCTTCCCCGTTATCAATGCCGTTAGCGGTGTGACCGGAGCCGGACGCAAGGCGCAGCTGCACACCAGTTTCTGTGAAGTGAGTTTAACGCCCTACGGTGTGCTTGGTCACAGGCATCAGCCCGAAATCGCCAGCCAACTGGGGCAGGAAGTGATTTTTACTCCGCACCTTGGCAACTTCAAACGCGGCATTCTCGCCACCATTACGCTGCAACTCAAGCCGGGTACCAAGGCAGAGGACGTTGCCGAGGCTTACAGCATCTACCATGGCTCGAGCATAGTCAGCGTAAAGCAGAACCAATTCCCCAAGGTGGATGACGTGGTATATACGGGCAATTGTCATCTGGGATGGAAGTTTGATGAACAGAACCATTATCTGGTGGTGGCCAGTGCCATAGACAACCTGATGAAAGGCGCTGCCAGTCAGGCGCTTCAATGCATAAAGATTCACTTTAAATACTAATTATTCCCGGAACGGTTAGAGAGAGTTGTCACTATGAGCACGAAAGACAAGGTGTTGGTTCTGAAAGTTGGCGGCGCACTGATGCAGTGTGAGATGGGAATGGCCAGGCTGATGGATACGGCGGCGAAAATGCTGGCCCAGGGACAGAAGGTGGTTCTGGTTCATGGTGGCGGTTATCTGGTGGATGAACAGCTCAAGGCCAATGGCATGGATACGGTGAAGCTCGACGGCTTGCGGGTCACCCCACCGGAGCAGATGCCGATCATCGCCGGCGCTCTGGCCGGTATGTCCAACAAGATACTGCAGGCGGCGGCCATCAAGGCCGGTGTCGCCAGCGTTGGCATGAGTCTGGCGGATGCCAACTTGGTCGATGCGGTAATTAAAGATGAACGCTTGGGGCTGGTGGGTGAAGTTTCCCCCAAAGACGGCAGCTATATCAATTTCGTCCTGTCTCAGGGGTGGATGCCCATCGTCAGCTCCATTGCAGTCTCCAGCGAAGGGCAACTGCTTAACGTCAATGCCGATCAGGCCGCCACAGTGCTGGCCAAGTTGGTGCAGGGCAAGCTGGTACTGCTCTCCGATGTTTCTGGAGTATTGGACGGTAAGGGGCAGTTGATCGCCAGTCTTAATCGCAGCGAAATCGACGACCTGGTGAAACTGGGCGTGATAGAGAAAGGCATGAAAGTCAAAGTAGAGGCGGCGTTGGAAGTCGCAGAACTCATGGGGCAGCCGGTACAGGTTGCTTCCTGGAGAGATGCGGCGCAACTGGCTGCATTGGCTCAGGGCGAAGCCGTGGGTACGCAAATAAAACCATAGGAGAAGGCAGTATGAAGCACCTGTTGACCATTAAAGAACTTACCCAATCCCAGTTGCTGGCGTTGTTGGACCTGGCCAAGAAGATCAAGGCCAATCCGGCAGACTACCGACACGCGCTTGCGGGCAAGAGCGTAGTGATGCTGTTTGAAAAACCTTCCCTGCGTACCAGGGTCAGTTTCGATATCGGTATCCACAAGCTGGGTGGCCACTGTCTTTATCTGGATCAACAAAATGGTGCTTTGGGCAAGCGCGAATCTGTTGCCGATTTCGCCGGTAACCTTTCCTGCTGGGCCGACGCCATAGTGGCACGGACTTTCAGCCACAAGACCATAGAAGGCCTGGCGGAATTTGGCACTGTGCCTGTGATCAATGCGCTGTCGGACTTGTACCACCCTTGTCAGGCACTGGCGGATTTTCTGACCCTGTCAGAGCAGCTCGGTGACTTGAGCAAGGTGAAATTGGCCTATGTGGGCGATGGCAACAACGTGACCCACTCGCTGATGATAGGCGCTGCCATTTTGGGTGCCAGCATGACGGTTATCTGCCCCGAAGGGCATTTCCCCGATGGTCTGATTGTCAATGAAGTACAGCAACTGGCGGCCGAGAATGGTGGCAGCCTGGTACTGACTTCGGACATCGCCGCCCTGGAAGGTCAGGATGCCGTCTACACTGATACTTGGATTTCCATGGGCGACCAAACAGAACTTTCTGATATTGAAGCGAAATTTAATCCTTATCAGATCAATCAGCCGCTGATGGATCAGTATAAGGTGAAGTATTTTATGCATTGTTTACCCGCTCACAGAGGGGTAGAAGTGACAGATGAGGTGATGGATGGTAAAGGTTCTCTGATCCTGCAACAGGCAGAAAACCGCATGCACGCGCAGAATGCCGTTCTGGTAACACTTTTGAGCTGATGGCCAAGGGCCAGTTGAATCTAGGAAAATTAAGATGTCTATTGCACAGAAAAACACAGATGTAAAAAAAGTTGTTCTGGCCTACTCCGGCGGCCTGGATACCTCGGCCATTATTCCCTGGCTGAAAGAGAACTATAACAACTGTGAGATCGTCGCCTTTTGTGCCGATGTTGGACAAGGGGAAGCCGAACTTGAAGGTTTGACAGAAAAGGCGTTGGCCTCCGGCGCCAGTGAGTGTCATATTGTTGATTTGAAAGAAGAGTTTGTTAAAGACTACATCTATCCCACCATAGCGACCGGTGCCATTTATGAGGGAACCTATCTGCTGGGTACCTCTATGGCCAGACCCATTATCGCCAAGGCTCAGGTGGAAGTGGCCCGCAAGGTCGGCGCCGATGCCCTGTGTCACGGTTGTACCGGCAAGGGTAACGATCAGGTGCGTTTCGAAGGCTGCTTTGCCGCATTGGCGCCGGATCTGAAAGTGATTGCTCCTTGGCGTGAGTGGACCATGGAGAGCCGTGAAGATCTGCTGGCTTACCTGGCCGAGCGCAACATCAAGACCTCGGCTTCGGCCACCAAGATCTATAGCCGCGATGCCAACGCCTGGCATATCTCCCACGAAGGTGGGGAGCTGGAAGATCCCTGGAATGAGCCCAGCAAAGAGGTGTGGACCATGACAGTCGATCCGCTGGATGCGCCAGATGAGCCTGAATATGTCAGCCTGAAAGTGGAAAACTGCCGGGTGACTGAAGTCAACGGTGAGGCCCTGAGCCCCTATGCGGCGCTGATGAAGCTGAACCAGATTGCTGCCGCCCACGGTGTTGGCCGTATCGATATTACTGAAAACCGGCTGGTGGGGATGAAGTCCCGTGGCTGTTATGAGACACCGGGCGGCACTGTCATGTTTGCTGCTCTGAGAGCGATAGAGGAGTTGGTGCTCGACAAGACCAGCCGTAACTGGCGGGAACAGGTCGCCGCTCAGATGGCACATCTGGTCTATGATGGCCGTTGGTTTACGCCTCTGTGCAACTCGCTGTTAGCGGCATCCGAGGCTCTGGCCCAGGACATCAACGGTGAAGTGGTGATCAAGCTCTTCAAGGGCCAGGCGGTAGCCGTGAAGAAACGTTCTCCCAACAGCCTGTATTCCGAGGCGTTTGCCACCTTCGGTGAAGACACGGTTTACGATCAGAAACACGCCGAAGGCTTTATCCGCCTCTACTCATTGGCGAGCCGTATTCGCGCGCTCAACAGCAAGTAAGCGTCAGTATATCAGGGGCGCATTGGCGCCCCTTAGTTTTTATGCCCGAGAAAGAGGACCTTATCATGGCTTTATGGGGTGGCAGATTCAGCGGCCAAAGCAGCGAACTTTTCAAACTCTTCAACGATTCCCTGCCGGTGGATTTCCGTTTACTGGAGCAGGATATCCAGGGCTCAGTCGCCTGGGCCGAGGCGATAACCCAGGCCGGCGTGTTAACCCAGGAAGAATGTCAGGCCCTGACTCAGGCGCTGGCTGAGTTGCTTGCAGAAGTTAAAGATACGCCGGAGCAGATCATCGCTTCCGGCGCCGAAGATATTCACAGTTTTGTGGAATCACAGCTGATCGCCAAGGTGGGTGACTTGGGTAAGAAGCTGCACACCGGCCGTTCGCGCAATGATCAGGTGGCGACCGATCTCAAGCTGTGGTGCAAACAGGAAGGCGCACACCTGCTGAGTCTGTTGCTCGAAGTCAAACAGGGGCTGCTGGCATTGGCCGAACGCGAGTTGGATGCAGTAATGCCGGGATATACCCATCTGCAGCGGGCACAACCCGTGACCTTTGGACATTGGGCTTTGGCTTATGTGGAAATGTTTGAGCGGGATATCAGCCGCTTGCAGGATGCATTGAATCGCCTCAACACCTGCCCTCTGGGTTGTGGAGCCTTGGCGGGTACAGCTTATGCCATCGACCGTCAGGCGCTGGCGGCCAGCCTGGGCTTTGCCTCTGCTACCCTCAACAGCCTGGACAGCGTGTCTGATCGTGACCATGTGATCGAACTCTGCAGCGATGCCTCTATCAGCATGATGCACTTAAGTCGTATGGCCGAAGATATGATCTTCTTCAATTCCGGCGAAGCCAACTTCATCGAACTGGCCGACAATGTCACCTCAGGTTCTTCCTTGATGCCGCAGAAGAAGAACCCCGATGCGCTTGAGCTTATCCGCGGTAAAGCGGGCAGGGTATACGGCAGCTTGATGGGGATCCTCACCACCATGAAGGCGCTGCCACTCGCCTACAACAAGGATATGCAGGAAGACAAGGAAGGCTTGTTCGATGTGATGGACAGCTGGAGCCTGTGTTTGAAAATGGCGGCTCTGGTGCTCGAAGGTGTCAAGGTTAACCGTGACAATGCGTTGGCCGCAGCTCAACAGGGATACGCCAATGCCACTGAGCTGGCGGACTATCTGGTGGGCAAAGGTATGCCCTTTAGACAGGCGCATCACGTTGTGGGTGAAGTGGTGTTGCATGCTATCGCCGAGGGTAAGCCACTGGAAGCCTTGCCACTTGAAGTCTTGCAAGGCTATGCCGACATCATAGCGGAGGATGTTTATCCGCATCTGAGTATCGATTCCTGCCTGGCGAAACGCAATATTCTCGGTGGTACCGCGGTGGAACAGGTCAAGGCCGCGCTGACAGCCAAGCAGACCAAATAGAAGCTACCCCTCGGATTCGAGCCAAACAAAAACGCGCCAATCGGCGCGTTTTTTAATGTTTAACACCGTCTGTTAAACAGACAGTTACTGGAACAGCTCTTCCGGCGGTGTTTCGATAAAGATGTCACTGTCATCTTCGGCGCCGGTGGCGTATTCCTTGGGTTCTGTACCCTGAATAAAGTACTCGAAGTCGCTGGTGTAGTCTGTCTTACGCGACAGCTTGCCGCTGTCTAAATCAATACGCACCGAAACGATTCCAGCCGGTGGAATGCTGGGTTCTTCCGGCGTTCCTTCCAGGGCATCGCGCATAAACTCGTTCCAGCCCGGGCCTGCGGTCTTGGCACCGGATTCGGCCCCTGAAATCTGATCTTTGGCGCCGCTGGCATTCCAGGCGGTCCGTCCCAGTTCACGGCCATGGTCATCGAAGCCGACCCAGACGGTGGTGGCAAGCGTTGGATTGTAGCCACTGAACCAGGTGTCCCGCGATTCGTTGGTTGTTCCCGTTTTACCGGCTATGTCATGGCGTTTGACCACTCTGGCGGCGCGCCAGGCGGTACCGTTCCAGCCAGTGCCCTTGCTCCAGTTACCGCCACCCCAGATAACACTCTTGAGGGCATCGGTGATTAGGAATGCGGTCTGCTCGCTGATCACCTGCTTGGCGTGACGGGCGCTAGGGCTGTCACAGCTGAAAGGATCTTCCTGAACCAGGGGCTGCAGCGGCTCTTGCATAGTCAAATCGGTTATGGCGTTATCCGCCATATCCTCTTCAGCCTTAAGCGGCGCGTCACAAGCCAGAGCCGGATGAGCCTGTTCAAGGATTTCGCCTTGGGCATTCAGGATCCGTTTGATGAAGTATGGTTCAACCAGATAACCCCCGTTGGCGAAGGTTGAGAAGGCTGTGACCACCTGCAAAGGTGTGGCTGATGGTGAACCCAGCGCCAGAGACTCGTTGCGGTTGAGCTCTTTGGCATCGAAACCAAACTGTACTAGTTTGTCGATGGCGGCATCCAGCCCAACATAGCGTAGGGTTCTTACCGACATCACGTTGATAGACTGTGCCAGCCCCAGACGCAGCCTGGTGGGGCCGCCGTATACGTCGGGTGAGTTCTTGGGACGCCAAGCCGTACCTTGGCTGAGATCCGGTTTGTTGATAGGCGCGTTGTTGATCAGTGTCGCCAGGGTATAGCCTTTCTCCAGCGCTGCGGCATATAGGAAAGGTTTTATGTTGGAGCCCAACTGACGCTTGGCCTGAGTCACCCGGTTGTACTGGCTCTGACTGAAGCTGTAACCACCGACCAGTGCCTGAATTGCACCATCTTTAGGATCTATCGAGACTATGGCGCTGGCAACCTGAGGCACCTGAGCCAGTTGCCAGATATCGCCGTTGTGACGTACCCAAATCTGTTCGCCCACTTTCAGGAATTGTTCGGCTTTCTTCGGTGGTGCGCTTTGGCGTTTGTCACTGATAAATTTGCGGGCCCATTTGAGGCCATCCCAAGGCAGAGTGAGCTTTTCTCCTGAAGCGAGCAGTACTTCAGCTTGTTGTTCTTCTACCTTCAATACGGCAGCAGGCCTGAGCTCCTGAATGGGCATGGTTTTCTTCAGGGTGGCAATCAACTCGCTCTCATCAGGTTGCTTGTCTGTCCAGAGAACCGCTTCCGGGCCTCGATAGCCATGGCGTTCATCATAGGCGTAGACATTGTTGCGCAGTGCCTTTTGGGCTTTTAACTGCAGTGAGGAGTCTATGCTGGTGTAGACATCGTATCCTCCGGTATAGGCTTCCTCTTCACCGTATTTTTGTACCATATAATCCCTGGCCATCTCTGAAATATAGGGGGCATAGAGATCGATTTCGGCACCATGGTATTTGGCGGTAATAGGTTGGGCGCTGGCCTCGTTGTATTCACTCTGGGTGATGTAGCCGACCTCCAGCATACGGTTGAGCACCAGATTACGACGAGTCAAAGCTCGGCTGGGGGAGGTGATAGGGTTGAGTGTTGAGGGCGCTTTCGGCAAGCCGGCGATAACTGCCATTTCAGCAAGCGTCAAGTCTTTGACTTCCTTGCCATAATATACTTGAGCCGCGGCGCCAACCCCGTAGGCCCGCTGTCCAAGATAGATACGGTTGACATAGAGCTCCAGAATTTCATCTTTGGTCAGCAGCTGCTCTATGTGGATAGAGATAAATATCTCTTTGACTTTACGAATAATTGTCTTGTCTCGGGTCAGGAAGAAGTTCCTGGCCACCTGCATGGTAATGGTACTGGCGCCCTGCTTTTTTTCGCCGGTGGCCAACATAACCAGTGCGGCCCGAGCTACCCCTATGGGGTCGACGCCTTTGTGCTCATAAAAACGTGAATCTTCGGTTGCCAGAAAGGCTTGCAGTAATGGTTTGGGCACATCGGCCAATTCCAACGGGATCCTGCGCTTTTCACCGAATTGTGAGATCAGCTTGCCATCACTGGAATAAACCCTCAGTGGTGTTTGCAGTTGCACTGTCTTGAGTGTGGCGACATCCGGGAGTTCGGGGAGGACGTAGAAGTAGGCTCCAACGATAGCTGCAACCCCCAAAAGGGCCAGGCTGAATAGAGCTATGAGTATACGTTTTAACCACTTCACTAGATTATTCCAAAACTTGCTGCGGGCACAATAGTATATAAGGCGTTTTGTGCAGGGTGAAGCAAAAAGGCAGCGTCAAAAAATTAGCCGTTGTAATGTACTCAAACATTTTATACAAAGAGGCGTAACAATTTGAAAATGTGCTACTCTAAAACCTAACAATAACAAAGTGACAAAGGACTATGCTTTCGAATCTATGGAAGCGTCAGGCTCCGCAAATGGTGGGTATTGACATCGGTTCTCACGAGGTCAAGGCAATCCTGCTGGGCAAGACAGGCGATGGTTATAAAATCCAGGCTTACGCCGCAGCTCCTGTTAAAAAAGGAGCCATCAATGATCATGATATTCGTGATCCTGAAGCCGTTATTGAAGCAATGAAACAGCTCAAGAGGCAATTGCCCAAAGCAACTAAATTTGCTTCTGTCGCTGTATCCGGATCAGCCGTAATGACTAAAGTCATCTACATGGATGCCTCTCTGAGTGAGGTGGAAATGGAGGCACAGATTGAGATTGAAGCGGATAACCTTATTCCCTATTCACTTGATGAAGTCAGTATTGATTTTGAAACACTGAGCGTTAACAAGACAGATCCCAGTAAAGTTGATGTTTTGCTCAGTGCTTGCCGAACCGAAAATATCGATGCCAGAATCGATGCGCTGGACAGTGTTGACCTTGAGCCCAAAGTCGTTGATGTAGAAGGTTATGCTTTAGGCCGTTCCCTTGAATTGGTCTTGGGACAGCTGCCGGACGGCGCTGCTGAACAGGTGGTCGCTTTAGTTGATATTGGTGCCAATATGACTACCTTCGCGGTAGTGGAAAAAGGGGAAACGGCCTTTATCCGCGAACAGGCGTTTGGTGGTGAACTCTTCACTCAATCTATATTGTCTTTTTACGGCATGTCTTATGAGCAGGCGGAAAAGGCCAAGATAGAAGGTGATCTACCTCGCAATTATATGTTTGAGGTGTTATCGCCATTCCAAACGCAATTATTGCAACAAATAAAACGCACGCTGCAAATATATTGCACTTCCAGTGGTAAAGATAAAGTCGATCATTTGGTGCTTTGTGGCGGTACCTCCAAATTAGAAGGTATGGCTAATCTTCTGACCAATGAATTAGGTGTTCATACAATAATTGCTGACCCCTTTCAGGGAAGTTTGCATGCAGACGATTCAGTAAAAAATGCCCTGCAACCCCATATCAGTAAATACATGGTGGCCTGCGGCCTGGCGCTGAGGAGTTATGGTCAATGGCGAACATAAATTTATTACCATGGCGCGAAGAAGCCAGGGAAAAACAGAAACGTGACTATATAGGGATTTTGGCTGCTGTTTTTATTGGCGCCGCGTTGTTGGTTTACATGGCACTGAACTTTATCGGTTTGATGACAGAAGATCAGCGGCAGCGAAATGCTTATCTTCAATCAGAAATTAGCTTGTTAGACAAACAGATAGCTGAGATTACCAAGATCAAACAGCGCAAAAAGGATATTGAACGTCGCACCGAGATTATTCTTAACCTGCAACAGGCGCGTAATTTGCCTACCCATGTATTGGATGAGCTGGTACGGGTTATTCCGCCAGGCATCTATCTTTCCAGCATAGAAAAGAAAGGCAGCCTCATCTGGATCGAGGGGCGTAGTGAGTCCAATAACAATGTCGCCAACATGATGCGAAAAATTAAAGCATCAGAGTGGCTTCAGGACCCGAGTATGCAGTCGATAGTTTCTCAGCAGGAAGAACTCAGAGAGCTGCAACGCTTCAGTCTCAAGGTCAGTATCAAGGGAGCAAATCGGCTTGAGGGGACGGCACAGATGGCGAAAGGAGCGGGCAAATGAGTTTCGATTTGAGCCAGTTCAATGACCTGGACATGGAGAATATCGGCGCTTGGCCGACTCAGGTCAAGGCTGTGTTTGCCGGCTTGCTGGCAATTCTGGTGTTCGTTGGTGGCTATTATTTGTTTGTTTCAGATGCCATAGATATCTATCAGTCCGAGCAAGTTAAAGAGCAACAACTGCGTGATGATTTCAAGCAAAAGTATCTTTTGGCCGCTAACCTGAAATTATATCGAGAGCAGTTGGTGCAGATGGAAGCGCAATTTGCCGAATTGCTGAAGATGCTGCCATCTGAAAACGAAATGCCGGGTTTGCTTGATGACTTGACCTATGTGGCTACAGATGCCGGGTTGAAGATTCAGAGTCTGGATTGGGACGCAGAGATCCAGCGGGACTTCTACATTGAATTTCCGATACGTATGGCCGTGACCGGCGATTATCACCAACTGGGTCACATGGTCGGCGGGGTTGCCAAGTTGCCACGGATTGTCAGTCTGCATGATTTTGTGATTAAGCGTGACCCATCAGGCATCTTGGCGATGGAGATCCTTGCCAAGACCTACAGATTTAAAGAAGGAACGGAATTACCGCCGGAGAAGGCTAAGGGGAAAGGTAAATGAAACGACTCATTACCCTGACCGCTGCGGTGCTATTGCTGAGTGGTTGTATTGGTGACAGAGCGGATCTTGAGGACTTTGTTACCAGCACCAAGGCCCAGCCGGTTGCTCCAATCCCGCCGCTGAAAGAGCCGCCTCAGTTTGAGCACTTTGATTATCAGGCCGATATGATGCGTAGCCCCTTTGTACCACCTTCCCGAGAACTGACGGAAGAGGTGATAGACACCACCAAAGACTGCCTGCAACCGGATCTCAAGCGTCGCAAGGGCCGTCTAGAAACCTATGCCCTGGATAATCTCAAGATGCGCGGCACCCTGAGCGAAGACAAGGTGGTTTGGGCCTTGGTGGAGACGACTGATGGCAATGTCTATCGCATGGGCGTCGGTGAGTATTTGGGACTTTATCATGGCCGGATAGCCAAAGTATCAGCACAGTATATCGATATCATTGAATTAGTACCGGACGGTTCCGGCTGCTGGACAGAGCGCAACAGCAGCCTGGAATTGACCGGAGAATAACAAGCGAAGGATGAGGGAATAATGGAATCTTCTGCCGCGAATATCACCCCAAAAAATGCAGCCAAATGGATGCAGTATATCCTGGGCAGCTTGCTCATCCTGGGGCTAAGTCCCTATGCTGATGCTGCCAACAAGCTGGTAGATGTTAAGTACCATGCCATTGTGGATCACCAACTGGAATTGGAGTTGGTGTTTGACAAGCCGATATCTGAGCCGGAAATCAATTTGAATGCCGATCCCGCCAGTATCCAATTGAACTTTAGCGACAGTATTTCTGCGCTGGAAAAAGCACAGATCCCTATTAACACTGCCGGGGTCGAGCAGCTGTCCAGCATGCAGGATGGCGATAAGTTGCAACTGGTTTTGGCACTGAAAAAAGTGAAACCTTATCAAGGTAAGGCCGTGGGGAACGTCTATCGTTTGACTGTCAATGATGAAGTCATGGATCCCCAGAGCAAGGCCAGCAGCCCGTTTGTTAATAGCATAAAAAATATCGACTTCCGCCGCTTGGGGGATAAGGGTGGTGAATTGCTGGTTGAGCTGCGTAATTCATCGGTTGCCGCCAATGTTGAGCAGGTCGGTTCCAGGCTGGAGCTGAAGTTGTACAACACAGATATTCCATCTGACATGCTTTATGTTATGGATGTGCAAGACTTTGCCACCCCGGTGAAGAGCTTTGAGACCTTCAAAGAAGAGCTGACCAGTCGAATTCTGATCGATATCAAGGGCGACTACGAATACAACTACAAACAAGACGGTAATATGTTCACCTTGGCGATGACCGAGGTTGAGCGTGCAGTTCAGATGGAGACGGAGAAGAAATACTCGGGCAAGACCCTATCACTCAACTTCCAGAATATTTCAGTCAGAACCGTGCTGCAGATCATTGCCGATTACAACGACTTCAACCTGGTGACCAGTGATACAGTCGAAGGTAGTATCACCCTGAGATTGGATGACGTACCTTGGGATCAGGCGCTGGATCTTATCCTGCAGACCAAGGGGTTGGATAAGCGAATCGAAGGTAATATTCTGATGGTTGCGCCGGCTGAGGAGCTTGCCATACGTGAAGAAAACCAGCTCAAGAACAAGAAAAAAGTCTCGGAAGAGTTGGCGCCACTTTACTCGGAATATTTGCAGGTGAACTATGCCAAGGCCACCGAGATTGCCAGCTTGTTAAGGGGAGAAGGATCAAGCCTATTGTCCAAACGCGGCACAGTTGCCGTGGACGAAAGAACCAATACTCTGCTGGTTAAAGACACGGCCGATATTCTGGAAAACGTGCACAAGCTGATAGAAGTGCTGGACGTGCCTATTCGTCAGGTGTTGATTGAAAGCCGAATGGTTACGGTTAAGGATGATGTTGCTGAGGATTTGGGTATCCGTTGGGGGATCACAGATCAACAGGGCAATAAAGGCACCTCGGGTAGTCTGGAAGGCGCTCAGGACATCACCAACGGCACCATTCCATCCATAGGCGATCGTCTCAATGTGAACCTGCCGGCGGCTCCTAGCAATGCTGCCAGCATAGCTTTCCATGTTGCCAAACTGGCCGATGGTACTGTCTTGGATTTGGAATTGAGTGCGCTGGAGCAGGAAAACAAGGGTGAAATCATCGCCAGCCCCAGAATTACCACCTCAAATCAGAAAGCCGCTTATATTGAGCAGGGTGTCGAGATCCCTTATGTGGAATCGGCTTCCAGTGGCGCGGCTACAGTACAGTTCAAGAAAGCGGTATTGTCACTGCGGGTAACACCACAAATTACCCCGGATAACCGTGTGATACTGGATTTGGAAATCACTCAGGATTCTCAAGGTAAGATAGTACAGACGCCGCTGGGAGAAGCTGTTTCCATCGATACCCAGCGCATAGGTACCCAAGTGCTGGTGGACAATGGTGAAACCATAGTGCTGGGGGGGATCTATCAGCAGAACTTGATCAGTCGGGTCAGCAAGGTGCCTGTTTTGGGGGATATTCCCCTGGTTGGCTTCCTGTTCCGCAATACTTCGGACAAGAATGAGCGCCAGGAGCTGCTGATCTTCGTAACGCCCAAGATAGTGACTGAGGAAATCTAGGGAAGGTGCGAAAAAGTCCTCGTGGCGTTCTCTTTTGTAGTGCGTCGCTTGCAACGCAATTGGCGTTCACGGCATCTGATTGAAGCCATGAGGGGGTCTGCTTAAGTTTTTTCCAAACCTGTAAAACTTCAACCAAAGCCAGTGCCAGTCGCTGGCTTTGATGTTTGGGCGCGGGGAAATTTGGCTTTAATAGTCGGCATTACTTGCCTTGAATGTCCTTAAGCTGAGATAATCCCCGGTCAAGTCTCATAAGAGCAAGGTAACAAATCCCGTCGATTTGATAGTAAGTCGACATTCGGCAAACTTTTCATAAGATTCAGACGTACAAGAAATGGCTGAAAAACGTAATATTTTTCTGGTAGGCCCTATGGGCGCAGGCAAGAGCACCATAGGTCGTCATCTGGCACAAATGCTGCACTTGGAATTCCACGATTCAGATCAAGAGATTGAAAATCGCACCGGCGCTGACATTGCCTGGGTATTTGACGTTGAAGGCGAAGAAGGTTTCCGTCGCCGCGAGGCTCAGGTGATTTCCGATCTGACCGAGAAACAAGGCATAGTTCTGGCTACTGGTGGTGGCTCAGTTCAAAGCAAAGATATCCGCAACTTCCTCTCTGCCCGCGGTATCGTGGTGTATTTGGAAACCACTATTGATAAACAAGTGGCCCGCACTCAGCGCGACAAGCGTCGCCCCTTGCTGCAGGTCGATAACCCTCGTGAAGTGTTGGAAGCACTGGCAGACGTGCGTAATCCTCTCTATGAGGAAATCGCTGATGTTATCGTCAAGACAGACGAGCAAAGCGCCAAAGTGGTGGCCAATCAAATCATTGAACAATTAGGTTTCTAGGACGCAAGATGCAACAGATCCGGGTTGATTTAGGTGAACGTAGTTATCCTATCTTCATTGGCCAGGGTCTGTTGGCCCAGAGCGATTGCCTGACGGCGAGCATCTTGGGTAAAAAGGTCCTCATTGTCTCCAATGACACAGTAGCTCCCCTGTATCTGCAATCCTTGCAGCGCCTTCTGCTGCCTGCGGCTCAGGTTTTTGCTCATATTTTACCCGACGGTGAGCAATACAAGACACTGGCACAGCTCGATAGCGTATTTACGGCTTTGCTTGAGCATAACTGCGGTCGTGATGTGGTGCTGGTGGCACTCGGCGGTGGAGTTATTGGTGATATGGTCGGCTTTGCTGCCGCCTGTTATCAGCGGGGGGTGGACTTTATCCAGATCCCCACTACGCTCTTGTCTCAGGTCGACTCATCCGTAGGTGGCAAGACGGCAGTCAATCATCCGCTGGGCAAGAACATGATAGGCGCTTTCTATCAACCCAAACTTGTGTTGATAGATACCCTGTGTCTGAAGACCCTGCCGGCGCGTGAATTTGCTGCCGGTATGGCTGAAGTGATCAAATACGGCATCATTTGGGATGCTGATTTTTTCCTGTGGCTCGAGAACAATGTCGAGTCACTCAAGTCGCAGCAGCCAGAGGCGTTGGCTTATGCCATCCGTCGCTGCTGTGAGATAAAAGCCGAAGTGGTTGCCGAAGATGAGACAGAGCAAGGTGTTCGTGCCCTGTTGAATCTGGGGCATACCTTTGGTCATGCCATCGAGGCCGAAATGGGCTATGGCAATTGGCTTCATGGTGAAGCGGTTGCCGCTGGCACAGTCCTTGCTGCACAAACTGCAAAAGCCATGGAACTGATTGACGAGTCAATTCTCTGTCGCATCAGTGCGCTGCTACAGGCATTCGACTTACCGATAACTGCACCAGAGTCCATGGATTTTGAAAGCTTTATCAAACACATGCGGCGTGACAAAAAAGTTTTGGCTGGGCAAATTCGCTTGGTTTTGCCCACTGATATGGGGCAGGCCGGTATTTTTGCTCAAGTGCCGGAATCCCTACTCGAACAGGTGATCTGCCGCGCTTGAACCTTGATGGGTGACAATGGTGGCAACCGAAGAACTTCTCCTGCCCTCGCAAGAGGCACTGTTACAAAGACTGCAGCATCTGGCCTGTTACGGTCAGAAGCTGGTTTTGTTGCAGGGGCAGGTCGGAGCCGGTAAGACACGGCTGTTGACCGCCTTGGCCAATGTGCTCGATGAGCATAATCTGGCGTTGGTCAGTTGTCCTCAACATGCGGATGCCGCCGAAATAAGGCGCAAGTTGCTGATCCAACTACTGCCCGACCCCCTGTTTGACGACGAACAGCCGCTGGCCGACACCCTGCTGCGTTATCTCGGTGAGATGCGCAAGCCCATCCACATTCTGATCGACGATGCCGACAACATGCCGCTGGTGCTCTGGGCCGAGTGTTTGTTGCTGACTCAGCTGCAAGCCAGAGGTGAACCTATCACGCTGACCTGTTCGGTTTCTCCGGAATTTGCCGAGCAGTTACAGCTACAATTGCCTAAAGCACAGAAACAGCAGGTATTGCCGGTTAAGCTTGAGCCGCTTTCTCTGGCCGAGCGTGAGGGGCTGTATCAAACTTTGTTGACTCGCAGCGCAGTACACACCTTTACGCCGCGGGCTATAGTGGTTAAGCAGTTGGAGCGGCAGCAGGGCACACCGGCCGAGGTTTTGGCATTGTTGGAGCTGGCATTGAATGGTGAGCCGCCGAGGCCAAGAGTATTCCCGTGGAAGACCTTACTGATGTCGAGCCTTGCTGTGCTGAGTTGTTTGGCATTGCTCTCCTGGTATCTGTTGCGTTCGACCGAGCCTCTGCCCGAGCTGACCAAGTCTGCCTTGGTGCTGGAACATAGGACAAGTCCCTTAAGCCAGTTTGCCGAGCGTTGGCTCGATATTGAATCGGAACCGGCCTCGAAAGTTCTCAGCTCGGCTCCTGTATATGTTCGTCTTGAACAACCACGAAGCCAGAGCCTTGTTTCACCAGCGATTGACTCGCAGCAAGACCCGAAATCAGCTCAGAAAACCGTGCCCCAAGCGGATAGTCAGTCGACCCCTGAGTCGGAAACTGGTTCTGAACTGCTCAGCGATGCCAAGGCGGCGCTGGATGTGGAAACCGCTCCTGTTACCCAAAAGCCGCAGGTCAAAGAGGCTGCCTCTATGAATAATGAAGCGCAGGAAATTCAAGCTCAATCTGAGCTTGAACAAGAGCCTAGTGCCGGAGTGCTACCGACACAAGGTTACACCTTGCAATTGGTAAGTCTGAAACGCGAGTCTTCACTGACAGCATTTATGATTAAGCTGAAAAAAGTGAAAAATGTCAGAGTGGCCAAACATAAGGATTGGTGGGTGGTATTGGTAGGGGAATATGCCAGCAAGCAAGAAGCCATCGAAGCCGGTAAGGTATTGCAACTGTCTTTGGACCTGCCTCAACCTTTGATTAAGTCCTGGCAATCACTGCAACACTATCGCTTACAAGCTGGCCTAAGTAACAGTGAAATTTCATCTTAAACCGAGTACAATCCTCACTTTCGTTTTTCCGGGCACCAATCAATTTTAATGAAGAAAAAACAAAGAGCCTTTCTCAAGTGGGCCGGTGGTAAATTTAAACTGGTTGATGCCCTGATTCAGCACTTGCCCAAGGGCGAGCGTCTGGTTGAACCCTTTGTCGGTGCCGGTTCTGTGTTCCTCAACACAGATTACCCCAGTTACCTGCTGTGCGATATCAATCGTGATCTAATCGATCTCTACTCCATCATTCAGACTCGTCCGGAAGCATACATAGGGGCGGCGGCCGAGTTGTTTGTGCCGCAGATGAACGACAAAGAGCAATACTATCTGATCCGAGATAAATTCAACCGTAGTCGCGACCCCTTCGATAGAGCTATCTATTTTCTCTATCTCAATCGTTTTGGTTTTAATGGCTTATGTCGTTACAACCGTAAAGGCTCATTCAATGTGCCCTTCGGTTCCTACAAGAAGCCGTATTTTCCCGAGAAGGAAATACGCGGCTTTGCCGCCAAGGCACAAAATGCCGAGTTTCGCTGTATTGGCTACGAGCAGGCGTTTGCTCTGGCCCAAAGCGGTGATGTGATTTATTGCGATCCGCCATACGCCCCCCTATCGACCACCGCCAGCTTTACTACTTATGTTGGGGCCGGCTTTTCGTTGGATGACCAGGCGCTGCTGGCCAGGCACTCTCGTCATACCGCTATTGAGCGTGGTATTCCAGTGCTTATCAGCAACCATGATATACCGCTGACCCGTGAGCTGTACCATGGTTCAAGAATGGAAACGATTCAGGTACAGCGCAATATCAGTCAGAAGGGCAGCAGCAGAACCAAGGTGAATGAGCTGATGGCTTTGTACGACGAAACCTATCACAACGAGAACGACTGAAAGTTACCTTTGCCAAAGTAATCAGGCGAGTACTTGATTTACCAGCAGCAATAGTCCAACCACCAAGAGTGCTGCCAGCAACACGCCTGTGATGATGTAAGGGAGAGGTGAGGAATTGGCGCTGAAGTCCCTGGCACGATTGGACTCACTCTGCACGCCGAAGAAGGCCGCTAGCGTACTGTAAAGATAACGCCAGTAGCGGCCAAACATTTAAAAACCGTTGTTGGAATTTGCCGGGGCGATATCGTCAACCGGTTTANTACTGTAAAGATAACGCCAGTAGCGGCCAAACATTTAAAAACCGTTGTTGGAATTTGCCGGGGCGATATCGTCAACCGGTTTACGTTGATGGCCGTGCAGTAACTCCAGTAAGTCGACAAAATGGAACTGGCCCGAACGACTCTTGCCGCTGAACCAGCCCCCCCAGCTCAAGTCATCTTCCTGAGTCGCACAGCGATTATTGGGATGGCTGGAAGGCAGATTGGGATTGTAGTCGTGTTCCTGGCTGTAGCTGCAGGCCAGATTATTCGCGGAAGAACCCAGGCTTTGGAAGCCAACAGCAGTCGCCCCCACCACGCCAGCGGCGGCAGCGAGTATGACTGCTGACTTGATGCTGTGTGTGAAAACCTGCGGTTTCTGGTTCATCCTGTTCCATTCCCAAATGTGACGTTGGTCGATTATAACAAAGCCGTTGATAAATTGAACAGCTTTTTACCAAGTAACAACCTTATTCCAACTTATGATGCTTTTCAACGGCAGAAATGGGCGCCAGGCTATAGAGCCTGAGCGCCTTGGCGGGTAAAATAGGCGACTTCTTAAACATCCTGTGAGATTGCTATGCGCCCATATCTTATTGCTCCTTCCATTCTGTCTGCCGATTTCGCCCGCCTGGGTGATGATGTTAAAGCCGTATTGGATGCGGGGGCCGACGTGGTTCACTTCGATGTGATGGACAACCATTATGTACCTAACCTGACCATAGGCCCCATGGTCTGCAAAGCTTTGCGTGACTATGGTATTACCGCCGAAATCGATGTGCACCTGATGGTGAAGCCGGTCGACCGCATAGTGCCTGATTTTGCCAAGGCGGGGGCTTCTATTATCACTTTCCATCCGGAAGCCAGCGAGCATGTGGACCGCACAGTGCAGCTCATCCGTGACCACGGCTGCAAGGCCGGCTTGGTATTCAACCCTGCCACGCCATTGCACTACCTGGACTATGTGATGGATAAGCTGGATGTGATTTTGCTGATGTCGGTTAACCCTGGGTTTGGTGGTCAGTCATTTATTCCATCGACACTGGATAAACTGGCCGAAGTACGCCGCCGTATCGATGAGAGTGGCCGCGATATCCGCCTGGAGGTCGACGGGGGCGTTAAGGTGGACAATATAGCCGAAATTGCCGCCGCCGGTGCCGACATGTTTGTTGCCGGTTCAGCCATCTTTAGCCAGCCTGACTATAAGGCGGTTATCGACCAAATGCGCAGTGAACTGGCGGGAGTGTAAGTTATGATCGCAAGCAGTATCAGCGCGATCGCCTTTGATCTGGATGGCACTCTGGTTGATAGTGTGCCGGACTTGGCCGCCGCGACCCAAGCGACGCTTGCCGATCTGGGGCTTAGAAGTTGCACTGAAGATCAGGTACGCAGCTGGGTTGGCAACGGCACAGAAATGTTGATGCGCCGCGCGCTGACCTTTAGCCTGGGGGCTGAACCGGATGCCTCTGTCATGGCCGATGCCATGCCGGTATTTATGAAGCATTATGAAGCTTGCCTTGAGCGTTACAGCAAGCTGTATCCCGGAGTTGAGTCTGTGCTTAGAACCCTGCAGCAAAGAGGTTTTAAGTTGGCGGTGGTTACCAACAAGCCTTATCGCTTTACTATCCCTTTATTGCAGGCTTTTGGTATTGAGTTATTTTTCAGTGAAATTCTCGGCGGCGATTCTCTCTCTAAGATGAAACCGGATCCCTTGCCGCTGACTCATCTGCTGGAGAAATGGCAGTTGCAGCCTCAGCAGATGTTGATGGTGGGTGATTCCCGTAACGACGTTCTGGCGGCGAAAGCTGCAGGTATTGCCTCAATCGGCTTGACCTATGGCTACAACTACGGTGAAGATATTGGGCTTTGCGGCCCAGATGCCGTATGCGATCATTTTGAGCAAATTTTGGCGCATTTACCGCCACAGCAATCGGAGTAATGAAATTCATGAGCAGTCCCAAACCCATAGTATTGAGCGGTGCCCAGCCCTCAGGCGAGTTGACCATAGGTAACTACATGGGTGCCCTGCGTCAGTGGGTAGCCATGCAGGACAGCCATGATTGCCTCTATTGTGTGGTGGATCTGCATGCCATCACTGTGCGTCAGGATCCCAATGCCTTGCGTGAAGCTTGCCTGGACACATTGGCGCTGTACCTTGCCTGTGGTGTTGATCCTAAGAAGAGTACAGTATTCATTCAGTCACAGGTGCCGCAGCACACTCAACTGGGGTGGGTACTGAACTGTTATACCCAGATGGGTGAGCTGAGCCGCATGACTCAGTTTAAGGATAAGTCGCAAAAGCACGCCAACAATATCAACGTCGGGTTGTTTGGTTATCCTGTGCTGATGGCGGCCGATATCCTGCTGTACCAGGCCAATGAGATCCCTGTCGGTCAGGATCAGAAACAGCATCTGGAATTGACCCGGGATATCGCCACCCGCTTCAATAACGCTTATGGTGACACCTTCACTGTGCCTGAGCCTTTTATCCCTGAGCTGGGTGCCAAGGTGATGTCGCTGCAGGATCCCACCAAGAAGATGTCCAAGTCAGATGACAACCGCAACAATGTCATCGGCCTGCTGGAAGATCCCAAGGCGGTGATGAAGAAGTTGAAAAAGGCGATGACCGACAGTGACGAGCCACCTGTGGTGCGTTTCGATATAGACAACAAGCCTGGGGTGTCCAATCTGCTGAGCCTGATGTCCGGGGTGACAGGCCAGAGCATAGCCGAACTGGAAGCCGAGTTTGAAGGCAAGATGTATGGCCATTTGAAAGTGGCTGCCGGTGAAGCCGTGGTTGGTATGTTGGAGCCACTGCAACAACGCTTCCGTGAGTTCCGCGAAGACAGAGCCTTCCTGGAGTCTGTGATGAAGCAGGGCGCCGAAAAGGCCCAGGCCCGCGCCGAAGTCACAGTGAAGAAAGTCTATGAGAAGATAGGTTTGCTGGTGTAATTCCGCCAATCTTGAGAGCCGACCTACAAGGTCGGCTTTTTTGTGGCTGCGTTCGAGTTACTGCGGTTGCGGCTGGCTTGCCATCAACATCAGCCAATCGGCAAAGGCCGCAATGGCAGGCTCTTTGAGGCGCCGCTCTTTACAGCAAAAAGTGAATTCAAACCCTGTGTGCACGTCCGGCAGTTCAGCTTCTATCAAACGGCCGCTGGCAATATCATCCTCCACCATAAAGTCTGACGCCAGTGCTATGCCTTGACCGGCAATAGCCGCTTCTATGGCCATCAACACATGGCTGAAAATATGCTGCCTGTGATTGGGGGTCAGAGTTACGGCGTTGGCCTCGGCCCAGCGGTTCCAGTCCAGTCCCAGTGGGCCTTCATCCACGGTCAACAGTGGATACTGCTGCAGACTCTGAATCGTTATTTGTCCGGCTCTGGGCGGTAACTGTGGGCTACAAACCGGAATAAGCCGTTCCTTGTGCAGCACAGTCTGCCAGTATCCCCGTCGTTTGAGACCTCCGCTGATAAAGAGATCGGCTACACTGTCGCTGAGCTCGGGATCTTGGGCCACCATCTCCAGCCTTATCTGTACCTCGGGGTGACGGCGGCGAAAGTCGCTGAGTCTGGGGATCAACCATTTAACCGCAAAAGAGCTGTAAACCGCCAGTTTCAGCTCACGATTGGGCTCGCCGAACAAGCGGCCAAGGTCAGCCAGTTCGTTGAATATTCGCTCCAGTTCTTCGTAGAGGATCTCCCCCTTGGGTGACAGTTTAAGGCTGCGCCCCTGACGCAGAAACAGAGGCTCGTCAAAGTGTTCCTCTAACAACCTGACCTGGTGGGATACGGCGCTCTGGGTGATACAAAGCTCTTCGGCAGCGCGGGAAAAATGGCTCTGGCGTGCTGCCGCTTCGAACACCTGCAGCGCTCTCAAAGGGGGAAGTTTTCGCATTGGCGACTCTGTTTTGATATTTAGTATGAATTTAATTCATTTATAGGTAAAAAACATCATTTCAATTTGGTTTTTAACCCGGATATGATGCCGCCGATTGAGAGTCGTTCAGGGTAACCAAGATGCAGAGAACCGTAGCTATCGGTTTGATTTTATTGACCGTAGGAAATCTCTTCAGTGCATTTTATGATGTGTCGGTCAAATGGTTGCCGGATGATGCCAATGCGGCGACCTTTCTGCTGGTGCGCCAGGTAACGGCGGTACTTATGTTGCTGCCTTTATGGATCAAGGCCGGTCGCCCGGGCACCTCTCATTTTAAGCTCCACCTTTGGCGTGCCAACACAGGAGCTGTTGGCGCGCTCTTTTTGATTATTGGCCTGATGGCGCTGCCCTTGGCGACTGTCAGCTCGCTATTCTATTCGGCGCCATTGATGATAATGGTGCTCGGCGCCGTATTTTTGAAGGAAAAGATCACGCCGTTGCAGTGGGGTATTGCCGCGCTGGGATTTGTCGGTATCTTGTTGATCCTAAAACCCAGTGAGCTGGAACTTGCCGGTATCGCTGTGTTGGTTTCGGCCTTTACCTTCTCCTTGAACCAGATGAGTCTGCGAAAGCTGCCCAGTACTGAGGCCGCCAGCCTGACTTTGCTCTGTTACAACCTGCTGAGTCTACCGCTGACTCTGTTGGTGGCACTGTCGCAGCAATTGGCCGGGCTCAGTTGGCAACTACTTGGGGTGGCGTTGTTATCCAATGCTTTCCTGCTGGCGTATCACTGGTTCTGTGTTCTGGCTTATCGCAGGGCCAAGGCCAGTGAAATTGCCGTGGCTGAATATAGTGGACTGATCTTTATCGTCTTCCTGGGTTGGCTGCTGTTCGATGAGTGGCTGGATACCCTGAGTTGGGTTGGGGCCGCATTGGTGGTGCTGCCAACCTTGTGCCTGCCTGCCATTGCCAAGCTGATGAAAACCCGTGAACTGAAAGCACAAGAGCCGGTATAACCGGCTCTTGTTTGCATAGACGAGGGATTTGGCTGTTAAGGGGTGACGTAGTCGAACACCTTGATCACCTTACGTACCCCCGCGGTATTGCGGGCAATTTCCACTGCCAGATCGGCTTGCTCGCGCTCGACCAAACCCAGCAGAAAGACTTCACCGTTCTCAGTGATCACCTTGATCTTGGTGACATCCAGATTCTTGTCGTTGAGCATCCGTCCCTTGACCTTGGTGGTGATCCAGGTGTCGTTGCTGCGGGTGGTAAAGGATGTCGGGTTACCAATACGGATCTGGTTGTGGATCTTGCCACCCAGTTGCAGCTCTTTGACCAGCCGAATCGCCTTGTCTCTAAGCATGGAGTTGGGCGCCTGACCTATCATCAGTACATTGCCGTTCATACTGACGCCGGTGATATTGGTCTGATTCTTCAGATCCTCCTCCGCGCCCAGTACGCTGGAGATACTAAAATCGGCATTGGTATCATCCAACTGGGTTTTGAGCGAGCGCTCATCGTTGACCACCATGGCGCCGCCGACTGCACCCACCATTACGGCTCCGGCACAGCCGGTCAAACTGGTAAGCAGTAGACACAGGGGCAGCAGACGTCTCATTGATGCTCGTCCTGCGGGAACAGGGTACGGTCAATGTTGTCACACAGGCAATGGATAACCAGCAGGTGCACTTCCTGAATACGCGCAGTGACATTGGAAGGAACGCGGATCTCCACATCATTGGTGCTCAGCAATCCGGCCATGGCTCCGCCATCTTTACCCGTGAGCGCCACTATGGTCATATCCCGGCTCAGTGCAGCTTCCATCGCCTTGATAACGTTGCCTGAATTGCCGCTGGTGGAAATGGCCAGCAGTATGTCACCGGGTTGGCCCAGTGCCAGGATCTGCTTGGAAAACACTTCGTCATAGCTGTAATCGTTGGCGATGGCCGTCAGAGTTGAGGTGTCTGTTGTCAGAGCTATGGCCGGCAGCGGTGGACGCTCCACTTCGTAGCGGTTCAGCAGCTCGGCGGAAAAGTGTTGGGCATCACCGGCACTGCCGCCATTACCGCAGGCAAGGATCTTATTGCCACCCAACAGACATTGCACCATCATTTCTGCGGCCTTGGAGATGGACTCTGGCAGCGCCTCTGCGGCGTCAATCTTGGTCTGAATCGACTCGGTGAAGCTGTCTTTGATACGTTCTAACATGGATAAGTCCTTCACTATCAAGTGTTGCTATCATGCCATAGGCCGGTGGCTTTTTTCAGGCATAAAAGTGTAAATTTGTTTCGGGTTAAGCGTTTACTAAAAAGCGTCTTGCAGCCATTTCACCTTGCCGCCATCAATGGCCAGTAGATCGAAGCGACAGGGAGCATTGATCCTGTGTTGCTGCAGATACTGACTGGCGGCCTTGCGAAGCCTGGCTATCTGAGCCTGGCTCAATGACTGCAAAGCGCCACCGAATCGGCTGGGTGAGCGGTATTTTACCTCAACAAACACCCATTGGCTGCCCTGTTTCATCACCAAGTCCAGTTCGCCGAAACTGTAGCGCACATTCTGTTCGACAAAGGTCAGGCCCTGTTGTTCCAGATAACGGCGGGCCAGACGCTCGCCTTCCTGTCCCAGATCCATATGCCGGCTTACAGTGGCCGTAAAACGCCACGTTGGTATTTGGCCCAACTGAGTTGACGATCAATCACCCCATCCGGGCTCACCGTCAACTGGCCGCTGCGGCCATTGTACTGATATCCGGGGAAGGCATGCATCTGAGCCAGACGATTGACCAGCTGCAGGGCATCATAGCCCATCACATACAGGCGTTTTTGGGCGTTGCCCCAGGTGGGCCACAACTTATTGACCACCTCGGTTTCTTCACTGGGCTGCAGTAACCAGGGGATATCACTGATGGTGATATTGTTCAGTTCAATCGCGGTTTGCTTGGCATTGTCTTCCTGACGGGCGCGGCTGCTGGTATACAGTGGCACCTGCTCGGCAAAGACACTGAAATTGACATCGATAAAGGGTTTAAGCAGTGGTAAGTCCTGAATGCCGGAGATCATATAGATGGCATCGATATCGGTACGGGAGCGGAAGTCGGCCTTCACCTTGCTGCCGAGCAGTGCCTTGATGGCCTGGATCCGCGCCTTGCTGTCCGTTACGCCGAGGGCGCTTTCCACGGTTTCGCGCATCTTGTCGCCGTTGTCATAGAAGTGGACTTCGGCATCACTGTCGGTCAGTTCCATCCAGGTTTGTTTAAAGCTCTGGGCCATACGTTGCCCCACTGCATCATTGCTGGCAAGCAGCAGTGGCACTTGTATGCCATCCTGATACATGCGTCTGGCAGCATCGCTCGCTTCCTGAGTGGGAGACAGGGCAAAGTAGTACTTATTCTGTTGCGGCGCCAGCTTATCTATTTGGTTGAGAAACAGTTGTGGCGGCGTGTTTGCCCCGGCAGCTTGCTGGGCCGCCATCACCTGTTCCACTTCGTTTTGCAGCAGTGGGCCAATCACAAATTCGGCGCCGCTCTGCAGCGCTTGCTGATAGGCCTTATCGGCACCTTGGGCCGTGTCGAAGAAGTTAAGGCTGACATTGCTGTCCGGTTCACTCAGATAACTGGCCAGTATGCCCTGACGCACTGTATTGGCGACCCCGGCTCTTGGGCCCGAAAGTGGCAGCAGCACGGCGATATTGCTCGGTCTGTAAGGCTTGGCGCTGAGCGCCAGTTGCAGATCCGAAGGCAACTGCACCGCGGCGGGATGATAAGGATTACGTTTCTGCCAATCACTCAACTGTCGAATCAGGCTTGAGGGATCCACCGCGTAGTGCTTGGCCAGATAAGCCAGCTGTAGCCAACCAGTAAATACGGCATCGCTCTCTTGCGCGGCAAAACTCAGCAGGGTTTCTTCCTGCAGTGGCTTGAGCAATTGCCAGATCTGGTCGTTAACCTCGCCGGTTGCCTTTACCGGCAGATACTGACTGAGCTGACTCAGCTCACGCACTTGCTCCACGGGTTGCTGGTTGGCAGCAAACAGCCGGGCACGGGCCTGGTGATAACTGGCCCATTGCCAATCGGGTAGTTGCCAATTACCGGGATAATTCAAGGTGTTCAGCGCTTCGGCACTCTTGCCGGTCAGCTCTTGCAGGCGGGCGCTGAGAAAGCGGTGCTCGGCCTGGATTTCATCCACCGGGCTCAGCCCGGCCTGCATTGAACGCAGAATATCTGCAGCGGCATCTGTATCCCCTTGCTTGAGGTAAGCATTGGCGGCCAACAGCAGATAACGCTCGCGGTTTTCCTTGTTGGGCGCCTTGGCGGCAAATGCCAAATACTCGGCCGGGGCTTGCGGGGCGCTGACCAGAGAAACGACGGCCAGCTGTTCTTTGTCTGCCGATGGTGTGCTGCCACAGCCCCACAGGCTGGCAAGCAGAATCGCAGCAGAAATGTATTTAACTCTATTCAGGCTTTTTAACACAGGGCTTCACTCTGGTAAGATGCTGGCTCTAGTTTAACCTTCTATTGTGCCTGACGAAAGTCTCGGCACTTTCATCTCCGAGGTAGTTATGGACCTGTCGGTCGCGCTGTATATAGTTCCCACTCCCATAGGCAACCTGGGGGACTTGAGCCCCAGGGCTCTGGAAGTACTGAATCGGGTGGCTTTGATCGCCTGTGAAGACACACGCCACAGCGGTAAATTGCTGAGTCACTTCGGCATAGACACCCGCACGACAGCGCTGCATGACCACAATGAACGTGCCCGGGCGCAGTGGATTGTCGAACGCCTCGGCGAAGGTGAAGCCATTGCGCTGATCAGCGATGCCGGTACGCCGCTGATTTCCGATCCCGGCTATCACCTGGTATCCCATGTGCGCGCCGCCGGTTATCCGGTGATCCCGCTGCCCGGCCCCTGCGCTGCCATTGCCGCGTTGTCGGCATCTGGCTTGCCCTCGGATCGCTTCTCGTTTGAAGGCTTTTTGCCGGCCAAAGACAAAGGGCGCCAGGATAAACTGCTGGCGCTTAGGGAAGACCCGCGCACCCTGATTTTCTATGAGTCACCGCACAGAATTCTGCCCAGCCTCAAGTCGCTGGTGGCGGTCCTGGGGCCGGATAGGCAGATGGTGATGGCGCGGGAACTGACCAAGACCTTTGAAACCTTCCTCTGCGGCACCACGGCCGAAGTGCTGGCGCAGGTAGAAGCCGATGCCAACCAGCAGCGCGGTGAAATCGTGCTTATGCTGCACGGTTTTGTCAGTGAAGAAGCCGACGAAACGCCCGCCGCGGCGCTGGATACCCTCAAACTACTCTGTGATGAATTACCGCTGAAGAAGGCGGCCGCCATTGCGGCACAGATCCATGGGTTGAAGAAAAACGCTCTCTATAAAAAAGGGCTGGAGCTGGGCTGGTAAGGAAATGCCTTGGTGTGAGGCTCGCTATGGGCTATAATCCGCGCCGAGTTGGCCGGGCAGTCGCTGCGTTCGCAAGAACGGGGAGGAAAGTCCGGGCTCCATAGAGCAGGGTGCCAGATAACGTCTGGGCGGCGTGAGCCGACGACCAGTGCAACAGAGAGTAGACCGCCTGCCTTCGGGCCGGTAAGGGTGAAAGGGTGCGGTAAGAGCGCACCGCGCGGCTGGTAACAGTTCGCGGCACGGTAAACTCCACCCGGAGCAAGATCAAATAGGGTTCCACTATTCTTCGGAATTAATGCGTGGCTCGCGTTGGAACCGGGTAGATTGCTTGAGCCTGTGAGCGATTGCAGGCCTAGAGGAATGACTGCCGCTCCTTCGGGAGAACAGGACCCGGCTTATAGGCCAACTCACCAAACCTTGTAGCACAGGGGCTCTCGAGCTTTTCGAGGCCCCTGTGAAACAAACTGCGAAACACGTAACACATCCCCATATCCCTTTTACCTACCGCCGGAATGGCGTTTTTTACTTCTGTTACCGCATCCCGAAAATACTTCATAAATACGGCCATTTTCCGCAGATCGTACGGCGGAGTTTGAAGACCAAGCATCCTATGCAGGCTAAGCGGCTCGCTATTGAGCTGGTGGGTAAATTTGAGTCATTGCAGGTTCGTCTAATGTCGCAAGAGAACGAAGAATTTTTAAGAATTAACTTTATTACTGTGTTCAATCGTCGGACCGGTAACGAGATTAAGTTTGAATCAGATGAGTATGGTACTGACGTTGAGAAACTTGAGCGTTTGGCTAAGTCTGAGGCGTTTCAGAATCTGTTTCCGAGTGTGGAAGAGTCAACTGAGCCCCAAGAGGTCGTTAGAGCGGCCAACTTTTCACTCAAAGACGCCGCTGAAAAGTGGTTGGCAGAGAGTACTTCACATCTTACATCTAAAGCTTTAGAAGAGAGAGAAAGACACCTCAATGTACTCTGTGAGGTGTTTCCCAATCACGATATAAATCTGGATAGGGCAGAAGTAAATCAATTGCTGACAGTCACTAAACAATTGCCAAGAGGAAACATCCTCCCATATTGCAAAATGCTTATTAGTGAGCGGGTTCAACTAGCAACGAGAAATGAGGTGCCAAAAGATGAGCAGATTTCAAATAGCAGTCATTTTTTAAAGACTTATCAGGGATTTTTCCATTGGCTAGTTTCGCGAGGGTCTCTTGAAAAATCGCCAATGGAGGCTCGTACAGTAAAGCCTAAAACTGGAGGAGAGCGAGGTCCGTTGGATATCGCCTCCACACAAAAGTTGGTTGATTATGCAGCCCAAGAGACACGGTCAGACATTAAGTGGTCTTTGCTTATAATGGCTTACACGGGGATGAGAAACGGTGAAGTTCTGGGGTTGCAAAAAAGGGACGTATGTCGATGTGATTCAACGGGTGTTTGGTACTTTAGGATTCGGCAGAGTAAGACTAAGTCATCAATACGGCGGGTGCCTATAGCGCAGTGTTTGCTTAAGCTTGGCCTTTTACAATATGTTGATGAGTTGGTAGCAGAAGAGTCTAGGTTGTTTGATATATCGGACAAGTACCTCACCAAAGCCTATCCAAAGATATGGGAATCCTTGGGCTTGCCCAAACAGACTGACTGCGGCAGTAAGTTATCCCTCCATTCCCTGCGCCATACGGTTATTTCGTTAATCAGAAGTGGAGGGGCTAATGAATTTATCAGCAAGGCTCTGGTGGGACACCAAGCTTCAAGAGGAAGTAATCAAATTCATGATGGATATTCCCATACATCAATGATCCCATTAGATAGGTTAAAGGTGTGTGTTGACGCACTTCCCTATTATCCCAAAGTGCTATTAAGTCAGTAAAAGGAACAAGATTGCTACTTTAGTTAGCTATGTCTCGTAGGTGGAAAGTGTTATGGTATCAACCTGATACGACTCTTATTCTTGAATTTTACTGAGGTATTTGGATTGGAGAAAACTTCGGCGACTGATGTTAGCTGGTGGATTTCACAGCTGGATTTGTACTTTGGCGCCCAGCCAGCAAAGATTCCGACGTTTATTCGGCCCTATCACATAGCCTGTCTAGCTGTCAGAGCAAGACAGGAGGGGGTCAATGTCGCGATGCCCAAAGACTTGGAGAGATACGCGGCTCGAATGGGGCTGTGGGATGTCCTCGACCGCCCCGCTCCGGTATCAATAGGCAGAGCGCCTGCCAGAGGCCGATTTGCTGAAGCTCGCCGAGTCACCGCCGATGATCAAGTGCATGGTGTTTCAGTAGAGTTGTCGTCAATGTTTCACCGTACAAGAGGGGTAACTCCAGCAACAATTGATGCAATCCAGATCATGCTCTCTGAGCTGCTAGGGAATAGTTGTGCTCACTCTCGTAGAACGGAAGTTGACCAAGTTTTTGGTGTCACAATCGGTCAGTCATGGGCTGGTGGGAATTTAGCGCAGCTATGCATAGTTGATTGTGGAATGGGCATAAGAAGCTCTCTGTCTCAGAATGCTCAATTGGGCTCGAGGCTAGCTTCTGAGAATGCGTGTCAGATAGCGACAGAGTATGGTGTAACTGGCAAACCCTTTGGACCGCACTCCGGATATGGGCTAACTTTTACAAATGATTTGACTTCTCAAAATGGCGGCTGTTTGATAGTAATATCAGGGAACGAATGCTACTCTAATCGCTGTGGGGTAGTGAGTACTAGCGTACTTCCCAATTTCTGGGATGGGACGATAGTTATATTTGAGTGGAATACTAATGTTTCACTTGATGCCAGACGCGTCTACGATGGCTGGCCAGATGGTGTCGATATGGAGGAGGAATTAGATTATGGAGACATCTTTAATTAGCCTTCCTCGTGAGTTTCATACTTTAGCAACGCGTAAGACGGGAGCTTCAGCCCGGCAAGTGCTCTTGAACAGGTTGGCTCACGGGGAAAACGTGATTCTCGACTTTGAAGAATCGAGTGTAAGCCCGTCTTTCGCTGATGAATTGATTGGCTTGGTTGCCAAAGAGTTAGGTTTTGATAGCTTTAAAAATAGGGTGAAGCTGATAAACGTATCGCCATCAACTAAGTCGATTCTGATGCATGTAATTAAAAAAAGGGTAGCAGAGTAAACGCATCCTGAAAGTGTCACAGAGAACCACTCGTTTATGAGTGGTTCTTTTTTTTGGGTATACCCAAAAGCATGAGTGTGACTGGCGTTGTGGCACAGTGCGATTACACAGAGATTGTGCCATTGGTCGGTGTCGCACGAGATTTGTTTGAGATCGAATCGGGGACAGAAGACATTGGTCTGCCTCCGGAATCCTATGAGGCCTCATTAAGTCAAACTTACTGGCTTAATACATGGCTCAAAAGAGATGTGAAGTATACCCGTCCGGATGGGACCAAAGAACGAGTTGACTGCCTCTGTAGGAGGCTTCCTATCAACTTGGGAGTAGCTGATTACCTTTCAAAGGAAATCGCATCTCTGGGAGAACAAACACGGCGCGTAGCCTACATCAACATGCAAAAGCTGAAAATCAGAAGAGCGAAAGCGTAGGGTGAGCTTGGCTAAAAGCTGTTGATAGATGTTGTTTTTAGCCCTGCATGGTGCGGGGCTTCTGTCAAAATCAGGTCTGAACCACTACAACTTAGGTATTGGCTTTGACTGCATCAATAATGTGCTTGTAAGACTCCGCTCCAATATTATCTAGGTAGATACGTATAACTTCATCTCTCAAAACGATTGGGTGCATTGAAATCTCATTAGCTAAGCACTTGGTATACCCATGGTGGTTAGTTACCCCTCGCAACGCAAGAACATTGTGAACATCCAAACCATATGTATGTTCTAGGTAAGCGAGAACAGCCCCATTATTATAGACCTCTTTCTCTGGTGCTAGCTGACCAGGAAATGAGTAAAGTCTCTCACCTTCAGCGGCTCCTTTATCTGCATCTCGCACAGCAATACAGGGTTTTTTTATCTGATCCATCAGTTTTAACGCATTGCGAACGGCTTTAGTATCTCCAATTTTTTCGATAAATACCGCAGCAAGCAATTCGGGAGCTGAGTTTCTGAGCATTTTTGTTAGCATATCGACCGCAAACTCATCTTCAACGAAAATTGCGAGTGATTTTACTGCGCCAAGGGTAAATATCGATCTTGCTCTGGTGGATGACAGTCCCTCATAAGATTTCACCCCATCAAAGTTGCGGTGTAAAAGAATTCTGCCCTCTGGCGGCAATGCACTAAGCATAGTGTCAGAGTGAGTAGTGAAGACAATTTGATGCCCTTTGCGATCACATACATCCAGCAGATATTTTACCAACTCATACTCAGCATGCTCGTGGAGAGACGTTTCAGGTTCTTCAATCACGAAAAGGCTGTTGTCTGGGGCACTTTCAAGAAGATCTACTATGTAGAATGTTCTTCCTTCCCCAAAGCCCATATTATTCTCTGAGTAACTAGCGCCAAACCTAGCGGCTATGCCCAGCTCTGCTTGGTGTTTTCCGTGACGAATTCCTTGGAAGTGAAGTTCTTCGTACTGTTGACCGAGGATTCTACCTACTTTTATTTTTGTTTCGTCGGGAATGTCACGTCGCTCAGTTAATGCGAAGGAGCTACCTTTGTAAATACTGAGGTCTTTCCGTTCAACCTTAGGAATATAAACGGTAAAGCCAATATAGTAACAATGCCTTTTGGGTTGACGTTTGTAGCCGCTCCATTCCTTCTGGTTCCGCTTAACAGTGAGCTCTTGAGGTGCATTAACATCAGGTGTTTCGTAGTGGAAAACTATGCTCGCGTCGGCCTTGAATGGATTAGGGTCAGCTGCAGAGGCTGGAAAAAAGTCTCGAACATAGAAGCGTTTGTATGACTTTGGAGCATCAGAAGGTTGTCTATATCCACTTAAACAAATTTGTCCTAAGGTGCTTTTTCCTGCTCCATTTAGTCCAGAAATCGCAACTACAGGATAGTTGAATTGGACTTCTAATCCATCGATTCCTCTGAACCCATTGATGGTCATTGCTCTGATTGATGAACCAAAGTTGGCAAATCTATGCTCCAATTTGTACTTGTGTGTTAGTCCTGACTTCGGTGTCGCCATCAACCACTTACTCCTAATTTATTGGTGAATTCTTTTCTTCACAGTTCATCGAAAACTTCAGTGCCGTAGTCTATGAGATGTAAAGTTTCGAGAATCTAGCAAACTTCAGATTCCCTGTCTTCTGAATTGTATCTGGCTGATTTATATGAGTCATACATTGATTAGATGTGTGTTGTGTGCTGAAGTTTTAGACTAGGTAAAGTCCTAGAACCACAGCTATAAGCCAGAGGTGGTGGTTTCTGACCCGGTAAGGCGATTTGAAAATTGAAGGCCTAGCGAAGGCCGCTGTTCAGATCCCGTTGATTTTTGTCAGGCTTACAGATAGCGTTGAAAGGTGTGCTACAAACTGTGTAACAAAAGGGGCTGTGAATGCCCCTGAAATCCCCTGTAATCAACTGATTTGCTGTGAGGGAGTGGGCTTATCGGCCAACTCACCAAATAAAACGAGGCCGCCCGTGTTATCACGGGCGGCCTTTTGCTTTTCTACTCGAGTGGAATGTTCATGGCTTGGGCTTGCTCAGGCTGCCATTGGGCCACAGCTTGAGTTGGCAGCCTTCCTCCCAGCGCTGGCAGGCCAGGCGAGTCATCTCTACCATGACGCCCTTGAGTTCTCCTTCTTCCTGAAAGCTGTATGGCGCAAAATCAAAAAAAGCGATTTTCAACGTGCTTGCCTGTGCCGATATCAGGTACGACAGGCCGAGCAGCACAGAGGAAAGGAGTTTTTTCATGTCAGCTCCAGGTTGCTGTGACCCTTCAAGTTTAGTGCAGAGTTTGCCGCTGGGGTGGCAAAGTCAGCCTAGAAACTCTGCTTCACTTGAAAGCGCCATTCCCAGCCGTCCACTTCATCGCCCCGGGTAAAGGGCACGCTGAAATCGATATGGGCGACATGACCATAACTGGAGCGGGAAGAGTAGATTCTGGCACCTATACCGACAGAGCCTATGGGGCCTGAGACTTCGTTGTCATTGGCCATGGCACCACCAAAGGCCTGACCGACATCGATAAAGGCGGCCCAGCCCAATTCTGCCAGTTGGTAGAGGTTGATATTGGGGTAATAGCGGATTTCGCCGGTCAGCAGCCATTGATTGTCACCGTGCTGGTAGTCGTTGGGATAACCGCGAATGCCGGTTTCATCCCCCAGCGCAAAGGGACGGTCGATATAGTTGTTGTTGGAGTTGGACAGCCGCGCCTTGGAATAGGCGGTCCACTTGGGGGTGAACTTATAGAAATACTCGGCGGCAACATTCACTTGATAAAAGTCCCGTTGCCGGGTGGCCAGGGTGGCTTCACCGCCAAATGCCAGCAACAGCAGCTCCTTACCCTCAAAATAGCCGCGACTGCTGCGCCAGTTGAGGTGATAACCCAGGCTATCACTGTCTTTGGTTTCCAGCCCCAGTTTAACGCTGTGATGCCAGCCGAGGTTGAAGTCTTCGTTATAGTTGACCAGGTGAATATTGGTCAGTACCCGAAAGTCATCCTGCAAGTACTCCCATTCTACCCAGGGGTAGAGAAAGTCTCTGTCCTGAGGCAAGGGCTGCTGCGGGTATTGAGGCAGGGCGTAAAAGCTGTGCTTATCCTGGGTAACTCCAAGGCGTAATCTTTGCCGGCTCTGGTTTTCTTTGGCGAACATAAAGCCCCAGTAGAGGTTACGATAGCGGAGCTCTTCATTGAATTCGTTGATGTCGAGGCCGTTTTGGCGAATGGTGTCGATTCTGTCTTCATCCAGATACTCGGCGCCGTAGGCGCGGGTGTCGTCCAGAGTATAGAAAGGCTTGTCGAAATACAGCTGTTTGGCCTGACCATCGCTGTTGTCATAGAAGTTGGCCGCCACAGTGGCATTTTTGATGATGTTCAGCGGCATTTCGAACGCGACTTTGTAGCCGGTTCTGTCCTCGTCGGATTGGTACTTCAAACGGGTGCGGATCCCCAGACCCAGAATATTGTCGTCTTTCAACCCGACGGAGAAGCTGTTGTTGCCGCCGCTGCGTCCCAGGCTGATGGTGGGCAGCAGCGACCATTGATCCCAGGTTTCTACCAGCAGGGTTTCACCATCAGGCTGTTGATCGGCACTCGGGTCGGCCTTGACCACAGAGATCCTGGCGTCTCTGAGATAGGGCTCACGCCTAAGAATTCGCTGCGCTTCTTCCAACTGCCTTGGGGTCACTTCCTGCCCCTCCTGAATACTGAGGCGATTAAGGATCACCGACTCCCGGGTATTGATATGCAAGGCGTTGGCCCAATTGTGCAGGAAGATGGCATTCTTGGCAGACTCGTCGAAAATCGGGTTGCTGACCACCACAATTTTGCCAACCTTGAACCGCTCAGATAGTGGATTTTGGCCTTGGGAAGACGAGGTGATGCCATCGCCTGCGGTGCCGGTTTCGGCCAAAACGGAGAGGCTGGCAAACAGGGTTGCCAGAAGCAAGACACTGCGGCTTGTTGCCATAGACTGCCTCCTCTCGGTAGTGAATATCGGGCTGATATTCACACTTCAATAACACAACCGAATAGGCGGTTAGTCAAGAAGGCTGGCGAAATAAAGTAATGATTTAGCTTGTAATAAACTATCTTTTCCCGGCGCTAATGCCCACGGCAGCTGTGTTTAGAGGGTGTTTCTCGGCGGCACCACCACGTTGGAGAAGATGAGCCCGGCGATCAGTGACATGAATATCAGAAAGATCTGCGACCCCAGATGCGACTGGTTCAACATGGTTTCACCCGAGATAAGCACATTGAGGCCGATATAGGTCTTGGAGCCAGGCACCAGGATGACTATCCCCTGCAGCAGGGCGATGGAGGCCGGTGCCTTCATCCAGCGGGCAAACAGGTTGGCGTAAATACCCACGGCCAGGGCGCCGAAGAAGATCCCCAGAGAATCCCCCAGATAGAGGCCGCCGAACATGGCGGAGAAGAAGGCCACAATACCCGCCAGTACGCCCCAAGGGGCATCTTTGAGCCTGGCCTTGAAGATAAACACCAGCGCCATGGAGAGGATGGGCACCGCCGACCAGATGGCCCAGCGAGGCAGTGGCATGGGTTCGATATAGAGGGATTCTCCGAACAGGGCATTGCCTATTGCCACGCCGAGTACGGCGCCGAAGTAGAGTTTGAATAGCAGCATTACCGCATCCATGATCCTCATGGTGCCTGACATAAGATCCCTTGCCGCCAGTTCGGCCAGGCCCAGGGTCAGCGCCAGGCCGGGAATAAAGACGATGATCCCCGACAGTACCACCACGGGGATATTCAGCCCGGCATCCAGTTGCGCCAGGCCGCAGGCGGCGAAACCGGCCAGCATGGCGGCTAAAGGCTCCAGCAGTTCGGCCATCCGCCGCGAGCGTTCGGCGCTGAATACCAAGCCATAGACCAACATGCCTATCAAGGCCGACCAGAACACATCATTCCAGCTGCTGCCCATCAGCATGGCAAAGGCGGCGGCCGAGGTGCCAAAGGCGCCCAGGGTTAACATGGGGCCATAGGGATTGGGCTTGTTGGCTATCTCATCCAGCCGTTCCAGCGCTTCACTCAGGCTGCGTTGCCCCAGGCTCAGCTCCTGCACTAAGGCGTCGGTGCGGGCCAGCGACCCCAGATCCAGCTCGCCGGGTTTGACCCTGGCAACATGGTTGTATTCCTGATCTGTGTCGTGCTGCAGCACAAAGGTCATCGAAGTGGGCGAGATCAGAAAATAGCCTTCGATGCCGAGCGTCTTGGCCACTGTCTGCAAGTGGGTTTCGAGCCGATAAGCCGGAGTGCCGAACTTATGCAGAGCCTTACCCAACTTGATGATAAAACGGCGCTTTTCAATGAATTCTTGATTATCCACTCGGTTTCCCACTGTGCCCTTGGTTGGACGGACGGTTTTTTGCCCGCGCGGATTCTACAGCAAGGGGGCTGAATCCGGTTAATGACATTTTAAAAATTATTTCCTTTATGTGAGCTTAAGTGCAAGCTTGTTGCGTTAAGGTTGATGCGCACACCTGGATTTTATGGGGCCAATAGGGGCTGAATAGAGAAGGTTAAAAAGGAGAGTTTGAAATTATGTCATTGTTTATATCGGGTTTTTATGCCGCCTTGACGGGACTTTTGGTCTTGGTTTTGGCTTACCGGGTGGTAGGGCTGCGCCGTGCTTACAAGATAGGCCTGGGTGATGGCGGCAACGATGCACTGTATCTGGCCAACCGGGTACACGGTAACCTGCTGGAAAATGCCCCGATAGCCTTGCTGCTTTTGGTGTTGGCCGAAGCCAACGGCATGGCCGGCGTTTGGTTACATCTACTGGGGACGATTTGGCTGGTGGCCAGATTGCTGCATGCCATAGGTCTGACCCAAGGCAAGGGCGGTTACCACCCGGGCCGATTCCTCGGCACCTTGTTCACCTGGATAAGCATACTCGTGCTGGCGCTGTTTAACCTCTGGCAGTATGTGGGGCGCTTGCTGCTTTGAACCCGAGAGAAGCCACAATCCAAGTAGGGCCTTGGCTTGCAGGCACAAGCAAGGGGGATAAATAGTCGGCAGTTGGTGAAAAATCAGTCACACTTAACCCGGTTAGCCTGTTATACTCCGCGGCCCTGAGGCAGCGTGGCTGCCGTGTGTCGAATCCTTTGATGGTCAGTCTCAAATGCAAGTCGAATCCAGCTTATTTCAGTATCCCAAGTATTGGGCCGAGTGTTACGGCACGGCTCCCTTTTTGCCCATGTCCCGCAAGGAGATGGAACAACTGGGATGGGACAGCTGTGATGTGATCCTGGTGACAGGTGATGCCTATGTGGATCACCCCAGTTTTGGCATGGCGGTGATAGGCCGTTTGCTGGAAGCGCAGGGATTCAGAGTGGGGATCATCTCGCAGCCGGATTGGTCCAGCAAAGAGGCTTTTATGAGCCTGGGTAAGCCGAATCTGTTTTTCGGGGTCACTGCAGGCAATATGGATTCGATGATCAACCGTTATACTGCCGATCGTAAACTGCGCCACGACGATGCCTATACCGCAGGCAATGAAGGCGGCAAGCGCCCGGATCGCGCCGTGACTGTTTATACCCAGCGCTGTAAGGAAGCCTTTAAAGAGGTGCCCGTGGTCATAGGCGGTATTGAGGCCAGCCTACGGCGGATTGCTCACTATGACTATTGGTCCGACAAAGTGCGCCGCAGTGTTATTTTTGATGCCAAGGCTGACATCCTGATCTACGGCAATGCCGAGCGGCCGCTGGTGGAAGTGGCGCACCGTCTCGCCAAGGGTGAAACCATGGCGCAGATGCAGAATATCCGCGGCACAGCGGTTATCCGTAAAGAGCCTCTGCCAGAATGGCGCGGCATGGACTCGCGCAAGATAGATCAGTTGCATAAAATTGACCCTATCCCCAATCCCTATGGCGCCGATGATGTCGGCTGCCAGAATTTGTCCGGGCCATCCGACAAGAAGATCTTCGACAACGACGCTCCCAAGCCCATCAGCGTGCAGCCACCCAAGCCACGGCCCTGGGAGCAGACCTATGTGTTGCTGCCGGCCTTCGAGCGGGTGAGTGAAGACAGATACCTGTACGCCCATGCATCGAGGATTTTGCATCAGGAGCAAAACCCAGGTTGTGCCAGAGCCCTGTTCCAGCCCCACGGCGACCGTGGTGTTTGGGTCAACCCACCGGCCTGGCCGCTCAACACAGATGAGATGGATGCGGTATTCGACTTGCCTTATGCCAGGGTGCCACACCCGGTTTACGGCAAGGCCAAGATCCCGGCCTACGACATGATCAAGACCTCAATCAATATCATGCGAGGTTGTTTCGGTGGCTGCTCATTTTGCTCGATAACCGAGCATGAAGGGCGCATTATCCAGAGCCGCTCGAAAGAATCCATTATCAAAGAAATTAAAGATATACAGCAGAAAGTGCCCGGCTTTACCGGGGTGATTTCCGATCTCGGCGGCCCAACGGCCAACATGTATCGTCTCGGCTGCAAGAGCGAAAAGGCCGAAAAGACCTGTCGGCGCTTATCCTGTGTCTTTCCCGGTATTTGTGGCCATTTGGACACAGATCATCAGCACACCATAGATCTTTACCGTGCCGCCCGGGATGTTCCCGGGATCAAGAAGGTACTGATTGCCTCCGGCGTGCGGTATGACCTGGCGATTGAAGATCCTCGTTACGTTAAAGAGCTGGCCAAGCACCATGTGGGTGGCTATCTCAAAATAGCACCGGAACATACCGAAGAGGGGCCTTTATCCAAGATGATGAAGCCAGGTATGGGCACCTACGACAAGTTCAAGGAGCTGTTCGACCAATACTCGGCCGAAGCGGGTAAGCAGCAGTATCTGATCCCCTATTTTATTTCGGCTCACCCGGGCACCACGGACGAGGACATGCTCAACCTGGCGCTGTGGCTCAAGGAGCGTAAGTTCAAGCTGGATCAGGTGCAGAACTTCTACCCATCGCCTATGGCCAATGCCACGACCATCTACCACACAGAGCTGAACTCGTTGAAAAACGTCAAACACAGCAGCGAAGAGGTGCCGGTGGCCAAGAAGGGGCGCCAGCGGCGACTGCACAAGGCCTTGCTGCGCTATCACGACAGCGCAGGTTGGCCGTTGATCCGCGAGGCGCTTATCGCCATGGGGAAACAGCATCTTATCGGCACCGGGCCACAGCATCTGGTGCCCCCGGAAGGCCGCGCCGAAGCCTGGGCCGGTAAGCATAACCGCAAGGGGGCCGACAAGGGCCGCCAGGGACTCACCCGTTTCAGCGACAATCAGTTTGCAGAGCGCAGCGGCAAAGCCGCCAAGGGTAAGCCAACCGAAGGGGCCAAAGGCGGTAACAAGGCCGGAAAAGGCAAGGGCGGCGACCACACAACAACAGGCAAAGTGGCAACAGCTAAAGGCTCCAAGCCCGGCAGTGGCAAAGCCAGACCCGGTGCCAGGCCTGTCTTTGGCCATGCACAAAGCCATGCTCAGGGTAAAAATCAGGGTAAAAGCCAAGGTAAGAAACCCAAGTAAGAACTCAAGCACCAACCATTATCGCTAAAGTGGAAAGTAGGAGCGCTGAGCCAAGGGGCCGCGCTCCCTCCAACACTTCTCAGAGGCTATCCCTAAGTCTCTGCGCCGGATAAGGTCCTTACCTGGCCAAGCTTACTGCGAATGCGCTCGATACAGGCACTGGGATTCTTCAACCAGAGTCCATAGCTGATGGGCAACGTGGGCACCTTGGCCCGCTGCAGTATCTTGTATGTGTCCAGTTCAAAAAAGTCCATCCAGGGGCCGGGAAAGCCGATGAGATCCAGCGCCAGATACTCGCCCTGCCAGCGGCAGAGGATATCCACCTCTGTGCCGGCTAGCTCATAGCCCGGCCAGGTTTCGATATTGTGTCCGGCCAAGGCGTCACAGAGCTGGCGCTGAAACTTATCAAGGTGATCATTTTGCCTGTGCCGAGCATTGAATTGACGGCTGGATTCCAGATAGCGGCGCAGCAGGGAATGACTCGGCAGCTCTTGGGCCGCTACTGAAACAAACAGGTGTTGTTGCTCTCTGGCGCGGGTAATAGCCACATTGAACACATCTTCGCGGTTGAGATATACCGCGGCTCTCTTGCTCTGTGGGTCAACGGCAAATGAGAGATACATAATGTCGCGCTCCTCCCCCTGAAAACCAAAGGGGGTGTCGGCCCGCAGGCGATACTTTTTCAGTTCGGTGGCGGAAAACTGTTTGAACAAAGTATCGGCCAGCGCATCGGCCTGAGCCCTAAAAGGCGATAACACTCCCAGCGACTTGGTCATGCCCGCTTGTTCGCAGCTGTCTATCTGCTGCCTTATCAGGTTGCACAGTGCACTGATTTCAGCCTGGTTGACTCCCTGTTCATTGCGCTCGCCCATCACTGAGTGCAGATGCAGATGGCCGCTGCTGGTACAGGGTCTGTGCTGCATTATCCGCAGTCGCTGCTGATAAAACTGCGAGTTGCTGAAATTGATAAGCTCGGGAGCGCTGCGAAAGTGCTCATCGAGAAAGGCAACCTGCTGCTGGGAGGCTATCTGCTCGGCCACCAGATCCAAAATCGATTTATCGCGATAGCTGCAGATGCCGGGTTGCGCTGTGGAAACGCCATGCAGTTGTTGTAACGCCTGCTCTTTGCTGCGGGACAGGAAGGAGATATGCCTGAGCTGCTTGCCATCGCCGACGACCAGGGCCCGTTTGGCCCGAAACAGTGCCGGTAAGGCGCTGGTGATATTGCTCTGGCTGGCTTCATCGAAGATAACCAGATCGAATAGTTCCCGCTGCAGCGGCAATACCTTATGCAGGGTGTTGAGGCTAACCAGCCAGATGGGAAACGCTTGCTGCAACACCTGGTAATCCAAGGTATCGAACAGGGCAAACTGCCGTTGTGAGGTGCGGGAACGAATCGCTTGATTGAAAGTTTGCAGCTGTTGCCTGTGGTTATTCAGCAAGTCGGCAACCCGGCTGGTTTTGACATTTTGCAGCAACTTGGCGGCCAGCGCCTCCTTGGTTGTCAGACTATCGTTCAACTCATCCAGGGTGTCCCAATGTTGGCTCAGGTTTTCCATGCTGTGGCCAAACAGAGCAAGATAGAGCTGCAATAACCAGCGCCGCTGTGAGCGTTCCAGTTTGTGCAGCCTTTGACCACGGCGAATGGCGCGGCGCAAAAACTGCAGCAGCCGGCGTTCTGAGTTGTCCAGTTGCCGGTTCAATAAATTGAGCTGGCTTTCCAACTGCTGCGGTGGTGTGTGCTCAAGTGAATGATAGCCGTTCAGCAGATTGCTGAGATAATCCTTGAGCTGTTTCAGGAAGGCCTTTTGTCCCGCTCGCAGGCTGATGTCCTTGAGCCCGAACTGACTCTCAAGCTTGTCGTTGATGACATCGAGCGCATGCTCGTTGTTGGCGACGACCAGCACAGACTCGCCCCGGGCCATATGCTCGGCCGCGACGGCGGCTATGGTATAACTCTTGCCGGTTCCCGGCGGCCCGACAACGCAGCCAAGACTGTGGCCGGCGCCTATCTCCAGCACTTGCTGCTGTGCCCGGGACAGGAGGCAGGGCAGGTACTGGCTTTTGAGCCGGCGCTTGGCTTCGGTCTTGGCTGGCAGTTGTGTTCCCATCAGATTCTGCAGCGGCGCCGAGAGTTCGGCCGCATTCATCATGGCAGAGATCTCATGCAGAATGCCGCGACTGGCGCTGGGGCGTTTCAGAAACACCAGCGCCGATGCCGGCACCAGAGTTAACTTACGCTTGCGGGTCAGGCGGGCGAGGCTGTCATAACCTGTCAGTTTGGGGAACCCCAGCAGCCCCAGGGTATCTATGTTCTGGTGGCTCTGGCTCAACAGCGAGGTCCAGCTGTCGGGGCGCTCGGGAGCTAAGATGGCGTCAAAGCCGGCTTCCATACTGTCTTCCGGCAGCAACAGCCGCAGCAAGGATTCGTTAATCTGCAGTGCCCCCTCTTTGAGGGAAACATAGAAGCTGCCGTCATCTTCTTCCAACTGGGCTTCTTTAAAAACCAGAGGGCTGAGTACAGTGCGGGTCTGCCCCTCTTCCTTTAACTGGCCGACCACAAAATGGGAAACGTAAAGCAGTTGGCGCTCGCGCTGGTACATGGCGATTCTGGGCAGGAGCTGCGCCCCGGCTTCATGGGCGATTGGCTGTCTTGGCAGGAAGCCTGAAAGCAGCGAATCCTCGCCCTCAATAAACAGCCTGTCTTCCTGGTTTAGTTTGCCAAGGTGCCACAGATTAAGGTCGACACAATCTTCCTTATAGCAATCCTGGTAGTAAGCGAGTAATGGTTTGGCGGGCATGACCTTGACTACTTTTTTGCGTTGGCGCGGCTGCGTCCACTGAAGCCGCGGGATGGCAAGTATCCTAACGGTTTAGGCGTAAGCTTTCCAGAAATGCGCCTTGATGCCGGTCGTTTTGAGTGGAGCCTGGGGGGCATATCTCCCGCCAAACTTTTCGGTTTTAAGTAAAAAAAGACCACCCTGGAAGGAAGTGGGCAGGGTGGCCGAGCGTGCCTGGCAAAAGGAGGTTGCCAGCAATGGAGCGGGAGTGTGCCGCTATAGAAGTTCAGTTAAAAGAAGTAGTTGATCCCCACGGCGAAGTTATTGTCCTGGGCGGCATCTTCGGCCGGGTCATCCATGTCGCTGAAGTCCAGCTTGGCCTCAAAGAACATCACAGTGTCTTTGCTGTATCTGTAGTGCAGACCCAGCATGGCAAATTGGCGACGCCAGTTCCCTTGAATGGCACTGTGCTGATCTGTATCCAGATCCAGGTAGCTCAGCATGGCAATGGGCACAAAGCCGTTGTCGTATTGGTAGGCTAGCATCAGCTCGGCGCCGGTGGCGTCGTACAGTTCACCGCCAACCAGTTCGTTGTTGTCACTCTTGTGGGCGTTGAAACCCACATACAAACCGCTGGCTTCACGGTTGGGCGCATAGTGATAATAGTCACCATACATGGCACCTATGCCTATTATCTGGTTGGTCACCTTGAGTTCGCTGCCTTCCAGGTGGCCGTCGATATCACCACGGTTGAAGCCGGCCAGCAGCTTGAACTTGTCGGTGACGCTGTAGGTCAGGCTGGCACCGTAGCTGGAATCAAAGTCCAGTTCAGAGTTGGCCAGTGGTTCGCCGTTGCTGTCCTGTACCGAGACCTCACCATCTTGCTTGGCGGCGTATTGCAGTGCCAGATGCAGCGGGCCAAAGTCATTGCGGTATTGGAATGCGGCATCGGCGCGTCCGGTACCCGTCAGGCCACCATCACCGAAGGTGTAAGCGCCGACGGCATAACCGGCCACGACATTGGGTAAGTCTGTAGTACCGGCCACATCATAATAGGCGCCCCACTGCTTCCCGAAGGTCAGGCTACCCCAGGTATCGTGGGACAGACCGACATAACCCAGGCGGTTGTTAAGGAAATCATCGGTTTTCTCTGCGGCGAGTCTGCCGCCCTGTAGCACCAGATTGTCATCACTGGTGACCATATTGATGCCCCATTCGGTGACGGCATAGGCGGTCCAGCCGTTGCGCTCTTTACGCTCGAAGCTCAAACGTATTCTTGACGTGTCGTCAATTACCGAGGTCTCGTGGCCATCATTGTAGGCGGCGAAACCCAGCCAGCCGCTGATGCCAAAGCTATTGCTGTCATCCTTGTACAGCTCGATTGCCTGGGCTGAGCCGCAGAGCAGCAGCGCAGGGATTGCCAGCGCCAGTATTGTCTTGTTCATAGTCCACCTCATCCAATATTGTTATTGATTTAACTTTTGGGTGGCGCGCACGCCGGGGTGTGCACGCCCGTACGCCTTAAGCGTGTTTCAATTGCTGTTTGGCATTTTTGTTGGAGATGACGCCGAACAGGGTCCAACCGAAGAAGGTGGCGATAGACCCCAGCATCACGGCGGTTTCCCCTGAGCTATAGAGGGCATAGAAGCTGTACAGGGCACCAATTACGGCCATAAAGTTGGCAATTCGGGCTTGTTTTACAGGGATATTCAATTGCTTTTGCATCACACCCAGAGCCGCCATGGAAAGGATGTAAGGGATGATGTTGGTGACCACGGCCAGGTTAACCAGCGCCTCAAACTGTTTGCTCAGCGATGGGCTGATGGTCATCAGTGACAGTACGGTTTGTACCGAAACGATGATCAGCATGCCGACAACCGGGGCGTCTTTCTTGGTCACCTTGGAGAAGGCTTTAGGGAAGAAACCTTCATCGGCAGATGACTTGAACACCTGGGCGATGGTGAACTGCCAACCCAGCAGGGAACCGGTACAAGAGATGATGGCGCAGGCCATGACGATGGAACCGATAGTAGGGTTGAACATTTGCGCAAAGGCCAGCCCGAAAGGTGCGTTGGACAGCGCCAGCTCACCGTTGGGCACAATACCGGCGATCACGTTGGTAGAGATGATGTAGATAACCGCTGCACCTATGGTGCCGCCCATTACCGCGATAGGCACGTTTTTCTCTGGGTTCTCTACTGCTTCAGAGTTGGCACAGGCAGATTCCAATCCCAGGAAGGCCCACAGTGTCATGGCGATTGAGCCACCCAGAGCCTTGAAGAATGGCATGTCGTGGGGGTTCCATGCTGCCTTGTACAGGTCTAAGTCGAACCAGTACCAACCTATGATGGATACCCCGATAACCGGAATGATGATCCCCCATACTGTGATACTGGATACCTGACCTGTGATGCGGGCACCACCGAAGTTGGCCACAGTGGCCAACCAGAGCACGCCTATGGTGGACAGACAGATGGCTATGGGGCTGAGTTCGACACCGAACAGCACGGCACCATAACCCACGGCGGAAATCGCGATGGCCACGTTGGCGATCAGCAGAGATACCGCGTAGGTATAGTTGGCCATAAAGTTGCCACTGCGACCGAAGGCGTACTCGGCATAACCGCCCATACCACCGGATTTTTTGCTGAACATACCGCACTTGGCGAAGGCGTAGGCCAATGCCGTTGAACCTGCTGCTGTCACCAACCAGGACAGAATTGAAATCGTTCCCACCTGAGCCAGCTGGGTTGGCAGCATAATGATACCTGAGCCCATCATGTTCACTATGGTGAGTATGGTTAACTGAACCACGCCAATTTTATTATTTGCTTTGCTCATAATTATTTACCTAAGTCATGTTGCCAGGTGGCGGGGCGCCATGCCCCGCCGCTTATGGTTAAGCTTTCAGGACATAGCCCATGGCCTGTTGCCGGCCTTCAGGGGTTTGTTCCAGATACACACCCTGCAGCTCAGGTGAGAAACCCGGCAGCAGATTGATCCCTTCTTCCAGGGCGAGGAAGTAACGTTGAACCGCGCCGCCCCAAATCTCGCCGGGAACCACACAGAGCACTCCCGGTGGGTAAGGCAGGGCGCCTTCGGCCGCGATGCGACCTTCCACCTGTGACAGGGGCACCAGCTCCACATTGCCGCGGATAAACTCTATGTTGGCTTCCTGTGGGTTCATCACGGCTTTGGGGAAGTGGACCTGACGGAACATCTCTTTTTGCAGCTGTTTCACATCATGACTGACATAGAGGTCATGCATCTCCTGACACAGCTGACGTATGGTGTAACCCTGATAGCGTTCCTTGTTGGCGTTGTAGACATTGGGCAGCACTTCAGACAGCGGCGCATCTTCATCGACCAGCTTCTCGAAGCGGGCAATCTGAGATACCAGATGCTGCATCTTGGCCATGTTTTCGGCCGGGGTGATCAGGAACAGAATCGAGTTGAGGTCGCACTTCTCCGGAATGATGTTATTTTCACGCAGGAAGTTGGCCAGAATCGTCGCCGGAATACTGTAGTGGCATAGTGAATTTGGCCATCTAAATAGACGAAGTGATAGACTCACTTTTCGCAAATGGGTGGCAGATATGAAGAACACAAGACCGACATTCAGCGCTGAGTTTAAGCTAGAGGCTGCTCAGCTAGTAACAAAGCAAGGCTATAGTGTGGCAGAGGCTGCAATCGCAATGGGAGTCAGCAATTCAGCCATGCGAAAGTGGGTAAAACAGCTCCAACAGGAACTGCAAGGCGATTCTCCCAAAGGCTCACCACTTACGCCTGAGCAACAGCGGATCCGTGAGTTAGAAAAGAAACTTCGCCGCATCGAAGAAGAGAACATTATTTTGAAAAAGGCTACGGCTCTCTTGATGTCAGACTCACTGAACAGTTCTCGCTAGTCGAGAAACTCAGGCAGAGCCATAGTGTAAAACTTATTTGTTCAGTATTTGGTATTCATCGCAGCAGCTATAAGTATTGGCGAGGTAGACCCAGCATTATTAGCTCAGAGCAGGTGAAACTGCATAGCTTGGTGCGAGGGGCCCATAAAGCCAGCAACGGCTCTGCAGGTGCAAGAACCATCGCCAATATGGTGACAACTGCGGGTATACCATTGACGCGTTATCGCGCGACAGGGTTGATGAGAAAACTCGGATTAGTGAGCTGCCAGATACCCCAACACCGCTACAAAAAGGCGGATAAAGAACATGTCGCTATCCCTAACCATCTTGCTCGTCAGTTTGCAGTGACGGCGCCAAATCAAGTGTGGTGTGGCGATGTCACGTATGTGTGGACTTGCAAAGGTTGGGCTTATCTGGCGGTCGTGCTGGATCTATTTGCCCGTAAACCGATAGGTTGGGCCATATCCTATTCGCCTGATAGTACTCTAACGAGTAAAGCCTTAGTGATGGCTTTTGAAGCGCGAGGCAAACCGAAACACCTTATGTTCCATAGCGATCAAGGTAGTCACTATACGAGTCGTGGCTTCCGACAGCAGCTTTGGCGTTATCAGATAAAGCAAAGCATGAGCAGACGAGGAAACTGCTGGGACAATAGTCCGATGGAGCGTTTCTTCAGAAGCTTAAAAACAGAATGGATACCGATGACCGGCTACCGAAGTATCAGTGAGGCTCGGGTTGAAATATCACGATACGTGACGGGGTATTACAGTCAGCTTAGACCGCATCAATATAACGGTGGGCTGACACCGAACGAGTCAGAGCGAAGATACTGGCTTGAATACAAAACCGTGGCCAATTTAACTTGACCACTACATCTTTAGTAATTTCCGACTGGAAGTAAAATGCCCCAGGACATCATGATCCAAATAAAGAAACTCATTCCGATACAACCGAAAAGAAGTTTATCTGCCAGTTTTTCTTTTTCTGGTTTCTTATAAACCAGATAAGCGGCATAGGCCGTAATGCAAAATAGTGTGAACTCCATTGGATACCTCTTGTTTCACTTGTGATTTATCTCTATGTGGCCGCAGCCAAACGCCATTCTCGTTCCAATCCATACACGAGCTTTGATTTCACCCAGTTGAAAGCTGGGGAATTATTAATGTTTCCATAAAGGATATAATTGCCTACCGTACGATGTTCGCTACGAATTTCTTTTATATTTTCAATCATGTTGTCAGATAATCTTCGATAACTGACCCCAGGTAACATGTCGACAAACTTGCGAGTAAATTGATTGCAGCTGAGAGTGATATAGTCTGACTCGGCAAGGATTTGCATTGCAGTGGCGACACTGTCGGTGTAACCGGCAACATCCATTTGCAGGCCATTGTCCCGACATAGATTTACTAATAATGGACAAGTCAGGTCGTTGTAATTGTCGATTTCCAGCAGTGGATAGTGGGACAACTGCTCCAATGACATCGACTCAGCCAGCACTGGGTGGTCCTTTTTGGCCAGAATGTAGATGTCACCTGTTTCAGAGAAGATTTCATAGTTGAGTCTGGCATCATCGAAGCCTTCATAAACCACCACGAAATCGACGCCGCCACCAATGAGTTCATTGCTGCAGTCATGGCTGAGTGTACGAATATCGAACCGTAAGTTGGGTGCTTCTGGAAGAATGTAATTATTTATGACTTTATGAACAGCATAGACAAACTCATCATAGGCCCTGATAACAAAATGACCGCCGGATTGGCCGGGGGAAAATACAGAGTGTTGTCTTTCAAGCAACTGATATTGCTCGACTAGTAATTTGGCATGTGGGATTAATTCTTCGGTCTTTTGTGTAGGAATTAATCCATTTGATTTACGAACAAATAAAGAGTCCATAAATACATCACGTAGCGCATTTAGTGTTCTGGTGACGGCACAACTGGATATGCCCAATTCGGTCGCTGCCAAGTTTCCTTGGCCATGTTTATATACAGCTAGTAAAACTTTTAACTGGTTATAATTAAGGCTGTCAATTTTCATCTAACTGTCCCCACTCTGCAGAGACATTACTATGAATTCATTGTTAGGCTATTGCCAAGATTAAGATCACATTGAGAAATAGTTAATTATTTGAAACATGAATTGCTTCCTATTTTTAGTCAGGCGAAAAACCCTTATTTCCTCAAGTGAAATTAATGAAAGCCCGTTTTTATTCTCAGGGTGTGAATTTAATCAAGTAAAATAGTGAAAGAAATTCGGAAATGATTCGTTGTGACTTCGTGGCTTGCTTACTATGATGATTTGTTGTAGGGATTCAGTTTGGTTTCAAGCAGCCTCGTTATAGTCGTTCATTTAATCAAGAAGGAACAAGAATAATGAAACGATTGGGAATGATAGCAGCCTTGTTGTTGACAACGTCGGTACAGGGACAAGAATTGACTGCTGCCGAGCAGTTTTTTAACCAGTTATCCGGTTTGTGCGGTAAGGCTTACAGTGGTGAGCTGATCAAGGGAGGGAGTGTCGGCGATGGTTTCACGGGCCAGGAGTTGGTGATGCATGTGCGCCAATGTTCAGAGACCGAGATCCGTATTCCGCTGCATGTGGGAGAGGACAGATCCCGCACTTGGGTGATCAGCAAGACGGCCGATGGCCTCAGGCTCAAGCATGATCATCGTCATCAGGATGGCAGCGAAGATGCCGTGACTCAATATGGCGGTGACAGTCGCATTCCTGGAACTGAGTCCTGGCAGTCTTTTCCGGTTGATGAATTTTCGATTGCCAACTTCAAACAGCATGGTCTGACGCAGTCGGTCACCAATGTTTGGCATCTGGGGTTGGATCAGCAGAACTTCAGTTATCGCCTGACCCGGGAAAACCGAGACTTTCTGTTGCAATTCAATTTGAGCAATGAAGTGACGCCGCCACCGGCACCATGGGGACATTAATAAAAAGGGTTAATAGATGAGGCGACCTGAGTCGCCTCGTCAATGGGCTTATTGCGCTTCGAAGGTAAATGACTGCCCGGCAAGAGCGGCTTCTACCATGAGGCCACCCTTGGCGGCAGTAAATACCGCCATACCGTTGATATAAGCTGCCTTGGCAGCCTGACTGCCGCCAGACTGACCGGCACCGGCCGAATTACCTGTGGTACCTGCTTGGGCGTTGGCGCCGGCATTGATGGCTACGGCTGACGCCTGGGCGCCGAACTCAAAGCTGCCGCTGGTAAAGTCGCGGTAGGCCTGTGCATCCTTGAAGAAAATAATCTCACTGTAGGCCTGACCGCCAATTTGGAAGCCAATGGAAACCTGAGTCATGCTCGAGTCACCGGTATAGGCACCACCGCGATAGACGCGTCCCTTGCCGTAGGCCGCTCCGATACCAAGTCCCCCTTTCCCTATGGTAGGAAAAATTGCATAACCATAGGCAGAATCGAAGAATTTGTGGGTTTCGCTGGCTTGTTTGAAGGTAGCTATGGCGCTGCTGTAGCTGTCATTGGCACTGGCTGTTGGGACCAGTAGCAGGCTGCCTACCAGCGCAAAGAGGGTAAATAGGGTATTAGAAATGGTTTTCATGATGAACCTCCAAATTGAGAGTCTTGGGCTCCCGGTCAATGGGGCCTGGATACCTTTGGCTACTCTTGAGCTTACTTGTCCGGCAGCAAAAATACAGGGGGGGGAGGCTAAAAAAGCGCCTGCAATGGCGCTTTTTAGTGTGAATGTCAGCCAGAGTTCAGTTAACTCGGCTTCTATGACTGAGCCCTTAGGCTAGGGCAAGGGTTTGCCGAGAACATAATGTTCAAACCAGGCCTGATCCCAGTCCATCTTGGCTTGTCTGTGCTTATAGTGGCTCAAACCATGGCCTTCTCCTGGGTAGGTTATCAGCTCCACCGGCACATTCAGGTAATGTTTTAGGGCGCGGTATAACCCTTGGGCATGTCCTAAAGGCACCCGGGCGTCTTTCTCTCCAATATGGATAAGAGTTGGGGTCTTTATCTTGTCTGCATGTGTCAACGAAGAACCATGGGTATAGGCCTCAGGCTTTTCCCATGGCAAGCCTTGCATAAAGTTGACCACATGTCCTGGTGTATCTTCCAGCATCCATTGCAGGCGCTGATCGAATACTCCAGCCCCTGAGCTGGCGGCCTTGAATCTGTCGCTACTGGCGATAAGTGCATTGGTTAGATAGCCGCCGTTGCTCCAGCCCATGACGGCCAGCTTGTCGGCATCGACCAGGCCATCGGCGATGAGTTTGTCCACGCCGGCCATGATGTCGTTTACCTCAATCTCGTGTTCATGGCCCACAAGGTCAGTGAGGAACTTGTCGCCATAGCCTGTAGAGCCGCGGTAGTTGGGCGACAATAAGGCCCAGCCATTGGCGGCGAAAGTGGCACGGCCATAGGATTTGTGTTGCAGTGCAAACGGGGTGGCGGCAGTAGGGCCGCCGTGAATTTGCACGACAAGCGGTAGGGGGCCATCGGCTTTGCGGTAGCCGGGCGGTAATTCCAGTATGCCTTCAACCTGAGTGCCATCGGCGGCTTGCCACTTGATTATGCTCAGTTGTGGCAGTAGCCAGGAATCGGTTTGCGGATTGATATGGGTCAGACGCTTGGCCGGGGCTTTGCGCTTCTCGGCGTTGGCGATAAACAGATCGTAGAAGTGATCCAGGCCGTTATGACTGAACGCCAGTTGTTTGCCATTGTGACTGAAGCTGTAGCTGCCGATGACGGTATCATCTTGCAGCAGAGTTCGGGTGTTGCCCTGTTTCAGATCATTGATTTCGGTGCAGTAGAGACGTACCAGCGCATGATCGGCGCCGCGATAGCAGAGCTCTTCACTGCCCGGGCGCCAACCGATATCGCCGCCGCTGAGTGTCATATCGCCCTGACGCATAACACTCAAGGGTGCCTGCTTAGGTTGACTGGTATCACTGATAAACAGGTTGCCGGGATGACCGTCGAAGTCGATTCTGAAGGCGAGGCGGCGGTTGTCCTCGGCCCAACTCAATCCCAGTAACCAACCGTAAGGAGAAGGCGCCTGTTCACGCCAATACTTGTCTGCCAGAACCTGATTGGTGGCGTTTTTGATATCGAAGACTTCTACTTGGGACCCACCTTCCAGATTGACCAGTTCATTGTCTTCTGTGGTGATACGTGCCAGTTTATTGCCATCATGGCTGACGCTGAATTCCCAAACTACCTTGCCATCATCCAGCAGCAACTGCTTGCGAAAATGCTGTAGATCCAAGCGGTAAAGGGGGTTGGTATCGCGGCTGCCGTGACCATACTCAGGGCCTTGGTGAGCGGCGCGCATATTGGCCCAGGGATCTTTATCTGTCAGGGTTTTATAGGTCAGGAAATAGAGCTGACTGCCATCGTCACTCAGTTGGTAACTCTTGATGCCACCGGCCTCTTGGGTAACGGGAACGGCTTCGCCGCCATGAATCGCGAGGCGATAAATTTGCGCTTTCGCGTTGAAGGGGGCTGGCTGCTTGGCATCGCCGCGGCTGCTGAGGAAGTAGATATATTGGCCATCGGGACTCCAGCTGATAGCGCTCTCACTCTCGTTGCTGAAGGTCAGGCGTTTGCTTTGGCGGCTCTTGCTGTCGACCAGCCAGATGTCTTTCTGAGCCTTATCCAGATTTTTATCCCAGCGCGACTCCAACCAGGCGGCCATTTTGGCGTCTGGGCTGAGAGCGACCTGGCCCATGTTGGCTATCTCGAAAAAGTCCTGATTGGTTATTTTATGTTGCCGCTCAAGGGCGGAAACCTGGGTTCCCATACCGATAAGGCACAGGGCCAGCAGGCGGTAGCTGTTAGACAATCCCATCTCTGTTCCTTTGTTTTTGTTATTAAAAGCCGCATTAGATTAACGTAAAGGTCAGAGCCAGGGTGATGTTACTTATCTTTTTTTTCGCGCAGTATCTCATTGAGAAAATCCAGCTCTTCTTTATCGAGCGGCGGTTTGGGGACAGAGGTGCCCTGGGGGTGGAATTCACGTCCACGCAGATAGGCGGCGCGGGTGAGCTGATTGAGGCCGTAGATGGCCAACAGATAGAGGGTCAGTAGTAGCGCCAGTCTCGGGATTGCCTGCGCCACAACCGAAAATTGATCGCCGAGAAACAGAGTCAAGAGCACGGCAATATTGCGAACCAGCCAGTTCAGAATCAGCGCCAGAGTCAGCACCAGCAGCCCGTTGTTGCGTAGTTGTCGCAGTCGGTTTTCCTGTTGATCCAGCGTATGGTAGTAGTGCTGCATCAACTGTAACACCAATGCCAGATACAGGGTGGTTTGCAGTAACAGCAACAGCGGCAACAGCAGGGAACCCCAACTTAGTCGGGGTTGGTAACCCAGTAAGGCTACACCTGTGACCAGGCTGGGGTTGAATAGCCACAGCAACATCACCAGACACATAGCGAGTATGGATGGTAACAGGTGCTTGAGTGGCAATTTTGAATCCGCAGTTGGGCTTAGCTGTTGCTTCAGGTATTGATACAGTGCCGGCATCAATAGGAAGTACAGTGGCAGCAATAGCAGAAACAGTAGGTGAATAGGGGCCGGGGTATTGTCGCGGTTGAACAGGCCGGTAAAGAAATAGAGCGCCATCAAGGCAAAGATACCGGCGAGTAGCCGACGTTGGCTATGGCTGTCCTGATAGACAAAGCGTGCGTAGATGGATAACGCCAGGCAATGCAGGCCTCCAAGCAGCGATAGCCACCAGTAAGCTTGGGTAAAAATGTCGCTGAATGCAGTCATCTGGCCCCCTTAACGACATTCTTATATCAGCCACTTGAGGGGCGCAACAAAAAATAGTCAGTTTTTGCTGTTATGCATGCGTTTATGGCGGTTTGAGGCGTCCTTAGGTGGTTTGCCCGGTGCGGCTTTGCGCTCGCACCATAGGTGGCGCAGAGCCAGTATCGGATGACTCAGTAACATGCGTGGACCGGCGTAACGCATCACCTGACGCATCTGTTCTTTGGGTTCAGGTTTGTAGCAGTGTACCGGGCATTTATTGCAAGTAGGTTTGCTTTCACCGTAGGGGCAGCGGTCGAGACGGGTATGGGCATAGTCCATCAAGGCCTGACAGTCGGGGCAGAGGCTGCCATCGTCGCTTCTGGGATGGTGGTCACGGCAGTAGATCCACACCATGGCAGAAACAGTGCGGAATTCGGTCAGCAGTTTTCCTTGCAGCAGCTCCATAGCCTTACCTTAGTAAATTACTCAACTATGGCTATCTTAGTCCTGAGAAGGGGGCTGGTTCAAAATCAGTGGCAGGAATTATGAAGGTGCGCACAAAATGAAGCTTTGTGCGCACTCAAGGTTAAATTACAAGTTAACCCTAGATATGGATAACCTTGTCGGCTTCCAGAGTCCAGCGGCTTAAATCGCCGAGTGTACCAATGGCTGCGCCATCCAATAGCATATCTGCCACTACGCCGCGGGCCTCAACACAGGTCTTGCACAGCAGTAGAGGAACGCCTTGAGCAGTAAGGATTTCGAACATCTGCTGCAGGTTGTAGCTGAGATCCGGGGTATTCTGGCCTTTAACTGCCCCAAAGACAGCGTCTGACATTAGGAATAACTTGAGTTCCACTTCTGTCTGCTCCTGATCTTTCAACGCCAGGGCGATACGCAGAGTGTTAAACAATTTTTCTGTGCCATACGGGCCGGCGTGAGCGACTATCAGTAATTTTTGCATCTGAATCCTTGTTTGCCATTCTTGGGATCAAAACCCCTGGAGTGTACCAGTTTGTACCTACCTATGGCGCGCCAAGGGTCACAGACTGAGTTTCGATCGCAAAAAGCGCCGTAAACCGGGCAGAAAAAGCATAAATACTTGATTTATACTAAGACGATACTCTATTAATATCGGTTAAACTCTGTGCAGAGCGGGGTGGCTTTGGCTGATTGCCATTACCACAAAACAGGGCTGCCAGTCGGCCCGACACTCAAAAAATGGTGGACGAAGATGTTTAAAATCCTGGTCATAATCTTGTTGGTCGCAGCGGGTATTTTCCTCTACAACAGAGCGCAGCGTCTGGCAAAAGAGGAGCGTGATGAGGCGCTTAAGCTCAAAGATAGAGCTTCAGCCATGCCTCAGGCGCCACAGGCCGAGACAGCAAGCGAGACTCAAGAGGGGCACCAGAGTGTCGATTTGGACTTTGCCGAAATGAAGGAGCAAGCTGAATCCCAGCCATCGGCTGAGCAAGTGGTTACCGAGTCGCCTGAGCTTGAGTCTCAAACCGAAAATAGTGCGCCAGAGGTGGAAGTCGGCCGCGCCGAGGTCGAGACTGTCCTGCCAGAGCCAGAGCCAGAGCCAGAGCCAGAGCCAGAGCCAGAGCCAGAGCCAGAGCCAGAGCCAGAGCCAGAGCCAGAGCCAGAGCCAGAGCCAGAGCCAGAGCCAGAGCCAGAGCCAGAGCCAGAGCCAGAGCCAGAGCCAGAGCCAGAGCCAGAGCCAGAGCCAGCCAAGGCGGCTGCGCCGGATATCAGTTGGGGCAATATCACCCTCAAGCGGGCGATGGAACAGTATCAGGCCTCTGAAGGCGCCACCGAAGCACATGACGCTTTACTGGCCGTGATTGGCGAATGCTACAAGCAGCGGAAAAACAGCAAGTATCTGCAGTTGGGACAAGAGTACGATGGCGCATATAGTGCATTGTTTGCCGCCAGTCGGGAGAAAGTACTCAGCAAATCACCCAAGGCCGAGTTCAAGGGCACAGGGTTTATGCAACTCTCTACCCTGTGCAGCGATGCCGGCCGTTTCGATGCCGCCATTGCCCTGTGCAACAAGGCGATTGAATATGGGCTGCAAGATGGCACAGTGACGGGTTTTGAAGGTCGTATCAAGCGTATCGAAAAGGCCAGAGATAAAGCCTCTGCCTGAGTACAAAAGTCGATTCAATGTGTAGAATCAAGCAAGGAGGGCCGGGTTAACTGCCGTGTCACTCCTTCCCAAGCTAAGCGAGCCTGCGGGTTCGCTTTTTTATTGATGGAGAGCCGCAATGAAACCAGCGACTTTATGGGTTGCACTTACTTCGCTTTTGCTGCTGGCAGCCTGCAGCAAGCAGCCGCAATGGACTCTGTTTTACTATCCGGATACGGATATACAGCAGCCGAATAGAGATAAGTCGGACGTCGAGCCGCAAACGGCCGAGACGTTGGATCGTTACCACGCGATAGCCGGTTACTATCAAACTCTGCAGCAGTGTCAGGGCAAGGGCAGAGGTATGCAACACCTCAATGAAGGCAAGGGCAGTTTCGAGTGTGGTCACAACTGCCGTCTAGACGACAGGGATATGGTAATCTGTGACCAATGGCACACTAACGGCCCCTAAGGGACATGAAATTTAAACAGGATTACTTCACCCGCCTGGCGGGATTTTACCAGCAGGTATTGCCTTCTGGGCTACCTTCGCCCCATTGGTTGGCCTGGAGTGATGATGCGGCGGCGCTTTTGGGCTTGGCTGGTCCCAATGAAGCCTTGCTGCAGCAACTCGCCGGCAACCAGAGAATGCCGGGCGCCGAGTATTATGCCCAGGTTTACAGCGGACACCAGTTTGGCGGCTACAGTCCTAGATTGGGCGATGGCCGTTCGATCATTCTCGGTGAGGCTCTGGGGCCAGAAGGTGCCTGGGATCTGGCCTTGAAGGGGGCGGGACCCACGCCATACTCGCGTCACGGTGATGGCCGGGCGGTGATGCGTTCGGCGGTGCGTGAGTTTCTGGTGTCCGAGGCGCTGTATCATTTGGGCGTACCCACCACCAGAGCGCTGGCGGTGATCGGCTCTGAGCTGCCTGTGTGGCGCGAGTCGCTGGAAAAAGGAGCCATTACCGTACGCCTGGCCCGCAGTCATATACGTTTTGGCCACTTCGAGTATTTCTGTTACAGCGAAAAAGGGCAGGCCGACAAGCTCAAGCAGTTGCTCGATTTCACCCTCAGCCAGCATTATCCCCAACTCAGCCTGGACTATGAGGGTTATAAGGCCTGGTTTGCTTTGGTGGTACGTGATACCGCGCGCATGATCGCCCACTGGCAAGCGGTGGGCTTTGCCCACGGGGTGATGAATACCGATAATATGTCGATTCTCGGTGATAGCTTCGACTTTGGCCCCTTCGCCTTCCTCGATACCTTTAAGGAAGACTTTATCTGTAACCATTCAGATCCCGAAGGGCGTTATGCCTTTGGTCAGCAACCCGGCGTCGGCTTGTGGAACCTGCAACGTTTGGCGCAGGCGTTGACGCCTGTGCTGGCTTCCGATGACTTGATAGCCGCGCTCAATACTTATCAGCATGAATTGGTGCAGCAATATCTTGGCTTGATGCGCGCCAAGTTGGGGCTGGCCCCCTTGGCTGAAGATTTAAGCCTTGATGCCCGGCTGGAACAGGACAATAAAGACTTGGCGCTTATCGGCGCCTTTACCGGCTTGTTGGAACAAAATGCCTTGGACTACACCCAGAGCTTGCGCCGCTTCGGCGAGCTGGATCCCAAGGCAGAAAATAGCAGTCTGAGGGATGATTTTATCAATCGTCAGGGCTGGGATGATTGGCTGACCGATTATCGGCGCCGTATCGATTCAAGTCGGGAACTTGAGCTGTGGCAGGCCGATCGCCGGGCCCACAACCCCAAATATATTTTGCGCAATTATCTGGCTCAGGAAGCGATCATTGCCATCGAAGAGGAGGGCAATAGCCAGCCGCTTGAGCAGTTGTACCAGCTCCTCCGGCGTCCGTTCGATGAGCAGCCTGAGATGCAGGAGTTTGCCAAGCGACCACCGGATTGGGGGCAGGGGTTGATCATGTCCTGCAGTAGTTAAGGAATAGGATTAAAAGATGCAGTATCAAAATCTTAGCTTGGATTCAGAGCACAAAACCCTGTCGATGACGGCCGGGGTCGAGTTTGAAGCCTTCGACAGCTTTGCCGATCCTTTATGCCGGGCACTTGATGCCAAGGTGTTGGAGCGGCAATGGGGGGCAGATCGTCACCAATGGTTGCTGGATTTTGAAGGCAGCCTTTTGTGGCTCAACTATGAGTTCTACGGTGAGGTGTGCTGGTTGAGCTGCCAGAGTGAACAAGACTGGGAAGTGTTGGTATACCTGAAACATCTACTGGAGTCACAGGCATGACAGAAAAGCAGGCCACGGCGGCGTTTCATTATCGGGATCTTTCCCCTGAACTGATTTTGGATGCTATCGAAAGTCTAGCGATTTATCCGGAGACGGGGCTAACGCCACTCAACAGCTATGAAAACCGGGTCTATCAGTTTCGTTGCGATCGCGGCCAGAGGTATGTGGTTAAGTTCTATCGCCCCGAGCGTTGGACCGATGCCCAGATTTTGGAAGAGCATGAATTTACGTTCGAGCTGGCCGAAGCCGAGATCCCTATTGCCGCTCCTTTGGTGCTCAATGGCCGCAGTCTGCATCACTTCAAAGAGTGGCGTTTTGCGCTGTTTCCTTCCATAGGAGGTCGCAGCTTCGAGGTGGACAACCTGGATCAGATAGAGGGGGCAGGCCAGTTTATCGGCCGTTTGCACCAGTATTCCCGTGGCAGCCTGTTCAAGCAGCGCCTGAATCTGACACCGACAACCCTGGGGGCTCCGGCGCTGGAGCAATTGCAGCATACAGAGCTGCTTCCGAACGCGTTGCGGGATCAGTTGCTAGAGGCGGCGTTCAGCCTTTTCTCTGAGCTGCAGTTGCGCTGGCAGAGTATTGCATACCAGAGTATGCGCCTGCATGGCGATCTGCATCCCGGCAATATTCTCTGGACCCCCAATGGCCCCGGGTTTGTCGATCTCGACGATGCCTGCAACGGCCCTGCAGTGCAGGACCTGTGGATGATGTTATCCGGTGACAGGCAACAGCAAACGCTGCAGTTGGAAGTCTTACTGGAAGCCTACGAGGCTTTCTCCAACTTCGATACCAAAGAGCTGCAGTTGATAGAGCCACTCAGAGCACTGCGGATGCTGCATTACAACGCCTGGCTGGCCAAGCGCTGGGATGACCCCGCGTTTCCGCGTCACTTTCCCTGGTTTGCGACCGAAGAATACTGGCGACAGCAGTTGCAGGCCTTCAAAGAACAACGGCAGCGTCTGGATGAAGCGCCACTGAGTCTTATCCCCTATTGAGTGGTACTGAGACCCAAAGGTGATACCTGCAGAGGCTTGGATTTAACAAAAAGGGAACTCAGGGCTTGAGTTCGACTCAAAAAGAAGATTATGTTATTCAGCCACTCCAGCAGTGTTGGCTGAAATTTTAATAAACAAGGAACTCCAATGAAGAAAATCCTGATGTTGGCAGCGGCATTTTTGCTGCTTCCTCTGGCGGCCACAGCGGCCCAGTACAAAGAAGGCGTGCATTATACTGTGGTTAGTGAAGGCCCCGCCTCCGCCAAGCCTGAAATTACAGAGTTTTTCTCTTTTTACTGCCCCCATTGCTATAACTTTGAAAAGAACGTGATCCCCAAGTTGAAGGCGCGTTTGCCCGAAGGAGTCGCTTTTGAGCAAAACCATGTCGACTTTATCGGTCGCGAGATGGGTGTGGAGATGTCCCGTGCTTTCGCTACTGCCGAAGTGCTGAAGGTGTCCGACAAGATTAATCACGCCATGTTCAGTGCGATCCAGGACAAGAAGCAACACTTCACCAATCGTGATGACGTCAAGGCGCTCTTTGTGGCCAATGGTGTAGATCCCAAGCAGTTTGATTCTGCGGCCAACTCTTTTATGGTCAACAGCATGATGGCCAACATGAAGCGCAATACAGAAAACGCCAAGATCTCAGGTGTGCCTGCGCTGGTAGTGAATGGTAAGTATCGGGTTGAAACTGGTGCCATCAAGTCTTATGACGAGATGCTGGATATTGCTATCTACCTGACTCAGTTGAAGTAATTCGGTATATAGATACAAAAAAGGGGCCGACATGGCCCTTTTTTGTTACCCGGAAATACTGGTCGAAACCCCAAAAAAAACCGTACTCCTTGGTCGCAAGAAGTACGGATTAGAGCCATAAGGCTCAGTTTTTACCCTGAGTAACGGCATTACTTTAACAGTGCGTCAAAAAATTGGCAAGCGCTGGATTTTTGACTTCGTTTGCCGGGTATAGATGTATAACAGGAGAATTTTTATAACAAAGACTCCTACTTACGACTTTTGGATCATTTTACTGAATTGAGATGAAACCTTCTGCCGGGTTAGGAGGTCAAAACTTCGGGATCGGAAATCAACTAAAGGAGGTTTCTCGTGCGTGTATTTCCTGTCTATGCTCCCAAGCTGATTGTCAAACACGTAAGGATATTCTTGACCGGCGCCGTCTGGGTGAAAGATCTGGGAAGATTAGAGTTTGATAAGGGGCGCTTTTTGCTGCCGAGAAAAAGCCTGCCAAAGGTAAAGCAGGCTATCATGGAATTGAACGAACTCATTGAAACTCAGAATAGTCAAGCTAAAACCGTTTAGATTCAGTTGACTTCGTCGTTGAGCAGACCAACAAGGCCGGTAACTTTCTCGTTCCACGAGTTGAGATCTTGCTGAAGTTGTTGGTTTTGCTCTATCAGATGAGCATTTTTCTGCTTTTCTTCTTCCAGCTCCATTTTCAGAAGCTCAATATTTTCGAGCGCAGCCTGGATTTTGGTCTCCAGTTTGGACAGTAATTCTAGGCTCATACAGGAGTCCTTAAATAGTTGGGCGAATGAGATATTGATTCTATCAGTGCCACTGGCTTAAGGAATAGCTCTTATCTCCAAGTGTCCAAAAAATATGCGATAAAATTGGTTGTTTGATAGTTTTTTTCACTTATCTGAATCCCGGCTGTCCCAAGTGAGCTTTTGCCGGATAAAATAATAATTTTCGCCCCGGAACTAGCCGATGACAATTCAACGTATCGATACCAATCCACGCATGAGCAGCATAGTGATCCACAACAACACGGTTTATCTTTGTGGTCAGGTTGCCAAGGATAAGTTCGCCGATATTCAGCAACAAACCCGGACCATGCTCGAGGAAGTGGATGAGCTGCTCAAGCGGGCAGGCAGCGGTCGTGAACGGATCCTTTCAGCGACTATCTACCTGAAACAGATGAGTGATTATGATGCCATGAATGCCATCTGGGATGCCTGGTTACCGGCAGGGCATGCACCGGCCAGAGCTTGTGTGGAGGCCGCGATTGCCGAGCCCGAGTATCTGGTGGAAATTTCAGTTATCGCGGCGATTTAAATCTCACTGCCGGCCGAGGCAATCAGCACCCGGCCAAATTCAGCCCCTTCAAGCTCAGGAGTGATTGCCAGCAACTGATCCATACGAATGGCGCGGTTGCTGGTGGTCGTTTGTACCAGTAGCCACTCGCTCTTGTCGGGACGGGTCTCGGTGATCAGTGCCTTGCCATGTAGTATCTCGCCTTGTAGCAGTTCTATTTTCAGCGGATAACCGCGAATACAGGCCAACTCCAGGTAATCATAGTGGCCACAATCTATCGCTTGGTAAGGTTTCATATTTTAGTCTTTTAGTTTGAAGTTAAATAATAATCTTCCTGATAGAAGCTGGCACTAATCGGAATTAAGTCAATATCTAAGCAGAATGGTATAAAAGTAGCCTGATTTTTCACTTATACCAAAATAAGTTGCAGCAAATTGTGAAGTCAGGAATGAAACCGAATGGCAGCTTGGGGGGGCCAGAGGGGCAGGAAGAGGGGCAGGACAAGCACAGAGACTGTGCTCAATGCTGATGGTTCTTGGTTTGAGAGTGGGACTACCGCACCCGCCTCATGGGAAGGGTATCGGGCATCGCTTAATGGCATTTGTCTATTGATGTAAGCTTACTGTTGTTTATTGCTTATAAAAGCTTGGTATATCTTCTAGGCTAAAGTAGAGTTTGAGTAATTAGTTACTCATTAGTTGTCTTTTTTGGATTTAATGAGTATTTTGATACTCATAATTTCTTTGGGAGCGCTCATGGAACATTTAACCATTCAGGCTTTTATCAATAGCCAATGCTAGATATTGCAAAGCTCTCTTTTCCAAACAGCGAACAAGGTCATTATCGGCTTACCTCATTAGATTACGAGCAAGATTATGCCTTGGCAGAACTCAATAAAGACGACATGCATGCCGTTTCGATAAACCACCCTGTCAGCCTGTTTTTTGATGAGCCGGGGTGGCTTTGTTTCCTCGATGACATCATTGTGGCTGCCGCGTTTTGATATTTATTTCCATGAACTCGGCCTGCAGCGTTACGCGATGGAATCGGTTTACTCGATACTGGGTAAAGCTGCGGGAGTTAGCTTAGATCATGAGCAAACCATAAGAAGGCTTGTCCACAAGATCACTCATAGCCATATGGTCTTAGAGCAAGGTTATCAGTTTGATATTCAGGCTTTTGTGCTTGAGTGGGTTCAGAGAGACTTACTCAATATCCTATTTGGTAACAGTGATAACCACGGGCGTAATACCGCACTTCTTAAAGGTGATGGTTGGATAAAGCTTGCCCCTATCTATGACTTTGCACCAATGAAGGCTGATCCTGAAGGGGTGGCCAGAACCACAAAGTGGCAAGCACCGCTCGAAGTTGGGGGTGAGTATGACTTTCAAGGTATTGCCGATTCGTTGGCCGATTTGGTGCCTGCTCAAGAGTTAATGGCAGCATTAAAGCTCACCGCCCGGCAATGTCTTAACTTGAAGCAGCGCTTAATTGCGCGTGGTGTACCGGAACGGATTATCGATATGCCTGCGATTGGCTTTACTTATATCGAAGACAAGCTAACAAGGTGGGGATTGGTATGAGTGATAAAACATCTACCCTTGAGTCTGCTAAAGAGGCTATTGCTCGTCTTAGAGCTAATCGTCGGCAAGCTGGTGACGTTGCAATTGAAGCGTCAAAACGCCGGCTCTCACTAGGCGCTGAAGAGACTCATGCAAAGCAAACTCCTTCTCCCCAACGCGCTTCCAAGCATAGCGGGAGGGTGAGTACTGTTGAGAGACGTAAGGCCATCGAAGGCGTTACCCAAAGGCTATTACGCGGAGAACTTACTCAAGGGCAAGCTCTTAAAACTTTACGTATTGAGGTTTTAGGTCTAACCCAAGAGGAGTATGCAAATTTGGCTAAAGTGTCACGCAAGACCCTCTCTGACGTTGAGAACGATCGGGGTAGCTATAAGACTGATATTCTCGACCGATTGTTTAAACCCTTTGGCCTGAGAGTGGGGATTGTGCCTATCTCTACCGGCATCAAATAGCGACTATGGTTGTGCCTTTGTGGGGAGAATAAATACAGTTTCATACTGTATTTATTCTCGATTACCCGCTGGTTCCCTTGATCATTCGTTATCGAAGTGGTCGTTAGCATCCAGCTACTGCATAGTTTCTAGCTGGCCCTGATTGCTCCAGCTAGGAGCGTGTGTAACTCGGTGTATAACTAGAAGCAAAAAAGCCAGTCGTAGTGACTGGCTTTCTCTTTTAATACAAGCTCTTAATCCTTATGGATTAGTTCATGCCGTATTTTTTCAGCTTCTTGCGCAGTGTGCCGCGGTTGATGCCCAGCATATTGGCGGCGCGGGTCTGGTTGCCACGAGTGTGCTGCATAATGATATCAAGCAGAGGTGCTTCAACTTCGCATAGCACCATTTCATAAACTTCCTGGGCTTCTTGACCGTCCAACTGAGCGAAGAAGTTGCTGACAGCGCGCTTTACGGCGTCGCGCAGTAACTGGGGCTTGATGGTGCCGTTAGCGGTTTCGATTTTGCCTACGGTAAGCTGATGAGCTTCTGTGTGAGTTGTCTGATCAAACATTCGTATTCTGCTCTTTATTTATCTAGTACACATTCATCAAAAAAACGTTCCACCATGGAACATTGTTCTGCAGCGGTTTCCAGCCGGTTAAAGTCGGCACGGAACTGGCGCTGTTCTTCCTGGTCCAGGTACCATCCCATATGTTTTCTGGCGAAGCGGACGCCCTTTACTTCCCCATATAAATCATACAGTTTGGTTAGGTGTTCCAGCATCACTTGACGCTGCTCTGCCATCCCAATGGGCGCTAGCTTGCTACCTGTGTCCAGGTAATGCTGGATCTCTCTGAAAATCCAAGGCCTTCCCTGGGCACCCCGTCCTATCATCAGGGCATCGACACCTGTGTAATCCAGCACGAAACGCGCCTTCTCCGGACTATCGATGTCCCCGTTGGCGACAACAGGAATCGAGACATTCTGTTTGATCGCCTTGATGGTGTCGTACTCGGCATGACCCTTGTACATGCATTGGCGGGTGCGGCCATGAACCGCGAGCGCCGTAATGCCACTATCTTCGGCAATCCGGGCGATTTGAACACCATTTCTGTGTTCTGGGGCCCAGCCCGTGCGAATCTTCAGCGTTACCGGCACATCCACTGCGGCAACCACGGCATCCAGTATTTTCTTTACCAGTTCCGGCGATTGTAGCAGGGCAGAACCCGCGAGCTTTTTATTCACTTTTTTTGCCGGACAACCCATGTTGATATCTATGATTTGGGCGCCTTGCTCCACATTGTAGCGGGCGGCCCAAGCCATATTATCGGGGTCAGCCCCGGCAATTTGTACTGAGCGTATGCCTTCTTCACCCGAGTGCGTCATTCTCTGGCGGCTCTTGTCTGTGTCCCAAAGGTCGGGATTGGACGAAAGCATCTCTGACACTGCCATGGCTGCGCCATAACGGATACAGAGATTGCGGAAGGCCTGATCGGTGACACCTGCCATTGGTGCCACGATCAGCTGATTCTTCAGTTGATAGGGTCCAATCTGCATTTTACTGTTTCACCTTGCTCTTCAAAGGGGCGCTATAGTACGCCTTTTTGCCAGCGGTGAAAAGGTCAATAAATGACCTGAGCAAAACTTTTTTACTTGACTTTTGATTGGTTGGAAGTCAGCGCCAGTGCGCTCTGGCGCCGTCTTTAACGCTATTTGCGCACTCCTGTCAAGCGGCTCCAATCTTCTTTGTGAACCGCTTCGTCCATCTCGAACCATTGAGCGTAAAATTCGCGGATCTCTTCGGCTTGTTCCTGCAGTAAGCCGGACAGCGCCAATTTGCCACCCGGACGAACCAACTCGGCGATTAGGGGGGCCAGTTCCCGCAGCGGTCCTGCCAGAATATTGGCAACCAACACGTCGGCCTGAATATCTTTGGGTTGATCTTCAGGCAGGTAGAGGCTGAGTCTGTCATCCACGCCGTTGCGCTTGGCATTATCACGGGAGGCGTCTATCGCCTGGTAGTCTATGTCTATGCCTATGGCGTTGGTTGCACCCAGCTTGAGACCGGCGACCGCCAGAATGCCGGAACCGCAGCCGAAGTCGACCAGCTGTTTACCTTGCAGCTCCAGGCCATCGAGCCACTCCAGGCACAGGGCCGTTGTGGGATGTGTGCCTGTACCAAAGGCCAGGCCGGGATCCAGGATCACGTTGACGGCTTCTGGCTCCGGGATTTCACGCCAGCTGGGACAGATCCACAGACGCTTGCCGAACTGAATGGGGTGGAAGCTGTCCATCCATTCGCGGACCCAGTCTTTATCTTCTATCTGCTCTATCTTGTAGTTCAGCTTGCCTTCGAGGAAGGGTTGTTGCTTGAGCATCTCGACTGTGGGAGTCAGATCTGTGCCGGCATCGAACAGAGCGACCACCACAGTGTCGGCCCAAAGTGGGGTTTCTCCCAGTTTGGGCTCAAAAATCGGTGTATCTTTACCATCTTCAAAGGTGATGGAAACACTGCCTTCCTCCAGCAACAGGTCGCTGAGCGCTTCGGCGTGCTCGCTGCTGCTGTGGATGCGTAACTGGATCCAGGGCATGGAATCTTCTCTCGTGGGGGACAATAAAGCGCTATTGTAAGCCATAGGCTGCCGGCCTTGCCAGCACGCCGGGGTAAAGAGGACGGAGTGAAACCCGGTTTCAGCTTTGGCCCATCAGTGGCGCAATTTACGGTAATTATCTGTCTTTTTTGTTTCAAAATTTCAAATAAACGTTTGATTTATATTGGTTAATTGGTATTACCTCTGTTTTGCTGTAAGTGGTTTATTTGTGAGCATGATCAGATAATCCCCCACTTTCGATTGAGGCAGGTCACATTCAGACTCCTTGGTTGTTGGCGCAGTTTGGCTGTGAGTTATGTTGTAGATCCCAAGGATCTGTACCCAAAAAACATGCTGACAAAATATCACATCCCCGAGCGTTGGCTCGGTCATGCCAACAGCCACCACTGGTCGGCCAGAGCCGATCGCCTGCAGAGTGCCAGCGGCATTTTGCTGGGCATGTTTCTGTTGGCGCATCTTCACTTCGAATCCAGCATCATGCTGGGTAAAGAGGCTTTCTATAAGGTAGTGCAGGTGCTGGAAGGCGGTTGGTTCAGTGCCAGTGGTCACGGTTACCCACTGCTGACGCAACTCTTCTCTGTGTTCATTCTGCTGGTGGTGATACTGCATGCTGCCATGGCGCTCAGGCGCTTTCCGGCGCAGCTTGGCCAATGGCGGGCGCTGCGCAGCCACCTGCATCTGATCAAACACCGCGACAGCCACGCCTGGTTTTGGCAGTTGGCCACCGGCTTTATCCTGTTCTTCCTGGTGCCCATGCACCTGGTCACCATGATAGCCAATCCGGAAATCGGCCCCAATATGTCGGCCTACCGGGTTTGGCACGACAACACCTGGCTGCTGTATATCCTGCTGCTGCCTGCGGTGGTGATCCACGCCATGATAGGCCTGTATCGGGTGGCGGTGAAATGGGGCCTCAGCTTTAACCGCTCAGGCCTGAGGAAAATAGCCAAGCTATTGATTGTATACCTTATTGTGCTTGGTTTAGGCAGTTTGGTGACCTATATGCTGCTAGGTAATGATCTGAGCCTGCCGCTACAGCCGTTCGTTCCCGGTTAACTCAATATCAGTTAAAGGTAAATTAACCGGCAGAAGTTTGATCTGCCTCAGGGTTCGTTCGTCCTTTGTGATCCACATTGGTTTGACTATCTTTAAGCGGTTAAGCCATTGGATGACAGGGAGAATATGGATGATACGACTGAATGAGCGCTGGGGAGGCTGGTTGGATCTGGGGCAGAGTGCTTCAGGCGTGTTGTTGGCGCTGTTTTTGTGGACCCACCTGTTGCTGGTGTCTTCAATACTGCTGGGGGCGCCGGCAATGGAGTGGGTGGCCCGCAATATGGAGCTGAGTTTTCTCAGTGACGATGGCCACGGCTATCCCTGGGTGGTGAGTCTGATAGCCATAGCCGTTGCCGGGTTGGCGTTGCTGCACGTGCTGGTGGCTTTGCACAAGTTGCCTCTATCGCTCCGGCAGCAAAAGGTTCTGAAACAGCAACTAGTGCAAATTGATCATGGCGATACCCGCTTGTGGGTGTGGCAGGCCGCGACCGGAGTGGTGATTTTGCTGTTGCTTCCTGTGCATCTTTGGTTGGTGGGTTCGGCCCCGGAAACCATAGGGCCACAGGGCTCGGCCGACAGGATTTGGAACCAGTATGCCTGGGCCTTGTACCTGCCACTGCTGCTGACCGTGGAGTTACATGCCGCCATAGGACTGTACCGGGTGGCATTGAAATGGGGCGCAGCGCGGGATCTCAACAGCCGGGCGCGCCTTAGAAAAATTAAAACCATACTCAGTGTGGCGTTTATTGCCGTAGGTCTGGCGTCCTTGCTGGCCTTTTGGCCCCACGCGAGCTGAGTATCGATAACCCAAACAGATAGCTTTCGGGTAAACGGCATTGGGCCGTCCCATAAGGAGTGTGTGTGAAACTCATCTATACGGATTCGTTGGTTGTCGGCGCCGGATTGGCGGGGCTGCGGGTAGCCATCGCTTCCAAAGAGCGTGGCCTGGATACCCTGGTACTGTCGCTGATCCCTGCCAAGCGTTCTCACTCGGCCGCGGCCCAGGGCGGCATGCAGGCCAGTCTCGGCAATACCGTCAAGGGCATGGGCGACAGCGAAGATGTGCATTTTCAGGACACGGTCAAAGGCTCAGACTGGGGCTGCGATCAGCAGGTGGCGCGAATGTTCGCCCACTGTGCTCCCAAGGCGGTACGTGAGCTGGCCAACTGGGGCGTACCCTGGACCAGGGTGACTGCCGGGCCGCGTCAAGTTGTGGTCAATGCCGAAAAGGTGACTCTGGAAGAAGCCGCCGAAGCTCACGGGCTGATCAACGCCCGCGACTTTGGCGGTACCAAGAAATGGCGCACCTGTTACACCGCCGATGGTACCGGCCACTCGCTGCTGTATGCGGTGGACAACAAGGCGATCTCCATGGATATCCCGGTGCATGAGCGGGTCGAGGCGCTGAAACTCATCCACGACGGCAGCCGCTGCCATGGGGTTATTGCCCGCTGTTTGATCACAGGTGAACTCAGGGCCTATATCGCCCGGGCCACCACCATAGCCACAGGCGGCTATGGCCGTATCTATGAGGTGTCCACCAATGCGGTGATCTGTGAGGGGATAGGCCAGGCGCTGGCGCTGGAAACCGGGGTGGCGACCCTTGGCAATATGGAAGCCGTGCAGTTCCACCCCACAGCCATAGTGCCCGTTGGCATTCTAACCACAGAGGGCTGCCGTGGAGACGGTGGCTTGCTGCGGGATAAAGACGGCTACCGCTTTATGCCCGACTATGAGCCGGAAAAGAAAGAGCTGGCCTCCCGTGACGTGGTATCACGGCGGATGACAGAACATATGCGTAAGGGCAAGGGAGTCGACAGCCCCTATGGCCCGCACCTGTGGCTGGATATCACCCTGCTGGGGCGCAAACATGTGGAAACCAACCTGCGGGAAGTCAAAGAGATCTGCGAGAACTTCCTCGGCATAGATCCGGCCGAAGAGTGGATCCCGGTGCGGCCGACCCAACACTATTCCATGGGCGGTATTCGCACCAATCACACAGGAGAGAGCCCGCAGCTCAAGGGGCTGTTCAGTGTCGGTGAGGCGGCCTGTTGGGACATGCATGGCTTTAACCGTCTGGGCGGTAATTCGCTGGCGGAAACCGTGGTCGGCGGCATGATCATAGGCAAATATGTGGCCGACTTCTGCGAGCAGGAGGAGCTGGTGCTGGATACGGCGCTGGTGCAGCGTTTCCGTGATGAGCTCAACCAGGAAATAGACGAGCTGCTGGCTCGGGAGCAGGGCGAGAGCCCGTTTGAGCTCAAGCGCCTGATGCAAAGAGTGATGATGGACTATGTCGGCATCTTCCGTAACGGCCCAGAGCTGGAAAAGGCGGTGGCCGAACTCAAGGATTTGCTGGCTCGCTCGCGCAATATTGTTGTCACCTGCAAGAAGCGCCACGCCAACCCCGAGTTGGTCGAGGCCTTACGGGTCAGGCGTATGCTTAAGGTGGCACTGACAGTTGCCTGCGGCGCCCTGGCGCGCACCGAGAGCCGTGGCGCCCATGCCCGCGAGGATTACCCGCAGCGTAACGACAAAGACTGGCTCAGCCGTACCCTGGCCAGTTGGCCGGACGCCGACGCGCTGGAGCCTGTGCTCAGCTACGAGGCGCTGGATGTGATGCAGATGGAACTGCCGCCCGGCTATCGCGGCTATGGTGCCGACAATGCCATTGCCCATCCGGATACCGCCAAACGCGAGCAGGAGATTGCTGCCATTCTCGCGTCTTTGGGGCCGGATGCCGGCGCTGAAGACAAGCAGCGGGCGCTGATGCCGTTCGAACTGCCGGAAAGCCTGCGCCCCGGCAACGAGCGCCTGAGCGACCGTCTGGCTTGCCCACAGACTTCAACCCCTTCTCAGCCTAACCCTGCCGGAGATGACAACGCATGAGTGGCCGCACTTTAACCTTCAGGATCTTCCGTTACGACCCACAGCAAGCGGGAGACAAGCCACAAATGGTGGACTATCAGCTGCAAGAAACCCCGGGGATGACGGTATTTATCGCCCTCAATCGCCTCAGGGAGGAGCAGGACCCATCGTTGCAGTTCGACTTTGTCTGTCGCGCCGGGATTTGCGGCAGCTGCGCCATGGTGATCAACGGCTTTCCTACCTTGGCTTGCCGCACCTTGACCGCCAAATATCCAGATGGACTGATCACCCTGATGCCGCTGCCAGGCTTTGAGCTGATAGGGGATCTGTCGGTCAACACAGGCAAGTTTATGCGTGAGCTGGCTGAAAGGCTCAAGCTGTGGCTGCACCCCAAGCCGGATCAGCAGGATATCCACCATCTGGAAGCCCCGATGGACCCGGAGGAAGCCGCCAGACTCTATGAACTGGAGCGCTGTGTGGAGTGCGGTGTCTGTGTCTCGGCCTGCGCCACCAAGCAGATGCGCGACACCTTTGTCGGCGCCGTCGGCATGATGAAAATCGCCCGCTTCGAGCTGGATAGCCGCGATGCCCGCAGCGCCGAGGACTTCTACCATGTGATAGGCAATCAGGATGGGGTTTTCGGTTGTATGACCCTGCTGGGATGTCAGGACAACTGTCCTAAAGACTTGCCCCATATGCAGCAGATAGCCTACCTGCGCCGCAAGATGGCCAGTACCTTGCTTTAAAGTGATTAAGCATTCAGAAAACTAAGCCTTCAGGGAACTATGCCTTCAGAGAACTAAGCCCTCAAAGAGCTAAGCTGAGGTTCAAACAGAAAAGCCCGGAATTTTCCGCAACGTAGTTCACTTAAGCGGAGCTGCCTTGTGATTAACAGGATATCGGGTCTTTGATATTTTTACCGCCCTAGGCCGA
>NZ_NIJK01000010.1 GCF_002836975.1 Shewanella indica | reverse complement strand
CGGCCTAGGGCGGTAAAAATATCAAAGACCCGATATCCTGTTAATCACAAGGCAGCTCCGCTTAAGTGAACTACGTTGCCGTCATTAGGCGGGGCGTTTATCTAAAGGTCAGTTAAGCACTTCGGCCAGAGCCCGCAGGCACAGGGCAACATTTTCCCGTCTGGCACCGTAACCCATCAGGCCGATACGCCAAGCCTTTCCGGCCAAGGCGCCGAGGCCGGCACCTATCTCCAGATTATAATTATCCAACAGCTGCTTTCTCACGGCGCCATCGTCGACACCTTGCGGGATATAAACTGCGTTGAGCTGCGGCAAGCGGCTCTGCTCGGCCACCACAAACTCTAGCCCCATGGACTCAAGCCCCTGACGCAGCAAAAGGTGCATCTCCCGGTGGCGCTGCCAGGCATTTTCCAGCCCCTCTTCGGCCAGTAACCTGAGCGCTTCGTGCAGTGAGTACAGAGCATTAACCGGCGCTGTGTGGTGATAACTGCGCTTGCCATCACCGCTCCAATACCCCATCACCAGGGACTGGTCCAGGAACCAGCTCTGCACCGGGCTCTTGCGCGCCTTGAGTTTAGCGACGGCGGCCGGAGAGAAGGACACGGGGGACAAACCCGGCACACAGGAGAGGCACTTCTGACTGCCGGAATAGATGGCATCTATGCTCCAATCATCGACTCTGAGCTCGACGCCTCCGAGGGAAGTTACGGCATCGACAATCGACAGACAGCCATGCTCACGCGCCAGGGCGCACAGCGTTTTGGCGTCGGAAAGCGCGCCGGTGGAGGTTTCGGCGTGCACAAAGGCCAGGAAGGCGGCATCGGGATGCGCCTTCAGCGCAGCTTCCACCACTTCTGGGTCAACCGCTGTGCCCCATTCGAAATCCAGCATCACCGCCTCGGCGCCAATCCGCTCGACGTTCTGGCGCATTCTGTCGCCAAACACCCCGTTACGGCAGACAATCACCTTTTCGCCCGGCTCCACCAGGTTAACGAAACAGGTCTCCATACCGGCGCTGCCCGGGGCAGATACCGCTATAGTCATCTCATTGCGGGTTTGAAACGCATATTGAATGAGACTCTTGAGCTCATCCATCATGGCCACAAACAGAGGATCCAGATGCCCAACCGTCGGCCGCGACTGCGCCGCCAATACCTGAGGATAGACATCCGAAGGGCCGGGGCCCATCAGGATCCGGCGGGGAGGGTTAAAAGCGCTAACCGAGGGTGCAGCAAACATCTTGGCTCTCCTTACAAGAGGTTTCAGGGTACGGATTAGAATAATAACTCAAGACCATAGCATAAAACTGACCGCCGGACTGCCCCTGCTTTTGGCGAAGACAGTCGACCTTAATCCTTTCAGGATCTCACTGGCCTGGGCGCGCCAGAAACAGCCGGTAAGCGGGGTTATCCGTTTCGTCCTGACAGACAAACCCCAACTCATCCAGAAACTGACCAAAGGCGGCTTCATCGGCCTTGGGCACTTCAAAGCCGGCCAGCACCCGCCCAAAGGCGGCGCCATGGTTGCGATAGTGAAACAAACTGATGTTCCACTTACTCTTTAATGTCGTGAGAAACTGCAGCAAGGCTCCGGGATGCTCCGGAAATTCAAAGCTGAGCAGTTTTTCTTCCAAAGGCTCGGGTGGCAAGCCGCCCACCATATAACGCACATGCAGTTTGGCCGCCTCATCGGCAGATAGATCCTGCACCGCAAAACCGGCACTCTCCAGGCGGGAGACAATCGCCTGCAGCTCGCTGACACCTTCGCTAAGACGGATCCCGGCAAACACCACGGCGCGATCGCGCCCGCTGAAACGATAGTTGAACTCTGTCATCACCCGCCGCTCCAGCAGTTCACAAAAATGCAGGAAGGAACCCGGCCTTTCCGGAATGGTCACTGCCAGCACCGCCTCTTTATGCTCGCCCAGCTCGCAGCGCTCGGACACATATCTCAGGCTGTGAAAATTGACATTGGCTCCGCTGAGAATCGCCGCCAGTTTCTCGCCCTTGCCCTTGTCACCGACATACTTTTTCAGCCCGGCCAGCGACAAAGCACCGGCCGGTTCGGCAATGGCGCGGGTATCTTCGAAGATATCCTTGACCGCGGCGCAGATCTCATCCGAGCTGACAGTCACCACTTCATCGACATATTCCCGCGCCAATCGAAAAGGCTCCTGACCTATACGCTTAACCGCCACCCCATCGGCAAACAAACCCACCTGCTCCAGCGTCACAGGTTCATCCGCTTCCAGCGCTGCCTTGAGACAAGCGGCATCTTCCGGCTCGACGCCGATGATCTTCACCTCGGGCATTACGGCTTTGTAGTAAGCAGCAATGCCGGCAATTAAGCCACCGCCACCCACTGGCACAAACACCACTTCAAGATCTCTTTGCTGCTGCAGCATCTCCTGGGCAACCGTGCCCTGCCCGGCGATCACCGCCTCATCATCGAAGGGGGGAATAAACACCCGCCCCTCATCCTGGGCCAACGCCATGGCATACTGATTGGCCTGATCGAACGACTGCCCATGAAGCACCACATTGCCGCCGAGGCGGCGCACCGCATCTATCTTGATGTCCGGGGTGGTAGTAGGCATCACTATCACGGCGTCGACCCCGCGACTCGAAGCCGACATGGCAACGCCCTGGGCATGATTACCGGCCGAGGCACATACCACTCCGTTTTCGCACTCAGCTGGGCTCAAGGCGGCGATACGATTATAGGCGCCGCGCAGCTTGAACGAGTGTACCGGTTGCATATCCTCGCGCTTGAGAAACACCTGGCAGCCCAAACGGGCCGACAGCTTGTTCAGACTCGACAGCGGGGTAACCCGCGCCACATCATAGACATGGGACAAGAGGATCTTCTGTAGATAATAGTTGGCCAGCGACAGCTGACTCTTGGATGCCAGCGCCAACATACTAGCCCTCCAACTTAGTGCGATCGCGCACGGCGCCCTTGTCGGCACTGGTGGCCAACATGGCATAAGCCTTGAGCGCCAACGACACGGGGCGCACCCGTGCCAACGGCTTCCAGGCCAAAGGCCCCTTGGCCTGCATCGCCTCACGGCGCCGGGCGAGCTCAGCATCGCTCAGCTTAAGTGTGATGCTGCGGGCCGGGATATCGATTTCAATGGCATCGCCATTTTCAATCAAGGCGATAGTGCCCCCTGAGGCGGCTTCCGGTGACACATGGCCTATGGACAGCCCGGACGTACCGCCGGAGAAGCGGCCATCTGTGATTAAGGCGCAGGCCTTGCCCAAACCGCGGGACTTGAGGTAACTGGTGGGATAAAGCATCTCCTGCATGCCAGGGCCACCTTTAGGGCCTTCGTAGCGAATAACCACCACATCCCCGGCGACCACTTCACCGCCGAGGATCCCGGCAACGGCCTCGTCCTGGCTCTCATATACCCTGGCCACGCCCTTGAACCTGAGGTTGGATTCATCCACCCCGGCGGTTTTCACTATGCAGCCATGCTCGGCCAGATTACCGGACAGTACCGCCAAGCCCCCTTCCTGACTGAAGGCAAACTCGCGGCTGCGGATACAACCTTCGCGGCGATCTGTATCCAGTGATGGCCAGCGGCAATCCTGGCTGAAGGCCTGGGTAGTAGGGATCCCCGCGGGACCGGCACGGAAGAAGTCTTTTACCTTCGCAGACTCGGTGCGCATCACATCATAATTGGCCAGCACAGACTCAAGCGAGCCATCATCGGAAGCCACATGGTTAACATCCGTATGCAGTAAACCGGCGCGTTCCAGCTCACCCAAGATCCCCATTACGCCACCGGCTCTGTGGACATCTTCCATATGGTATTTAGGGGTCGAAGGTGCCACCTTGCAAAGGTGCGGCACCTTGCGGCTGAGGCGGTCGATATCCGCCATGGTGAAATCCACTTCGGCTTCCTGAGCCGCCGCCAACAGGTGCAGCACAGTGTTGGAAGAACCGCCCATGGCGATATCCAAAGTCATGGCATTCTCGAATGCCTTGGAGTTGGCGATATTGCGCGGCAATACCGAGGCATCATCATCCGAGTAATAGCGCTTGGCCAGCGCCATCACTCTTCTGCCCGCCTCCAAAAACAGTTCGCGCCGGTCGCTGTGGGTCGCCAACATGGAGCCGTTGCCCGGCAGCGACAGCCCCAACGCCTCGGTCAGGCAGTTCATCGAGTTAGCGGTAAACATGCCGGAGCAACTGCCACAGGTTGGGCAGGCGCTGCGTTCGATTTTCTCACTGTCGGCATCGGATACCCTGTCATCGGCCGCCGCCACCATCGCATCCACCAGATCCAGCTTGATAAGCTTATCGGACAGTTTGGTCTTGCCCGCTTCCATAGGCCCGCCGGAGACAAATACCACAGGGATATTGAGCCGCAGCGCCGCCATCAACATGCCGGGGGTGATCTTGTCACAGTTGGAGATACACACCAGAGCATCGGCGCAGTGAGCATTGACCATATACTCGACGCTGTCGGCAATCAGTTCACGGGAAGGCAGGGAATAGAGCATGCCGCCATGACCCATGGCGATGCCGTCATCGACCGCTATGGTGTTGAACTCTTTGGCGATGCCACCGGCCTCTTCGATGGCCGATGCCACCAGAGAGCCCATGTCTTTCAGATGTACATGACCGGGAACAAACTGAGTAAAGGAATTGGCAATGGCGATAATGGGCTTACCGAAGTCGCCTTCCTTGACCCCTGTGGCACGCCAAAGGGCTCGGGCTCCGGCCATGTTGCGGCCTTCGGTACTGGTTGCTGATCTGAGTTTGGGCATTGCTCAATTCCTTACGCTTATTCTGATGATTCTTGGTTAGCCGTTGACGGTACGGGAGAGGCAGCTTGCGGGCCGCACAGTGCAGCGGGCCACGTCTACCAGCTTAGTCAACTGACGACTCAGCAGCTCTATGGCTCTGTCACTGTCGACCGCCATTGCCAGCTGCAGGCGCTGATCCTCGGCCAGTGTCATATGCATATCGCGGACGGTAAAGCCGCGGTGACGGGTTACCCGCAATACACGTTCCAGCACTTCGGGGCGTTGTTCCAGGGTCAATTCCAGATTATGGATCATGATCGCTTCTCCGTTTGTTCCATCATTTCACAGTTGGAGGCGCCGGGGGGAACCAGCGGCCAGACATTAAAGGCATCGTCTATGGCGACGTGCAGCAGGAAGGGGCCTTTGGCACTGAGCATCTCATCCAGTGCCTGCTCAACCTCATCGGCCGAGTAGATGGTGCGTCCGGGGATATCGAAGGAGGACGCCAGGGTAACAAAATCGGGGTTATCGGACAGGTCGGTTTCGCTGTATCTCTCTTCAAAAAACAGCTGTTGCCACTGTTTCACCATGCCCAACTTCTGGTTATCTATCAAAAGTATCTTCACCGGCAGTTTACGACGCTTGATGGTGGTCAGCTCCTGCACATTCATCATGAAAGAACCATCGCCGGAAACCGTGACCACAGTGGCATCCGGCCTTGCCATCTGCGCGCCTATGGCCGCCGGCAAGCCAAAGCCCATGGTGCCAAGCCCGGCACTGGAAAGATGATCTTCCGGGCGGCGAAAGTGCATATGCTGGGCAACCCACATCTGGTGCTGGCCGACATCACAGCTCACCACAGAGTCACTCGGCAGCTTGTTGGCCAGACGGCGCAACATGGCCGGCGCATAGATGAGTGAGCCTGGGTGGGCGTAATCCCACTGGTGCAGCGCCCGCAGGTGCTCGACTTCCGCCTGCCAGGGTGCTATCTGCAGCGCTTGCGGCACCAGTTGCGTCAATATGCTTCTTAAGTCCCCATCCATGGCCACATCCGGCTGGCGCAGTTTGCCAAGTTCGGCGGCATCGATATCCAGGTGGATCACCTTGGCCTTGCTGGCAAAGCTCTCCAGCCTACCCGTGACCCTGTCATCGAAACGGGCACCGATCACCAGCAGCAGATCGCACTGCTGCACCGCCAGATTGGCGGCCTTGTTGCCGTGCATCCCCAGCATGCCCAGGTAACCTTGAGTGCCGTGGGCTATGGCGCCCAGCCCCTTAAGCGTTGCCACCGAAGGAATACCGCTGCGCTGAATAAAGGCCCGCAGCGGCTCTACTGCGCCCGCCATACCGACGCCGCCACCGACGTACAACATGGGTTGGCGCGCGGCCGCCAGCAAGGCGTTGGCTTCTGCCAAAGCCGCCTGGTCCAGCTCCGGCTCATCGGGCACCGCCTGCAGCGGCGCCTTGTATTCCACTTGGGCAAGCTGGATGTCTTTGGGGATATCCACCAGCACAGGACCGGGACGGCCGGAGGCGGCGATTTCGAAGGCGCGGTACAGGGTAGCAACCAGTTCCTCGGCGCGGGTCACCATAAAACTGTGTTTGGTACATGACAGGCTCATGCCCAGCACGTCCATCTCCTGAAAGGCATCTGTGCCTATCACAGAGGTGGAAACCTGGCCCGTGATGGCCACCAGCGGCACTGAGTCCAGCAGCGCATCGGCCAAGGCGGTGATCAGATTGGTCGCCCCCGGGCCCGAGGTAGCCAGGCAGACCCCCGTCTTGCCGCTTGAGCGGGCATAACCGACGGCGGCGAAGGCGGCGCCCTGTTCATGACGGGAGAGCAGATGTTCGATCTGGCTGTCGTAGAGAGCATCGTAGATAGGCATGATGGCTCCGCCGGGATAACCAAAAACCGTGTTCACCCCATGGGCGGCCAATACCTTGATAACTGCTTCACTGCCGCTGATCTTCTGCCCTTGTTCCATCTTGTTATCTCGCCTATTTTTGCTGCTGTTTAAGTTTTCAATGGCCCTGAAACGACAAACCCCCCGGTCCTTTCGGAGCGGGGGGTTTATTTGCAATTTCTGACCCTATCTGGTCTGTCGTCGCGCCACGAGCCGCCCCCGCTGTGATGGAATAATCACGACGGTAATAATCACAAGGAGGAGCTTGGCGCTTAAGTTAAACATTTCTCAGACAGTTTCCTGTATTCAATTTATCTGCTTGGCGAGCCCTTTGGCGGCGCACTTATTAACCATTACCATAAAGTGTTTTCAGAACACAACAAAAAAATTCACAACCTGAAAATCTTCCAACTTGGCCTGGCTATGGCACCCTCGCCAATGGCTCGCCTAAACAGCTTGATTGCCGCCGGCGGCAATCAAGCTAACGTTTACGTCAATCTTGCAGGTTTATCCTTTTCATTTCAGTCATGTAACCGCGAAGTTCGGCACCGACATACTCGACGGCCGTATGGCGAATCGCTTCGTTGACCTCGATCAGACGCAGATTATCGACCCCATTGCCCGAATCCTTGAGACCGGCGCCCAGGACCTCGGGAGAGAGGGCGTTGACATAGTCACGCAACAGCGGCACGGCGGCATGGTTAAACAGGTAACAGCCATATTCGGCGGTATCCGAGATCACTACGTTCATCTCATAGAGGCGTTTACGGGCTATGGTGTTGGCAATCAGCGGCGTCTCATGCAGCGACTCGTAATAGGCCGACTCTTCGATGATCCCGGCATCCACCATGGTATCGAACGCCAGTTCCACCCCGGCCTTGATCATGGCCACCAGCAAGATCCCCTTGTCGAAATAGGTCTGCTCATCTATCTGCTCGGCGCAGGTCGGCGCCTTTTCAAAACCTGTGTTATTGGTCTCTTCACGCCAGCGCAGCAAATTGGCGTCGTCATTGGCCCAATCGGCCATCATGGTGGCGGAAAACTCGCCGCTGATGATGTCGTCCATATGTTTTTCAAACAGCGGGGTCAGCAACACCTTAAGCTCTTCGGCAATCTCAAACGCCTTGATCTTGGCCGGGTTGGACAGGCGATCCATCATATTGGTGATACCGCCATGCTTGAGCGCCTCTGTGATGGTTTCCCAGCCCTGCTGGATAAGCTTGGCGGCATAACCCGGCTCAACGCCATCGGCCACCATCTTGTCGTAACCCAAAATCGCCCCTGTCTGCAGCATGCCGCAGAGAATGGTCTGCTCGCCCATCAGATCAGACTTCACCTCGGCGATAAACGAGGAGTGCAGCACGCCGGCACGATCGCCGCCGGTAGCACTGGCATAGGCCTTGGCGATCTCCAGACCGTCGCCATTGGGATCGTTCTCAGGATGCACGGCGATCAGTGTCGGTACCCCAAAGCCACGCTTGTATTCCTCACGCACTTCGGTACCTGGGCACTTGGGCGCCACCATGATGACAGTGATGTCCGGCCGCACCTGCATCCCCTCTTCCACTATGTTGAAACCGTGGGAATAGGACAGGGTCGCACCTTGTTTCATCAAGGGCATTACCGCATTGACCACAGGAGTGTGCTGCTTGTCCGGTGTCAGGTTCAGTACCAGATCGGCTGTGGGGATCAGCTCTTCGAAGGTGCCCACCTTGAAACCGTTTTCGGTGGCCCGCTGCCAGGAGGCACGTTTCTCGGCTATGGCTTCGCTGCGCAGGGCATAGGCGATGTTCAGGCCCGAGTCACGCATGTTCAACCCCTGATTGAGCCCCTGGGCACCACAGCCAAGGATGACAATATTCCAGTCCTTGATATAGTCACAGCCGTTTTCAAACTCGCTGCGCTCCATAAAACGGCATTGGCTCAGCTGTGCCAATTGCTGCCGCAGATTCAGGGTATTGAAGTAATTTGCCATCTTAGCCACCTGTTTAACCGAATTCCTGGGACCAAGCCGAAACGGCTCAGTGATGCAAATCACTATAGCCCATGGTTTAAATTGCTTGAAATGATATATTCGGCATGTCATGTTGCACAAAACGCAACAACAAAAGAGGCAAAACGGCATGGATATTCGGGCGATAAAACTCTATCTGGATCTCTGCGACACCCTGCATTTTTCCCGCACCGCCACCCGGATGCATGTCAGCCCTTCAACCTTAAGTCGCACCCTGCAAAGGCTGGAAGATGAAGTGGGCAGCAAGCTGCTGGAGCGGGACAACCGCAGCGTCACCCTGACCCACGCTGGCGAAGCCTTTCGCCGCTTCGCCAGCCAGACATTGACTCAGTGGCAGGAACTGCGCCGCGAGCTGGATCCGCAGCAAAAGCTGCTGAGGGGCACGCTGCAACTCTATTGTTCGGTCACAGCCGCCTACAGCCACCTGCCGGCCCTATTGGATAAGTTTCGCCGTCAGCAGCCTCTGGTCGACATCAAACTCACCACTGGTGATGCTGCCGATGCGGTGCAGGAAATTCAGCAGCAGAGAGCGGATATCGCCATCGCCGCCCTGCCGCAGGACTTTCCGCCGAGTCTGCACTTTGCCCCCATAGGAGAGGTGCCACTATCGATTATCGCGCCCACCATCAACTGTCAATTGCAGTCGCTGCTGGCGCAAAACCCTATTCCCTGGGAGCAACTGCCCTTTATCGTGCCCGACCACGGCCCCGGGCGTTTACGGGCCGAGCGCTGGTTCAAGGCGATGGGGATCAAGGCCAATATCTATGCCCAGGTATCGGGCCACGAGGCGATAGTGCCCATGGTGGCTCTGGGCTGCGGTGTCAGCATCACTCCGGATGTCGTGGTAGCCAATAGTCCACTGGGCGAGAGGATAAAAACCCTGGCCTCACCGGCCGAGATAGCCCCCTTTGAACTGGGGTGCTGCTGCAAGGCCAAGCGGCGCCAGGATCCCTTGGTGAGTGCATTTCTGGAAGTGATTTAGCTAAAGGAAGGTGCGAACAAGTCCCATGCGTGCTCTGCGTCGGCTTACAGGCCTGGATACAAGGCGTGGTTCGCAGCAAATGGCCCTAGTCCTTTGCAAGAAGCACAACACAGCAGGCAGGCTTGTAAGCCACGTCCTTCGGGGCTTGGAAAGTCGGGCGGGCTTTACCGACTATGACCGAGTCCTCTGCAAGATGCATAACTCAGTCTATGGTCTGTATGCCACGCCCTTCGAGCTTACCTTAAATATCGAGTGACTCTTCATCCTTGGGCAGTTGATCTTCCTGAGGCAAAAGGCGGGTAACCAGCAACTGGTCAACCTTGTAGGCATCTATGTCCACCACCTCAAACTTATAACCTGCGTAGTTAACCGAGTCGGTGCGCTTGGGGATCTTGCGTAACGTATACATCATAAAACCGGCGATGGTTTCATAGTTTTGGTTTTGCGGAAACTCTTCAATACCAAAGGCACGCATCACGTCAGTTATCGGCGTCACCCCATCCACCAACCAGGAGTTGGCGTCGCGGGGCACTATCTGTTCTTCACTTTCATGCAGCGACCAGGCGCCCATTACCGCACTTTGCAGATCGTCAGTGGTCACAATCCCCACCACCAAAGCGTATTCATTCATCACCACCGCAAAGTCGGCCCTGTGATGACGGAAATATTCCATGGCCTCCGACAGACTCAGGGTGTCGGGAATAATCAGGCAGTTGCGCACTAACGAGGTATCTTTCAAATCTATCTTGCGGCCGTTGATCACCCGCAGCAGCAGTTCCTTGGCGTCCACCACACCTTTGATATTGTCCAGCTGACCATCACACACCAAAAACTTGTTGTGCGGATCCTCGGCGATTTTTTTCTTGATAGCGTCTTCATCATCCTGCAACAGGAAATACACCAGGCTCTCACGGGCGGTCATCGCTGAGGTGACGCTGACAGATTGCATCTCAAATACATTCTCGATCATCTGCTGCTCGCCCTTATCCAGCACACCGGCCTCGGCACCGGCATCCATAATGGCGTAGATATCATCAGGGGTGATTTCATCATTGCGGGCAGTAGGTATCTGCAGCAGTTTGAAGATACCGTTGGCCATGCCATTGAATATCCATACAAAGGGGCGCAGCAAGGCAATACAGATAAGCATGGGGTTTACCAAGTTAACGGCCACTTTCTCCGGTAAGGCCATGGCAACGCGTTTGGGCATCAGGTCGGCGATCAGAATAAACAGACTGGTCACCAATACGAAAGACAACACAAAGCTTACCTGTCCTACCCAGGGCGGCGGAACCACATGGGCCAAAGCTGCCGCAAAATAAGGGGTAAAAGCAGACTCACCGACAATACCACCCATGATGGCAACGGCATTGAGACCAATCTGCACTACGGTGAAAAAACTGCCCGGAGTGGTTTGCAGCGCCAACACTTTTTCGGCGCGCAAATCTCCCTCATCGGCCATCTGTCGCAAACGGATTTTACGGGAAGCGGCCAGGGCAATTTCAGACATGGAAAAAAAGCAGCTGGTTCCGATCAGGCAAAAGATAATCACCAAATTATCGAATAAACTCATACAACACCTTAGGTTAGTTACAAAGCGCTTCTATGCCGTGCCCTTATATCCAGGCCTGAATGTGGAGTGACTGGGAGGTCTAAAGGCGAACTGGTTACCGGTACGGGTACTAAACTGGCGAATTGAGTGGCTTTGCTATACTCCAAGAAACCCATTGCAGGCTTCTTCTACCGGAATGAAGTTCACATTATATCCGTTTGCCGCATTTTTGACAGTGATGCTTATCTCACCGGTCTCCAACGCAAAAGATGAGCTTAACGGCATACCATTAAAAATATGTGTCGAAGAGTCCGAATTTCCACCCTTCAATTACTTTTCCAGAATAGATGGCCGTAAGTCCCATAACAGTGACGGCTATGATATTCAGCTGCTTTATCGACTGTTTACGCCACCGCGTTGGCAGTTACACATCATCGCCCTTCCCTGGCCAAGGTGCATGTTGGAAGTGGAATTGGGCAAGATAGATGCCGCCATGAGCGCCTCAGCCAACCCAGAGCGACGGCGTAAATTCCTGCTATCGCGCTCCTATTACCACCTCACCCCTGGGGTGGTGTTTCTCAAACAGCGCTTCCCAAAGGGTCTAAGATTCAACTCGCTGACGGAGCTAACGCGGATAGGCACAGTTTGTGGCATTCGCGGCTTCAATTACCACCACTTCGGTTGGAACAACTCTCTGCCACTGTCTTTGAGCAAAGATCTGCCGTTGATCCCCGAGTTACTGCAACGGGGTAGATGTGACTTCTTTCTGGCACGGCTGGAGGTTTTCAGCGGCACCTTAAAGCTGATGAAGCGCAATCCCCAGGACTTTGGGTTAGCAACGCAAGCGGTTCCCCACACCCGGCCAGAACCCTTCTATATGCTAGTATCCAGACAAAGCCCACACAAGATGGCACTGCTTGAAGAGTTCAATAGCGGCGTCACCCTACTGGAAAAAAGCGGCGAGTTGCAACTGTTACTGCAAGCCTTCACAGACCACTGAATTCCAGGCTATTGCGCAATACACCAAGTATTACGTCCTTGATGTTTAGCCTGATAGAGCGCCTTGTCTGCCAGCCGAATAACCTCACTCAAATCCCGTGTATTCGGGGTCAGGAGTGCCAATCCAAGACTGATAGTGACTATACCTGCGGGTGCTGAGCCATGAGTAATTTGCAATTCCCGAACCTGAGTCAACAAGGTTTCGGCAACACCCTCAGCTTGCCTGCGGTCGACTCCCGGCAACACCAAAGCAAATTCTTCGCCGCCGACTCTGGCCAGCAAGGCGCGTTCAGGAAGCGCTTTACGCATGGCCTGGGCCAAACGCTGCAATACCCGATCACCGGCTGGATGGCCGAAACAATCGTTAAAAGCTTTAAAATGATCGACATCCAGCATTATCAAGGCGCCCTCCTCTTTCGAAGCCAGCAACCGCGCCAGGGATTCAGTAAAGGGACGGCGGTTCGCCAATCCAGTTAGTTCATCGGTTTCCGACAGCTGTTTAAGTTTGTGATTCAGCCCCAACAGCTCCCGCTGCAGCCCCAACATCTGCAAATCTCTGCGCTCCCTGACCAGGAGCTCGTTGAGCGCAGCGGCAAACTGGGTCAGCATGGCACGGCGGGATTGAGGCCAAAGTTTTGGAGATTGACTATTGCTTAGCGACAAAATCCCCAGCAGGTCTTGCCCATCTGTGATGGCAAACAGCGCCAGGGAACGTAACTGCAACTGTTTGAGTAACCTATATTCGGCGCTATCATCCGACTGCAGGGTTTCCACATCCTCAACGACTATCATATGTCTGGTGTTGAGTTGCTCTGAAAAACGATTCAACTCACTGATATCTATGTAACTTGAAGACAGCAAGTCGTCGCGGCGACTCCAGACGCTACGATAACAGAGTTGTTGCTCTTTGATCTCCAGCAAGGTGACCCGCTCGACTGCAAACAACTCGGCAATCTGACGACCCACATCGGCCAAAGCCTGATCTACGTCCCCTGGCTGTACCTTCAGAAACTGCAATGATAGATCCGCCAATAACTCATTGGCTCTGGCCTGCCAAGCCAGTTCTTTATGGCTAAATTCCACCTGCTCGGACAATTGCCTTTGCCCTCGAGTCAAATGCCTCTGCTGCCAGCGTTTGCGAGCAAAGTCGGTTCTAATACGTCGGTACATCTGCTCTATGGCGCGGGCCACGCTGCCAATTTCATCTTGATTTGCCGCCCCTACCTCATTAGGTAAGGGCACTTTTCGCGGTTGTCCCAAATCGATACGATTGACGTATGCGGCCAGCGCCGCCAATCTTCCGGTAACCAGACTGCGCACCAGAGTCAGAATCACGTAGATCATCAGCAGGGTTTTCAAGCCATTACCCACGACTATCAGGATCATCTGCCGCCACAACTCATAATAGAGCTGGTTGCGGCTGCGTTGAACCTTAAGCTCACCTATCTGTTGCTGACGGTAGATTATTGGAAACAAAAAGGTTTCATTATCCTGGGCCTGATTATTTCCCACTTGCAGGGTAATCCCATCGACACTGGACAAAGACGCGCCGGAGACATAAGGCTGCATGCCTATGCCAATCAGTATATCCCGCAGCAACTTATGGTCCACATCCCAAATGGCCTGTGCAATACCGGGCAGATTGGCTTCGACATATTCATTTAGCCTACGATTACCGCCCTCAACACCATCCTGATAGTTCCAGAACAACTGGGCCACCATGGTCATCAAGGCAAAGAATGAACTGACACCTATGATAACCAAGGTCATCTTGTGACTGATGACAGAACTTTGCTTCAATGCGTTACTTCCGATGTCTGTTGGTACCAAGCGAGCAGTGCCCGCCAGTTTCGTTGCTCGAGCAGATTGAAAGGTTCTGTGCCCGGAACCAACAGCCTGAACATTGAGGAGACCTCCTCATTCCAAGGCTTAGCCTCACTGTCGTCGCGAATGCGCCTGAGCGCCTCGGCTCCTGCCAGCAAATGACCGCCGCCCAGGACACTGACACGCCCCTGGCTACGCCAATCAAGCACCTTGGAGGAAGTATTGATACTGGCAATGAATATATCCTCTCCTGGCCTGAGTCCCTTTTCCTCCAGCGACGCAATAGCACCAAAGGCCATGTGATCATTGGCGGTCCAGATCCCTTTCAGCTCCGGGTAACGTTTCAGCAGAATTTCTGTTTGCGTCTTGGCTCTTTGCTCTTGCCAATGACCGTAGACGACTTGTAATGGCTCTACCCCTCTTTCTCTGAAGCCATTTATTGCCCCTTGAGTCCGGGCTATAGATGCTGGCGTTCCCTTATCGCCGGAAATCAGCAGCACTTGTTGCGTCCCTGGCCCCACCTGCTGCAACAAGGCCTGCGCAGTAAGAAAGCCTATCCGTTCATTGTCAGGGATCAAAGGCGGCAACAGATGCTGTCGCCAGTAAGGCTGTTGTTGCAACAAATGACGCACCTCGGGAGCCACATCATTGAGCAACAAAAGAGTCTTAACAGGCAAACCTTCAAAGGCAGCCAACATTTTTACGGCAACATTTTTTTCATTAACCAAAATAATGTATTGAGGTAACTGTTTACGGGTAGCCAATTCTTGTGCCAAAGCTATCATCCGAAAATGATCCCTGTTGGCATGCAATATTTCCAACTCAATATTTAGCTCGGTAGCTGCTGTCAACATAAGGCTGTCTATATCGCCCCAGAAACTTTCCTGAGCAGATCCTGGATTAATAAAGCTCACCCGTATCGGATGAGATTGAGCCAAAGGCTTGGCAGGATAAACCAGAAAAACAGTTAGCCAAGGTAGGATAAACAAAAGAAGTTTACGTCGTGGTATGAAGCTATCCCCCCACGACGTATCAAGTAGATTCAACAGCAAGGTATCCATCCCCCAGGCAAACAACACATCTCGTATACCGGGGAATTAAAACACAAATGAGCTACTTTTGTGGAGATTAATTAACCTGTGGCAAACTTTCCAAAGGCTGATAACCCATTTCATTGAGTTGATCATTAACGCAAGTCAGCAGATACTCCTGACGCTCTTCGACTGGAACCGCGTCTTCATCAGCCATCTGCAAACAGGCTTGCAGCAGTTGTTGAACGTCGGTTTCACTGGCTTGAGGCAATGCTTTTTCTTCATCGACAGCCAAAACAGCACCACTGAGTAACATACCGGCCAACAGTAAAGTTAAGCTTTTCATCTGGTTTCCTTGTGTGAGTAAAGTGTCGTTTCGCGGAACGGCACAGAGAAGTCTCACACAATCTATCAGTAGATTTTACATTCAGATAACGAGAAATTTTTGCCGTGACAGTGACCTTTTTTATCCAATCGACAACCAGGAAAGATGAAAACAAGCCCCTGAAGGACTTATTCGCACTTTCCCCTAAGTCTTCTATCTCTAGTCATCGCAATAAAGCATGTGTCTTTAGACGTATTGGAAGGAGCTCAGTTGGTACTGAAAAGAAGTATCCCTGTAAACCGTCATAAGGCACAAACTCCATCGCCAAAAACTGGTCCAAGCTCTCGACCTTTTCAACAATCACTTTCAGTAAGGCTTTATCCTTCAACTGATAGACATGCTCAATAAAATCGGCTCTTATCTTCTCAGAGCACTCAAAACCATTAGGCAAGATCAATTTAATATAATCAACACAGCCAGTACCTATCCACCCCTGTCTTAGATCTCCTTCAGGCTCAAAATCATCCAAAGCTATTTTTAGTCCTCTATCATGCAGCTTTGCCACACTAATAAAAGCCGGGTGAGCGCAATCCGAATTCAAACGTTCAGTTATCTCAATAACCAATTCAATATCCTGTTGCTTCAATGTATCATTTAGCCAAACCAATTCAGCTTCCAATGCCATTATCACCCTGGCTTCAACATTAATAAACAAACGTTTTATTTTACGCCCTGTCAAAGCCAATACATCAAGATTCCTATAATCAATCACAGCTAACTGGTGCAACTGCTCCAATGATAAATCCAATAGTTCTTTACGCTTTAAGTTTTGATAAAAAAGCTCAACATTCTTGTGCTGCATTCCTGGCCTAAATAAAACTTCATATGCAACACTCTTTATACACCCATTAACCTCTCTGGCAACTATCTCTTGTAAATGAGCCTGTGTCAAAGGTTTACAATCCGCTTGAAAGAGAGATTCTTCTTTAGAAAAACCGTTATGACTCACATGGATATTGCTGCTTCTCTGCTGCATTAACATACACCCTCCTTAGACAACAGGAATCAACTCCCACAAACAAGATGACACCCTGTAAAATCAATAACATTAGCCCGGTAATCAGGAGGTTCTCACCAAAGCCATTGTTTATACAGTTATAAAATCTAATAAATAAACCAAGATGGACAAGGACACACAAACCAATAATTGTCACAACAAAACAACAGGTTGCAACATTAACATTTTTTTGATTAACAATTTATAAACTGAAACGCTGGATTTTTTATCACTTATTATTAGAATGAAAACATGTAGGCGGCTAGGTTGAAGCCAAAAATCAATAGGATCCAAGATGGACACCACTAAAGAAAGGGAACGCATCACTGTTCACCAAAACAACGGCAATCCAACCATAAGCACAAACACCAGAAGATATAAGTGTTCAACTCCGGAGTTTTATATATTAAAAGAAATGTATAACAACAAAGGGCAAGCTGTAAGCAGAGATAAATTATTATCAGTGGGCTGGTATGGTAGAGTCGTATCTCCAAACTCTATTCCAGTGGCCATTGCCAATCTAAGGCGTGTATTCAGAGAAATACTAGGTAATGAGTTAATCTTCACAGTCAAAGGGGTTGGATATGGATTAGACACAATGCAAGATCATCTAAAAATAGACTTCTTGTTAGACAATCAAGACAATTCCATTTTTGAGAAAGAACAAAAAATCAAAAACAATGTGTTGATAACAAATCCAAAAGAAAACCAACCTTATTCAATCAAGACAATTTCAATAATAACAATATCAATTGCATTATTCTTCCTACCATTCACTATAAAAATATCAGTTACAGAAAATCTCCCTGAAGTAGACATTTACACTGATGGAAAAACAAAAATAATAACCCTAACAGAAATGGAAAATATGGACGAACAAAAAGAAATAAAATCACTCATTCACAAGCTAAATTATAAGTTACTTGGAACTGTCGATTTCCACGATCTCAAGTCAGAAATAAACGATGACAAAGATACAATAATCCTCAGTTATGGAACAGGAGTTTTTTCAATTGACTGCATTAACAAGTCAAACAATAAAGTCAGAACTTATGTCAGCCACAAGGAAGCTTCCATATACAATAAAATCAAGGATGGAACTGCATGTCAAAGCTAGAAAGAATGGTGCCATTTATTATTCCACTCGCATTTTTGCTGGCTTCTATTATAGTCAACTTAATTTATGACTATCACGATGTTCAAGATATTGATGGCATGTACCGAGTGATAAAAAGTGTTGAAGGGCCTGATAATCAGATAAGGCGCGTTAGCTTTTCCCTTTATATCGACATGGAGTCAGAAAGCTTCTGGGGTTGGTTACAACTTGGTGATAACAAAGATAAATTTGAGGGTAAGATACTCTTTTCCGGCAAAATCTCCAGGCTGGCATTACATGATAATTCTGTGCAAGTCGAACAAGTTAAAGTCTACCCTGTCTCAACCGATTCCCTGGAAGCCTTGTTTGACAATCCCGCGCTATCACTATTAAAGCTGTTGCTGGCAACTGATTATAAAGTGGTATGGCACTATACCTTGGTCGACAGCGTATTTTGTTTCTCCAACGAAGCAGATGACAGCCTCAGATGTATGCAGAAAGTCATCTAATCTCACAATTGTTATAGATGCAGTCCATTCCCGGGTTCTGGCAACCTCTGTCGATAAGGTCAGAACCGCTATTCCCTCAAGCCACTGTAAATCCAGGCAACTGCTACACTCTACTGAATAGGGAAGCGCACAACAAAGGAACTGTTATGCCCATAGCCAGAGTTGCCACCCGAGCCGCCAAAGGTGTGGAGGCGCCTCAGGTACTGGTCGAAGCTCACCTTTCCAACGGCCTGCCGGCCTTCAATCTGGTGGGGTTGCCGGAAGCTTCGGTCAAGGAAGCCAGAGAAAGAGTCCGCAGCGCCATAATCAATGCGGGTTTTGAATTCCCCATGCGCAGGATCACCATCAATCTGGCACCGGCCGATCTGCCCAAGCAGGGTGGACGTTACGACCTTCCTATTGCCATTGGCATTCTGGCAGCATCCGGGCAACTGCCACTGAAATCTTTGGACGAGCATGAATTTGTCGGTGAGCTTGGGCTGTCCGGTGAAGTCAGGCACTGCACTGGGATCCTGCCGGTGATCATCGCCGCCCGTCAAAGAGGTATCAAACTGGTATTGCCACAGGATAACCGCAGTGAAGCCGATTTGGTGGGCTACCGGCAATGTTGCCTGGCCCAGCACCTGCAACATATCGCCGCCTATCTGCACGGGCAGCAAACCCTGCCGGGGATAGTGCCGGGAACCGAATGGCTGGAACAATTAAAGCCGCACTCGAATGACTGCCTGTCGGAAGTCATAGGCCAATATCAAGCCAAACAAGCACTGGAAATCGCTGCCGCCGGCGGGCATAACCTGCTGATGTTGGGGCCACCTGGCACAGGCAAGACCATGCTGGCCAGCCGGATAATCTCACTCCTGCCCCCCATGAGTTATGAGGAAGCGCTGGAAGTGGCTGCGATTCATTCAGTGGCCGGTATGGCCACTGAGCCGGGGGAATTTTATCGCCGCCCGTTTCGCGCTCCGCACCATACCAGCTCGGCCATCTCTTTGGTGGGTGGCGGTTCAATCCCCAAACCCAGCGAGATTTCACTGGCTCATCTGGGGGTGCTGTTTCTCGATGAAATTGCCGAGTTCCCCCGCAAGGTACTCGACTGCTTGCGTGAACCCATGGAAACCGGCCATGTCATCATCTCCCGCGCCGCAGCCAAACTGCGCTTCGATGCCCGCTTTCAACTTATCGCCGCCATGAACCCCAGCCCCTGTGGTGATGCTGGCCCGGGAAGCCGCGCCAGCCCAGAGCAGATCCGCCGTTATCTGGCCCGGCTGTCAGGCCCTTTCATTGACAGATTCGACCTCACCATTGAGGTGCCCAAACTCCCGCCAGGCGCCTTGACCTCAGATACGGCGCAAGGTGAAACCAGTGAGCAGATAGCCGCCAGAGTCGCTGCGGCCAGGGAGCTGCAACTCAGCCGCGCCGGCGTACTCAATAGTCAGTTGGGCAGTAAGGCATTGAAGCAGGCAGGTTTCAAACCCGGCGATCTGGCGTTTCTCGAACAGAGTGTCAATCAGCTGGGATTATCGGTGCGCAGCTTTCATCGGCTGCAACGAGTGGCACGCACCATAGCCGATCTGCAGCTCAGTCCCATGGTCGAGCGACGCCATCTGGCCCAGGCCCTGGGTTATCGGGCGATGGACCGTTTGCTAGCCAGTCTGCAACAGCTTTAATGACCCATGTGGATTGATGCCTGCATGTTAGGCGAGTCAACAAAGGGGCCTATGGCCATAGGCCAAGCGTCCAGAAAAAGCAAAACAGCTGAAAGCACCTTGGCTTCAGACTAGGTACAGGCCGCCTTTGTTACAGTAGAACACCATTTCTCTGACAAGGAGCCCAAGATGAAACCACTGATGCGTTCCCTTTCCATCAGCTCCATGCTGACATTAACCGCCTTACTCTGGGGTTGCAGCGATGTCATCAGCGAACAATACCCCACCGAGGCCGAAGCCCGGGCTGAAGGAGTATTCGATCGTGGCTGGCTGCCGCCGATATTGCCGCCCTCTGCCACAGAGATAAAGGTCAACAATGATCTGGACAACAACAGCTCCAGCGGCAGTTTCCGCCTGCCCGCGTCGGCGATGAGCGAGTTCACTTCTCAGTTAAAAGCGGAAGAAGGTCTGGCCAACAGCTGGTATTACCGCGAAGGCGACTCCCTGTGGATCTTCCGCCTGACCCAGGACGGAATTATCCAGTACCAACTGCAGTAAGGCTTCAGCTAGGTAACGGTTGCAACTTGGCCAACAGGAAGGCCAACTCGGCCACATTGTGGACGGCCATCTTCTCCAGTACTTTCTTACGATGCAGCTCCACCGTTCTCTGGGTGACATAGAGCTCGGCGGCAATCACCTTGTTGAGCTTGCCCGCCAACACTCTTTGCATCACCTCTCGCTCTCGCGGGGTCAAGGTTGCCAGACGGGAGCGGAGCTCCGCCTGTTCACTGCTGGCCGCAAAGCGCTGCGCCGTCAGGGCTGCGCCCTTGCTTAACAGTTCAAGCAGCCGATCACCATCGACTGGCTTTTCGAGAAAATCCATCGCCCCTTGCTGCATCGCCTTTACTGCCATGGCGATATTGCCATGACCTGTCAGTATGATGACCGCCAATGGACTGGACGCTTGCAGCAGTTGTTGATGTAGACTGATCCCATCCATGCCGGGCATCTGCACATCGAGTACCAGTACCCCGGGCAGTTGCCAGGCCGCACCATCCAGGAAGCTTGCCGCACAGTCAAAACCAACTGCCTCTATGCCTTGGCCCTTGAGCATCCACTGCAGTGATTCAAGCACATCCTGATCATCATCAACCAGATATACAGGGGTCATCATCGATTCTCCTCGGCAGTACCACCACCATGTCCAAGCCGCGCTCGCTGTTGTGGGCACTGATGCTGCCACCATGTTCTTCCACAATACGTTTGCAGATAATCATCCCCAATCCCAGGCCGTTGCTCTTATTGGTTTCAAACGGGAAAAACAGTCGTTCCAGCTGGGCCTCACTCAAGCCTGTGCCCGCATCGGATATCGTCAGCCGACATTGCTTGGCGTTGCACTCGAGACTGAGTCTTAACCAGGGTTCCTCACTCTGCTCCATGGCATCCAAGGCATTGAGCAACAGATTGACCAACACCTGCTGCAACAAGTTGGCATCCCCATCTATGGTCACGGCTTGCAACTCACACACAGGGACAACCCCCAGACGCTTGAGCTCGGGCGCCGTCAGCGCCAGGGTATCGCGAATGAGCTCGTCCAGACGAAAACAGCGACGCTCACAGGGCTGCTGACAAAACTCCCGTAATCGGCGAATCGTATCCTGGGCCCTGTCCACCTGGCTAATAAGCTTGCCGAGAGCGTCTTTGATCTCCTGCTGCTCGTCTCCCAGACGATACAGACACCCCTGGGCCAGATAGCGGATCCCGGCCAGAGGCTGCTTGAGTTCGTGAGAGATACCTGAGGCCATTTCACCAGTCAGTAGTACCCTCTGCGCCCGATAAAACTGATTCCGCTGCTCAAGCAGAGCCTTTTGGGTTCGGCTGTGCTGCTCCATTTCGCTGCGCAGTGCCCCGGTGCGCTGCACCACCAGACGTTTTATCCGTAAGTGATGCAGATACCCCAACAGCAGGCACAGCAAGATGGCCCCCACCCAGGGAGCCACACCTGAAACCACCCTGTGCCAGTTGGTTTGAAACGGCCATTGCTGCAAAGTGCGCCGCAGCGCAAACACGCTGCTGTCGTTCACCGGCACAGACCAACCCGCATACCCGGCCGCCTTGGCCGCGGCTGCATCCTCAGTCAGCGCCAGCAGTGCCCTCGCCACTTCGGTTGCCAGGGCGTTATCTGTGTGACCCGGCTTGGACAGGGCGGTATAGGGATATAAACGGCTCGATACCTGGCACTGAAACCCAGGGGGCTTTTCCGCCAGCAACACCTTAAACGCCTCTTTGGGATAACGCCCGGAAGCGATGGCCTGCTCCAGCACACAGGCGGGCAATACCGCCAGATCGGCCTCGCCGCTCAGCAACCTGTCCAATAAAGCGGTCTGCGGAAAGCCAACAAACTGCAACGCCTTGAGCTCGGTGGCAGGGTTGATCCCCCGCCGCGCCAGTTCACCGCTGAAGATCAGAAAACCGCCGAAAGCCTTGGGATCGGTAGAGATGATCCTCAGTTGTGACAACTGCTGCCAACTCGTCAGTTGCACCTCGGGTCGGGCCACCAGCGTCGACCCCATCGCCAGTTCCGGATCCCGGCCATCTCTGGGTATAAGCGTCAGTAACTGGCTGACACCATAGTCTTTCTTATAACCCACAGTGGCGTATTGATTGGCGAGAATAAAATCCAGAGCGCCTTGGCTCACCTGTTGATCCAGCTCAGCCGGAGTCAGAGGCAACAGAGTCACCCTCTGGCCGGTATGCTCGCTTATTGCTGTCGCCGTGTCCTGCCAGGCCAAGAGCGCATCGGCCGGCTCGCCAAAAGTGAGGATACCGATACGGATATCGGCCCAGGCCTGAGGCAGGCACAGGCAAAACAGCAACAACACGCTTGGTAAATAACGGCACATGGCAAATTAGTTAAGCATTAAACACCTCGCCATTATGCGTTATTTCATGCCGCGACAAGCGGCTTTCAGCGCGGGAATTGATCGGCTTCACATCTGAGATTCGCTTTCGGAAAACCGCTATATAGCGGCACCGATGATTTTGATTCCATGGTGCCATGCAAACAAAAAGAGAGGCTGATATGAACACTAAAGTGACGCAAAGCCGGCGGGCTTTTCTCAAGGGAGGGCTGGCCGTTTCCGCCCTGGGACTGGCACCTGTGGCTCTGGCTGCCGACAAGAGCAGCAAACCCCAAGTCCAATGGGATGAAACTTTCGATGTCGTGGTGGTCGGCAGCGGGCTGGCCGGTACCTGCGCCGCCATTCGCGCCAAAGAGCAAGGCGCCGCCGACACCATCATCATCGAGAAAATGCCTGTGCTCGGCGGAACGTCGGCGATCTCCGGACTCAACTTCTCCGTGGTCAACAGTCATCTGCAACAGCGAGACGGTATCCAGGACTCGGCCGAACTGTTTGCCGAAGATATCAGTCGCGCCGGTGGTTTCCAGAACCACAGAAATCTCACGCTGACCATGGCTGAAACCACGACCCGGGTGCTGCCTTGGGCAATAGAGCGCGGTTGCCGCTTCCACGACAAGCTCAAGAGCCTGGGTGGCCATTCAGTGCCCAGAACCCTGTATCCGGTCAATGGCGGCGGCAAGGGGATCCTAAGACNCTTCCACGACAAGCTCAAGAGCCTGGGTGGCCATTCAGTGCCCAGAACCCTGTATCCGGTCAATGGCGGCGGCAAGGGGATCCTAAGACCACTGCGAGCCTTTTACACCCAGGAGCTGCAGGGTGAGATCCGCCGCCGGGTCAAGTTCGAGCGGCTGATCCAGAACGAAAATGGCGATGTGCTGGGGTTGCAGGTCCGGGAGCAATACCACTTCGATCCCGCCCTGGCCAACGATGATCGCGACAACCGCAGTGGTGTTATCAAGCATTATCGAGTGCGTAAAGGTGTGGTCATGGCCGTAGGAGGCTACAGCCGCGATGTGGAATTCCGCTCGGCCGAGTTTCCCAATATCCGCGAATACATTCCCACCACCACCCACAGAGGTGCCACGGCCGGTGCGCTCAAGGCTCTGGTGGCCGCCGGCGCGCAAACCGTGCACCTGTCGCTGATGCGTTTTGCCTTCGATATTCCCACCGAAGATCTGCAGTGGGGCGCCTTGGTCGACCCGGCCAGCGGCAAACGTTTTATCAGCGAGCGAAATAACCGCCAAGTAGTGGCTGAAGCCATCTGCAACATAATGGATCGCAACAATGGTCGCTTCCCGCTGAACATCTATGACCAGGATGGCATAGACAACTTCCACGACAAGCAGCGCCTGCAGCTGGCATTAGAAGAAGGCATGATGCAACGCTACGACACGCTCGAAGCCCTGGCCCAGGGCGAAGGCATAGATCTACCTGGCCTGAAGGCGACACTCAAGCAGTACAACGCCGATGCCCAAACCGGCACCGACAGCCAGTTCGGTAAAGACTTCAAGGCCCTGAAGCAGGTCAGTGTCAAACGCGCCCCCTTCTATGCCATCAAGGCTCGTCCCAAGTTCAATTACACCCAAGGTGGCGTGCTAATCAATGAACAAGCCCAGGTCATCTCGCTAACCACAGGGCGAGCCATCAAGGGGCTGTATGCCTGCGGCGAAGCCACGGGTGGCTTGTTCGGCCGTATTCGTCTTACCGCCTGTTCCTGCCCGGATGCCTTCGCCTTTGGGGTGATTGCCGGTGAACAAGTTGCCAAAGCTTAAGGAGTCGCCCATGAAAACTTCACTGATCTCAGCCCTGTTGATGGGCACCTTGCTGGCGAGCCAAGCCTGGGCTGGCGAACTGACCAAGATGTCCGGCTCCCGCGAAGGCCGCAGCAACCACGCCTTCATGTATCAAGAAAAGGACTGTAAGACCTGTCACTTAGGTGCCCCAAAAGGCCCAGCAACAGAAACCGCCTGTCTCGAATGCCATGGCGATTACCAGCAAATTGCTGAGCAAACCCGTGACAGTAAGCCCAACCCACACGATGCCCCCCACTGGGGAGCCGATGTGCCCTGCACCGTGTGCCACAGCGAGCATAAGCCGGCAAAGGTGTTATGTAACGACTGCCACCAGTTCACATTCTCCAATTTCAGCCACTGAATTCAGAGGTCAAGATGAAAAAATTACCACTGGCTATCACAGCCCTCGCCGCCTTTTCCGGAGCCGTCAGCGCCGCCCCGACTCTCTATGGCCGCTTGGATTATTCGGTCACCCACTCAGACTCGGGCAGCGCCACCCATAAAGCCAAGTCAGGCACAGTGCTGGAAAACAACTTCACTCGCCTGGGCGTCCGGGGGCAGAACGATCTTGGCAGCGACTGGCAGGTTTTCTACCAGATTGAGCTTGGAGTCAACGCCGCCGCACAGGACGCGGGAAATAAACCCGTATCGGCGAGATCGACCTTTCTCGGACTAAGGCATCAAGAATGGGGCTCGCTGGCGGCCGGACGCATGGAGCCTGTGTTCAAAATGACCAAAGGCTTTGTCGATGTGTTCGATAACTACAGCATGAAACACGATCGCCTGATGGCCGGGGATAAACGTTGGGGCGACTCACTGGAATATCGCACGCCAAACTGGCACGGCTGGCAACTGGGCGCCAGCTACCTGCTGGAAGACAATCACTTTGACGCGGACGATGCCCGTCGTGACAACGGCAACATCCAGTTGGCATTGAGCTGGGGTGATAAGCGTCTCAAGCAAGGCGATCTGTATCTGGCCGCAGCCTACTCAGACGGAGTGGAAGATATCAAGGCCTGGCGCCTGGTGGGGCACTGGAAGCTGCAGCAGCTCAAGCTGGGAACCCTGATCCAACACTCGGAACTGGTCAATCCGGCCAAGCCACAATGGCAGGCGCGAGAGGGCACAGGATTTATTGTCAGTGCCTCCTATCAACTGGACAAGTTAATGCTCAAGGCCCAGTACGGCCGAGATGATTCGGGAACCGGACTCATAGCCACGCGAATTTACGATGCCCTGGGACAAGCAGCCCAGACAGTGCCTGAGATCAGCCAATGGGGCATAGGTGCCGAGTATCAGTTGTCCAAGTCCACCAGAGTCCACACCGAAATCGGCCAGTTCGATGCCAAGGGCTACAGTGACTTTGATGACACTATCACCAGCATAGGTTTAAGATACGACTTCTAAAACCATTGCAGTCAAAGGCCCGCATTCGCGTAATGCCGTTCACTTAGTGTGAACGGCATTTTTCTTAGGCTTAATGGGATACTTGTTTTTACTCATTTTTAACGCA
>NZ_NIJK01000044.1 GCF_002836975.1 Shewanella indica | reverse complement strand
AAGGAGCGGTAGTTCAGTTGGTTAGAATACCGGCCTGTCACGCCGGGGGTCGCGGGTTCGAGTCCCGTCCGCTCCGCCAACATTCATGAAGCCCAAGCTTATAAATAGCTTGGGCTTTTTGATTTTTACGCATTCAACTTCCTCATATCGCGGTTTGTGACTGTGACCAATCCGTGACCATTCGGTGACCCGAACCCAGTTTTGGCCGAGTGTCATTTCCTAACTGTTTGAGTAAATCTGCCTTGAAATTTGCCAAACCAAGACCGCTAAGTTCCATTTCTTACAAAGCTGCCGATGATCTCAAATTTTGTTTTGTGTGAGTAGGATACACAAAGGTCATGTGGTAAGTTCTCTTACAAATAAGTAAAGGAACTGCTTTGTGATGAAACGTAGACTCTTGCTGACTTGGTTGGGTAAGCATGATCTTGACGCAGAAGCCGAAGGGACGCTTGGTCCTATCGGCTCCATTCTTGTCGAGTCAGATGCTCCCTATGATGAGGTTAAAATTCTTACCAATAATTGGTTTGATAGGATTTCTGACTATCAGATTTGGCTGTCAAAAACACTGCGCAGCAACCGCCGATCAACCAAGATCATCATCGACACAGTTAAGATTAAAAGCCCTATTGATTACCCCAGCATTTATGCGATTGCAGAAAAAGAGCTAAGCCAGACAAGCCTCGACAGCGATTTGGTAACCTTAAACCTGTCATCAGGCACCCCGGCTATGGCTGCTGTGTGGGTACTGCTTGGTAAGGGTATCTACAACACCAAACTCGTTCAAACCTCTGTGCAGAACGGGCTGTCAGACGTTACTTTGCCCGTGAACATCGCCCTTGAAAGCCTTAAACGTCAGGATGAGGTATTAGGAGAACTTGCAAGCTCTGCTCCCGATTTTGATGGTCAATTTGCCCATATTCAGACCGGCTCAGAACCGATGCGCAATGCTGTTGAAATGGCGAAAAAACTCTCCCCCCGCAATTTGCCAGTGATTATTCAGGGCGAGTCAGGTACGGGTAAAGAAGTCTTCGCAGAGGCCATCCATAAGGCGTCTCCATGTACAGATAAGCCCTTCATCGCCGTTAACTGTGGAGCTATCCCTGAAACTCTGATTGATTCACACCTGTTTGGCCATAAAAAGGGTTCTTTCACCGGGGCAATGGAAGACCGAAAAGGGCTCTTTGAAGAGGCGAACGGTGGTACTCTGTTTCTCGATGAGATCGGTGAGCTGCCCCTTGATGCTCAGGCCAAACTGCTGCGCGCCTTGCAACAAAAGCAGATTACTTCTGTAGGTGAGAGCAAGCCAAAAACCGTTGATGTGCGTATCATTGCGGCCACTCACAGAGACTTGCTTGCTATGGTGGACGAGGGCAGTTTTCGAGAGGATTTGTTTTACCGACTGGCTGTGGGCGTGGTGCAATTGCCTCCCTTGCGTGAACGCCATGAAGATATACAAGACTTGCTGGCGGTGCTGATAGCGCGTCTGAACGATGAAGCCAAAGACCAGCCCGGTTATCAAAGTAAAAAAATTTCCAAAGACGCAATAGATTTTATAAAAATCCAGCCATGGCCGGGTAATATCCGGGAGCTATGGAACACCTTGCTGCGAGCCTCTATCTGGTCAGACAGTAATATGCTTACCGCAGAACATCTGCAACGAGCCATGATAAAACGTCGTGAAAGACCTGAGCAGCAGGTGCAATCAATCGATGTATCGGCTGGTATAGATATCAATCAAGTCATTGATAAAACAAAGCGTCACTGTATTCTTGAGGCATTAAAAATTACCGCTGGCCAAAAAAGCAAGGCTGCAAAATTGCTCGGGCTACCAAACCATCAAACGCTGACAAACTGGATGGATAAGCTAGGTATTGATGGTGATTGATGTGCGGCAACCCCTAAGTTGGCACGATATCTGATAAACAGGACGTTATTAAGGGCAAAACGGTATGCAGTCCATGAACTTTGAACACCTCAGGCAACAATGGCCGGCACTGGCCGAACTCGGCGGATTTGCGGAGACGTACGCCCATTCCGACCCGCAAAGTGCCCTGGTCAAGCTGCGCTGTTATGTTGAAAAACTGGTGGGCGTCATTTACAGCGAACTTAAATTGCCTGCGGAAGCCAATGCCACCTTCATGGACAGGTTGAATAACGGCAGTTTTACCGCCGTCGTGCCCAGGGTCATCCTCGACAAACTCCATGCTATCCGCATTCACGGCAATAAGGCCGCCCACGAAGGCAATGTTTCAGCAACCAATGCTGTTTGGCTGGTTCAGGAAGCCTACTATCTGGGCTGCTGGTTGTTTATCGCCCAGGGTGGCGGCAGCCGGGAGCAGTGCCCTGAGTTCCAGACACCCGAGCAACCTCAGGCAGCAACCGCCAAGTCGGAGCTGAAACAAAAAAATAAGGCGCAGCAGGAAAAACTCGCCGCTCAAACTGCCCAGCTTGAGACTGCCTTGAAGGAGCTTGAAGCCGCGCAGCAGGCCGAGCAGGAAGCCCAGCGTCAGGCGGCACAGTTTAAAGCGGCCATAGACCAATCCAAATTCCAGGATTTTATACTGGCAAGTACCAAGGCCGCCAGCACCCTTGATCTTAACGAAGCCGAGACCTGTCGTCGCCTTATCGACAGCGAACTGCGCCTCTCCGGCTGGGAGGTATCGCAAAATGGCAGCAATACCGAGCAGGTCAGTCTGGAGCATGAGGTCACAGGTCAGCCCACTGCCACAGGTATCGGATATTGCGACTATGTGCTGTGGGACGACAATGGCAAGCCGCTGGCGGTAGTCGAAGCCAAGCGTGCCCGTGAGAATCCGGAAAAGGGCCGCCAACAGGCCAAGCTCTATGCTGATGCCCTTGAAAAAGCCCATGGGCAAAGACCTGTCATCTTCTACACCAACGGCTACGATATCTGGATTTGGGATGATGTTCTCGACTCAGTGCCACGCAAGCTCTATGGCTACTACAGCAAAGACAGCCTGCAGTACCTCATCAGTCAGCGCAAACAGCGTCAGAACTTGAACACCACCCCGATAGATATCGCTATTGCTGGTCGGGATTATCAAATCGAATCCGTTACCCGTGTCAGCGAGCGTTTCAGTGAGGGGCATCGTAAAGCCCTGATTGTGCAGGCCACAGGTACGGGAAAGACCCGAGTCTCCATCGCACTGACCAAGCGGCTGCTCGATGCCGGATGGGCCAAGCGGGTACTCTTCCTGTGCGATCGTAAAGAGCTGCGCAAACAGGCCAAAAACGCCTACAGCGAATTCATTAAAGAACCGCTATATGTGGTTGGTCGCAGTAAAAAAGAGGATCAACACAATGCCCGTATCTATATCGCCACCTATCCGGGCATGATGGGCATTTATGAGCAGTTCGACGTAGGCTACTTTGACCTTATCATCGCCGATGAGTCCCACCGCTCGATTTACAACGTCTATGGCGACCTGTTCAAGTACTTCGATGCCCGGCAGGTTGGCCTTACCGCTACCCCGGTCGAAATGATAAGCCGCTCTACCTGCCGTCTGTTTGGTTGTGATTACAAACTGCCCACAGCCAGCTACCCACTGGAGCGCGCAGTGGACGAAGGCAATCTGGTCCCTTTCCGGGTGGTGACCCATACCACTCAGTTTCTGCGTGAAGGAATAAGGGGACATGCCCTCAGCGATGAGCAGATAGCGGAGCTTGAAGATCAGGGTATCGACCCCAATGAGCTTGATTTCAGTGCCTCAGACATAGACAAAGCCGTCTACAACAAAGACACCAACCGCGCTATCCTGCGTAACCTGATGGAAAAAGGCCTGCGGGATCTCGATGGTCAGCTGCCCGGCAAAAGCATTGTCTTTGCCCGCTCCATTCAGCACGCCGAATTGCTGGCAAGCCTGTTTGGCGAAATGTAACCTCAGCATGGCGGTAATTTCTGCCGCGTAATTCACTCTAAGTATGAGCGCGCCGAAGATCTTATCGACGATTTCAAAAAGACCGATGGCTCCAGAGATCAAATCACCATCGCCGTCTCCGTTGATATGCTCGACACCGGCATCGATGTGCCCGAGGTGGTTAACCTGGTGTTTGCCAAGCCGGTCAAATCCAAGGTCAAATTTTGGCAAATGGTGGGGCGCGGTACCCGTCTGTGTGAAGATCTATACGGCCCTGGCAAGCCCAAGAGCCATTTTTTAATTTTCGATCACTGGGGCAACTTCGATTATTTCGAGATGGACCCACCGGAAGACGAAGGCAGGCCCGATAAATCCTTGTGTGAAAAGCTGTTCGAGGCCCGCATCAACCTGGCAGAAACCGCACTTAAAAAGGCCGAGATGGAGGTGTTTAATCACGCGATCACCCTCATCAAGGCCGATATCGATGCGCTCGATGACCGCTGCATCGCGGTGCGCGACAACTGGCAGCTCAAGGCTCGCCTGAGCGACCCCAAACGGCTCAACAGCTTTGCCCCCTAGACCCGCCAACTGCTGCGCGCTGAGCTGGCGCCGCTGATGCAGTGGCGCGACATCAAGGGCGAGTCAGAAGCCATTTGCTGGGATCTGCAGCTTACCGAATTGCAGTACATTCAGCTTACCAAGCCGTCTGAGCTGGCTGTGGCCAAACAGCCGGTGATGACCAAAGTAGGCCGGTTGAAGATGGATCTCAATGCGGTGCGCGCCAAGGCCGATGCCATCAAAGCCATCCAGCAGGACAGCTTCTGGCAACATGTCAGCATAGCGGCATTGGAGCAGCAGCGCCTGGCGCTGCGTGGTATCATCCACCTGCGAGACAAAGACAGCACGCCGCCAACCGAAACCTTGCCGGTGCTGGATATTCGGGAAGATACCGCCGCATACCAGATAAACGACAGGCCGACCCATATTGTCACAGTGGACTATCAGATTTTCCGTCAGGAAGTGGAGCGTACCCTGTCGCCACTGTTTGCCACCGATCCCGTGCTGGCCAAAATCCGCAAGGGGCAACCGGTCAGCGACGCCGAGCTCACCCAGCTTAACGCCCTGGTGCATATTCAGAATCCCAATCTGGATCTGCGCACCCTCAAGGCGTTTTTCCCGGATTCGGGCGCGAGCCTCGACCAGCTGCTGCGAACCCTTATCGGCATGGATGAAAAGGGCGTCGAACAGGCCTTTACTGCGTTTGTGCAGCAGCACCATATCCATTTAAACAGCCGCCAGCTGCGGTTTATTGGTCTGCTGAAAAACCACCTGTGCAAGTTCGGCACTATCAGGGTGGCAGAGCTTTACGACCAGCCCTTTACCGGGGTGCACACCGATGGTCTCGATGGTGTGTTTACCGATCCGGCCCAGGCCGATGCGCTGGTGGCACTGATAAACAGATTCGGCGTGGAGCTGGGCACCCCTATAACGCGGGCCACTTCACCCATGTCAGCCTGAGCCACAGGCTACAACTTTGATAGGATTGGATACTGCGAATGAATGAGTTGCTGTGCCGCAAGTTGCGGCTAACCCATAAGAATGGTCAGGTGCTCTATCCCGTGCGGATAAAAAACAACGACACAGGCAAGCTGGCCTTTCGTCTCTCCAAAAAGGGCAATACCAAGGCCGAAGGCATAGAAGTCTCCGACGAACAGGACATGATCTTAAAAGTCACCACCCAGGGCTATAAGGTGCGTGCCCGCACCGAACAGCCGCCATCTCAGGGCGGAATAGCCGGGCTCTACGCACTGGACCAACGCTCGATTAGCCACTGGCAAAAAATTGAAACCAAAGAGAAAATTGCATGATCACCGGCGAACTGAAAAACAAAATCGATAAACTCTGGGAAGAATTCTGGACCGGCGGCATCGCCAATCCGCTCACCGTGATTGAGCAAATCACCTTCCTGATGTACGCGCGTCTCCTGGATATGAACGAGCGCCGTGACGAAAAGCGCGCCGAGCGTACCGGCCAGCCGTTCAAGCGCCGCTTCGGTGATTTCGATCAGGACATCCGCTGGGAGCAGTTCCGTCATCTGCCCGCCGAGCAGATGTTCAAGCTGGTGAAAGACGACGTCTTCCCCACTTTAAAGATCTGGCGGGTGAGGGCACCCTGTTTGCCGAGTTTATGAAAGACGCCCAGCTGATGATCCAAAAGCCAAGCCTTTTGGTCAAAGCGGTCAACATGATAAGCGAGCTGCCGCTCGACAGCAGCGACACCAAGGGCGATCTGTACGAGTATCTGCTCAGTAAGCTCACCACCGCCGGCATTAACGGCCAGTTCCGTACCCCGCGCCATATCATCCGCGCCATGGTGGAAATGCTCGACCCAGACGCCAGCCACCGCATCGCCGATCCGGCCTGCGGTACCGCAGGTTTCCTGTCGGTCAGTTACGAATACCTGCTGGAAAAATACAGCTCCCCCGAAGGGGTGATCCGCGAAACCGTCAGCAACGACAAAGGCGAGCCCGTCGAGCAAACCATTTTCCTTGGTGATTTGCTGCACGAGCACCGCAAGCATGTCGACACCGACATGTTCCACGGCTTCGATTTCGATGCCACCATGCTGCGTATCGCCGCCATGAACCTGGTGATGCATGGTGTCGCCGAGCCCGATATCCACTATCAGGACACCTTAAGCCAGCGTTTTGCTGAGCGCTTCCCGAAGGATGCCAGCGAAGGCTTCGACCTTATCCTCGCCAACCCGCCATTCAAGGGCAGCCTCGATGAAGAAGATGTCGACCCCAAACTGCTGCGGGTAGTCAAAACCAAAAAGACCGAACTTTTGTTTGTCGCCCTTATCCTGCGGATGCTCAAACTCGGCGGCCGCAGTGCCACCATAGTTCCCGACGGGGTGCTGTTTGGCTCCAGCAAGGCCCACCAGCAGCTGCGCCAGCATCTCTTGGACGACAACCAGCTCGACGCCGTCATCAGCCTGCCAAGCGGGGTGTTCAAACCCTACGCCGGCGTCTCCACCGCCATCCTGATTTTCACCAAGGGCAGCCCCGGCTGCGGCGGCAGCGATCAGGTCTGGTTCTATGACGTAGCGGCCGATGGCTTCTCACTCGACGACAAACGTCAGCCCATCGAGGCTAACGATCTGCCTGAGCTGGTCAAGGCCTTCAAGGCCCGCGACAAGGCCAGTGCGACCACGGATGCCAATGACCGCAGCAGCAAATCTTTCTGGGTCAGCCGCGACGAAATCGCCGCCAACAAGTACGACTTGTCCCTCAATCGCTATAAAGAGCAAAAGTACCAGGCTGAAGAGTACGATGCCCCCAAAGACATTCTGGCGCGGCTCAAGGCGCTGGAAGCGGAGATCCAGCGGGATCTGCAAGCGCTGGAGGAGATGCTGTGAGTGCTCCGCTCGTAAAATTAGAAAAGCTGACCACGATCCTTTCAGGTTTTGCTTTCAAGTCCGCAAATTTTAGCGAAACCGAAGGGCTGCCTTTAGCGCGTATCCGTGATGTGGTGCGCGGGCGATCTGAAACCTTTTACAAAGGCGACTACTCGGATGATTTCGTTATCAATGATGGCGATATGCTGATCGGGATGGACGGAGACTTTAACCGTGAAAAGTGGCAAGGCGGGAAAGCATTGCTGAATCAGCGGGTGTGCAAAATCACCGCTGATGGGGTCCAATTAGATCAGCAGTATCTGTATCATTTTCTTCCAGATGCTTTGCTCCGAATTCATGCAGAGACGCCTGCCGTTACGGTAAAACATCTTTCCGTGAAGAAAATTCGCGAGATTGAAATCCCCCTCCCGCCGTTGACCGAGCAAAAGCGCATCGCCGCCATCCTCGACAAGGCCGACGCCCTGCGCCGTAAACGCCAGCAAGCCATCGACCTCGCCGACCAGTTCCTGCGCAGCGTTTTCCTCGACATGTTCGGCGATCCCGTCACCAACCCAAAGGGCTTCCCTGTCCGCACTCTCAAAGAGTTCTATTGCGATCAAAAGCAAGGAACAAAGTGTGGCCCATTCGGCAGCGCGTTAAAGAAAGATGAGTATCAGAGTGATGGCGTTCCTGTTTGGAATATGGACAACATCTCTTTATCAGGAGAGTTCAAAGATTCACCATCACTTTGGGTCACACCTGAAAAATATGAGGAGCTGGAATCGTACAGTGTACTGTCCGGAGATGTAATTATATCGCGAGCTGGAACTGTTGGGAAAATGGGGGTTGTTCGAACTCGATACTCGCGGTCGCTGATCAGTACTAACTTAATTCGAGTTCGCTTCGGCCCTAGGTTGATGCCCGAATATTTTGTTGCATTGATGACGTACTGCAAAGGGCGCGTAGGAAGGCTTAAAGTTGGTACTGATGGTTCATTTACACACATGAATACTGGCATCCTCGATTCAATAGAGTTTCCGTATCCACCTTTAGAAGTACAAGAAGGATATCTAAAAGTAAGGGACCAAGTACTTGCTGGGCTAGCTTCTCAAGTAATTGCTAAGAATGAACTGGATGGTTTGTTCGCTTCAATGAGCCAGCAAGCCTTTAGCGGCAAGTTTTGAAGCACCGACTCATCGCCAGCAATACATAACAGCATTCACCAGCCACAGGGACGTGAACATGCCAGACAGCAGCGCCAACTCAGATAACAACCCCAAGTCGGCAGTGCCGCTGCGTTTTCATCCGCCCAGCTTTGCGGAAGGTGAGTGGCCGTGCGTAGCCGATAAGCTCGGCCGCAGCCGTGAAATTGAAAACCTCACCCCGGTGCTGCTGAATGCCGAGGCACCACTGGTGTTTGCCATCGATGCACCCTGGGGCGGCGGCAAGACCACTTTTATTCAGCTTTGGCAGCAGTTCCTGAAAAAGGAGGGCAAGGTCAGCCTCTACCTCAATGCCTGGGAAAGTGACTTTGCCGACGATCCGCTGCTGCCCATGTTATCTGTGCTGGATGACTGGCTAACTTCACAATCGAGTAAACCCGCGATAAAAGAGGCGTGGGATAAAGCCAAAGCCTGTGCCCCCGGGATTATCAAAGCAACTGCGGTCGCTGCCGCCAAAGCCGCCACCTTTGGCGCATTAGATCTTGATAAGGAATACGAAAAGCTCGCTGCCGATTTGACCGGCGAGGCTGTTGGTAGCTTGCTAGAAGCTTTAACGTGAAACAAAAATCGTTGGCCAAGTTCAAACAGCAGCTGTCGGTGGCGCTGGATGCCTTGCCTGATGATCAGGCTAACCTGATAGTCTTTGTCGATGAACTCGACCGCTGCAAACCCACCTATGCCATCGAAGTGCTGGAGCGTATCAAGCATTTGTTTGATATCGACCGCCTGGTGTTTGTGCTTGCCGTAAACCGCGATCAGCTCAGCAAGAGTATTCAGGGTGTCTATGGCCCAAGTTTCGATGGACTTAGTTACTTGAAACGCTTTATCGACCTCGACTACAGCTTGAGAACTCCAAACAGGAACGCGTATATACGGATGCGGCTGCAGCAGCAGGATTTACAGAATCGCTTTGCCAAACTCCATAATGGCAATAGAAACATCGATACTGTAGAGAGCATGTTGTTTTGGCTGTGCGAGCGTTTCGAGTACACCGTAAGGGACATAGACCAGTTAATCACCAGATTGCGTTTGATAGTCCGTTCAATACCTAGAGATGATTATTTAGATACTGTCGTACTGCTGTGCATGTTGATACTGCGCCAGGAGAAAAGCGCGCTATATCAACGATTTGTGCAGGATGTGATGTGCACCAATGAGGTAATCGAGTTCTTGTTGGGGGGCAACATTAAGACCACTCCCTTTCCCAAATCATTTGGCGTTATATGTGGTTGGCTTATCAAGTCGGGATACGATGAATATAAAAACACCGATTTGGAGCCATTGATCGCACCTTGGGAGCAATTGAGTGGTGAGTTTCCTGATGATGATCCCCGGCAAGCTGAATTGGCCAAGTTGATACGTTTATCAAGAAGCAATGATACATCGCGGGATTACTCAGATCTGCGCGGAACCGCATTTAACCGGATTGAGCTGGTATGTCAGATAGATATATCCGATTAGAAGCGCGTATTTGCTGAAAATGACTTCGCCGATGTTGCCAAAGGAATGACCATTCTGGGTAACGTGGCATCCGGCTGACGTGGATTTCTGTGACAGCTACCTTGAAATACCGTGGAGGTAAAGATGGAATTTGCTCCCAATAATATTGATTACTCGGGATCTGAGCAGTTTGAGCGGGACTGGAAACAAGCTTCAAAACAGATTTTTGAGCACGTTAGGCCACTGTTCGAGCCTTATGCAGGCAAGCTGCGCTGCTCGCCGGATCTCAAGGATAAAGCGGCATGGCTGAAGTTTGAGAACCCTCATCCCGAAGTGCACTTGCTGGCCGTTTGTTTCAGCCGGGTCTGCACCAATTCGGTGCTGGATATTCGCGTCTGGTTTCGACAGGAACAGCGCGGCGCTTACGACCTGTTATCTCAGGCCGAACCCTTTATCTTCAACGAAACCCCATTGATAAAATCGGTGGGAATGAATCCAAGGACGTCCTGGGCATCACAGCTTCGCGATAAAGACCTTGATGTGGTCGGCATTCAGTACGGGTACCGACAAGGGTACTTTGCCGACGAAACCAGCATAGCGGAAGGAATAGCGAGTTTACTCCAGGACTTTGCACAGTATCTTCTAAGGGTATTGGAAGGACAATGTGAGCAAACTGCTGTTCCGGACACGACCGAAGCTTTGGACGAGGCCGCGATAGTAGTTGAGGCTGGTGCAACAGCAAAAAGGTTACAGTGGATAGCGGATCGTCAGGGTCAGCCCGCGTTTCGGCAGAAATTACTTGAAGCCTATGAAGGGTGCTGTTGTCTGTCAGGAACTGCGGTTCCTGAGGCGCTGGAGGCGGCGCATATTATTCCCTTCAGTGAGCGCAGGGCTAACGACATCTGCAATGGTTTGCTACTGCGGGCTGATCTTCACACCCTGTTCGATTTAGGACTAATCAATATCTGTCCGGACACACGTACAGTAGAAGTAGCCGAAATGCTTCGAGAAACAGAATACGGCAAACTGGCAGGAAAACGATTACACGAACCTCTCTCACCAGATGCAAGGCCCTCAGCTGATGCCTTGAGGTGGCGCACTCGTCATATCTGGAACTCTGAAGGTATGTAGACGACTTACTTATCAGTAATGGCTGCAGTGGGATCTACCTTAGGTTGTTGTTTAAATTTCTATCGCTGTAAACAAACTTACAATAAGGTAAAAATCCCATAGATATTTAGATGAGCACTCTACGGCAAAAAGTTTAAGTGTATGAATTTAAATTGTTATTTATGTTGGCACTGAATCTGCTCTATCTCTGGCACAGGCAACCAGGAGGCAGAACGATGAGACATCAAACCGATTATTCCCCATCTTCAGGCATTGATTGCACAGCGGATGTTGAGCTGGCGGCACATGCCCGCAAGCGCATGGATCAGCGTGGCGTATCCGAGCAAGCGGTATTGCTTACCCTCAGGTACGGCCGAAAAATTCACTCACGCCGTACCGTGTTTCATGTGATTGGCCGTAAGGAGATTGCCCGCTATGGCAAGCAGGTGCCAGAGCTGCTTGCCCTGGATGGAGTTCAGGTGATCACCTCCCAGGGTGAGCATATGGTGGTGACTGTGTACAGGAATCACGATCTGCGCGGCATCCGTCCGACCAAGAGAAAGCACCGGCATCTGCATTGAACAGCAAATAGTTATGCTACGGCATGACTCATTTTCAGTGATTAGGGGCAGCATTTCTTGTGGGTTGAAATACCAGCAAACAATATTTTAATTTCAATAAATCATTGACTTAAGTCACAGCGCACAAGACATTATCAGGCGAAGATGTGTGAAGGGTTGGTCGCTGTGTCGACAGCTTCGCCGTTTCATTGAATGGATCAGGTCGAGAATATGGAAGTGATGTTCGATATCAAAAAGGCCAACAAGGCCGGCACCGATGGCTCTGAGCACTACATCGTAGAGTTCGATGACATGGCGCTGATGCAGCTGTTTGGTGCTGAATCCCAATATTGTCTGGTGACAGCTACCGCCGGCGAGGGCGTTGGTGCAGCCCCCTACACCACACTCAAATGTTTAATATCGCAAAGCGTCGCACAGACGCACGTTAAGCCTGCAAGCCAGGTTGCGTCACTTGCGTCAACACAATAGGAGCGTTACCTGCACAATAGTCAGGGATGATAAGGCCATCAGATGACAAGATTCGTGTCTCCTCCCAAAGCGGAATTTCACAAACTCCGCCAGCCCCTCACCAAGGGCGAGAGGATGGTGTTTGAGTTTTTTGATACCCATTTGCCGGAGCATTGGGATATCTATATGCAGCCGCATCTGAACGGTTTACGGCCCGATATTGTGTTGTTGAGCCCAAAAATCGGCATTGCGGTGTTTGAAATTAAAGACTGGGATCTCAGCGCCATGGAGTATTGGGTCGACATCCAGCCCAATAAAACGCCCAAACTGATGGGGCGTAAAGATGGTAAGTCCTTCTCGTTACACAGCAAAAATCCAATTGAGCAAGTTCACCGCTACAAACAGGAAATTTTTGAACTCTACTGTCCCCGCCTGGAAAGCAAAAGAGGGTTTGGCGCTATCACCGCAGGGGTGATATTTCCCTTTGCCGATGACGAGCAGCTTTTGAGGTTGTTTGCACCCTGCCTTAAACACCGGGAAGTGGATAAATACCCTATGCTGTATCCGGTTATTGGCCGCAACACCTTGCAAGGCGGAAACATGAAAGCGGTATTCCCCAAGGGGGAGTCATTTTATTCCCCTGTAATGAATGACGACATGTACAAGGATTTACGTAACTGGCTCGTCGAGCCCGATTTCGCTCAGACACAAAGGCGGCCACTGGAACTGGATAAAGACCAGCGGGCACTGGTTTCCAGCAGAACTGAGTCAGGCTATCGACGGATAAAAGGCGCGGCAGGTTCGGGCAAATCTCTGGTGCTGGCCGCGAGGGCGGCGGAGCTGATAAGTCAGGGTAAGCAGATCCTGGTGGTGACCTTCAACATAACCCTGCTGCACTACTTGATGGACGTGGCAGTGCGCTGGCCGGGTGGTAAAGGTAAGACTCGCTCCAGTATCACTTGGCTAAATTTCCACGCCTGGTGCAAGCGGGTTTGTGCTGATGCCGGTGCAGATGAAGAGTATCGGCAACTCTTCCATTTGGGGAACAATGAGGCTGATAAACATGTAATCGACGACCTGGTGCCAGCCTTGGTTGAGAAAATCATTCGGCATGACTCTGACGGCGATGTTGCCCGTTACGATGCCATTTTGGTCGATGAGGGCCAGGATTTTTTGCCCCACTGGTGGAGCGTGCTGAGGTTGGTGTTAAATCCCGGTGGCGAAATGCTGCTGGTGGCTGATTCCACTCAGGATGTCTATGGTACTGCGTCCCGGTGGACTGATGAGGCTATGACCAATGCAGGGTTTCGCGGCCCTTGGTCTGAACTCAGTATCAGTTACCGACTGCCGCAACGAATTCTTGAGCTTGTTCAGGACTTTGCACAGCAATTCCTTCCTCCTGAACAGGTCAATTTGCCAAAGGGGCAGCAACTGGGCCTGGATTTGGAACAGTCTTATTTAAAGTGGGTGCAAATAGATGCACATCGGACCGTGGACAGCTGTTGTACCGCGCTGCTGGATCTCCTCAAGCATGACACGGCTCAACCGCTGGCGATTGCGGATCTGACGTTACTCTGCAGCCACAAGGCAACCGGTCAGCTGGTGGTTAATGCACTGGCGCAAAAAGGCATCCGAGTTATCCATACCTATGACAACGACGAGCGAGAATGCAGGCGGCAAAAGGTTGGTTTTTACATGGGGGATGCCCGGGTAAAGGCCACAACTCTGCACAGTTTTAAAGGCTGGGAGTCGCGCGCCATTGTGATATGCATCAGCGGCAAGCTGACAACCACTGATCTGGCGCTGTTATATACCGGCCTAACACGACTGAAGAGACATCCCGACGGCAGTTTTCTCACAGTGGTATCAAGTGCGCCGCAACTGAGAGGCTTCGGCCAAACCTGGCCGGTATTTGAATCGCTCGAGAGCGTCATGGCATGAACCGCCTGATGGACAAGCACTGCTGCTTCACAAGGCACAATGCATAATAAAAATTACATTGGCGTAAATTTACTTACGGCATATCAGTCTGGCTTATTGTGTAAATTAAGTTAAGGCATTGGATATACTGGGTATTAAATTTTGGCATGAGTTCTGCTGATACAGGATGTATACAGAGGAGAACTCAATGATGAACAACAACGATGATTTTAAGGTGGTTTCCAATCACTCCGGATATGACTACGCCGGCAGTGAAAATTTTGAACATGATGACACAGGTTCCATCCACTGCTACTCAGGCGTTGAAGATGATGTGTTATCCGCTTTCGCTGAGCATGAGGGATGGTGTGAGGGATATGACTTTTAAACAGGCGGTTATCCCGCTGAACCCTGGCAATTGATTTTAAGAATTGAACAAAAAAGAAGGAATTTAATCCATGGGAATAGGTGATTTTACAGCTAAATCGGCTCGTCCACTGCCGGTTATCATTTTGGCAGATACCAGCGGCAGCATGAGCGTTGATGGCAAAATCGAAGCGTTGAATTTAGCTCTTAAGGATATGGTAAGCAGCTTTGCACAGGAAGGCAGAATGCAAGCCGAAATCCAAGTTGGGCTCATTACCTTTGGTCATGAAGTGACTCAGCACCTGCCATTGACCCCAGCGCATCAGATTAAAGAAGTTGAGCCTCTCAGTGCTGCTGGCAGAACGCCGATGGGGGAAGCTATGGAGTTGGCCACCGCGTTATTGGAAGATAAAGAGCTCATTCCTTCCCGAGCATATCGGCCGGTGATTATCCTGATTTCGGATGGCCATCCCACCGATGATATTCGCGGCCCCTTTGAACGACTTAAGTCCAGCGAGAGGGCTCGCAAGGCAACGCGACTGGCACTTGCTATTGGCTCAGATGCGGATGAATCTCTGTTAAGAGACTTTGGCAATGATTTGGAGGCGCCGCTCTTTTATGCCAATGACGCCCACGATATACGTCAATTCTTTAAAGCAGTCACCATGAGCGTCTGTGCCCGCACCAGAAGTTCAGCACCCGGTGAGCCGATCAAAATAGAGTACCAACCAGGAGTTGGCGACGATCTGCTGGAGCTGGGTTTTTAACCTTGAAACTGTCTTTTCAACATTGCAGTGTTCGGGGCCCAGGACATATACGAAGCGGCTTGCCTAATCAGGATTATCTGATGTGTGGCTGCTGGGGGCCATATTGGGCAGCGGTCGTTTGTGATGGCATGGGCTCTCGAACTCGTTCAGACATAGGCTCCCGAGAGGCAGCAAAGGCCGCTCTTCAGAGTGTGAAGATGCTTGGCTTCGAAGTGAATAACAGGGTGATTGTTGAGATGCTATATCGGCAATGGCTGGCGCGATTGAAGCAATTGCATATTCAACCGACCGAAGCCGTCACCACCTGTATTTTGGTTTGGGGGGTATCCGATGGAAGTTTCAGGTACGGGCATTTGGGCGACGGATTGCTGGCCTCACCCCGCATGCCAATTTCCTGTGCCCTGGGTTCAGCTTTCAGTAATGAGACCACGGGCCTTGGCATATCCAAACATCTTTCGGATTGGCAATTCGGTTCGGGAACTCTGCGTGAACACGACAATAGCCTGTTTTTGATGACAGACGGCATCAGTGAGGATTTGACTAATCCAACAGCTTTCTGTGGGTACCTGAGTGAAGTGCTGTTGCACAAAAATACAAGACAAGCGAAGAAATGGCTGCATCGTCAACTAAGTGACTGGCCCACGCCGGGGCATAGTGATGATAAGACCCTATTGATGTTGCGCCACTACTAGGGATGGATTTAATGACTCAACACGTTCAACCGACTGCAGAGAAAGCCAAGACAGCGCCCCAAAAACGTCTTGTCTTGGATCAATATGGTTCCACCTACGAATGCACAGAGCTACTGGGCGAAGGTGGACAGGGCAAGGTATGGAAAACCAACCACCATAACACTCTGGTGAAGACCTTCTATCGTAAAAATAAGGATAAAGAGCAAAACTGGTTTCAGCATGTCCAATGGGTGCTGAGGCAAGATCTGGAAGGGCTGGCAATTGCCGCGCCTAAAGCACTGATCACAAGCCCTCTTCCTGGATATGTGATGGAACTGATGGACGGTTTACATCCTCTGTCGACGGATATGGAGCGCAGTTTTACTTCGCTGGTCGAAGGGCGGGGTCTTACGGGTTATCTACTGACCGGAGGTTTGAAGCGGCGACTGTTACTGTTAGCGGAAATTGCCAATACGCTTGCCAGGCTTCACGCGAAAGGACTGGCATACGGTGATTTATCGCCAAGTAATATCTACGTATCACAACAGGTCACCCATTCACGGGCCTGGCTTATCGATTGCGATAACATTTGCGCCAATGAACGGACGGGTTGGGCACATTTGTACTCACCTGGCTATGGTGCCCCTGAAGTGGTTAGAGGTGAGTCCGGGGTCAATAGCCTGACAGATGCCTGGTCGTTTGCTGTCATTGCTTATCAAATGCTCACTCTCAACCATCCGCTTAAAGGTATCTTAGTCGAGGATGGCGAGCTCGAATTGGAGCAACAAGCCTATCGAGGCGAATTGCCATGGGCACTGGAGCCTGATGATGACACCAATGAGCACTCAGGTGGGATCCCGCTGGATTTGGTGGCATCAAACAAAATGCAGGAGTTGTTTCATCGCTGCTTCGAACAAGGTAAATGCTGCGCTTGGGAACGTCCGACCTTATCGGAATGGCGCTGCGTACTCGATGAAGCCATTTCGATGTTGCTTGTTTGCCATAACCCTGCTTGTGAGAGCTCTTATTACAGAAGCCATGCCTGTCCATTCTGCAAGACTGCCACAGATGCCAACAACTCGGTGTTGCTGACTGCACTTGTCTATAGCTCTGACCCAGAACTGACCGAAAAGCTTTTAAAAACAGGGTTTGGGCGTGTGCTAAATCGAGGCGAAACAGCCGCATTGAAAAGAATGCCAGCAGGAACCTCTTTGTTTTATGAGTCTGACGAAGTATGCCAGATAAGACTTGATGAGCAGGGACTATCGGTAAATGTCATTCCGGGCAACCGCATCATCTTGGTGAGAAATGGCAAACAGGAAGAGATAACCAGGCGGTTACTTCTGAGTGATAGTAAGAAAATGGGAGAGAACTACTTTCTTCATCTTGTCCAACCACAGCAGTCAGACGGAGTCACAATCCATCCCGTCTGGGCTTTTCGTTGGTAGGGGGCTCGTATGAAGTTAGCTGACTTTCGCTTTTTCGACCCAACACTGCACTGCATTCACTTTGTTGATAGCACCTCTGGGGCACTCAATTGGCAATCAGGCAAAGAAGTTCGTTTGGTCAGCGATAAAAGCGACCTGATTGTATCCCAAAATGGCTTGATTGCCTTGGTTAGGGCCAGCGATCCAAAAACTAAGGACTTAGCCTCGACAAGATTAGGTTTATGGCGATTGGCGCAACTGGGGGGTAACCATGTTCATCTGGAACACGCCGGCTTCCAGCTCAGATTGTCATTGGATTTAAAAATAGCCGTGGACGGCTACCTGGCAGAGCAATTATCCAATGAGGCCCTTATCGCCCAAAACTCCGTCGCACAAGCCAATGACTGGTTGAAGGATGAGTTTATCCTTGAGCTGGACGAACCCATGTTAATCGCTCGCTATTTCCAAAGTCAGGAGCGGAATGATTTCCAGCTGGTTGGTAAGAGTTACTCACTCTCTATCTTCAAGGACGGTAGGCTCTGGCGAGCCAAGAAACTGACCAAACTTCGAAGAGACGACAGCGACCTCATTGCGTTGGTTGGCAATGCAGAGTTTGTCGATGACTCAGTTGCTGCCAGGGTCAACGCCAGTGCTGTCGATGTATTGGAGCAACACATCAACAATAGTGGTAGTTACCTTAGCCTTTGGGAAACATACAGCAAACTGCAATGGAACATCGCGACACGTGCCGCCAAAAAACTCGGCTACATTCCTTACAGCGCAATGTGTCATTCGGGCAAAGAAATCCCACGTTTTCGACTGAATGTAGGCCATGAGCAAGCCATTGAATTTGGTAAACGGATTAAAGCCTTGCAGGATAACGATGAGCTGGGTACCACCGAGCTGATATTTGAAATTACCGATGAGCCACCAAGCTGGATGCTGGAGCAGTCCGAACCAGTCAAAAAAGAAGCAACAGGACGCAGCCCATTGCTAGGGCGCGATATCCAAATTAGCCCTCCGTATATCGAAATCGAAATCAAGCAAAATCCGCCTCCTCAAAAAGGCATTATTTTGCTTTCTATTCAAGGCGATAAAACGGCGTATGAGCGCAGAGAAAGAGCCTATCGCGCCATACAATTGCATCAAAACCTCATGCCACAATTGCGAATGTTGCTTGAGGGTATCGAACCGCCTGTAGAAAGAGCCAGAACGCTGACAGCCTTATCCACAAAAGCCAGACAACGCTTCAAAGGCGAGCCAACGGCAAGGCAAAAAGATGCCCTGAAAGTTGCCCTGAACACGCCTGATGTGGCACTCATCATTGGCCCGCCAGGTACAGGAAAAACTCAGGTCATTACAGCCCTGCAGCAACGTATTGTGGATGAATTTTCGGACAACTCATCGTTGAAGCATCAGGTCTTATTGACCAGCTTCCAACATGACGCTGTAGAGAACGTCGTTGGACGTTCGGGCGTTTTTGGGCTGCCAGCAGTAAAAGTTGGTGGGCGTCGCTTCGGAGGCGATGCCTCGGAAAACCCAATCACTAAATGGCGAATTGGTAAAATACTTTCACTCAAACAGCCTCTTGAGGCAGAACTTAAGTCCTGGCCGGAATTTGGTCTTTACGAGCAGCTGAAGGAGACAAGCCTCAGCCTGCGGATGTCCAGGGATCCAGGTTCCAGAAGAGCTTTGTCGTTGGAAATCGAGGATATACTGACGAGACTCTCTAATGAACATGACATGTATCTCTCAAATGCATTGAGTGATTCATGGCAACGAACGCTCGTGAAACACCTTAAAGGCAGCGAGTTACAGCTTTCAAATAGCCATCGTTTGGAACTATTGCGAGTGATTAGAGGGCTGAGAACCAGCATTGTGGCCTTCAACGATGATGGAGATGACAGACTGGCAGATTTACTTAAATTTGCTGAAACCATCCCAACCCTGAGTGGCCATCCAACAATAGCGCGCTTGCGTGAATTACAGCACCTGTTGACAGATTTCCGGCTTTCAGAGGAAGCCGCTATTGAGGAAATAATATCCACTAAAGAACAACTCATCGATGCCGTTCGTCCGGACTATCGGCCATATCTGCTGCGTTCATATATCGATGAGGCTGACTGTTCTGTGCTGGACGAGATGGAAAGCGAGCTCTATGGGTTGCTCTCAAAATCCCGAGTATTGGGACCTCTGATTGTGCGACACGAGTATATTGAGGCTCTTGAAAACCAAGCTTACAACATTGAAAAAAGCATCGAAGATTACGTCACTATTATCGGTGCAACCTGTCAGCAAGCCGCTGGGGATCAGATGCTCAGTCTCAAGGAAACAACAGAGAGACAAGGCATAACCTTTAACACCGTCATAGTGGACGAAGCAGCCAGAGCCAGTCCGCTGGATTTGATGATTCCAATGGCGATGGCCAAACGCCGCATTGTGCTGGTGGGGGATCACCTTCAGTTGCCCCACATGCTTGAGCCGAGGGTTGAAACGGAATTACAGGAACAACATGAACTGGATGCCGTTAATTCTGAGCTGCTTCGCATCAGTTTGTTTGAGCATTTATACCGGCAGTTTAAAGAAATGCATAAAAATGGCGGCCCGGAGCGTGTTGTGATGCTTGATACCCAATTTCGCATGCATCCTGTGCTGGGTCGCTTTGTTAGTCGTGAGTTTTACGAGCGCCGCGGTTTTGATCCGATCGAACCAGGATTATCTGAAGCAGTGTTTGAACATGGTATTGAAGATTATCAAGGATGCTGCGCTGCGTGGGTGGATGTGCCTAAGGAGCTGGGCCTTGAGCAAAAGCGCCATGGCAGCAGATTAAGGACTGATGAGGCAAAACGATGTGCAGAAGAAGCATCTAAGCTCCTCAACGCCTATCCCGATATCAGTGTTGGCATCATTACTTTCTACAGTGCCCAGAGAGACGCAATTTATGAGGAGCTGGCAGCACTGGGATTCGCGGAACATACCGAGGATGGTTGGCAGATTGGCGCCGAGTATCGAATTAATGAGCAGGGTGAGGAACGTCTGCGAGTCGGGTCAGTGGATGCCTTTCAAGGGAAAGAGTTCGATGTGGTAATTCTCTCGGTTGTGCGGACCTGGACGTCGGATACTGAGATAAATACCGAAAGTTTGAATCGCAAGCTGGGCTTTTTAAGGCTTCCAAATCGTATCAACGTCGCCATGAGCCGACAGAAAAAGCTGTTAATTGTTGTGGGCGATAAAGAACTCAGAAATGTGAATGGTGTAAATCCTGAAGACAATATGCCATTGCTACCCGGGTTCCCTGCCTTTTTTGAATTATGTGAGGGAGCACATGGCAAGATTCTCTGATGATTTCATCTGTTACCAAAACCGGCCACCAGTTGATGAACGCCAGTCGGTAAGGGCTGTATTGTGGCCAGTTTTTGTTTGGCAGGTCTACGGCCCCAATCTCTCTGGCAAAAGCATCAACATATTCGAACGCTCTATCTTATCCCTGCTTTCAATGAAAACTGGAAGACGGTTGGACAGCACTCGCCTTAGCGAGATAGCACAGTGGCATGGACTCGAGCCTGAGATGGTGAGGTACATTATTGAACAACAACTCGAACCTAATGGGTGGGTGGATGCAAACACGGGGTGGTTGACCGACGAGGGACATCAAGCGTTGCAGCAGGATATGCCGAGCTCCACAGGGCTGAGAACAGGTTATGTTTTCCAGGATGCTGTCTACGGTAGCCTGTTTCCGAGATACGCCAACAATATTAATGCTATTGAACCGTCGAATACTGCCACGACTCCTTTGGAATTTTCTCTTTCAAAAGGTTCTAATTGGCCATGGCGACCAACTGTCATTAGGGAAAAAGTCGACCCAAAATCTCCAAGCAGGGACGAACTCCGTCATGTTATGGAGGCTACGCACCAAGCTCAACGTAATGCGTGGATGATGGGACATTCAAACGAGTTTGAGTCTTTTCGTCAGCTGGATGCTCTGAAGCTTACCGATAGAGCTCCTTTCAACGCCTATCTTTGGGTCTGGACTTACACGACGCCGGCACTTGAGAATATTTGGGCCGTGCAGGACCCTATTGGACTCCATAGTGACGTGCAATGGATGCGAAACAAAATCGAGGGCGTTTTTACAAGTTATCCCAAAATAAGTCGTGAAATCATGCAAATGATTGGCATTAAGGACTCCAATGACTTCTCTTCGTTGGATGAAGCATTGGCAGCAAGGTCAGAACAAGCCAGGTTAGAGGTGCTAACCGAGTATAGCCAGGCTGACACTGTTGATGGTTTAACCGGTCTTCTGCACGGGTGGATGAGCCGTAAACTGGAAATAGAAACCGCCGGGGAGACTAACAGGTACCACGATTACCGGGATTTGATCACTCAAAGCTCGAGCATCATCGAACACTGCGTAAGATATTGCCTTGAGCGATATCCCCTTAAAAACCTGAAAATTATTCCCCGGCAATGCGGTCCCAAAGAAATGCGAAAGCTGATTAGTGACGCAGCTCCATTTTTATCCCGCTTGCAACTCGAAGAGGCGCTACAACTCCGGCATTCAGCGGTGTTTAACACTGCCAAAAATAAACAAGGCTCGTTTCGATTGTGCTTTGCAGCTTGCTTATTGTCGATGCCTGACTACCCAACGCATCCTATTCGTGAATTTGTTCAACAAGAAAATCTCTTCCTCGATGCGTACCGTTTATCTCACTGGCGTGACAAAACAGCGCACGCAGAGGGGGGATTTAATGTCTCTAAATCCATGTCATTGGAAGCCGCTGACATCTGCGCTTCTTTCTTAAAGACGTTCTTCGAAGGACTGAGTAATGGCCAAAAATAGAAATCGGACTAACATTCCAGCGCTCAAACAAACCCCCAAAATGCCCAAAAATGCTATTACAGAAAAAATCGCCAGCATTACGGGAACAAAACCCGATAGCGAGTTGATGGATGAAGCTACTCCTGAAACGCTTGAAAGGTTAGAGGCCCTTTGTAGTGAGTTGAGCTCACTGAAATCACAGTACGAAAATGATTTGCAATCGTTAGCCTCTGAGCGTGATGAGCTGGAACGGGATCGGACTGCAATAAAGACTAAACAAACAGTAATAGAAACCCAAAAGGTAGATCACCAGCAAGAACTGCGCAACATGGAAAAAATGCGCAATGACTTGCTTATCAAAGAAAAGAGACTGATCCAGCAGGAAGAAAGCCTGTCAGTGAGGGAGGCTGAGGCTCAAGCTGGGTTTGTAAACCTCCACAATCAGTCTTTGGCAAAGTTAAGCGCTGAGTTATCCAAACTGAAAGAAGAGCAACTTCTAACCTTGGAACAAAACCGGAAAGCAATCATAAATGCCCAGCAAGTCATCGATGATGAAAGAAAAAAGCAGACTGATGCCATCAATAGCGATTGGGAAAAACTGAGGCTGGCACAGCTGGCCCAGGAAAGAGAGCGGGCAGAGATAGAAGTACAGCAAGCTCAATTGGAGGCAAAAGAGTCTGCCCGTGCTTCTTGGGAAGGAATAAAGAAAGCCCAATTAGAACGGCAGTTTGGTGACAGAATTTCCGAGCTCGAATCAGAGCTTGAGCTAATTCAGAACTACAGGCAGAGGGATGCAAAAACAATTCAGGAACTAAAAGGACGACTGTCTGACTTTGCAGAACTTGAGAGAACGTTAAAGCAAAATGATATGCCCTCTGTTGAAGAACTGTTCAGGACTATGGATAAGCTTGAAACAGAAGTCAGGGAATATCGACAAAAATTAGCCGGCCGCCCTGTTGCTGAGCTGGAGGATGAAGTCGAGTACCTGAAAGATTTCAACCGCAGTCTGGAAGACCAACTCAGAGAGCGCACACAAGAATTGCAGGAAGCCAATATCGAACGCAATCAAAGAGCTACCGGCATAATGGAGCGTGAACAGCTCGCGCTGAAAAACAGAGCATTGCAGCAACATAATGATGCTCTAGGGCTTGCAACTGAGCAGTTAAGACGGGAAATCGAGAGTCTTAAAGACATGCAGCAAGGACAGCCTACGTTCCCTGAGTTGACGAAAATGGACGAGGAACTGAGGGAAGGCTCTGTGACTCAACCTATCCCTGCTCTTGCAGAGTTCATTGATGATCTCCAAGCAAGGATTTGCCAGGTCGATCCAAATAACCCTCTTTATTTCGGTAAAGATACCCTTCGCCTTTTTATGGGTGGTTTGGCGATGAGCCAGCTACACATTCTGCAGGGGATATCCGGAACAGGAAAGACCAGCTTAGCCAAAGCTTTTGCTCGGGCTGTTGGCGGTCAATGTACAGTGGTGCCGGTTCAGGCGGGTTGGCGAGACCGCTATGATCTCGTCGGGCACTACAACGCGTTTGAAAAAAGATTTTATGAGAAAGAGTGTCTGCACGCACTCTACAAAGCTCAAACGCCAGCATTTAAAGATCGATTCAATGTGGTGCTACTGGACGAAATGAACCTATCCCGCCCCGAGCAGTATTTTGCCGAATTTCTCTCTGCACTCGAGCTTACCGGCGATGATCGGCACGTTGTGCTGATGGAAAACACCCCTGCGAAATATCCTCAGTTGCTGATGGAAGGAAGAAAGATCCGTGTTGCAGACAACCTGTGGTTTATTGGCACAGCAAACCATGATGAAACCACATTTGAATTTGCAGATAAAACCCAGGACAGAAGCTTTGTGATGGAACTTGGTCGCAACGATTCAGAGGGCATTTCGACAACGTTAAAGCGCCCAGTTGTGTACAGCGTTTCCTCTATGCAAGCAGCTTTCGATACGGCAATCAAACAATACCGACCAGAAGTGGACCGACTCTTTAAAGTGCTACAGGCACATGAGATTACAAAAGTTCTGGAACAGCGTTTTGGCATTGGCTGGGGCAACCGTTTAGAGCGCCAGGCAAGACAGTTTATTCCGGTGGTGATGGCTAGTGGCGGCACATCCAGCCAGGCATTGGATCATCTGCTATCAACTCGCCTATTCCGAGATGGCAAGGTTACCGGGCGCTATGACACAAAAACTGAGCATTTGAACAAGCTTGAAAGTTGTCTAAATGATGTTTGGGAACAGATGTTTAGTAAGGAGTTTGCACTTAAATGCGGTGAGAGACTGCTGCAGGAAATTGAGCGTAAGGAGATGGCCTGATGCTCACACTTCGAGATTGTGTGACTGGCGAAACGGTTGCAATTTCCAGAGAGAGTGCCATTGATTCTGGTCGTTATGCATTAATTAAGGAAAGTTGCCTGGGCATACATGGTCGCTGGCCTGCTGGCACCATTTTGCTTGACGATGGTCGAGGCAAAATCGAGATAGATGGCGTGTCTGTCCGACTTACGAGAGACAAGCTCAATATTGATATGCAGGCGGATAGAGATATTGCTATTCAGGCGTTGGAAGAAATCAATGCAATTGCTGACTTGACGGATACAGCTTCGCTGCCATCGGCTGTTATTCCACCACAAATAGCGCACAGGTTTGATTCTTCTCAGCTGGAAATGGCATTACAAGAAGTTATGCAATCAGGGCATCTTCACAGTATCGCGAAATCACCTCGCATTTCGATGAGATACGATGAGGAGTTATTACCCGTGTCTAGGGTAAAGCGGACGGCGAGCAACTTTCAGCGGCATTTGGCAGCACATTCTGAATGCTGGCAACAGCGTACCTTTACAGGCGTGGTGCCAAAGAAATTACAAGCCAAGATCAGCGAGGATGAACTCCATATCTATGAAAATCGAGTTTATGCACGATTGCTGGATCATCTCGAACGGTACATTAAAAAGATCCTTGCTGAATTAAGAGCTCTGGATAAGGTTCTTGAAAAAGGATTGAAATTAGACGGCAGTGATTCACTTCACCGGAGCCTGCGTCATGCACTTTGTGACTCTTGGGGGGAATCTTTTGCCCAGGAGGAGGCTGAAAGTCTGAAACGCCTCTCCGAGTCTAAGCTAGAGCAATTTAATGAACTGCTTAGAAAAATACAGCAACTTAAACAGAGTGAAACATACAGAGCCATCCCCAAAGAGGCACAGGTTCCGCTTACGCTTAAGAGCACCAATATTCTGCTGAATGACCCACACTACATGAAGGTTAGACACCTGTGGAATATATGGATAAAAGAAACGGCGTCAAGCACCAAAGACCCAGTTCAAATTTTCCAACAACGGCAAAGACAACAAGCTGCCTATCAGCAATATATAGGCATGGTGGTTTTGCGCGCCCATCAGAAAATTGGCTGGGATACTATCCCATTATCTGGCGACTGCTGGTTGCTAAACCACCCGTCTGGTATGTCTGGAAAACTGAATAACGTAGGTAATAGCTGGCAGTTATCATGCGTAAGTTTTGATTGCTCGGAACCGCTCACATTTGTTCCTTTGACAGACGGTTTTCCAGTAGAACAAGAGAGGCCAAACCGCTTTATGTGCCGCCTATTCGTCGATACAGAGACGGATGCGCTCTTCTCATGTTCTCCTGTTAATCTATTCACCGAAGAAAGGGTCATCGAAGCAGTTCAACGATGGTGGATTAAAGTTGTGGTACCTGACTACGGAGCCGTGGTCAGCCAACTTCCCAAGGTGACTAAAGAAAACTGGCCCAAGTCCCAACCTTCTGGACAGTTTAAATTGGCCAGCCAATTGAGCAATGACGAATTTCAACATTGGCTCAGAGCTTTTACTTTGTCACCGGCAGTGAAGGCAGCTCTGGAGAAACTGTACACTGCCGCCAAGTTTGTAGCTTATTGCCCATGTTGTGGGCGACTAGCTGACGGTTCAAACTTCGTTTCTAGGGAAGGTAGAGGCTTTAAATCATCTTGCAATCTGTGCGCCGCAGACTGGGAGCTGAGATCCACGGGGTTTGGCTGGAAATTCGGAATTGGTTTCGATACTGCAAGACAGCTCAGCGCAGGGCGATGGCATCAAATAATTGAGCTTGAAATAGATGAGAAACAGGTTGCTTGAATAGTCATAGGTGCTTACAAAGCATCTTATACAAATAACGTTCAGCTAAAAGGTTCTTTGGGAACCTTTTTTATTTAATAAAATCATATTTATAAGAAAATTAATCAGCATCGCTTTCATCTTCTTCTACATAGACCAATAACTCTGCCGGCTGACATTCGAAATACTTGCACAGCGCGTTGATAGTATCAGTGTTGGTGACGTTGCCTGGCACGTTGGCGATACGCGTTAACGTGGCACGGCTTATACCTGTCTTTTCACTCACCTCAGACAAGGTTATCCGGCGCTTTTCCTTGAAGGCTTTTTCATCAAGCAACTTGATGAGAAGGATTCTTATCATGTTCTATCCATAAGTCATATCTCTCACACATCATATCAAATGAGTCATACATGATGCAAAAAACGCTTGACATTGTTCATTTGTGATTTATTGTGTACTCAAGAGCTTCAAATGAATCATATGTGAGTCAATTGCGGAGGCGGTTATGAGTACATATCTCACCACAGAAGAACTATCTGCACGGATTAAGTACGACGTTCGCACCATCCGGCAGTGTCTTAAGGATGCTGTTCTGTTTGAGGGCGTGCACTACATCCGCCCCTTTGGCGGGCGCAAAATTCTGTACATCTGGGAGCGGGTTGAGGAGTCCATGCTGCTTGGCGCCTCAGCTCACGATCTGATCAATCAGATGGATTAGGAGAACATCATGGGAACAGTGAATAGCCGTGATGGCAAACTCTATTTGGACTTTCGATACAAGGGGGTGCGTTGCAGAGAGCAAACAAGCCTTATCGACAATCCAACTAACCGCCAGAAGCTCAATAAACTGATGGCTTTGTTTGAACAGCAGATGAAAAGCGGCAGTTTTGATTATGGGCACCATTTCCCAAACAGCCCTAAGGCAGAACATTTCAGGCAGTTCGAAAAACTGCGCCAGCTTAAAGCTGCCGGTGGGCAAATGCAGCTTGCCGCATTTGCAAACCTTTGGTTAGCGGAAAAGAAAGTGGAGTGGCGCGCCAGTCAGGTTGAGACGGTTGAGGGCATTCTCAGGTGCCATCTGATCCCAGCGTTAGGTGATTGCATGATTGCCGCTATCACCAAGACCGATATTCTTGGATTTCGTACACAGTTATGTGAAGTCGATGCTACTACTTCGAAATCATTATCGGCCTCGCGCATTAATCACATCATGACATATCTACGCCTAATGCTGAGTGATGCTGCGGAGCGTTTTGGCTTTGACAACCCCTGGCGGAATATTAGGGCCCTACCGATGCCTCGAAGTGATATTCAACCATTCTCGCTTGATGAGGTCTGCCGCATTATAGAGGGGGTAAGAAGTGATTTTCGTCCCTACTATATCGTTCGATTTTTCACAGGTATGCGGACTGGTGAAATCGATGGCTTGATGTGGGAAAACGTTGATTTTGCCAGGCAGTTAATACACATCCGCCAATCACTGGTGCGGGGGACTCTTGGCCCTACAAAAACACAAGGTTCATTCAGGGCAATTGCCATGAGTCAGCCGGTATATGAAGCGCTGCTGGCACAGCGGCAGCAAACTGGGACCAAGAGTCAATTTGTCTTTTGCAATCGGAGTGGCGCAGCGTTGAATCATCAAAATGTCACCAAACGCATCTGGTACCCACTATTGGAACACCTCAAGCTTGAAAAGCGAAATCCCTACCAGACACGGCATACTGCCGCGACCCTCTGGCTGGCTGCCGGCGAGAGCCCTGAATGGATTGCCAGGCAATTAGGGCACGCTAATACCAGTATGCTTTTCAGAGTCTATTCGCGTTATGTGCCCAATTTACTTGGACAGGATGGTGCAGCGTTCGAGCGTTTGATCCGCAAGGGAAAAATCGAAGGAGAGTCAAAATGAATATCAGGTCCAGAGGTACTTCTGATGACTTGGCCTGGGTACACAGAGTCGCACAAAGTGAGTCGTCACAATTATGGCAATTCCGCTGTCTGCGCGAGTCCTTATCACTTGAAGTGCCCTGCGATGTCATGACGGGGGTACGGCCTGAAGGCCAATTGGTATTGGTGCAGTGGACTGCAGACGATGAGCGACACATTAAGAAGGTTTTAACTGTTCCAGAAGTGACTGATGAGGTCGCCGTTCATCGCCATTTTTCATTAGTGCCAGCAGGGTGTGAATCCATCATCGTCGATATCTGGGGGATCTTAGGACTTATTCAGAATGCTGCACTGCGACATTTCTATTTGGCGGTATTACTTAATCAGGAGTTGATGAGCCAGTTCTTTATTGCCCGGGCAAGTCGAAGTCATCATCATAATCATGAGACAGGATTGTTGGAGCATAGTCATGAAGTGGCCGTAACAGCCGCGATGCTTTGTTGGCGTTACAATGTAGGTCCCTTGAGTGTTGGTGTAGCGTTTATTGGTGGGCTATTGCATGACATTGGCAAAATTCACCTCTTTTATAATGCCGACACACGGGATGGCATTGCGGGCGCTCATGAGTCCTACAATTTCATGGTATTGGCCGAGCCGTTAGAAGTGCTGCACCGTAGTTCCCCAAAAATATTTGAAGCGTTAAGCAGTTGTTTATCGTTAAAAGTAGGGCGCCGGCATGAGTCTTACCTTCCTGCCTCTATGGTTAGACTGTGCGATAACCTGTCGATGGAGGTTTGTCATTGGCGCACGGCTTTTACAGACGTGCCCCCCCATCATTGGTATGCACATTCCGCCATGAATGACCAATGGTATAAACGACTAGGATGAAACTTGGGGGCAGTCAGCGTTGTCCCCAAGCCTTAATGCCCTCGTCAGTAAAAAGAATAATGGCCAGCCGATGAAATAGCACTTGTAACGAGGGAGAAGAGTATCGGCTAAGCCGGTGATACTTGTCATTTATAATGCGATGTTGTTCGTCCCTGTGGCGTAAGTATAAATAGCCAGACCCTTCGGGATATTGATTGACCTTTTTTAGGGTATAGCGAGTAATCTTGAGTAATTGATGGCAGCGCCATCCCGACATTTTTTTTCCATATGGGTAGCGGAGCTCGAGTGCCCAGCGTTCCCACGGGAATAGTTGACTTACCAGTGCCATAAAGCGCTGGAAGTCCACTATCCTTTCAAAGTGAATCCAGGTATGACTGCTGGTGGAGTGGGTCAGGCAATATTCAATGGCCCAGCAAAGTTCTGCTTTAGTCAGTTGGCTGGATTTTAGTTTTCTACACACAGCTAATGCGGAACTAATGTCCTTGCGATCATCAATATTAGTTGGCTCCGATGGTAGCAGAGCATAGGCTCGCTGCTTCGAGAATAACCTCGAAACCCCGCGAGGCGTTGTTAACTCCTTCAGTGCTTCAGCTGAGCTAAGCCAGCGCTTTATGCGCTGTAGAGGAAGCCGATAGAGGAGTGTAACTTCCTGATAATTGTGTCCCGCCTGGATACGTTCAAGCACTGCAAGAGCTTGAACGTAGTGGTTTTCTCTACTCACCTCAAACTTATTGTCTGCGGTCGCTTTACGTAGGCTTTTGATTGGATGAATGAATTTTTTTAGGCGATGTTGAAAAAAAGGCCGCAAACTAGAGGGAGTTACGTTACCTGTCTTGGCCACTGCAGCATAGCGGTGCTTGGGTACTCCAAGTACTGTATGCCCGATGTGGGCGTTCAATGTCTGCGCGTTTGATGCTAAATGGCATCCAAGTAGTAAGTCGGTGAAGTGCAGGTAACTTCTTAAGGTAATATCTGGGCTGCTATGGCCAGCGAACACAGCGAGTGCAGTATATCGGTCACGCAATCGGCCTTTGCCAAAAATCAGCCTCCTTATAAGATCTCGCTGTGTTTTATCATATGGCAATATAGATTGAGTGAAGGAAGGAAGAGTAACCAGATCCTCATGTGCCAGTAGTTGCAGTCTTGAGAGCGCAGTGTGACGCATGTGGTACAGGCGATAGTAAACGCCGCCAGAAAGTTGCGATAATATTTCGCTAACCATTTGAGAGATTTGTTGGTTATTTAATACTTCATAGGGATTCCCTTCTTCATGAAACAACAGCTCTGCGATGTTGTTACTGCAGGCAAGCTCCCTCTCGCTAATCAGGTTTTTAACAAGGTGTCGTTCTTTTTCCGTCAGAAAAGGAAACAGGGGCACTTTACGTAGTGCAGAGTCAGTTTTGTTATGTCCATGGCGACTTTCCCGTACAAACAGCCAGCCAATTTCTGAGGGTTCAATATCCTTTAGGCGTAGCTTGGATACTTCACCGGGTCTAAGCCCTGTACGATAGGCAATAATCAGATAACACTGCAGCATGCGTTGCATGGTGTAGTTTAAATCGGCCAAACAGGCGATATGATTTAGTAAGGCTGTGAATAACGCTTCATCCACTATGGCTGCACTGACATGAGGGATATCGGCACTGCCTTCACTCAAAGGTTGGCATAGCGGCGGCAAATCAAAATGTGTCTGGGCAAACCGATGCATATCCTCTAAACGACCTGCGTTGTAGTGATTTGTTTTTGTGCGGCGATTCAAGATAGCTTGGTATAGCACGATAAATTCGTCCGTATCCAAACTGTAAAGGTCTACACTCTCTGTACCTGCCAACCAATCAGCACCTATGGCTGAGAAATACCGTTTGGCAGTGGAGACTTCATTTTTCACTGCTTCCAGATGATGGAGCAACCAATGCAATAATATCTGTTCATTAGAGCCGAGAGCCGTTTCACTGAGCCGTTTGAGTTTGCTGACAATGACACTTTTTCCTTGGGGGCGAGCCGGATTCTGTTTAAATATTTCCCGCAGCTGGTCCAACAAATATCTGTTACTAATGCGTGAGCGCCGAGGCGTTACGGGTGCGATAGATTTGGTTCGTTGCAGGTTTTGCCATTGGGCAAACTCGTCAAAGCGTTTGACACGACAGAAGCTGATATTGTTACTTAACAGTCTGAAGCAATAAGGTGTGGGTAGTGATGCGCTTTTTTGACGACCAACAGCGTATTCCACCAGAACTTGTGGCAAATTAATCCCTGGAAGTACTTCGGCAAAACTCACGCCACCTTTACTAAGTGCTGAGGCTGAGCTCTCTACTCCCAGTTCTGACTTTAGGAGGCTTACGCAGGCATTTACAGATTTCGGTGGGCTCCAGTCGTTTGTGCGGCAAGAAAGAAATTGCCACAGAAAACCCAGACTGATGGGGTCGGGAATAAACTGAACCTCTACTTGCGCTTCACCCAGGCCAATCCCCCCGTTGTCATGGTAGGTGTTACTGGCAAAATCGTTGCTGGGTGAGACGTGTAAGGGGATCCAGCAATAGTTGGTATTACCATTTAGCGGTTTGTCTTTGGTGAGTGCGAGAGCCAATGCTGGCCAAAGCGCTGGCCGGTTAAGGCCCCCATGACAAATACTACTCATTAACAGTCTGGCAAAGCACTGTTGTGGATCAGTTGTTTTCTGCAGTTTGTCTAACCAACCAGATGCTTTGGAAGCAAAAAATGCCGTGGTCTGTTGCCAGCTTAAGCTTCGAAGAGGCCTTGCTCGGCGAAGGGTCAGGTAGTCTGATGGGGTATTTATTTGCCACAGCCCTTGCCGATTGCCTTGTTCAAGTTGCCGGCATATGAATCCATAGCCTCGTCGGTATGCTATTTCGGTTTTGAGCTCTTGGCGAAGCTCAGTGTCAACCGTCGGCCAGATAGCTGCAAAACGAACACTGCTTGGAGGACTATCAAACATTTCCGGTAGATGCTTTTCAAGTATGCCCATTGCAATTCTAACAATGGAGGCATCTTTCTTCTTTCGCGCTGCTGTTCTGGATTGGTGGCCAAGCAGTTGCGTCAATGGGGCTTGTTCTAAAGGAAGAATTAGCGGGTTTTCCATCCGTCTATGGCCTCAATTTGGTGAGTGTTCAGTAACTGCTCTATATAGCCTGCGATTCGGGTCAAATATTGAGTTGAAAGCATACTGTGTCTGCCAAGGGATTCTTCGCCAATATCTTCATGTCCCATCCAGCCATCAATTTCTTCGGGCGCGACTCCAATTTTTTTCAGTTCACTGCGAAGATGATGGCGTCCCCAATTAGCGGGCCAAGGTAATCTATCTCCTAAGCGAATCTTTAAACGGGCCGGTGTGAGGTCTTCGATAATTGGAGTATTGTTAGCTCCAAGTTCGATAAAGAATAGTAAGTTGCCAGTGCCATTCAGTGCAGTTACACACCGCTTGAATAGCTCAGCGTTGACTAGTTGGGTTCGGTTTTTGATTTCTCGTAGGTGATCTAGATATTTTTCAAGTTGCAAAACAGCAGTTGTGGGTAGGGTTACGATTCTTGCCGCCAGTCCGTGACGGACCTCCTTGTCACTTATCCACCACGAGCGAGCAAACTTATTTAGATCAGTAAGTTGCCCCATTGGAGCGTTGACATCGCGATGACCTGTCACAAAGCTCAGCAATGCCCACACGTAGCAGACGTAGTGATTATGGAATGAGGCGAGCTCTTTTAAGGCTGGTTTGCAATGCAATGGAATGCTGTTTCTTAGCAATCGAAAGAAATTATGCATCACATTTGCTGGCAAATGCAGTGCGCTGCCAAGCTGTGTATTGACTGGCCTAGGGGGGGGGAGTTGTAGATCCATTTCTGCAAAGTCGAAGATATCCTCCAGATAATTGCGATAGTTAGTGGTCAGTGTATCCACACAAAAGTTTGTATAGCTCAAAGCGGGTCGGCGTTGGAGAGAGCTCCCTCTGATCAGCGCTACTTCTGCACGGTCAATGCCATTATTGGTATACCAATGATCCAAATATCGAACGATTCTTCCTAGGGTTAGGCGGCAGCGATGTTCAGCATTGATCTCTCTGAGATGCGTCTTCAGACTGTTTGAATGGCACTCAACTAATAGATGGTTTCGCAATATCTTGGGCAGGGGCAATACGATCCAATTCCTTGGCTTCTTTATGCAGATTTCTAGACGTTTATCCTGCTTACTGGACGGCACAGAATGAGATAATCGTAGACACGGGTGGTTTTTATAATGCTCTAGAAGAAATGCCTTGGTTTGGTTTAGCAATGCTTCCGGATCTCGTCCTGTGAATAAGCAGATCAGTAATACAGCGTGATTGTTAACATCGATGCCGCGGCCAATCTTGTCCACACTATGACGAATGAGTTGGTGAATATCCCATTCGGTGAGCTGATTATAGCTGCAGTTCAGTGATAACTGCCTGGTGGTCAACTTTTCAGCTAGAGACTTATGTTGAATGGCTTTTATTGCTCTGGATGGGAATGTACCTCTGTTTTCGCGCCCATTACCTGCATTATCAATCAAGCGAACCGTTCTTCCTGCGTTGATTACCAGACATTCGTCCTGCTTTTGGGGCGAGCTCGGGTTATGGTATTTAGCACATAGCTCTTCCACCCGAGTGCCTTGCTCTTCAAAGTCATCAGCAAGTTTAACTTCAACGATTGTGTCTGATTCGGGGAGATCGCGTACTCTGAATTTCGGACGGCGTTTGGATGTCCAATTTAGCGCCTCTCGGATGACCAGCTCGAAGTAACTGAGGCCATATTGCTGCAGCTTTGGGTGAGTTTTATTCTTTAGTTCTTTGAATTTTGCTGAAAGTTGTTGAAGGGATAGTGCTTCAGTTAAATCAGGCATTAAGCAGATCAGCTTTTGATGTCTGTGATCTGTCGCCATTAGTCGCAATTCCCGCAGGGCATGTCGGTTTCCTGAGGCTGCTCCATATCGATCGTGCGTATAGCGAATAAAACAACAGACAATGATGATTGCTTGGTAAGAGCGGTACTTTGCATATATTGGGGCGGGGAATTCACCTGACAGATGCGCACTAATTGCTGAGGCCAGTGGGTAATTGGTAAATAGTTTGTTTTTCTTCAAGTGGTTGTAAACATCTGATTGAATGGGGGGTGATGCTGTGACTTTACGAAGAAGGAAGTTGCTCAGGATGTGTAATCGCTCGAAAGTGTCCCAATAGGATGTGGGGAAGGCCTCGATGACATAGGCAAAATTGGCTAAAAGCGCTTTCCTGAGGTCCTGATTAAACTCTTTTGGCGTCAAAAGCGCTATCGCAAACCGCTTTAATGGCTTGCTCAAGTTTTGTGCTGCATGGGTCATGGATTCGGTTCCCATGGCTTTAACAATTCGTCGATTGGATTGGGTGACTCGGTGGGATAGATAGAGGTCACCAGACGCTGTCGCTGTTGAATCAGAGCTCCTCTGGTCATCGATAGCAGATCACAAAAAAATTGATCTGATATGGTTTTTCTTTGAAAAATTTCTTCGATAAATCCCATGGGCAGTCCTTGCCGCCAGGCGTCGATAAATACGGCGGCATTTTTGGGGCTTATGGATAAACTCAACATTTGCAGCAGCGATAACCAGGCTTTATTCTCGACTTCTTTGTCGGACGGTTGTTTCTTTGGGTCTACCTGAAAAACAATAAGGGTGCCTGTTGGCGGATGCCCATCTTGCCAGTATTTTGCTGCCCAAAGGGGGCTGTAATATTGAAAGATTCGCGGGCGTTTTTTGGCACCTTGGGGAAGAGGTGTCAGTGGTAGTTGTTCGATACAATGTATCGTCTGAGATGCCCACTCTTGAAGCACTTTACCTGGTAGTTGCTGCAGGTCGCAGATGACGGGTATCGATTGCATCGCATCGTATGCTCGCCTCGCAGCTGGATGTAACACCAGAACAAAACTTGTCTGGTACGGGATTACTGAGTAAGCCATAGAAGTCCTTTTCACACGATAGCGGGCGTGTTTAGTATGATTTGCGCTCAAAAATTGATCAATACTTGATCGGTAAAAAGGGTGGTATTTGTGACCGTGACCATGAAATTGCTTCTAACCTACGTTATTTGTCAGGCCTGAATTCAAAAGTTTTATGCTATATAAATCAATTGAATAAATTTTAGGTAAAAGAAGGAACGCTATAAAATCCAGATGACCANCCTACGTTATTTGTCAGGCCTGAATTCAAAAGTTTTATGCTATATAAATCAATTGAATAAATTTTAGGTAAAAGAAGGAACGCTATAAAATCCAGATGACCACGGCCTGTCACGCCGGGGGTCGCGGGTTCGAGTCCCGTCCGCTCCGCCAACTTAAAGAGAAAGCCTCATCGAAAGATGAGGCTTTTTTCGTTTTGATTCTTTTCTGCAAATTTACAGAGTCATCCTTATAGGTCAGGAATATCCCGGTTCTTGAGGTTGACGATTGAGAATGCATAAGTGCTATCGTTATATTCGCTTTGGCTGTAGGATTCGTTTGAGTCTGTGACTTGGGTACTTAACCGAAATTTTTTTGTCGTTATAATAGTCATATTCTATTACAGGTGATGATTGTGGATTGTCGTATCGGTTGCGGTGCCTGTTGTATTGCACCCTCCATCAGCAGTGCCATTCCTGGGATGCCGCAAGGTAAACCTGCAGGGGTTCGTTGTGTGCAACTTGATGACAACAATCTATGTCGCCTCTTTGGTTCCCCTGAACGTCCCGATGTGTGTAGTGATTTCTCCGCATCGGTAGATGTATGTGGTAACAGCAACGAAGAGGCGCTCTGGCTGATAGGCTCTTTAGAGGTGGAAACCTCTTTCTGAAGGTGAAAGATGCAGTTAACGCGTTATACAGATTTTGGAATAAGAACTCTTATGTATCTGGCAATTCAACCGGAGCGTGAGACGTTATTTCGAATCGCAGAGATCACAGAGGTTTTTGATCTTTCACCTAATCATGTCTCCAAGATAGTACATCACCTGGGTAAGCTGGGATATTTGCAAACAATACGCGGCAAGAGCGGTGGTTTTCGTTTGGGGATGACTCCGGAGCTGATCAATGTCGGCGAGCTGGTGCGGGCACTGGAAAATTCACTGGCGCCTATTGATTGCAGCAAGCCTTATTGTCGGCTGACTCCTGCTTGTCAGTTGAAAGGGGTCTTGGCTCAAGCTGTGGATGCCTATCTGGCTGTGCTCGACCGTTATACCCTGGCAGACATTGTCAGTAACCAACAGGAGCTGCGAGCCTTGCTGCCGGATCTGGAAATCCCTGTATTACAACTCTGATTAGAGTTTTTCACCGCTGGTATTCTGCTTCTGGGCCAAAGAGATTGGCAGTAAGTTAGATACAGGCACCAGAGTGACTCCTATCTTTGCCAGCTCTGGCAGTCTCTTCTTGAGGAATTGCATACTCTCTGGGTAAGGGTGAGCTATCATCAAGGCTTCACCTTCGCTTTGGGCCTTGGCTATTGCCAAGTCCAACTGTCTTTCGAAAGCCTGTTCGGTTAGTTGATTATCCAAGAATACCTGACGTCTCAGCAGCGGAACACCCAAGGCATCGGCCTTCTCGCCAGCTTTAGTGTAGCGGGTAGTAACACTGTCAATAAAGAAGTGATCTTCCTGTAGCAATACTTCCATTAACCAGCCCATAGGTTGCTCGAGTTGAGTCAACAAACTCCCCATATGGTTGTTACTTCCCCTGGCAAAGGGCACACTCTGCAAGGCTTGTTTGAGAGTTGCTTTAAACTCGGTTTCTGACATCTGGTTGTTGAGTCCACCAGGCCCCATGGCCTTGCCGTTAAGCGCCTGCATAGGGAGGTGCACCATGATTTCGTGGCCCTTGCTGTGAGCCTGGCGAGCCAGTTGTTGCCCGAGAGGAGTATGTGGCAATACAGACAAGGTTACAGCTACTGGTAAAGATAGGGCGGCCTTATCTGTATGGCGGTAGCCAATATCATCGATGACGATTGCCAGTCTTGCTCCCCACGCAGGAGAGCAACTAGCGACTAGCAGTAGTAGATAGAAACAATAGCGCACTTTTGATGTTAATTTTATTTATTTGATTGTATCCATGCCACCGCCGAGTTGATGGCTCTATCGCTGGCGGTATCTGCATGGGGAGATATGAGGTCGATTATAGGCACAGTTTTGTTATCGGAAACAGTATTGGGTGCGATTTTTATATCGGGTTCTACCCCTTTGGCGTTGATATCCTGGCCTTTTGGGGTGGTATAGCGGGCTATGGTCAGCTTGATGGCATTACCATCGACAAGTGTTGGGATCAGGCTTTGTACTGTGCCTTTACCGAAGCTGGTTTCACCTATCACCTTGGCACGGTTGTTCTCCTGCAACGCCGCCGCCAGCACTTCGGAAGCCGAGGCTGAACCGCGATTGATCAGCACTAATATGGGCACACCGGCCAGCATGGTTTGCGGAGATGCATAATAATCTGAGTTGGCATCGAAGAAGCGTCCTTCGGTAGCGACTATGCGGCCCTTATCCAGAAATAGATCCGCTATCCGAATCGCCTGATCCAGTAAACCGCCGGGATTGTTACGTAAATCCAGAATCAAACCATTTAGAGACTGCTGTTGCCACTCGCTCAACTGGTGGACTATGTCACGGGTCGAATCTTCCTGAAAACTTGCCAGGCGAATATAGCCAATGTCGTTAGTGAGCATTTTCCCAAGCACAGAGTGGATGCTGATAGTGGCCGGTTTGAGGCTGACTTCAAAGCTGACATCCGAGTGAGCATGATGCAGTTGCAGCGATAACTCACGGTTGCTGCTGCTGAATTGCTTTATTTGGCTAAGCACCTCTTCCAGAGACTGCTTGGCAATACTCTCACCATTGACGGCAGTAACAATATCGCCGGCCATGATCCCGGCTTGTTCGGCCGGAGAACCGGGAAAAGGCGCGATAATTCTGAGCTTTTCCCCTTCAGTGGACACTTCAAAGCCGTAGCCGAAGTATTCCCCACGGTTGCTGTCTCTGAGGCTGCTCATCTGCTCCGGTTTCAGAAAGCCGGAATAAGGGTCGAGATGTTGGAATATGCCTTCAATGGCGGCATCGACAAGCTCTTTGCGGCTGATATCCCTGACGTAGTAGGTTTCCACTGTATCCATCACATCCAGCAATAATGAAAGCTCGTGGGTGTGACTGGGTTTGGGAAAGTTTTCGTGGCTGGCCAGGCTGAGAGAGACTCCCATGATGATACCCAAGCCGATATACAGCAGGTTGCGAATAGAGTTGCCCATGTTGCCCCCTTTGAAGTACCGGGGGCTGATGATTAGCGCCGACAGTAATTTGCCGGGTCGACAGCTTGCCCCTTATGCCTTATTTCAAAGTATAGGCCAGGCTCGGTTTGTCCTCCGGAACGTCCTACCAGTGCCACGGCTTCGCCGGCCTTGACTGAATCGCCTGCATCTTTCAGCAATGCCTGGGCGTGGCCATAGAGGCTCATATAACCTTTGCCGTGGTCGACAACCAGCACCATACCAAAACCGCGCAGCCAATCGGCATAGATCACCTTACCTGCGGCTACGGCACTGACAGACTGGCCCTCTGGAGCAGACAGCATGACACCTTTCCAGCGTACACTGCCGGAGCGCTGACTGCCAAAGCTGTTTTTGATCCTGCCCTTGGTGGGCCAGTTGAGGGCGCCACGGGACTTGGCCAACCCTTCCATGCTGGGGCTATCGCGCATAGCGGCCAGAGCTTGCTCGACAACCCGCTTCAGTGAGGCTTCTTCTATCTGCAGTTGCTCCAGCTCCGAGGCCTTACTACTGATGGTGCGTTGCAGTTCCTTCAGTGTTTGCTGTCGTTGATCCTGTTCTTGATTGAGGCGTTTGGATTGAGCCTTCTGATCCAGTACCAGCTGGTTGAGTCTATTGCGTTCCTGCTGCTCGCTCTGCTGTACTGCCGATAATTCCTGACGGGTCTGTTTCAGTTGTTCTATGGCCTGCATTCTGGCCTTGTTGAGGTATTCATAGTAAGCCAGCATTCGTTCTATGGTGGCCGGGTCTTGCTGGTTGAGCAGCATCTTGCTGTAGTCATGATTTCCGGCGAGATAGGCGCTGGTCAGTTGCTTGGCCAGGGTTTGCTGTTGGCTTTCTTTGAGCTTGTCCAGTTGTACGGCTCTTTGTTTCAGGTCTGCAAGGCGTTTTTCGGTATCGCGGAGGGCATTTTCTGTGTGGTTGACCTTACGGGCGGCATCGGCAATAGCCTGTTCGTCTTTTTTCAGCAGTTGCAGCAGTTTTTCCCGTTGTTTGCCTGTGTCTCTCAGGGCATTTTGCTGAGCGGTGATCTGGGATTGCAGTGCCTTTAACTCGGACTGACGCCGCTCCAGATCGGATGCCTGCAGCTGAGAGGAAAACACGAGAAAGCCAGCAAGTATGCTGGCTTTGGCTAAAATACGCTTCTGCACCGGGTCAGTGTTACTCTTTTGTATGGATTAACGGACGCCCTGTCATTTCGTCAGGAATGCTCTGTCCCATTAGTGTCAGCATGGTTGGGGCGATATCACTCAGGCGGCCACCTTCATCGATTGTGGCCTTGCGGCCGACATAGATAAAGGGCACCAGCTCACTGGTGTGGGCGGTATGAGCCTGGCCCGTGGTTTCGTCCACCATCTGCTCGGCATTGCCATGGTCGGCAGTGATGATGCACTCACCATCTACCTTGGCCAGTGCGTCCACTACTCGGCCTATGCAGGCATCTACAGCTTCGCAAGCCTTGACCGCAGCATCAAACTTGCCGGTATGGCCAACCATGTCACCGTTGGGATAGTTACAGATAATGACATCATATTTAGTTGATTCAATAGCTTCAACTAACTTATCTGTCAGTTCTGTCGAACTCATCTCGGGTTGCAAGTCGTAGGTGGCGACTTTGGGCGAGTTGATCAGAATACGGTCTTCACCCTCGAATGGTTGTTCTTTGCCGCCGTTGAAGAAGAAGGTTACGTGGGCATATTTCTCGGTTTCAGAAATACGCAGCTGGGTCAGACCGCGATTCTGCAGTACCTCGCCCAGGGTGTTGACCAGGTCTTCCGATGGGAAGGCTACCGGAGCCTTGATATCGGCGGCATACTCTGTGAGCATGACAAAGTTGACCTTGGGCGTCACTGCGCGTTCAAAACCATTGAAGTCCGGATTGACGAAGGCGCGGGTGATCTGTCTGGCGCGGTCGGCACGGAAGTTCATGAAAATTAGCGCATCGCCATCGTGCAGCTTTGTGGCCTTACCTTGATCCAGAATCGCTGTTGCGGCAACAAACTCATCGTTTTCATCGCGGCCGTAGGCAGCTTCCAATGCGGTTACGGCAGAGTCGGCACTGTAGTTACCCTCACCTTGAGTGATCAGATCGTAGGCTTGGGAGACTCGGTCCCAGCGATTGTCCCTGTCCATGGCGTAGTAGCGGCCAACGATGGAGGCTATGCGACCTCGGCCTAATTCGGCAAACAGCTTGTCGAAGTGTTCCAGACTGGCTTTAGCACTGCGTGGCGGGGTATCGCGCCCATCGAGGAAGGCGTGCAGGTAAACCTGCTTGGCACCACGTTTGACGGCCATGCGGCACATGGCTTCAAGATGATCTTCATGGCTGTGAACACCGCCGGGTGACAACAGCCCCATGATGTGTACTGCGCCGTCTGTTTTGATGGCGGCGTCGACAGCCTCGATCAGTGCTTGAGTTTGCTCAAATTCGCCATCTTCAATGGCCTTGCTGATGCGGGTCAGTTCCTGATAAACGATACGGCCGGAACCAATATTGATATGACCCACTTCAGAGTTACCCATCTGCCCGTCAGGCAAACCTACATCTTTACCTGAGCCGGAAATCAAACTGTGGGCGTATTCGGCGTTGAGTCTGTCGAGAACCGGAGTGTTGGCATGATGTACGGCATTCATATGCGTGCCTTCACGATAACCCCAGCCGTCCAGAATAAGCAGTGCCAAAGGACGTTTGCTTGTGTTCATGTTGATACCTGTAAAGTTGAAAGAGTCGGTCAAATCTGAAATTGGTTAAATATTACTACGTCTGCCCTGGGGGCAAAAGCCATTTACCCCGATTGCGACAATTGGAAGGGTCGCGATTTAACGCCGACTCAAGGGGCAAAACTGCGGCGAAACAGCTGCAATCTGCCTGGCCTCTGGGTATACTCTGCGCTTGTCCTAATATGGCCCAATAGATAACAGGCAGTAAAAAATGCAGGAATATATAGAGTTTCTTAAAGCCCACCCCATGCTGAGCCTGGCCTGGGCGGGGTTGTTTATCGCCGTGATTGTAACCCTGTTCAAATCCGGTTTTTCCAAGGTTAAAAGCGTAGATCATCAGCAGGCGATTTTCTTGATGAATAAGGAAGACGCCAAGGTGGTCGATGTGCGAGCCAAGGACGATTTTCGCAAGGGACACATTCTCAATGCCTTGAATGTGCCTATGGCCGATATCAAAAATAATCAGACTACCAACCTTGAAAAGTACAAAACCACACCCATTATACTGGTATGCAACGCTGGCATGACCTCATCTCAAGCGGCTCAGATTTTGGTTAAGCAAGGCTTTGAAAAAGTCTTTAACCTCAAAGGTGGTATGGGTGATTGGCAGGCAGCAAATATGCCTGTATCCAAAAGCAAAAGATAATGAGTGTCGGCGGTTGTCATTGCATTAGGCGCCGCTCTGTTAGTAGAGTGGCCATACTGAAGTGGCAACCGGCATCCTGAGTTCTGTTCCGGCGCTGAACAGATGAATAGCAGGGATGATGACTGGGAGTCGCAATCGACCCGAGTAACATACACCCTAAACACCGGCTCATTGCAAGCCGAGACTAAATGGATAGGTAGGAATTATGGCTGAAGTAGCAAACAACGAACAACAAGCCCCACAGTTCAACATTCAACGTGTGTATATCAAGGACGTTTCTTTCGAAACTCCTAACAGCCCAGCGGTATTCCAGAAAGAGTGGAATCCTGAAGTTAAGCTGGATCTGGATACCCGTAGCGCCAAGTTGGCCGACGACGTTTTTGAAGTAGTACTGTCACTGACTGTGACCGCCAAAAATGGTGAAGAAACAGCTTTCTTGTGTGAAGTACAACAAGCCGGTATCTTCTCTATCTCTGGTCTGAGCGATCCTCAACTGGCTCATTCTCTGGGCGCTTACTGCCCTAACATCCTGTTCCCTTATGCCCGTGAAACCGTGGCCAGCCTGGTATCCCGTGGTACTTTCCCACAGCTGAACCTGGCACCTGTGAACTTCGACGCCTTGTTCGCTCAGTATGTGCAGCAGCGTCAAGCTGCCGCCGAGCAAGCTCCGGCCGAAGAAGCAAACGCGTAATCAGCCGATGAAAGACACTGCCGAAATAACGGTATTGGGGGCGGGCTCTTATGGCACCGCCCTTGCCATTTCTTTGGCCAGCAATGGACACAGTACCCTGTTGTGGGGACATGAACCCGAGCATGTGGCTAAACTCGCTGCCGAGCGCAGTAACCAAGCCTTTCTTCCCGGAATAGCCTTTCCCGACTCCCTGGTGATGGAGGCCGATCTGGCCAAAGCATTGGCGGCGTCGCGAAATATTCTGGTGGTGGTGCCAAGTCATGTCTTCGCCGAAGTGCTGGCTCAGGCCAAGCCTCTGCTGCGTGATGATGCCCGCATCATTTGGGCTACCAAGGGGCTGGAGCCGGAAAGTGGCCGCCTGTTGCAGGATGTTGCCCGCGATGTGCTGGGGGAGAAATATCCGCTGGCGGTATTGTCCGGACCGACTTTTGCCAAAGAGCTGGCGGCAGGTTTACCAACCGCCATCTCAGTGGCCGGTACTGATGCCGAGTTTACCCAGGATCTGGTGGAACTGCTGCACAGCCCCAAACGTCTGAGAGTGTATGCCAATGACGATTTTATTGGCCTGCAGCTCGGTGGCGCGGTCAAGAATGTCATCGCTATAGGTGCCGGCATGTCCGACGGTATAGGCTTTGGTGCCAATGCCCGTACAGCCCTGATCACCCGTGGTTTGGTGGAGTTGAGCCGTCTGGGGGAAGCCTTGGGCGCTCATGCATCTACCTTTATGGGAATGGCGGGTCTTGGGGATCTGGTGCTGACCTGTACCGATAACCAATCGCGTAATCGTCGCTTTGGTTTGGCATTAGGTAAAGGTTGTGATGTCGATACTGCCCAGGCTGAAATCGGTCAGGTGGTTGAAGGTTACCGCAACACTAAAGAGGTCTACACTCTGGCCAAGCGCTTGGGAGTCGAGATGCCGATCACCGAGCAGATCTATCAAGTGTTGTATCAGGGCAAATCGCCTATTGATGCGGCCAAAGAACTGCTGGCCAGAGAGAAAAAGTCGGAAACCTCGGCAGACTGAGTCATCTCCAATCCCGGAAAAGGATGCTATAACAGCGTCCTTTTTTTATGGTTCTCGCTTCCAGCGAGCACGACTTAACATGCAGCCCAAAGCTGCTGGCGCAGTACCCGATTATGAGCAAAAGCCAGTTATTGAACTGGCTTTTTATGAGGGCTACCGACAGTAACCCTGATGAAAGTTTCCTTAAAACGGCAAGCTGAAGCCTATGCTGACAGTACGGCCCATGCCCTTGAAGTAACGATTGTTGTTAGCCATAGTCTGTGAGTAGTAACTGTAGTAGTCCTTATTCAGCAGATTCTGTAGCCCCAATGTCAAAGTGCCTTGGTATAAGGGCATAGAGAAGGAGGCATCAACCGTGACATAGCCGTCAAACTCGGCGTACTCTTCACCATTGGCCTTCTTGAAGCTACGGTCCATATAGTAGTTGGCCTGAATCCGCCCACTCATCTCGGCATCGAACCTGTGTTCCCAGAATAGGTTGAGACGATTGGGTGCTATGTTGGCGCCGTCGAGATCTGTGTCTGTGCTGCCATCTTTATTTGAGTCATACTCCCCTTGTTGCAGCGCCAGGTTCAGCCCCAGATCGTCGTCATTACCCAGGTAAGCCGTGACATTGGCTTCCAGTCCCTGGATCACGCTCTTTTCCCGTTTCACATTGTAGAAGCCGTCTTCATTCAGGGCTAAACGGGCACCCAGTTTGGCCTCGGAGCGATACAGGGCCAGCTTGGCTGCCAACAACTCGCCTTGATAGTCCAAGCCCAGTTCATAGTTGTCTGTGACCACGGGCTCCAGCGTCAAGGAACCTTCCACGCTGGGGTTCTGGTCCGGGAAGCTGTTGCCGTCACGCAGAATTCGCCCTATGTCGGCCATACCAAAACCTTGGCTGTAACTGGTATAGAGGCGCAGCGCTGAGCTGAAGTTATAACTGGCACCTATATTGAACAGGGTTTCATTGAAATCCGGTTCGCCACCGGCAACCTGTTTGTGGCCAGAGGCCCATAGGGTTTGGAAATCATCGACCTTGAGTTTGGCATATTCATAACGAACGCCGCCGGAAATAGTCAGGGCATCCAAAGGTGAGAAGCTCAACTGGGCATAGGGGGCGATATTGTCGTAACGGGTCTCGGGTACCCAGGAGCGTCCGGTCTGTACCAGATCCTGCTCTGTGGTATCGCTGAAAAGGTCTACCCCATAGGCCAGATCCACACCGCTGTCGGCGAGATTATTAGCGATCATCGATGCCTTGAGGCCCCACTTGTTGGACTTGTTGCGTGACTGGTCATAGAAGTACTGCTCGCCATTGGCGCCGGTATCACAGGTCGTCAGATTCGCAGCACCTTCGAAGGCCGGATCATAGAAGCTGCCGAAACAGCCACCGCCATAGACACCCTTGAAGTTCTGGTTGAACAGTTGCAGCTCCAACTGCTGCCCGGCGATGTTGCGATGCTTATAGGTGAGACTGCTGGTGGTGACCTTGTTGTTGGCAGCCTGCCAGGGTTGTTTCTGTTTCACCGCCGACGTTGGAGTATCTGTGGCGACACTACCTTTGACCGGCATCCAGTCACCATTGTTGTCCATATCGTAGTGGTTGACCATCAGCTCCAGTCGCGACTCGCTGAACTCATAGCCCAACTTGAGGAAGAAGTCCTTGCTCTGGCTGTCCATCGACTCGCCCTGGGTGGTGTCGACACCTATGACATCATCGTTGGCATCATAGTAAACGCCATTGCTGTGGTATCCCACTGAACCCAGCATATCCAGGTTGCCGCTTTGGCCGGAGAAGGCATAGTTGGCACCAAAGCTCAGGCTATCGGACTCGAAGCTGGTGGGAGAGGACAGATCAAAACTTACCCGACTTTCGTTGTCGCCGCTGGGTTTCTTGGTGATGTAGTTGATGATGCCGCCCTGAGCACCAAGGCCGTGCATGGCGTTGGCTCCATGGATAATTTCAATTCGTTCTATCATCATGGGATCTATGGTTTGGCCTGAACGACCACCACTGCGCAGAGGGTTTGACTGAGGCACGCCATCTATCATGATGAGTGGGGCGCGGCCACGCAGGGTTTCACCTGTATTGGTCATTTTCTGGCGGCTGGGGGAGAAGCTGGGGGCCAGGTTGCCCAAAATGGTCGACAAGTCCCGGGTGGTGGCCAACTGTTGCTTGAGCTGTTCCTGGTCTATGACGGTCACAGTATTGGGGATGGCACTGAGTGGTTTTTCCATCCGACTGGAAGTGATGACCATGGTTTCCATTTGGGGCTCTTTGGCGTAAGCCGCCTGGGCTGCCAGCCCGGAAAGGACTGACAGAGCGACGAGGGAGCGAGTGAATTTCATCGTTATTCCTAATGTTTGCCATCTTGGAAGACGGCTTATTGGTTTGCGGTTTCCGGCGCTCCTTGCCAAGTTGATAAATACAAATCATTGTTATTTGCATAACGGCTAAGGAGTATAAAATAGGCTGGTTTTCTCTGTCCATAGCTGTGATGAATTTTTGTAAAGAGTGTCAAGGAGCTAAACCTGGGATGTGATTAGCTGACTAAAGGCCGGAATCTCGCTCTCCGGCTATGAAACTTTCAGGCTGCCTGTGGTATGGTTGGCGCATCTGAATTTTGTCAATCCAACAGATCCTTACTATGCATAATATTGCTCAGATTATTGCCCAGGAGCTGAATGTTCGTGAGCAGCAGGTTGCTGCTACCATCAGCTTGCTGGATGAAGGTGCAACAGTGCCTTTTGTTGCCCGCTACCGCAAAGAGGTGACGGGGGGGCTGGATGATACCCAGCTGCGTAACCTGCACTCTCGTCTAGGTTATCTACGGGAGCTTAACGATCGGCGTCAGGTGATCCTCTCCTCGATTGATGCTCAGGGAAAACTGACCGCCGAGCTGAAGCACGCCATCAATGAAGCCGACAGCAAGACCCGGCTCGAAGATCTGTACTTGCCCTATAAACCCAAGCGTCGTACCAAGGGCCAAATTGCTATTGAAGCCGGTATTGAGCCCTTGGCCGATGCCCTCTATGCCGCCGCCGGCAGCGCCGCCATGGATCCTGAGCAGGCCGCCGAGGCCTATCTCAATCCGGAAGCCGGTTTTACCGACGCCAAGGCGGTGTTGGATGGTGCCCGTTATATCCTGATGGAGCGGATCGCCGAAGATGCCGAGCTGCTGGCCAAGGTGCGTAACCACCTGCAACAGTCGGCTGTCATTGAAAGCCGACTGATCTCCGGCAAGGAGAAGGAAGGCGCTAAGTTCCGCGACTATTTTGAGCACACTGAAAAACTCAGCTCTGTGCCTTCTCACCGGGCGCTGGCTATGCTGCGTGGCCGCAATGAAGGCGTGTTGAGTCTGTCGATGAATGCCGACCCTGAGGCAGAAGCCAAAGCGGGGAGCTATTGTGAGGTGATTATCGCTGAGCACTTGCGTCTTAAGCTGAGTGACAGCGCTCTGGATAACTGGCTGAAGACGGTTGTCACAGCCACTTGGCGGATCAAAATCGCCCTGCAGATGGAAACCGAGTTTATCACCAGAATGCGCGAAGCGGCGGAAACCGAGGCGATTAAAGTCTTTGCCCGTAACCTGGGTGACTTACTGATGGCGCCTCCCGCCGGAGCCAAGGCCACCATGGGACTGGATCCCGGGCTGCGTACCGGAGTTAAGGTGGCGGTGGTCAACGACACAGGCAAGCTGGTGGGCCATACCACTATCTTCCCTCATGCGCCGCAAAACCAGTGGGACAAGTCGATACGCACTCTGGCTAATCTGGTCAATATGCACAAGGTGGAGCTGATCGCCATAGGTAACGGCACGGCTTCCCGTGAAACCGACAAGCTGGCCGCTGAAGTGATTGCCATGGTCAAAGACAGCAACCCCGGCATCACTAAGGTGATGGTCAGTGAAGCCGGAGCCTCTGTCTATTCGGCCTCTGAGTTGGCGGCCAATGAGTTTCCTGATCTCGATGTTTCACTGCGCGGCGCCGTGTCCATCGCCAGACGGCTGCAGGATCCGCTGGCGGAGTTGGTTAAGATTGAACCTAAGTCCATTGGTGTGGGTCAGTATCAACATGATGTCAGCCAAAGTCAGCTGTCGGCTTCTTTGGAAGCCGTGGTTGAAGACTGTGTAAACGGCGTCGGTGTCGATGTGAATATGGCTTCCATGCCGCTGCTGAGCCAGGTGGCCGGTCTTAACCGCACCTTAGCCAAAAATCTGGTGGAATATCGCGACGAACACGGCCGCTTCAACGACCGTAAAGAACTACTCAAGGTGCCACGTCTGGGGCCCAAGGCCTTCGAACAGGCCGCCGGCTTCCTGCGGATCCGTGAAGGCAGTAACCCGCTGGATGCATCGGCCGTTCACCCCGAAGCCTATTCGCTGGTGGAAAATATCGCCAAGCTTAAGGGTAAACCGGTTGCTGAACTGATAGGTAACAGCGATCTGCTGAACAGTATCAATCCGGCCGAATTCATCACAGACGCATTCGGTCTGCCGACAGTAACGGATATCCTCAAAGAGTTGGATAAGCCGGGACGTGACCCCCGGGGCGAGTTCAAGACAGCCAAATTCAAAGATGGGGTTGAGGCGCTAAAGGACCTCAAACCTGAGATGATCCTCGAAGGCGTGGTGACCAATGTCACTAACTTTGGTGCCTTTGTCGATATCGGCGTGCATCAGGATGGACTGGTGCACATCTCTTCATTGACCGACAAGTTTGTCAGCGATCCTCATACCGTGGTTAAGGCCGGTGATGTGGTCAAGGTAAAGGTCATGGAGGTAGATATTGAGCGTAAGCGTATAGGACTGTCGATGCGCCTGGACGAAAAGATTGAGCCAGGCAAGCCACAACAAAGAGCAGGTAAGCCGCAGGCCAAGGGCAATAAATCTGGTCAGGGCAAACAACGTCCTGCCGCCAAGCCACAGCCAGTGAATGCCGCCATGGGCAATGCGTTTGCCGATGCCTTTGCCAAGTTGAAGAAAAACTGATCGACAAGTTGTTGAATACCTATTAACAGTCCGACAGTTGATGAATCCCTCGATAATTATCGGGGGATTTTTTTATACGCGATTTTCTGTTGCTAGTACTCGAACCAATAATGTCGTTTCCCGCTAATCATGAGTTCTGACACTTTTCCCCATCTTTTGCGAACGGCTTCACCCTCAGGTGCTAAAGCCAATAACAAACAAATGTTAATGAAACTTTATCTTATCCTTTCTGTCATAATTGCGTGGCAAATCGGCTCTTTCTGGGGGTTGGCGTGCGGTAAATCGTCAATTTTTTAACAAACGCCAAGGCAAAAGAGTGGTGAGGAACCCTGGAAATGATGTTTTCTCGTTTTAAATTTACTGGACCGTTTCGTAGTGTACTGACTTTCAGTTTATTGGCTCTGTTATGCCTGATGTTGAGTCGAATTGGGCTGGGGCTTTGGCAATATGAACGGGTAGCAGCCGTTGGTGGTTGGACTCATCTGTTGTTGCAGGGGCTGCGGGTAGATGTGGCCATGCTTTGTTGGCTCTGGGGGGTTGTGGCACTGGGTACAGCCTTGTTTGGCGGCGAACATTGGCTCGGACGTTGCTGGTCTTGGATACAGCGTCTGTGGTTGACTCTCGGGCTTTGGTATTTGCTGTTCTTGGAGTTGTCTACACCCTCCTTTATTGAAGAGTATGGTGTCAGGCCAAATCGCCTCTATGTTGAGTATCTTATTTACCCCAAAGAAGTGCTTTCCATGCTTTGGAGTGGCCGCAAGCTGGAGTTGATCCTTTCCGTGGTTTTGTCTGGAGCCATCCTTTGGAGCGGTTGGAAACTCTCAGGTTACCTCTGTCGCAATTGTCGTTTCCCCAAGTGGTATTGGCGTCCGGTACTTGGTGTGCTGATCATTGTCTTGTCCTTGGCGGGGGCCAGATCCACTCTTGGTCACAGGCCTTTGAATCCGGCCATGGTGGCCTTCGCCGATGATCCACTCGTTAACTCGTTGGTGGTCAATTCAGGTTACTCGCTGGCTTTTGCTATCAGCCAAATGAATAACGAGGCCGACACATCGTGGATCTATGGCGATATGGACAGAAAGGAGGTCTATCAAATAATTCGCCAGGAGAGTGGTCGTGCGCCGGCTGACTTTATATTAGACAAATATCCCAGCTTGAGTCAGAACCAGGCCAGCTATCGTGGTAAACCCAAGAATATAGTCATCATATTGCAGGAGAGCCTGGGTGCTCGTTTCGTTGGCAGTTTGGGGGGCTTACCACTGACACCTAATCTGGACGCCCTGGCCAATGAAGGCTGGTATTTCGAGAGTCTGTATGCCACGGGTACACGTTCAGTTCGAGGCATAGAGGCGGTGACCACTGGTTTTACCCCCACGCCGGCGCGTTCTGTGGTGAAACTCGGCAAGAGTCAAAGTGGTTTCTTCAGTCTTGCTGCATTGCTGCAGACTCAAGGGTATTCCACCTCCTTTATCTACGGTGGTGAAAGCCATTTTGACAATATGCGCAGCTTTTTTCTCGGCAATGGCTTTAGCACCATAGTCGACCAGAAAGACTATCCTAAACCTGCCTTTGTCGGCTCCTGGGGGGCTTCAGATGAAGATCTAATGCGCAAGGCCGACTCAGAGTTCAAGCGCCTTCATGCCGAGGGCAAACCTTTCTTTAGCCTGGTGTTCAGCTCCAGCAATCATGATCCCTTTGAATTCCCTGATGGCCGTATTGAACTGTATGAACAGCCAAAACAGACCCGCAACAATGCTGCCAAGTATGCCGATTACGCCATAGGTGAGTTTTTTCGATTGGCGAAAGAGGCTGACTATTGGCGTGATACCCTGTTTCTGGTGGTGGCCGATCATGACAGTCGGGTTTCCGGGGCGTCTTTGGTGCCAGTGCCCAGATTCAGGATCCCCGGCTTATTATTGGGTGAAGGGATAACGGCTAAGCGGGACCCGCGGGTAGTGAGTCAGATAGATCTGCCGCCAACGCTGTTGTCTTTGGCCGGCATCGATGCCACCTACCCCATGTTGGGAAGAGATTTGTCAAAGATGCCCGATAACTGGCCGGGCAGGGCCTTGATGCAGTACAACAAAAACTTTGCTTATATGCAGGATAACAAAGTCACTATATTGCAGCCGGAGAAAGCGCCTGCGACCTTTGATTACGATCCAGTTAGGGAGCAACTGCACGCCGCGCCACTCTCTGAATCAATGGCTCGCACGGCGCTTGGGTTGGCACTATGGGGTAGCGTGGCGTATCAGGAAGGTTTGTATAAGCTGCCGCCCATGGATCAAGCCAGTGCAGAGATACCGGCTGCAGGCATAGGCTCGGTGCATTGATGGTAGAAGGTATCGATTCTCTGCCCCAGCTCGCGATAAAACTGCGGTGCTTCATTCGGCATGGGGTGAGGCCCATTATTTAATACAACTGTGGGTTTGAGATACGTAGAAGCTTCAAACTGACGGTTACGTATATCGCGGCGATCCAGAGCCGGCTTGCTGAGTAGATTCAGCAGCAGAGGCTTACTGCCTTGGCGCCGCTTTTGCTCTTGCTGCTGTTGTTGACCGGATTGTTGTTGGCGCTCCTGGACTCTGTCGGCCAGTCTGGCCTGTTGCTGCGCCGAGTCTGCAGTGCGCTCGTGCTGCGGGTTGAAGGCTCGCTCTTCATGGCCTTTACTGGGTTGCTGCGGCGGAATGACCGGCGGTCTTTGCTGGCTCTCTACCCGAGCAGCATCTGTCGCGGGATTACTGGTCGCGATCGGTACCTGTGGATAGTGTGAGACAAGTTGCATAGGGCATTCCTTACATTGCTGACCAAATAATAGTCAATCAGGGCAAGGAATTAAAGTCTTTCTCTGTTAGCCAGTTATTTAGCCCTTCAATAAACTCCTGAGGATGGGAAATAAAGGGGGCGTGTGATGCCTTGGGCAGCAGTAAATCTGTGGTTGATGTGTTACCCGGCAAGAGGTTCGCGACTCTTCTCGGCACCAGCCCATCCAGCCTGCCCCAAACCCTGAGCCAGGGAAGGGCGAGTCGCTCCAGTCCGGGGCGTAGATCCACCTTGGCCAACATCTCCAAGCCTTGCGCCAGAGCCTGTTCATTGGGTAGCGGCCGCGCCAGAACCAGCTCGCGAATGGTGCGAATATCGTCGCGGGCGCTATCGCTGCCCATAGCTTGGATCGCCAGAAACTTTTCTATGGTTCGCTGCAGATCCTGTTGCAGTTGTTCGGCAAACTGAGTCAGCACATTAGGTGCTATTCCAGGCCATTGGTTATCGCTCCTGGCCATAAAGCAGGGAGAAGAGGCGACTGTGATAAGCCCGGTAACTCGCTCTGGAAAGCGCTGAGCTACCCGGGTGGCAACCAGGCCACCAAGCGACCAGCCCAACCATACTGCCTGTGTGGGCAGAGCTGCCACCAGGGCGTCCACCCAGTCATCTAGCTCCCCGTCAATGGTTTGGCTAAAACCAAATCCCGGCAGGTCGACACTGTGGACTCTATACTGAGATAACCCAGGCAGCAGGGGATGAAAAACGGCACTGTTGACGCCCCAACCGTGGAGCAAGATCAGATCCCGTCCCTGTCCCTGGCTTTCGATATGCAGACTCACTGAAACACCTCATGGAAGATTCGTTATGTGGAGCCCTCTATTGGCAGGATGCCGGGCCCTATTGGCCGCCAGTTTACCCAACCGTTGCCTCTTGTGTCATCAGCAGATCCCATCATCTAGTCAGGGGGTGTGTGCCTGTTGTCTTGCTGCCAGTTGCTACCGACAACCTATCTGCCTCGGCTGTGGCCGGGAGTTGGTTGTTATTGGTCGCTATTGTGGTTCTTGTATGAAACACAATCCTATCCCTGTGGTGGCTCCGGCCAGCTACCACTCGGCATTGGGGCCACTTGTCGGCCGAGTCAAATACCAGCAGGATTTTGCCCCGCTGCCGGCATTGGTTCGGGCCTTGTCTTGCAGAGTAAGGACGTTGGCGACCGCCGGACTTATCTGTTGGCCCCAGGTCTTGGTGCCTGTTCCTTTGCATCCGGCAAGGCTGCAACAGCGGGGCTTCAATCAGGCCTGGGTGATTGCATCCATGTTGAGTCAAGAGTTGGCGCTGCCGCTGGAGGATTCTTTGCTGCTACGGGTCGCGGATACCGCACCCCAGGCTGGTCTCAGTGGTAAGGCCCGCAGGCGTAATCTGGCCAAGGCGTTTGCCGTGAGCGGGGCACCAAAGTGGCAACGATTGGTGTTGGTGGATGATGTGGTGACGACAGGCACCACTATCCGGGAAGCCGCCAAGGCTCTGGCTCCCTGGTCACCGGACATACAGGTGTGGTGCCTGGCCAGAGCAGAAGCGCCCGGATTGAGTCATAGCTCCTGAGCGGCTAAAGGTGGTAAGTATGTGTCAGCTAAATATCAAGATTCGACTTGAAATTGTGGAAGATAAAATCGAGATCCCGACAACAAAAAACTCAGCTCTATCGCTTTCGGGACTACAAAGCGCATGACAGTCGGAGTATGATATCGCTAATTCTTACTAATTTACTCAGGTTTACCCTGACGGAGCAGGTTGTCATGATTACCATTTCCGAAGCAGCTCAGGCGCACTTTGTTAAACTCCTGGATGGTCAGCCGGAAGGCACTCATATTCGGGTCTTTGTTATCAGCCCTGGGACTCCTCAGGCCGAATGTGGCGTTTCATATTGCCCACCGGATGCGGTTGAAGCCGACGATATCGAGTTGGAATTCAATGGCTTTAAGGCCATGGTCGATGAAAAGAGCGCCCCTTTCCTGGAAGAAGCCAGTATTGACCTGGTGGCCGATCAGTTGGGCTCACAACTGACTCTGAAAGCGCCCAACGCCAAGATGCGTAAAGTGTCTGATGATGCTTCACTGACCGAGCGCTTGGAGTATATGATCCAGGCCGAGATTAATCCCCAGCTGGCCAGCCACGGCGGTCACATCATGTTGGTGGAGATCACGGACGACGGCGTGGCGGTACTGCAATTTGGCGGTGGTTGTAACGGTTGCTCCATGGTCGATGTGACCCTGAAAGATGGTATTGAGACTCAGCTGTTGGAGCGTTTCCCCGGTGAATTAACCGGTGTTCGTGATGTAACTGATCACCAACATGGCGACCATTCTTACCAGTAATTCTGGTATTTGGCTGCCAAAGAAAAGGACAGTATTGAACTGTCCTTTTTTATTGCCATCAGGCCTGGATAAAGTGGTGTTGGCGCCAGAGAAAGTGCAGCCCGAGACTCAGGCTACGCGCCAGCATAAAGGCACTCATCGCAACCCATAGAGCATGGTTACCCAGAGGTTGCAGTATGAACCAGACCGGGAAAAATACTGCCAAGCTGGCGAAAATCATGCTGTTACGCATCACTTTACCCTTGGTGGCACCAATATAGACACCGTCAAATAGATAGGAAGCAAATGCCAGCAGCGGCAGGACGATAAGCCATGGCAGGTAGAGCAGGGCGGTGTGGCGAACCTCGGGAATATTGGTCAGTATGCCGATGAGTTGCTCACCGAAAATCCAGAAACAGCCGCTGAAGCCCAGGGCTATGATGGCCGACCAGCTAAACGCCAAGGCGACCGCTTGCCTGAGTGCATCCAAGTGTTTTTGTCCCATAGCTCGGCCCACTTCGGCCTCTGCGTAGTAGGCTATACCGTCCAAAGCGTAAGAAATCAGCAGCAACATATTCAATAACACGGCATTGGCTGCGACAGTTTCATCGCCAAGCCCGGCTCCCTTGAAGGTCATAAAGGCGAAGGTGGCCTGCAAACACAAGCTGCGGATAAAGATATCCAGATTCAGGCTCAAGAGGCGACTAAAGTCGCGGGGATGTAACTGCCCGAGTAGCTCAGCAATAGGCGGCACATTGAACAGTTTTAACTGGCGCAACACCATAGTACAGGCTACGGCACAGGCTGTCATATCGGCGATGACGGATGCCAGGGCCGCGCCTTCCACGCCCCAACCCAAACCTATAACAAACAGCAGATCCAGAGCTATATTGGCGCAGTTGGCGATGATCAACTGCCACATGGCGGCCTTGGGTTGTTGACGGCCCAGCAGCCAGCCAAGTAGAGACAGGTTCAGTAGTGCAAACGGGGCCGACCAGATACGAATGGAAAAGTAGCTGGCAGCGTAGTGGCTGACTTGCTCACTGGCATCGGAGAAACTGGCGGCCAGGCTGAGTATCGGCCCTTGCAACAGCAGAGCCATCAAGCCGAGGAAAAGTGCCAGCGAGCCGGCTTGCAACAACAGCAGCAGTTGCCGTGGTTTGTCATCGGCGCCATAGGCTTGGGCAACCAGGCCCGTGGTAGCCATACGCAGAAACCCCAGCAACCAGAACAGCAGTGTTATAATGGTCGAACCAACGGCGACGCCCCCGAGATAATAGGCGTCACTCAAGTGCCCTATGACAGCCGTATCCACCAGACCCAGTAGCGGCACTGTGATGTTGGACAGTATCATTGGAAGCGCCAGTGCAAACAGCTGGCGGTTTTTTTGCCTGTCGAACAGGCCAATGCTGGTGGTCATAATTTCTCAGAGGTTAATGATGTTGAAAAAGCTGTGCTTTTTGCTCTGCAGTTGTCTTGGGCTGATAAGTTCGCCCACCCTGGCGGCAGTCATTCTACAGTATCACCATGTTTCTGGCAGCTCGCCGGCCAGTACCAGTGTGACTCCGGCCCAGTTTCGGGAACAGATGCAGTATTTGGCTGATCATGATTTCAACGTGGTGCCGCTGACCCAAGTGATAGAGGCGATTCGTCGGTCTCAAGCGCTGGCACCGAGAACGGTTGCCATCACCTTCGATGACGGTTACCTCAGTATTGCCGAGGCGGCGCACCCAATACTGAAAGAGTTTGGTTTTCCTTACACACTGTTTGTGGCAATAGAACCGATAGAAAAGGGTTATCGTGAGATGATGAGCTGGGAGCAGCTCAGAACACTGGCGGCAGAAGGCGCCGAGATTGCCAATCACAGTTGGGGGCATGAGCATCTGATCCGCCGCTATGCCACCGAAACCGAGGAGCAGTGGCTGGCGAGAATCGAAGCCAATCTACTGGCGACCGAGGCCCAAATTGCCAAAGAAACCGGCGACAATCTGAAGATAATCGCCTATCCCTACGGCGAATATAACAGCCAGTTGGAGGCCTTGTTGCAGCGACTGGGATTTGTTGGCTTGGGGCAGCAGTCTGGTGCGGCAGGCCTTCACTCTGCTTTGACCTCTTTGCCGCGATTCCCCGTGGCCGGCGCCTATGCCGATATGAATGCTCTCAAGGTGAAACTGCATAGCCTGAATATGCCGGTGCAGGCCATCTCCCCCAGTAACCCTGAGTTACCCATGGGCCAGTGGCGGCCTGAACTTGAGGTGACTTTGGACATGAGCGATATCAATCAGTCGCAGCTCATGTGTTATGTGCAGGGGCAGGGCGCCAAGAAACCTCAATGGTTGTCGGCGAATCGTTTCCGAATTCAGGCTGAACTGGACTTGCCGCCGGGGCGATCCAGATACAACTGTACTGCTCCCAGTAAACGTCACGGCAGCTATTATTGGTTTTCCCAGGCATGGGTTAGGCCAAAGGATGACGGAAGCTGGGTCAAGGAGTAGTCAGTAATTGCAACAACCTGGCCGGGATATTCGCCAGTGGCAACTGCTCGTTGCAGGCATTGAGTGCCACTGCCGAGCCCGGCATACCCCATACCACGGAACTGGCCTCATCCTGGGCTATGGTGTGGGCTCCCGCTTGATACATTTTCAGCAGGCCGGCCGCACCGTCTTTACCCATGCCCGTGAGAATCACCCCTATCGCCGACTTAGCGGCAATCTCGGCAATGCTGTTGAACAGCACGTCCACCGAGGGTTTATGGCGGTTGACGGTTTCTGTGTCCAGCAGTCTGGTGTAGATATGTGCACCGCGACGTTCAACAACCAAGTGCGCATGGCCCGGTGCCAGATAGGCAACGCCCTGAGTCAATTTTTCCCCGCCCTGAGCCTCTATCACTTCCATTCTGGCGTGTTGGTTGAGGCGGCGGGCAAATGAAGTGCTGAAGGTCGCGGGAATATGCTGGGCTATGACTATGGGGGGGGTATTTTCCGGCAGCGGCGCCACTACCCGTTGAATGGCTTCAGTACCGCCGGTGGAAGCGCCTATGGCTATGATGCGGTGCTTGAGTTTGGCATCGCTGCTGAGCGGCGCCGAGCTGCCATATTGTGGGGTAACATGACTGGCGGCGGCCAGATGAACCTTATCGATCAGCTCTTGCTGATAGTCCAGTAGCCTGTTGGTCAAGTCCTGTTTCGGTTTGGCGATAAAGTCGACCGCCCCGAGGGACAAGGCCTCTAAGGTCACATCGGCGCCGCGCTCGGTTAAGGACGACACCATCACCACAGGCATGGGTCTTAGACGCATCAAGTTACGTAGAAAGGCCAGGCCATCCATCTTGGGCATTTCCACATCCAGGGTCAACACATCCGGCTGCAGTACTTTAATCATCTCTCTGGCTTTATAGGGGTCTTCGGCGCAGCCGACGACCATAATGTCTTTGGCCTGGCTGAGCATATGACTCAGCAACTGGCGCACTAGTGCCGAGTCGTCGATAACCAGTACTCTTACCATGATCAATATGACTCCTTACTTCCTGATACGTGGGACTGTCGCGGCAGAATTGAGTTCTGATGCCGCAGGCGATAGGTGGTCTGGGCGACGGTTTCAAACTCACGGGAGATATTGGTCAGGCTTTCCGAGTGGCCGATAAACAACACGCCATCATCGGCCAGGAGTTTTCTGAAACCGGCCACTATCTTCTGCTTGGTACTCTGATCGAAATAAATCAGCACATTACGGCAGAAAATAGCATCGAACGGGCCCTGCATTGGCCAGGGTTCCAGTAAGTTGAGTTGTTTGAAGAAGATCAGCTTTTTTATCTGGCTGCTAATGCTGAACTCTTCCGCTCTGCTCTGCAGATAATGGTGCTGCCGCTTGGGGATGGCCTCCAGCCCTGTCAGGGGATAAACTCCGGCTTCGGCTCTGGCCAACACATTGGTATCGAGATCGGTTGCCAATATTTTCAGATCCCAGCCCGAGGCGGCGGGAAAGTGCTCTGCCAAGGTCATGGCTATGCTGTAGGGCTCTTCACCGCTGGAACAGGCCGCCGACCAAACTCTCAGCCTGCGCTGTTTGCGTTGCTGCCAATAGGGCACCAGCTCGGTTTCCAGAAAATTGAAGTGGTGCCGTTCCCGGAAAAAAGCGGTCAGATTGGTGGTCAGCGCGTTGATAAAGGGCGCCAGTTCCAGAGGGTCTCTTTGTAGCTTGAGACAATAATCACCGAAATTGGTCAGCCGCAGTAGTCGCAGTCGGCGGCTGAGCCTGGAATACACCATATGACGCTTGCGCTCGGGTAACACTATCCCTGTATGTTGATAGGCCAGCTCGCGGATAATACCAAAGTCCGCTGCTGTCATCGGGAATGCCTTCTCTTCATCGAAGCTCAATCAGTGTCTCCTAGAACTCGCTCCACTCTTCTGAACTGACACGGATCTTGGGAGACTTATCCCCTGCGATCAGGGTCAGGGGCTTATGGGCGCCCTTTTCCAGATTAGCGGTATTGAAGAAGCCCAATTGACGCTTCATGCTCCTGGCCTGTTCTGCCATGGCATCACCGGCTGCCGAGACCTGTTCCACCAGGGCGGCGTTTTGCTGGGTCATTTCATCCATCTGCGACACCGCCTTATTGACCTCCTGGATCCCAACCGATTGCTGCTCGGCGGCTATGCTGATCTGGTTGATCATGTCGGCTACCTTGGAAACGGCTTGCACTATCTCCTGCAGGTTTTCACCGGATTGATTGACCAACTGGGTGCCATCCGTAACCTTGTTGACGCTGTCGCGGATAAGTTCTTTGATCTCTTTGGCAGCACCGGCGCTGCGCTGTGCCAGGTTACGTACCTCTCCGGCCACTACGGCAAAACCACGGCCCTGTTCTCCGGCTCTGGCTGCCTCGACTGCAGCATTCAGCGCCAGCAGGTTGGTTTGGAAGGCGATTTCATCTATCACGCTGATGATGTCGGCAATGCGCTTGCTCGAGGTGTTGATCTCCTCCATGGCACTGACGGCCTGTTTGACTACCTTGCCACCTTCGCCAGCTTTCTCGCTGGCCTGCTGGGCTAAGTTGTTGGCTAGATTGGCATTTTCGGCGCTTTGTTTCACAGTGGCCGTCATCTGCTCCATGCTGGAGGCGGTTTGTTCCAGGGAGGCGGCCTGCTCTTCGGTACGCTGGCTAAGATCGGCGTTGCCCTGAGCTATCTCTTCGGCTCCAGAGGTGACGGTATTGGCCGAGTCATTGATGCCCCCAATCACTTCGGTCAACTTGCTGATGGTGGCGTTGGCATCTTGCTGCAGCTTGGCAAACTGACCCTGATATTCGCCGTCGAGTTTATGATCCAGTTGCCCCTTGGCCAGGCCATCGAAGATATCGGCGACTTTGGAAATGACATTGTCGGCGATGCCGACCAAGCGGTTAAGGCCGTTGGAAAGATTAAGGAAGAAGCCTTCCTTGTTATGAATATCCAGGCGGTGGCTCAGGTCACCGTCGTTGGCCGCCGTGATAATGGCATCAATCTCCTGCTCTATGGCTACCTCATCGGTACGGTCGGCCCACTCAACCACAGTGCCAATTCGTCCCTGTTCCGAGTCCAATATCGGATTGGCGATGATCCTGAAGGTACGGCCACCAACTTGCAGCTGGCTGTCGTAGGTCTCGGTCAATCCGGCGAGAATATTGCGCTGGTGGCTGGGGACCTTGTGGAAACCATCGATATTCTGTCCCAGCAGTTTGCCGGCATTGAACTTGGGCAGGTCGCGGAGAATATCTTTCTCGGCCGCCTGAAACATCTGCTGCACAGCTTGGTTGAGGTAGATGATATTGCCGTCGTTATCCGCCACCATGGTATTTGAACTGACATTATCCAATGCCTGACGAATGCGGGCATTTTCGGCCGCCAGCTGTTTTTCCTGCTGCTCTCTGGCCAGGCTGGCGGTGATATCCTGCCACTCCACAACTGTGCCGGTACGCTTGCCCTGTTCAAATACCGGGGTGGCAATCAGGTTGAATGTCAGCCCGGCCACCTTGATGCGGGTGTTATAGCTGTCGGTGAGCTGGTCCAGCAATTGTCGCTGATGCTCAGGATGGCGATGGAAGATATCGATATTGCTGCCAATCAGCTTGCTCATGTTGAAGGCCTGCAACTCCTGTTGCAGCTTTTGCTCATTGCCGGCCAGCATTTCATTCAGTGAGTCGTTCAGGTAGATGATCTTGTAGTCGGTATCGGCGACCATCACATTGGCCTGGCAGACATTGAGGGCCTGCTTGATACGGGTGTTTTCTGTAGCGCTTTGCTGCTCCAATTGTTGTTTGCCAAGGGCTTCGGTGAGATCTTGCCATTCGACCACAGTGGCAATACGCTTTTTGTTTTCGTCGAATACCGGCGAAGCTATCAGGCTGAAGGTACGACGACCTACCTTGATTTGAGTCGAGTAAACCTGCTCCAAGCCGGCGATCAATTTCCTTTGATGCTCAGGGTTGCGGTGGAAAACATCCATATTGGCGCCCTGCAGCTTGTCGGCCTGGAATTTGGGCAACACCTCTTGAATGTCGGCCTCGGCGTCCTGCATGGTTTGTTGCAGCGAGTGGTTGAAGTAGAGAATGTCACCGGCCGGATTAGCCACCATCACATTGGCCTGGCAGATATCCAGCGCTTTGAGAATGGCTTGCTGCTGTTGCTGACCCTGACGCCAACGATTGAGCTCGTCCAGCAGAGGCTTCCAGCCCGGCAGATCAAGCTCGACAAACTGCTGCGTGCCGTCTTTCAGCAACCTCTGCAGTTGGTTGATGGCCCTATCCAGGGTGCCTTTGTGCTTGAGTGAGTGCAATAGCCCAAGCAGTATGCAAACCAGAGTGACGCCCTGCAGAATAATAATGATATTGGGATCCTGGCCTAGCAGCATGAGCGCCATTACGGCGATGCCCGTGATTAAGCCAAGCAGATTCCAGGGATTGCTGTTGATTATGTTGGCATTGGCGGCATCCATTCTTCTTTCCTCGATGTCTTAAAGGTTGGCAGCCTGAGGCTGTTCCAAGTCCAGTTGCTGCAGCAAACTGGAAAGTTGTGATGCATCCGGCAGCACTTCATTACCGAGTAACATATTGATATTCAATAGTATGACCATCTTATCGGCCACACAGGTGAGCCCATGGATGAAACGCATGTCCGTGTCCTGGCCAAAATCGGGCGCACTGCGGATCTCGCTCTGGGTGATACTGAAAACATCGGAAACGGCATCCACCACTATGCCCATCACCTTGTGCTGTTTATCCAGGCGCACCTTCAGCACTATCACTACTGTGGTTGGGCCATATGCCAGGGTCTTGATACCGAATCTTTGGCGCAGATCTATGATGGGGACTATGGTGCCGCGCAGATTGATCACCCCTTTGACATGGGGCGGTGCATTGGGAATCACCGTGGTTGCTTCCCAGCCACGGATCTCCTGCACCGAGAGAATATCGACACCATATTCCTCATCGGCCATCATAAAGGTGAGGTATTGCTGTGAATGATCTTCCGCAGCTGCCGATGTTGCAGGGTTGGATTCTGTCATTGCGCTTCCCTTCTAGGCTGCATGTTCCTGAGTTTGATTGAGGCCAGACATGGCTACGAGTCCGGGAATATCCACTATCAGCGCCACCCGGCCGTCACCGAGAATGGTGGCGCCGGACACCCCGGGCACTTTGGCGTAGTTGTCTTCCAGACTCTTGATCACCACTTGTTGCTGCGCCAGCAACTCATCGACCAGCAGGCCGACTTTTTGGTTGTTGTTGTCCACCACCATCACCAGCCCCTCTTTGACCTCTTTGGCCTGAGCCTGGTGATTGAACTGCTGATAAACGCGGATGACTGGCAGGTACTCGTCTCGCAGATGGATCACTTCGTGCTCTTCAGACAGCTTGTTGACCTTGCTGCTTTCCACTTGCAGCGACTCATAGATGGAGACCAGCGGCACCACATAAGTATGCTCGCCGACCCTCACCAACTGGCCGTCGAGAATGGCCAGGGTTAAAGGCAAACGAATGGTAAAACGGCTCCCCTTGCCGGGCGTTGAGGCCAGCTCTACACTGCCGCTGAGTGCTTGAATGTTGCGTTTGACCACATCCATACCCACGCCCCGGCCAGAGAGGTCGGAGACGCTGTCGGCGGTAGAAAAGCCGGGTTTAAAGATGAGTTGCTGAATCGCCTCTGTGCTGAGTTCCTCTTCAGCGCCGACCAAGCCTTTATCTCTGGCCTTGGCGAGAATTCTGCCGGTATCCAATCCTGCGCCGTCGTCGGTGATTTCTATGACGATATTGCCGCCTTGATGGAAGGCGTTGAGGGTGATCCTGCCGGTTTCCGGTTTACCCTTGGCGCTGCGCACTGCTGGGGATTCAATGCCGTGATCCAAAGAGTTACGTACCAGATGCACCATGGGGTCGACAATTTTCTCCATCACAGTCTTGTCCAGCTCTGTCTCCTCGCCTTTGAGGAGCAGCTCGACTTTCTTGCCCAGCTGCTGACCTATATCGCGTACCAAGCGGGGAAAACGGTTGAAGGCGAAGCTGATAGGCAGCATGCGGATCTGCATCACGCTTTCCTGCAGATCCCGGGTGTGATTGGCCAATTGCTCCAGCCCCTGTTGCAGTGACAGCAGGGCGTTATCGTCAATGCGTTCCTGTTGGCCTATCTGCCCCAGCATAGCTTGGGTGATTACCAGCTCACCCACCATATTGATCAGCATGTCTATCTTGTCGGTGCTGACCCGGATAGAACTGGTTTCCGCTGTTTTGGCAACAGCCTTGCCGGACTCCACTTTGGCTGTGGTGGCTGCGACCTGTGTCTCTTGGGAGGATGGGGCAGAAGTCGAGATAGGGGCTTGCTCCTGCGGTGAGACACCTTCGACAAGCTGTGCCTTGGCGGGTAACTGCTGATAATGGATTTCACAGTCGTCCTCGACCCACTCAAATACCTCTTTTATCCGCTCAAGTGGCGCCTCTGTGTCGAGTTGCAGCTGCCAATACAGACGGCAGGATTCGGGGTCCAGGTCTTCAAACTCAGGCAGTTCCTGCGCTGGCAGGCTGACCTTTAGCTCACCCAGCTCGGCGAGTTCGTTGAACATCAAAATGGGGTCGTTGCCGCATCTGAGAATGTCGGCGCCGGCATGGAAATCTATCTGCCAGCTGAGCCCAATATCTTTTGTTTCAGACTCTTTGGTTTCTGATACTTTGGCTGCTGACTTTTCATTGTTTTGGCAGGCGTTATCCGGCGCATCTTCGACCCCGGCAACGTTGGACAACTCCTGATTGAAGCGGTTTTCCAGCTCTTGTTGCTGGGGTGATTCAAAGCTTTGACCCGCCATCAAGGCCTGCAGCATGTTGCGCAGCAGATCCACCGACAAGAGCAACATATCCTGATGATTGGCGGTCATTTCCCGGCGGCCATCACGGATTTCATCCAACAGGGTTTCCAGCAAGTGGGTGAATCCGGCGACTTGGTTGAAACCAAAAGTGGCGCCGCCTCCCTTAATCGAATGGGCGGCACGAAAAATGGTATTTATGGTTTCCGGATCCGGTTGCTGCACGTTCAGTTTCAGCAGCTCAGACTCCATGATTTCCAGGCCTTCAAGGCTTTCTTCAAAGAACACCTGGGTGAATTGGCTCAGATCTATGTCCATATATCCGCTCCTTGCCGGAGGCTAACCCAATACTTTGCGAACCGTGGCCAACAGCTGATCCGGGTTGAAGGGTTTGACTATCCAGCCGGTGGCTCCGGCGGCTCGTCCCTGTTGCTTCTTGTCTGTGGTCGACTCTGTGGTCAGCATCAACATGGGCACAAACTTGTAGTTGGGCAGATTGCGCAGGTTACGTATCAGCTCGATACCATCCATAATTGGCATGTTGACGTCCGATATCACCAGGTCAAACTCTCTGCCTTGGGCTACTTTCAACGCTTCCTCGCCATTGTTGGCTTCGGTCACGTCGAAACCTGCTGTCTTGAGGGTAAAGCTCACCATTTGCCGCATGGAGGCTGAATCATCAACTGCGAGGATAGTCTTCATTGAGCGTTTCCTTTTCAAAATCTGAATCGAGTGTCGGGATCCTGATCCCCAGGCGTGTCAGTTGAGCGATAAAGGTGGGTTGAGCCCGTTGCCATGACAGTTTCAACCCCCGCTTGTCGCAACTCAGCGCAAACAGGTACAGCAGCTGGGCGCCGGCAGTATCCACCTTGTGCAGCTCACCGGCATCCAGGATCAATTCATCGACCCGATGCAGGAGTTCCAATAGTTTTTGGTAGAGTGGCTGAATATTGCGAATGCTGATCTCTGTTCCCAGTGCCTGTGTGTCGATGGACATAGTGCTTCCCTGTTTTCCCAACACACAAAAGATAGTCGGCAAATTTCACTTCTGCCTATTTTCAAAAGAAAAATGGTATATGAATGACTAGGCTCTTTAGGGGGTTAGTGAGGCCCTCGATACTGAGTAACCAGAGTACGGAAGTCGGCCAGCAGTTCATCGTTGCGGATCTGCGGCAGTTGTCCGGGAGTTTGTGAACTGGGCTTGATGGTGGCGTAGCGGCGGCCGTCGGGCGAGATCAGGATCAAAGAGGCGCTGTGATCCACTTGGTAGTCAGGGCCATCGCCGACCAGTGAATACACCAGGCCCAGATCGCGGCTGAAGGGCAGTAATGCCGGGTGCTCGGCCCGCAAACCTATGAACTCGGGATTAAAGAAGGCCAGGTAGTCCTTGAGTTTGCTTTGGCTGTCACGCTCAGGATCGACACTGAGCAGTATCACCTGTATTGGTGCCACTTGTGCCAGTTTCGGGTAGACGGCACTGAGTTTGCCGAGGGTGGTTGGGCATACGTCCGGGCAGGAGGTGTAACCGGCGAAAATCAGACTCCATTGCTGTTTTAGCTTGTCATTATCGAATTGATGGCCGTTTTGGTCCTGCAACTCAAAAGGTTGCAGTGGTCTCGGGGTTTCATATTGAAAGCTGGTTTGCAATGCCTGCGGCGGCTGAGACGAAGGTCGGTGAAACAGCTGTACACTGGCCAAACCGCCAAGACCTATGAGCAAAATCCCCGCCACCAAGATGCGTTTCTTCATGATTCAACTCCAGAGGTAATGATCCACCAGCAGGGCAATAAACAGCAGCATCAGCTGATAGATGGAGAAACGGAACACGGCCATCGCCAGTCCGGGGCGATCGGCAAACTTGAGTTGCCAGGCCTTGTAGATAAACAGGCAACTGAGAATGGTGGAAGCCAGCAGATAGACGGGGCCACTCAAGCCAACCAAAACCGGCAATAAGCAGGCGATGGCCAGCAGAAGGGTGTAGAGCAGAATACAGGTCTTGGTAAATTCCACCCCGTGAGTCACAGGCAGCATGGGGATATCCACCTTGGCGTACTCTTTTTGACGGTGAATGGCCAAGGCCCAGAAATGAGGTGGAGTCCAGGTGAAAATAATGATCACCAACAGCCAGGCGTGGCCGTGAAAGTCATTGGTTACCGCCGTCCAACCCAGCAGTGGCGGCATGGCACCGGCAAGGCCACCTATCACGATATTTTGGGGGGTTGCCCGCTTTAAATAGGCGGTATAGATAAGGGCGTAGCCAATCAGGCTGGCACAGGTCAACCAGGCGGTGAGTGGATTCACCAGCCAATAGAGTAGGGTAAAGCCCGCCAGTCCAAGCAAGACGGCAAAGCTCAAGGCCCGACTCACGCTCACTCGTCCCTTGGGTAAGGGGCGGTTATAAGTGCGGGCCATCAGGCCATCGATGCGTCGATCGATAAGGTGATTCAAGGCGGCCGCCGAGCCCGCCATCATGGCAATTCCCATTAACCCGGCAAACAAGGGCTGTAGGGGGACGGCACCGGGCAACGCCAGGCACATACCCACCAGGACGGTGAGTAACATCAGCGCCACCACCTTGGGTTTGGTCATTTCCAGGTAATCGCGCCAGGAGATCTCTGTGCGGGTCGCGTCCTGGGCTATGGAGAGTAGTTTAGCCATAAACAGTCCCTCTTCAGGCTTTACGCCAAAGCGCATAGTTGATGAATACCAAAGTCAGCAGCAGCAGGGCTGCGCCGCCGTTATGGGCAACCGCCACCGGCAGCGGCAGATGCAGCAATACGTTGGCCAGGCCCAATGACAGCTGTAATCCCAGCACCAAGGTGAGTACCAGAGCCGAGCGTTTCAGCATGCTCGAGTCGGCTCTGCGCCAGAGCATGAATGCCAGGGTGAGTACCACTATCGCGGTCAGCAGGGCGCCTATTCGGTGGGCAATATGTATGGTCATCCGGGTGTGATAATCCAATACGCCGAACTCAAAGCTGGGATGCTGCCCCTGAAAAGGAGAGAAGGCATCTGCCAGACGTAGGTTGCTGCTCCAGTCACCTTCGCAGATAGGCAACTCTGTGCAGGCCAGGGCGGCGTAGTTGGAGGAGGTCCAACCGCCAAGCAGAATTTGCAGTACCACAATGGCCAGCGTCACCATGGCCAAAGGCGCCAAGGTGCGGGCTTTGGGATCGCCATCCGGAATTTGCAGCGGCCGGAGCCTGAGATACAGCAGCAACAGCAGCGAAAACAGGGTGAATCCCCCGAGCAGGTGAGACATGACCATGACGGGCATCAGTTTCATGGTCACAGTCCACATTCCCAGCAGCGCTTGAAATACGATCAGTGCGGCGATCAGTCCCGGCAGCTTCTTCGGAGTTTCTCTGCCACGCCAACTCTGGATCAAAATAAGTAATACCAGAATCCCCAGTGAACCGGCCACGTATCTGTGGATCATCTCCAGCCAGGCTTTCTTGGGTTCGATTTCTTGTCCCGGAAAGTGGCGTTCGACATGAGCCAACTCATGGGCCTGGGAAGGCACTTTGATATGGCCATTGCAACCGGGCCAGTCGGGGCAGCCAAGACCGGCATCCGACAGCCGGGTGTAGGCACCCAACAGGATGACCGTCAGAGTGCAGATCAGGGTCATCTTCAGTAGCAAGTTCAGTTTCATCAGCCCACCCTCGAGAGTTTCAACAGCTTGCGCAGGTCGCTGACCAAGGCTTTGCCCTGCAGGAGTTGGCCCTGGTGATCCACTACCCCCGGATAGGCCAACACCCAAGCGCCCAGAGGGTCGACTATCACCAACATCTGCTGCTGTAATGGATTCTCGGCGGTCAGAGGTTTATCCAGAGTGACTCGATGAAAGTCCTTGTTTAGCGGAGCTTCCGTGTCGCTTTCCCGGTTGATGAAAATCAGGGTGTCGACCCTGTCCATCTCGGCGCCCAGCGCCGTATGGCTCTGCTGCAATATGTAGAGTCGTTCCTGGCACAGTTCATCGCAGTTGGCCGGTATCAGGTATAGGACTTGCCAACGGCCGGGAAGCGGGTTGTCTAGCCCAAGTTGTTGATAACCCAGATTAGCCGGCAGCAACTGGCCCTTATTGGTGGCTCCGCCTTGATACAGCTCGAAGCTCAGTACCAGTTTTGCCAGTATCACAGGCAGGGCAAAGGCCAGCAGTAGTATCAAGAGTGGTCTTTGGGTTCGGGAGTTCATCCTGGCTCCTCTTGCTGTTATTGGGCGTTCTGAATTCAGCTCGCCCTATGGTTAGTGTCGATTCAGTTTCCAGCGCCACCAGACAAGCAGTAATAACAGGGCGGCAGCCATGGAAAACCACTGCAGGGCATAACCCAGGTGTTTTTCAGCCGGCATGGGCAATGGCTGCCAGGGTCTTGGCAAGTCCACACCTTCCAGCTGAACCGGCTGCAACACGGCCGGGATCAGTTTGTGCCCAAGCAAGTGCTCGAGCTGCGGCCAGTTGAGATTTTGTATTCGCTTGGGCCAACCGGCTTCGGCCAAGAGCTCCTGGCTCAGTGGATTACTGCCCTTTTGCCACAATCGGCCTTCGAGGGTGAGGCGTGGCGGTAATGGCAATATCTCTGGCAGTTCACTGCGTTTTTCTGCGGCTGGGATAAACCCCAGCTCCAGCAATAGCCAGGGTTGCTCCGGCTCAACTTGCAAAGGTTGCAGCAACAGGTAGCCCACGCGTCCCTGATACACCTGGTTGTCCAGCAGCAATTGCTTACCGCTCAATACATTGGCGCTCAGCTGCAGTTTCTGCCCTGTGAGTCGGGTGTCTGGGTCTCGCCTCAGCAGAGCTGAAAAGCTGCTTGGCCCCGCATCCGCTCTGGCGGCAATCTCCTGGGCCAATAGTTGCTTTTCTTCAGCGCGCTGCAGTTGCCAGAATCCCAGCTTGACCATGAGTAGAAACAGCCCCAAAGTAAATAACAGTGCAAGGTAACGCCCCCAAGGGATGGGAGAGTGAATGTCAGTCAGTTTTTTCTTTAAAGTCATATTGGTACTGCTACTGCTGTTCATCATTTTCAACCTTGGTCGCGCCCTGTGGATCATGGTGCGCGGCGATTCATCTGTTCCCATGAGCCGTTTTCTTGGCCGCCGGGTGCTGTTTTCGGCGTTGGTGGTTCTTTTGTTGCTGCTGGCATTGGCGCTGGGGATTATTTCCCCTAATCCCCGGCCTTACTAAAGCACATACACAAAAACAAACAGGCATAGCCACACCACATCGACAAAGTGCCAATACCAACTGCCGGCCTGAAAGGCAAAGTGACGCTCAGCGCTGAAGTGCCCCTTTAAAACCCTGAAAAACAGCACCAACAGGAACAGCGTGCCCAGAGTCACATGCATACCGTGGAAACCTGTCAGCAGGAAGAAGGTGTTGCCATAAATGCCGGACTGCAGCGTCAGCCCCAGCTCAGTGTAGGCATGGACATATTCCTCTCCCTGCAAGATTAAAAATGCCAGTCCCAGCAAGATGGTGAGTCCAAGCCAAAGGGTTAAGGCGGTGCGTTTGCCTTTCTCTAACCCCAGGTGGGCAAAGTGCAGGGTAATAGAGGAGGTAAGCAGAATAATGGTGTTGAAAAGGGGTAAACCATTCCAACCCATGGCTTGGGTTTCAGTGCCGTCCGGGGTTTTCAGTAAGGGCCAGCCTGCGCTGAATCCAGGCCAGAGCACTTCGTTGGTCATGGCATTGTTGGATGCGCCACCCAACCAAGGCACGGCCACCATACGGGCATAGAAGAGGGCGCCGAAAAAGGCCGCAAAGAACATCACCTCAGAGAAGATGAACCAACTCATTCCCTGCCGAAATGACCTGTCCATCTGTGGCGAATAGAGACCACTCATGGATTCATGGATCACGTTTCTGAACCAGCCAATCAGCATGAACAGAATGACAGCAATTCCTGCCAGCAGTACGTAACTGCCGTGGCCACCGTCAGACTTGAGCTGGGATACATAAGTACCGGCACCATAGGCGATAAGGAAAAGCCCCAATGCGCCGACAATCGGCCAGGCGCTTTGAGCCGGAACATAATAGTGTTCATGTTTACTGGTCATTTCGCTGCTCCTTGCTCCAGGGCATCGGATATCTGTCTATCCGTGATGTCATAGAGGGTGTAAGAGAGGGTCAGAGTGCTGATGGAGTCCGGCAGGTCCGGATCCACGTAAAACACCAGCGGCAGCTCGGCACTGGCATCGGCAGCCAGCGGCTGCTGATTGAAACAGAAGCACTCGGTTTTATTGAAGTAGGCGGCGCCTTGTCCCGGTGAAACGGAAGGGATCGCCTGACCTATCTTGTATTGGTGTGACAGGTTGCGGGCCAGAAAGCGGGTATGGGTCAACTGGCCGGGATGCACCTTGATACGGGTCACTTCCGGCTTGAACTCCCAAGGCATTCCCTTGGCCACCTGAGAGATAAACTCTACAGTGACCAAGCGGCTGTTATCCACTTGGGCACTATAAGTAGCGGCGCTGGTGTTGGTCTTGCCATTGATCCCCAACTGCTGACAAAGCACGTCATAGAGCGGCACCAGGGCAAAGCCGAAGCCGAACATGGCTACGGCGCCAAGTAGCAGCAGGCGTACCAGTTTACGGTTGTCGGGGCGGGAGTCTGCCATATCACTTAATCTCCGGCGGAGTGCTGAAGGTGTGATAAGGCGCCGGACTTGGGAGTGTCCACTCAAGCCCTTGGGCTCCTTCCCAAGGTTTGGCCGGAGCCTGGGCGCCGCCGCGAATACACTTGATCACCAGTACCAGAAATATTAGCTGTGACAGGCCAAAGGCAAAACCGCCTATGGAGACAATCTGATTGACATCGGCAAACTGCACCGAGTAGTCGGGGATGCGTCTGGGCATACCGGCCAGCCCGAGGAAATGCATCGGGAAGAACAACACATTGACCGAAATGACCGAGCACCAGAAATGCCACTTGGCCAAGGTCTCGCTGTACATATGCCCGGTCCACTTGGGTAGCCAGTAATAGGCGGCGGCCATGATGGAGAAGATGGCACCGGTGACCAGCACATAATGAAAATGGGCAACCACAAAGTAAGTGTCATGGTATTGGAAGTCGGCTGGGGTGATTGCCAACATCAGGCCGGAGAAGCCGCCTATGGTGAAGAGAATAATAAAGGCACAGGCGAACATCATAGGGGCTTCAAAGCTGATGGATCCCCGCCACATGGTGGCAACCCAGTTGAATACCTTGACCCCGGTTGGCACGGCAATCAGCATGGTGCAGTACATAAAGAAGAGTTCGGCAAAGACAGGCATACCTGTGGTGAACATGTGATGTGCCCACACCAGGAAGGAGAGGATCGCGATGCTGGCGGTGGCGTAGACCATTGAGGCGTAGCCAAACAAAGGTTTGCGACTGAATGCCGGAATGATGGCCGAGATGATACCGAATGACGGCAAGATCATTATGTACACCTCGGGGTGGCCGAAGAACCAGAAAATATGCTGGAACATCACAGGATCTCCACCGCCGGCGGCATCGAAGAAGCTGGTGCCGAAGAATTTGTCTGTGAGTACCATGGTCACGGCCCCGGCCAATACCGGCATGACGGCTATCAGCAGGAAGGCGGTGATAAGCCAGGTCCAGACGAACAGGGGCAGCTTCATCCAGTTCATGCCAGGTGCGCGCAGATTCACTATGGTGACTATCACGTTGATCGCCCCCATGATTGAGCTTATCCCCATGATATGTATTGAAAAAACAAACAAGGCTGTGCTGTCTGCGCTATAAGTTGTCGACAATGGCGCATAGAAGGTCCAGCCAAAATTGGGGCCGCCGCCTTCCATAAACAATGAGCTAAGCAGGATTAAGAAGGCGAAGGGTAAAATCCAAAAGCTCCAGTTATTCATCCTCGGCAGCGCCATATCCGGCGCACCTATCATCATGGGGATCAACCAGTTGGCCAGGCCGGTAAAGGCCGGCATCACGGCACCAAAAACCATGATAAGACCGTGTACTGTGGTCATTTGGTTAAAGAAATTGGGCTCGACCAGTTGCAAACCGGGCTGGAATAATTCAGCACGGATCACCATGGCCATGGCGCCCCCTATCAGGAACATGATGAAGCTGAACCAGAGATAGAGTGTGCCTATATCTTTATGGTTGGTGGTCAGCAACCAGCGCATGATCCCCTTGGGGGCGTGATGATGCTGGTGTTCCTGTTCAGTGACTTCCTGAACACCGGCTTTCGCATCTTGACTGAATGAGTTCATCTTCTTCCCCTACTGCCCGTGGTTATTGACGTCGGCGGCTTGCACTGTGTCGCCTGTGTTATTGCCCCAGGCATTGCGCTCATAGGTCACCACAGCGGCCAGTTCCTTGGCGGTAATCTGTTTGCCGAAGGCTTGCATGGCGGTGCCTGTCTTGCCATGGATCACTATGTCCAGATGGGCTGCTATTGGGCCTATGGCAATAGCACTGCCCTTGAGCGCCGGGAACACCCCTTGAAGTCCGGCGCCGTTTGGCTGATGACAGGCGGCGCAGCGCGCCATATAGATCTGTTCGCCAAGCGCCATGGCTTCATCATGGCTCATGGTCTCACTGAGGGCCGCCTGAGCTTCTTCGGCGGCCGTAGCCGCGGCTTGTTTCTGCTTTGCCATCCAGGCGTCGAACTCATCTTCTGCCAGTACCTGCACCACAATCGGCATAAAGCCGTGGTCTTTACCGCAAAGCTCGGCACATTGGCCGCGGTAGATCCCCGGCTTGTCCACCCGGGTCCAGGCTTCGTTGATAAAACCGGGATTGGCGTCTTTTTTGACGGCAAAGGCGGGCACCCACCAGGAGTGGATCACATCATCTGAGGTCATCAGGAATCGGACTTTACGATTGATGGGCAATACCAACGGCTTGTCGACTTCAAGCAGGTAGTGCTCGCCCTTGGCTTCCTGGCCTTCTATCTGGGACCTCGGCGTTGCCAATATGCTGAAGAAGTCGATGTCTTCGCCGAAATAGCTGTAGTGCCATTTCCATTGCGAGCCGGTGATCTTGACCGTCAGGTCGGCATCACTGGGATCCTCCATGGCAATCAGCGTCTTGGTTGCGGGGATTGCCATCAGGATAAGGATTAAGAAGGGGATAAGCGTCCAGGCAATTTCTACCTTGGTACTTTCATGGAATTGGGACGCGACTGCCCCTTTGGATTTTCTATGGTTGATCATGGCGTAGATCATCACGCCGAATACGACCAAACCTATGGCGCAGCAGATATAAAGAATGATCATGTGCAGGTGATACACCTTGCCACTGATCTCAGTTACCCCTTGAGTCATATTCAAGGGCATATCTGCCTGAGCACCTGGAGACAACAAGCTGACGCACAACAAGGTCAGCAAAACACACAGCCATTGCTTCACAAGACATCTCCTCTGTCAATTGCATTCGCAACTACAAAGAAGAGTCACACAGTAAGTCTTTGCTCTATGCAAACTCTTCAGTTCCCAAAAAAGCAACGATGACTTCAAAGTGCGGCGGCGGTTTCACTTAGATCTAGGTATACAGGTGGTAACCACTGTTGCACTTACCGCTGAATATACTCAGCATTTCCGGCGACGGCCTTACTCGCTATAAAGCGAAATGGGACGTTCAACCTACGACGAATTGCATGGAGATAACACAATCGTTGTTCTTACATTACTTGTAGATTAAATTTTGATCAAGATCACGATATTTTCTAACTGTATGAAAGAAAAGCGTCTGTTAATCTAGAGGTGAATTCTGCGTGAGGGGCTGACCAGCGCGGCTTTGCGTCGATTTACAAGGAAAGGTATTGCACCCAAAAGGCACAGAATAAAGGCCATCCCAGGAATGGCCTTTATTCATACAATTAATGGATGGAGCGGGTAAGTTCGTTGAGGCGGTTATCCATCTCTTTCGCCTGCCGTCCTGTTTCCAGCACTATTCCCATGGCTCTGGCGTTACGGGCAACCAGCTGCAATCGACGGTTATCACGGGCATCCAGGCTGTTTATCCAACTGATCACTGCACTGGAGGTGCCGTTGGTCAAGGCTCTTTCCGTTGCCCACAGGGCTTCGATTTCATCCTTGGTGCGCACCAAGAGAACTCTATCCATTCTGACGCCGGCCCTTGCTAAGGTTTCCTTGTAACCTATGTTGGCAGGGGCGTTAATCAAGACTATCCAGCGTCCCTGTTGACTCAATTGCGCCAATTGAGGGCAGAGGCGTAATAATTCCTGACGTCCCTGGCTATGGCTGGCCAAGCTGGAGATGCCGGTATGTTGCCAAGGCTGATTGCCGGCAATACTGGTGTCTGTCCACAGGCCTGGGTGTCTTGGGGCGTTGCCCGTCATTATGCTCATAGCCAGTCTCCATTGCGTATTATGCCTACCGCCAGTCCTTCAATGGTCAATGGCTGGAAAGTCAGGTCGACTTTGATTGGGGAGTAAGCCTCGTTCTCGGCATGTAGATAAACCACATTACCTTTCTTTTCAAAACGCTTCACTGTTACATCGTCTTCAACCCTGGCCACCACGACTTGACCGTTACGGGCTTCTTGTACCTTGTGAACCGCCAGGAGATCACCTTCGAGAATGCCTATGTTCTTCATGCTGTCGCCGCGTACCCGCAGTAGGAAGTCGGCGCAGGGATGGAACATGCCAGGGTCGACCTGGTAATACTGCTCAACATGCTCCTGTGCCAGTATGGGTTCCCCGGCAGCGACCTGGCCTATTAAGGGCAGACCTGCTTCTGACTCCGCTTGTTCATCATGTGACAAGCGAATACCACGAGAGGTGCCTGGCATGATCTCAATACAGCCTTTCTTTGCCAGTGCCTTGAGGTGTTCCTCTGCGGCATTGGCACTCTTGAAGCCTAACCGGGTGGCAATTTCAGCCCGGGTTGGCGGCATGCCGGTGTCGGCTATATTGCGTTTAATCAATTCCAGAATCTGTGCCTGGCGCGGTGTCAGTGGTCTCATGGTGATTCCTGTTTTTTCATACAGTACCTGTCAGTATATACAGTATTTCAATCAGCGCAAGTATTAACCAAAATTGAAACGTTTAGGGGAGGGTAAATGTTTCAACCTGTGGCAGATTTGGACAGTCAGGCTTACGAATCATGGGGAGTTCAAGGAATTTGCCAGAGGAGCTGCCGGGACCGGTTCGCACCTTCCCTAGCTAAGATTCAGGAAGTTCTGGTATTCTATTGGGCTATTGATTGTGGCTCAGACACTGAAAAACATGTCCAAACAAGATTCATTCTGGTTTAAATCACTTCGCTGGCTCCAAAGCAAGCTGGTGCATACCACTGTGGTGCCTCAGGATCCTTTCGCTGATTTGAACCTGGATCTCGCCAAGCCGATGGCCTACGTGATGAAGACGGAGTCTGTCAGTGATATCGCGGCGTTGGCGGAAGTCACCCGTAAATTTGGTTTGCCTTGCCCTTATGAGACGCTCAAGGTTGATGATATTACCGTTCCCAGAGTCGTCTGCCTGGAAGGTGCAAAGCCCCTGTTCGGCAAGCGCAAGGGCAATAAACCTTTTCTCAGCTGTTTCACCTCTTTGCTTCATTTGCATCAGACCAATCCTGAATTGGATATTCAATTGGTGCCAGTGAGTCTCTATTGGGGCCGAACTCCGGGTAAGGAAGATGACAGCATGCGCGCCGCCGTATTTGAGCGGGAAAACCCCACTTGGTTGCGCAAGTTTCTAATGATCCTGTTCCTGGGGCGAGACAACTTTGTGCAGTTTTCCAATGCGGTCTCGCTGCGGCTGATGGCCGATGAACATGGAACCGATAAAGCTATTGCCCATAAGTTGGCGCGAGTGGCCAGGGTACATTTCCGCCGTCAGCGTAAGGTGATGACCGGGCCATTACTGCCCAACCGTCAAGCGCTGTTTAATGAACTGTTGCGTTCAGAAACCCTTAAAAAGGCTATCAAAGAGGAAGCCGCAGCCAAGAAGATCCCCGAGGCCAGGGCCAGGGAAATGGCGGAGGAATATCTCGATGAGATTGCTGCCCACTATTCAGACAGCCTGGTGCGTATTGCCCAGCGGATCCTCACCTGGTTATGGAACAAGCTCTACAAGGGGATCAACATCAAGGGCGCCGAGCAGATACGCCAGTTGCATCATGATGGACATGAGATAGTTTATGTACCTTGCCATCGCAGTCATATGGATTATTTGCTGCTCTCCTATATTCTCTATTTTCAGGGTATGGTTCCGCCTCATATCGCCGCCGGTATCAACCTGAACTTCTGGCCTGCCGGGCCTATATTCCGCCGTGGTGGTGCCTTCTTTATCCGCCGCAGTTTCAACGGTAATAAACTCTATACTGCAGTGTTCCGTGAGTATCTGGATCAGCTGTTTGCCAAAGGCTATTCGGTTGAGTACTTCACCGAAGGTGGCCGCTCCCGTACCGGGCGGTTGTTGTCGCCCAAGACTGGGATGCTGGCGATGACGGTCAACTCTGTGTTGCGGGGTATTGAGCGACCAGTGACTTTGGTGCCTGTGTACCTGGGCTATGACCACGTTATGGAAGTGGCCACTTATCACAAAGAACTCAGCGGCAAGAAGAAGCAAAAAGAATCTGTCTGGCAAGTGGTTGGCGCCTTGCGTAAGTTGGGTAATTTTGGTCAGGGTTATGTAAACTTTGGTGAGCCCGTGACGCTGCAGAATTTCCTCAGTGAGGCGGCACCTAACTGGCGCGAAGAGGTGGCAGCCGATCCCGAGCAGAAACCCAGCTGGTTGACTCCGGCTGTCAATACTCTGGCCAATCGGGTCATGACTCATATCAACGATGCTGCTGCTGCCAGCGCAGTGACCCTCACCAGCTTGGTACTATTGTCCTCAGAGCAGAATGCGTTGGAACGAAACCAGTTGGAACGTCAGTTGGACTTGTATTTGGATCTGCTCAAGGAAGTGCCTTACACCCAGTACATCTCGGTGGCCGAAGGTGACGGTAAGCAATTGCTGCAACAAGGTCTGGAGCTGAATAAGTTTACGGTTCAGGAAGATGAACTGGGCGATATCATCTCAATCGACGAGTCGATTGCGGTAACCATGACTTACTATCGCAACAACATCATTCACCTATTTATGGTGCCTTCTTTGCTGGCCAGCTGCCTGGTGCGTCAAGAGCAGTGCTGCCGATCTCGGATGCAAGCGGTGCTTGAGGATTTCTATCCTTTGCTGCAGGCCGAGCTGTTTATGGGTAAGGCCGATGTCAGAGCCTATGCCGATCAACTGCTGGATCGTTTCATTGCCAAAGGTTTGGTGGCCGAAGAAGTCAATGGCTTCCGAGTGCTGGAAGCCGGGATCAATCCGCTGGCGTTGCTGGCCGAAACCATGAGCGAAACCCTTCAACGTTACGCCATCATCTTTAACTTGCTGGCCGCGCACCCGGGTATTGAGCGTGGCGATTTGGAGCGCGAAAGCCACAAATTGGCCAGTCGTCTTGGCGCGCTGCATGGGATTACTGCCCCTGAATTTTACGACAAGAAACTCTACGGCATCTTGAGTATCAAGCTCAAAGAGCTTGGGTATCTCACCAAGGAAGATACCCGCCATGATATAGAGCGAACCCGGGATTATGCCAACCAGCTACTGCGTCCTCAGGTCAAGCAAACCATAGTTGACAGCGTCGCCGCCGAACAGGAGGCCTGATGGCCAATCATATGAATGCGGCGCCTGCCAAGGCGTCTTTGCTGGGCGGCGCCATGATCATCGCCGGGACCACAGTCGGTGCCGGGATGTTTTCGCTGCCGGTAGAAGGCGCCGGCATGTGGTTTGGCTATTCTGTGCTTATGCTGCTGGGGGTGTGGTTTTGCATGTTCATGTCCGGGCTGCTGCTGCTGGAAACCAATCTCCATTTTGAGCCCGGCGCCAGCTTTGACACCCTCACCAAGGAAACTTTGGGGCAATTCTGGCGGGTGCTTAACGGCGCTTCGATAACCTTCGTGCTCTATATCCTTACTTACGCCTATATCAGTGGCGGCGGCTCCATAGTCAATCACAGCCTGGAAGGGATGGATATCAGCCTGCCGCAGAGCTTTGCCGCCCTGGTGTTTGCCCTGGTGCTGGCACTTGTGGTGCTGATAAGTACCAAGGCCGTGGATCGCATCACCACTATAATGCTGGGCGGGATGATCATCAGCTTCTTTCTGGCGATAGGCAATCTGCTGATCGGCATAGACACCAGCAAGTTGTTACTACCTGATGGCGAGAACTCTTATGGCTCATATTTGTGGGCGGCCATTCCTTTCGGGCTGGCGAGTTTTGGCTATCATGGCAATGTGCCGTCGCTGGTGAAATACTACGGCAAGCAACCGGGCACTATTATCAAGGCGATTTTTTTAGGTACCTTTATCGCCTTGGCTATCTACCTGTGTTGGTTGGTGGCGACCATGGGTAATATTTCCCGCGGCGAATTCGGCGCTATTATTGCTCAGGGCGGCAATATGGGCGTATTGGTTGGCGCCTTGTCCAAGGTGATGGATAACTCGCTGCTCAACACCATGCTTACTCTGTTTGCCAATCTGGCGGTAGCCTCTTCATTTCTTGGGGTGACCTTGGGCTTGTTTGACTATTTGGCAGATCTGTTTGGTTTTGACGACAGTCGCTGTGGCAGGGCCAAGACCGCCTTGGTGACTTTCCTGCCTCCGACTTTATTGGGTATGTTGTTTCCCGATGGCTTCCTGGTCGCTATCGGCTTTGCTGCCCTGGCGGCTACAGTTTGGGCCGTCATAGTGCCGGCCTTGATGGCTTGGCGTTCAAGACAACAATTTGCCGATAGCCACGGCTTTCGTGTGCCGGGCGGTACACCTTTGATAGCCATAGTGGTGTTGTTTGGATTACTGACGGCTGCCTGCCATCTGTTGGCCATGGCTGGTATACTGCCTAAGTATTCCTGAAGCGAGAAGCTGCTCTCTTTTTCAAAGGAATGAAAGAGCGGCTTCTTGACAAGACTATAAAAGTCAGTAATTTATATCGTCCATGCCGAGTGTTTTGTGCGGGTGTAGTTCAATGGTAGAACGGCAGCTTCCCAAGCTGCATACGTGGGTTCGATTCCCATCACCCGCTCCAATTAGTTTCGTCATAGTTGATACTTGCTCCCAGTAGCTCATGAATCAATATTCGTTTTTTGCACTGGGCTTTATCCGCAACCTATGACTATTTAAGTTACACAGGTGCCGGTCTCGTTTTTCTATCCGTAAAAGCCAATAAACTGAAAGGCAATATATTTCTCAAAGGGGATCGGGTCATTTTGGCCTTCTGAGTCTAAATAGCGCCCCTTTAGGAAGGGTGCCAAACTCTCTTGGGATTTGTCTGATAGTTATCCTGCTCTCGATAAGCCAGTATTACTTACGCATAAAGGGATTGTGTCCATTGCCCTGCATCCTTTTTATGTATGAGATTTTGCATCTCATTGTTCCGTCGTAGTCTGTTGTTTGGCACATTGTGCAGCATAGGGAAGCGTGACAAGGAAAGTTTATGCTAACCAACAGACTACGGCCTTTTTTCTTCTGTATATCGTCAAACCCTTATATTCTCAATTCGATATTGCCATCGTATATTTTCTATACAGTCTGGTATAATTTCTATTAGTGTTTAACGTAAATGGAACCGGCTTCATCAGCCTCCACTGCGCAACACAGAATTGGAAACCGGATAATGAAGATTACAGCATACAGACACGGCGAGCCCTGTTGGGTAGAACTGGGGACGCAGGACTGGAACAGTGCCAAGCACTTTTATTGTCGTCTCTTTGGTTGGCAAGCTGAAGATATCCCCATGCCGGAAGGCGCCTATACCATGTTGAAGCAGGCGCATGAAGATATAGGTGCCATTTATCAATTGCCTACTGAATTACAGCAGCAGGGGGTTCCCAGTCACTGGGCGGTTTACTTTGCGGTGGAGGATATTAACCACTGTATTGAGGCCATCAGCTCCGCCGGCGGTCAGCTTCTGATGGGCCCCCATGAGGTTGGCTGTGCCGGTAAGATGGCGCTATTTACCGATCCCGAAGGGGCCCATTTTTCGGTTTGGCAGGGTATCGAACATCCCGGTGCCGGGCGTAAGTGGGAAGCCAACACTCTATGCTGGGTTGAGCTCGCCTGTCGGCAACCTGAAGCGGCCAAGATCTTTTATCCCAAGGTGTTCAACTGGCAGATGCGTCGCAGTGAGAATGCTGCCGATTTTGAATATACAGAATGGTTTCTCAATAGCGACAGCTGTGATGAAGGCATTGGTGGTATGCTGCAAATGACCGAGCAGTGGGGTGACGTGCCGCCCCACTGGATGATTTATTTCAGTGTTGATGACTGTGATGTGATGGCTTGTCGAGCGGCCGAATTGGGCGGCAAGGTTTGTGTGCCACCTACAGATATCCCCAATGTGGGGCGTTTTGCGGTGATCAACGACCCGCAAGGGGCTGTTTTCAGTATTATTCGGCTGACCATGGCGCTCTAATTTCTCTCAGTTGGCCGCATCGATGCGGATTTGGCTACCACAGTTGCCGGGAGCAATTCTGGGTGCCTGTTGCAGCAGAGTCTTTAGGTCGCTGTCATCTATCTTTTCGGGAAGACTGAGCTGAATTTCGGTCAACATCCCCCGGTGACATTTAAGGCTCAGCTTGTATTCGCTCGAAGGGCCAAAGCTTTGCTGAAACGCTTGTCTTAAAGAATCGGTCGCTATCTTGGCGCCGATGTTTTGTTGCAGTAGGTTGAGCAGAGGCGTTGCCTGGTTAACCTCTGTGGTCAGTTTGAGTGCCAATGAAAAGTAGGTTTCGGCATTTTCATCCCTGCAACTGCCGTGTTTCCACCATTCGTGCCGCTCCAGGCAACTGCCATAGGCGTGACTGGGCATCATCTGAGCCAGGCGCTCGGATACGGTTTCACTCAACTCAATGGCGGGATAAGCGCAGAAGTTATCGGGCTTGTGTTTGACCTTGCCGCAATAGCCATAGCTGATGCCGCAAGAGCGCTTATTGGGCCATAAGCCGTGCAAGCTGAAATGACTGGCATCGAAGCGGTCGGCGCTTTGGCTGCGACATTCGGGTTTGCTGGAACCTTTTGACTCACAAAAGGCGTTTTGCCACGACAGAGCCAGCAGATGGCTATCGTATTTATCGGCCAGGTTACAGGCGTTTTGGGTTTGAGGTTCAGTAGGCAGTGCGCCCGCTTGCAGCTGACCACAATCGGCGGCAATCCAGCGCAGAGGTGATTGTGTCGCCGAGGTCTTGACCCTGAACCAGGTGGGCGTGTCGTGACCGAGGCGCTCAACTATCTCCAGCCTTTGTCCGGGGTTGCTGTAAAGCTGCCCGGGATTAGTGCCCTTGTTCTTCGATTGAAACAGCGGGCAGGTCTTGTCTATCAGCAACTCACCGGAAAAGGGGGTTGCCATGATCCCGACAGGTAACAGCCACAGCAATAATATCAGTAAGCGGGTCATAAGGTTCCTCTTTGACGAAATTGTCATCATGCAGATTTTTGTTTTGCCATGTGACACTTTGTATCTGTATCGGTTTGAAGTGCAACTTATGTTAAGTAGATGATCTTCAACTTTGGCTTCAAGGCTTAGAGCTGATGCACCATAGCCGGAATATCCGACTTTTTGGCCGCAGATAAATGGCGCCAATTTGTATCTTTGTGTTTGTTGAGTAAATGAAGCGCAATTGTTACTTGTCAATTAGTTGTGTAGCTTGGCAATGCAGCAGAATTTTACAGGAAAAAGTGAATGAAAGGATGTGTTGCCTCGGTAGTTATGGTGTTGTGTCTGGGAGCTTGTAGTAGTACTGATGAATCGCAGCAGGCTCAGGCAGATGTGGAGCGCAGTGATGGTTACCACTGTGAAAAAGTTACAGTGACAGGTTCGAGGATGCCGATAAGAAGATGTACCACTCAGGCACAAAGGGAGCAAGAGCGCTTAGAAGCGGAAGAGATGTTACGTAATGGAAGGGTGCTTTCTAAGGAGTGAGTAAGGATGCCAGTGGCTGGTGCCACTGGCATACAGGGATCAGGCTGCTTTGATTTGGCGACCTTCGGCATCACGGAAGCTACCGATGGCGATACGAACAAAGTCGATCAGAGTCCAAATACCCAGGCCACCCAGGGTCAGTAACATCAGCAGACCTGTACCGATTTTACCTGTGTAAAAACGGTGCACGCCGAAGCTGCCCAGGAAGAAGCACAGCAGTAGAGTAGGTACGAAACCCTTGTCGCTCAATTGCTCATTTTCGATTGTCATTGTTTGTCCTTAAGTTAACTTTTGTCCCGGGTAAGTGATCAGCCTACCCTGCCCATCTTTATAGCTTCCTACGAGTAACATGAAAGTGATTATCACTGTGTGGATAATATCGACCGCCAGTACAGCTATTCCGGTGAATACCAAGGTAGGATCATCTGTCGAAATCAGCGTAATACCTACTATTGCCAGACCGAGATCAAACAGGCCATGCAGAATACGCCCACAGTAAAAATGGTGTATGCCCAAGATGCCGAAAATGCCTGAAAGGCACACGGCTACGCCATAACTCTTATCGGATTTTTTGAGAGTCTGCACTTCCTTGTTCCTATGTTGAAAGCTGAGTCGTCCGGCCCGGCAGGCATCTCCCTGCACATCTTCGAGCCAAACGTGGGAAGTCTACCTTTTTCCTGGGATTTTTTTCAATAACAAATTGTTAAATTGAGATTATTCTGACACATCTGTTTCAAACGCCTGGTATTGGATCACATTGATGTACCACTCTTTGATCCCGGATGGGGTTTGCACCTGGACTTCATCATCAACCTGTTTTCCTATGAGAGCCCGCGCCATGGGGGAGTCTATGGTGATATAACCTTTCTTGGTATCTATCTCGTCCTTGCCGACAATCCGGTAGCGCACCACAGTGCCCTGGTCATTTTCCAGTTCGACCCAAGCGCCGAAAAACACCTTTCCTTCCTGCTGCGGTGAGTAGTCGACTATTTTCAGCTCTTCCAGGCGTTTAACCAGATAGCGGATCCGGCGATCTATCTGCCGTAGTAAGCGTTTGTTGTAGGTGTAATCTGCGTTTTCGGAGCGGTCGCCTTGAGCCGCGGCCTCTTGTACCTTGAGGGTGATCTCGGGACGGTATTCCTTCCATAAATATTTGAGTTCTTTGTCCAGGGCTTCCCAGCCCTTACGGGTAATCAAATGGGCTTTCATCGGTTTATTCGATCAACTTGCTGTTGGCGCCAGGCGCCGATGCCAATAGTGCTGAAGATTTACAGAACTCAGGCGCGCTTGCAAGTGCGCCTTTCTGCCAATGGGATAAACAGGATGCCTTTGCTTGTCATTTTAAGCAGGCGATGAGTGTCTGCCCCGGCTCAAAGCTGGCCTGCAGATGATCGCCCAGAGTCAATGGCAAGCCCTCAATGCTGTCGTTGCATACCGAAGCGTAGAGGCGGTCGTTGCCGCCGATATCCAGGGTGATTTCGCTGCGCTGGGGATCGCGTTTGATTTGCAATAATTGGCCCTTGAGGCGATTGCCACTGCTGAGGGGCTGCTGCAGCGAGTGGATACTGACGGCGGGAGCCTTGAACAGCAGCAATACCTTTTTGCCGATATGCAACCCCAGTTTGTCTGTGCTGGCATGGGTGATGGCGGCGTCTATCTCCTGTCCACCGGCCAATTTGACCCTGACATTGTCATTGAGTGCATCATCCTTGAGCGCAATGACTTCACCGGCCAGTTGATTGCGGGCGCTGGTCTTGAGCGAGAAGTGGGCCATCAGATCCAGTAGGTTATCCATGGGAACGGCCGCATCCAACAGCGCCTTGAGCACCATGTCCTGCATCTGATCCATCAGTTCGTAGAGCTTCAGCAGACGCTCGCCAAACTCGGTTAACTTGGCGCCGCCACCGCCTTTACCGCCTTTTTCACTGCTGACCACAGGCTGGGGAGCCTGCAGATTCATGTCGTTGACCGCGTCCCAGGCCGCTTTGTAACTGATGCCCGCCTGTTTGGCCCCCTGGCTGATGGAGCCGGTAATGCGTATCTGCTTCAACAGTGCAATGCGCTTGGGATTGGCAAACAGTTTATCGGCATTGTTGAGAGTCAACAGGGCTTTGAGATCCATGGCGTATTCCTTATCAGTGTCGGGGTTATTCTCTCTTATTGCGCTGATAAAGACCACAGGGATCACTCACTGACGCTCACAGGCTTGCTTATCGTTATATAACTATGTATATAACGTTGACAGTGTCCAAATAGTGCAATTATTTCACCAAGGAGTCGTTATGAAGTCCCTGTTCCGTCCTGCCCTGAGCTTGGCTCTGGGGTTATTGTTGGCCTTTAACGTCAGTGCCAAGGAAAAAGTCACCGTCTTTGCCGCCGCTTCACTCACCAATGCCATGAATGAACTGGGCGCCGAATATGACCGCAAGCATGACACTGAAACCCTGTTCTCTTTTGCTTCATCTTCGACGCTGGCCCGGCAGATTGCCCAAGGTGCGCCAGCCGAGCTGTTTCTGTCGGCCAACCAGAAATGGATGGACTATCTCGATGAAAACAAAGCCATTGATAGTGATAGTAGGGTCACTCTGCTGCGTAACACTCTGGTGCTGATCGCGCCGAAAAGCAGTGCGCTGAACCAGGTTGAAATCTCGGCTTCCTGGGATCTCAAACAGGCATTGGGTAACAGCCGGATGGCGGTTGGCGATCCAGATCATGTGCCGGCAGGTCGCTATGCCAAGCAGGCGCTGGAAAACTTGGGTTTGTGGCAACAGGCCGAACCTTTGCTGGCCAGAGCCAATAGTGTTCGCGGTGCCTTGGCGTTGGTTGAACGCGGCGAGTCATCTCTGGGGATTGTCTATTCCACAGATGCCAAAGTGGCCCAAGGAGTAAAACAGCTGGCGGTATTCCCCCAAGAGACTCACAAGCCAATCAGCTATCCCATGGCGCTGGTGGGTAAAGAGCACAGTAAAGGCGCCGAAGGTTTCTATCAATTCCTGCAGTCCGACGCTGCCAAGGCGGTATTTGCCAAATACGGCTTTGGCGTAAACTGAGATCCTGACTTTGAGCTTGTTGACCGACTATGAAGTGGCCGCCTTGCTGCTCAGTCTCAAGGTGTCCACTGTGGCAGTGCTCTGTAGCCTGCCGCTTGGTATTTTGTGTGCCTGGGTGCTGGCGCGGCTGGAGTTCCCCGGCAAGTCTGTGCTCGATAGCCTGATCCACCTGCCACTGGTGTTGCCGCCTGTGGTCATAGGGTATTTATTGCTGGTCTCCATGGGTCGCAGCGGTTTTCTCGGTGGTTGGCTCTATGACACTTTTGGCTTCAGCTTTAGTTTCAGCTGGCGCGGCGCTGCACTGGCGGCCGCGGTGGTGTCATTCCCGTTAATGGTTCGTGCCATTCGTCAGGCGCTTGAAGGGGTGGATGTGCGTCTGGAGCAGGCGGCGCGCACCTTGGGCGCCGGCCGACTCAAGGTCTTCTTCACCATCAGCCTGCCGCTGACCGCGCCCGGCATAGTCTCGGGCATGGTGCTGGCCTTTGCCCGCAGCCTCGGGGAGTTTGGTTCCACCATTACTTTTGTCTCCAATATACCCGGTGAAACCCGCACTATTCCCTTGGCTATGTACTCCTTTATCGAGACCCCGGGCGCCGAGGCCGAGGCCGCCAGGCTGTGTGTGATTGCGATATTGATTTCACTGGCTTCGCTGATCGCTTCCCAATGGCTCAGCAAGCGGGCGCAACAGAGGACGCTGGGACAATGCTGAAAATCGCTATCAGGCAACAGCTGGGACAAACCCTGCTGGATGTGGACACAGAGTTACCTCTCTCCGGGGTCAGCGCCGTCTTTGGCCGCTCGGGCGCCGGTAAGACCTCGCTGATCAATATTCTCGGTGGCCTGGCAACGCCGGATGCCGGAGAGATCCGCTTGGGAGAGCGCTGGTTGTTTCATAAAGAAAAGAAGATCAATCTGCCACCTGAGCGGCGTAACGCCGGCTTTGTGTTTCAGGATGCCAGGCTGTTTCCCCACTATCGAGTGCGCGGCAATCTCAACTATGGCCGCAAGGATAAAGACAGCCGCGAGTTTGATACTGTGGTGCAACTGCTGGGGCTGGAGAAACTGCTCGACCGTTTTCCCTTCACCCTCTCCGGTGGGGAAAAACAGCGGGTCGCCATAGGCCGGGCCTTGCTGACCCGTCCAGAGATCCTGTTGATGGATGAGCCGCTGGCATCGCTGGACTTGCCGCGCAAGCGCGAGCTGTTGCCCTACCTACAGAGGCTCACCGCCGAACTTAAGCTGCCGATTATCTATGTCAGCCATAGTCTGGATGAGATTCTGCAACTGGCGGATCAGATGCTGGTGCTGGACAAGGGCAGCTGCGTCCTCAGTGGCCCGCTGGAGCAGGTGTGGGACAGTGACGAGCTGAGACCCTGGCTCAGTGCTCAGGAACAAAGCTCACTGTTGAGTGCCACAGTGGCCGAGAGTCATCCCGAGTATGCCATGACCCGTTTGCAACTCGCCGACGGTAACAGCTTGTGGGTCAATGAATTGTTACCCAAACAGGATAAGCCGATACGGGTGCGGGTTCACAGCAATCAGGTCTCTGTGTGCCTGCAGGTGCCGAGCGGCAGCAGTATTCGCAATATCCTGCCGGTAACTCTGGAGGAGGTGAGCAGGGTCGACAACCGCGACTATGTGCAGCTCAGGTTGAGGTTGGCGGGTATGCCACTGTGGGCCAATATTACCCGCTGGGCCCTTGAGGAGCTGGCGTTGCAGCCCGGAATGTCGCTCTATGCCCAGATTAAAGGGGTCAGCCTCACGGCCGCCGATTTGGCTCGTTCTCACTGAGGTACAACAGAAGATCAACTACTGTTACAAAGTCTCGGGTGATTTTTGGTATTAAAATGGCTAAATTTAAGATATTTAGCCATTTTTTTAGATACTATTGTGTAAGTTGCAAGCTTGGCACTCGAGGAATAGCCCATGGGACAAGAAACCTCCAAGATTCTGGTTGTCGATGACGATATGAGGCTGCGGGCCTTGCTGGAGCGCTATCTGATGGAACAAGGCTATCAGGTACGCAGCGCCGCCAATGCCGAGCAGATGGATCGCTTGCTGGAGCGGGAGAACTTTCACCTGCTGGTACTCGACCTTATGTTACCGGGAGAAGATGGCCTGTCCATCTGTCGCCGCCTGCGGCAACAGGGCAATCCACTGCCGATAGTGATGCTGACCGCCAAGGGCGATGAAGTCGACCGCATCATAGGTCTGGAACTCGGTGCCGATGATTATCTGCCAAAACCCTTCAACCCCAGAGAGTTGCTGGCACGGATCAAGGCGGTGATGCGCCGTCAGGTGCAGGAGATCCCAGGTGCGCCTTCACTGCAGGAAGAGATGGTCAGCTTCGGCGAGTTCAGCCTCAACCTGGCTACCCGCGAGATGTACCACAACGAAGAGTCCATCGCCCTCACCAGTGGTGAATTTGCTGTGCTTAAGGTGTTGGTGACTCATCCCAGGGAGCCATTGTCCCGCGACAAGCTGATGAATCTGGCTCGTGGCCGCGATTATTCGGCGTTGGAGCGTTCCATCGACGTTCAGGTTTCCCGGCTTAGGCGGCTGATTGAAAAGGATCCCGCCAACCCGCGCTATATCCAAACGGTTTGGGGCCTGGGGTACGTGTTTGTGCCAGATGGTGCCGCCCGTAAATGAAGCTGCGCTGGTGGCAACGCCTGTTGCCCAGGAGTGCCTTCAGCCAAACGGTAATGCTGATAGGCTGCCTGCTGCTGATCAATCAGCTGGTCTCCTATTTGACTGTGACGGTTTATTTCATTAAGCCCAGTTACCAGCAGATCAACCAGCTTATCGCCCGCCAGATCAATCTGTTGTTTGTCGATGGGGTCGAGGTGGGCCGTGAACACCTCACCATAGTGGATGCCCTCAATGCCAAGGTGCGCGACGATGGCATGCATGTCTATAACCAGAAACAGGCCAGAGAAGCCGGTATCGAGCGGGCGACCTACTATGGATTCCTCTCAACCCAGATGTCGGAGTATCTCGGTGGCCCGGCCGAAGTGCGTATTGCCCAGAGCAATCTGCTGCAGATCTGGATCCGCCCACCTCAGGCTCCCTCCATCTGGATTAAGGTTCCCCTCAATGGCTGGAACGAAAATGCCCTGTCGCCGCTAAACCTCTATCTACTGGTGATAGGCGCCTTGAGTGTCGCCGGTGGTTGGTGGTTTGCCCGGCAACAGAACCGGCCGTTGCGGCGGCTGCAAAAGGCGGCTATCTCTGTCTCCAGAGGTAATTTCCCTGACCCGCTGCCGCTGACCGGTTCCAGTGAGCTCGTCGAAGTGACCAATGCCTTCAACCGTATGTCTCAGAGTATGAAACAGCTGGAGCAGGACAGAGCACTGCTGATGGCGGGGATTTCCCACGACCTGAGAACGCCCCTGACCCGAATTCGTTTGGCTTCCGAGATGATGGTGGACGACGATGCCTACCTGCAGGAGGGCATAGTCAAAGACATTGAAGACATGGATGCCATCATCAATCAGTTTATCGCCTATATTCGCCAGGATCAGGAGAGCATTCGCGAGCCGGAGCAGATCAACCGTTTAATCCGCGAAGTGGCCCAGGCCGAGAGCAACAGAGTCGGTGAGATAGAGCTGGTGCTGGCCGAATGCCCCGAAGTGCCGATGCAGAGCCTGGCCATCAAGCGGGTGATCGGCAATTTGGTGGAAAACGCCTTCCGCTATGGCCGCGGCTGGATCCGTATCGCTTCCCAGGTGGAAAAACACCGCATAGGTTTCAGTGTGGAAGACAATGGCCCGGGTATTGCCGAGAGCCAGATCCCCAAGCTGTTTCAGCCCTTTACCCAAGGTGACAGCGCCCGCGGCAGCGTCGGCTCAGGGCTGGGACTGGCGATCATCAAACGCATCATAGACAGGCATCAAGGCAAGGTCATTCTCAGCAATCGCCCTCAGGGTGGGTTGCACGCTCAGGTGTGGTTGCCAAGGGACTAGCCATAGACGCTGTCTGTCATTCAACTGTCATGCTCCAGTCATAAACTGCGCTCAGTTCAATCAATTGGGCGCAGTTTGCCATGAAGATTTCCACCCTTTCTCTCGGCGCTTCGGCGTTGTTGCTCTTGTTGGCGGCCTTGCTCGCCTCTCTGGTGCTCTGGAGCAGTGAACAGAGACAAGAGGCAGAACTGCAGAGCCAGACGCTGCAAGGCTTGCAGCAAGAGTTTTTGGTAGATATCCGTGCCAATCTGGATAAGTATCTCGCCAGTGGCGATGCCGGGCGATTGGAGCAGGCCAGAGCCCAGCTCAATGATATTCATGACCGTTTGCCGGTAGATTCACAGTTGGCACAGGAGCTGGCACAATTGGTGACGGCTCTGGATGGCAAATACCGCGCCGCCGGCAAGTTGGCCGGAAATCCCAGGCAGCTGTTGGCCCATGCCGAAACCGAAATGTTGGATAACAACAAGCGCCTGGCGGATTACGGCGATCAAGGGCTGGCAACGGCGCCACAAGCAGCGCATGAATATCTGCAGCTCAGTCGGGAGCTTCCGCCACTGGTTTACCAGTTGTCACAGCTGACCCAGGATTACCTGCTCGGACGGGAGCAAAGACTCAAGCCTTACCTCGACAGCACCATAACCCAGTTGGCCGACTGGCATGACAGACTCAGCGCCTTGCCACTACTTGGTCTCTATCGCACAGTAGAGGCCGATGAATTTGCCCTGGGTGACGATGAACCCGAGCGCGAGGAGATAGGCGAGAGCTACCGCGCCGAACTTCTGAGTCTCAGCAGTCGCTACGCCAAGGAAGTGACCAATACCGAGCAGCAACTGTTGGATAACCGTCAGATGCAGGATGCGCTGCGCGCCGATATGCACAAGTTGCAGCAGAACTTGCTGACCATGGCCGCTGAGCAGCAACAACGTACCGACAAGCTCAAACACGAGCTACAGCTGTGGCTCTATCTGGCTTTGGCTGTGCTGGCCTTATTTGCCGTGGCTTATTTGATTTTGCAGCAGCTCAGGGTGGTGAAGCCGTTGCAGCTGCTCAACACCGCCTTTAGTCAACTGAGTGAGTCCAATACCCGCGAGCGCCTCAATATCAGTCGCCGTTGTGAAACCGGCCAGATAGCCGCCCACTTCAATGCTCTGCTGAATCGTTTCGAGTCCGAGGATGAACAGCAGCGGCAGCAATTGGCACGTATCTCCCAAAGCCTATCGGCGCTGGTGCAAAAAATCAGTGAAATGGCCGGCAGTACCCGTGAGACCCAACAAGTGGTGGATCAGGCCCGGCAGCAAACGCTGCAGCTCAGTGAATTGGCCGGACTGGTGAGTGACAGCTCAGCTTCGCTGGCCACCCGTGCCGGCAATACCGCCGAGCAGATGCACCAGAGTGAACTCGAAGCGCAGCAGATGCTGGAAGCCACAGATTCAACCCGCACCGCCGTTGCCGAGTGTCATCAAGCGCTTGCCAGTCTGGATGATTCAGTGGCGGCCGTGGCGGGAATTATCGACGTGATAGGTAATATTGCCGGGCAGACTAATCTGTTGGCGCTCAATGCCGCCATAGAAGCCGCCCGTGCCGGTGAGCAGGGTCGAGGCTTTGCCGTGGTGGCCGATGAGGTGCGCAGCCTTTCCAGTCGCACCCAGAGCTCGCTCGATGAGATAGGTGCCATTCTCAATCGGCTCACCAATGCCAACAAGAGTCTGGGGCAGAGTATGGATGGCATAGCCGAGGCGAGCGACAGGCAGAGACAGAGAGCCGAGAGCCTGAAACAACTGGCGCAGGAGGTGAGACAGCAGGCTTTTGCCATGGCGAGCGGGACTCAGCAGGGCACTGAGTATGCCCAGTCACAGCTGGCGCATCTGCAATCCTTCTCCAGTGCCATGGAACAGCTGCGCAGCCAGGCGATCACCGCCTCAGAGCAAGGGCAGGCAATCGCCTCTCAGGTGGCTGCAGGTGTCGCCGAGATAGAACAGAATCTCGGCATTAAAGCCGCCTGAGTCGCTATTAGAGACTCGCCAGTATGGTTTCGGCCTTGCTGACTTCGAAAGTCTTGGGCGCTTCCACATTCAACAAAGAAACCACGCCATCGTCTATCACCATGGCATAACGCTGTGAGCGTAAGCCACCAAAGGCGCCAGTGTCCATTTCCAGCCCCAGCGCCTTGGTGAAGGCACCATCTCCGTCGGCCAACATCATGATCTCACCGGCGTTTTGGGCTTCACCCCAGGCTTTCATCACAAAGGCATCGTTGACCGATACACAGGCAATAATATCGACGCCCTTGGCCTTGAGTTCATCGGCCAGCACCACATAACCCGGCAGGTGAGCCTCGGAGCAGGTGGGGGTAAAGGCACCGGGAACAGCAAACAGCACGGCCTTCTTGCCGGCAAACAGTTCCTTAACCTTGTGGTTGATCATGCCCTCTTTACCGAGTTGGCTCAGAGTGGCATCCGGCAGAGTTTGACCTTGTGCAATCATGGTATTTGTCCTTTCAGTGGGAATTACAAACCATCATAGCCGTTAATGGAATGGACAAACACAGACATTCTACAGGGGCAATCAGGCGGCAGCCGGCCGGCGCCGAAACAGCGCCCGCAACGCCAGCCAACATAAGCTGAGCAGCAGTTCTGCCAAGGCTGCAAGCAGCAGGCCACTGAGTAGGCCAATGGCAATGGCATCGCCCTTGAGCAGAATATTGTGGCTGTAGTTGTCCCAGACTTCGCGGCGGATATCCGCCTGTGGCGCAAACGCCAGTTGCAGGTAGGGGCTGTAGAGACTCTCGCGGAAGTGGGCCAAGGCCTGCTGCAACTCGGAGTGGCGTTCTACCATGGCGTTGAGCTTATCGCCGCCGGAGGTAAATACCGGATCTTTGTTGGTCACATAGTGGGCGATAAGCTTATCCAGATCGCCATCGAAGAAACGGTCGGCATCGCGCTGAAACCCGGCCAATTGGGTTTGGAGCTCGCTCAGGTGGGCCTGCAGGCTCTTGCCATATTGATCGACAAAGCCGGGGAGTTGGATCCCCGCAAGCACCCCCACAAAGAACAGCAGCAGTCTGAGATAGTCGCGTATGGTTCTAAGCATCATGCCTCCCTGAGTTCCGGCCAAACCAGATTGCCGCAGCCGCCCTGTATCTTAACTGACCGCTTCTGGCTTTGTCGCCCATAGCACACAGGGCTGCAACCCAAATGGCTGCTGACTCAAGTGTATGGTTTGGTCTCAGTTCATCGCCGCTTTGACATAGACATCGAAGCGGTTTTTCTTGGTGGCGATAACAGTGCTGGGTTTAACCCCGGCCAGGTCTTCGGCATAGTCCGGCCGTTTGACCACTACCCGCTTGCTCGCCAGTGCCAGCGCCGGGGCCAGCAAGCCGTCGGCATCGGTATCTGCGCCGACCAGGGTCTGAAATACCCGCATCTCTTTTTTTACCAGTGCCGACTTGTCTCTGTGAGGATACATGGGATCCAGATAGACCACATCCGGTCGCGGACTTATCTGGCTCAACGCCTCCAGACTGGAGTCGTGCAGCAGCACCATTCTTTGCTGCATCCAGGGGCCGATTTCGCTGTCCCGATAACCGCGGCTGAGACCGTCTTCCAGTAGCGCTGCCACCAAAGGGTTACGTTCAATCAGAGTCATTTGGCAACCAAGGCTCGCCAGCACAAAGGCGTCACGGCCAAGACCGGCCGTGGCATCTACCACTGAGGGGCAGGCGCCTTGCTTGAGGCCGACCGCCTTGGCTATGGCCTGGCCACGGCCGCCGCCGAACTTACGTCTGTGGGCCACGGCGCCGCCGACAAAATCGACACAGATACCGCCAAGCTTGGGTTCGTCACGTTTGAACAGAGTCAGCATTTCCTGCTCAAACCCCAAGGCAAACACCGAGTCTTCATCATGCTTCAGGCCCCAGCGCTCGGCAATGGCGCACAGACGCGGCTCCCGGGTATCAAAATAAATGCTATGGCTTGGCTGCTTCACTGTGTTTGAGTCCTTGGCTGAATTGGCGCCATTATGCCAAATGCCAACCTGACTGAATACGTTCAGCTGCAACTCGCAGGCAGAGCCGCTATAATGCCGCGGTCATTTACCCGTCAGTCATTGGGGAACCCATGCTCAGCTACCGTCACGGTTTTCATGCCGGCAACTATGCCGATGTGCTCAAACATTCCATTTTGTTGCAGGCGCTGAGCTTGTTGCAGAAGAAAGATAAACCTTTGGTTTATATCGATACCCATGCCGGTGCCGGTGGCTATGCGCTGGAAGATGATTTTGCCCAAAAGACAGGGGAATATCTGGAAGGTATAGGCAAGCTCTGGCAGGAAACGACGGTGCCGCAGGCGATGACTGCCTATCTGGAGGCGGTGCGCCATTTCAATGAAGGCAATGAGGAGCAGGCCACAGATGAGCTGGCCTGGTATCCCGGATCTCCGGCAATAGTGGATATGCACCTTAGAGAGCAGGACAGAATGCTGCTGCACGAGCTGCATAATACCGATGTCGAACTGCTGCAGGAGTATTTTGAAGGTGCCCGTCAGGTGAAGCTGGTTCACGGCGACGGTCTGCAGGGCCTGTTGGCCGCCGTGCCGCCACTGGAGCGTCGGGCACTGGTGCTGGTGGATCCCAGCTATGAGCTCAAGAGTGACTATCAGGATGTGGCCGATACCCTGATCAAGGCCCATCGCAAGTTTGCCACCGGGGTGTATCTGCTCTGGTATCCGGTCGTCAATCGGGCCCAGACCGAAGCCATGCTGACGAAGCTGAAAGACAGCGGCATTCGGCGCCAGTTACGGATAGAGCAGAGTATCAAGCCTGACTCGGATGAATTCGGTATGACGGCGGCGGGTCTGTGGGTCATCAACCCTCCCTGGCAGTTGGATACCCAGGCTGAAGAGCTGCTGGAATGGCTTCACCCCAGGCTCAATCAGGGTGGCGGCAGCGTCACTGTTACCTGGGAAGTGGGCGAGTAAGCTTGGTTCCATCATAAAAACTTTTGGCCGGGTCACCGGGTATTAGTTGGATACTAAGTCGGGTGCTAAGTTGCGTACGAATGGCCCGGCCTGTTCGCCGTGGCTTTTATGGCGTCTAAGCGACTGTGTGATAGCGACTGTGGTGACAAGCGGCTGTGGTGAGTTATTCCGACAGTGCTTTCAGCTCGGCCAACGTCGCCTCATCTATGAGTCCGAGCGCCAGCGCCTGCTGTGGATTGGTCTCTATCATATAGGCGCTGATACTCATCATATTGCGCAGCGTCATGCCGTTGGGGCCATCGTAAGCCGGCTGCTCGCTCCACGGGTCCTGAGCCCAGGCGGCCCAAGTGGCCTTGAGACTGTAGCCCGCCTCACAGAAGATGGTGCGGGTCAGTTGGCTGCCCTTATCCAGCATCTCTTCGTCGTTCATGCTGTTGTCTAGCTCGCCCTTGTGGCTTTGCATGACTTGCTTTACTGCCATTATCGCTTCGGCGGTTGCGGGAACCGGCCCAAGTTGGCTGTCATCACAGGCTATTACGGTGGAAAAGGGCATCAGCAGACAGGCACAAAGGCCGAGGGACTTGAGGTTAAACATCTTCACTTCCTTGTTGTTGCGCCTCTCAGGCACGGCTCAAATTGCGGTAGCGCTCCAGTAAAATCTTCACCCGTTTCACATAGGCGCGGGTTTCCGGGTAGGGCGGCACGCCACGATATTGGGTCACTGTGGTAGGGCCGGCATTGTAGGCCGCCAGCGCCCGGGTCATGTCGCCATCGAAACGGGCCAGCATCTGCGCCAGATAGCGGCTACCGGCATCGATATTCTGTGATACCACAAAGGCGTTGCTGACACCAAGCTCTTTGGCGGTATCCGGCATCAACTGCATCAGCCCCATAGCGCCGGTACGGGACAGGGCCTTGGCGTTGAAGGCCGACTCGGCGTGGATCACCGCCCTAATAAGCGCAGGGTCCAGATTGTAGGTTTGGGCGGCGAGGGCGATTTCGGCGGCATAGTCACTGCCAAACAGAGGGATTGCCTGCCAGTTCACCTTGGAGTCCGGTCGGCAGGCGAAGCAATCATAGAGAATGATCTGATATTCCTGGCTGCCGGGGGGCTTGTCGCTGAATGCCATTACACCGTTGGCCTGGCGGTACTGATAGACTTTACGCTTCGGCAGGCTGCTGTCGCTGATGCCGTGTTCCGAGTAACGCGCCACTATACGGGGTTTGGCCGAAGGCTCTTTAGCTATACCTGAAGGGTTTTCACTCATGGCTGAGGACTCTTTACCCATAGCTGAAGGCTCTTTACTTATAGCTGAGGGACCTTCACCCATAGCGGCCTTTTCCGAAGGCATAGGTATCTCGGTGTCGGCAAGCGCAGCAAAGGGTAGCGCCGAGCTCAGCAGCCAGAGTAGCAAAGAGATGAGTCCTTGGCCGGAAGTGTGCTTCACGCCTGATAACCCGTCCGTGTTTCCAGTTTCAATATGTCAATGATAGCAAAGAGTTGCTGCATTTCACTGTGGATCTGGCTGAACTCCTTTTCGAAGGTGGCTCCCTCAAAGATGGAGGCGGTCTCGAATCTATCCTTGTTACTGGGAAACAGGATCAACAGCTGCCTGCCGTGGAAGGCGCAGCGCAGATCCCGGCCGAACTTCTTGCTCAAGTCCAGCAAACGCTCCATAAACAAGGGGTTCATCAACACCCGGCCATTGATCTGATTGTCGGCGAAGACATCGAACTCTTTCTCGAACACAGGATCTTCCAGCTTCATCTGCTTCAGCCCCGAATAACTGGAGGAGAGTTTCCCCAGCAGGCCGCGGTCGCGGATCAATACCGCATGGCAGCCGAAGTTTTGTGGCACGGTAAAGGTCATGGCCAGTCCCTTGAATACCTCGCTGGTACGCTTCTTATTCTTGCTATCCCGATATTCTGACTTCAGCACTAATTCACTGATCCCCAGTTCGACCTGCTTATAGCTACCGGTAATAAAATCACTGGAATGTGCTATGTCGTGCTTGGGCAAAATGCCGGCATCACGAAAGGGGCGCAGTGGCAAACCATCGTTGGGACTAAAGGTAAAGTCGTCGCCGAAATAACGGAAGATCAGCGGGAACAGATCTTTTTTAACCTGTGTTTGAAACGCCTTGATGGGTTTCTTACACCAGAAAAACATCAGCAAAACCGGGGTAAGGGCGAGGGCAAATGAAGCTTCCGGGCCAAGGGAACTGTAGTACATAAGGTCGTACCAATAGTGCCAAACCAGCAGCAGAGTCACCACAAGTGTCAGTACAAACAGGGCTACCCGGGTTCGGCACTGCTTGAGGCTCTTGATCCTCAGTCTTTCATATTGACTGGCCTTGGGCTTTATATGCTGGCGATAGTATTGTTGCAGCTTGGGCAGCTCTTCGCTGGGGGCCTGTAGGCCTTTTCCCGGGCGTACCGGGGAAATCTTCGCCCCCATCAGGAAGGTGATAATATTCACTGGTCAATCTTTTACTCTGTCTCAGTTCAAGTAGTCGCCGGCATTGACCGGGCTTTTGGCGCTTTCATCTGCCTCATAGAAGGGTAGAGCCTGTACCTTGGCCATTGAGGCTATGATTGAACCCGGGAAGATTTCCACTGCATTGTTGAGTTCAGTGACCGCTGAGTTGTAGAAACGCCGCGCCGCGGAGATATGGGCTTCCACTTCGTTATAGGTCTGCATCGCCTGCAACATGGTGTTGTCTGACTTGAGTTCGGGATAGTTTTCTACCGATACCATTAGTTGGCCGACACGGTTGTTGAGCTGGTTGGCCAAATCCAGGTGTTGTTTTACTGCATCTTTGTCGGCCGGATTGTAGCTTTGGGTCAGTTGAGTGCGTAATTCGGTGATCTCGGTCAGCAGCTGTTTTTCATGATCCATAAAGCGCTTGGCTATGGTGAGAATATTGGGCAGCAGATTGGCCCTTTTCTTGAGCTGGACATCTATGCCGGAGAGGGCTTCACGGGCCGTGTTGCGTTTTTTTATCAGGCTGACATACCAGAGATAAATCAGTATCACGGCGATCGCCAGTATCAACAAAAATCCATCCATATTTGCTAAAGTTCCCTGCAGTTTTTTTTGAACTGCGCCAGCTAATCATAAAATGACCGCAAATGCATCTTTGTTGTGATTTTGAACCTGTGCTTACCCTTTACCGACAAGACTCGTCAAACCAATGAAAACCACCACTTATATGCCTTTAAAGGTGGATTTAAGTAAAAGCCTTTGAATTGGAGGTTTTTACTGTATGTTTTTAGCGCGCAAAAACGTTATCACAATGATTTTTATTGATTATTTATCTGTTTTTGAGTGGTAAAAAAGCAGCAATTTTTGACTCATGTTGAGCGAATTCTGTTAAGGATGGCAGGAAAATTGTTTGGCATCGGTCAAAGCGAACAATCGGATTCATCCTATTTACAAATAGCTTTTATTGTGTTCAGGCAAGGTTCAGACAGCGTGTTGTAAATTGTAACGACACAACGTTGGGGCAAAGCGATTAGTTCAGCGAATTTGCCTTTATGGACCCGCCCTGGGTCCTTTTTTTTACCTCAATTTCCCAGCAATTCTTTCAGGTTAAGTTTCAGTTAAAAGTGTCGCGGCAAAATGGCGGGCCGCTTGTCGTAGATGTTACGGCCATGAAAATAGAACCGGCAGCCGAGCCGGCAGACAGGGAAATCAGATGCAGTCCAATCATTCTCAGCAACCGCTCGAAACCGCCAAGAGTGGCTGGTTTATCCGCTTCCTTAATGTGGTGGAGCGCCTGGGCAACCTTTTGCCCCATCCCATCACGCTATTTGCGCTGTTTTGTGCAGCCGTCATCCTGATCTCCGGCGTTGCCGGTTATTTTGAAGTCACAGTAGTAGATCCTCGCCCCGAAGGCGCCAGTGGCCGTAGTGCCGATGGCCTGATCCATGTGGTCAGCCTGATGAATGCTGAAGGTCTGCGGATGATAGTCTCCAACCTGGTAACCAACTTTACCGGTTTTACGCCGCTGGGCACTGTACTGGTGGCTTTGCTCGGGGTGGGGATTGCCGAACGCTCCGGACTCTTGTCGGCCGGCATGCGGGCGCTGGTAATGGGAGCCTCCAAGCGTCTGGTTACCCTGACCATAGTCTTTGCCGGAATCGTTTCCAATACTGCCGCCGAACTGGGTTATGTCGTGCTGATCCCCATGGCGGCGATGATTTTCCACTCCCTTGGCAGGCATCCCTTGGCGGGTTTGGCGGCGGCCTTTGCCGGGGTATCCGGTGGCTACAGCGCCAACCTTCTGCTGGGAACCGTGGACCCCCTATTATCCGGGATCACCGAAGCGGCGGCGCAGATGATAGACCCGGACTACACTGTGGGCCCCGAGGTCAACTGGTACTTCATGTTTGTCTCCACCTTTTTGATCTCATTCCTCGGTGCCTTGGTGACGGAGAAAATCGTTGAACCCAAACTGGGTCGCTATGATGTCTCTGAAGCCAGTGTCGATCTGGAAGAGCAGCGAATGGAAACCGTCACCGAACAGGAGAAAAAAGGGCTGAAAATGGCCGGTTTGGCGGCGGCGCTGCTCGGCGCAGTCTTGGCTTTGACCGTGGTTCCCGAGTGGGGGCCTCTGCGTCACCCTGAGACGGGAGAAGTGGCGGGATCGCCGTTTCTCAAGGGAATCGTGGTGTTTATCTTTGTCTGCTTTGCCATTCCCGGCCTGGTATACGGCAAGGTGGTGGGCACCATGAAAAAAGATACCGATGTGATCAACGCCATGTCCCACAGTATGAGCACCATGGGCATGTATATCGTATTGGTGTTTTTCGCTTCGCAGTTTGTGGCCTTCTTCAAGTGGACCAATCTGGGCGCCGTATTGGCGGTGACCGGCGCCGATGCCCTCAGCGCCCTGGGGCTGACCGGGCCGATAGTTTTCCTGCTGTTTATCATGATGTGTGGCTTTATCAACTTGATGCTCGGCAGTGCCTCAGCCCAGTGGGCAGTGACGGCGCCGATATTTGTGCCCATGTTGATGTTGGTGGGTTATGCGCCGGAAACCATTCAGGCGGCCTATCGAATAGGTGACTCTGTGACTAACCTTATCACGCCCATGATGAGTTACTTTGGCCTGATCCTGGCGGTCGCCGCGCGCTACAAGAAGGACCTGGGGATAGGTACTCTGGTGGCCACCATGTTGCCATACACGCTGGTGTTTTTCGTCGGTTGGACCCTGTTCTTCTTCCTCTGGGTATTCGCCCTGGGGCTGCCGGTTGGCCCAGGTGCGGCTACCTACTATTCACCGGCGGGCTGATAGCCAGCAAGGGTGAATCACTGGGGAATCATAGTGGAAAGGGGCTTAGGCCCCTTTTTGTTGACATCGCAAGGCGGGAGTTTAACTATGTAAATGAGGACGAAAATGGTTCCGTTTTTGTTCTAACTATAAGCTATTGTTGAACTTTTTCTATTGTCATACACTATCGGGCCCTTTGGTTTGTTGGTTGGGGCTGCATGCGTTTTTTATCTGCACGTTTGTTGCTGCTAATGGCTTGGTTGGCCGCGAGTTTTACCCTGGCCGTCGAGATAGGCGACACGGCCGTGGTCGGTAAACTCTATTTCAGCGGCGCCGAACTGCCCGGGCAATTGACTCCAGAGGGGGCCGCTTGGTGGCCGGAGCCTATGTGGTTGCTGTGGCTCATGGGCCTTTGCAGCTTCTTTTGCCGTTTTCGTTGTTTTGCGCTCTGGCTGCTTGCTTTGCTGGCGGTGCAACTCAAGTTTGTTATTCGGGTCGACGACAGCCTGCTGTGGAGCAGTTGGCTAGTGCTGCTATTGCCGACACAAGTGTTGTTTGGCCTGATTCTGCTGTTGATTGACCGGGGCGAGGGCGCACGAACCCAGGTAATCACCTTTGACTGACGATAGTCCAAGTCCCAAGCCGTATTGAGGGAGAACAATAGATGTCCAGAAAAGCCAGAGCCGCCATGGTCTCGGTCTGCTCCAATATTTCGCTGATCATCATGAAGGTGGCGGCGGGTATTGTCAGTGGTTCGGTCAGTATCATTTCGGAAGCGATTCACTCCGCCATGGATTTGGTGGCGGCCTTGATCGCCCTGTTTGCCGTGCGCCGAGCCGATGTGCCGCCGGACTGGGATCATCCCTACGGCCACGACAAGATAGAGAATGTTTCCGGGGTTATTGAGGCGCTGTTGATTTTGGCGGCGGCCGGTTGGATTATTTTTGAGGCCGTCGGCAAGTTGCTCAGCCCCTCAGAGGTAGAAGGTCTGGGCTGGGGGGTATTGGTGATGCTGTTGTCGGCGCTGGTAAACACAGGCGTCAGTGCCTATCTCTACCGGGTGGCCAGGGAAGAGCAATCGGTAGCGCTTGAGGCTGATGCCCTGCACCTTAAGGCCGATGTGCTCACCTCGCTCGGGGTCGCCGTGGGGCTGTTGCTCATCTGGGTGGGCGGTTATTTTGGCCATAATCTGGCGCTGCTGGATCCCATAGTGGCCATAGGGGTGGCGCTGTTTATTCTCAAAGAAGCGATAAGCATGCTGGATCAGGCCTTCAAGCCGCTGCTGGATCACAGCATCAGCGAAGAGGAGCTGAACCAGGCCGCCGAGATAATCGCGCACCACTGTCCCAGCGAAGGGGGTTTTCACGACTTGCGCGGCCGTCAGGCGGGCCGGCGGCGTCACATCGACTTCCACCTGACCTTGCCCAAGGAGATGAGTGTTGGCCATTCCCATGCCATTTGTGACCGTATCGAGCAGGCCTTGATGGCTGTTATTCCCCATGCGGCGGTGTTTATCCATGTGGAGCCGCTGGAAGAGCAGCCCGAAGAGGAAGGCTTACTGCAACAGGGCGCCTGAAGCGGCGCCCGTGTGGCTGCATCAGAGCCCTTGATGGGGGCCGAATACTTCATAGTGGATCTGCGCTTCCTCAATACCCAAGGCCAGCAACTGCGCCTTGATGCTCTGCATAAAGCCTATGGGGCCGCAGCAGTAGAATTGGCCCTCGGAAGGCAGCATGGACGCTATCGGCTCCAGCACCATGGTGCCTTTCAGGTCATAATCCTGTCCCTGAACATCAGTTTCAAGCGGCTGGCGATACCAGGTCAGCGCCTTGAGATTTGTCTGCTCGGCCTGCTTGCGGCGTATCTCTTCGGCAAAAGCGTGCTGGGCGCCATTTTCACAGGCATGCAGCCATAGTGTCTCGGCGCAGTCTTGCTGCAGGCGGCTGTTTAACATGCTCAGCATAGGCGTCAGTCCAACTCCGGCAGATAGCAGCACAACCCGGGTGTCGGGCTCAGTATTCAGGAAAAAATCCCCCGCCGGCGGGATCAGCTCAAGCTCGCTGCCGATATCGAATTCATTGTGCAGCAGGTTGGAAACCAATCCTTCGTTTTCACGTTTAACGCTGATGCGATAGCTGCGGCCGTTGGAGGCATCCGACAATGAGTATTGGCGGATCTCGGTATGAGCCAGCGCCGGATGGCTGAGTTTGAGGTTCAGGTATTGTCCTGGCTTAAAGTCGGCCACAGGGCCGCCATCCTTGGGCGTGAGTTCGAAGGAGGTAATGGCGGCTGACTCGCGGCGTTTGTTGCTGACAATAAAGGTGCGGGTGCCGCTCCAACCTCCTTGTTTGCCTGCGGCATCGGCATAGATCTGTGCTTCGCGGCCAATAAAGATATTGGCCAACACCCCATAAGCCTTCTCCCAGGCGCCCAGTACCTCTGGCGTGACGGCATCGCCGCCGAGTTCTTCCAGGGTGGCTAGCAGATGCTTGCCGACTATGGCGTATTGCTCGGGTTTGATCAGAAAGCCTGTGTGTTTCTGGGCAATTCTTTCCACGGCTTCACTGAGAGCGGTCAGATTGTCGATATGTTGGGCGTAGGCAGCGACGGCATTGAACAAGGCTACAGGTTGATCGCCCTTATGCTGATGAGCCAGGTTGAACACATCTTTCAGTTCGGGATTGTGGTGGAACATGCGCTGATAGAAGTGCTTGGTCAGCTCTGGGCCGGCGGCAACCAGCAGGGGAATAGTACTCTTGACCACTTGGATAGTGTGTTGATCCAACATAACGACAACCTCAAAGATTCATTTAAGTTATATGTTCCGTGATAAAATAAACATGTATTTGATTTAGATCAATAAGAATTCTGGCAGGAGCTGTCAGGTATTCAGTATGGTTGGCAAAAACACTTGGGTGCGTGAGGTGCGTCTATGTTTATCGTATCTGGATCCTGATTCTGACCTGTTTGCTACTCTGGTTCGGTTCTCTGGTACCAAGTCGCCTTTAGTGGTCAACAATGACTTTTGCCGCTAAAAAGCGGATAATTCCCCAATTTTGCTCAATTTGACCCAGATCACAGTCGGTCGCCGGTTTTACCGCTGCGGCGAGTGTCATCGGGCGAGCGGGAAACCCCGCCGGAACTCGGAACTATCCAATGGAAATCAAAGTAAATTTTCTCGACAACCTCAGACTCGAAGCCAAGTTTGATGACTTCAGTGTCATTGCCGACCAGCCAATCCGTTACAAGGGTGATGGCTCGGCGCCGAGCCCGTTCGACTACTTTCTGGCTTCATCAGCGCTGTGCGCCGCTTATTTTGTGAAGGTGTACTGTGTCGCCCGCGATATTCCGACCGAAGGCATACGCCTGTCGCAAAACAACATAGTCGACCCGGAAAACCGTTATAACCAGATCTTCAAGATTCAGGTGGAATTGCCGGACACTATCTCTGACAAGGACCGTGAAGGCATACTGCGTTCTATCGACCGCTGCACCGTGAAGAAAGTGGTTCAGACCGGCCCCGAGTTCCAGTTGGAAACCGTGGATAACCTGGATCAGGACGCCCAGGCGATGTTGATGCTGAAGCCGGATGACAGCCACAGCACCTTTATTCTGGGTAAGGATCTGCCGCTGGAACAGACCATAGCCAACATGACCAACACCTTGGCCGAATTGGGGATGAAGATAGAGATCTCCTCCTGGCGTAACCTGGTGCCCAACGTTTGGTCGCTGCATATCCGTGACGCCGCTTCGCCCAAATGTTTTACCAACGGCAAGGGCGCAACCAAAGAGAGCGCGCTTTGCTCGGCTCTGGGCGAGTTTATCGAGCGTCTCAGCTGCAACTTCTTCTACAACGACCAGTATTTCGGCCCCGAGATCGCCAACGCCGAATTTGTTCATTATCCCAATGAGAAGTGGTTCCAGCCCGGCCCCAACGATGAGCTGCCGCCCGGGATCCTTGATGACTATTGCCTGGAAATCTACAACCCGGATGGTGAGCTCTGCGGCTCCAACCTTATCGACACCAACTCGGGCAATGTCGAGCGCGGCATCTGCGCCATTCCCTATGTGCGTCAGTCCGATGGCGAGACTGTGTATTTCCCCTCCAACCTGATTGAAAACCTGTATCTCAGCAACGGCATGAGTGCAGGCAACAATCTGGATGAGGCCAAGGTGCAGTGTCTGTCCGAGATTTTCGAGCGGGCGGTGAAGCGCCGCATCATAGAAGATGAGCTGGTTTTGCCTGAGGTGCCGAAAGACGTGCTGGCCAAGTATCCCTCGATAGTGGCCGGCATAGAGGCGCTGGAGGCGCAGGGCTTTCCGCTGGTGATCAAGGATGCCTCCCTCGGTGGCCAGTTCCCCGTCATGTGTGTGACCCTGATGAACCCCCGCACAGGCGGCGTGTTTGCCTCCTTCGGCGCTCACCCCAGTTTTGAGGTGGCGCTGGAGCGCAGCCTCACCGAACTGCTGCAGGGCCGCAGTTTCGAGGGCCTCAACGATGTGCAAAAGCCTACTTTCAACAGCATGGCGGTGCAGGAGCCGGAGAACTTTGTAGAGCACTTTATCGATTCCAGCGGGGTGATCTCCTGGCGCTTCTTCAGTAGCAAGCCGGACTATGAGTTTGTCGAATGGGACTTCTCCGGCAGCAACGCCGAAGAGAGCCAAAGCCTGTTCGGGATTCTTGAAGAGATGGGCAAAGAGGTCTACATCGCCGAGTTTACCGAGATAGGTAATGCCTGCCGGATCCTGGTGCCAGACTTCTCCGAGGTGTATCCGGTATCGGATCTGATTTGGGACAACACCAACAAGGCGCTGGACTACCGCGAAGATATTCTTAACCTGCATCGCCTCAGCGACAGCCAACTGCAAAGCCTGTCCGAGCGCCTCGAAGACAGCCAATTGGATATCTACACGGATATCATCACCCTGATAGGCATAGAGTTTGATGAAAACACTGTCTGGGGCCAACTGACGATACTCGAACTCAGACTGCTGATCTGTCTGGCAATAGGTGAGCTGGAAGAAGCGCTGGAGCTGACCGAAACCTTCCTGCAGTACAATAACAATACCGTCGCTCGTGGCCTCTTCTATCAATGCCTGCAGGCGGTGTTGGAGATCAGCCTGGACGATGAACTCGAGCTGGACGACTACCGTTACAACTTGGGACGCATGTTCGGCCAGGAAACCCTGGATGCCGCCATAGGGTCGGTCAATGGTACTGTGCGCTTCTACGGCCTGATTCCAACCAATATGCAGCTCGAAGGCCTGGAAAAACACCAGCGGTTGATCGAAAGCTACAAGAAACTGCACGCCGCCCGCGCCAGAGTGGCTGCCAAGAAGTAAATTATGTTCAGGTAAGGGGCATGTTTGCCCCTTACCCGACTTCATTGGCTTTTAGTCTGGTTCCTTGTGGTTCAAGTTATCTCGTCACTTTGACCTAGAGAAGAAGTTGCACACAAATGTTTTCCCTGCAATGCATCTTCCCTATGTATTCAAAACATGTGTATTCAAAACATGTGTACTCAAAACATGAAAACAATTTTAGCGGCAGACTCTTTGCCTGTAGGTTAATTTACCGTTAGCATTAAGCATTGTGTGTGCCTTTTTGTCATGAACATCAAGGATTTCATTTGTGAAGATGCCAAGGCCTGCTATGGCCTATGTTGTTCCTTTTTGTGTTTTTTTTATTTATCTCTGCCTGGTTGCCGGAGAGTATTTCTATGAACGCCAGTCTTTGGAATCCGAGGCGTCTGCGGCCCAGATAAAGCAGCTTGAGAAAGAACTTTTCAGGATGCAACATCTTGTTGAGAGGGCGATTCACAATCAAAATTTAGACAGTGTGGCCGAGGAGATATCTCTGGCGGCGACAGACTTCAACATCATGGTGTACATACTGTTAGATGACACCAGTCTTATCCGCTACGCCAATCATGTTGTTTGGCGCGACAGTCGGGCTTCGCAAGTGATCGATGGCTATTCAATGGCGTTGCACCGGCAGGTGGTCGAATCTGGAAAACCACAGATATTTGCCAACACGGATAGGCTATCAATACAGGCATATTATCCCGTTATCACTGAGGCTTCCGTTAGTTTTGGGGGCAAGGCCGAACTGCTTTATCTCGAGTATGATCTATCGCCTGCAATGGCCAAGGTAACTGATGACCTCAATCTGCGTTTTATGCGGGTTTGGGGCCTGGGGGCCTTATTTGTTTTGGGCTTTATGCTGGTATTGCACTTTATGTTAATCCGCCCTTTAAGAGCTCTGGCTTGGCAGGCCAGGAAAGGCGAGAACAACCCTTTTCATATGGATAACACTTGGGTTTTCAGTGAAGTACGGGTGCTAAAGGATTACTTGCACCGGAGCCAACAGAAGTTGCAGCGAACCCTGAAGCAATTGAGGGACAATGAACAACGCTGGTTGTTTGCGGTGGAAGGGACTCGCAATGGGATCTGGGACTGGAACATCGCCAGCGGCGAAGTTTTTCTGTCGGACCGCTGGAAAGAGATGATAGGGTACGGCCCCCATGAACTCGAAGGGCTTTATTCTACTTGGGAAAGCCGACTGCATCCGGACGATAAAGAAGCCGTGTTGTCGTCTTTGCAGGCTTATCTAAATGGTGAGACCGAGGCGTTTGAGAGTGTTCACCGCATGCGCCATAAAGAGGGACACTATATCTGGGTGCTGGACAGGGGAATGCTGGTTGAATGGGACGAACAGGGCCGCCCTTGCCGGATTATAGGTACTCATGCCGATGTGTCGGATGATGTGCGTAATCAGCAAGCCCTGGCCCATTTAGCCAACCATGATGCCCTGACTAATTTAGCCAATCGCCGCTCTTTGATGGATGCCTTGTATGAGCAGCAAAAGCATTGTCGCAACAGTCTGCAGTGTGCAGCGCTGTTCCTTATAGATTTGGATAATTTCAAAACTATCAATGACACTCTCGGGCATCATCTGGGAGATCGGTTATTGATCCAACTGGCGGCTAGATTTTCGGGCTATTTTAGCGCCAATACTTTGGTTGCCAGGCTCGGGGGGGATGAGTTCGTTATTCTAGCGAAAGATCTAACCCAAGACAGAGCTACGGCAGCAAGGCGAGCCTTGGCGTTGGCCAGTGAGATCAGGCAGTTGGTTGCCAGGCCTTTCAATATCAGTGACAAGCAGCTGCATGTGTCTGCCAGTATCGGTGTTTGTCTGTTTGATGATCAGGATGATATTGATGCCGAGGAGCTTTTGAAGCGAGCCGATATGGCCATGTTCCAGGCCAAGGAAGACGGTCGAGATAACTGCATGATCTACAACTCCGAGATGGAGGTTAAGGCTCACCAAAATCTGCTGATCCAGAATGAATTGCGCTATGCCATCGAACGGCAACAACTCTCTTTGGTTTACCAGCCAATAGTTGATGCACAGGGGAAATTGACTGGGGCTGAGGCGCTATTGCGTTGGCAGCATCCGCAGCAGGGAAATATTTCACCGGCGGATTTCATTCCTGTGGCTGAAGGCAGTGGCCTTATCAGTGAAATTGGTCATTGGGTCATCCTCGAAGTTTGTCGCTTCATTCGCGAGCAGCAGGCCAGGGGCATTGGGGTGCCAAAAATCGCCATCAACCTCAGCGCCAGACAGTTTAATCAGCCCGAGTTTGTTGAGCGTCTGATCGCCTTGCTGAAGGCCCAGGGAATTGCAACAGATGCGTTGGAGTTGGAGTTGACTGAGTACGCCTTGTTGACCAATCTGTGCATCATGAATACCCGAATCGATCTGCTGAGGAAGGCGGGGATATCCGTGGCGATAGATGACTTTGGCACAGGTTACAGTTCGTTGAGTTATCTACAGAACCTGCCTCTATCCAGATTGAAGATAGATGCCTCTTTTGTGCAGAAGATTGGCTCTGGGCGCAGTGCCGATGCCATAGTCAAGGCCATAATCGAAATGGCTCACAGTCTGGAGCTGAAAGTGGTTGCCGAAGGGGTTGAAACCGTTCAACAAAGAGCCTTTTTGAATCAGCTCGGATGTGACAACTTCCAAGGGTATCTGTTTAGTCAGCCTCTGCCTGAGGCTGAGTTTGCAGTTCTGCTGCAGCCTCCGTGGCGTGAGTTACCGTATGCTGCGCCAGGAAGTTGAAAATAATATTCAGCACCTGCTCACGTATTGCGTCGATTTCAATAAAGAGTTCATGCCTGGCTTCCATGATCTTTTCCAATGTCACCTTGGGGCCAAGGGCGGCGATTTGCGCCTGGTTATCGACGATAGTGTCCTGCTCAGCCTGAAGAATGAGGATTGGCACCTTTGACTCTCTGGCTGCGGTGATGGTCTGCTCGCAAGCATCCAATGCTTCTATCAACCATTGATTGGTGGGCGAGCCCAGTTGGATCTCAGGATGTTGCCGGCATAAATCCAGTAATGCCTGATATCGGCTTTCGCTGTGGGTCAATTGATTATCTTTAAACTCGAGCGGACGATAATCATGGCCGGATAACACATAGTTGGGCTCGGTATGCGGGCCATAACTATTGAGTTTTCCTGCCAGCCAACGTACGAAGTTGCGCGGCATTGGCAGGCGAATACCATACATGGGGGCAGAGAAGGCCGCAGCAGTAAATCGTTGGGGGAATTGCTGCAAATACAGAGTGCCTATGGCGCCGCCCATGGAGTGGCCCACCAGAAAATACTGTTCATATTGGTTTGCAACTACCACTTGCTCAACGAAACAGTGTAAGTGATCCACATAGTCCTGAAACTTATCTATGTGCCCCTGGTGAGGATTGGCGGTTAGCCTGCTGGATAGGCCTTGCCCCATATGATCCAAGGCGTAGACACTATAGCCTTGCTGATAGAAGTCATGGATCAGCTCCCGATACTTGAGATAACTCTCTACCCGGCCATTGCTGATGACGACGGCTTGTTTCGCCTTTGGATGGCAAATATAACCGTAGGCCAGCTCTTTACCGAATCCCACTGCCAGCTTGGCGTGGGTGACACCTTGCCAGAAAGTCTCCAATTGAGACTGGGTTGAAGCGGGTTCTGTGTTGCGGGCCTGGGTCGTTACCATCCAATATTTCCTGATCTAAAAAAGCCAGTGCTCAAAGGCACTGGCCGAGTGTATCAGAAACAGGGTTTCATTGCTGTGAGGCGATAAAGTCGGCTATCTGCTGTTCCAGTACAGACATGGGCACAGAGCCTTGCGCCAATACTGCATCGTGGAATTGGCGGATATCGAACTTTTCCCCCAGGGCATCTTCTGCTTGCTTTCGCAGACGTTTGATAGTCAGCTCGCCAATCTTGTAGGCCAGCGCCTGCCCAGGCCAGGAGATATATCTGTCTATCTCTGTGGTGACATTGTGCAGCGACAGAGCCGTATTACCGGCCATAAAGTCTATTGCCTGCTGACGGCTCCAGCCTTGGGTGTGCATACCTGTATCGACTACCAGGCGGGCGGCGCGCCACATCTCGTAAGTCAGGCGTCCAAAGTTGCTGTAGGGATCCTGATAAAAACCCCCTTCCAGCCCCAAATATTCACTGTATAGTCCCCATCCCTCACCAAAGGCCGAGATATAGCTGTAGCGGCGAAAATCGGGCAGTTGCTCCAACTCTTGATTGAGAGAAATCTGCAGGTGGTGACCCGGAACAGCCTCATGCAGGGTGAGTGCTTCCAACTCATAGAGAGGACGCTTATCCAAGGCATAAGTGTTTACCCAATAAAAACCCGCCACAGTCTCCGAGTTGGAGCCGGAATAGCGCCCGGTTGTATATTTGGGGGCAATTTCAGCCGGAACAGGGGCGACACCATAGGGTTTGCGGGGCAGTTTGCCAAAATAGCGTGGCAACATGGCGTCGGCTTTTTTGGCAATATAGGAGGCCTCTTTGAGCAGTTGCTCCGGCGTGTCCACATAAAAGCGTTTGTCGGTGCGCATAAAATGCAGAAACTCGGCAAAGCTGCCTTTAAAACCGGTTTGTTCGATGATCTGTTCCATCTCGGCGCGGATCCGTTTTACTTCACTCAGCCCCAGTTGATGGACTTGCTCAGGCGTCATATCCAGAGTGGTGTAGTACTTGACCCTGTTTTCATAAAAGGCCTGACCATTGGGCAGAGCTGATGCGGCAATGCTCTGGCGGGCGCCGGGGATATATTCCTCGGTCATAAAGTCATAGAAGGCTTGATAGCTCGGTAACACATGCTGCTCGACACTGACGTATCCGGCATGGCTCAGTTCCTGTTTAAGATTGGCAGAAAAGTGCTCTGGAAACGTCTCAAACGGCTTGAAATAGCTACTTTGCTGCACTGGTACCATATAAGCCTGAATACTCTGTTCAAACCCTCTCAGTACAGATTGCGGCTGAGTGATACCTTCGGCAAGCCCCTGGCGCATCCAGTGTATCTGTTGCTGGAAGTAGCGCGGCAGAGATTGCAGTTTCTGCAGGTAGTGACGGTAATCGGCTTCTGTCTTGAATGGCCCTGAGGCCATAGAAGCAATGTAAGCGTGAAAGCCACTCTCTGAGGTAATCGGCAGGTAATGGGCCTTGAACCTGAAGCTATCCACACGCTCCTGTAGTTGGTATTCGAGAATACTGGCATTGATGGCGGCTTCTTTGCTCAGCTGTTCTTTGGGGATCGCCTTTAGCCGTTGCAATAGTGTTGAATTGGCCGCAGCATCGGCCGCCAGAGCTTCAGCTGACAAGTCTGCTAATTTGCCCGCGGCCGAGTCATCGCCAAACAGCAAGGCCATCTGAGGGCTTTCTGCCAGCCTTTGCTGCCAGGCATCGGCTATTAACTGCTGGAGTTGGCTATCGGCTTGAGATAGCTGCTTGCTTATTTCTGGCGTGTTGGCTTCATGGGCAGGGGTTTGGCAGGCGCCCAGGAATCCAGTGAGCAACAGGGGCAGCAGGAGTTTTTTCATTTGATTTTGTTCCTTTTTTATCCTTGATGAAGGATTATGCCTTAAGCCAGGATGGAGCCCCAGAGATTTAACGTCACCTTTTGGTAACAAAGCCTGTCAGTAGACTAAGAGGTGCTAACAAAAGGCGTGTTACACTTAAGCGTCCCCAGACCAAAAAATAATTACATTGGCGGGGTAGTTCATACAGGGGTTATTTTTATGATTGATACTTCAATTCCGTTGGTCGATTTACATCGCCATCTGGACGGCAATGTCAGGGTTGAGACCATATGGGAACTGGGTCAGCAGCATGGCATTGCCTTGCCAGCGGCCTCGCTTGAGGCCTTGGCACCTTATGTACAGATCCAGGGTAAAGAATCCAGTCTAGTAGCTTTCTTGAAAAAGCTGGACTGGATGGTTGCCGTGCTGGCCGATCTGGATGCGGTAAAGCGGGTGGCCTATGAAAATGTCGCCGATGTGGCATTGTCCGGGTTGGACTACGCCGAATTAAGATTCAGCCCTTACTACATGGCTATGAATCATAAGTTGCCGATAGAGGGTGTGGTTGAGGCCGTTATTGATGGCGTAAAAGCCGGGCTCAAGGACTATCAGGTCAAGATAAAACTGATAGGTATTCTGTCACGCTCATTTGGTCAGCAGGCTTGTACCCAGGAGTTGGATGGCTTACTCGCGCACAGGGAGTCTTTGGTCGCGGTTGATTTGGCCGGTGATGAGTTGGGTTTCCCCGGTGAGCTGTTTAACGAGCATTTCAAGCGGGTACGCGATGCCGGACTTCAGATCACGGCTCACGCCGGAGAGGCCGCCGGTGCCCAAAGCATGTGGCAAGCCATCAAGGAGTTGGGGGCGACTCGCATAGGCCATGGGGTCAATGCCATTCATGATCCCAAATTGATGGAGTATCTGGTGGAACATAAGATAGGTATCGAATCCTGTCCTACCAGTAATCTGCATACTTCTACCGTTAACAGCTATCAGGAGCATCCACTGCGCACCTTTATGGAAGCCGGTGTGTTGGTTGGCTTGAATACCGATGATCCAGGCGTCAGCGCCATAGATATCAAGCATGAATATCGTGTGGTTAAGCAGGAGATGGGCTTCACCGCAGCTGAGTTGGCCAAGCTGCAGCGTAATGGCGTGGAGATGGCCTTCCTCTCTGACAGCGAGCGTCGGGAACTTTACGCCGCTAAAGCATAAAAGTTTGGTTCAGACACAAAAAAGCCGATGAATCATTCATCGGCTTTTTTATTCTTCTCAGGGTTAAATTACCCGGGAGAACTGTTGCTGACGTGCCTTTTCGCGGAAGTAGACATCGAAACAGATACAGATATTACGGATCAACAGACGCCCGGTTGGGCTGATGCTGATCTGGCGATTTTCAATGTTAACCAGTTTATCGTCGATAAAGGTTTGCAGCAGCTTAAGATCTTCGCCGAAGTACTCTTCAAACTGGATCCCCAGTTGTTGCTCCATCTTGGTCATATCAAGCTCAAAGTGACAGATAAGCTGCTTGATCACTGCGCGACGGATTTCGTCATCACGATTGAGTTTACAGCCTTTCCATAGAGCGTGGCCCTGCTCATCTATGGCTTCATAGTAAGGGCGAATATCTTTTTGGTTTTGCGCATAACAGTCACCAATCTGACTGATGGATGACACCCCAAGTCCGAGGAGATCGCACTCTTCCTGGGTGGTATAACCCTGGAAGTTACGGTGCAATCGGCCTTCTCTTTGCAGTTTGGCCAGCTCATCATCAGGCTTGGCGAAGTGATCCATGCCTATGTATTGGTAGCCGGCGCCGGTCAGGGTCTCAATCGTCTGATGCAGCATGTCCAGCTTCTGTTGTGGGCTGGGCAGGTGCTCATCTTTGATTTTCCGCTGCGCCGCGAAGCGGGCCGGCAGGTGAGCATAGTTGAATACAGAAAGACGGTCTGGCGACAGATCCAGAATGCGCTGAATGGTTTCGGCAAAGGTTTCCGGTGTTTGATGAGGCAAGCCGTAAATCAAATCGACGTTGGTAGAGACAAAGCCCATCTCTTTGGCCTTTTTGATCAGCGCAAAAATGAAGTCTTCATCCTGTTCACGGTTAACTGCTGCCTGAACCTCTTTATTGAAGTCCTGCACCCCAATGGAGATACGGTTGAACCCAGCCTCTTTCAGGGCATCCAGCATAGAGAGTTCGATTTCTCTAGGGTCGACTTCGATAGAGTATTCACCCTGTTCGGCAAAGTTGAAGTGACTCTTCAACAGTGACGATAACTTAATGATTTGCTCTGGGTTTAGGAATGTCGGTGTGCCACCGCCCCAGTGCATTTGGGTCACAGTATAGTGTTTGAACAGAGGCGCCCGCTTGACGATCTCGGCTGCCAGGTACTCTATGTACTGATCGGCTTTGTGCTGATGCCGGGTGATAACCTTGTTACAGCCGCAGTAATAGCAAAGTTTGGCGCAGAAGGGGATATGAATGTACAGAGACAGTTTGTCACTTTTGCTGTTGGCTATGGCCGACAATAGATCGCCTTCTGTGAATGAGTCGTCAAACTCCAGCGCCGTTGGGTAGGAAGTATAACGGGGACCGCTGTAGTTATATTTCTCGATCATTGATTGATCCCAGCTGATATGAGTGGGCTGCTTCAAGGCGTGTCCTCCGACAGTAAATTAGCAATGAGCGAAGTATGCAGGGTTATAGCTCAAATAACCTTGATCCAGGTTGTAAAAATTATATGTACACAAGCAAACGTTAAGAAATATCCCTGAAAATGCTTTCAATGTCTGTTGTCTTATTGAGGTTTTGTGCACCGACTCACGCCAGAGAAAAGATTCAGCAGGCTTGATTGTTGTTTGGCTGAGACGACAAGACAAGGCTACGAACTCAGGCGTAACCAAAACACAAGCTTCCGATGTTTGGGGCTGTCTTTCTGGGGCGAAGATTTCGGGGACGGTGAATAAAGCGCTGCCGACTGCTGAGAGCAAGCCGGCAGTTGCTGCATTAGTGAGTTGGTTTGAGTTGAAACTCGGAGAGTTTTTTGGCGTCGGCCAATATGCCTTGCTCCAGCTCGGCTTCAGACTTCATTCTGGCCAGGTCGAGCCGCATCCGCTCTTGTTTGGGTAACTGAGCCCTGGCCTCCAGAATGGGATGATCCTTGATACGCTCAAAATGCATAAACACATCCGGGTAGTCACCACTGACTCTCTCTGTCAGCGATAGCAGATCGAACAGTTTGACGATTCTAACTACTCCTTCGGACAACTCACAACGCTCTTCTGTCATTGCGGCGGCAATATAGCGGATATCGGCAAGCAGGGATGCCTGTTTAGCTTCCATAACCGCCTTTTGTTCAGCCATCGCCTGCTCTCTGGCCTGGGTTTGTCTTCTCAGACGCAAAAGCAACACTGTGGCATAGGCACTCAGTCCTATGATGATCAACATGGCTAAGGTGATAAGGATAAACTGCATCCCGGCCTCCGTTAGTTGTCCTGGTATTGTTTCAGAAGCTCAGCACCGGATTCGAATTTCTCCAGCAATTCGTCATCGCTATGACTCTTGCTTGGGGCTTCATCGGCCTGATCCAAATCGGTAATGCCAAGTTTTTCCATCAGCTTCTCTATCTTGGCCAATTGCCGCTCCAGCCATTGCTGGTCATCGGCGGCCAGTTCCCGACCTTCTTCCAGCTGATCCAGCAGCTTATTCAGGCGCGGATCTTCCTCCAGTTGCAGCAGCAACTGTTCATCGGTCAGTTTAGGTTGTTTTGGCTGTGCAACCTTTTCTTTGACTATATCCAGAGCGACAGGCCTTTTGCTGCCAAGGCGGATATCTTGTTTGTCAGAGCCTGCCCGCTTTTGCCCCTTTGGAGCAGCAGGGTTCTGGCGGCTACCCGCCTTATTACCTGAATCCTGCTTCTTACGGGCTGGAGCGCGCTCAGATTTCTTGCTTCTGGGGGCCAGTTTGGGGTTGTTCTCGCCGACTTTACGGGTCTTTTTACTACGGGACATAATTCTCTCGATAAAAAGTAGTTGGTTGCGTCCGAACCGTGCCGGGTTCAGTCTACAAGCGGCGGTTCTGCATCAAGGTCGCGTGTTATAGCAGATCCTGATGTTTTTTGCATCAAGATGAAGTCCTGCGCTGCAAATATTAGCCTAAATTTGCCCTGAGATGCCAAGTAAGCAAACGTCTGTTGCTGATAAAAGCTGACATGGGTTGGATTGTTTTTGTAATGCCATTTGGGGAACGCGGCCAAAGAGGTCAGTAATGGGGTGGATATGGCCAGCCAACCACCTGGTTTCAAGAGGGTTTCTATTAAGCTCCACTCTTTGGCCGGGGCCCTGAAGTGCTCGAACACCCGAAAACAACAGATAAAGTCATATTGGTGATGTAGTAACTGGTGATCTGCTGCAAAAAAGGGATCGAACTGTTGTAAATGGTGTCCGGCGTCGCGGATCTGTTTCAGGCCATCCTCGCTTAGCACTCGGCCAAAGTTGAGGCCAAATAAAGGCGTTGGCTGCAAAGATTGCAGCTGTTCCAACAAGGGGTGGATAAAGCGTGCCAACTGCTTTTGCTTTCCAGCTTGGCGGGCTCGTCCATAACGCTGCTTTTCGGCATCTGGTAACAGGTAACTGTTGGAGTCTGCAAACAACAGCCGACATTCAGGGCAGAGATAAAAACCTCGTTTCTTATCCTGAAAGCTGAGTTCAGCCTGATCGTTATGACACAAGGGACAGCGACGCATGGACTAATTCAGTTCTGCTCAATGGGGGTTAACAAATTATGCCATAAAAAAAGGCGGCAGTATGGCTGCCGCCTTATGATGGTGCTAACTAACACCCTATTCTGATTTCAAGTTTCCTTACTTGCTATGCGACTTTCCCGGTCGATATCCTTCTTTTTTTGACAGCTTTCCCTGCAGCTTTTCTCGTTATCGGTCTTCCAGACACTTTCTTGGGTTTCCTGCAAATAGCGATGGCCAAATTGGCTCATCATTATCCAGTCGTCTTCTGTGACGCCTAACAGACCATCCTTGTCTACTAAGTACCTTCCAGTGATAACAAGCTTCCAGCCAGTGCATCCAAAGCGCGTTGCTTCCTGTGCCAATGTTTGAGTCCTGCAAACATCTTCCTGTTGGAGCAAGTTCCCCTGTTAATTCGTAAGGACAATGCTAAAAAGCGGTTTGGCAAAATCGCCGGTTCCTTACTTTTATTGACCTGGATTTCAAACTGAAATCTCGACTCGTTATTATTATTTGCGAGTGGTCTTAGTAGTCTTATTGTTATTGGATTGCTTTATTCTTATATCTTGAATGTAAATTATACCGAAACCTGAATGTTGTTGGTAAAGTTTTTATACAAACAGATGGGTTTATCTCGGTACGGGCACATTAAACCTAAATCTGTGATCTGTGTCAAGCATTAATATTTTCAGTTTACGTAAACGTAAACTTTATGGCTTAAGAAAAGGGTGAAACGTCACCCCTTTCCAAGCTACAGCAAAAATTACTTCAGGCTGGAGATGTACTTGGCCAGCGCTTCAATGTCTGCATCATTCAGCTTTTTAGCTGTGTCCTGCATCATTCCGTTTAAGTCGTTATGACGGCTCTGATCACGGAACTTATTCAGCTGGATCTTGATGTAGTTGGCGTGCTGCCCAGCAACTGCCGGGAAACCGGCCAGTTCGCTGCCTTTGCCTTCAGGACCGTGACAAGCGGAACAAGCGGCTATGCCACGAGACATATCACCACCCTTGAACAGCTTCTCGCCGGCATCAGGAACATCCTTAACTTCAGCAACCTGCAATGTTTGGCTGGCAAAATAAGCTGCAACATCGGCAATATCCTGATCGCTCAAGGCTACCGCCATGCCGCCCATGATAGGATCCATACGGCCATCTTTGCCACCGGTTTGGGCTGCACTACGAAACTCCCGCAGCTGTTTTTGCAGATAGGTTGTGTGCTGACCAGCCAACTTGGGATACATGTCGATCATGCTGTTGCCATCAAGGCCATGGCAGGCAGAGCAGACAATGGCTTTGGTTTTTCCCGCTTCAGCATTACCTTCAGCAATCGCAGGTGAAGATATGGCGGCGACTACAGACAGCGCAAGGGCTAACTTTTTCATGGCGTTCCAACTTCTTTCGTTAAATTATTGTCCTGAGCTTACTAGGGTGACCCGCAAGCGTGGTAAAATACAAATAATGTGATCGGGCTAATATTTTACACGAAAACGTGGAAAAGTAAGCAAGTCTTCAATATTTATGCTATCACCCAGCAAAATTCCGGAGTCAGAAGTGACAGCAACTCGTATCGATTTTCGCAAGACAAAATTCCTTATCAGTGCGCCTGATATTGCCCATTTGGACAAGCACTTACCGGGCGACACCGGCGTGGAAATCGCCTTTGCCGGTCGCTCAAATGCCGGTAAATCAAGCGCTTTGAATGCTTTGACCGAGCAGAAAAACCTTGCAAGAACCAGTAAAACCCCAGGTCGTACTCAACTGATCAACGTGTTTGAGCTCGATGAGCAGCGCCGTTTGGTGGATTTACCCGGCTATGGTTTTGCTCAGGTACCACTGGCCATGAAGCTCAAATGGCAAGAGTCGCTGGGTGAGTATTTACAAAAGCGTGCCTGCCTGAGTGGTGTGGTGGTGCTGATGGATATTCGCCATCCGTTGAAAGACTTGGACTTGCAGATGATTGAATGGGCTGTTGCCAGTGAGATCCCTGTGCTGGCACTGCTGACCAAGGCTGATAAGCTGCCACAGAGTGCCAAGATGAAGACGGTCAATGAGGTACGTAAAGCGCTGGCTGACTTTGGTGATTGGGTCAGAGTCGAGCCTTTTTCTTCATTGAAGGGCACCGGGAAACCTAAGGTTCTGGCGATTCTGGATGAGTGGTGCCATCCAGCTTGGTTGGAGCAAGAAGAGAACGAACAAGAGTGATGGACTCAAACTATGCAAACGGCAGCCATATAGGCTGCCGTTTTTGTATCTGCTGTGTGTGCCGGGAGAATTCAGGACAAAAAAAACCGGCGACTCAGTCACCGGTTAAATTAGCTCTTTTGGGGAGAAGCTAAAATTTCAACAAGACTCAAGTACCATCAAACTTGGACTTCGATGGCTCTCAATGGCGGTAGCATAACGCGAACTGAATCAGTTTTAAAGTAATTACTCTAAAAAATATTGCAGACGAAAAAAAGCCCCAGCAAATGATTGCTGGGGCGCCAGAATTTGGCTGATCACTAAAAGTGAAATAAAGGTCTGAAAGATAGAACATCTTAACCTCTGTACCCTACGCCGAGAATAATACTGTATTTATCTCTCATGGGAAAACTGTTTTTTCAAAAATACGACAATAATGTGCAGTCGATCACAATAATAGTTGGCTAGAAAAGCGCCTTTTGATCTTTAAATTACAAAAATGAGCTTAAAATGCAGGCTTTTAGCGTTGTTTTGTCGATTTTTTGCCAAAAATTGTTGTTTTTAGTTCAGGTAGGGTAGCTAATGACGGGAGCAGATGCGGATAATCATAGCCTTGTGTTCAAAACACAAAAAAGCCATCCCGAAGGATGGCTCTTGATGGAATAGATAGATTATCAGTGAGCCTGATCCCAGCTGTCACCCAAGCCGGCTTCGGCCAGCAAAGGTACATCCAGGGTAGCGGCTTCAGCCATGAGTTTGCAGATCTGGTGTTGTAGCTCTTCGGCTTTCGCTTCATTGACTTCAAACACCAATTCATCGTGAACCTGCATGATCATGGTGATTTCCCCCTTGGTATCAGAGGCTATCCAGTCGGCAACTTTGATCATCGCCTTCTTGATGATGTCGGCTGCTGTTCCCTGCATAGGAGCGTTGATTGCAGCCCGTTCTGCGGCTTGACGCCGCATGGCATTGCGATCACGGATTTCCGGCAGATACAGGCGCCGACCAAAGAGTGTGGAGACATAACCTTGCTCGGCAGCGAGTGCCCTGGTCTCTTCCATATACTTGAGCACGCCGGGATAACGCTTGAAGTAGGTATCCATATAGCTTTGTGCTTCAGTGCGGGGAATATCCAGTTGGCGTGCCAAGCCAAAGGCGGACATGCCATAGATAAGACCGAAGTTAACCGCCTTGGCCCGTCGGCGCTGCTCTGGAGTGACAGTTTCAAAAGCCACATCAAAGACTTCAGCCGCCGTTGCTCTGTGAATATCTTTACCCTCGGCGAATGCCGCCAGCAGGCCGGCATCCTGGGACAGGTGAGCCATGATCCTGAGTTCAATCTGTGAGTAGTCGGCGGCCAGAATCTTGCGCCCTGAAGGTGCGATAAAGGCCTGACGAATTCTGCGCCCCTCTTCGGTGCGGATAGGAATATTCTGCAGGTTAGGGTCGCTGGACGACAAGCGGCCGGTGGCAGCGTTGGCTTGATGATAGCTGGTATGCACCCGGCCGGTTTTGCCATTGATCATCAGCGGTAACTTATCTGTATAAGTGCTCTTGAGCTTGGTCAGGCTGCGATGCTCGAGAATGATCTTTGGCAATGGATAATCCAGCGCCAACTCTATCAATACCTCCTCGGCGGTGGATGGCGCGCCTTTCGGAGTTTTCTTGATCACCGGATAACCCAGCTTTTCGAAGAACAGTGCCTGCAGCTGTTTGGGAGAACCCAGATTGAACTTCTCTCCGGCTATCTCATAGGCTTTTTGCTCCAGCGCATCTATCTTTTGTGCCAGCTCATCACTCTGCTGCGACAGTTGCATACTGTCGATCAACACTCCGTCGCGTTCCATCTGTGAGAGCACCTGAATAAGTGGCAACTCAAGTTCGGTGAAAACGTTGGCTAACTCTTGCTCCCGCTCAAGCCTTGGCCACAGGTGTTGATGTAGCCTGAGTGTGATATCGGCATCTTCGGCGGCGTAAGGCGCCGCTGTTTCCAAAGGGATCTGGTTGAATGTCTGCTGCTTGGCGCCTTTACCGGCAATATCTTCGAAGCTGACACATTTGTGCCCCAGATACTTGAGCGCCAGGCCATCCATGTCGTGTCTGGATGCTACAGAATTGAATACATAGGATTCGAGCATGGTATCGAAGGCGACACCGGCCAGTTTGATACCGGCATTGGCCAGAATACTGATGTCATATTTCAGATTTTGACCGACTTTCTTTATCTCTGGATCTTCGAGAATAGGCTTGAGTTTTGCCAATACCCCTTCTCTAGGCAGTTGCTCGGGGGCATCCAAGTAATCGTGTCCCAGTGGCAGATAGGCGGCTTCTCCAGCCTTGACGGCAAAGGACAAACCCACCAGTTTGGCGTCCATATAGTTGAGGCTGGTGGTTTCAGTATCTACCGCCATCAGTTCGGCATCGGCCAGCTTTTTCAGCCATTTTTCCAGTGCGGCTTCTGTCAGTATGGTTTCGTATTTTGTCTCTATGGTGACTTGAGATGGGGTTTCTTCCTGAGTCTCTGGCGCTGTTGTGTTGGCCGCCTTGGGGTGCGGCATCTTGTTGTCCAGAACTTCTGCCAACCAACGCTTGAACTCCATCTCGCCGTAAAGCTGTGTCAGTTGGTCTTTATTGGGCTCGGTAATATTGAGTTGATGCCAATCCAGATCCAGCTCGCAATCTGTTTTGATAGTTGCCAGATCGTAGGATAGTTGCAGCATCTCGGCATTGTCGGTGATTTTCTTGGCCATGGTCTTGGCACCACGGAAGCCAAGTTCCGTGACACAATCCGGTTGCTGCAGTAGCTTGGCGACACCACCAGCCCCTGTCAGCATGGCCAACGCGGTTTTCTCACCCACACCAGGCAGTCCCGGGATGTTATCGGCCTTGTCGCCCATCAGGGCCAACAGGTCGATGATAAGCTCGGGGCCGACACCAAATTTACTGGTGACCTCTTCCGGTCCCATTATGGTGTCTGTCATTGTGTTGATCAGGGTGACATTGTCATCCACCAGTTGCGCCATATCCTTATCGCCTGTGCTGATCAGAATGGCACGGCCTTCCTTACTGGCCCTGGAGGCCAGAGTGCCTATCACGTCATCGGCTTCAACCCCGGGAATACAAAGGAGTGGCAGGCCAAGAGCCTCGATGATGGCATGCAGGGGGGCTATCTGACTTCGCAGATCATCAGGCATTGGTGGCCTGTGGGCCTTATACTCGGCGTACATCTCGTTACGAAACGTGGGACCCTTGGCATCAAAAACAACCGCCATCTGTTGTGGCTTGTATTTGCCCAGCAAGCTGCGCAACATATTGACTACGCCATAAACAGCCCCGGTAGCTTCACCCTTGGAATTGGTCAGGTGAGGTGGTGCATAGTAGGCCCGATAGAGGTAGGAAGAACCATCCACAAGGACGAGGGGGTTTTCTGCTATTGTTGGCATAGTTTTGTTTCAATCGAAGCTGTCTTAAGTGCTGCTAAGCATGCCATATCAAGGCATTTTCGGCCATGACAAAATCACCCACAGCCTGTGGATAAGTCTGTGAGTGAAAAAATCAACATAGAGAAAGGCGGTAGAGAACAACATAAAGTTGTTTTTATAACTTGTTGATATTTATTTGCTATTTGTTTTTTTGTGAGTCAGGTAAAAGTTTTACTAAATCTTATCGGTTGTGGATTTTTTAAATTCCTTTTCCAGATTCGCACCTTGGTAGCGGTAAAAATTGCCTCTTAGCAGAGACGATGAATTAAGTTAGCATGATTTTTAATCAGATCAACCAGTTTGTAACTGGTTTGTTAAACCTAGATGACATAAGAGGGAATTTTTAATGAAAAAAATCGCAGTTCTTCTCAGTGGTTGCGGTGTCTTCGACGGCAGTGAAATTCACGAGGCAGTGTTGACCCTGCTGTCCCTGTCTCGCTCTGGCGCAGCGTACCAATGTTTTGCCCCCGATATTCCTCAAATGCATGTGGTCAATCACCTCAAGGGTGAAGTCGTGGAGACTGAGCAGCGTAACGTGCTGGAAGAAGCAGCTCGAATTGCCCGTGGTGATATCAAGGCGACGTCCGAGTTGAATCTGGCTGACTTCGACGGCCTGATCATTCCCGGAGGCTTCGGGGCCGCTAAAAACCTCTGTAACTTTGCCGTAAACGGCAGCAATAGTGAGATTGCCGCTCCGGTACGTGAATTTATCAGCCGTTTTATCAGTGCAGACAAGGTGGTGGGTTTTATCTGTATCGCGCCTGTGATGATCCCGAGCCTCTATGGTGAAGGGGCCAGAGGCACCATAGGGACGGACGCCGAAACCGCAGCGGCCTTTGTAGCTATGGGCGGTGAACATCAAAATGCCAAGGTAGATGAAATTGTGGTCGACAGTGAGCGCAAGATAGTCAGCACCCCAGCTTACATGCTGGCAGGTTCCATTGCCGAGGCCAATAGTGGCATTGAAAAGCTGGTGGCCAAGGTGTTGGAGCTGGCCTAAGCCTTGTCCAAGTTACTTTGAACCTATTCAAGAGGGAGCCTGAGCTCCCTCTTTTTACTGTTGCCAGCTGTGCAGAGTGACTTTGGCGTGTACAAACCTGAGCCACATAGGATTATCTTTTCCCGCGGTTGTCGAGCCAGCCTTGGGCCAGCCCGACCAAGAGTCCACCCAGATGCGCGCCGTTGGCTATCGAAAGGCCAAACACATCCATAAAGCCAAGTACCAGCCACAACAGCATAAAACCCATCAAGGCCGGTGGCAGACCTATGCCTTTCTCTGGACTCATGCGGCCGCTGACCCAGGTATAACCCACTAGGCCATACACAACCCCGGAAAGACCGCCGAAGTTGGGACCACTGAGATAGAACTGCACTATATTGGGCAAAGTGCCGGCGACCAACAGCAGAGTCAGTAAAGGAGCAAGACCGATACGGTTTTCTATTTTGCCACCCAAGACCCACCACCAGAGTAGGTTAAAGGTGATATGCAGCGCCGAGAAGTGCAGCAGGCTCGGGGTAAACAAGCGCCAGAATTGGCTGAAACCGGCATCTGAAGTGGCGCCAAAGAAGGCCAGGGCTTCGAAAACCTGATTGCCGTAACCCAGGTTCATGGCTGCGAAGATAGCTATGCAGACCAGCAGAATGACCAGCGTTAGCGGCCCGGCGCCGGTAATAAATTGACTCAGCAGTTGCAGTGATGGTGCGCCATAGTCAAAGCGGATGCGGTTGTCGCCATGGTCCCAGGAAGCCTGCAGATATTTGGGGTTTAACGGATCCTGAACAAAGTCGAGAAACGCTTTGCGCCCCTGTGCTTGGTCGGTGTCCTTGATGACATGGATGGCCACTCCCTGTTCCAGATGCATGATGCGACAGGGGATCCCTTCACCCTTGAGATAGTCTACCAGCGCCTGAGCGGCGCGTTCGTTGGGGAGGCGGCCGATTTCCATGTCTCAGTCCCTCGGCCAGGCAGCGAAACCGCCATCCAGGCTGTAGACCTCATCGAATCCTTGATGTTGCAGATATTCCGCGGCACTTTGGCTACTGATGCCATGATAACAGCAGACAACCAAGGGCTTATCCATATCGGCGTCCCTGAGATAGTCGGCCAGATTGTCATTGCCGAGGCGAATGGCGCCGGGAATATGGGCCGTCTCGAAACTGGCAGGATCGCGAATATCGACTATCTGCAGCTCGGCATCTTCGGCCATCATTTGCTGGAGTTGAACGACAGAAAGGTGTTGGTAACTGGACATAGTTTGCCTGTAAAAGAGGTAGTGCTTATTAACAGTGTGCATCAGGGCGCTGCATGAGTACAGCGCCCTGTTTGAGGATCAATCCCAGCTGAGAATGACCTTGCCGGATTGACCCGAACGCATGGCATCGAAACCCTGCTGGAAGTCATCCACCTTGTAATGGTGGGTGATAATAGGTGCAATATCCAATCCGGACTGGATCAAACTGGCCATCTTGTACCAGGTTTCAAACATTTCCCGGCCATAGATGCCCTTTATCACCAACCCCTTGAAGATGACCTTGCTCCAGTCTATCGCCATATCGCCACCCGGGATCCCCAACATGGCAATTTTGCCACCGTGGTTCATGGTATCCAGCATGGAGTGGAAGGCAGACGGTACACCGGACATTTCCAGGCCGACATCGAAGCCCTCTGTCATGCCGAGCTCGCTCATCACATCTTCGAGTTTTTCTTTGGCCACATTGACGGCTCGGGTAGCCCCCAGCTTACGTGCCAGCTCCAGACGGTACTCGTTGACATCAGTAACGACCACGTGGCGTGCACCCACATGGCGGCAAACGGCGGCGGCCATAATGCCTATGGGACCTGCTCCGGTGATCAGCACATCTTCACCGACGAGATCGAAAGATAGCGCAGTGTGTACCGCATTGCCGAAGGGGTCAAAGATAGCAGCCAGCTCGTCGCTGATATCATCGGGGATCTTGAAGGCGTTGAAGGCCGGGATTACCAGATATTCGGCGAAGGCACCTTCGCGGTTGACCCCAACCCCCACAGTGTTACGGCACAAATGGGTACGGCCACCACGGCAATTACGGCAGTGACCACAGGTGATATGGCCTTCGCCTGACACCCGGTCACCAATATTGAAGCCACGCACTTCCTGGCCCATGTCCACCACTTCGCCGACATATTCATGGCCGACAACCATAGGAACAGGGATAGTCTTTTGTGACCACTCATCCCAGTTGTAGATATGCACATCGGTACCACAGATGGCGGTCTTGCGGATCTTGATCAGTAGATCGTTATGGCCCATTTCCGGCTTGGGTGCGTCTACCATCCAGATGCCTTGTTCAGGCTTGAGTTTGCTCAGTGCTTTCATCATGTTACTCCATGGGATAGGTATCAGATGATACCCATCTCCTTGCCGATTCGGGTGAAGGCTTCGATGGCCTTGTCCAGCTGTTCACGGCTGTGAGCCGCCGACATCTGGGTACGGATACGGGCCTGTCCCTTGGGTACTACCGGGAAGGAGAAGCCAATAACATAGATATTTTCCTGCAGCAGGCGGTTGGCGAAGTCACTGGCCAACTTGGCATCACCCAGCATGACCGGCACTATGGCGTGGTCTGCTCCGGCCAGGGTGAATCCGGCTGCAGCCATTTTTTCACGGAAATAACGGCTGTTTTCCCATACCGCTTCGCGTAGTTCCTGGCCCTCTTTGAGCATCTCCAGCACCCGAATCGAGGCGCTGACGATAGAAGGTGCCAGTGAGTTGGAGAACAGGTAAGGACGTGAGCGCTGACGCAGCCAATCGACCACTTCTTTGCGGGCCGCGGTGAAGCCGCCGGAAGCGCCGCCCAGCGCCTTACCCAGGGTGCCCGTGATGATGTCAACGCGACCCATCACATCGCAATATTCGTGGGTGCCGCGGCCGTTCTGGCCGATAAAGCCAACGGCGTGGGAGTCATCGACCATGACCAGGGCGCCGTATTGGTCGGCGAGGTCACAGATACCCTTGAGGTTGGCAATAACCCCATCCATGGAAAACACCCCATCTGTCGCTATCAAGATATGGCGGGCACCGGCATCGCGGGCGGCGATCAGTTGGGTTTCCAGGTCGGCCATATCATTGTTGGCGTAGCGAAAACGCTTGGCCTTACACAGGCGAACACCGTCAATGATAGAAGCATGGTTCAGGGCATCTGACACTATGGCATCTTCCGGGCCTAACAGGGTTTCAAATAGACCTGTGTTGGCATCGAAGCAGGAGGAGTAGAGGATGGTATCTTCCATGCCGAGAAATTCGGACAGATTGGCTTCCAGTTGCTTGTGAATATCCTGGGTTCCGCAAATAAAACGTACCGAGGCCATGCCGAAGCCATGGTCTGCCAACCCGGCCTGTGCCGCCTTGATCAATTCAGGGTGATTGGCCAGACCCAGGTAGTTGTTGGCGCAGAAGTTGATAACTTCTGCTTCGTTGACGCGAATGGCTGGTTGCTGTGGAGAAACTATTACACGTTCGCTCTTGTACAGACCTTCGGCCTTGACGTCGGCAAGCTGTTGGTTGATCTGATCGTAGAATGAGGTAGATGCCACCTTAAGTCTCCTTGATTGGATTATTCTGTTTATTGGAGTGGTGGCATTTTAACCCTAAAGCCAATGGCTCAACACTCTTTTTTGAGCTGGGCCGTCAGGGATAAATCAGATTAGGGCTAGTGCTTGTTTCAGATGAGAAAAACTAAGGAAGCTGAGAGAGCAAGGCACCTGAATGTCAGATGCCCAAGACGGTGAGCTAGTCTTGCTGGTGGGCCAAATTTTGGTAGTGTTGCTCCAGACGCTCGAAGGTCGAGGTGGAACTGGGGGTGGCGTAGGCCTTGAAGATCATCAGCACCCTGAGCAGGCCTTCATAGAGTGAAGACTTGGTGATATTGGCTATGCTGGATTGGGTCAGCTGATAGCTGATCCAGAAGCTGACTATCATCTTGATGGTATCGGCCAGGCTGGAGATCTTGTCTTGCTCCAGCTGCAGAAAGCCATCCTGACACAACTGTTGCAGCACGTGGCTAGAGCGGGTCAACACCTTTTGTTGGGCTTCCAGATAGCGCTTTTTCAAGGCCTCATCGCGGCTGAGGATGTCGGCCAGGTTGGCGTACATAAAGCGAAATTGCCACAGGGTATAGAACATGGCATCGAAATAGCCAATCAACAACTCGACATCGACTTGCCTGTCTTCATAGGGCTGAAACCCCAGTTCCAGATGATTTTCATACTGGTCGAAGATACAACGAATAATATCTTCCTTGTTGCGGAAGTGGTAATAGAGATTGCCCGGGCTTATTCCCAGATGAGCCGCGATATGGTTGGTGGTGATGGAGCGTTCGCCGTATTCGTTGAAGAGTTCCAGGCTGGCCTGAATGATTTTATCGCGGGTTTTCATCTGAGTCCTAAATGGTTGCGGCATCATCCGCAATCCGGCGAATGGCTCTTGGTTATGCTGCTTCGGGTATTATGCTAGCATTGTGACAATCCATCAGGCAAAACTCAATTATCCCGCCAATGAACCTTAGCCGTTACTCACTCTTGCTGTATCTGTTGTCGCCACTCTTGCTGCTGTATCTGGCATTTAGGGCATTGAAGAGCCCAGATTACCGCGGCAGGTGGGGCGAACGATTCGGCTTGTTCAAGGCCAAACCGACAGACCTGTTGATCCATACTGTTTCCATGGGGGAAACCCTGGCAGCTGTGCCGCTGATTAAGGCCTTGATGCAAGCCAACCCTGACTTATCTGTCACGGTAACGACCACCAGTCCCACAGGTTCCCGTGAGGTGCGCAAGGCGTTTGGTGACACAGTGCAGCATTGTTACCTGCCGTTCGATCTTCCCTGGTGTGTGCGACGTTTTCTTAACAGGCTCAAGCCTTCGAACCTGATAGTGATGGAAACTGAACTCTGGCCCAACTTACTGCATCAGGCCAAAAAACAGGGCGTAGGCATCATGTTGGCCAATGCCAGGTTGTCGGCCAAGTCGGCCGCCAAATACCAGAAGTGGGCCGGACTTAGCCTGCCGATGTTGCAACTGTTGGATAAGATAGCCGTGCAGACCCAAGCCGAGGCCGAACGCTTTATCGCCTTGGGCGTTGCCAGAGACAAGTTGAGTGTTTGCGGTAGCCTCAAGTTCGACCTGCAGTTGGATCAGCACAAGATAACCAGGGCCAGGGGCGAAAGGCAGTTGTGGGGACGCGCCTCGTCCCCGGTATGGGTTGCCGGCAGTGTTCATCCAGGGGAATTTGCCGCCATGCTGGAGTGCCATAAACGCCTATTGGCACTGTGGCCAGAGGCCTTGTTGATCATGGTACCGAGACACCCGGAGCAGTTCGATAATGCCGCGACGGCAATCAAGCAGGCCGGGCTTGCCTATGTGCGGCGCAGCAGCGGCCAAGGGCTAGCTGCCGAGACTCAGGTGCTGCTCGGGGATACCATGGGGGAGTTACTCGGGTTATATGCCTGCGGCGATCTGGCCTTTGTCGGCGGCACCCTGATCACCAATGGCGGGCATAATCCGCTGGAGCCTTCGGCCTTGGGCTTGCCGGTATTTGTCGGCCCTCATCATTGGGACTTTGCCGAGATAACTTACCTGCTGCAAGGTGCCGGAGCCTTACAGCAAGTTGAGGATGCCGCCTCGCTGGCGAGTGGCATAGCGGCACTGTTACAGGACAGCGATGCGAGACGCCGCGCCGCCCAAGCCGGCTTGGAAGTGGTTAGCAGCAACAGAGGAGCACTGCAGAAGCAGTTGCAGTTGGCTCAGGCCTTGTTGTCAGGCACTCGCTGAGCCGCGGTAGCCTTCCAGCAACCACTGCCAGTTATCTTCGGTAAATTGCAGCTTGGGCTGTTTGCGTTTTTCCTTGTTGAAGGAGCGCAGCAGCCGACTGAGATTGGCCTGTTGCCAGCCATCGGCCGGGGTTCGCAGCTCTCCTCGGTCAAAATCAATCAGATAAAAGCCCTGGTCGCTGCTGAGAATATTTTTGGCGTTGAGATCGGCATGGTAGACACCGCGCTGATGAAAACGGCCAATCAAGGCGCCGAGTTGTTGCCACTGTGGGCGGGACATGGCCTGTTTTTGCAGCAGAGTCACCAGATCCTCGGCACCATGAATGCGGCGGATCAGGATGTCGGCCCGGTACCAGAGCCCGAAGCGTTCCACTTTGGCGGCAATGGGTTCGGGCACAGGTAAACCTTCTTCAAAGAGTTGCTCCAAGAGCGTCAGTTCTGCCACGGCGCGGGTCTTGGTGAGGCCGGTGAACAGGTAGGCGTCTTTGCTGAACTTTTCCATCAAGCCGCCGCGCCAATAGTGGCGCAATACCCACTGCTGTTTTTCATGCTCGACAAACCAAGTGGTGTAACGCCCCTTGGATGAGCCGACAATCGCTTGCTGCTGCCGCCAAAAAGACTCGTCAAACCAGGTTTCATCCAGGGCTTGTGGGGCGGCAAGGCTCAGCGCCAGGCAACCCTTGGCGGTGTTTTTAATCTGCATCGGCTATTTGTTCGTTATAAGCGTGGAACCTGAGTCTATTCTACATTAAGATCTGGGGTTTGCACCCAAGAAGCCGATTCTGTCCATGAGTCTTGACCCCGCGAAAATTCAATCTCTCTGTTTGCTGCGCCTGTCGGCGATTGGTGATGTTTGTCATGCCGTTGCCATGGTGCAGGCAATTCAGCGCCAGTACCCGCAACTGGCTATCACCTGGGTGATAGGCAAGATAGAATATCAGTTGCTCAAGCACCTGCCCGGGGTGGAGTTTGTGGTGTTTGACAAAGGTCAAGGCTGGAAGAGTTACCTCAATTTGCGGCGGGCGCTCAAGGGGCGTCGTTTCGATGTGCTGTTGCACATGCAGGTGGCGCTGCGGGCTACCATAGCCTCATTGATGATCCCCGCCAAAGTGCGCATAGGGTTTGACCGGGCCAGGGCCAAAGAGGGACAATGGTTGGTGACCAATGAGCAGGTTGCCCCGTTGGCCACGCCCCATGTATTGGAAGGCTTTATGGGCTTCGCTAAGGCTGTGGGGGTGACAGATCTTCAGCCTAAGTGGGACATTCCTGTGCCCGCCGCTGATACTGAGTTTGCCTGTCAGTTGATCCCTGATGGGGATAAGGCACTGATTATTTGCGCTGCCGCCAGTAAGGCAGAGCGAAATTGGTTGCCCGAACGTTATGCTCAAGTAGCCAACTATGCGCTGGAAAGAGATTATCGTGTGTTGCTTTGCGGCGGCCCCGCTCCTATGGAGTATCAGCTTGCCGAGGCCATTATTGAACATGGCGATGCCCGCATCGAAAACCAGGTGGGTAAGACTTCGCTGACGCAGCTTTTGGCGCTTTTGAAACAGGCGAGCATAGTCCTGGCGCCGGATACCGGTCCTGCTCATATGGCTGTGACCCAAGGAACGCCGGTGATCGGCCTATACGCCCATTCCAATCCTGGACGCACTGGGCCTTATACCTGTTTGGATAGCGTGGTCAGTGTCTATGATGAGGTAATCGCCTTGCAACATCCAGGCGAGGTTCCCTGGGGGACACGCGCCAAGGGCGCGCATCTGATGGAGATGATCCCGGTGGCATCTGTAATAGCCCAATTTGATCGTCTGTTGCCAGCGAGCGAAAGCGCTTAATCGAGCGATCCTCAACAATACTCCGGTCAATAGTAAGGAGCTGCCGATTAATGGTAAACTTCAGGCTTGATAGGCTCATCTGCTGACAAACATCAGTTGAGTGAAGCAATGAGGGAGGATGGGGTTTTTCCATTTAATTTTAGGGATAATGTCGATGTCCGTGGCGCCAAAATTTCTATTTGTACCTGTCTCCTGTGAAGAGGGAATAGGTGAATATATGCGTTCCACCATAGTGGCCGACGAGATCATGCAGCGTTGGCCCGGAGCACAGATTGAATTTGTGCTTAACAGTCGCGCCCCCTACGCCAAGTATTGCTCCTATCCAACGCATCTGGTTGACGACACTCCCACCAAGCGAGTGAAAGAGGTGAACCAGTTGATCTCAGAGCTCAAGCCTGACCTGGTAATCTTTGATGCGGCTGGCCGTAAAGCACAGCTGAAACATGCTTATCGCAGTGGCGCCAAGGTGGTTTTTATCAGCCAGCACAAACGCAAACGTGCTCGAGGCATGAAGCTTGTTCGGGCATTGGTCACTGACAGTCATTGGGTAGTGCAGCCTGAGTTTGTGATTGGCGATATTAGTCGTTTCGATCGCTTCAAGTTAAACCTGATCAAACGGGCCGAGCCCATCTTTACCGGTCCTATCTTCGCAAGACCCGATAAAGTGTTGCAACAGCAGTTGCAGCAAGCATATAACTTAAAGCCAAAGGGATATCTCCTCTATAGCGCAGGTTCTGGCGGTCATTATGTCGACGCAACTCTTGCGGCTGAACGTTTTGCCCAAGTAGCGCAGGTCTGTTATCAAAAGATGGGGATACCCAGCGTCATGGTGTTTGGTCCTAATTATCCTAAAGCCCTGCCTAGGTTAGAGGGGGTGGTGAGCATAGAGCGGCTCTCCAGCATGGAGTTTATCAACCTGCTTGATGGCGCAGTGGGCGCTGTACTAAGCGGTGGTGATACCCTGTTGCAGGCGATAGCTCTTAAGGTGCCGACGTTGGCGGTGGCAGTTTCCAAGGATCAACCCAAGCGGATTGATAGCTGTGTGCAGCGGGGCTTAGCCATCAGCAGCGATATCGAGACAGATGCTATGTGTACTCAGGTACAGCGTCTGTTGGAACCACAAACCGTGGGGCAGTTAGTTGCCAATATGGATAAAGAGGGGGAGGCCAAGGGGCTGGATATCTGCATAATGGAGATTGCACGACTATTGGGGCTTGATTATGAGTAGTAAACGGATCGGCTTAGCTATAGACAGCCTCGCCGGTGGCGGTGCAGAGAAGATAGTCCTAACTCTGGCGACTGAACTGAAACGTTTGGGACACGAGCCGCATCTTTTGGTGCTGACCCCTCATTATGATTATGCAGTCCCTGAGGAAATTCCCTTGCATGTCTGCTTCGATGAAGGTGAGCGGCATATCATTGCCTGGTGGCGGTTGGGGCGCTCGGTTGCCAGGGTCAAGCAATGGTTCGATGAACTCGAACAGACTTATGGTGGTTTTGACCTTATTTTGTCTAATTTGGACAAGAGCAATTTATTGCTAACTCGTGCCGGTGTATCACCGCTCTATATTGTGGTGCATAACTCTATTGAAGAGGAGTTGAAGCGTGAGCGTAAACTCGGACTATTAGCTTACCTTACAATGCTCAGAACCAAGCTGGCACTAAACGGCCAGGCGTTGATCACAGTCTCCAAGGGGATCGCTCAGGAAATTCGCCAGAGCGGGCGAATTTCTCCTCGCAGTATGCGTACTATATATAACCCATTCGATATAGAAGCGATAAGGGCAAAAGCTGTAGAGGAACACCCGGATATTCCCAAAGGTGACTATCTGATCCATGTTGGTCGCGTCGCACGGCAAAAACGTCATGACATACTATTTCAGGCTCTTGCCAAGATGCATAAGCCTTTGCCGCTGGTGCTGCTTTGTAACAATCCCAAGAAGGCGATGAAACTGGCCAGAAAATACGGCGTGGCCGATCGTATCATCTGTCCCGGGTTTCAGGCCAACCCCTTTCCCTGGATAAAGGGTGCGAGTCTCTTGGTGCTCAGTTCCGATTATGAAGGCTTTGGTAATGTCCTGGTCGAGGGATTATTGTGCGGCACTCCTGTGATCAGTACCGACTGCCCCCATGGACCTGATGAGATTTTAACGGGTGAACTGGCTAAATATCTGGTTCCGAGACGGGATAGTAAGGCTTTAAGTCGGAAGTTGGAGCAAGCCTTGGAGTATTATCCGCCTTTTGCCGACAGTCAGATCCTTACGCAGGTGACCATCGACAAAATTGTTGCCGACTATCTGAGCCTCTGTGAGTCCTCTTAAGGGGAATGGAATAAAACTTCACCACTTTTACCACTTGCAGCCCAATTACTTAAGCTCTTGCTTGTTTAATCGTTTTACAAGCCCTGATATTAAAGCCTCGGTGTTGGTTGGCTAAATATAAAGCATTAATAAATAATGCATTATTAAGTTTTCCCTGCCCAGATTTATGTTCAACATATACTCAATTGTTGTTTAAAGGCTGAAATTTTTCTGTTTCACCATAGAAGTTTAGGATTTGCTTTTCCACTGCATTGGCGACTTGCTGAGGGGCAATAGAGCTTGCTTTACCTGTACCTTCAAGGATGATGCTATCCCCCAGTGGTTGCCAGAGCTTAAAGTCGCTGGCCATTAGGGTTACTTGAGGCTTCGACATGCATACAGCGAGATGAGCAGTAGCAGTATCGACGCTTATGCTCAGGTCGCAAAGACCTATGATAGCTGGAAGTTCAAAGAAATTATTTAGTGCAGTAAAGGTAGTGATCTGCTTTGGATTTAAATCTTTATCTGCTCTTATCTCTGCAGTGACAGATTCAAGCTTATCTGGCGGTGTATTGACTATGAATACCAGGTTGGCATATTTTGAATTAAGCAGCTGGATCAGTTGTTTTACTTGAGGCCAGGGGTAGTCTTTTTTCGTCGCCGTTGATAGGTGATTGATAAAAATAATGAGTTTATTTGAGTCACCCTGTGTAAGTGAGGTTATCACGGGTTGGACACTTGATTGATACTCTGGACTAATATAAATATCGAGTTGTTTACTGCCGTTAATGAGATCTGTGGTATCTAATCCTAGAAATTGATTAAAGCAATGACCATAGAAGTCTGTAACATGTGAGCTTTTTTTAGCTATGTCACGGTAGTTGAGAGTACCATCGAGTTTGCCAGCATAGATTTTACTGGTAAATAGATTTCTTAGGGTGTAGTTCATGGTGGCGACAACTATGGCTGTCGATGAGATCTGACGTGCAATCTTTGCAAATTGCTCGCTACGATTTTTCCCTACGAAAATGATGATATCGTAGTTTTTTTCTCGAGCTGTTTGGATTGCTGCTTGACGTTGATCCAAATTGCTCACAATAGGATAAACGTCGTCGAAATCCCCTATTGCATTTATCCATTCCGATAGAATTTTGTTGCGGCCTTTGGCCCAATCGTGGGGCTTACTGCGACAGTCGTCAAACCAGATATCGATACTAAGATGAGGGTATTTTGCTTTAAGGGCGCGTAACCAAACACCTTGGTAGACAAAATCACCAATAGCCAAGTGTGTCATGTACAAGACACGTTTAGCTTTCAGTATGCTTGAATGTTCAATTATGACAGACACAAGAATCTCTATTTTAGATAGTTGGTAAACTGTGTGAATTTTTTGTCAAGCTTAGGCGTTGCAAAAAGCCGCGCCAGAGCGCGTTGCCAGTTAAGATATAGCTTGGTTAATTTGCGTTGCTTCATCTTTTCAAGCCCCCCATGAGGGTTGATGTCCGATAGGCCCGTCAGATCGACTGAAACGCAGTATGGGATGAGTCCAAAAGGATAAATACCTAGCGTCCACCAGGATTTTAGGTGTCCATCAACTGGTTGTACCACATAAGGCATGTTTTTGATAAGTGCTTTAGCTCCTTTTTTACTCACTACCTGTGCTACAGCGCTAATTGGAAACTTATGATAACTAATAAATTTGTGCTTATGGTAAGTATAAGCATTCCTAATATTGCTCTGGCCACCCTTGCGTAGTGGATAAAGCTTAATGAAGTCCCATTCTTTTGTGGGTAGGTTTCGCATTAAGTCGACCACTTCTGAGAAATTGTCTTCTAGGTAGATGTCATCCTCAAGAATGAAGGCAAAATCCAAGTCATCATCGATAATTTTTTGCCATGCTTTTTTGTGGCTAAGACTGCAACCGACCTCTCCTTTACTTAGCGCCCTGTAATAGTTTTTTTGCACTAATTTGGCAGGAGAAACCTGTTCAATTTCTTCATCTGTTAGTAGGTTGCCATCAACGCCTTCTATGCGTTCGAAGGGGACTCCAACACGATTGAGTTGCTCGGTAATATGGGCCATCCGCTCTTTAGAGCGGGCTAGATTGATAACGAAAACCTTATACTTCATCATGAGTTTTAGCTATTTCCTTAAATGGTGACGAAGGCTTTGGCCAAGGCACTGATGATCGATCTCGGTAGCTTATAACGCTTATGTGCTTTGTCGATAAACAATTCCCAGCCGTCGCTTTTGATTTCTTTTAAAGTGTCAGCATCTATTTGGTTAGCAAAGATGTCGCAAAAGTCGTTTACAAATCTGACTTCACGTTTTAAGGAAGAGTTAGTATAGCCTCTACCAGCATAATGGATGAAGCTGGCTTGTTTATAATTATCTGCCCCTAAAACATCCATGCGGTTAAACTGTGAGGATATGCTCTTATTTTTGAGATTATCACGTTGTATCAGGTAGTTTACATAAGTTTGTTCATAGTACTTTATGTGATTACAAAGTTTCTGAAGATCAGATAATGAGGCAATATCAAATAATGGACATTGGCGTGAAATTAGCATGCAGCCTAAGTTATAGTAGACAGGGCGTCCATTTTCTTTGGGCCAGTCTTTTATTTCACCCATGATAGCAGAAATTTTGTCTATCACAGGTTGACGCTCTAGCAACTGTCCTTCATTAAATAGATAAATAGTATCCAGTTCATTATAAACTTCAAAAATGTTGTCAGCATCTGGAGTAATAATGATATCGGCATCCAGGTACAGTACCCTATCGTATTTTTTCAATAACTCCTTGATATATAACTTCTCTGTCCACGCAGGGCTGGCGGTATGTTTTGGATTTGTGATGGTGATTGGGTAATGGAGCTCCTTTGAAACGATAAGATCAGCACCGACTTTTTCGGCATATCTTTCGAAACTGAGTAACGCGGCACGGTACATGGGATTTTCATCACCAATAGCAAGCGTAAAAATAGCTGTTTTCAATTGATTGTCTTTCATTACAAATGGGCTCCTCAAGGCTTAATTACTGACCGATAAAGTGTTGCGCGGCCAGCCAGTCCAGATACTCGGGTACTCCTTGCTCGACTGTTTTAAAGGCCTGAGTATACCCAGCAGCCCTAAGTCGAGTGAGATCCGCCTGGGTATAGCTTTGATAGGCGCCTTTGAGCTTATCCGGGAAAGGAATATATTCGATTTCCCCCTTACCGTGATAAGCGATCACCGCATTGGCCACATCGTTGAAGCTCTGTGCTTGACCCGTACCACAGTTGTACACCCCTGAGACACTTGGATTTTGCCATAGCCAGAGGTTGACCTTGACTACATCTTCGACATACACGAAGTCTCTCAGTTGTTTGCCATCTTCGAAGCCGTCGTGGCCCTGAAACAGGCGGCAGATACCATTCGCCTTAATCTGATTGTTGAAGTGGAAAGCTACACTAGCCATGCCGCCCTTATGTTGTTCCCTTGGTCCATAAACGTTGAAGTAACGTAGTCCGGCCACTTGAGTCTTGAAGCTATGTTGCCTGACATATTGATCGAACAGGAACTTGGAGTAGGCATAGACGTTGAGCGGCTTTTCCAGCTCCCGCTGCTCGACAAACTTATCGCTGCCGCCGTAAACAGAGGCCGAGGATGCATAGATAAACTGGCTGCCGGTACGCTCACAGAAGTGGAGCAGAGTTTTGGAATACTCGTAGTTGTTAGCCATCATAAACTTGCCGTCCCACTCAGTGGTTGACGAACAGGCGCCTTGATGGAAGATTACTTCAACCTTGTTATCGAATTGTCCCTGGTTGATCTGTTCGATGAAGTCTGCTTTATCCAGATAATCGGCGATTTCACAGTCGGCGAGATTAAACATCTTGGTGCCGTCGGTCAGGTCATCTACGGCAATAATATCACTACGCCCTAAGTTATTGAGCGCTTTAACTAAGTTGCTACCAATAAAGCCTGCGGCACCTGTGACTACTATCATAAGTATTTTCCAATTCTCGTGTGACTCGTATAAATGTCGAGTCGCTAAATGTTATAAATCCGAGGTGAGTGGTTGGGGCTCACCATAAAAGGTATCTAGGAACTGAGCAATTTCCTGTGCCGCAGCGTCAAAATCGATTAGTGCCATATTTCGGCCAGTTTTTTTGCCTATCGGTGGAGTAAAGGCTAGACGCTTGTGGCTCTGGGTCAAAGTTTGCCAGCGAATTTTGGGCGCTGAACGCCTCCCCGCATAAAAGCCTACAGTCGGCACATCATGGAGCCCAGCGATATGTAATGGGCCTGTTGAACCTGCGATAAACATGTCGGCAGCGACCAGTGATTCGGCAAAGTCGGCAAGGCCGGCTAAAGGTTTGGCCATCACCACTTTGACTCCGTTAGCTTGTAAGTCTTTATTGATTATTTGCGCTAATGCTTCTTCGTCACCGTTAAAGGTGAGTACAAACTTACAGTCGATTTTAGTATTGGCGTTTATCTGTGTTAATAGGTAGGCAAAGTCCTTTGGGGCGAGCGCACCGGATGACCCACCTGTACCCGGATGAGCAAAGATCAACTTTTCACCTGAAGAATGTTCGTAATAGGCTTGCCATTTGTCTCGCACGGCTTGTTTATCCCAATATTGTTTGGGAAGCGCTGGGATACTGTATCCAAAATGATTAAGGAAGTGCTCTACCAGTAAGCAAGCACCACGCCAACAAGGCTCTCCCTTACGATATTGAACGTTGGCTCTGTGTTTATAGAGATATTGGTACCAGTTATGCTTAGGAGCGAGTTTATAGGCAACATCTATGTGGCGTAAGATTTTGTAGATACGGTATTCGGATTGAGAGATGAGAATGGCGTCATATTGCCTGGCGCTGATGGCTTCGCCAATCTCTTCATCGTTGCCGTTATCGACAATGACATGGTCAACATAAGGGCATACTTCAGCAAAAGGCTTTACGGCTGGAGAGACAAACATTTCAATACTGGCTTGCGGTAAAGCATGCCTGAGTAAATACAGTGCAGGCCACATGAGGACAAAGTCGCCAATTTTATCGTGTTTGATGACCAATACTCTTTTTAACATATGAAAAAATCAACTCATTGTAAAAACTTAAGTGATCCATTGATGTCTACATCCTCGTGAACATCAATGGATCACTCACGAAAAAAGGCGTGCCAGTATACCAATTTAAATTCCATAGATCTGTGTTTTCGTCTTTCATAACCAGGTTTCATGTCTGAAAGAATTGCATGGGTCGCCAAATGCCTTGAACTCAGACTCTTTGGGTACAACCGCTGTTAAGGATTAACCAAGCTGATTCGATGTCAATGGTTCAATCTAGGGAGAGAACTCGTTAAACTAGGCGCGATTACACCATCAATTTAGGGCACAGAGTCATGTACACGAAAGCCATCTATCCCGGAACATTCGACCCTGTCACCAATGGGCATGCGGATCTTATCCAACGTGCCGCTGCGCTATTTTCTCACTTGGTGATAGGTGTGGCAGCCAGTCCATCGAAGCAGCCTTGTTTTACTTTGGAAGAAAGGGTCGCCATGCTCAACAAGGTGACCTCACATCTGGATAATGTCGAGGTGGTTGGCTTTACCGGGCTACTGGTGGACTTTGCCAAAGAACAGGGTGCCAATGTGTTGGTGCGGGGGCTGCGCGCTGTGTCTGATTTCGAATATGAGTTCCAACTGGCCAATATGAATCGTCGGCTCCACCCTGAGCTGGAGAGTGTCTTTTTGACCCCTGCGGAAGAAAACTCGTTTATTTCATCGACCTTGGTCAAGGAAGTCGCGCTGCACGGGGGCGATGTCAGTCAATTTGTTCATCCGGATGTTGCCAAGGCCTTGGTTACCCGAATCAAAAAGCAAGGAAGTTAATTTCAATGAGAAGTTTTTTGTACAAAAGCTTGGTACTGGGCATTGGCCTGGGAATGAGTACTATGAGTCAAGCGGCGCCTTGGGTCGATAGTTCTGACATTTATTTAAGAGCCGATATACAAGCGCTGGCCGATGCCGGGGTAATCACGGTTCCAGTCAATACCTATCCCTTGATGTGGGCAGGTATCGGTGCCGACTTGGCCAAAGTTGAGCCGGCCACCCTGACCCCGGCGTTGACCGACGCCTTTTCCAGGGTGAATTTTTACTATCGTCAGGCGATAGACAGTCGCGGTAGTGCGGCCATCAAGGCAACGGCGGCAACCGATGCTGCCAGATTTCAACATTTTGGTTCTGACTATCGTGAGAAGGGACAACTGAGCGCCTCCTATGAATATGTCGGAGAACGTTTTGCCTTCAAGGTTGCAGGAACCGGGGCATATGATGCTCAGGATGATGAGAACGCTCGTCCGGATGATTCCTACATGGCTGTGGTATTGGGCAATTGGATAGTGACCGCAGGCGCTGTGCAGCAGTGGTGGGGACCAGGATTTGATTCGGCCTTGCATAAATCAAATAATGCCAGGCCCATGCCGTCTGTGATGCTCAGTCGCAACAATGCCGCTGGCTTTGAAACCCCTTGGCTATCCTGGATTGGTCCCTGGACCTTGACTACTGGTATTAGTTGGATGAACGACGACAGGGCCATCGAAGATACCCTGCTGTGGAATATGCGTGGCAGTGTCAGACCCTTCAAACAGTTGGAAATAGGCCTTTCCTGGACCACGCAATTCTGTGGTGAGGGACAGGATTGCGGTTTTGGTTCATTCTGGGATGCTATTTCAGGAGGTACAGAGTGTGCCGATGGAGATCCCAACTGTGACCCTTCCATGCAGTCCAAGATAGGCAACCAGATGGCGGGCTTCGATATTCGTTATGCCGACACTCTGTTTAACGTGCCTTTCGGCCTTTATCTGGAGCGCACCTGTGAAGACTCCAGCGGTTCGGCGCCATGGCAGATTGCCGACTGTGCCGTGTTGGTGGGCGCTGATACCCGCTTCAACCTGGCGCAGCAACAATATAAGCTGTTCTTTGAGTATACGGATACAATGGTAGCCTGTGGTAGCGACCCTAATGTGTTTAACTGTTTCTATGAACATAGCACTTACCTGAGTGGTTCACGTTACTATCAACGTTCTTTGGGATCCACCTATGACAGCGATGCCAAGGTTTATGTGTTGGGTTTGGTTGGGCAATTTGCCGACAGTCACGGCATCAACGCTTACCTGCGTTATGCTCAACTCAATAAAGACGGCAAGTCTCTTTCTCATGGTTGGGCACCTCAGCCTGCCAAGGAAGACCTATTGATGTTGGAGCTCAGCTATCGAATGCCCTGGTTGAAGGGGATGATGACTTTTGGGGGAACTGCTTCCCGTTCAGAATTCGATACTGATAACGATACAGATGCCAGCCTATTTGGCAGTTACGAATACAGATTCTGAGAAATAACACCTTCCCTAAGCCGGCTTAGCCGGCTTTTTTATGTCTGTAATTAAAATGTTATCAGCATTGGTTTTAATGGTTGCGTAAAAAGCGGCGTTGACATAATTTAACCTTAAGAAACGACTTCTATGCTGCAGTTCAAGCCTATGGAACATAGGCTTGAACTGTTTTTAGGTCAGTATCCCGGGAGCTTATTTTTGATTTCAGTCGTAATACCCGCCAAAGACGAAGCCGGCAATATAGGCCCTCTCATTAATGAAATCTGTCAGGCCTTGGCAAGTACAACTCCATTTGAAATTCTGGTTGTGGACGATGGCAGCAGCGATAACACTGCCAACGAAGTGTTACAAACCGCAGAGCAAAATGGCTGTGATGCCAGAGTTATTCGTCATAAACGCAGTACAGGTCAGAGCACGGCTATCTGCACGGGAGTGCGCGAGGCCAAGGGGGAATATATAGTGACCCTGGACGCCGATGGGCAGAATGATCCTGCAGATATCCCCGCCATGATCCGGCTTATCCCGCAAATGAACAGTGCTGATTTTTGTATCGCAGGTTATCGAAAGCACCGTAAAGACACGGCTTGGAAACGCTTTCAATCCCGTTTTGCCAACCGGGTACGCGATGCTTTGTTGCACGATGGCGTTCCGGATACCGGCTGTGGCCTTAAACTGTTTCCACGAGCCAGTTTTCTGAAACTTCCCTATTTCAACCATATGCACAGGTATATTCCGGCGCTTATCCGCCGTATGGGGGGAGATGTGCGTATTTCCGTGGTTAATCACAGAGATAGACAAGCCGGTATTTCAAAATATACTGCCTGGAATCGACTCTGGGTGGGAATCGTCGATATCTTGGGGGTGATGTGGTTGATCCGCCGGGCCAAAATTGCCGAGATAGACAGCATTGAACACAGCCGCCGGGATTAAGTTGAAGCGTTTGCTAAAGACACTGTTGTTGCTCTCTGTTTTGCTTGGGCTGATGTTGGCCGTTCAGGCCGGCTGGTTTGAGCATCTCACCGACAGCAACTGGGTCGCCAACTTTATTCAGCGCCAAGGGAGTGGTGGACTGGCGTTACTGTTTGCTGTGGGCACCCTGTTTACTGCCGTGGGGGGGCCGAGACAGATCATTGCCTTTGTTTTCGGCTTCGCGCTTGGGGGGGCTGTTGGCGCCCTGTTTTCTACCTTTGCCGCCTTGGCGGGTTGCCTTCTCAGCTTTTACTGTGCCCGTTTGACGGTACGCGAATTCTTGCAAAAACGTTTTGGTATACGGCTGCAACGTTTTGAACGGATGATCATCCATCGCACCTGGCTCAAAGTATTAATGATTAGGCTGTTACCTGTGGGCAGCAACCTGTTGACTAATCTTTTCGCCGGGGCAACCCGGGTTCCTGTCGGCGGTTTTTTGCTTGGCAGTTTCATTGGTTATTTACCGCAGATGCTGATCTTTGCCTATGCCGGGGCCGGCTTGGGCTTGTCTGATCAGTATCAACTCGGCATCAGCCTGGTGCTATTGCTGCTTTCCAGCTTTATAGGAACTTACCTTTACCGCAATCGCCTGAGTCGTCAGGTGGATGATTTGGTCACAGACAAACAGGAGCTTTGATGAATTGGCTGCGTAGCTACTTTGACAGTGATAGTTACACCAGGGTGTTTTGGGCATTGTTCTGGCTGACCCTGTTTATTATGTTGCTGGGAATTGGATTCCGCTCTCCCTGGCCTGCTGACGAACCCAGATTTGTCGAAGTCGCCAGAGAAATGGTCAGTAGCGGTCAGTGGTTGTTTCCCAGTCGCGGCGGCGAATTTTATCCTGATAAACCGCCGGTTTTCATGTGGGCCATAGCACTTTGCTACGCCTTGATTGGTGACCTCAAGCTGGCTTTCTTGCTGCCCAATGCTCTGTGTGGTTTGTTGACCGTGATGCTGGTCTACGATCTGGGCGCCAGACTTTGGAATGTTCGCACTGGCCGCAATGCTGCTCTGCTGCTGCTATTGGTGCCGCAATTTTTGATGCAGGCCAAGAATGCCCAGATAGATGCCATGGTGATGTGCTGGATTACTTTAGGGTGTTATGGCCTCTTGCGCCATTTCCTCAAAGGGCCGAGTTGGGGCTGGTATTTCGCCGCCTGGGGCTTTATGGGTTTGGGGGTTATCACCAAGGGGGTTGGCTTTCTGCCTCTGCTGTTGCTGTTGCCGTTGGCATTTTACAGCTGGCAACGAGGCTTATGGCGAGAGAGCTGGCGCTGGCGGGCGCTATTGGGGCCGGTCGCCATGTTGGCCGTAATTGCGCTCTGGTTGGTTCCCATGATACTGACGGTTCAAGCATCCGCGAGCCCGGATCACCTGGCTTACATGAACAATATTTTGTTTAAGCAAACGGGTGAACGTTACGTCAACGCCTGGGATCATATCAAACCTTGGTATTTCTTTGTTTTCAGTGTCATTCCTTGGCTCTGGTTCCCTCTGCCTTTATTGGCATTGGCTTACGGAAAGCGCCTCTGGGCGGCCATTAAGGCAGACCCAGGCATTGCCGTCTTGCTGTTATGGGTCTTGTTGGTGGTGGTGTTTTTCAGTATCAGCCCAGGTAAGCGCAATCTCTATATTTTACCGGCACTGCCGATGGCCGCGCTGGCCATTGCGGCTGCATTGCAGGGAGCACAGTTGAGTCTGTGGTTTGAGCGCTTGGTGTCCGCCCTGTTGTGGTTGTTGGGGGGCTTGCTGCTGACTCTTGGGGTGCTGGCATTGCTGCATCATCCCAAGTTGCTTGAGAGGTTGGCGGACTATACCGATGATCTCACAGGTATCGGCTACCTGTTTATGGTGCTGGGTTCCTCCTGGCTAATTTTGATTTGGTGGCTAAGGAAGCAGCCTTCGCTGTTCAGGGCCGGCGCTGTAACTATTCTGGGATGGCTCCTGGTCAGCACCTGGGGTTATCTGTTACTCGATGAAATACGTACTCCCAAGGCTTTGATGCAACATACTGCCGAGGTGATAGGTGAGGAAGCTGAGCTTGGATTAATCCGCTTCAAGGAGCAGTTTATTCTGTTTTCTCCCATAAGTATTACCCATTTTAGCTATCTGGCATCCACTGCCGAGCAGGAGCGCCGGGCCTGGCAGTGGCTGCAACAAGGTAAACAACGCTATCTCCTGGTTCCCGGTTGGGTAACCCTTGAATGCTTTGATTTGAGTAAGGGGCAGAATATGGGCTCGGCCCACAGGCAAGATTGGTATTTACTGTCGGCATCGGCGAGTCTGCCCGAATGTCAGTCGCCCAAGACTATGGTCAGTTACTACACCCCGCATCCGGGGCAGTGGATGCGGGAATAGCCTTGGGTCAGCGCGTCTGGCACAGGCTGCAAAACACTGTGCTGCGCTGTCCCAGGCGTATTTCGGATAATAGATGGCCACATTGGGTGCAGGTTTCCCCTCCGCGGCCATAGACATGCAGCTTTTGGGCAAAGTAACCCGGTTTACCTTCGGCATTGGTGAAATCTTTCAGTGTGGTACCGCCCTGTTTGATGGCCTGAGCCAGGATCAGCTTTATCTCGGCGACCAGCACTGTCAGCCGCTCTTTATCCACTTTACCGGCATCGGCCTGCGGGTGGATCCCGGCGGCAAACAGGGCTTCGTTGGCATAGATATTACCGACACCCACCACAATGGCATTGTCCATCAGACAAAGTTTTATCGCCTTCTTCTTGCCCTTGAGTGCCGCGTGCAGTTGCTCGACATTGAAGGCATCCGTTAAGGGTTCGGGGCCCAGTTTGGCCAGTAGTGGATGAGCCGTTTCCGGCAACTCGCACCAGAGCCAGGCACCGAATCTGCGCGGGTCGTTGAACCTCAGCACCCGGCCGTTTTCCAGCTCCAAATCTATATGGTCGTGTTTCTCCGCCGGTGTGCTACGGGGCAAAATTCGCAGGCTGCCGGACATCCCCAGATGCACTATGCAGGTACCGGCATCTGTATCCAGCAGCAGGTATTTGGCGCGGCGGCGCACGGCTCTGATGGTCTGTCCTATGATATTGCGGGCCGTTTCAGGTACCGGCCAACGCAGTGAAGGATTCCGAACGATAAGGTTACTGACGGTCTGATCAACAAGATACGGCGCAACCCCGAGGCGGGTCACTTCCACTTCCGGCAATTCTGGCATAAGGCTCTCTGCTCTATCAGCTTGTGGATACACTCAGCAGAGGTACAACACCACTTCTGAGGCTGGGGGGAATAAGATACCAGTTCCCGGCGGCAGATTTAAGCAGTCCTTGATGGGGATAAAACAGCCAAAGTTGTGGCTCGGCAGCGCCGCTGACTTTCAGCAGCAACTCTTGTGGCCGCTCATCTTGGGTGAGTTCAGGCTTGCTGGCCAATGGTGATACCCGAATACTGAGCCAGGCTTGACTCCAGTCGGCGCAATTGAGCACCTTGGGGTCACACTGCCATTGGCCAGTGGCGGCCTGTGCCAACCAGATCCCGTTCAGTTGCAGCTGTTGCAGTTCAGTATGGCTGTCAAACAGCTCGCGGGTATCGGGCACCGAGTTCATGCGTTTATCCAGCAAGGTCAGTACCGACACCATCAAAATGGAGGCCAGAATAATGATGTTATTCCACTGTTTGCGGGTCAGTGCCATGGGCAAAAATAGTTTGATTGAGGTCGAATCGCCAGTGTAGCACGGTGGCAGGTATCAGCCACCCGTGCTGTTCATAAACCTCAGGATCTGCACCTGATTGGGATCGTCGAAGTGATGCTCCTTGGGCTTGCGCTGAATCGCCTCTAAGATAGCTTGCTTCAACACGTCTATGTCACCTGGATGGCTGCGGATGATCTGCTTCAGATCCAGCGAGTGTTCATTCCCCAGGCACAGCAGCAAGCGGCCTTCGGCCGTGACTCTGACCCGGTTGCACTCATGGCAAAAGTTATGGCTGTGGGGTGAAATAAAACCTATATGGATAGGGCTGTCGGTCATGCTGTAGTAACGTGCCGGGCCGCCGGTACGCTTGGATGACAGGCTCAAGGGCCAGCGTTGATTGATAATTTCCCTGACATCACTGCTGCTCATGTGTCTTGGCAGAGAACGCTCTTCCATCACACCCAGAGGCATCTCTTCGATAAAGGCGATATCCAGCTGCTTTTGACGGCAATACTCCAGCAGATCGATAATTTCGTTTTCGTTGCGTCCCTTGAGGATCACGGCGTTGATCTTGATCCTGTCAAAGCCGGCCGCCTTGGCGGCATCTATGCCCTTGAGCACTCGCTCCAGCTTGCCGTTGCGGGTCAGGGTGGTGAAGAGTTCGCTCTTTAGGGTATCCAGGCTGATATTGAGGCGGTTCAAGCCGGCGGCTTTCAGCGCCGGAGCCAGTTTGGCCAGCCTGGAGCCGTTGCTGGTCATGGAAAGATCTTTGAGCCCGGGTAATGCCGCGAGCTGCGCCACCAAACGGTCGCAATCGCTGCGTACCAAGGGTTCGCCGCCGGTGAGGCGTATCTTGCTGACGCCAAGCTCGGTAAAGGCGCGGCCGATAAAAGCCAGTTCCTCCAGGCTCAATACCTGTTCCCGCGCTAGAAAACAGGGATCTTCACTCATGCAATAGATGCAGCGAAAATCACACCTGTCGGTAATGGAGAGGCGCAGATACTCTATTTTGCGGCCAAAGCCGTCACTCAGGCTGTTCAAGGGCAGCCTCAGAGCAGGTCTGCAAACGGGTGTACATAGACGGTTTCACCCGCCTCTATGCGTTCATCGGCCTCACCTATAATCACCAAGCAGTTGGCCTTGACCATGGAGCTGAGCATGCCTGAGCCCTGGGCACCGGTCGTGCGTACGTGCAATTGGCCGTCATCTCCCAGGGTCATGATGCCGCGGCTAAACTCGGTGCGGCCGCTGCGGCTGCGCATGGCTTCATCGGCAATCGCCGGCAATAGTCTTGGTTGCCCGCTTGGTTCACCGGCCAGTTTACGCAATGCAGGTTGAACAAACATCAGGAAAGAGACCATCACGGCCACAGGGTTGCCGGGCAAGCCGAAGAACAATGTTTGGTCTATCTTACCGAATGCCAATGGGCGTCCCGGGCGCATATTGATACGCCAGAAGTTGATTTCTCCCAGCTTGGCCAGCACTGTCTTGATATAATCGGCATTGCCGACAGACACCCCGCCCGAGCTGATGATCACATCGGCCTGAGTCGCCGCCTGGCTCAATGTTTGGCTTAGAACCGCTTCTGAGTCTTCGATGATCCCCAAGTCCAGCACTTCACAGCCCAGACGCTTGGCCATCGCCTTGATGGTATAGCGGTTGGAGTCGTAGATGCAGTTGGCCTTCAGCTCAGTGCCGGGTTGGCTGACTTCATCGCCGGTGGAGAATACGGCAATTCTGGGGCGGCGTTTGAGGGGCATCTCAAACAGTCCCAGCGAAGCCAGTAGGCCTTGCTCGGCAGCGCCCAAACGTGTACCACCACTTAGGGCAACGGCGCCTTGGGCTATATCTTCACCCGCCAGACGCACGTGCTGGCCGCGGTAGATTTTGCCACTGAAGCTGACCTTGCCATCAGTTTCAGTGGCAAGCTCTCTGGGTTGAATGGTATCTGCACCCAGAGGAACCGGCGCACCTGTCATAATTCGTACCGCTTCACCCGGCTGCAACTGGCCAGAATATTGATGACCGGCCAGCACTTCTCCTTTCAGCTCAAAGGGTTGTGACATGTTGTCTTGAAACGCGAAGGCGTAACCATCCATTGCCGAGTTGGTCTGCTGTGGCACATTCACAGGTGATATTGCATCCTGGGCCAGAATACGATTGTCGGCCTCATCGAGCGTCAACAGCTCTGTCTCTGTGACGGGTTTGACTTGCTCCAGGATATGGTCAATGCCTTGACGTACCGACAGATTCTGTTCACTGCCGAGCTCACAGGCGCTTAAGGGCAGGGCTCTTGCTGAAGAGGGCTTGGATTCGGGGCGATAATCGCGAACATACTGCTGCACAAAGTCAGCGATTTGCGCCACATTGTTGAGATCCAGGCGGCGGATCTCCCCCGGCAGCTTGGTTTCGTCACAGCAGGCTATTGCGAGGATATTGGGATCCTCGGTATGGATAAAGGGTTTGCCGTGGGCGGCTCGGTGTAATTCAATCTTGGGCAGCGCCAGTTTCTTGAAGCCTTCCACCAACACCAGATCGGCCTTGTCCTGTTCCAGTTGGCCGAGTAGATGCAGCAGGTCCGGATCTCTGTCCAGCGGATCTTCTGTCATCAAGGCCCAACGTACATGGGAGGCCACCAACATCTGTCTGGCACCGGCTTTGCGCATCTCATAGCTGTCTTTACCCGGCTCATCGATATCAAAGTTGTGATGGGCATGTTTGATCACTGCCAGTCTCAAACCACGACGATTCAGTTCAGGGATCAACTGCTTCAGCAGCGTGGTCTTGCCTGTGCCGCTATAGGCACAGAAGCCCAACACGGGAATGGACAGGGGATTGGTAAAGACAGTGCTCATAAAAACCTCTTAAGCTTGGGATATTTCCGCCGCGAGTTGTTGTTTTTGTTCGTTGGTGTTGACGTTAATAAAGGCGTTGGGTTGATCGGCGAATGATTCAACCACTACCGGGTGCTCACTGTACCAGAGATCAATACGGCGCCTGCCTGAATCGAGAAACGCCTGCATCGAATCTCTCACCGTCGGTTTGAGCAGCATAACCACTGGCTGCTCCCGCTCGCCGTCGGATGCCACGGCGAGATCCGCTTCTGATGCCAATAGTTTTTGCGCCATGCGCTCAACCAGGTCTTTGGGCAGCAAAGGGCAGTCGCAGGGCACCACTAACAGCAGATCGGCGTCTGTTTTGTCCAGGGCGCTGATCATCCCTGCCAACGGCCCGGGATAGCCCTGTTCCAGGTCGGCAATGACTGGAAAACCGAACTCAGCATAACGTGTTTGATTGCGGTTGGCGTTGATCAGGATCTGATTCACCTGAGGTTTTACCCTGTCGATAACATGGGCAATCATGGGACGCCCCAGCAGATCTACCAGTCCTTTGTCTTCTCCGCCCATACGCCTGGCCATGCCTCCGGCGAGTATTACCGCATCAATGCGCTGCGACATAGTTCTCCTCCTGCAGTTCTTCCGTGGCCAGTCTCAAATTGGCTGAGGTTGTCAGTTGTTGTGATTCTATATGCCAATGTTGGTGACAAAGTGCTGTCAGCTCTGAGTGCTGGTGGCTACTGATCAGCAGCCCAGTACCTTGTTGCTTTAATTCGGCAATCATAGCAAAAACGGTTTGCTGCGATGCCCTGTCCATATTGGATATGGGCTCATCGAGCATGAGTAACTTGGGTTTCAACAGCCAGGCTCTGGCCAGTGCCAGCCGTTGCCGTTCGCCGCCGGATAACGTTGAGGCGTTAGTCTTGAGCAGTTTCCCCAATTGGGCATTTTCTATCGCGCTTTGCATCCTAGTGCGCTGCTCGGCTTTATCCAGGCTGCTGTATTTCTGCGCCAGTTGCAGATTGTAGCTGACACTGCCTTCAAATAGGTATGGGTGCTGATGCAGGTAAATAGCCTTGCCGAGCAAGGTATCACCTCGCCACCAGGGCGCAGCTGGAAATCCTTGGGTATAGATGGTACCGGCGCTGGGCTTGAGTAAGCCGGCCAGCAGCTTCATCAGAGTGGTTTTACCGCAGCCATTGTCACCTTGCAGATAGATGACTTCGCCCTGGCAAAACTCCAGTTGCCGGGCGCGAAATAACAGGCGTTCACCAAAACGCATCTCAAGATCTTGGGCTATCAGCTTTATCATCAAGCGTCCTAATGACTTCTGGGATTGGCCCTGCCGCGCAGAGTACCCAGAGCAAAATTCAGTATCAGTGCCAGCACCAGCAGCACCAAGCCAAGGGCTATGGCCTGGGCGAAGTCCCCTTTACTGGTTTCCAGCGAAATCGCGGTGGGTATGTTACGGGTAACATGGGCTATATTGCCACCAACCATCATGGAACAGCCGACTTCGGTAATGATACGGGAAAACGCGGCGATAATCGCCAGTAACAGCGGTACTCTCAGCTCGCGGCAAACCACCCAGATAGCCGAGCTCCAACTGGCACCCAGGGTGCGGCTGGTTTCCCAGGCGCGGCGGTCGACACTGGTGAAGGCGGCATGGCTCATGGCTATCAGTACCGGGGCGCAGATCATCATCTGCCCGAGGATCATCCCCTTTTGGGTAAAGAGCCAGCGCAGGTCGCCCAGGGCACCGTTACGGGTCAGTAGTAGATAAGCCAACAGGCCAACCACCACAGTGGGAATGGATTGCAGGGTTTGCACCAGGTTGGTTACCAGCCAGCGACCGGGAAACTGAACAAACGCCAGGGCGAACCCCAGTATCATGGACGGCAGCAAGGTGATCAGCAGTGCCGCGAAAGATACCGAGAAAGAGACGGAGATAATAGACCAGACTTCGGGGTCTCTGGAAAACAGCAGGCCGAGGGCCTGCTGTATAAGGGCTAACCAGCCTTCACTCATTTGCCGTAAGTTGCCTTGAACAGTTGTTCACCTTGAACTTTATAGCTGTTGATCATGCTTTGTGCTTCTTTGCTAATCAACCAATCACTGAAGGCACGTGCACCTTTGTGATTCAGATCAGGGTATTTGGCAGGGTTGATCAGGATAACCTGATAAGGGTTGGCCAGAGTGGCGCCGCCGTCGAAGTCGATACTCAGGTCCAGTTTGGCTTTGTAAGCCACGAAAGTACCACGGTCAGACAGGGTGTAACCTTGCAGTTCATTAGCCATCAGCAGGGTTTTACCCATGCCTTGACCTACAGAAGTATAGCCTTTGAAGTCTGGAGTCACGTTGGCGGCTTTCCAGATCAACAGTTCTTTCTTGTGAGTACCTGAGTCATCACCACGGGATACGAAAGGTACGCCTGACTTGGCGATTTTGGCGAAGGCTTCTTCGGCATTCTTGCTGTCACGAGCCTTGGCAGGGTCGTTCTTTGGGCCTAGGACAACAAAGTCGTTTTCCATGATACCGCGAGGTTCAACACCGAAACCGTCGGCAACGAACTTGGCTTCTGCGCCAGGAGCGTGAGTCATCACCAGATCCACGTCACCTTGGGTACCCAGTTTCAGGGCTTTACCTGTACCTGTGGCGATCACCTGTACCTTGTAACCTGATTCAGATTCGAATTTTGGCAGCAGGTAACCCAGCAGACCTGAGTTTTCAGTACTTGTGGTGGTGGCCAGCTTGATGGTTTCCTGAGCGGAAGCCGGGGCAGAGATCATCAGGCCTGCCGCAATGGCAAGACCCAGCAGTTGTTTCAAGTTCAACATTATTGCTCCTTGGCATGATTTTATAAGTGTGCCGAACCCATAAGCCAGCGGGCCACGGCCTTGTACTCGCACCCAATAAAGCAATTTGGGTGCCAAAGATGAATGTCAGCTATAAACCGATATTGAGGGATCCAATATGTGAACTGGATCCCAAGCTTGGTAAATAAGTGTCAGACAAATTGTCCCAATCGGCTTTTTCGCTGGTTCATAGTGACCAATTTTTACCGTATCAATGATAGAATCTATTTCAATTGAGTCAAAATGTCCTGAAGCCGACAATATGAGCCAGATAGAAAAGCCACTTAAGTCTAAGCCAATGCCTTCTGCCGTGTCCGTGTTGATCGTCGACGACGAGCCCGGTATGCGCAGTTTCCTCAACAAAGCGCTGGCAAAGAAATTTGCCCTGGTAGAAACCGCCGCCAGCATAGAAGAAGCTGAACAACTGCGAAGCCGTTGTCACTTCGATCTGCTGATTGTGGATATACGTCTGCCCGGCCGCTCAGGTATTGAGTGGCGTGAGGCGCTGGATGATCAAGAGCGGCGTTCCGACATCATCTTTATGACGGGCTATGCCGATATGGAAGTGGCTATTCAGGCACTTAGGGCCGGCGCTTCCGACTTCATCATGAAGCCCTTTCATCTTGAGCAGATGATGAAGGCGGTCGATCGCTGCATCGAGCGGCGCTTATTGAAGCGGGAAAACCTGATGCTGCGCCGGGAAGTGTCCAGCGGCTACTCCTCCACCATCATAGGCAACAGTGATGCCATGATGGAGGTCAAGCGGGTGATTGAGCGAGTGGCACCGACCAATGCCGTAGTGCTTATCGAAGGCGAGTCCGGCACGGGCAAGGAGCTGGTGGCCAGGCAACTTCACCTGCTCAGTGGTCGTCAGGGCCCCTTTGTACCGGTTAACTGCGGCGCCATTGCCCCAGAGTTGCTGGAAAGTGAACTCTTTGGTCATACTGCAGGTTCCTTTACCGGCGCCAAGGGCAATAGGGAAGGCTTATTTAGTTTTGCCTCCGGCGGCACCATCTTCCTCGATGAGATCGGGGAAATGCCGCTGAAAATGCAGACGGCCTTACTGCGGGTGCTGGAACAAAAAGCGATTCGTCCGGTTGGCAGCGAGAAAGAAGTCAATATTGATGTTCGGGTGATAGCGGCAACCAACCGTAAACTGGCCGAAGAGGTTGAAGCCGGGCATTTTCGCCGCGATCTCTTTTACCGTCTCAATGTGCTCGACATAGTGATCCCGCCATTGCGGGAAAGGCCGGATGATGTGGTGGAATTGACCCATCATTTTACCCGTCAGTTGGCCGCAGAGCTCGGGGTGAAAGAGGTGGTCTGGAGCCATGAGGACCTGCTCAAACTGCAGCAACATCAGTGGCCGGGGAATATCCGCGAATTGCGTAACATGATAGAGCGCTGCATTCTGCTCGGTAAGCCACCGGCGGAATACTGGAAAGAACAGCCCAAGGCCGAACTGAATGCTCAGCCTGGCTATCCCCACGACTGGGCGCTCAAGGATGTGGAGAAAGACCATGTCACCGCCGTGGTTGACTCCCACGGAGGCAACAAGTCGGCGGCAGCCCGGGTGCTGGGAGTGTCTCGCAAGACACTGGATCGTAAATACAAAGAGTGGTTTGACTGCGAGTCGGAGGTCTGAGCTTGTCACTGTTCAAACGGCTCTTTGGCCTGAGCTGGCAGCAGCTACAGGCAAAGGTGCGTTATCGCATTCTGATCCTGACTCTGTTGCCCATCTTGCTGACACTGGTGAGCCTGGTGTTTATCACCATTTACTGGAACATCAGCTATACAGGCAAACAGCTGTTTATGAAGGTCAAAGCAGACCTGACCGTGGCCAATAACACCTTGGATGCCGTGCAGGAGCGCCAGGAAAAACAGCTGGAACATGTGATGCAGTCCTTCGATTTCCAGACCCACTTTCGCTCGATACTCGAAGGTAAACAGCTGAAGCAGAAAGAGCTCAATGTTTTTCTGGATCAGCAACGCAAAGCATTGGATCTCGATTTTTTGCGTCTGGTTAGAATCGCCGATGCGGCGGCCGATCCGGACTTGCGGCAGATGCTGCCCTTGGTTCAGGGACAAAGCGCCTATTCCGGGTTGATGGTACTCTCCAGCTCGCGGCTGGCGCGAATCGATCCCGAGTTGGCCGAACGTGCCAAGATCCCGGTGAAAATGACCTTGAGGGCACAAAATCCCGATAGGGAAGTTGAAGAGCGGGGTATGCTCAGCCGCAGCCTGCTGCCGGTAGCCGATGAAAACGGCAAGATCGGTTGGTATCTGGATGGTGGGATCCTGTTTAACCGCAACACTCGCATCGTCGATCATATTCGCGATCTGGTCTATGACAAGGGCACACTGCCGGAACGTTCCATAGGCACTGTGACCATCTTCCTCGACAATATCCGTATCAGCACCAATGTGCCTCTGCATTTCTTCCCCAAAGAAGATGAGAATCGCGGCCGGGCATTGGGCACACTGGTGTCGGAGGAGGTACGTCAGCAGGTGTTGGTCAAAGGCCAACTCTGGGTTGATAGAGCCTTTGTTTACAATGACTGGTTTATCTCGGCCTATGCGCCGTTGACCGATATCCGCGGTCAACGGATAGGCATGATCTATTCCGGGTTTTCCGAGTCGCCTTTTATCCACAACTATCTGCTTAATATCATAGAGTTGGGCACCATTTTGATGTTGGTGTTGCTGGTTTCCGGACTTTTGGTTTATCGCGGCGCTTACAGTTTATTGCAACCGATTGAACGAATTCATCAAGTGGTTAAAGCGGTGCAGTCCGGGCGTAACCTGCGCATTGGTGAGCTGGGACTGGATAGAGACAATGAGCTGGCCAACCTGGCAGAGCAGTTTGACCGTATGCTCGATTTGTTGCAGCGCCGCAATGCGCAAATTCAAGCGGCAGCCGAGCAATTGGAGATGAAGGTCGAGGAACGTACCCGTAGCCTGCAGGAAAAAACCGAAGAGTTGCAGCGCAACGTACAATTGCTGAACGAAACCCGTCAGCAGTTGGTGACCAATGAAAAACTGACCGCCCTAGGGGAATTGACCGCTGGGATTGCCCATGAGATCAATAATCCGACCGCCGTAATCCTCGGTAATATGGAACTGCTGCGGGTGGAGCTTGGTGACAACGCTGAGGTCGTTGAGGAGGAAATAGACCTCATCATCCAGCAGGTAGGCCGTATCAGTACAATTATTCGCAGCTTGCTGCAGTACAGTCGTCCCGGTGAATTCAATGCGCCGCTGGAGATGCATCAAATCACACCTATTATTGAAGAGATGCAGCTGCTGGTGCGTCACTCATTGGGTAAGCAGGAAGTGGTGTTGTTGCCTGAGCTGAACGCCAGTTATCCGGTGCAGGTGAATCGTCCACAATTACTGCAGGTGTTGATCAATCTGGTGGTCAACGCCGCTCATGCTATGGATGGCAAGGGGCGGATCTGGATCCGCACCTATGACTGGGTGGAGCAGGATGAACCTGTGGGGATCAAGATAGAGATTGAAGATGAAGGTTCAGGGATCCCGCAGGAGCAGTTGAGCCGGATATTCGATCCTTTCTATACCACCCGTAAGGATGGTACCGGGCTGGGCTTGTCGCTGAGCTACGGTATTATCAAACGTATTGGCGGCACCATAGAGGTCAGCTCGACTCTGGGTAAGGGGACGCAGTTTACTGTCAGTATTTACCATATGGCCAAAGAGGATCAGTCAGGCCCCTATGATGGTTTGCTGTTCGGGTAGGTTATAGGCTTGGCGTGCAAACAAAAAAAGAGCCGGGTAATTAACCCGGCCACAAAGAGTGTGTGAGCAATGTCGTGCTTTGCAAACTCAGGAACACCATAACTCTCAGCGGGTACTGCGGGCCTAAAGCTAAGGATGAGTTTTGGAACGCAAGTTAACAATAATCATTCTCATTTATGTTTGCAACTGTTTTTTGCCCTTTCAAGATAAAATCTTTCCGGCCTAATTGTTCTCATCTTGGGTTTTTATCAAAAATATTTGATTAGTAAGTGGTTTTTTGATGCGTTTGAATCTAAATCACTGGTCGAAAATCATTGGCAGTTTTGCTGCTAAATCCAGATTGCAGCCCCTTTCTTGGTGCCTGATTCTCCCAATATTGGTTTGTAGCGAAGGGCATCAAACTTTTGAAACAGCAGTGAGAGGGAAAAATAGTTAGTGGGGATAAGGGGCATAAAGCTTCGACAATAACAATCAGCCAAAAAAGGGCCGGGTAGTTAACCCGGCCTAAAAGAGTGTGTGAGCAATGTCGTGCTTTGCAAACTCAGGAACACCATAACTTCAAGCAAATCTCAGTCGACTAGCGGTTAACTGACTCTCAGTTAAGGATGAGTTTTGGAACGCAAAACAGATGATAATGGTTCTCATTTTCGATTGCAACTGTTTTTGTCTGTATTTAAGTCAAATTTATCTCAGGCCTCAGATGCGATTGTCCCCTGTGCTACAAGCCAGGATGCGGCTGATGGCGGCCATGCTCCTGCCGCTGCTCTGCTGCCAATGATTGAATACAGCTTGTACCTGGGCCAGGCCGCTCTTTGAGCTGAAGCCTGCATCTACCAGTTTGTGGCTCTTGAGATAGTTTTGGACATCAGCGGTCAATAGGAAGCTGTCTTTACCTATACCACGCAGAAAATAGGGGCCGGTATTGCCACCCAGGCGTGCCCCACGGCGTTTGAGCTCTTGCCACAGTGAGGTGATCTCCTCCACTGGCCAGAGGGCGATGTAACGGGCCAGGCTGCCGTGTTCTCTGGCAATATCCTGCACCATGAGCGCGTTGTCATAAATGGCCTGGGTCTTTTTCTGGTGGCGAATAAGGCGACTGTCCTCAGCTCTGGCCTGCAGCTGCTCAGGGGAGAGCATCAACACTTTCATGGGTTCAAAGCCAAAGAAGGCCTCTTCATAGGCCGGCCATTTGTGTTCCACTACCTTCCAGACAAAACCACTCTGAAATACCTGTTTGCTGAGTGCTGAAAGCAACTCGGCATCTGTATATTCCAGCAATTCTTCAGTGGGACAGATTTCGGGTAACAGGCTCTCCAGTCGCTCGGCGCCACCTTTACGCTCACAGGCTCTGGCATAGATGGTGGCAAAATCTTCCGGCTTGATCATGTGCTTTTCCCTTTTGATTGGCTCAGTTGCTGCCGTACCAGTGTAATACCAATCGGGGTAAAGATGGCAGCGGATTAACAGTCATACTTGAGGCTTGGTTTCAAGACTGATCAAGCGGGGCTTTTTCAGTGAACGTTCAGCCCCAACAGACGTTTGATGTCATAAGTGGCGATTAAGAACAAAGTGGAGGCTTTGAAATCAGCTAGCAAGTTTACCGACTGAAAAGGTGCCCATCACATCTCTACATGTGGGACTTTCTCAAGCAGAAGTAGGGCTAAACAGAGGACGGATAACTCCTCGCGGCACTCATGGTAACGGGTCACGGCTTCCCTAAGCGGTAGCCAGCAACTAAAGTTAAAGTTGGTAACCATGGGGATCCCTGTCTATGGAGCTTTACTACCATCCATTGTCGCGTTATTCGCAAAAGGTGCTGCTGGCACTTTATGAAAAGCAGGCAAACTTCTTTCCCCGGGTAACGGATCTGCAGGATCCATTGGAGCGCCAACATTATCTGCATTTCTATCCATCCGGTAAGCTGCCACTTTTGGTGTGTCAGGACGGCAGCCTGTTGCCTGAATCCAGCATTATCATAGAGTATCTGGACAATAAAATGGCCGCCGGCACCCGGTTGTTGCCCAAGGAGCCCGAGCTCAATCTGCAAGTACGTCTCTATGACAGAATTGCCGACAACGACCTTAACAACAGCCTCTATCAGTTGGAACAGCAATATAGCTTACCGGAAGAACAGCAACTTCCTCTGGTGCAGCGTCAAATTGAAAACCGTCTCAGACTTTGCCTGCGGGCGCTGGACTTGCGCCTGGTTGAGCATCATTGGCTGTGCGGAGATGGGTTCACTTTGGCCGATTGTGCCTTAATTCCTTGTCTTGGTTACCTGCAGCGCAGTTTCAATTTACTGGATTACCAGCATTTGGGGCGCTACTGGCTGCAGGCGCAATTGCGAGGTTCCTGGATGTTGGTGCAGGATGAAGTAACTCTGGCTCAGGAGGAGGCCAGCAGCGGGCTCAGACCCATCCCCTGAACAAGAATTCAGCTGTTGCGGGCCTTTTTGAGATCCAGGAATGACTTCCACTTGATGATCTCCGCCGGTAACTCGGGCGTGGTCTCATCGAACCCGGCTTCCGTCAACAGGTTTTCCGTGGGTACAGGTTTGCGTTTGCAGACGAACAAACCTCTGACATGCACTATGGCATGCAGGCCTCTGTCCGACAGGAAACGTTGCTCTATGTAGAAATACTTTTCATCCCAGCCAACCACGCGAGAGGCAATTTCAAACTGCTGTAATGGCCTGATATCCCTTACATAAGTGAATTCGGCGGCATTGACTATCGGCATCCATTTCAGTTTTAGAAAGCGCTTCAGCAAGCCCATTTCGGCCATCATATAGGTGCGGGCCAGATCCATAAATGCCGGGTAGCGGGAGTTGGTCAGGTGCAGGTTGATGTCACAGTCACTCGGTAAAGCCCGATAACGGATGCGGCTGGTGCCGAGAAAACCGATATCGTTTGCCCGGCGCACTCTCCAGAGCAGCAGCCAAAACAGGCGAAAGTAGAGGTTCATCAAAGGGTCCAAGAGTTGAGAGGCATTAAAGGCTACCAAAGGTCATACCAGACGGCAAGCGAGAACTGGCTCACAAAAAAGGCGCCCTAAGGCGCCTAATCAATTGCTTCAGTCTCAGGCTTGGATCCCCGAGTGACGCAGCAGTGCGTCTATGCTGGGCTCGCGGCCACGGAAGCGGGTAAATAGCACCATAGGCTCTTCACTGCCGCCCATCTCAAGTATGTTATGCAGGAAGTCGCGTCCTGTGCTCTCGTTGAAAATACCTTCCTCCTCGAAGCGGGAGAAGGCATCGGCAGACAACACCTCGGCCCACTTGTAGCTGTAGTAGCCGGCGGCATAACCTCCGGCAAAGATATGGGCGAAACCGTTCTGGAAGCGGTTGAACTCAGGCGGTGTGACCACTGCCACCTGGCGTCGAACCTCATCCAACATCTGTTGAATATGGGCGCCCTTGGCCGGATCAAACTCCTGATGCAGGCGGAAGTCGAATAGAGAGAACTCCAGTTGCCGCAGCATCATCATGCCGGACTGGAAGTTCTTGGCGGCCAGCATCTTGTCCAGCATCGCCTTGGGCAGCGGCTCCCCGGTCTGATAATGGCCGGAGATCTCCGCCAGCGCCTCTTCGGCCCAGCACCAGTTCTCCATAAACTGGCTTGGCAGCTCCACGGCATCCCAAGGTACGCCGTTGATACCGGAAACCCCACCGACATCGATGCGGGTCAGCATATGGTGAATACCATGACCAAATTCGTGGAACAGGGTAGTGACTTCGTCATGGGTAAACAGCGCCGGCTTGTCACCCACAGGGCGATTGAAGTTACAGGTGAGGTAGGCTACCGGCTTTTGCAGGCCAGTGGCCGTCATCCGCCGGGTTCGGCAATCATTCATCCAGGCGCCGCCCCGCTTGCCTTCACGGGCATAGAGGTCCAGATAAAAGCTGCCTCTGTGTTCGCCCTCGGCATCCAGGATGTGGAAAAAGCGCACATCTTTATGCCACTTGTCGAAATCCTGCTGCTCTTTGACATCCATGCCGAACAAGCGCTTGATGGTGTAGAACAGGCCGCTGAGCACCTTGTCTTCGGGGAAGAAGGGACGTAGCTCTTCCTGAGATATCTCATACTTGTGCTGCTTGAGTTTTTCGCCGTAGTAACCCAGATCCCAGGCCGCCAACTCGGTTACACCATAATGCTCCTTGGCAAACTCCTTGAGTTCGGCCAACTCGGCCTTGGCCTGAGACTTGGAGCGCAGCGCCAGCTCATTGAGGAAGGCGATAACCTGCTCGGGCGATTGCGCCATCTTGGTGGCCAGGGACTTATCGGCATAGGTATCAAAGCCCAGTAACTGTGCCAACTCATGGCGCAGGCTCAGGATCTCGTCCATCAGCGGGCCATTGTCGAACTCACCGGCATTGGGGCCTTGATCCGAAGCGCGGGTCACAAAGGCGCGGTAACACTCTTCACGCAGACTGCGGTTGTCGCTGTAGGTCATGACCGGCAGATAGGATGGAAAATCCAGGGTGAACAGCCAACCTTGCAGCTCTTTGGCCTCGGCCATCGCCTTGGCGGCGGCAATGGCAGACTCTGGCAGACCGGCCAATTCGGCTTCATCGGTAACCAGCTTGCTCCACGCATGTGTGGCATCCAGCAGTTGGTTGGAATAGGTGCTGCTGAGTTCGGACAGGCGCTTTACAATCTCTCCATAGCGGGCTTTTTGTTCATCATTGAGGCCTATTCCCGACAGTTCGAAGTCTCTCAGGCTATGTTCTATCACAGTCTGTTGCGCCTGGCTGAGCTGGGCAAATTCCGCCGAGGCCTTGAGCTCTTTATAGGCCTGATACAGGCCCTGATGTTGTCCGACAAAGGTGCTGTACTCAGACAACAATGGCAGACAGGCATCGTGGGCAGCGCGCCATTCTTCATTGCTGAGTACTGAATTCATATGGGAAATAGGCGACCAGATCTGGCTCAGCTCATCGTCCACCTGCTCCAGGGGGGCCACCAGGTTCTCCCAAGTGAAGGGGCCTCCTGCGGCCAGCACGGCTTCTATCTTATCGCGGCATTTGGCTATGGCCTGTTCGACCGCCGGTTGAATGTGCTCGGCCTTGATACTGGAAAAGGGTGGCAGCTCCTGTGCTGTCAGCAGCGGATTGGTCATTGTCTGTCCTCTCTTTGGGCGTGGGCCATAGGGCCTGCATTGGGTGCCTGGTCTTGCCGCCATGGCGGCGAATATTCAGGGGCGTGGCTAATAGATAAGGGTTCCGCTTTGATTTATCAAGGTGATAAAAGCGATTGGTGCCATAGCAGTGGCATAGATGTGAACATAGCAGTGAAACATAGCCATCAAACTCGGCAAAGAAATACCCGTGAGTCACGAGTCACTGCTACCGAGGAAGAGAGCCTACCGTCAATGCACAAAAATACTATAAATGATAACTGGATCTAAAACGCGATTCATTATCATTTACATGTTTGGTTGATGCAATAGAATGGCTTTACTTTGTAAGTTTGGTACGTTTTATGCGCTATTTGCTCTCGCTGCTGACACTCCTGTGCTGTAATCCATTATTGGCCGATGAGGCCGCCGAAACCCAACTCATACTGGGGTGGGACAGCCATTATGTTTCCGAAGGGCGTGACAACTTGTCTGCGGGAGGGATTGCCTGGAGTGGCATTCACCATAGCCGTGATGGCCTGGGGGCCTTTGTGTTGTTTGGCCGAGCCGACAGTGTTAACTACGCCGAGCTCAATGCCGGGGTGGAATACTGTTTTAACCCACTCGAATCAGTGGAAGCAGGAGTCGGCATGCAGCGGTTGGAGTTTTACGGTGATGAGCGCGGCCATGACAATGAGGTGTACGCCTATCTCGCCTATCAGGGGCTGAGTTGGCTGACGCCATCGATTAACTATACCTATGCTACTGAAGCATCGGGTTATTTTGTGGAGTTGAGCCTGCACAGCCACTGGCAAGTGAACGAGCAATTGACTCTGACCCCTTATGTGACCCAGGGATTCGACTTTGGCTATGCCAGTCAGACTCATGATGGCCCCAATCATCTGCAGTTTGGTGTAGAGGCATGCTACTCATTAACCCCTTCTTTGGTGGCTTCCTTGCATTTGAGCCACAGCATAGCGCAGGACGATATCAAGCAGCAGGCGCAAGAGGAGGGTTGGCATGGCGATCTGGCTAAGTCTTATGTCGGCTTGCATCTAGAGTGGCAGTTTTAAATTGGCTAACATTCACCGCAGCTTCTAGACTCTGATGTGAAGACAAACAGCGTCGACGGAGCGATGCGGAGGGACAGGGAATGTTAACCTACAGAATCGGCGGGCTTTGCTGCCTGCTCCTTTGGTTGGGAGTCGCCCCATTGGTTGAATCCCAGGCCGAATCAAGCTCAGACCTGAATCCAGACCTGAATCCAGTGTCGGGTTCAGAGCCCTCAATAGATAAGCAACTCAGCGACCCGGGCAAAGAGCCTGGTTCGCTCCCTCTGGGGTGGGTGCTCGACAGCGAGGGCAATCCTATTGCCATTCCACAGCAGTTTGAAGCCGCACTTGAATATGAGTCTGCGCCCCTGCCCAAGGCCTCGCGCGACAGTAAACCAACCAAATCCCGAAAAAAGAAGCCATCCAAGCCTCGCCGCCAAATCGCCGATGATCCCAGTTGTCGCTGGTTGGATAAGCGAATGACAGAGCTGGAGCGGCGCCTCAGGCAGAAAGATTCCCACACTGCCAGATATTTGCAGGCTGAACTCGGCGAGCATCAACAGCAGTTTCGTTGCCTCAAGTGCTCAGGCTCAGGGCCAGAGACCCAGGATTATTCCCGCTGCAGCTTGTACCACTGAAATTTTTACCGGCAGACTCTGGTCTGGTCACTTGATCTGAATCCCCCTACAATGGCTCACAAGTATCCCGCCAGACGGGAGGTCGCCCTGTTGGGCGAGTGAGTCAGTATCAATCTACGGAGATAAACATGGCACAACATTTTGACTATATCTGCCTGGGTGCGGGCAGCGGTGGTATTGCGTCAGCCAACAGAGCCGCTATGCGTGGCGCCAAGGTCTTGCTGATTGAAGCCAAACACCTGGGTGGTACCTGCGTCAACGTCGGCTGTGTGCCCAAGAAGGTCATGTGGTATGGCGCCCAAGTGGCCGAAGCCATGCATCTCTATGCCAAAGATTACGGTTTTGATGTCAGCGTCAACCAGTTTGACTGGAACACGCTGGTGGCCAGTCGTGAAGCCTATATCGAACGGATCCATGGCTCCTATGAACGCGGTCTGGCCAACAACAAGGTCACTGTGGTTAACGGCTATGGCCGCTTTGTTGATAACCACACTATTGAGGTTGACGGCGAGCACTACAGTGCCGAGCATATTTTGATAGCGACCGGTGGCGCGCCCAGCATTCCCGACATTCCCGGGGCCGAATATGGCATAGACTCGGACGGTTTCTTTGCCCTGCGTGAACAGCCCAAGCGGGTAGCCGTAGTGGGTGCCGGTTATATCGCGGTGGAAATTGCCGGTGTATTGCATGCCCTGGGCAGTGAAACCCATCTGTTTGTACGCAAACATGCGCCGCTGCGTAACTTCGACCCCATGCTCTATGAAACACTGATGGAGTCCATGGCCAGCGAAGGGCCTTCGCTGCATACCCAGAGCATTCCCAAGGAAGTGCGTAAAAATGCCGATGGCAGCCTGACTCTGGTGCTGGAAAACGCTGAAGAGTACACAGTGGACTGCCTGATCTGGGCCATAGGTCGGGCACCGGCCACAGGCAATATCGGCCTTGAAAATACCGATGTGCAGTTGGATCCCAAGGGATATGTGATAACCGATGCCCAGCAAAACACCAGCGCCAAAGGGGTTTACTGTGTCGGTGACATCATGGCTGGCGGAGTAGAGCTGACACCGGTTGCCGTCAAGGCGGGTCGCTTGCTGTCAGAGCGTCTCTTTGGCGCCTTGCCGGATGCCAAGATGGACTATGACTGCATCCCGACAGTGGTCTTCAGCCACCCGCCAATTGGCACCATGGGGCTGACAGAGCCTGAGGCCAAAGAACGTTTCGGTGAGGATCAGGTGAAAGTCTACACTTCATCCTTTACCTCCATGTACACAGCGGTTACTGCGCACCGTCAAGCCTGTAAGATGAAGCTGGTTTGTGCCGGCGCCGATGAAAAAGTTGTCGGGATCCATGGTATCGGCTTTGGCATGGATGAAATCCTTCAAGGCTTTGGTGTTGCCATCAAGATGGGCGCCACCAAGGCTGACTTTGATGCCGTAGTCGCTATCCATCCAACAGGCGCAGAAGAGTTTGTTACTATGCGTTAATCAAGTGGATGCATATCACAGGTAAAATAGGCCAGAAGCTGTGCTTCTGGCCTATTGTCGTTTTGACCCTATTAGAACTAGAGGCAGTAAGCTGAAGTCATATTATTTGGTGTACTTTTAGGTAATGATTACCTTAGAAGATATCAATTGCCTCCCGTAATTCTGATTAAAAAATGTCACATTGTGAACATTGTTTTTTATTTTAAAGGCTGTTAGTCTGCTGCCATCTCTTTTCAGGAATGGACACTATGGCAAGACGCAAGGAACACAGTCATCAAGAGATCCGCCTCATGGCACTGGATGCCGTCGAGCAGTTGTTGAATCAGGAGGAATATACCAGCCTGAGTCTTAGACGGATCGCCTCCCAAGTGGGCTATGCCCCCAGTACCTTAATTAACCTCTTTGGTAGCTACAACTATCTGCTCCTGAGCGTATCCGCCAGGGTCTTGGAGCGTCTGCTTGAGCAAATGCAATTGGTGTGCGAACAAACATTCGCAACCGGCGAGCTGAAGCTGTTGGCATTGGCCAAGGCTTATGCCGAGTTTGCCCATAGCCAACCCCAGGCATTTCGTTTGGTGTTTGCCTTGCATCTGGGGCCGGAAGAACCTCTGCCAGAATCGCAACAACAGCTGATTGCCGAGCTGATAGGCTTGCTCGAACAGCAACTCGGTGACTTGTTGCCAAACTTGCCCTCATCCAAGCTGGCGCTCGCCAGTCGCAGCTTCTGGAGCAGTATCCATGGGCTGACTGGCCTGGCGCTGGACGATAAGCTCTTCAGTCAGGCTTCGTGGTTGCAGTTACTGACATTTCAGGTGGACTTGTGGTGGACGGCGATGCAACTGGAGGAGGGAACATGTTCCTGAGTAAACGATTTTTACCCTATTTCGCCACTCAATGTCTGGGGGCACTCAACGACAACATCTACAAGAATGTGTTGCTGCTGCTGGTGACCTACAGCCAGGTCGATAACCTGCCGATGAGTGTCGATCTGTTTGTTAATCTGGCGGCGGGGATCTTCATCCTGCCTTTCTTTCTGTTTTCCGCCCATGCGGGGATGGTGGCCGACAATATGGACAAGGCGCTGATGATCCGCAGGTTAAAGCTGCTGGAGCTTATCATCATGTCCTGCGCCGCCGCGGCGATTATGGCGCAAAGCTATCTGTTGATGTTGCTGCTGCTGTTTCTTACCGGCACCCAATCGGCGTACTTTGGCCCGGTAAAATACTCGCTGCTGCCGCAGGCGCTTAGAGAAGATGAGTTGGTCACCGGTAACGCCTGGGTAGAGATGGGCACCTTTCTGTCTATTTTGATAGGCACCTTGAGTGCCGGGCTGCTGGTAACCAGTGACAACGGCCTGATGTGGGCGGCGATAACCGTATCTGTGCTGGCCTTGGCCGGTTTCCTCTCCAGCCGGGCGATTCCATCACTGCCGGCGCCGCTGCCGATAGACAAGGTACGCTTTGCGCCCCTGTCCGGCACTCTGGCCAGTATCAAGCGGGTACGGCAAACGCCGTCAATCTGGATGGCGATTCTGGCGATTAGCTGGTTCTGGTTTTTGGGTGCCACCTATCTGACCCAGTTCCCCAATTTTGCCAGAGGCTCGCTGCACTCGGACGCCACTGTGGTGTCGCTGCTGCTGGCGCTGTTTTCCATAGGTATTGCGGTCGGCTCCTTTGTTTGTGAGCGCTTCTCCTTTGGTCATGTAGAGCTGGGGTTGCTGCCTTTCGGGGTGGCCGGGTTAACCTTTTTTGGTCTGGATCTGCTGTGGGCCATTCCTGACTACAGCCAACTGCCGGCGGGATATCTCTACGACATAAGCGAGTTTGTCGGCCGCAGTGAACACTTCAGGCTGATGTTGGCACTGTTTATGGTGGGGGTCAGTGGCGGCCTGTTTATTGTGCCTCTGTATGCCTTTATTCAGTCGCGTTCGGCCCCGGGTGAATGTGCCCAAGCCATAGCCGCCAACAATATCATCAATGCCCTGTTTATGGTGTGTTCGGCGATATTGTCGATAATATTGCTGGAGCTGGTGGGTTTGTCGATCCCTCAGCTATTTACTCTGCTGGCGGTATTCAACGCCGTGGTAGCGTTGTATGTCTATAGCCGGGTGCCTGAATTTACGCTGAGGTTTATCAGTTATCTGCTGAGCCATCTCTTGTATCGTCTTAAGGTTGAAGGCCGGGAAAACATTCCCAAGCAGGGGGCTGCCGTGCTGGTGTGTAACCATGTCAGTTACGTCGATGCCTTGGTGCTGCTGGGAGCATCCACTCGCCCGGTGCGCTTTGTGATGGATAAGAGCATAAGTGAAATGCCCTTGCTCAAGTATCTGTTTCGCCACGCCGGGGTGATCCCTATCTGTTCACCGAAAAAGTGCATTGATACCTATACCCGGGCCTTCGAGCGTATCCACCAGGCGCTGGCCAATGAAGAGTTGGTGTGTATTTTTCCTGAGGGAAGGTTGTCTCCCGACGGTGAGTTGCATGAGTTCCGGCCCGGTATCGAACAGATACTGGCAAAGGATCCTGTACCTGTGGTGCCAATGGCGCTCAAAGGTTTGTGGGGATCTTATTTCAGCCACAAAGATGGCCATGCCCTGACGACCCGGCCAAGACGTTTCTGGTCCAGGCTTAAGGTCAATATCGCAGCTCAGGTACCCGGCGCAGAAGAGAGCCGTCACTCGTTGCAGCAGCGGGTAGCCGATCTGTTGGCCAAACCCGGCAGCTAAGGTCATGTCAACGAAAGAGCCCGGTCGCAGCCGGGCTCATTTTGTTTGCGCAAGAGCCAATTAAGCTTGATGGCCCGCCGTTACACTCATTGCTGGCGGTTTGCCCGCCTCTCATCCAGCCACTGATGAATGGCCTGACGGTCTCCGCGGAAGATGATCCGCTCGGCCTTTTTCTCCAGCTGGTACTGATACATGGGGTCGTAATACTTCTCCAGTAGCAGTGAGATCCACTCCAGGTGTTGTTCTGTAGTGTTGCGTTGCTGCTGTGTCTGCAAGCTTGAGTCGACCAGCTCCAGCAGTTGCTCAGTTTGTTGGTGCCCCATACGCTTGCGTATGCCCTCGACACTCTGACGCAGATAGGCGCCGAACGTCGTCATGCCTTCTTCTGCGCCGTAATGCTGTTCAAAACCTCGCTGCATCTTGTGCACGTACTCATCCAGAAGACGGGGGAGTCGGGCCTCCAGCGGCTCTTCCAACACTAAAACCTGCGCCTGCTGCATGGCACTGAAAAAGACTTTGGGTATGGCGCGGCGGCCAATCAGGAAGCTTTCGTCTTCCAACAGCAGGCAGGACTCTTGCCTCTCTTGATGCTTCAACAGCTCCCGAGCCAAGCTGTTTTCAAAATTGATCTGACTGGGCTGCGGAGTAACATTTTTACCAAAGCTCGATCCTCTGTGATTGGCTGTCCCTTCCAGATCCACAGACTCGCTGCGGCTGAGAATAAACTCTGTCTTGCCTGAGCCGGTAATGCCGCTGAGGATCAACAGCTGTTGCTGCTGCGGGGTGTTATCTATGGTATCGATAAGGTATTGGCGCATCGCCTTGTAGCCGCCCTGAATATAGGGCACTTCAAGACCGGCCTCACGGATCCATTGCTGGGTCAGTTGAGAGCGTAGGCCACCCCGAAAACAGTAGAGGTTGGCATCTGGGTGGGCGCTGAAGAAATCCAGCCAGGCTTGAATACGCGCGGCCTTGATCTTGCCTTTGACCAGCGAATGACCGAGCTCTATGGCGGCGGCCTGCCCATGCTCTTTATAACAGGTGCCCACCTTCTGCCTTTCGCTGTCGTTCATCAATGGCAGGTTGGTGCTGGCAGGAAAGGCACCCTTGGCAAACTCAACCGGCGCCCGCAGATCGACCAGGGGACGATCGGATAGGAAGATCTCCCGGTATTCTGCAGGCGCGATTATCTGTCGACTCATATAAGCTCCACCCACTGCTGACTGTCGTCGCGGCAGTCGAGCGCACCTATGCAGTGTAGCTCCAGCCCTTGGCTGGTCAGCAGTTGCTGCAGTTCTGCCTCACCCTCGGCGCCGACAGCGATAAGTAAGCCACCGCTGGTTTGCGGATCGCACAGTAAGGCCTTTTGTTGCTCGGAAACTTCGGGAAGGTGCTCACCGTAGCTGTCAAAGTTTCTGTGGGTGCCGCCCGGGATACAACCCATAGCCAGATACTCGGAGGCTTTTTCCAGCAACGGCAGTTTGGCTGTATCTATGCTGGCCTTGAGGTTGGAGCCCTGACACATTTCCAGCAGGTGGCCCGCCAGACCAAAGCCCGTCACGTCTGTCATGGCGTGAACCGCGCTTATCTTGGCGACTTCGGCACCTATTTTATTGAGTTGGCACATGGCTTCGGGGGCGATATTGACGTCCTGCGGTGCCAGCTTCTTCTGCTTTTGTGCCGTAGTCAGTATGCCAATTCCCAAAGGTTTGGTGAGATAGAGCTTGTCACCCGCCTTGGCGGTATCGTTCTGCTTGAGGTGCTCCAGCGCCACTGTGCCGGTTACTGCCAGGCCGAAAATAGGCTCGGGTGCGTCTATGCTATGGCCACCGGCCAGCATGATCCCGGCATCCATGCAGGCTTGGCGTCCGCCATCCACTACCTGCTGGGCAATTTCGGGTGACAGCTTGTTCACCGGCCAGCCCAGAATGGCAATTGCCATAATAGGCTTACCGCCCATGGCATAGATATCACTGATGGCATTGGTGGCTGCGATACGGCCGAAAGTGAAAGGGTCATCGACTATCGGCATAAAGAAGTCTGTGGTGCTGATAATGCCCGTGTGATCATCCAACTGATACACGGCCGCATCATCCCTGCTCTGGTTGCCGACCAACAGGCGGGGATCTTTAAAGTCCGGCAATTGAGAGGCCAAAATGGTGCTGAGGACTTTGGGAGAAATCTTGCAACCGCAACCTGCACCGTGACTGTATTCCGTGAGTTTTACTGACTGATCTGACATAGCCGGGTCCCTGAGTGATTGAAATAACCCCTGATCATAAACAGAAACGGCCGCAGTACAAGCCGACCGTTTCACAACTCAGGTAAATTCTGTTAAGCCGATCGCCAGGCCTTGGGTGGCTACGACAAGGTTTTAGGCTATGCTGGCTTGCAGTTGGCGCCATTGTTTTCGTTGGGCGCGAAAACGTAAGCGCATTTCCGTCACCTGAGACAGCAGATGCTTATCGGCCAATTGCTGCTTGCGTGCTTCAAGCAGCGCCTTCTTGGCTTCGAAGTAGGCCTGTAAGTGGCTCTTCAATTCCTCGTATTCTGCCTGCAGCTTTTCCAGGATCTCCTCGCAATTGGGCAGATGGGCCACCTTATGCTGGGCGCGCTTGAGTTGCATCTGCAGTTTGGCGGCTTCGATGCGCTCCTGAGGGATCTTGCGCAGGTCTTTGGTCAGGCCAAACCAGGACAGGAAACGGATCAACCACTTGGTGGGGTCGTAATGCCACCAGTGAATACCATTGCGGTAATCGTTTTCAAAGATATGGTGGAAGTTATGGTAACCCTCACCATAAGTAAACAGTGCCAGCATGCCGTTGTCTCGGGCGCTGTTGCGGTCAGTATAGGGTTGCTTACCCCAGATATGCGCCAACGAGTTGATAAAAAAGGTGCAGTGATGCACTACCACCAAGCGCAGCAGACCAGCCAGCAGCAACATTGACAGGATATCGCCGTTCAACCAGCCAAGCAGAGCGGGGAGGCCCACATTCATCAATAGCGCCAGCAGCAGATAATGCTTATGCTGCCACATGACTATGGTATCGTTTTGCAGGTCTCTGACGTTGTTATAGTCGTGATAACGTTGTGCCTGATATTCCCTGAGCATCCAACCAATATGGCTATACCAGAAACCCATGTTCGCTGAATAGGGATCCTTGTCATTGTCATCCACATGCTTGTGATGGATACGATGATCCGAAGCCCAATGTAAGGCACTGTTCTGCAAAGCCAGCGCACCACCCAGGGCGAACAGGAAACGCACGGCAGGGTGAGCCTTATAAGCCTTATGTGACCACAGCCTATGGTAACCGGCGGTGATAGACAAACCACTGGCGAAGGCCAACAGTACGAAGGTGAGCCACTCGCTGAGCTCAAAGCCATGGCTGATGCCTCGCCAAGGCACCAGAATACAGGCACCGGCAAACGTCAGCAGGAAGAGGATCAGGTTGGTCCAGATGAGGGGAGGTTTTTTCATTATGATGACTTCCAAAACGCTTTAAGCTAACAAGTGTACGCTAAGTTGCTGTTGGAGCACAATCACAGTGACACCAGTCGAGGATGTGATTATTGAGTAAAGCCTGTATTATTTGCGCAACAGATCCAGTGAATGGAATAAAGATGGGTATCAGAGCACAGCAGAAAGAGAAAACCCGCCGCGCCTTGGTGGATGCAGCATTCAATCAACTGAGTGCCGAGCGCAGTTTTTCCAGCCTGAGTCTTAGGGAAGTGGCCAGGGAAGCCAATATAGCGCCAACCTCTTTTTACCGTCATTTCAAGGATATGAATGAACTGGGGCTGACCATGGTCGATGAAGGTGGCTTGACGCTGAGACAGATGATGCGTAAGGGACGTCAGCGCGCCGAGGCCGGCGGCAGTGTTATCCGCATCTCGGTCGACACCTTTATGGAAGTACTGGAATCCAACCCTAACGTATTCAGGATCCTGCTGCATGAACGCTCAGGCACCTCGGCCGCCTTTCGCGCGGCCGTGGCGCGGGAGATTGAACACTTTATCTCGGAACTGGCGCACTACACCGAGGACACCGCCGGACGCAGCCCGGAGTTGGCCAGGGCACAGGCTGAGGCATTGGTGACTCTGGTGTTTAATGCCGGCGCCGCCGCCCTGGATATGAAACGTGCCGATCGCAAGATTCTGGCCGACCGACTGGTGACTCAACTGCGAATGGTGGCAACGGGCGCCGAAGCGTTGCAGCAAAAGCGTGATAGCCGCTAAGTTGATGATGTAAATTTTTCTGGTAAAGGACTAGGGCCATTTGTTGCGAACCACGCCTTGCATTCAGACCGGCGTTGTTGCCTAAATAAGCGGAACCTTTTTCGCTTTCCATGATCTGATCTTGCATAACAGGTCTTCGGTCAGTTTCATGGGTAAGTCAGAACGCAATATCACTAATTGGAAGCAATACAATCAGGCATTAGTCAACCGTGGCTCAGTCACCTTCTGTTTGGACGAAGCTGCGATTAACACTTGGCATTGCACGGGCGTTGTTGACTAAAAACATTTATAACTATGGCCTCCATTTTTGAAGCTGAAGGAATAAAGATTTCCAGCATACATATGGCATCTATCTATACCGGAGGCAGAATATTCCAGAGGCTAATACATAAATTGCAGTGGAAAATATGTTTAGTCTGCTTTAGCCAGCAATGCCATGAAAGAGAGTTACCTGGTTAGGTGACCAGTAATGAGATTTGACAGAACTTCAATGTCAGAATTTTCTTACATTAATAGGGATTTTTCTTAACGATATTATTGAAGCAAGCCTTTATAGTCTGCCTAAACTATCTTTGGGAGGCTGTCAATGGATTTCAGAACTTACCGAGAGTTGGCATTAACAGCTGAACCAGGTTGGGGGATAGCTTTTCTGAAACAACATAAATATGAAATTTATCATCAGACACTCTACTGGCTGATGGATACTGGACTTTGCATATCAAAAGATGAGTTACACGTTGAGCAGTTGGCAGGTTGTGACATTATTTTTTGTCGTTTACACCCTTTTCGCTTGGAGAGCTTCTTAAGAAGCCAAGATATTCCACTTTACAAGAGTGACAGTGAGTCTCGTTGGGTTTTACCTCAACCTATTTTGCCATATCATTATCGTCGTTGGCGAGCCTCTTTGATTATGACATTAGGTTGATTTTTAATCTTACTGTTCTTAAGTTTATTTCAGTATTCTCCTTTATTGATAAATTGATAGTAAAGGCAGCCATTTGGCTAATGCCGTTCACTTAGTGTGAACGGCATTTTTCTTAGGCTTAATGGGATACTTGTTTTTACTCATTTTTAACGCACG